>CAWHNG010000003.1:0-394374 GCA_963830735.1 uncultured Actinomycetota bacterium
AGCGTGAACCCGAAGTACCCCGGGCAGGTGTACGACGAGGTGGTCGGGATCGAAGGCCGGGTCTCCGACCTGATGGCGGAGATCTACACCGACGCCGGGGCCGACGTCGAGCGGTGGGCGGTCGAGAAGGGCCGCACCAACGCCGTCGGCACGGTCAAGGGCTCCGGCGGTGGCCGGTCACTGATCTTCAACGGCCATGTCGACGTCGTGCCGCCTGGCAACCCCGACCGGTGGACCAGTGGCGACCCGTTCTCCGGGCGGGTCGACGGCGACCGGGTCTGGGGTCGCGGCGCCAGCGACATGAAGGCCGGCCTCGTCGCGCAGGCCTTCGCCGTGAAGGCCCTGCGCAGCGCCGGCGTGTCGCTGCAGGGCGACCTGATCGTCCAGGCCGTCGTGGGGGAGGAGGTCATGGACCACGAGTGCGGAGTCACCTCGACCATCGAGCACGGCTACCGTGCCGATGCCGCGGTCGTCGCCGAGCCGAGCGGGCCGACCACGCTCGGGGTGATCCCGGTGACCCCGGGCCTGCTGTGGTTCTCGGTGACCGTGCGCGGCAAGGCGACCCACTCCTCGATGCGCGGCCAGACGATCCGCGCCGGTGGCGGGGGCAGCGCGGTGGGGGTGAACGCGATCGACAAGGGGATGCTCGTCTTCCAGGCCATGCAGCGCTTGGAGGAGGAGTGGGCGTTCACGAAGTCGCACCCGCTCTTCGCGCCCGGCCACTTCACCATCCACCCTGGCGTCGTCCAAGGCGGCCCGCACGGCGTGCTCGTGCCATTCATCCTCTCCGAGTACATGACCATCGAGTACTGCATCTGGTACCCGCCGCAGGACGACCCGGCGGCGGTCAAGGCCGAGGTGGAGGCCCAGATCCACGCGATCGCGCAGACCGACGGATGGCTGCGGGAGAACCCGCCGGCCGTCGAGTGGAAGCTCAACTGGCCGGCCAACGACCCCGGCGAGGCGGCGCACGCGATCACCGCCGCCGTCTCGTCGGCCCACGAACGGGTGGCCGGTGAGACGCCGTACCAGGGACCGCCGCCGGTCGCAGGCTTCTGCGCCGTCGAGGACTGCAGCTTCCTCACGGCTGCCGGCGTCCCGGCGATCAGCTACGGCCCCGGCGACCTCCGGGTCGCCCACGCCGACGACGAGTACTGCCTCATCGATGAGGTCCACCTCGCCGCACGCACCTACGCCGCACTGGCGCTCGACTGGTGCGGCACCGCGCACTGACCACCCGTAGGAAAGGAAACCACCCCATGATCGACCTCACCGGCAAGAAGGCCGTCGTCACCGGCGGCTCCTCCGGCATCGGACGGGCCATCTCGCTGACCCTCGCCAAGGTCGGCGCGCACGTCGTCGTCGCCGACCTGACCGAGGAGGCCCGCGAGGGCGGCGAGACCACCGTCGCGCTGATCGCCGCCGAAGCCGGATCGGCCGAGTTCGTCAAGCTCGACGTCACCGCGAGCGCCCACGTCGCCTCGGTGTTCGCCGAGCTCGACGAGCGCCTCGACGGGCTCGACATCCTTGTGAACAACGCGGGCGTGCTCCGCGAGGGCAGCGTCCACGAGACCGAGGACGAGACCTGGCGCACGCAGTTCCTCGTCAACGTCGACGGAACCTTCCACTGCACCCGTGAGATGGTCCGCGGCCTGCTCCGCCGGGAGAGGCCCGGCAAGATCGTCAACATCAGCTCGATCAGCGGATTCCGGGGCAACCCGGGCTTCGCGGCGTACTGCGCCACCAAGGGCGCGATCGTGAACTTCACGCGTCAGGCCGGCCTCGACTACGCGGGCCGGGGGATCAACGTCAACGCGGTCGCTCCCGGCTTCGTGACCACCCACATGACCGCGCTCTACGACCAGGCCACCCACGACGCGCTGGCCGGCCAGACCCCGCGCGGGAAGTGGGCGACCCCCCAGGACGTCGCCAACGCGGTGCTGTTCCTGAGCTCGTCGCTCGCCGACCACGTCGTCGGCGAGAACCTGCTGGTCGACGGGGGCTGGACCATCGGCACGCCGGTCGACCTCGGCGTCTGAGGCCGGCGAGGGAGCTCAGGTGCTCACGAGCAGGGCGGTGGACGGAGGTCCCGCGAGCGGGACGATCCCTTCGGCCACCGCCATGCTCGCTGCCGCGACCCGGGTCGCGCAGCCGAGCTTCGCCAGGATGTGCTCCACGTGGGTCGCGACCGTGCGGGGGCTCAGCGACAATGACAGCCCGATGTCGGGGTTGCCGAGGCCGCAGGCCACGAGCGTGAGCACCTGCACCTCCCGCGGAGAGAGGCGGTACGGCGCCGCCGCCTCCCGCAGCGTCACCAGGACGCCGGTGGCCAGTCTGGTCGTCTGGACCTCGTGGCACCGGCCCTCGGGTGACACCCATGTGAACCGCGCGGCCGGACTGTCGCGCTGCGCGACGAGCTCCGCGGTCAGTGGTGAGGCATCGGCCAGCCAGCGGTCCCGGCGCAGTCCCGGAATCGTGACCAGCCGTCGGTCCGCGGTGAGCAGGGCGGCCTCGTCGGCCGCGTCGAGGAGCTCGGTCCAGCTGCGTCCCTCCGGTGGGCGCATCGCGTCCATCAGCGGCGCGATCACCCGCTGCAACGCGATCAGCGTCTCCACGGCGGAGTCGCTGATCGGCAGCGGAGAGTCGGAGCTCAGGTGCAGCGCACCGGTGTAGCGCCCGTCGCGGGTGAACAGGCAGCTGGTCACGCCCTCGTGGAAGCCGCCCGGGATGAAGACCTCGTGGGCGCTGAACATCTCGGTGTAGTGGGGGATGTCGCACCACCGCAGCGGCGTCGGGTTCCGGAACCGCATGGTGAGGAACGCCGGGTCGTCAGCGGCGAAGCCGTCGTTGAGGTAGGTGAGAACCGGCGCGGGGTAGCCCATCTCCGCGACGGTCACGTGCCGGCCTTCGACGGGGTCGAAGGTCGACAGCGCGGCCGCCTCGAGTGGGATGGCCTCGCCGATGCAGTCCAGCACGGCGGCAGCGCGCACCGCGGCGGGGGTGGGCTCGACACAGATGGAGGCCACGTCGGCCACCAGGTCGAGCGCCGAAGGGCGACTGCTCATCGGGTCTCCAAGGTCGCGATCTTCGCAGAGTACGCCCTCCGCAGCCCGTCCGGTACGGGCCTGTTCCGGGTCTCAGACATCGGTCCGCTCGTGCGCGTCATCGAGGACGACCCGCCCGATCGTGTCGTAGCGCTCGGGGGCGAACCGCTTGGCCCAGAACGCGAAGCCGAGTCCGGAGAGGCCCACGATGGCGACGATCCACGGCGACAGCTTGAACACGATGTCGCTGGCCGCGGCGCCGGCGGCGAAGCCGGCGTTCTCCACGAGCAGCCAGATCACGTAGACCATGCCGATGCCGCCGATCAGGGGGGCGAGGAACGTGCGGAACCAGTTCGCTGTCTCGGGGTGCTTCCCCTGGACGTGGAAGTAGGCGATGCAGGAGAAGGCGGCCAACGCCTGGACGATCAGGATCGCGGTGGTGCCGAGGATGGCCATCAGCGCGTAGAGCTGGGCGTACGGGTCGCGGTCGGTGAAGTAGAAGCCGAGCACGATCACGGTGGCGATCGCGGTTTGCGTGAAGCCGGCGATGTACGGCGAGCCGTGCACCGGGTGAGCGGCCCCGAGGGTCTTGCCGAAGCCGGGGATCAAGTCCTCGCGGCCGATCGCGTAGATGTAGCGCGACGCACAGTTGTGGAAGGCCATGCCACAGGCGTAGGAGCCGCTCATCAGCAGGAACTCGAACAGCACTACGGCCCAGTGTCCGAGGTGTTGCTCAACGGGGCCGAAGAAGATCTGTCCGGCGGTGGCGCCGTCCTGGGCGAGAGCGACCGCGTTGTCGGGGCCGGTGCCCACGATGGCCGACCAGGACACGATGACGTAGAAGCCGCCGATGCCGAGCACGGAGAGCATCGTGGCGAGCGGGATGATCTTCTTCGGGTTGCGGGACTCTTCGCCGTACATGGCGGTCGACTCGAAGCCGACCCACGACCAGAACGCGAAGAACAGGCCGATGCCCGCGGTGCCCGCGACCGCCAACGTGGCGCCGGTGTCCGGGTGGGTGACGCTGCCGCTGAGGCCCTGGAAGGCGTTGAGCGGGTTGAGCGAACCCAGCGACCAGCCCTGCGGGCCGCCGCCGGAGACCAGGATCGAGACGGTCATCGCGCCGAGCATGACGACCTCGGTGATCAGGAAGCCGCCGAGCACGACTGCGGTCAGGTTGATGTCGAAGTAGGTCAGCACGGCGTTGACCGCGAGCATCGCCAGCGCGAACCAGACCCACGAGATGTCCAGCGCGGTGTGCGCGGAGAAGAAGCCCGCGGCGAAGAACGCGAAGATGCCGACGAGCGCGGCCTCGAAGACGACGTAGGCCAGCGTGGTCAGCGCACCCGCGCCCATGCCTGCGACGCGGCCCAGTCCGTGGGAGATGAAGCCGTAGAACGCCCCCGTGGAGATGATGTGCTTCGCCATCGCCGAGTAGCCCAGCGCGAAGAGCCCGAGCACGATCGTGGCGACGAGGTAGCCGGCCGGCGCGTTGGCGCCGCTGCCGAAGCCGATCGCGATCGGCACGTTGCCGACCATCGCGGTGATCGGGGCAGCGGTGGCGACCGCCATGAACATGACCCCGAGCAGGCCGACGGCGTTCGGCTTCAGCCGTTGGACGCCGTTCTCGGTCTCCGACGCCCTGGGCGTCTCCTCAACAGACATGCGGACTCACTCTCCCGTGCCCGAGGGGCACGACCGGTTGTGTGATGGCTCACAGCGGACTCCGCATCGTGGCACTACCAAACAGACCGATTCAAGGTTTTCGGTATGACAATCTTTGTCAGAGCCAAGACCATTGACTTTTTCGGTCAGACCAAACAGGGTTGTCGTCACACGGCTTCCGGAGACCATGCGACGTGGAGACAGACACCAAGGGATGGCGATGCACGACTACGACGCGTTCAGCTTCGACTCGAAGGCAGAGATGCTCGAGAAGTCGGCGCACTACTGGAACCCCGACAAGACCAAGTTCTGGTCCGACAGCGGGATCGACCTGGTGATCGACCGACGTGAGGGCTACCTGCTGTGGGACATGGACGGCCGCCGGCTGATCGACGTCCACCTCAACGGCGGCACCTACAACCTCGGGCACCGCAACCCGGAGGTCGTCGCCGCGGTGAAGAAGGCGATGGACCGCTTCGACGTCGGCAACCACCACTTCCCCTCGCTCGGTCGCACGGCGCTGGCGGAGGCGCTCGTGGAGTCGGCGCCCGCCGGCCTGACCAAGGTGGCTTACGCCTCGGGTGGCGGCGAAGCGATCGACATCGCGCTCAAGAGCGCCCGGCACGCCATGCAGAAGCGCAAGATCGTCTCGATCGTGAAGGCCTACCACGGCCACACCGGCCTCGCCGTGGCCACCGGTGACGACCGCTTCTCCAAGCTGTTCCTCTCCGACCGGCCCGAGGAGTTCCCGCAGGTCCCGTTCAACGACCTCGCCGCCATGGAGCAGGCGCTGAAGGGGCGCGACGTCGCCGCGGTGATCATGGAGACGGTCCCCGCGACGTACGGCTTCCCGCTTCCCGACCCCGGCTACCTCGAGGCGGTCAAGGCGCTGTGCGAGAAGTACGACGCCCTCTACATCGCCGACGAGGTCCAGACCGGCCTGATGCGCACCGGTGAGCTGTGGGGGATCACCAAGCACGGCATCGAGCCGGACATCCTGGTCAGCGGCAAGGGCCTTTCCGGCGGCATCTACCCGATCGCCGCCGTGCTGCTCAGCGAGCGGGCCGGTGCGTGGCTGCGCGAGGACGGCTTCGGCCACATCTCCACCTTCGGCGGCGCCGAGCTCGGCTGTGTGGCGGCGCTGAAGACGCTGGAGATCAGCCGGCGGCCCGAGGTGCGCTCGATGGTGCATTACATCGCGGACCTGGTCGGCTCGGGGCTGCGGCAGGTCCAGGCCCAGTGTCCCGACTGGTTCGTCGGAATCCGGCAGAACGGCGTCGTGCTCGGCCTGGAGTTCGCCCACCCCGAGGGCGCGAAGTACGTGATGCGCGAGCTCTACCAGCTCGGCGTCTGGGCGATCTTCTCCACGCTCGACCCCCGCGTCCTGCAGTACAAGCCGGGGATCCTGATGACCCCGGACCTCGTCGAGGAGCTCCTCGACCGCACCGCTTTGGCGATCGCGCGCGCGGCCGCCGACCCCGCTCTGTCGCGCCGGAGGGCAAGCTGATGGCAGACCAGCCGAATCGACCCGTGACCGCACCCGCGCAGGCGGGGCACATGCTCGAGCGCGCCCGTTGGGCGGCGCGCGCGTTCGCGTCGTACTCACAGGGCGACGTGGACCGCATCGTGCGCGCCGTCGCAGATGTGGCCCACGCCAACGCGGAGAAGTACGCCGAGTGGGCCGTGCGCGAGACCGGCTTCGGTGTCGCCGAGCACAAGGTCCGCAAGAACCAGGCCTGCTCGCGCGGCCTGGTGGACACCTACGCCGGCCAGGACTTCGTCAGCCCGCGGGTGCGGGTCGACGACAAGATCGTCGAGGTGCCCCGGGCCGCCGGCGTCGTGCTCGCCCTCACGCCGTCGACGAACCCCGTCGCCACGGTCTTCTTCAAGGTGATCCTGAGCCTGATGACCCGCAACGCCGTCGTCGTCAGCCCGCACCCGATGGCCCAGGAGTGCTGCCACGACGCGGCGATGCTGCTGGCCCGGGCCGCGGTCGAGGCGGGCGCCCCGGACGGCATCGTCCAGTGCGTCGCCGAGCCCACGATCCCCCTGGTCGAGGCGCTGATGGGCGACGCGCGCACCAACGTCATCCTCGCCACCGGCGGCACCGGCGTGGTCCGCGCGGCCTACGGCTCCGGCAACCCCGCGATCGGCGTCGGCCCGGGCAACGTCCCGGTGCTGGTCGACGCAACCGCCGACGTACGCGCTGCCGCGCAGCGCCTGGTCGAGAGCAAGGCCTTCGACAACTCGGTGCTGTGCACCAACGAGTCGGTGCTGGTCGTCGAGGAGGCGGTCGCCGACAAGCTCGTCCGCGAGATGGAGCGGGCCGGCGCGGCCGTGCTGGGCGCGGACGACGCGCAGCGGCTGCGGGACTACATGTTCCCGCTCGGCCGGCTCAACGTCGACGTCGTCGGCAAGGACGCCTCGTGGATCGCGCAGCAGGCCGGCATCCGCGTCGGTCCGCGCACCAAGGTGCTCGTCGCCCCCTTCGACGTGGCGGTTCCCGAGGAGCCGCTCACCCACGAGAAGCTGTCGCCGGTGCTCGGCATGATCCGGGTCCCCGACGCGGTGACCGGGATCGCCACGGCGCGCGCCATCGTGCGCATCGCTGGCGCCGGGCACAGCGCCGCGATCCACTCGAGCGAACCCGCGACGGTCATGCGGTACGCCGCGGAGGTGCCCGTGCTGCGGGTCTCAGTCAATGTCGGCAACAGCACCGGCAGCTCCGGGCTCGACACCAACCTCGCACCGACCATGACCATTGGCACCGGCTTCGTCGGCCGCAGCGCGCTCGGCGAGAACCTGCAGCCGAAGCACCTGGTCAACTGGACCCGGATCGCCTACAACAGCGATCCCGCCGAGGCGATGCCGGCCTACGCCGGGTTGAGCCCGTGGCGCGACCACCACGGCCCGGTGCCGGCGTACCCGCTGGCGTCGAACGACGACCGGGCGCCCCGATCGCACGCGCCGTCGCACGTCGACGCGCTCATCGACCGGATCGGTGCGCGCACCGCGGCCGGCGGCACGAGCGCCGACGACGCGGCCTTCCGCGAACAGGTACGGCGCCTCGTCGTCGAAGAACTCTCCCACCTCATCAAGGGCTGACCCATGGCTGAACTGCGTTCCTTCATCTTCATCGACCGGCTGCAGCCGCAGACCCTGTGCTACCTCGGCACCTGGATCAAGGGCACGCTGCCCCGCGCCCACATGGCCGCGCAGATCATCGAGGTGGCACCGGGCATCGACATCGAGCCGATCACCGACGTCGCGCTCAAGCATGCCGAGGTCGCCGCAGGCGTCCTCGTGGTCGAGCGGCAGTTCGGCTACCTGGAGTTCCACGGCGAGACCGGGTCGGTCAAGGCCGCCGCCGAGGGCGTGCTCGACGCGCTCGGCGCGGACGCCGCCGGCGCAGTGCGGCCGCAGATCCTGGCCAGCAAGATCATCAGCTCGATCGACCACCAGCACGCCTTCCTGATCAACCGCAACAAGATCGGGTCGATGGTGCTGCCGGGCGAGTCGATGTACGTGCTCGAGGTGCAGCCGGCGTCGTACGCGATCGTGGCGACCAACGAGGCCGAGAAGGCCGCCGACATCAAGGTCGTCGACTACCGGATGATCGGCGCCACCGGCCGGGTCTACCTGGCCGGCACGGAGGCCGACGTGCGGCAGGCCGCGGAGGCGGCCGAGGAAGCGCTCCGAGGACTGACGTGAGCACGTCCCTCGACCTGCGCGCGGTGATCGCGGACGTCGTACGCGAGGTCGTCGCCGACCTCGTGGGGTCGACGGCGGCCACCCCCGCCGCACCCCCGGTCACCGCGCCGCCGGTCCCTCCCGGCGTCGCCGCGGTGACCGCGTCGACGGTGGGCGTCGCCGGCTCCGAGCACGTGACCCCGCCGCAGCTGCGCGAGCGCGTGGAGGCGGTGCGGATCTCCGACGACACCGACCTGGACCGCTTCGCCCGGCAGCTGCTGGCGCTGTTCGAGAACCCCAAGAACCGGCAGGACCTCAAGGCCGGCCGGCTCCGGTTCCGGCTGGAGGGCGGCGCCGCGGCGGTGACCGCGCACGACCGCCCGGCCCAGCGGATCGACACCGGCGCGGTCACCGAGCGCCAGGTCAAGGCGGCCGCCGAGTCCGGCCGCCGGCTGATCCTCGGCCGCCGTGCCGTCCTGACTCCCTTGGCGCGTGAGAGGGCTCGCGCGCTGGGGGTCCCCATCGAGAAGGAGCGCTGATGTTGAGAGCAGTCGTGACCGGCAATGTCTGGTCCACCAAGAGGATCGACGGCCTGCCCAACGGCGCCCTCCTGGAGGTCGAGGTAGAGGACGGTGGCAGCCGCCTGGTGGCCTTCGACGTCCTCGGCAGCGGCGTCGGCGAGACCGTCCTGATCGCCCAGGGCTCCGTCGCCGCCGCCTGGTTCCACGGGACGCCGCCACCGGTCGACGCGCTGATCATCGGCTCGATCGACACCCCGCCGGCGCCTCCCGCAGCACCCGCGCGGCGTCGTACCCGCGCCTCGTCCTGACCCCTCCGATGTCGGGCGCCGCCGGCCCCCGAACCACCCACCGCACAACCAAGGAGCACCACATGTCCAGCACCGCCATCGGCATGATCGAGACCAAGGGCTTTGTCGCCGCGCTCGCCGCCGCGGACGCCATGGTCAAGGCCGCCAACGTCACCATCACCGACCGCCAAGAGGTTGGCGACGGCCTCATCGCCGTCGTCATCGCCGGCGAGGTGGGTGCGGTCAAGGCCGCGACCGAGGCCGGCGCCGAGACCGCCTCGCAGGTCGGCGAGCTCGTCAGCGTCCACGTCATCCCGCGCCCGCACGCCGAGCTCGGCAATCACTTCGACGTCAGCGCGAAGTAGCTCCCGCACTTCCCTGAATCCACGCTCACGAGAAGAGGAGGTCCCATGGCCGCCACCGACGCCCGCGCGGAGTTGCGGGTCTACCTGATGGTCGAGGACCTGCAGCCGCAGTTCGCCGCCTACCTGGGCACGCCCACGCGCGCCCGGGGCTACCCGCCGTACGCCGGCGACCACGCGCTGATCATCGAGGTCGCCCCAGCGCTCGCGATCGAGCGGGTCATCGACCTGGCCCTGCGGGCCGCACCGTCGGTCGAGCCCGGGATCCTCTTCGTGGAGCGGCAGTTCGGCGTGCTCGAGCTGCACGCCTCGTCGCTGGAGGACGTGGTGGCCGCCGGCCAGGCCGTCCTCGACGGGACCGGCAGCTCGGCGAGCGACCAGCTGCGCCCGCGGGTCCTGTACCACGACATCATCGAGAGCATCACCGACCAGCACGCGGTGATCCTCAACCGAAACCGTTCGGGGTCGATGATCATGCCGGGACAGTCGCTCCTCGTCTACGAGATGGCCCCGGCCCTGTTCGCGGCCGTCGCCGCCAACGAGGCGGAGCGTGCCGCGCCGGGCATCACCATGGTGGACGTGCAGTTCATCGGCGCGGCGGGCCGGCTCTACCTCAGCGGCAGCACCGAGGACGTCGAGGTCGCCCGGGACCGGATCACCAAGGTGCTGGAGTCGATCGAGGGACGGGAGCACTGATGGAAGCCGGCACCGCGACCGTCGACACGCACGTCGCCGAGCGCGCGCTGGCCCGCTACGGGTTCAGCTCGTCGCGACAGCTGCGGATGATCAACCTGTCGGAGAACGCGACCTTCCTCGTCACGGACACCGACCGGAGTGCGATCCTGCGGGTGCACCGGGTCGGCTATCACTCCCGCTCCGACATCGAGAGCGAGCTCGCCTGGCTCGCCGCGCTCGGTGCCGAGTCGGAGGTCGTCACCTCTCAGGTGGTGCCGAACGACGACGGGGAGGTGGTCACCACGGTGGAGATCGGCGGGCAGGAGCGGCATGCGGTGCTCTTCCACGTCGTGCCGGGCATCGAGCCCGACGACGTCGTCCTGGGCACCTCCGACTTCGAGACGCTCGGCGCGATCACCGCACGGATGCACGTGCACGCACGGGGCTGGACGCCGCCCGAAGACTTCCACCGGTTCACCTGGGACTGGGAGCACTCCCTCGGCGACCAGCCGCGCTGGGGACGCTGGCAGGACGGCATCGGTGTCGGACCGGTGGAGCAGGCCGCGCTCGGCGCGGCGGCTGAGGTCGTGCGGGAGCGGCTCGCGTCGTACGGCGTGGGGTCGGACCGGTTCGGCCTGGTCCACGCCGACCTCCGCCTCGCCAACCTGCTCGTCGAGGACGACCTCGTCACGGTCATCGACTTCGACGACTGCGGCTTCTCCTGGTTCATGTACGACTTCGGCACGGCCGTTTCGTTCATCGAGCACGACCCACGGCTGTCCGACTGGCAGGCCGCCTGGCTGCGGGGCTACCGCTCCGTCACCGACCTCTCGGCCGAGCACGAGGCGATGCTGCCCACCTTCGTGATGCTGCGCCGGCTCCTGCTCGTTGCCTGGATGGGCTCGCACGCCCACTCGCGCGAGTGCCAGGAGCTGGGTCCCGGCTACACCGCCGACTCCGTCGAGCTGGCGCGGCGCTACGTCGCGTCGGACGGCGCTTCCCTCAGTTGACAACCTCTTGATCGGAGACCTCATGTTCACCTCACTCGCCGGACGATCCGTCGTCGTCACCGGGGGCAGCAAGGGCATCGGTCGCGGCATCGCCACGGTCTTCGCCCGGGCCGGCGCCCGGGTCGTGATCACCGGACGCGACGAGGAGTCGCTGGCCACCGCATGCGCGGAGATCGGCGGCGAGGCGTCGTACGTCGTGGCCGACGTGAGCAACCGCGCGGAGTGCGACCGGATGGCCGCCGTCGCAGTGGAGCGTCACGGCGGGATCGACGTGCTGTGCGCCAACGCCGGCATCTTCCCCGCGGCACGGCTCGAGGTGATGACTGCGGACGACCTGCACTCGGTGTTCGCCACGAACCTCGACGGGACCGTGTTCGCCGTACAGGCATGTCTCGAGGCGCTCACGGCCAGCGGCCGGGGCCGGGTCGTGGTGACCTCGTCGATCACCGGGCCTCACACCGGATACCCCGGCTGGTCCCACTACGGCGCCAGCAAGGCCGCCCAGCTCGGCTTCGTGCGCACCGCCGCGCTGGAGCTCGCCCCGCGCAGCATCACCATCAACGCCGTTCTCCCCGGCAATGTCGCGACCGAGGGCCTCGACGGACTGGGTGACGACTACCTCGCGGCGATGGCGGCGAGCGTGCCGCAGAAGCGGCTCGGCAGCGTGGCCGACATCGGCAACGCCGCTCTCTTCTTCGCGACCGAGGAGGCCGGCTACGTCACCGGTCAGACCTTGGTCGTGGACGGCGGGCAGGTGCTCCCCGAGTCGTTACAGGCACTCGAGGAGATCTGACTGCAGGCAGGTGCGGCACACTGGTCGGACCGAATCATCCACCGGTTCCGAGAGGAGCGCTGCCATGGCGACCGAGCACGCAGTCGCGGAGAACCTACGCCGTCGGATGCTCACCGATATCGGCTCCGGCACCCTTCCGCCCGGAGCGCGCCTCGGGAGCGAGCGAGAGCTCGCCGAGCACTACGGCGTCAGCCGGGCGACGCTGCGCCAGGTGCTCGCCGCGCTCGAGGAGGCGGGCCTCGTCCGCCGGGTCGCCGGCCGAGGTGGAGGCACGTTCATCAGCCACGCCAAGGTCGAGCACGACCTCACCAAGGTCGTCGGCGTCCCGGCGTACCTCGCCCGCCAGGGGTATGCCGCCGGCACCCGCGTCGTCGCGACCATGATGGCGACCGCCGATCTCGCGACCCGGCGGGCTCTGCAGCTGGACGAGGGCGACCTCGTCGTCGACGTGCGGCGGCTGCGTCTCGCCGACGGCACGCCGTTCTCGCTCGACCACGCGCGGTTCCCTGCCGATCGCTTCCCTGGCCTGCTCGAGCGTCCGCTGGGCGGCTCGCTCTACGAGCTGATCCAGAAGGACTACGACGTGATGATCGGCGACGCCGAGGAGGTGGTCGAGGTCGTCCATGCAACGGACGAGGAGGCGGCGCTGCTCTCTGTCGCGGTCGGGGACCCGCTCGTGTCGATCACCCGCACCACGTTCGACACCTCCGGCCAACCGTTCGAGTTCTCCCACGACATGTTCCGCTCCGACCGGGTGCGCATCACGATGCGTACGCCGGGCCGTGGCCTGCGGAGCCCGGTGGGCGGGGAGACGCCGCACTACGCCACGATCTCATCCGTTCCGTCGACCGGCTGACGAGCGCTGCCCGGGTCGAGGTCACCATCCTGATGACGGGAGGGGTCGGGCGCTCGCTATGACCGGCTTGGAACGCCTCGCAATGTTCGGTCGTGTGGCGCCGCGAACCGTCGGCGTCGACACCATCACCATCGTCGGCTTCATGACCAACAACTGCGACATCGCCACTGCCGTGGGTGCCGAGGAGCTCGGCCTGGTCGCCGAGATCCTCTCCGACGCGAGCGGCGCCATCCACCTGGCAAACGAGGCCGGCAAGGTCTCCGCCGACCAGCTGCACCAGACGCTGCTGGTCCTCCTGCACTCCAACTTCGCCGCCGTGGCCAGCACCGGAGCATGGGCCGAGGCCGTCGCCGCCGGCGAGGCCCTGCCCAAGAGCGACCTCGGCACCTCCGCCATGCAGGGGCGCGCCGCATTCGCCGGATGACGGGAATCGCGCACGCATGACAGGCGGGGTCCCGATGGGGCCCGGCCTTCGTCGTTGTGGCGACAGGGGCGGCGCGCCGTCCCTGTTTGGCAGACCCGCACGCGGCGAGAATGCCCCGCATGTCCGATCGGCTCCCCCCGCCACCTCCACCTCCACCGCCGGGGTGGCGTTCGCCGCCACCTCCGCCGCCGGGCGCGCTGCCACCTCCAGGTCCGGGCGGGCAGGGTGGCCCGCGGCGTCGTACCTGGCCGTGGGTCGTGGGTGCCGGAGCGCTCGCCGCGGTGCTGGTGGGCGGGGTGCTCACGGTCGTCGTACTGGCGGACGACGACAGAGGGAACGGGGCCGGCGGACCCGGCCGTGAGGATCGGACCTGCCCCGAGGTTCCGGCGGCCGTGGCCGAGGACGCGACCGAGCAGTGGAACGTCGAGGACCCCGACGGGGCGGCCGCAGACGTGACCCTGGGCGACCTCCAACCGCTGTGCGACGGCGTACTCGTGAGCTGGGAGGTGTGGGACCCCGACGACGACGAGCGGGAGTACCCGGACCACTACGACCACGTCGCCTACGGCGTCGACGGCGAGGAGCTGTGGCGGATCGAGGCGGAGTACGGCGCCACCGCGCTCGTCCTCAACGACCTCGTGCTCCTCGAGGACCGCGACGAGGAGGTCCTGCGCGCGGTCGATGCCGACACAGGCGAGGAGGTCTGGGAGATCGACTCCTCGGAGTGGTCGGTGACCATCGACTACCAGGAGTACGACGGCCGGCTCGTCTTCGACGAAGCCACCGGGCTCGCGACCGGGGGCGGCATCCTCGACCTGGCGACCGGCGAGGTGACGGCGTACGACGGGAGCCTCGCCGGCCGAACCCGCACCGGATTCTTCACGACGCAGGAGACGACACTGTCCTATGTCGACCTCGACGGCACCACGCTCTGGTCGGTCGATCTCGCCGACCATCTGGCCTATCGCGGCTCCTACGACACGTTGCGGGTCGGCGCCACCGAAAGCGTGGTCGGGGTGACCGTGGACGACTACACGGTCGAGGACAGGGGCGACGACGACGACCGGCTGCTCGGACTCGACCTGGCCACCGGTGAGAAGCGGTGGGTCGTCGACGACATCACCAGCGTGGCGGCGGGACAGGGGGACACGATCGCAGCGGTACACCGCCGCGACGGCGCGCGCGAGGACTACGGCGTGGTCGGGGACGAGCCGCCGGGCACCGTCGTTCTCCTGGACGACGCCGGCGACGAGCTCGCATCGGCCGACCTGGACCGCGTGACGAACTGGCTGTGGCGCGGGCCCGTGAGCGACACCGAGTACTACGTCGGAGACCTCTCCACCGGTGCCCTGTTGTCGCCGGGGCTGCGTTTGCTCGCCGAGGACCGGCGGGTCGCCGGCGCGACGGCAGACGGCTTCTACACCGCCGACGAGGCGGATCGGCTCACGCTGGGCTCGTGGAGCAGCGGCGCCGAGCTCTCCACCCTCGACGTCGCCGGGATCGGGCCCGACCCGGACGACTACGGGAGCGACTACTTCGCGCTCGACGAGGTGGTGGTCCTCGACGGTGCGGTGGTGGCGTACGGCGACGCTGCCGTCCGGCTCTACCGCTGAGCGACTCCCGAGCGAGCCGCCGACCCGGGCCGCGGAGCGCGATGAGTGCCGGTGTCGGTGCCGGTCTCTACGGTCGGAACCGTCCACACACTTCCGAAGGAGCCCCCGATGGCATCGCGACTCAACCCCTACCTCAGCTTCGCCGACACCGCCCGGCCGGCGATGGAGTTCTACCAGCAGGTGTTCGGCGGCGACCTCGCCGTCAACACCTTCGGCGAGTACGGCGCCGCCGACAGCCCGGCCGCCGACCTGGTCATGCACAGCCTGCTCGACACCACCGCCGGCTACACGATCATGGCTGCCGACGCTCCCGAGGCGATCGTGCCGGGCGGCCCGAGCCCGAACGGCGCGGTCAGCATCTCCGGCGAGGCGAGTGACTCCGACACGCTGCGCGGGTACTGGGACCAGCTCTCCGGCAGCGGCACCGTGACCATGCCGCTGGAGAAGCAGATGTGGGGCGACGAGTTCGGCATGTGCGTCGACCAGTTCGGCGTCAGCTGGATGGTCAACATCGCCGGATCGGACGCGTAGGTCCGGGTCGCAGGTCCGTGACGTCAGACGTCCGGGGCGCTCGGGGAGCCCCGATGTCTGACGTCGTCGGGCGGACGCCCGGACAGGCGGCGGTCGTGCGCTCGCATACTGGCGTCATGTCGGACGACCTGATCCACGCACCCATGCCGGGCGCCGAGGGGCTGGCCGAGCCGCTCCGCTCCCGGTGGAGCCCGAGCATCTTCGACGCCACCCACACCCTGACGACCGAGGAGATCGCGGCGTTGCTGCACGCCGCGCAGTGGGCGCCGAGCTGGGGCAACATCCAGCCCTGGCGGTTCGTCGTCGCCGAGCGGGGCGACGCCGCCCACGAGGTGCTCGTGCGGCACCTGCGCCGCGGCAACGCCGGATGGGTGCCGCGCGCGTCGGTGGTGCTCCTGGCCGGGATCGCGCTCGACCCGGAGGAGGACCCGACCGGGCCCGGCGGGGAGACGATCAGCGTCTACGGCCTCGGCCAGGCGGCAGCCCACGTCACCCTGCAGGCCCAGGCGATGGGCCTGTGGGCACACCAGTTCGCCGGTGCCGACTGGCCGACGATCTCCGACGAGCTCGGCGTGCCGCCGTACTCCCGGCTCGTCGCGGGGATCGCCGTCGGCCTCCGCGGCGACCCCGCCGAGGTCTCCGAGCGCGACCAGGAGCGCGAGCGGAAGGTACGACACCGCAAGGAGCTGGCCGAGATCGCGTACGCCGGCCGCTGGGGCGAGCCGTGGGGCGGGGCGCCGCCTGCCACACTCGACGCATGACGACCCTCCACGACTTCTCCGCCACCGCCAACGACGGCCAGGAGGTCGACCTCGCGACGTACGACGGCAAGGTCGTGCTCGTCGTCAACACCGCCTCGCAGTGCGGCTTCACCCCGCAGTACGCCGGGCTGCAGGAGCTCCACGACACCTACGCCGACGAGGGGTTCGCCGTCCTGGGCTTCCCGTGCGACCAGTTCGGCGGCCAGGAGCCGGGCACCGACGAGGAGATCGCGACCTTCTGCGAGAGCAGCTTCGGCGTGACGTTCCCGCTGTTCGCGAAGGTCGAGGTCAACGGCGACGACGCCCACCCCGTCTACCGGTGGCTGCGGACGGAGAAGGGCGGCCTGCTCGGCGGCGCGATCAAGTGGAACTTCACCAAGTTCCTCGTCGGACGGGACGGCGAGGTCGTCCAGCGCTACGCGCCCACCATGAAGCCCGAGAAGCTCGCCGGTGACATCGAGAAGGCGCTCGCCGGCTGAGCGTTCATCCTCAAGCCTTGGGCTCTGCCCGGGGGCTGCCGGCGGCGCCACCCAGCCCGGACGACGGCGGAGCCGGCGGGACCGGCGGGGGCATCGGCGGAGACACGCGCGGCGCGAAACCACAGCGGCGCCCAGCCGTAGACGCCGTGCGTGGCGTAGACGCTCTGCGACCGGAGGTCCCTCCGGCGCAGCCGTCGGCAGGGACCCACGGCTCCGTTGCCGAGCCAGGCCCTGCGGTGGACCCGCGGCGATCAGGCGGTGCCCGGGCTCACCAGGCCGTGGTCGTAGGCGTAGACGATCGCCGCCGCCCGGTCGCGGAGGTCGAGCTTGGCGAAGATCCGGCCGATGTGGCTCTTCACGGTCAGCTCGGAGATCACCAGGTCGCCGGCGATCTCGGCGTTGCTCCGCCCCGCGGCCATCGCCTTGAGCACCTCGAGCTCGCGGCCGGTGAGCAGCTCCTCGGCACGGTCGGGTGTGCCGGGCGCGGCCGGCGCCGACGCGCGGTAGCTCCGCAGCACGCGCCCGGTCACCGCCGGGTCGAGCCAGCTGTCGCCTCCGGCGACGGCGCGTACGGCGCGGATCAGGTCGTCCGCCGACGAGTCCTTGAGCACGAAGCCCGCCGCTCCCGCCCGCAGCGCTCCGGACAGCATCACGTCGTCGTCGAACGTCGTGAGCACCAGCACCGGCGGCGCGTCCCGCCGCGCCACCAGCCGCTCGGTGGCGGTGATGCCGTCGATGTCCCGCATCCTCAGGTCCATGACGACGACGTCGATCGCGTCGGACTGCTGGTCGACGACCGCGGGCAGCTCGGACCCGTCGCTGCACTCGGCGACGATGTCGAACCCGTCGCGCCGGCGCAGGATCCGCCGCAGACCCGACCGCACCAGCTCCTGGTCGTCGACGAGCACCACACCGAGCAGGTCGGGCGGGGCGACGGTGGTCATCGGCCCACCCCGGTGACCGGCCCGGCGATCGGCCCGGTGCCGGGCTGCGGCTCCGCCGCGGGAGGGGGTACGTCGCCCGCGGCGCCGATCCCGGTGGCCGCGGTGCGCAGCGCGCACGCCTCCCGCTTGACCCGCAGGTCGACCACCCAGTCCTCGCCGTCGGGGCCGGCGAGGAGGTCGCCTCCGAGCTGGGCGGCGCGTGCCTTCATGCCGGCGAGGCCCGAGCCGTGCCCGTCGGAGGCGCCGTGGGTCCCGGGAACCCCTGCGAGCGGGCGTCCTCCGACCGCGGGCAGACCCGTCGATCCGGGGCGCCGGTTGCGGATCGTCAGCCGCACCTGCCGCGGCCCCGCGTGGAGCGCGACGGCGGCGGTGCTGTCGGGGGCGTGCTTGGCGACGTTGGAGAGGGACTCCTGGACGACGCGGTAGAGACCGAGTCCCGTCGCCGGTGGGAGCGCGGCGAGGTCGCCGCGCTCGTCGTAGTCGACCGCCAGCCCCGCCCGTCGGACCTGGTCGACCAGCGCGCCGATCTGCCGTGCGTCCGGGAGCGCCCGGGTCGGCTCCGGACCCTCGGCGAGGGCGCTCACCGTGCGGCGGATGTCGGACATCGCCTGCCGGCCGACCCGTTCGGCGTCGGCCAGCGCCGAGTCGACCTCGGCCGCGGCCTCGGCGGCGGTGCCCGCCTCGTCGTCGTCGACGTCGAGCAGCGCGTGCCGCGCACCGGTGATGTGCAGCAGCGTGACGCTGAGCGAGTGGGCGACCAGGTCGTGGATCTCGCGGGCGATCCGCTCACGCTCGGCGGTCGTCGCCTGCTGCCAGGCGCGCTCGCGCGCCTCCCGCTCGGCCGCCAGGGCCCGCATCTGTGCGCGCAGCATCGCGCCGACCATCAGGCCGAGCATCACGTCGATGACGTGGACGTAGGGCAGCTGCACCGCCGGCCCGAACGGCGTCGTGAGGATCAGCAGCACCGAGCCGCCGGCCACGACGACGGCCGGGCCGACCCCGTCGCGGGCCATCGCCTGCGCGGTCAGGATCGCCAGCAGGGCGGGCGCGGTGTCGATGACGGCCCCACCCGTCGGCACCGCGAGCAGCAGCACCGCGGCGAGCGCCGGGCCGAGCGGATCGAGCCACCAGGGCAGCGCGCGGGCGCCGTACAGCTCGAGGAGGGGGAGGACCACCACCAGGGCCACGGCCGTGGGCAGCAGCCACGTCATCGGCCACAGCTGGTCGCGCACGCCGACCGCGAGGAGCACGCAGATCAGCTGCAGGGAGTACGACGTCGCCGGCACCCACCAGGAGTAGAGCAGCCCGCGGCGACGGCAGGTCTCCTCGATCCGGGTGCGCAGCATGCCTCTCAGCGTAGGCAGCCCGGGGACCCGCGTCATCCGACCACAGGCGGCCCGCGGCCCGCCGATGAGTCCTACCAGGGTCGGAGTCCTACGGCGCCCGATTGCCTGCCCCAGCCCGATGTCCGGCGGGATGCGCGCGACCTAGGTTCGTCGTACCCCGCCGGACTGGCAGGGATCCCCCACCGAGGACGGTGAGCACGATGAGCTGGACCGACACCCACCGGCGTTGGCAGGCGATGCGCGAGATCGAGGAGACGCTCGCCGCGGACCCCTACCGGGAGCTTCCGTGGCGGCATGAGTACGCCGAGCTGTTCGGCGACCGGGCCGGCCTGGTCGCCGCGCTCCGCTACCGCTGGGACCTCGCCCGCACGACTCAGCTCGACACCCACCTCCCCGAGGCGGTGCTCGAGGAGCAGGAGCAGCGGCTGACCCACCGGGCCCGCGGCATCCTGCGACTGCTGGACGCCCCCGGCACGGGGGAGGAGGCTGACACCCGTGTGGTCGCCTGACGCTCCCCGCTCCTTCCTCACCTGGTCACTGGGCTTCGGCATCCAGCGACGGATGATGCTGCGCGAGGCGAAGCGCGGCGACCTCATCTCCCGGCTGACGACCGACGACGCGATCACGGCCGACCCGTTCGCGACGTACGACACCCTCCGTGCCGGCGGGACCGTCGTCCGCAACCGGCTGGTCGGCGCGACCGCCCACCACGCAGCGGCCAACCAGGTGCTGCGCAGCGAGGACTTCGGGGTCGCCGGCGGACATGCCGAGCTGCCCCCGCCTCTGCGCCGGCTGCTCGACCGGATCGCCGACCCCGGCGCGCTCGGGCCGGTCGACCCGCCGTCGATGCTGGTGGTCGACCCGCCCGACCACACCCGCTACCGCAAGCTGGTCGCGCGCTCCTTCACCGCGCGCAGGGTCGGCTGCATGCGCGGCCGCGTCGACGAGACCGCGAACCGGCTGCTCGACGGCATCGACCGACAGGCAGGTGGCTCGTTCGACCTGGTGGAGCAGTACGCCGCGCAGCTGCCCGTCGCCGTGATCGCCGACCTCCTCGGGGTCCCCGAGCGCGGACCGCGGACAGCTGCTCGCGTGGGGCAACCTGGCGGCGACCACCCTCGACCCCGCCCTGACCTACCGGGAGTTCCGCGCCGCCGAGGCCGCCCTGCGGAGCATGCACCGCTGGTTCCACGGCCACCTCGACCACCTGCGCCGTGACCCCGGCGACGACCTGCTCAGCCGGCTGCTGCAGGACGAGGGAGGCGATCGGCTCACCGACACCGAGCTCCACCAGGTCGGCCTGCTGGTCCTCGGCGCTGGGTTCGAGACCACGGTCAACCTGATCGGCAACGCGGTGGCACTGCTCGACCGGCACCCCGAGCAGCTCGCCTGGCTGCGGGAGCAGGACGACCAGGCGTCCGCATGGACGAACGCGGTCGAGGAGGTGCTGCGCTTCGACTCCCCGGTGCAGCTGACGATGCGGGCCGCGCACCGGGACACCGAGGTGCAGGGCGAGCCGGTCCGCGCGGGCGAGGCGCTCCTGGTGCTGCTCGGCGGGGCCAACCGTGATCCCGCGGTCTTCGACGACCCGCACCGCTTCGACGTGACCCGTGCCAACGCGCACGAGCACGTCGCCTTCTCCGCCGGCATCCACTACTGCCTCGGCGCCAGCCTGGCCCGGCTCGAGGCGGTCACCGCGCTGCGGCTGCTCTACGACCGCTACCCCGACCTGGGCGTCGCAGGCGAGCCCGTGCGCCGCCGCACCCGGGTGCTGCGTGGATACGCCGAGCTGCCCGTGCGCACCGCTGCCCGGGTGCCGCTCCCGTCGAAGAACTGACCAATCGGCAGGGAGGGGGCGAAATCGGCGCCTCTGGAGTCACACGAGTCCCACCGGCACCGATCGGTGCGTTCTTCGACGGCGGTCCGCCGTCGTTCGCCGGTCTGGGCGACCGTTCACGTCTCTGGGAGACCGTTGCAACGGGTTCCCAGCAACGTCGACGGTCGCCCAGCTCCGCGAACATCGTGTTGCAGCCGCCGACGGCATCCCAGATCCGCGAACAACGTGTTACATCGCGGGCCCGCCACTAGGTTGGCCCGCATGTCGCAGCCGGGGCCGTCGCCCGACTCCTCCCAGAGCCGGTGGTTCGTCGGCGCGCTCGTGGTCGTGGTGGTGGCGCTGGCCGGCGTGGCGGGGGGCCTGTGGTGGCTCGACCGGGGCGACGGGAGCGCCGGGGAGCGCGCGTCGCAGGGCGCGGCGGGCAGTGACCCCGACCGGGACGGGCGATCCGACCGGCGCGACCGGAGGAACGACGACGAGCGCACCGACCGCGACCGCGAGACCGCGACCGCGACCTGGGCGACCGGGCGGAGGACGCCGCCGACGACAAGAACGCCGGCGACGAGAACGCAGGCGGCGTACCCGAGGACCGGCGGGTGGTGGTCGTCTCCATCGACGGCCTCGCGTCCTGGGCGGTCAGCCAGGAGGCGACGCCGTACCTCGCCTCGCTCCTCGCCGAGGGCGCGGGCACGCTCGACGCCCGGACCGAGGTCGAGCAGACCGTCACCCTGCCCAACCACACGAGCATGGTCACCGGCGAGCGGATCGACGCCGCAGCCGGCGGCCACGGCGTCACCTGGAACGAGGACAGCAGCCGCGTCGTCGCGCCCGGCGTGACCTCGGTCTTCTCCGTGATCGCGGCGGCCGGCGGCGAGAGCGCCGTCTATCGCCGGCAAGACGAAGTTCGAGGTCTGGCAGCGCTCGTGGCCCGGCACCATCGACGAGTTCAAGGTCCGCGAGGACGAGCGCGCCCTCACCTCGGCCGTCGTCGACGACCTCACCAGCGACGACCGCGACCTCACCTTCCTGCACCTGCGCGGCCCGGACGTCGCCGGGCACGCCCACACGTGGGGCTCCCCGGCGTACGACGCCGCGGTCACCGCCTCCGACGCCGCCCTCGGGCAGGTCGTCGACGCGATCTCGAGCGACCCGGACCTCGCCGACGAGATCGTCCTCGTCGTGACCGCCGACCACGGCGGCCTCCCCGGCCAGGCCCGGCACGACGTCGCCGGCAACCCGGCCGACTTCACGATCCCGTTCGTGGTGTGGGGCGCGGGCATCGCCGACGGGGACCTCTACGACCTCAACCCCGACTACGCCGACCCCGGCGACGCGCAGCCGTCGTACGACGGGCCGCAGCCCGTCCGCAACGGCGACGTCGCCAACCTGGTCACCGACCTGCTGGGTCTCGGCCCGGTGCCCGGCTCGGAGCTGGACGCCGACCACTCGCTGACCGTCGACAGCCGCTGAATCGGCTCATCGACGCGGCACTCACGACTCGTTGAGCCCGCGGGTGTAGTCCTCCTTGAGCAGCCGGAGGTGCGTCCACGCCTCGACCCGGCGGACGGCGGGGAGCCGGCGCAGGTCGTCGATCTGCTCGAGCAGCGCGGCCGGGGACCGGGCGACGATGGTGGCGAGGAGGTCGCAGGCGCCCACGGTCTGGGCGGCGAACTCGACGTGGTCGGAGTCGACGATGTGGTTGACGACGCTCTCGTCGAGGTCGGCGAGGTGGATGCCGAGGCCCATCGACAGCTGGCTGCCGTAGACGCCCCGCGACTCGACCGCGCTGATCTTGATGACGCGGGCCTCCAGCAGCCGGGTGACCCGCGCCCGCACCGTGGTCGGGGACAGCCCGACCAGGTCGGCCAGCTCGCGATAGCTGGCCCGGCCGTCGGCCTGCAGGGCGCCGATCAGGCGGCGGTCGACGGCGTCGACGGGGACCTCCAGGCGGTACTCGGGCATGAAGAGCCCCTTGAGCACGCGCGTGTAGAACCGGGTCGCGACCGCGGTGACGCCCTCGCACGCCCGGATCCTCGACAGGACCGCGTTCAGCTCGTCGTGCGTGCCGACCCGGATCTCGGCGACCAGCGCGTGCGCGCCACCGACCGCCGAGACGAGCAGGACCTCGGGCAGCCCGGTGACCCACTGCGCGATCGGCTCGGCGGGACCGGAGACATCGACCGAGACGTGGGCCATCACCCGATGACCGAGCAGCGCGGGGTCGACCGCGGCGACCACCCGCACGGTGCCGCTGGAGCGCAGGTGGCGCAGCCGGCCGGCGACGAGCGCCCGGGAGACGCCGAGCTCGCGCGCCAGCTCCAGGTGGCTCGCCCGGCCCTCGCGCTGCAGGGCACGGACCAGTCGGCCGTCGATGTCCTCGGGTTGGTTCGGCAATATTCCGCTCCAAAACTTTCTGGCCGTGTCGTGATGCAGATCGTGCGCAAGCGTGACACCTTCCTGCCCCACTTGTCACGCTCTGCCGACGACTGCCAGCAGATCATCGGCAAAGGCCGTTTTCAGCGCACGATGTGCGGTTGACGGTCCCTCTGATTGTGCCTAGCGTCACACCGCCACGCCGACCCGATCGGCCCGTCACGGAGGTAACGACGATGCAGCCTCAGCCAGGGGGCACCACCCAGCCCGGCCAGTTCAGCCACCAGCGCGCCCGCCGCGCCGGACTCGCTGCCTTCGTGGGCACGATGATCGAGTGGTACGACTTCTACATCTACGCGACCGCTGCGGCGCTCGTGTTCCCCCACCTCTTCTTCCCCGAGGGCAACCACCTGGTCGGCGTCGCCGCCGCGTTCGGTGCGTACGCCGTGGGCTTCTTCGTGCGCCCGCTCGGCGGCGTGCTCTTCGGTCACATCGGTGACCGCTTCGGACGGCGACCCACGCTGGTGCTGACGCTCGTGCTGATGGGCGTCTCGACGATGCTCGTCGGCCTGCTGCCGACGTACGCCGCCATCGGCGTCGCGGCTCCGGTGCTGCTGGTCCTCCTGCGCACGCTGCAGGGCTTGGCCGTCGGCGGCGAGTGGGGCGGCGCGGTACTGATGGCCGTGGAGCACGCACCCGAGAAGTACAAGACGTTCTACGGCGGCTTCGCCCAGCTCGGCAACCCGGCCGGCGCGCTCGGCGCCACCCTGGCCTTCGGCCTGATCTCCGCCCAGGGCGACGACTTCATGATCGACGGCGGCTGGCGGATCCCGTTCCTGCTCTCGATCGTGCTGATCGGCGTCGGCTTCTGGATCCGCTACCGCGTCGAGGAGTCCCCGGTCTTCGAGCAGCAGATCGAGGGGCACCAGGACGAGCAGAAGCTGCCGCTGGCGTTCGCTCTCCGCAACAACTGGAAGCCGATCCTGATCGGCATCGGCCTGCTACCGATCTCGACCGGCGGCTACGCCATCGCCACCACGTTCGCCACCGCGTTCGGCACCGACCCGAGCGTCGGCGTGGACGAGACCCTCGTCCTGAACGCGCTGTCGGTCGCGTCGTTCTGCGAGCTGGTCGCGACGCTCCCCTGTGCCTGGCTGGGCGACCGCGTCGGCCGCAAGCGGGTGATGCTCTTCGGCCTGCTCGGTTCGGCAGTCGTGATCGCGCCGGTCTTCCTGGCGCTCCAGGCCGAGCGCGAGCTGATGATCTACCTGCTCTTCACGGCGGTGCGGCTCACCATGACCGGCACGTACGCACCGCTCGCGACGATCCTCTCCCAGATGTTCGTGCCCGAGGCCCGCTACACCAGCCTGTCCATCGCCTACGGCACCGGCGCCGCCCTGTGGGCGGGCCTCTCCCCGGTCACGGCGACCTTCCTGTACGGCGCCACCGGCTCGGTCTGGAGCGTCATCGCGCTCTACATGGCCATGACCGCGCTCAGCCTCGTGTGCCTGGCCCTCGCGCCCCAGCACAAGGAGGCCGAAGCGCCGGCACCGGCGCCGCTGCCGGCCTGACCGGACCGACGCCCCCGCGCGAGACCCGACGACCCCAGACGCACCACCGACACATCGAGAGGCCCGACCCACCGTCATGAGGAAGCTCCAGACCTTCGACGCCCCGATCGACGACACCCCGCTGCTGGTGCTCGCCGAGACCATCCACACCCTCGAGGAGGAGCGGCCCTCGGCTCGGGCGCTGTTGCTCCTCGGCGGGCGGATCGTCGCCGTCGGCAGCGAGGAGGAGTGCCGCGCCGAGGCGGCCCGCCGCGGCCACCCGGACGTCGACACGCGCGATCTCGGCCCCGCGGTCGTCGTACCGGGCTTCGTGGACCCGCACGCGCACCCGCTGATGTACGGCCAGATGATGTCGTGGGTCGACTGCGGCCCGGACCGGGCCGCCAGCATCCCGGAGATCGTCGGGCTGCTGCGCTCGGCGGCCGCCGAGCTGCCGGACGGGCTGCCGGTGCGCGGCTACGGCTACGAGCACCGCAACCTGGTCGAGGGACGCCACCCCACGCGCCACGAGCTGGACCAGGTCGCCACCGACCGCGAGGTCTACCTGATGAACGCTTCGGGCCACGGCGGCGTCGTCAACACCCTCACCCTCGAGCGGGCCGGCGTCACGCGGGAGACCGCCGAACCCGGCGGGTGGCGAGTTCTTCCGGGACGCCGACGGCGAGCTGACCGGCGAGCTGTCCGACGCCGCGTGCAACATCCTCACCGGCGTCCACGGCGTGAAGATCGGCCACCACGGCCCGAACTTCCATCTCGGCGACGACCCCGAGGAGCACCTGCGCCAGCTCCGCGCCGCGCAGCGCCGCTTCCTCGAGGGCGGCGTCACGACCGTCGGCGACGCCCAGGTCTCTCGTCGCGAGTTCGACATGTACCTGCGCCTCGCGGAGGACGGCGACCTCGCGATCCGGGTCTCGATGTACTTCCTGTCCCACCTGCTCGAGGAGGGCATCGAGATCGGGCATGCACGGCGCGTTCGGCAACGCGCACCTGAGCTTCGCCGGCTTCAAGTTCTACGCCGACGGCACGCTGGGTGGCTGGACGGCGTACTTCCCCGACGGGTACGTCGGCGACCCCTGCCGGACCGGGCAGCTCTACCACGAGCCGGCCGACTACGCCGCGCTGATCAGCCGCGCGCACGCCGTCGGCCTGCAGACCGCCACCCACGCGCAGTCGCCGACCGCGCTCGAGATGGTGATCGGCGCGATCGAGGCCGCCCAGGACGAGCGCCCGGACGCCGACGCGCGGCACCGGATCGAGCACTGCGGCCTGCCCACGCCGGAGCAGATCGAGCGGATGGCGGCGGCCGGCATCGTCCCGGTCAACCAGCCCCAGCACTACTACAACTGGGGCGAGGGCGTGACCGCCGCGATCGGCACTCCGGGCGAGCGGTTCAACCCCCTCGGCGAGTTCGTCGCGGCCGGCGTACCGGTGACGCTGTCCTCCGACGCCCCGGTCGCCGAGCCCAAGCCGCTCGAAGCGATCCAGGTGGCCGTCACCCGGGTGACCCGGCTCGGCCACCGGCTCGGCGACGACGCGCTGCGGATCACCGCCGCGCAGGCGCTCGCCGGGCACACGCTCAACGGCGCACGCGCGCTGGGCCGCGAGGACGAGCTCGGCTCGCTCCGGGTCGGCAAGCGCGCCGACTTCGCCGTGCTCTCGGCCGACCCGCTGGCCGTGGACCCGGCGACGATCGCCGGGATCCGGGTGCTGGAGACCTGGGTCGACGGCGCGCCGCGGCACTTCGCCGCAGAGCCCGAGGCCGCCGGCGTCGCCGAGGCCGTCCGGGTGGGAGCATGAACGGCATGGAGGCCAACGTCGGCCGCGACGTCCTGACCGCCGTCCGCGGGTACGGCGTGGACACCGTCTTCGGCATCCCCGGCACCCACAACCTCGAGCTCTACCGGCATCTCACGCCGCTCGGCTTCCGGGCGGTCACGACGCGCCACGAGCAGGGCGCGGGGTACGCCGCCGACGGCTGGTCGCAGCAGACCCGGCTGCCCGGCGTGGTGATCACGACCTCTGGTCCCGGACTGCTCAACGTCCTCTCCGCGGCCGGGACGGCGTACGCCGAGTCCCGCCCGCTGCTGATCCTGTCGCCCGGTGCCCCGCTCGGCCGGGAGGGCGCGACCCGCGGCGCGCTGCACGAGACCAAGGACCCGACCGGTGCGAGCGGCGCGGTGGTCGCGTGGTCGCGGCGGGTCACCTCGGGCACCGAGGCGGTCGAGGCGGTGCACGACGCCTTCGACCTGTTCCGGCACGAACGCCCGCGGCCGGTGCACATCGAGGTGCCGCTCGACGTCCTCGAAGGACCGTCGGACTGCCCCGCCGACCTTCTCGCACCGCGTCCGCCCAGGGCGCCGCGCCCGGCTCCGGAGGACGCCGTCCGCGACGCCGCCGGCCTGCTCGCGGCGGCCACCGCGCCGGTGATCGTCGCGGGAGGCGGCGCGGTGTCGGCCGCGGCCGACGTCGTCCGGCTCGCCGAGCTGCTGGACGCACCGGTTCTCACTTCGATGAACGGCAAGGGGATCCTGCCGGAGTCCCACCCGCTCGCGCTCGGCGCTGAGCTGCGCCTGGCCGCTGCTCACGACCTCGTCGCGCGGGCCGACGTGCTGCTCGTGATCGGCTCCAAGGTCGGCGAGGCCGAGACCTGGTTCGAGCCGCTGCGCCCGACCGGCACGGTCGTCCGCATCGACCTCGAGGAGCCGCAGCTGACCTCCAACCTCCGCTGCGACCTCGGGCTGGTGGCCGACGCCCGCGCCGCGGTGCCCCAGCTCGTCGCCGCGCTCGCCGAGCTCGAGTGCACCGGCGGACGGGGCAAGGAGGTCGTGGCCGAGCTTCGCCCGGTGCTGCGGGCCCAGGCCGCGGAGCCCGCACCGGAGCTGGCTGCGGTCGCGGACGCGGTGGCATCCGCGCTGCCCGCCGACGCGGTCGTCGCCGGCGATTCATCCCAGGTCACCTACCTCGCGGCGACCAGCGCGGTGCGGGTCGACCGGCCGGGTGCGTTCCTCTACATGGCGACCTACGCGACCCTCGGCTACGGCCTGCCGGCCGCGGTCGGCGCCAAGGTCGGTGCCCCCGACCGCCCGGTCGTCTGCCTGCTGGGCGACGGTGCGCTGATGTTCTCCGTGCAGGAGCTGGTGACCGCCGTCGAGCAGGGCCTCGACCTCGTCGTGGTCTGCGTCGACAACGGCGGCTACGGCGAGATCCGGCAGAACGAGGTCGACCGGGGCATCGCCCCCATCGGCGTCGAGCTCACCCAGCCGGACTGGCCCGCCCTGGCCACCGCGCTCGGCGGGCACGGCAGCCGGGCCGACGTCGCCGGGCTCGGCGACGCGGTCGCGGCGGCGGTCGCGGCCGGCGGGGTCCGCCTGATCCACGTGCCGCTGTGAGCCCGGTCGCCGTGCGCAGCGGCACCGAGGCGGCTGCAGCGCTGGCAGCCGAGCTCGGCGAGGGCGCGGTCGTGACCGACCCGGACGTCCTCGCCGCACACGCCCGGGACGAGGCGCACTTCTGCCCGGCCGGCACCCCCGCGGCGCTGGTCCGTGCACGCAGCACCGCGGACGTCGTCGCGACCCTCCGCGCCGCCGACCGGTACGGCGTACCCGTGGTGCCGCAGGGCGCCCGCACCGGGCTCTCCGGCGGCGCGAACGCCGTCGACGGCTGCCTGCTGCTCAGCCTGGTGCGGATGGACCGGATCCTCGAGGTCGACGCCGGCGAGCGGATCGCGGTCGTCCAGCCCGGCGTCGTCAACGCCGACCTCTCCCGCGCCGTCGCCGGGCACGGCCTCTTCTACGCGCCCGACCCGGCGTCGTGGGAGTCGTCGACGATCGGCGGCAACGTCGCGACCGACGCCGGCGGCCTGTGCTGCGTGAAGTACGGCGTCACCGGTGACAAGGTGCGCGCGCTCGAGGTGGTCCTGGCGGACGGTTCGGTGCTGCGCACCGGCCGTCGTACCGCCAAGGGCGTCGCGGGCTACGACCTCACCAGCCTGTTCGTCGGCTCCGAGGGCACCCTCGGCGTGATCACCGAGGTGACCGTCGCGCTCGACCCGGCGCCTGCGCCCGCGCTGACCGCGGCGGCGGTCTTCGCCGACGTCACTGAAGCGTGCCGCGTCGTCAACGAGTACATGGCCGGCGGCGCCCGCCCGTCGCTGCTCGAGCTGATGGACGGGCCGACGATCGAGGCGGTGACCGCCTACCGCGACCTCGGCCTGCCGGAGGGTGCCGGTGGGATGCTCATCGTCTCCTCCGACGACCCGGGCAGCGCTCGCGCGGACCTGGAGGCGTTCGCGGCGGTGTGCGCGCGGCACGGGGCGGTGGACCTCGCCGTCGCCGACGACCCGGCCGAGGCGGACCTGCTCATCGAGGCGCGCCGCCTGGTCGGGCCCGCCCACGAACCGCTCGGCGCGTGCCTGACCGACGACGTGTGCGTGCCGCGCCGCGAGCTCGCCCCGTTCCTCCGCGGCGTCGGCGACATCGGTGCCCGGCACGACGTGCTGGTCACCTGCGCCGGGCACGCCGGGGACGGCAACATGCACCCCGGCGTGGTGTTCGACCCGGCCGACGCGGCTGCGGCCGAGCGGGCTCAGCGCGCCTTCGAGGAGATCATGGAGCTCGGCCTGGAGCTCGGCGGCACGATCACCGGCGAGCACGGCGTGGGCAGCATGAAGACGCCGTGGCTGGAGAAGGAGCTGCGTCCGGTGGGTCTCGCCGCCCAGCGCCGGGTGAAGGCGGCCTTCGACCCGCACCACCTGCTCAACCCCGGCAAGGTCCTCGCCGCGGAACCGTCGGTCGAGCCTGTCCAGACCGAGTGAGCGAACCGGCCTCACTTTACATCTGCAGGGGTCTTGTCAAACGCCTTTACAAATCGTACCGTCTTGTCAATCGACCTGACCTGAGGTCGACAGGGCCCGGGGAGGGGCCCGGAGCGAAGAGACGGAAGGCGAGAGAGATCGATGGAGACCTCCAGCCCGGGGACCACCCTGGACGAGTACGGCCACACCGTTCCCGAGGGGACGACCGAGCAGTGGAAGGACCGGAAGCGGTACCTCTGGCTGCTGGGCCTGATGGTCCCGGGATTCGGTGCCCTCGCCCTCGTCGGCTACGCCTACACCGACTGGTGGTGGATGCTGCTCGGCGGACCGATCCTGGTCAACATCGTCATCCCGGTCTTCGACCTGATCTTCGGCCTCGACCCGTCGAACCCTCCCGAGGAGGCGATGGAGGAGCTGGAGAACGACAAGTACTACCGGTGGGTGATCGTCCTCTACCTCCCGCTGCAGTTCTTCATCCTCTTCGCGGTCATGTACCTCGTCGCCTACGGCAACCCGATCGCCTGGGTCACCGACCTCTTCGGGGTCACCCCGTGGGTCGCTGAGCACCTCGGCGCCGACCTGGTCCGCCCGATGGCCGAGAACGGTGCCTCCGACCTCACCTGGTGGGAGAAGGCCTTCATCGCCTTCTCGGCCGCGGGCGTGATGGGCATCGGCATCAACACCGCCCACGAGCTCGGCCACAAGAAGGAGTCGCACGAGCGCTGGCTGTCCAAGATCGCGCTGGCTCCGACCTGCTACGGCCACTTCTACATCGAGCACAACCGCGGTCACCACGTGCGGGTCGCCACCCCGGAGGACCCGGCCTCGAGCCGCCTCGGCGAGTCGTTCTGGGCCTTCTGGCCGCGCACCGTCTCGGGCTCGCTCAAGAGTGCCTGGGAGCTGGAGGCCAAGCGCTACAAGCGCAAGGGCACGCACCCGTTCCACCTCGGCAACGACGTGCTCAACGCGTGGCTGATGTCGGTGGTGCTGTACGGCGCGATCATCGCGCTCTTCGGCTGGGGCGTGGCGCCGTACGCCCTCATCACGATCGTCGGCGGCTTCTCGCTGCTGGAGATCATCAACTACCTCGAGCACTACGGAATGAAGCGGCAGAAGGTCGGTGCGAAGCAGCGCTACGAGCGGGTCCTCCCGATGCACTCGTGGAACTCCAACAACATCGTCACCAACGTGTTCCTCTACCACCTGCAGCGGCACAGCGACCACCACGCGAACCCGACCCGGCGCTACCAGACGCTGCGCGACTTCAAGGAGTCCCCGGCCCTCCCGACCGGGTACGCCGGCAGCCTGACGATCGCGCTGTTCCCGCCGCTGTGGCGCGCGGTGATGGACAAGCGGGTGGTCGCTCACCTCGACGGTGACGTGACGCTCGCGAACGTCCACCCCAAGAAGCTCGACAAGTACCTCAAGAAGTTCCCGCCGCCGGTCGACCACGACGTGCACAAGGACGACGTGTGGGCCCAGAGGTTCGAGGGCGAGGTGCTCGCCGCGAAGTGTCCCGGCTGCTCCTATGTCTACGAGGTCGCCGCGGGCGACGAGCACGAGGGCTTTGCCGCCGGTACGGCGTGGAGCGACATCCCCGACGACTGGTGCTGCCCCGACTGCGGCGTACGCGAGAAGATCGACTTCGTCCCCTTCGACCCCGCGAAGGCCGACGCCTGAGGCGTCGTCTGAGGTCGGAGAGCGAGGGACGAGCGGGTCCGGCCGAAGCGACCCAAGAGGTCAGGGCCACCCAGAAGACTCCCCGGGTCCCGCCTGTCCGAGAACGGCGGGTCCCGGGGACACGACAAGGCCAGGAGGCGAAGAGAGATGAAGATCCACGCGGATCTGGAGAAGTGTGAAGGTCTCGGCATGTGCGAGGCCATGGCCAACGACTACTTCGAGGTGGATGAGGACGAGGACCTCGTCCAGGTCCTCGACGACAGCCCGCCGGAGTCCGACCGCGCCCACGTGTACGCCGCGGTGCAGGCCTGCCCGGTGCTGGCGCTGACGCTGAGCGACTGAGAGCGCGCAGCCGATGTCTATCCTCACGAGTGTGACCTCGCGGGCCCGGAGCACCCCCGAGCGGTCCGCGGCGGGAGGGCTGCGTGACCGGCTCTGCGATGCCGCGGCGCTGGTGCTGACCACCGAGGGGTGGGCCAAGGTCACCATGGCGCGGCTGGCCGAGGAGGTCGGCGTCAGCCGACAGACCGTCTACAACGAGATCGGCACCAAGAGCGACCTCGCCGAGGCGGTCGTCCTGCGCGAGCTCGACCGGTTCCTCGCCGGGGTGATCCGGTCCTTCGACGAGCACCCCGACGACCTGGTCGAGGCGCTCCGCGCGTCCGCCCGGCGGGTCCTCAAGTACGCCCAGGACAACGCGCTCCTGCACGCCGTCGTCTCCGCGACCCACGGTGCCGACACCGAGCTCCTGCCGCTGCTGACCACGCACGCCGAGTTCCTCCTCGAGGGCGCGAAGCAGGTCGTGGCCGAGCGGGTGGCGGCGTACGACGTCCCCCTGGCCGAGGACCGCCTCGAGGCCGCGATCGACATGGTGGTCCGGCTGGTGCTCAGCCACGTCATGCAGCCCTCCGCCGAGCCCGCGGAGACGGCCGACGACATCGCCTGGATCGCCGAGCAGGTCCTGCGCTGAGGGGTCGTGCCGCGCGTGCGCGCGGCAGAATCCGGCCCGCGGGCTGGGGTTCGCAACTACCCTCGGACGGGGAGGGAAGGAACATGCGGGTTGCGCAGCGTCGCGCGCGGCTGGCGACGGTGGTCGCAGTCGCGCTGCTGGGCGCTGCCTGCTCCGGTACGGCGAACGAGACGCCCGGCGAGGACGCGAGCAATGCCGTCGAGCAGTCCACCACCTCCGGTGGGAGTACGGCGGACCCCCGGCCGACCGCCGAGCCGCCGGGTCCGCTGGAGGACGCCCAGGCCGGAGACGACCTGCTGATCGTCGGCAAGGAGACGATCCCGAAGGACCTGGTCGACCGGATCGAGGCGATCGAGGTCAAGGGCAAGCCGGGTGTCGCCGCGAGCGAGCAGTTCTCGATCGGTCAGGTCTCGATCGAGAGCAAGGTGTTCAACCTCGCGGCGGTCGATCCCGCGTCGTACCGCCGCTTCGCCGGGCCGCAGAGCGCCCCCTTCCAGGTGCAATGGGACCGGGTCGCCGACGGCGAGATCGCCGTCCTGCAGGCGTTCCAGGACCGGCTGCCGCTCGACGCCAACGACTACCTCGACGTCGGCACCGGCGACGTCACCCACCCGATCCACGTCGGGGCCTACTCGCCGTCGCAGGTCGGCACCATCGACGCCGTCGTCAACGAGGGGTGGGGCGAGCGGCTCGGGATGGTCAAGGGCAACGCGCTGGTGCTCAACACCGGCGGCGTCGCCCCGCAGGCGCGTCAAGAAGGAGATCCAGAAGATCTCCGCCGATCTCTCGATCGTCGACCTGGACATCGTCGCCGAGGCGGGCCTCGACATCGGCGCGACCCAGTCCGTCGTCTTCGTCGGGTCCTTCGCCGACGCGGTGGGCGTCTTCAACTACACGCCGATCGGCGGCGGCCGGATCGCCCCGGCCAAGTCGTGGGTCGAGTCGCACATCGTCACCGAGCAGGTGCCGATCCTGGGCACCGTCACCTGCAACAAGTACCTCATGCCACAGCTGCGCGCCGCGCTCCTCGAGATCGTGCAGCGCGGGCTGAGCCCCGAGATCCATCCGGACGAGTACGCCGGCTGCTACTACCCCCGCTACATCGCCGGCTCCACCAAGCTCTCCAACCACTCCTTCGGCCTCGCCCTCGACCTCAACGTGCCTGGCAACCAGCGCGGCACCGTCGGCGAGATGGACCGCACCGTGGTGCAGATCTTCAAGAAGTGGGGCTTCGCCTGGGGCGGCGACTGGGGCTACACCGACCCCATGCACTTCGAGCTCGACCACCTGGTGAAGCCGAAGAGCGGCTGACGTCCGCCGCCGGTTGATGGGGGGCTTCGACCCGAGCGGTGGTGTAACGCAGTGTTCGGTGCACTGCCCGGGGTGCTTTGACCGGTCCTAGCACCCCGGTAGCGGACGTAGCACTGCGTTACCGCCCGCCTGCCACGCGCGCTAATCCAGCCGGCAGGCGTCCGTCGAGCCCGGCAGCCGGTAGCGGTTGCGAGCGACCACTGCGTAGCCGACCGCGGCCAGGGGCCGCACCGGCGGCAGCCGCAGGAACCGGCCGACCAGCGCCCACCCGCCCCCACAGGCGGCGAGCGACTCGGCGATCGCGGGCGCGCCGGACGCGGCGACCTGCCCGGAGTCGTCGAGCCACTGCACGGCGGCGCGGGCGGCGTCCTCGGTCAGGCCGTGGGCGCCCAGGTCGAGGCTCTGGTACGGCGCCAGCGCGCACGTCGAGCGGCGGGACAGCCAGCTGTGCCGACCGCTGGCAGAAGCCGCAGTCGCCGTCGTACACGATCGTCCCGGCCATGCCCCGAGCGTACGTGGCGCGAGCCCGGCCCATCCCATTGTGACAGTGGTTCTGTCATGATCGTGGCCATGACCTACCAGCTCGGCCAGGGCACGGGACCCCTGCGCGGCGTGAAGATCGTCGAGATCGCGGGCATCGGTCCGGGGCCGCACGCCTGCATGCTGCTCGCCGACCTCGGCGCCGACGTGATCCGGGTCGACCGCCCCGGCGGGCAGCTGCTGGCGGGCGGCTCGCACGACCTGCTCAACCGCGGCCGACCGAGCGTCGCGCTCGACCTCAAGCAGCCCGAGGCCGTCGCCACGGTCCTCGACCTGGTCGCGGAGGCCGACGTGCTCGTCGAGGGCATGCGGCCCGGGGTGGCGGAGCGGCTCGGGATCGGGCCGGACGCCTGCCTCGGGCGCAACCCGCGGCTGGTCTACGGCCGGATGACCGGCTGGGGCCAGGACGGCCCGTGGGCCCACACCGCCGGCCACGACATGAACTACATCGCGATCACCGGCACCCTCTTCGGGCTCGGCCAGGTGCCCGGGAAGCCGCAGTTCCCGACCAACCTGGTCGGCGACTTCGGCGGCGGCTCGATGTACCTCGTCGTCGGCATCCTCGCCGCACTGCTGGAGGCGAGGACCTCCGGCGAGGGGCAGGTGGTCGACGCGGCGATCGTCGACGGCACCGCCCACCTCAACGCGATTACCTCGGCGTTCCTGGCGTCCGGGGTGCTCCAGGAGCGGCGCGCGGCCAACCTGCTGGACGGCGGGGCGCCGTACTACGACATCTACGAGACCGCCGACGGCGAGCACATGTCGGTCGGTGCCCTCGAGCCCCAGTTCTACGACCAGTTCGTCGCGCTGCTCGGGATCGAGGGCACCGCACCGGACCGCTACGACCTCTCGACGTACGACGACCTGCGCGCCCTCGTCGCCGCGCGGTTCAAGGAGAGGACCCGCGACGAGTGGGCCGCGATCTTCGACGGCAGCGACGCATGCGTCGCGCCGGTCCTGCGGATGAGCGAGGCGCCCGACCACCCGCACATGAAGGCACGCGAGGTGTTCGTCGAGCACGAGGGGCTGCGCCAGCCGCAGCCTGCGCCGAGGTTCTCGCGAACCCCCGCGACCCTCGGACTGCCGCCTTCGCCGCGCGCGGGAGCCCAGACGCGCGAGGCGCTGGCGGCCTGGGGCGTGACCGACGTCGACGGACTGATCGAGCGCGGCGTCGCCGTACAGGCAGAAGAACCGGCGGGGGAGCAGGGATGAGCACCGCCGTCGAGCCCACGGCCTCGGGTGCCGGCACGGCGACCGAGCACGTCGACGTCCTCGTCATCGGAGCCGGCCTGTCCGGCGTCGGCGCCGCCGCGCAGCTGCGCACCCGCCACCCCGCCCGCAGCATCGCGGTGCTGGAGTCGCGCGACGCGATGGGCGGCACGTGGGACCTGTTCCGCTACCCCGGCATCCGCTCGGACTCCGACATGTTCACCTTCGGCTACAAGTGGCGCCCGTGGCGCAGCGACGTGGCGCTGGCCGACGGACCGCTGATCCGGGACTACATCCACACCGTCGCCCGCGAGTACGGCGTCGACAGGCTCGTCCGCTACCGGCAGCGGGTCACGAACGCGGCGTGGGACTCAGGCGAGCGACGCTGGACGGTCACCATCGACGTCACGGACGACGACGGCGCGGTCGAGAGCCGCACGATGACCGCGGGGTTCCTGTGGTCGTGCGCCGGCTACTACCGCTACGACGAGGGCTTCCAGCCGGTGTGGCCGGGCATGGACGCGTTCGCCGGCGAGATCGTCCACCCGCAGCACTGGCCCGAGGACCTCGACCACGAGGGCAAGAGGGTCGTCGTGATCGGCAGCGGCGCGACCGCGGTCACGCTGGTGCCGGCGATGGCGGGCACGGCCGAGCACGTGACGATGCTGCAGCGTACGCCGACGTACATCCTGTCCCGGCCGGGCCGTGACCCGGTCGCGCGGCTGCTCGGTCGGCTGCCCTACCGCGTCTCCTATCCCGTCGTGCGGTGGTCCAACATCCTGCAGGCGATCCTCAGCTTCCAGGTCTCGCGCCGGTGGCCGGGTTTGGCGAAGAGGCTGATCCGCAGGGGCATCGAGCGCAGCGTGCCGGAGGGCTTCGACGTCGACCAGCACTTCACGCCGCCGTACGACCCCTGGGAGCAGCGGCTCTGCTTCGTCCCGGACAACGACCTGTTCCGCGCGATCCGCCGCGGGCAGGCCGACATCGTCACCGGCACCACCGAGACCTTCACGGAGAAGGGTGTGCGGCTCACCTCGGGAGAGGAGCTCGAGGCGGACATCGTCGTCACCGCGACGGGCTTCCAGCTGCTGCTGCCGTTCGGCGGGATCGACATGGTCGTCGACGGCGAGGCCGTCGATCTCGCCGACCACGTCTCCTACAAGTCGATGATGCTGAGCGGGATCCCCAACTTCGTCTTCACGATCGGCTACACCAATGCCTCCTGGACGCTGAAGGCCGACCTGGTCATCGACTACGTCTGCCGGCTCCTCGACCACATGGACGAGCGCGGCCACGAGGTCGCGGTCCCCGAGACGCCCGATGATCTGGCGCTGCTGCCGCTGATGGACCTGTCCTCCGGCTACATCCGACGGTCCGCCCACCTGATGCCGCAGCAGGGCGACCGGCCGCCGTGGAAGCTCGACCAGAACTACGTCGTCGACCGCCGCACGATCCAGAAGGCGCCGATCGACGACGGTGAGATCCGCTTCGCCTGAGGCCGCGCCGATTCTCTCGTACGACGCCGCAACCGCTAGTCTGTTCGCAGTGGTCCGCCCCGTCTTGCCGCGGATCCCTCTCTGTTCCGGCCGCCGCATGCGGCCCGTCGCACCTCGACGTCGAGGCCGCTTCCCGAGAATCCCGTCACCCGACGGGCGCCTGGCGAGACACCGACCGAGAGACTTCCTCGTGACTGTGACCTTCGCCGATCTCGGCGTGCCCACCGACCTTTCCGCCGTGCTGACCAACGCCGGCATCACCATCCCCACCCCGATCCAGGCCGCCACGCTGCCCGACTCGCTGGCCGGCCGCGACGTGCTCGGCCGGGGCCGCACCGGCTCCGGCAAGACGTACGCCTTCTGCCTTCCGCTGGTGGCCCGACTCACGCAGTCGGGTCGCCGGCCGGTTGCCCGCCGCCCGCGCGCCCTCATCCTGGCCCCGACCCGCGAGCTGGTCACCCAGATCGAGGCGTCGCTGCGCCCGCTCGCCACGGCGGCCGGCCTCACGACCTGCACCGTCTACGGCGGCGTCGGCCAGGGCCCGCAGGTGACCGCGCTGCGCCGCGGCGTCGACATCATGCTGGCCTGCCCCGGCCGGCTCGAGGACCTGATCGGCCAGGGCCACGCATCGCTCGCCGACATCGAGATCAGCATCCTCGACGAGGCCGACCACCTCGCCGACCTCGGCTTCCTGCCGGCCGTGCGCCGGCTGCTCGACCAGACCCCGCGCGGCGGGCAGCGGCTGCTGTTCTCGGCCACGCTCGACAAGGCCGTCGACGGCGTCGTCAAGCGGTTCCTGCAGAACCCGGTCGTCCACGAGGCCGACTCCGCCCAGTCGCCGGTCGCCGCGATGGACCACCACGTGCTGCACGTCGGCCGCGAGCACCGGATCCCCGTGCTGGTCGACCTGACCAGCGCGCCCGGGCGCACCGTGGTCTTCACCCGCACCAAGCACGGCGCGAAGGCGCTCGCCCGGCAGCTCAACCGCAGCGGCGTGCCCAGCGTCGAGCTGCACGGCAACCTCAGCCAGGGTGCCCGTACCCGCAACATGGACGCCTTCCACGCCGGCCACGCCCGGACGCTCGTCGCCACCGACATCGCGGCCCGCGGCATCCACGTCGACGACGTCGCCCTCGTGGTCCACGCCGACCCGCCGTCCGAGCACAAGGCCTACCTCCACCGCTCCGGACGTACGGCGCGCGCCGGCGCCGCCGGCACCGTGGTGACCCTCATGACCGACGACCAGGTCCGCGACGTCCGGGCACTGACCCGGGCGGCCGGCATCCGGCCGACCACCACCAAGCTGTCCGGCTCCGCGCACCCCGTGCTGCAGGAGCTGGCGCCCGGTGACCGTGAGCTCGTGCCGGGCGGGTTCGCTCCCGCCGTACCTGCCGGTGCGTCCGGTGGGTCCGGCTCGGGCCGCTCCGGCGGTCAGGGCGGTCGCTCGCGCGGCAACGGCGGCGGCAACGGCAACGGCTCGGGCCAGCGGCGTCGCTCCGGCGGCGGCTCAGGGCGGCGGTCAGGCTGGCGGCCGGTCGCGCAGCAAGGGCTCGAAGTCCGGTGCGGCCTCGTCCGCCCCGTCCGGTGGCGGTCGCTCGAGTGGCCAGCGCTCCGGTGGCGGTCGTCCGTCGTCGGGCCGCGTCCGCACGGCGGCCGACTTCAGCTCCGGGCGTCGCTGACCCTCAGCGCTCGGGCCGCGTTGGTTCACCACGGTATGTAGGCGAATCGCCGCTTCCCGCACGGAGTCCCGCACGGGATGTGCGGGCTCGCCTGCATCCCGTGATGAACCCGCCGCTGCGCACCGACCCCCCGGTCAGCCCCGATCCGTCCCTCCGGGCCGGGGACGCGGGTTGCGGGCGGCGCGGGCGACGGCGGACTCGTACGCCGACACCAGGCCGCCGACCGAGAGTGGCTTGAGCCGCTCCATCACCTCCCGGAACCGGTCGGACTGCGCGTCGTCGTACAACGGCGCGAGCTTGTCCGAGATGACGTCGAAGAGCTCCTTCGCCATCTGCTCGCCGTGCTCCTGGTAGACACCGGCCGCGGCGACCGCGACCTCGCGGGGGAAGCCGAGCTCGAGCAGCCGGACGCCGATCGCGAGCTGGTTGCCGGCGACGAGATAGCTGTCGCCGCGCAGCCGGATCACGCCGAGTGCCTGGAGGGTCGCGATGTCCTCCGCCGACAGCGCCCGCCCGGCCTTGGCCTCGAGCTGGTCGCGGTCCATCTCGATCGGGAGGTCGGACTGCCACGGTGCGAGCATCGTCCGGGCCAGCGCGATGTCCTCCGGCGTGGCGTCGGCGGGGATCCCGGCGACGTACCTCTCGATGGCGGACAGCGTGAAGCCGTGGCTCTGCAGCTCCTGGACGAGCTCGATGCGGGCGACGTGCTCGGGGCTGTAGTAGCCGGACCGGCCGCGGCGGATCGGCGGCGGCACCAGGCCCCTGGTCGTGTAGAAGCGCACCGTCCGCACGCTCAGACCGACCCGGTGGGTGAGCTCGTCGAGCGTCATCAGACGGGTGTCGGCGGCGTCCCCGGGGCCGGATGTGACCTCTGTCGCACTGCCCTCTCCCTTGACCATGACAGTAATAGTGTCACAATCAGGTGCAGGACGCAGGGCGGCGACCGCCCGCGGGTCTGACCCACCAGCCACCGATAAGGACGGTCATGGCAGAAGCATTCGTGTACGACCACCTCCGCACTCCGCGCGGGCGTGGCAAGAAGACCGGTGCACTCCACGAGTCGAAGCCGATCGACCTCGTGGTCGGTCTCCTCGACGAGCTGCAGAAGCGCAACCCGACCCTGGACACCGAGCGGATCGACGACGTCGTGCTCGGTGTCGTGACGCCGATCGGCGACCAGGGCATGGACATCGCCAAGACCGCCGCCCTCAAGGCGGGCCTGCCCGACACCACCGCGGGCGTGCAGCTCAACCGTTTCTGCGCCTCCGGTCTCGAGGCCGTCAACCAGGCCGCCTCGCGGGTGCGCGGTGGCTTCGAGGACCTGATCATCGCCGGCGGTGTCGAGTCGATGAGCCGCGTGGCGATGGGCACCGACGGCGGCGCCTGGGCGATGGACCCGGCCACCTCGATCGCCACCGACTTCGTCCCGCAGGGCGTCGGCGCCGACCTGATCGCGACCGTCGAGGGCTGGTCCCGCACCGACGTCGACACGTACGCCGCCGAGTCCCACGCCCGTGCGTCGCACGCGTGGGAGAGCGGCTACTTCAAGGACGCCGTCGTGCCCGTTGTCGACCTCAACGGCCAGCTGCTCCTCGACCGTGACGAGCTGATCCGCCCCGGCACCACCGCCGAGTCGCTCGCCGGCCTCAAGCCGAGCTTCGTGCAGCCGGGCCAGGAGGCGGGCTTCGACGACGTCGCCCTGGCGAAGTCGCAGTACGCACACCTGGCGAAGATCGACCACGTCCACCACGCCGGCAACAGCTCCGGCATCGTCGACGGCTCCGCGCTGATGCTGATCGGCACCGAGCAGGTCGGCCAGGACCTCGGCCTCACCCCGCGCGCGAAGATCATCAGCGCCGCGGTCTCGGGCGCCGACCCGACGATCATGCTGACCGGTCCGGCACCCGCCGCCCGCAAGGCGCTCGCCAAGGCCGGGCTCGAGGTCGGCGACATCGACCTGTTCGAGATCAACGAGGCGTTCGCCGCGGTCGCGATGCGGTTCATGCGCGACATGGGCATCAGCCACGACATCACCAACGTCAACGGCGGCGCGATCGCGATGGGCCACCCCCTCGGCGCGACCGGCGCGATCATCCTCGGCACCCTGGTCGACGAGCTCGAGCGGCGCGGCCAGCGCCGCGGCCTCGCCACGCTCTGCGTGGGCGGCGGCATGGGCATCGCCACCATCGTTGAGCTCGTCTGAGCGTCGTACGGAAGGCAACGAAAGAGATCTCATGAGCAACGAATCCGCCGTCAAGTACGACATCGATGCAGACGGCATCGTCACCCTGACCCTGGACGACCCCAACCAGTCGGCCAACACGATGAACGACCTCTACGTCGGCTCGATGGAGGCCGCTGTCGACCGGCTCCTCTCCGAGGCCGACCAGGTGACCGGCGTGGTCGTGGCCTCGGCGAAGAAGACCTTCTTCGCCGGCGGAGACCTCCACACCATGATCGCTGCGCGCCCGGAGAACGCCGGCGAGGTGTTCGCGACCGTGGAGCGCGTCAAGGCCAGCCTCCGCAAGCTCGAGACGTTCCCGAAGCCCGTCGTGGCCGCCATCAACGGCGCCGCGCTCGGGGGCGGCCTCGAGATCGCGCTGGCCTGCAACCGCCGGATCGCCGCGGAGGGCCGCTACGACATCGGCCTTCCCGAGGTGACCCTCGGCCTCCTGCCGGGCGGCGGCGGGGTCACCCGCACCGTCCGGATGTTCGGCATCATGACCGCGCTGATGGAGATCCTCGGCCAGGGCACGCGGTTCAAGCCCGCCGCCGCCAAGGACAAGGGCCTGGTCGACGAGGTCGTGGCGAGCGCCGACGAGCTGATCCCGGCTGCCAAGGCGTGGATCAAGGCCAACGCCGACAACCCGGAGGCGGGCACGCAGCCGTGGGACCGGCCCGGCTACAAGATGCCCGGCGGTACGCCGACCACCCCGAGCCTGGCCGCGTTCCTGCCGGCGTTCGCCCCGCTCCTTCGCAAGCAGGTCAAGCAGGCCGACTACCGCGCACCGAAGGCGATCCTCTCGGCCGCGGTCGAGGGCGCCCAGGTCGACTTCGACACCGCCTCGCGGATCGAGTCGCGCTACCTCACCAACCTGGTCGTCGGCCAGCAGTCGAAGAACATGATCCAGGCGTTCTTCTTCGACCTCGGCTCGATCAACTCCGGCACCCTGCGTCCGGACGGCTACGACACCTACAAGCCGGCCAAGGCGGTCGTCCTCGGCGCCGGCATGATGGGCGCCGGCATCGCCTACGTCCTGGCCCGGGCAGGTGTCGAGGTCGTGCTCAAGGACGTCGCGCTCGAGTCGGCCGAGAAGGGCAGGGCCTACACCGCCGGCCTCAACGAGAAGGGTGTCTCGCGCGGCAAGATCACCCAGGACAAGGCCGACGAGATCCTCAACCGGATCACCGCGAGCGCCGACCCGGCCGACGCCGCCGGCGCCGACCTGGTGGTCGAGGCGGTCTTCGAGGACGTCGCGCTCAAGCAGAAGGTCTTCTCCGAGGTCGCGCCGTACCTCGCCGAGGGCGCGCTGCTGTGCTCCAACACCTCGACGCTGCCGATCTCCGAGCTCGCCAAGGGCATCGACCGGCCGGCGGACTTCATCGGCCTGCACTTCTTCAGCCCGGTCGACAAGATGCCGCTGGTCGAGATCATCCGCGGTGCCGACACCTCCGACGAGGCGCTGGCCAAGGCCTACGACATCGTCCTCGCGATCAAGAAGACCCCGATCGTGGTCAACGACAGCCGCGGCTTCTACACCTCCCGGGTGATCGGCACGCAGATCGAGGAGGGCCTCGCGCTGCTGAAGGAGGGCATGGCGCCGTACGCCCTCGAGCGTGCCGCCACCTCCGCCGGCTTCCCGGTCGGTCCGCTGCAGATCGCCGACGAGCTCAACATGGAGCTCATGGTCAAGATCGGCCGCACCACCCGCGAGGCCGAGGGCATCGAGGAGCTCACCGTCACCGAGCAGGTCTGCGGCAAGATGATCGACGCGGGTCGCCCGAGCAAGCTCAAGGGCGCCGGGTTCTACGAGTACGTCGACGGCAAGCGCACCACGATCTGGCCCGGCCTGACCGAGCTGTTCCCGGTTGCACAGGACCAGATCCCGCTCGTCGACGCCCGTGAGCGGATGATGTTCCGCGAGGCCGTCGAGACCGCCAAGTGCTTCGAGGAGGGCGTCATCACCTCGGCCGCCCACGCCAACATCGGCTCGATCTTCGGCATCGGCTTCCCTCCGATGACCGGTGGCGCCGCGCAGTTCATCACCGGCTACGAGGCCGCGGACGGCTCGATCGGCATCGACGCGTTCATCAAGCGCGGCGACGAGCTGGCCGACAAGTACGGCGAGCAGCTCCGCCCGACGCAGTACCTGCGTGACATGGCGGCCTCGGGCGGCTCGTTCCCCGCCTGATCCGCGAGTCGGCGCATCTCTGCGCCTCAGGAGCGTCGAGTCGGCTCATGTCAACATGAGCCGACTCGGCGTCGTTTTCCGGTCGCCCGTCCGCCGTGCTTCGTCAGTACGGCGCGCACGGCGGGTCGGACTGACCAGCGTCCCACCCTCTCTTCAGCCCGCGGCGGAACAGGAGTCGCTGCCACCACGGGACGCCCTCCATGAGGAAGTCGAACACCGCATCGGGATCGTTCAGGTCGAGGTCGTCGGGAACCTCGCGGGGTACCAGCTCGGCCGTCTCCCATTTCCCCACCACCACCTCGCCGCTTCCTGGCGACTCACGGAAGAGCCACCGCAAGAACCTGCCGCGAAGACCGCGCAGCGAGTCGAGTTCGTCATCCGCGGCCACGGTCCTCACCTCCGCACCTTCACACTCCGGCCCACCGGCGTGACGTGCGCGCGGCGAGCTCGATGCGACCCATTGTCGGTCATCCGGTGGGTTTGCAGGCGTGGGACGCCTGGATGTCCACCCGATCAGCGCCCCGCGCTGCAGCGCCACGCCGACCCGTCTTGGAGGTGTCAGATACGCCTCAGGATTGCGAGATCGGGCGTAACTCACGCCCCAAAGGACACGGCATCTGGGAGGCCGCGACCGTCGGCGGCGCCCGCTCCGTAACCAGCCTGTCGGCCCCAACCCCCGCGCCCCCGCACCCGAAGCCAACACCCCGGCGCCGCACCGGAGCCCAGCGACCCAGCGATCAGCGCGCCACGGCAGCCAGCGCCGCAGCGACATCAGGCGCGTCGTCGGGGGCCAGCAGACCGGAGGTGACCCGCACCGCGGGTCGGTCGGTCTCCGCGGCGAGGAACGGGCTGCTCCCGGCGACGCGAACGCCGGCCGCCGCCAGGTGGAGCACGGCCTCCCGCTCGTCGTGCACCGGCAGCCACAGGTTGATGCCGTCAGGCGCCGCGACCGCCACACCGTGCGCTGCGAGGGCGGCGACGAGCGCCGCCTGCCGCTCCGCATAGGTACGGCGCGCCGCGTCCACCTCGGCGATCGACGTCTCGTGCGTGAGCAGGTCGAGCACGATCGACTGCAGCATCCGTGAGGTCCAGGCCGGGCCGAGCATCCGCCGCGCGACGACCCGGTTGAGGAGCGCGGCCGGCCCGCCGAGCCCGGCGATGCGCAGGTCGGGTCCGTGCGACTTGGAGTAGGACCGCACGTGCACGACCCGTTCGGGCAGCCAGTGGCCGAGGCTGACGTCCGGCGCCGTGCGAGATCGCGCCGGAGTGGTCGTCCTCGACGATCCAGACGTCGGCTGCCCGCCGGCGACCGAGCTCGCGGGCGAGCTGCTCGGCCCGCGCCTCGCTCATCGCCACGCCCGTGGGGTTGTGGGCCCGCGGCTGCAGCACGACCGCGACCGGATCGGTCGCCAGGGCGCGTCGCAACGACGCCGGCCGGATGCCCTCTCCGTCGATCTCGACCGGCACGACCTCGGCGCGCAGCGACTCGACGAGGTCGAACAGCGGGGGGTACCCGGGCGACTCGAGCACCACGCGGTCGCCGTACGACACCACCTGCTCGAGGACCCGGGAGATCCCGTCGGTCGCGCCGTCGACGACGGTCAGCGACCCGGCCGGGTAGGGCCACGTCTCGGCGAGGACGTCGCGGAGGCCCGGGAGCACCGGCTCCTCCTGGTAGGCGAGGGTCGCCGCCCGCTGCGAGACGCGGTGCAGGGCGGGGCCGAGGTCCGGCAGCAGCTGCGGGTCGGGCGTGCCGCGGGACAGGTCGAGGCGGAGCCCGTCCGGGCCGGCGCCGACCAGACCGCGCTGCCGGGGACTCAGCCACGGCGTCGGTGGGTCGAGGACGAAGGTGCCGGAGCGGCCGCGGGACACCACGAGGCCGGTACGACGCAGCGCCTGCCACGCCGCGCTCACCGTGGCCGGGGAGACGCCCAGCTCGGCCGCGACGTCGCGGACCGTCGGCAGCCGGTCGCCCGGGACGAGGTGGCCGGCGCGGATGGCGCGGCTGAACTCACCGGCGATGCCGCGGGGCGAGCGGTCCTCCAGGACCGACAGGTCCGGATGTCCCATGGCGCCTCCGCAATCCGGCCCGGACCCGAAGGATTCGTCGCAGAATCCTTGACAGCGCGGAAATCCAGGCGAAATGTTCAGACTGAAAGATAACAGTCCCGTCCGGCAGGACACCCCCGTGGAGGTTGACCTTGACCATCGTTCGAGCAGCGATCACCCAGACCACCTGGACCGGCGACAAGGAGTCGATGCTCGACAAGCACGAGCAGTTCGCCCGGGACGCCGCCGAGCAGGGCGCCCAGGTGATCTGCTTCCAGGAGCTGTTCTACGGCCCCTACTTCGGCATCACCCAGGACCAGAAGTACTACCGCTACGCCGAGCCCGCCGACGGGCCGATCGTGCAGCGCTTCGCGGCGCTCGCCAAGGAGCTCGGCATGGTGATGGTCCTGCCGATCTACGAGGAGGAGCAGACCGGCGTCTACTACAACACCGCGGTGGTCGTCGACGCCGACGGCACGATCCTCGGCAAGTACCGCAAGCACCACATCCCGCACCTGGAGAAGTTCTGGGAGAAGTTCTACTTCCGGCCCGGCAACCTCGGCTACCCGGTCTTCGACACCGCGGTCGGCAAGGTCGGCGTCTACATCTGCTACGACCGGCACTTCCCCGAGGGCTGGCGCGAGCTCGGGCTCAACGGCGCGCAGATGGTCTTCAACCCCAACGCCACCAAGCCCGGCCTGTCCAACCGGCTCTGGGAGATCGAGGGCCCGTGCGCCGCGGTCGCCAACGGCTACTTCGTCCTCCAGCCCAACCGGGTCGGCCTCGAGGACAACGAGTACGGCGACGAGGCGGTCAACTTCTACGGCACCAGCCAGGTCGTCGACCCGCGCGGCAACTTCGTCGGCGAGCTCGGCTCGAGCGACAAGGAGGAGCTGGTGGTCCGCGACCTCGACCTGGACATGGTGCAGGCAGATGCGCGACGACTGGCAGTTCTACCGCGACCGCCGCCCCGACTCCTACACCGCGATCGCGCGGCCGTGAGGGGGACCGCGATGAGCGATGCTGATCACGGGCGGCACGGTCGTCAACGCCACCGGCCCCGCGGAGGCCGACGTGCTGGTCGACGGCGAGACGATCGTCGCCGTGCTCGCCCCGGGCTCGCACGCTGCTCGGCCCGACCTCGCAGCGCCGATCGACGCGTGATCGACGCGACCGGGAAGTACGTCATCCCCGGCGGCATCGACGCCCACACCCACATGGAGCTGCCGTTCGGCGGCACCAACGCCTGCGACACCTTCGAGACCGGCACCCGGGCGGCGGCCTGGGGCGGCACCACCTCGATCATCGACTTCGCCGTGCAGAGGTACGGCGAGCGGGTCGAGGACGGGCTCGCCGCCTGGCACGAGAAGGCCGGCGGCAACTGCGCCATCGACTACGGCTTCCACCAGATCATCGGCGGCGTCGACGAGTACTCGCTCAAGGCGATGGAGACGCCTGATCGACGAGGGCATCACCAGCTTCAAGCTGTTCATGGCCTACCCGGGCGTCTTCTACTCCGACGACGCGCAGATCCTCAAGGCGATGCAGAAGGCCGCCGAGATCGGGCTGCTGACGATGATGCACGCCGAGAACGGCCCGGCGATCGACGTGCTGGCCGAGCAGCTCTACCGAGCCAGGGCAAGACCGGCGCCCTACTTCCACGGCATCGCCCGCGCCTGGCAGATGGAGGAGGAGGCCACCCACCGCGCGATCATGCTCGCCGACCTCACCGGGGCGCCGCTCTACGTCGTCCACGTCAGCGCCAAGCAGGCCGTCGAGCAGATCGCCGCCGCCCGCGACCGCGGCAAGAACGTGTTCGGCGAGACCTGCCCGCAGTACCTCTACCTCTCCCTGGAGGAGCAGCTCGGCGCGAGCGAGCGAGGAGTGGGGCGACTTCGAGGGCGCCAAGTGGGTCTGCTCGACGCCGCTGCGGTCGCGCGGCGGAGGGCCACCAGGACGCGATGTGGCAGGCCCTGCGCACCAACGACCTGCAGATGGTGTCCACCGACCACTGCCCGTTCTGCATGAAGGACCAGAAGGAGCTGGGGCAGCGGCGACTTCCGGGCGATCCCCAACGGCATCGGCTCGATCGAGCACCGGATGGACCTGATCTACCAGGGCGTGGTCACCGGCGAGATCACCCTGCCCGCGCTGGGTCGAGCTGACCTCGACCACCCCGGCCCGGATGTTCGGCCTGTACGGCACGCAAGGGCGTCATCCAGCCCGGCGCCGACGCCGACATCGTCGATCTACGACCCGCACGGCCACACCTCGATCGGGTACGGCGAGGCAAGACCCACCACATGAACATGGACCACTCCGCCTGGGAGGGCTACGAGATCGACGGCCACGTCGACGTCGTGATGTCCCGCGGCACGGTGATCGTCGACGAGACGGCGAGTTCCAGGGCACCAAGGGCCACGGCCAGTTCCTCAAGCGCGACCTGAGCCAGTACCTCGTCTGACGTGAGCCGAGGGAGCCGAACATCATGGACTTCGGGGTCGTCCTGCAGACCAACCCGCCCGCGTGGCGGACGGTCGGCCTGGCCAAGCTGGCCGAGGCGCACGGCTTCGACTACGTCTGGACCTTCGACTCCCACCTGCTCTGGCAGGAGCCGTACGTCATCTACCGCCGATCCTGGCCGCGACCAAGCGGGTGATCGTCGGGCCGATGGTGACCAACCCGGCCACCCGCGACTGGACGGTGACGGCGTCGGTGTTCGCCACCCTCAACGAGATGTACGGCAACCGCACCGTCTGCGGCATCGGCCGCGGCGACTCCGCGGTCCGGGTGACCAACGGCAAGCCGACGACGCTCAAGCGAGGTCCGCGAGGCCACCCACGTGATCCGCGAGCTCGGCCAACTGCCGGCCGGTCGACTACAACGGCTCCACGCTGCAGTTCCCGTGGGCGCGCACGTCGTCCGCTGGAGGTGTGGGTCGCGGCGTACGGCCCGCTGGCGCTCAAGACCGCCGGCGAGGTCGGCGACGGCTTCATCCTGCAGCTGGCCGACGTCGACATCGCGGAGTGGATGATCGCCGCGGTCCGCGAGGCCGCCGCGGACGCCGGCCGCGACCCCGACGCGATCACCTTCTGCGTCGCCGGCGCCGGCGTACGTCGGCGGGCGACGACTGGGCGCACATGCGCGACCAGTGCCGCTGGTTCGGCGGCATGGTCGGCAACCACGTCGCCGACATCGTGGCCGAAGTACGGCGAGGACCGGGGACATCCCCACAGGCGCTGACCGACTACATCAAGGGCCGCAAGGGCTACGACTACAACGAGCACGGCCGGGCCGGCAACACCCACACCGAGTTCGTGCCCGACGAGATCGTCGACCGGTTCTGCGTCCTCGGCACGCCCGAGGAGCACATCGCCAAGCTCAAGCAGCTGAAGGACATCGGCGTCGACCAGTTCGCGGGCTACCTCCAGCACGACAACAAGGAGGAGACGCTGCGGGTGTACGGCGAGACGATCATGCCCGCGCTGCGCGAGCACGTGACCGCCAAGGCCTGACGCCGGTGGTCGCCCTCTTCTCGCGCGTCCGCGCGGTGCTCCTCGGCGTCGCTCGGGATCGCCGCGGTCGTCGGCGGTGTGGGAGCTCTACAAGGCGTTCGGGCCCGAGGACGGGGTGCGTGGTCGGCGAGCGCACGCGATCCTGCCGCGCACCACCGACCGGGCGATGCCGCACGTCTGGGAGATGCTGCAGCGGCTCGGTCGAGCCGGTGACCGGGCTGCCGGCGCGCCGGACCGCCTGTGGAGGCGGTGCTCGAGGCGAGCCTGTTCTCGCTCGCGGATCGCCGCCGTCGGCTGGGTGATCGGGGTGGTCGTCGGGCTGCTGCTGGCGCTGCTGATGAGCCGGTTCCGGATCGCCGAGGCCGCGGTGCTGCCGTGGGTCGTGCTCAGCCAGACCGTGCCGCTGATCGCGATCGCGCCGCTGGTCCGCCGCTGGGGCGCGCAGATCGAGATCGGCGGCTTCGTGTGGAGAGCGAGTACTCGGTGGCCGTGATCGCGGCCTACCTCGCCTTCTTCCCGGTCGCCGTCGGCGATGCTGCGCGGCCTCAAGTCGCCCGACGCGACCCACCTCGACCTGATGCGCACCTACGGCGTCGGCTGGTGGCGCAGCCTGGTGACGCTGCGGCTGCCCGCCAGCGTGCCGTACCTGCTGCCGGCGCTCCGGCTGGCCGCGGCCAGCGCCGTGATCGGCACCGTCGTCGCCGAGGTGTCGATCGGGCTGCGCGGCGGCATCGGCCGGATGATCATCGAGTACGCCCAGGCCGCCGAGCGGCGACCCGGCCAAGCCGTGGGCGCCGATCTTCGGCGCCGTCGCCGTCGGCCTGGTCGCCGCCGGTTTCGTCGGCCTGCATCGGTCTCGCCCTGCGACCCTACCGCCTCACAGGAGCCACCCGATGACAGCCCAGATGACGAGGACTCCGGCGATCGAGGTCACCGGCGTCGACCGGGTCTTCGGAAAGGGCCGCAAGAAGGTCGTCGCGCTCGCCGACGTCGACCTCACCGTCGCCGCGGGCGAGTTCGTCTCGCTGATCGGGCCGAGCGGCTGCGGGAAGAGCACGCTGCTGCGGCTGGTCGCCGACCTCGACGCCCCCACGTCGGGCGCGATCTCGGTCTTCGGCAAGCCGGCCCGGCGGGCCCGGCTCGACCAGGACTACGGCATCGCCTTCCAGCAGGCGGGACTGCTGCCGTGGCGCACCGTGACGGCAACATCGAGCTGCCGCTCAAGCTGCACGGCGTCGGCCACGCTCGGCGCGCAAGGCCCGGGTGGCCGAGCTGCTCGAGCTGATCGGGCTCGCCGACTTCGCGAAGAGCCATCCCGACCAGCTCTCCGGCGGCATGCAGCAGCGGGTCGCGATCGCCCGGGCGCTGGCCGAGAGCCCGCGGCTGCTGCTGATGGACGAGCCGTTCGGCGCCCTGGACGAGATGACCCGGGAGCGGATGCAGAACGAGCTGGTCCGGATCTGCGCCGAGACGCGGCGCCGCGGTGGTGTTCGTGACCCACTCGATCCCCGAGGCGGTGTTCCTCTCCGACCGGGTGGTGGTGATGTCGCCGCGTCCCGGGCGGATCGTCGGCATCGTCGACGTACTCCGTGAGGGTCTGGCCGAGTCGCACGACCGCACCGAACGCGTCCGTGACCAGGACGGCTTCTTCCACGCGGTCGCCGACGTGCGCGAGCTCCTGCACGGCACGCCGCCCGACGACGGCGCCGCGCGAGGGGTGGACGACCGGTGACCGCCGTCGCCCAGGCCACCGCCCGCGACACCCGGGCCCGGCTGCCGATCGTCGACGTGCGGTGGAGCACGGTCGTCGCGCCGCTCGTGCTGGGCGCCGCGGCGCTCGCCGTGTGGGAGCTCGCCGTCGACGGACTCGGGATCGAGCCGTACATCGTCCCCGCGCCCAGTGCGATCTGGGAGCAGGTCACCGCCAACCGCGAGTCGGTGGTCGACGGCTCGCTGCGTGACCGGGCGCAACGCCCTGCTCGGGCTGCTCGTCGGCGCCGTCGTCGGCGTGCTCGGCGCGGTGCTGTCGAGCCTGCTGCGGTTCGTCGACCAGATGGCGGCCCCGATCGTCGCCGCGCTCTCGGTGATGCCGATCGTGGCGCTGGCGCCGGTGCTCTACACGATGTTCGGCGCCGACGGTCGACACCGGCCGGCATCATCGTCGCCGGGCTGTCGGTGATGCATCCCGGTCTACCTCAACACCCTGCGCGGGCTGCGCCAGGTCAGCGGCCGTGCACCGCGACCTGATGCGGCGTACGCCGCGAAGCCGGCGCAGGTGATCCGGACGGTCACCCTGCCCACCGCGGCGCCGTACGTCTTCACCGGACTGCGGATCGCGTCGTCGCTGGCGGTGATCTCGGCCCTGGTCGCGGAGTACTTCGGCGGCCCGATCGGCGGCCTCGGCAAGTCGATCACCTCCGCGGCCGCGAGCAGCAACTACCCGCTGGCCTGGGCCTACGTCTTCGGCTCGATCGTGCTCGGCCTGCTGTTCTACGGCGTCACGCTGGTCGTCGAGCTGTGGTTCACCCGTCATCACAAGCCGAGCTGACCGGCTCCGACCCCCTGTGCCCCGAAGAACGTGCCCTGAGAAAGAGGAGATCACCATGAAGAGAACCCTGAGAGTGGGCGCCGCCGCGGTCGCGCTCGCCCTCGCCGTCACCGGATGCTCGGGCGGCGACGACGAGGACGACAAGTCAGGCGTCGGCGTCGCGCCCGGAGGTGGCGAGGGCGGCGAGGACTGTGCCGCGCGCTATCAGGAGAAGAAGGACGCCGGTGAGCTCACCGAGGTCAACCTGCAGCTCCAGTGGGTGGCCCAGGCCCAGTTCGCGGGCTACTACGCGGCGGTCGACCAGGGCTACTACGACGACGAGGGCCTGGACGTGAAGATCGTCGAGGGCGGCGTCGACATCGTGCCGCAGGACGTGCTCGCGTCCGGCGACGTCGACTACGCGATCTCCTGGGTGCCGAAGGTGCTCGGCTCGATCGAGCAGGGCGCCAAGATCACCAACGTCGCCCAGATCTTCGAGCGCAGCGCGACCACGCAGATCTCCTTCAAGGACGACGGCATCACCTCCCCGGCCGACCTGGAGGGCAAGAACGTCGGCAGCTGGGGCTTCGGCAACGAGTGGGAGCTGTTCGCCGGCATGCAGAAGGCCGGCGTCGGGGTCGGCGACATCAACCTGGTGCAGCAGGCGTTCGACATGAACGGCTTCCTGGCCGGCGACATCGACGCCGCGCAGGCGATGACCTACAACGAGTACGCCCAGGTGCTGGAGACGGAGAACCCCGACACCGGTGAGCTCTACCAGCCCGACGACCTCAACGTCATCGACTGGAACGAGGTCGGCACGGCCATGCTCCAGGACGCCATCTGGGCGCAGACCGAGAAGCTCGACGACCCGGCGTACGCCGAGCAGACGGTCGCCTTCATCAAGGCCTCGATCAAGGGCTGGATCTACGCCCGTGACAACCCCGAGGAGGCGGCCGCGATCGTCACCGCGTCCGGCTCCGAGCTCGGCGAGAGCCACCAGCTCTGGATGACCAACGAGGTCAACAAGCTGATCTGGCCCTCCACCAACGGCATCGGCGTCATCGACGAGGCCGCCTGGGACCAGACGGTCGACATCGCGCTCAACACCAAGAACGAGACCGGCGCGACGATCATCACCAAGGCGCCGCCGGAGTCGGCGTACACCAACGAGTACGTCGAGGAGGCGCTCGCCGAGCTCGAGGAGGACGGCGTCGACATCGAGGGCGCCGACTTCGAGCCGATCGACGTCGAGCTCGCCGAGGGCGGCAACTGACGGATCGGCGGCACGTCCGGGGGGCCGGTAGGGGGCCCGAAGGGGGGTCGGTCGGGCGGGTGCTCAGGGAGCCCGCCCGGCCGCGGACCCGGGGTGACGGAACGGTCGACGGCGTGTAATGTTCAATATGGCCAGTAACAAATAGTTCGCAACTCACCACGCCCCTTGGAGGTGCTCGTGTCCGCCGAGCCCGTCGCCGACCTCGACGCCCGTTCCGTCGAGCTCGACCGCAACCACGTCTTCCACTCCTGGTCCGCCCAGGGCGCCCTCAACCCGATGGTCGTCGCCGGCGGCGAGGGCTGCCGGGTCTGGGACCACGCCGGCCGGACCTACCTCGACTTCTCCAGCCAGCTGGTCAACGTCAACATCGGCCACCAGCACCCGGCACTGGTGCGGGCGATCCAGGAGCAGGCCGCCACGCTGGCGACCATCTCGCCACCCACCGCCAACCTCGCCCGTGGCCTCGCCGCGCAGCGGATCGCCGATCGCGCGCCGGACGGGATGAACAAGGTCTTCTTCACCAACGGCGGCGCCGACGCCAACGAGAACGCCGTGCGCATGGCCCGCCAGCACACCGGGCGCGACAAGGTCCTCTCGACCTACCGCTCCTACCACGGCAACACCGGAGCGGCCGTGGTCGCGACCGGCGACTGGCGGCGGATGCCCAACGAGTACGCCACCGGCCACGTCCACTTCTTCGGGCCCTACCTCTACCGCTCGGAGTTCTGGTCGACCACGCCCGAGGAGGAGAGCGAGCGCGCCCTCCAGCACCTGAGCCGTGTCGTCGAGTGCGAGGGCCCCGGCACGATCGCCGCGATCCTGCTCGAGACCATCCCCGGCACCGCCGGGGTCCTGATGCCGCCGCCGGGCTACCTCGAGGGCGTACGCCGGATCGCCGACGCCCACGGCATCGTGCTGATCCTCGACGAGGTGATGGCGGGCTTCGGCCGCACCGGTGAGTGGTTCGCGTTCGACGCGTTCGACGTCCGTCCCGACCTGATCACCTTCGCCAAGGGCGTCAACTCCGGCTACGTCCCGGTCGGCGGCGTCGTGATGAGCGACGAGATCGCCGCGACCTTCGACGAGCGGGTCTTCCCCGGCGGGCTCACCTACAGCGGCCACCCGCTCGCGGCGGCCTCGATCGTCGCCGCGCTCGACGCGATGGAGGCCGAGGGCATCGTGGCCAACGCGAAGCAGGTCGGCGCCGACGTGATCGCCCCCGGGCTGGCCGAGCTGGCCGAGAAGCACCCGGTCGTCGGAGAGGTCCGCGGCACGGGCGTCTTCCACGCCATCGAACTCGTCGCCGACCGCGGGACCCGCGCGCCGTTGCCGGCCGCGCTCGTCGGGCGCGCGAAGACCGAGCTGGTCGCCCGGGGGCTGCTGCCCTTCGTGATCGACAACCGCATCCATGTCGTGCCGCCGTGCGTGGTCACCCCCGACGAGGTGGCCGAGGCGCTGGCGACGTACGACGAAGTCCTGACCCTGATCGACTCCGAGATCTGAAGAGAGCACTACCGATGAGCACCGACACCACCCTGTCCGACCTCCCCGTCCTCGACCACTGGATCGGCGGCGCCACCGCCGCCGGCACGTCCACCCGCACCCAACCGGTCTTCGACCCGGCGCTCGGCCGGCCGACCAAGCAGGTCCGGCTCGCGGCCGCGAGCGACGTCGACGAGGCCGTCGCCACCGCGAAGGCCGCGTTCGCCGAGTGGGGCCAGACCTCCACCACCAAGCGGATGCAGGTGATGTTCAACTTCCGCGAGCTGCTCAACGCCCGCAAGGGTGAGCTCGCCGAGATCCTCACCAGCGAGCACGGCAAGGTCCTCTCCGACGCCGCCGGTGAGATCGCCCGCGGCCTCGAGGTCGTGGAGTTCGCGTGCGGCATGCCGCACCTCTCGAAGGGTGAGTTCTCGCCCAACGTCTCGACCGGTGTCGACGTCTACTCCCTCAAGGAGCCGGTCGGCGTCGTCGGTGTGATCAGCCCGTTCAACTTCCCGGCGATGGTGCCGCTGTGGTTCCTGCCGATCGCGATCGCGACCGGCAACGCCGTGGTCCTCAAGCCGAGCGAGAAGGACCCGAGCGCCGCCAACTGGCTGGCCGAGCTCTTCCACGAGGCGGGCCTGCCGGCCGGTGTCCTCAACGTCGTCCACGGCGACAAGGAGGCGGTCGACGCGCTGCTGACCCATGACGACGTCGCCTCGATCTCGTTCGTGGGCTCGACCCCGATCGCGAAGTACGTCTACGAGACCGGCACCGCCCACGGCAAGCGGGTGCAGGCGCTCGGTGGCGCCAAGAACCACATGCTGGTGCTGCCCGACGCCGACCTCGACCTGGTCGCCGACTCGGCCGTCAACGCGGGCTTCGGCTCCGCCGGTGAGCGCTGCATGGCGATCTCGGTGCTCGTCGCGGTCGAGCCGATCGCCGACGAGCTGATCGGCAAGATCCGCGACCGGATGGGCAAGCTCGTCACCGGCGACGGCCGCCGCTCCTGCGACATGGGCCCGCTCATCACCCGCGAGCACCGCGACAAGGTCGCCGGCTACCTCGATGTCGCCGCGGCCGACGGCGCCACGGTCGTCGTCGACGGGCGCGAGGTCGAGGTCGACGGCGAGGCCGACGGGTTCTGGCTCGGTCCGACCCTGATCGACCAGGTCCCCACCACGTCCACGGTCTACACCGACGAGATCTTCGGTCCCGTGCTCTCGGTGGTGCGCGTGGCGTCGTACGACGACGGCGTCGCGCTCATCAACGCCGGCCCCTACGGCAACGGCACCGCCATCTTCACCAACGACGGCGGCGCCGCGCGCCGGTTCCAGCGCGAGATCGAGGTCGGCATGATCGGCATCAACGTGCCGATCCCGGTGCCGGTCGCCTACCACTCGTTCGGCGGCTGGAAGGCCTCGCTGTTCGGCGACGCCAAGGCGTACGGCCCGCACGGTGTCGACTTCTTCACCCGCGAGAAGGCCGTGACCAGCCGGTGGCTCGACCCGAGCCACGGCGGGCTCAACCTCGGTTTCCCGCAGAACGTCTGAGGCAGCGTCGGCGGACTACCTCCGTGGAAGGTCAGCCTCCGGGGTGCTGTGACTCGTCACAGCACCCCGGGAGCGGACGTAACACTGCGTTACAGCAGCGCGCGGGCGGAGCCGGTGGAGGCAGAGGAGCGTGAGCGCGGCGTTGAGCGCGCGGACCCCCGTGATGACCGCGAGCGCCGCCGGGATCTCAGCGTCGCCGACCAGCGGGTTCGGCGTCAGCAGCAGCACGAAGAAGAACAGCGCCCAGGACGCGGCGACGGCAGTGCCGACGAAGGTCGCGACGACGGCCACCGTGCCCCGACGGTGTGCCGGGCGACGGCGGGCGAGCGACGTCAGGCCGCCCAGGCAGAGCAGCGCCATCAGCACGGCGACGACCTGGTGGCCACCGAAACCGCCGGCCTCGGCCACCACGACACCCTCGACCACGGCGATCGCGACCATGAAGATGCCGTGCGCGACGGCGACGCGCCGCGCTCGCCGGGGGACCGGCCGCCATGCGGCGTACGCTGCGGTCCAGCCGCCGGGCACCAGCCAGCGCCGCCACGCATAGGCCGCGAACAGGCCCAGCAGGCAGACGCCCATCAGCGCGAACCCGCCGTAGACGACCGGGTAGACCCACGCCTCGATCGGGTCGTCGGGGTCGGACGCGGGCTGTGAGCCGCGCGCGCCGAGCAGGAACTGGATCGGGAGCAGGACCAGGATCCCGCCGAGCAGGCCGGTGCCGACGAAGAGCGGCGTCATCACCGACCAGCCGGGGAGGCGGAGCCCGACCGGCCGCAGCAGCACGACCGCGAGCACCGCACCGGTCAGTGACATCGCCAGCGTGATCGAGTTGGCGACCTCCATCACCGTGCTGGTGCTCAGCCGCGCGTCCTTGAGACCGATGTCGGAACCGCCGAGCCACATCAGCTTGAGCGCGCCGTACGGCAGGGTCGAGAGGACGGCACCGACGGCCAGCACGATCTGCCAACGTGCCGGTGGTCGCCAGGTCGGGGAGGCTGCGCGAGGAGGGGTGTGGGTTGTCGTCATGTGCCCAACGCTCGCCGGATCGCTGCCGCGGATCGTCCCCCGCGGCGGGGGTCCTGGTCCCCCGTCCGGGGGAGGGGTGGCGGTACGACGCGTGACAACCTGGGTCCGTGCCGATCCGCACCCCGCTCCGACTCCCCGGCTGGGGGGCGGTCGCCCACGTGTTCGTGGCGGTCGCACTGGCGCTCCCGTTCGCGCTGGCGGCGGCCTCGATCGGCCTCGCGGCCGCCCTGCCGGACCAGTCGCTGCTCAACCGCTGGCTGCTGGTGCTGCTCGGCATCGGGTTCCTGGCCGCGGTGACGTGGGCGGCGCTGCTGCCGCCGGTGCGCCAGGTGGAGGTCGGTACGGCGCGGGTGCTCCTCGGCGTCGAGCTGCCGGACGTGGCGGTGCCCGCTGCGGCCCGGTCGCGGCTCGCCGGCGCCTCCTGGCTGGGGCTGCTGGTCGTCCTCGGCGCGGTGGTCGGCCTGGCGGTGCTCTACCTGCTGCCGACCGGCGTCGGCCTGCTCGCCCACCCGCTGTCCGGTGCCGAGGAGGTGCGCTGGCCGAACAGCACCGCGACCTGGGAGACCGGCACCGGCTGGTCGGCGGCCTGGGTGGTGCTGCCCGGTCTGGGGTCGTTGCTGGCGATGGCGGCCGTCGTCGTGGTCGCTGCGCGGCTGCTGGTGCGGTGGGCACCCGGCGTGCTCGGTCCGACCGCCGCCGACCGGCTCGCCCTGGCCCAGGCACGGGAGCGGGACCTGGCCCGGGCGAACGCCCTGGCCCGGGACGTGCACGACACGATCGGCCACACGCTGACCGCGATGACCGTCCAGGCGACCGCGGCGCGGCGGCTCCTGCCGACCGATCCCGCGCGGGCAGCGCAGGCGATGGCCGCCGTCGAGGAGCTCGGCCGGCGCGCCCAGGCGGACGTCGACGCCGTCGTCGGCGCGCTGCGGGACGGCCGGAGTGCCGGACCGCTCGCCCCGGTCGGCGGGTCCGACGCGGTGCACCGGCTGAGGTCCTTCGTCGACGACCTCCCCGTGCCGGTGCGCGCCGACCTGCCGACCACGCTCGACGTGCCGGTCGACGTCGCCGCGGTGGTCGAGGCGGCGGTGCGCGAAGGTCTCACCAACGCGGTCCGGCACGGACGGCCGCCGGTCACGCTGCAGGTCCTCCGGGCAGGGGACCGGGTGCGGGTGGAGGTGCGCAACGCCGTACCGGCGATTGGCGCAGAAACCCCGGCCGGCCGCCCGGGCGGCGGCGTGGGACTGGCCGGGCTGCGGGAGCGGGTGCTGCTGGCGGACGGCAGCGTGGTCGCCGGACGGGAAGACGGTGACGGCGCCGACGGGTCGGGCCGCTGGATGCTGGTCGCCGAGGTGCCCGTCGCCGGAGGCGGCGCGTGATCAGGGTGGCCGTGGTCGACGACGACCACCTGGTGCGGACCGGGCTGGCCACGATCATCGACCTCGAACCGGACCTCACCGTGGTCGGCCAGGGCACCGACGGGCTCGACGTCGACGCGCTCGTCGCGGGGAGCGCACCGGACGTCGTACTCATGGACGTGCGGATGCCGAAGCTCGACGGCATCGCGGCGACCCGCCGGCTCACCGTGCGCGGCGGGGGACCGGCGGTCGTGGTGATCACGACGTTCGAGAACGACGACCACGTGCTCGACGCGCTCCTCGCCGGTGCCCGCGGCTTCGTGCTCAAGCGGGCGACGCCCGAGGAGCTCCTGACCGCGATCCGCACGGTCGCCCGCACGGAGTCGCTGGTCTTCCCGGAGGCGATCCGGCGGGTCGCCGGGCGGCCGGCGACCGATGCCGCGCCGGTCTGGGCGGGCAGGCTCACCGAGCGGGAGCGCGACGTACTCGCTCTCGTCGCGGAGGGCATGACCAACGCCGAGGTCGCGGCGGCGCTCTTCGTGTCGCCGGAGACGGTCAAGACCCACCTCAGCTCGCTGCTCGCCAAGTCAGGGTCCCGGCACCGCACCGAGCTGGTCGTGCGCGCGTTCCAGGGCGGGCTCGTCGGCTGATCGGTCGGCCGGCTGTTCGGTCGGCCCGCCGGCGATGTAACACGAAGTCCGCCGAGCTGGCAGGACGCCGACGTCCCTGGGAGACCGCTGCAACGGTCGCCCAGCGACGTGAACGGCCGCCCAGTGCCGCGGACTTCGTGTTACAGCCGGCAGCGGTCACGTCCTGCGGTTCCGGGTACGCCGACCGGCGCCGCGGCGTACCGTCGAGGAATGGACGCCAGGTCCGCCGCACGGATCGCCCGGGCCCTCGCTGCCGCCGCGGCGGTGCTTGAGGTCGCCATGGTGGCGGTGTACCTCGGTCTCATCAGCTATCAGGACGGGCAAGGGATCGACGCCGCGGTGCTGACCTGGGCCGCGGTGATGCTGGTCCCGGCAGTGCTTCTGGCAGCCGCCGCGGTGCTGACGCCGAGAAGGGCGCGCCTTGCGCTCATGTGTACCGCGCTGGGCTGGCTCCTCGTCCTGGCGTTCCTCGCGATGTTCACGATCGGCATGGGGTTCGCCGCAGTCGCTGTGGTCGCGCTGCTGGCGGCGTTGTTCGACAGCGGTGCGGCGCACCAGGTGCGCGCCGCACCCTGACAGCGGCTCCGTTGGTCACCGACCCGGTCCCGCCGCGCGGCGCGGGGCCGCGTCAGAGCAGCTTCTTCACCACGCGCAGCGGCGCATGCTTCATCACCGGCGCCAGTCCGGCCCACGGCAGCGGCGGCACGCACGCGTCGCCGACCTCCTTCTCGATCGCGGCGACCATCGCGCGGACGCCCTTCTCGGTGGAGGCCATGAGCGGCGTGGACTGCTCGACCTTGTCGTTCATCTCGGAGGCGATGTAGCCGGGGTAGAGCACGGTCACCTTGATCCTCTTCTGCAGCGGCGTGCCGTAGAGCTCGGTCCGCAGGCCCTCGGCGAGGTGCGCGACGCCGGCCTTCGTCGCGGCGTACGTCGTCATCGACGACGGCATCCCGCGCATCGCCGACATCGACGACACCATCACGAGGTGGCCGGCGCCCTGGTCGCGGAAGATCTCCATCGCGGCCTCGGTCTGGGCCAGCGCGCCGACGAAGTTGGTCATCGCGGTCTCCAGGTTGGCGTCGAACCGGCCGGTGCCGAGCCGTGCGCCCTTGCCCAGCCCGGCGTTGACGACGACCCGGTCGATCCGGCCGAGGTCGTCGCGGAACGCCCGGAAGGTCGCGAACACGGCAGCGAAGTCGGTCACGTCGAGGGGTCGTACGACGACGCGCCGGTCACCGTCGGCGGCCAGGATCTCGGCCTTCAGCTCCTCGAGCCGCTCGGTCCGCCGGGCGCACAGCGCGAGGTCGTAGCCCTTCCGCGGCGAACTGGCGCGCCATCTCGGCACCCAGGCCGCTGGAGGCACCGGTGATCAGGATCGTCTTCACTGTCGGATCGGCGGTCCTGGCGGCGAGTGTCGCAGAGCCCGGAATCGTCGACGGCAGATGCCTCGGCGACGAGGGGCCCGGGGTCGTCTCTCGACACGCACATGCATATCGGGTATACATGTCCATACCCGGTATGCATCACCCTCGAAGGGGTCAAGCGATGTCCGTCAAGCACGCACTGCTGGCGCTGTTGGAGCAGCAGCCCATGTACGGCTACCAGCTCAGGATCGAGTTCGAGCAGCGCACCGGCACGACCTGGCCGCTCAACGTCGGGCAGGTCTACACGACGCTGACCCGGCTCGAGCGCGACGGACTCGCGCTCGCCGAGGGCGAGGACGCCGAGGGCCACGTCATCTACCGCATCACCGACGCCGGGCGGGCCGAGGTCGGTGCCTGGTTCACGACCCCGGTCGCCCGTACCCAGCCGCCGCGCGACGAGCTGGCGATCAAGCTGGCGCTGGCCGTCACGGTTCCGGGGGTCGACGTCGGGCGGGTCATCCAGCAGCAGCGGAGCGCCACGATGGCGGCGCTGCAGGACTACACCCGTCTCAAGCGGCAGGCCGGCAGCAAGGGCGGCTCCGATCCGGCCGACCTCGCCTGGAGCCTGGTTCTCGAGTCGCTGGTGTTCGGGGCCGAGGCGGAGATCCGGTGGCTCGACCACTGCGAGGCCCGACTCCGACGAGCCGCGGTCGAACGACCGCCCGCCTCCGGCACGACGACCGCCGCGCCCACCGCGGAGAGGAGCACGCGATGATCGCGACCCCGATCGCCGAGGTCCGTCGGCTCGACCGTGCCGAGCGACGCTGGCTCGACGACGCGCGGGACCGGCTTCGTCGTACCCGCGTCGAGCGAAGCGTCCGACCCGAGTCGGAGGAGGACCGATGAGCGCCGGTCCTGTGCTGCGGCTCGCCGACGTCACCCGGATCCACGGCGACGGCGCGGGCCAGGTGCACGCTCTGCGCGGGATCTCCTTCTCGGCGCAGGCCGGCGAGCTGGTCGCCGTGATGGGGCCGTCCGGCTCCGGCAAGTCCACCCTGCTGACGATCGCCGGAGGGCTGGACGAGCCGACCTCGGGCGCCGTCGTGGTCGAGGGCACCGATCTGACCCGGGTCGACCTGAAGGAGCGGGCGCGGCTGCGGCGTACGTCGATCGGCTACGTCTTCCAGGGCTTCAACCTGATCCCCGCTCTCACCGCCGCCGAGAACGTCGCGCTGCCGCGCGAGCTCGACGGTGCGCCCCTGCGGACCGCTCGCGAGGAGGCGCGCCGGGCGCTGGAGGAGGTCGGCATCGGCGACCTCGCCGACCGGTTCCCCGACGACATGTCGGGCGGCCAGCAGCAGCGGGTGGCCATCGCTCGCGCCGTGGTGGGTGACCGTCGGCTGATCCTCGCCGACGAGCCGACCGGCGCGCTCGACACCGAGACGGGGGAGGACATCCTGCGCCTGCTCCGCGCCCGGTGTGACGCCGGCGCCGCAGGGGTGCTCGTCACCCACGAGGCACGGCACGCCGCCTGGGCCGACCGCGTGGTCTTCCTGCGCGACGGCGTCGTCGTCGACGAGACGGGCGCCGACCCCGTCGACGTCCTCACCGACTCCGCCGCCCGGTGAGCCGGGTGGGAACCACGACCCGCGGCGGCTGGCGCGTGGCGCTGCGGCTCGCGCGCCGAGAGGCGCTGCGCCGCAAGGGCCAGACCGCGCTGATGCTGGTGCTCATCTGCCTGCCCGTGCTCGCGGTGACGACCGCCGCGATCGTGTGGCGCACCGCCGACGTCTCCAGCGCCGAGAGCGTCGACCGTCGGATGGGGTCGGCCGACGCGCTGGTCGAGACCTCCGGCACCGACCGGGTGGTGCAGCCCTTCGACCCCGTCGACAGCTTCGGCGGCGTCGCCGACGGCGCGGAGCCGGAGCGGGTCGTCGGTCGCGACGACGTCGACGCGGTGCTCGACGTGCTCGGCGCCGATCGACCGGTCATCCCGCTGGGGCGCGACGCGCTCTCCTTCCGGACCGACCGGGGGATCGGTGACCTCGAGACGATCACGACGGATCTGACCAGCCCGCTGGCGGACGGGCTTCTCGAGCCGATCGAGGGGAAGTACCCGCCCGGACCCGGCGAGGTCGTGGTCAACCAGGCCGTTGCCGACCGCGGCCCCGGGATCGGTGACTCGCTGACCGTGATCCGCGAGACCCCGGACGGCGAGCAGACGTTCGACCTCGAGGTCGTCGGGATCGCGGAGAGCACGTCGGCGCGCGGCTACGAGCTCGCGGCCGGCCTGCCCGGCACGTTCGGGACGAGCGAGGACCCGACGGGCCGCTGGCTGGTCGGCGGTGGTCCGGTCAGCTGGGACGACGTCCGGGCGCTCAACGAGATCGGCGTCGTTGCCACCTCGCGGCAGGTGCTCACCGATCCGCCCCCGGAGTCCGCGCTGCCCGCCGACCTGGTCGGCGCCGACCAGCCCGTCGACCAGGTGGTCGTGACGGTCCTGGCCCTGGTCGTGGTGATGGTGCTGCTCGAGGTCGTGCTGCTCGCGGGCCCCGCGTTCGCCGTACGCGCGAAGTCGCAGGCCCACGCCCTCGCGCTCGTCGCGGCCACGGGCGGGACGCCGCGTCAGGCCCGACGAACCGTGCTCGCGTCGGGCATCGTCGTGGGCGCCGTCGGCGGTGTGCTGGGCGTCGCGCTGGGCCTCGCCCTCGGCCTGATCGCCGTCCCCGTCGCCCAGCGCTTCGACAACACCCGGTTCGGGCCGTACGACGTCCCGTGGGCGCTGCTGGTGCTGGTGGCCGGCTTCGGATTCCTCTCGGCGCTGCTCGCCGCCGTGGTGCCCGCGTTCTCGGCCTCGCGGCAGAACGTCGTCGCCGTGCTCGCCGGTCGGCGCGGCGAGGGCCGACCCTCCGTGCGCTCGCCGATCCTGGGCCTGCTCCTGCTCGGGGCCGGCATCGCCGGCTCCGTCGCGGGCTCCGCCGCGGGCGAGATCGGGGCGGTGCTGATTGCCGGGTCCGCGCTCGTCGCCGTGATCGGCATGATCCTGCTGGTGCCCGTGGCCGTCACGTTCGTCGCACGGGGGGCGGCCCGGATGCCACTGTCCCTGCGGTTCGCCGCCCGTGACGCGGCCCGGCACCGCACCCGCACGGTCCCCGCCGTCGCGGCGGTCGGAGCCACCGTGGCCGGAGTCGTGGCGCTCGGGATCGCCGTGAGCAGCCAGGAGGCGGCCAGCGAGGCGAGCTACAGCCCGCAGCTCCCCCACGGATACGGCTCGGTGGCCCTCGGAACCGGTGTCGACCGGGGCGCGGTCGACGCCCTGCTCGATCGCTTCGTGGGCGACGCCACCGTCGAAACCGTCGAAGGGATCCAGACCTCGACTCCCGACGGTGAGCTCGAGCTGGAGTTCCGGATCGGGAACGAGGCGGCGATGCTCGAGTACTGGTCGTCGATCGGTTCGCCGTACCTCGTCGGGACCGAGGTCCCGGACTACGTGCAGATGTCGGTCGGTGAGCGCCGCCGCGCCGATGCGGTCCTCGCCGACGGCGGGGTCGTCCTGATGCAAGGACCCGAGGCGGAGGAGCCGCCCGCGGTGGACCGGTTGACGGTCGCCGTGCGCAGGTACGTCCCCGACGAGGACGTGCCGCAGGACGTCGCCACGCAGGACGCCCCGGCGGCGACGGTCACGGTCGAGCAGCTGTACCCCGCTGCCCCCGCTGTGCTGTCGCCGAAGGTCGTCGAGCAGCTGGGCCTCGAGCCGTCTGCCGTCGGCCTCGTCGTGCACGGGCCGATCACCGACGATGCCGAGAAGAACCTGCAGGAGGCATTCAGCGCGCTGGAGTCCCAGCCGTACTTCTACGTCGAGCGCGGCTACCAGACCGACGCTGCGGTGCGCATCATCCAGGGCGTCCTCGCCGCCCTCGGTGGCATCCTGATGCTCGGTGGCACCCTGACCGCCACCTTCCTCGCGCTCTCCGACGCGCGCCCTGACCTCGCCACGATGGCAGCGGTCGGTGCCCGGCCCCGGACCCGGCGGGGGGTTGCGGCGGCGTACGCGCTGGTCGTGGGTGGCATCGGCGCTGCCCTCGGAGCGCCCGTCGGCTTCATCCCCGGTATGGCGATCAGCCGGCCGCTGACTCGCGACTGGGAGTCCGGTGCGTCCAGCCTGGACGTGCCGTGGCTGCTGATCGGTGTGGTCGTGGTCGGCCTGCCGCTGCTGACCGCCGCGGCGGTCGGCACCTGCGCCCGGGGCCGGCTGCCGCTGACCGCCCGGATCGACTGAGAGAGCGCGACGCACGACATATACAGTCAGGCTTGACTGTTTGTTTGTGGCAGGCCATCCTGGCGACATGACCACGGCCTCGGGCGCGCCGACGCGCGTCCCCCAGGAGGAGCGCACCCGCGCGATGCGGGCGCGGCTGCTGGAGGCGACGGTCGAGCTCCTGGTCGAGAAGGGCTTCAGCGGTACGACGACGACGCTGGTCTCCGAGCGGGCCGGAGTCAGTCGCGGAGCCCAGCTGCACCACTTCCCGAACAAGAACGCGCTCGTCGTCGCGGCGGTGACCCACCTGACCGAGGTGCGCGGAGCCGAGCTCGCGGCGGCCGCCGCGGCCATTCCTCGGGGGCGCAACCGCACCCGTGCGGTGCTGCAGATGCTCGGCGACCACTTCGCGTCCCCGGTCTTCGTCGCGGCGCTGGAGCTGTGGGTGGCCGCCCGCACCGACGAGGCCCTGCTCGAGGCCGTCGCGCCGCTCGAGCTGCGGATCGGCCGCGAGACCCACCGGATGACCGTCGACCTGCTCGGCATCGACGAAGACCGACCCGGGACGCGCGAGCTCGTCCAGGCCACCCTCGACCTCGTCCGCGGCCTCGGGCTCGCGAACTCGATCACCGACGACGCCCGCCGCCGACGCCGGATCCTCGACCAGTGGGCCCGAACGCTTGACCACGAGCTGGCCCGCACCGACCCAGCGTCCGACACCGACGGAGCGCAGGGCTCAGGCAAGAAGGGAATGGCATGAGCAAGCTCGACGGAGTCCTCACCGACCTCGCCGCGGAGAGCGAGCGGCTGCGCGCCGTCGTCGCCGACCTCGACGGCAGCGCCGACGGGGGCTGGACCACACCGACCCCCGCGGAGGGCTGGACGGTGGCGACCCAGGTCGCCCACCTCCTGTGGACCGACGAGGTGGCGTCGCTCGCCGCGAAGGCCGACACGGTGGAGGGCAAGGAGGCCTGGGACGAGGTCGTGCTGCGCGCGATCGAGAACCCGACCGGCTTCGTCGACGACGAGGCACTCGCGCTCGCCGAGCTGCCGCCGGCGGAGCTGCTCGCCCGCTGGGATGTCGCGCGCGCCGCGCTCGGCGAGGCGCTGCGCGCCGTACCCGAGGGCCAGCGGATGCCGTGGTTCGGCCCGCCGATGTCGCCGACGTCGATGGCGACCGCGCGGTTCATGGAGACCTGGGCGCACGGTCTCGACGTCCACGCGGCGCTCGGCGTCGAGCCCGACGTCACCGACGCCATCAGGCACGTCGCCCACATCGGCGTCCGCACCCGCAACTACTCCTTCGCCAACAACCGGCTCGAGACGCCGGCCGAGGAGTTCCGGGTCGAGCTGACCGCGCCCAGCGGTGAGGTGTGGGCCTGGGGTCCGCAGGACGCCACCCAGCGGGTCAGCGGCTCGGCGTACGACTTCTGCCAGCTGGTCACCCAGCGCCTCCACCGCGACGACACCGATCTGGTGAGCGCCGGAGGCGATGCCGAGCAGTGGCTGCGGATCGCCCAGTGCTTCGCCGGTCCGGCCGGTGGCGGGCGCGAACCGAGGGAGGTGGCCCGTGCCTGACCCGATCCGGATCGGCAACTGCTCCGGCTTCTACGGCGACCGGCTGTCCGCGATGCGCGAGGTGCTCGACGGCGGCCCGGTCGACGTCATCACCGGCGACTACCTCGCCGAGCTCACCATGCTCATCCTCGGCATGGACACCTTGCGTGACCCGAGCCTCGGCTACGCCCGCACCTTCGTCCGGCAGGCCGAGGACTGCCTCGGCGACGCGCTGGAGCGCGGCGTCAGGATCGTGAGCAACGCCGGCGGCCTCAACCCGCTCGGCCTCGTCGAGAGGCTCCGGGAGGTCGCGAAGGGCCTGGGGCTAGACCCCGCGATCGCGTACGTCGCCGGCGACGACCTCCGACCGCTGGGGCTGTTCGAGGGTGCGCTGACGGCCAACGCCTACCTCGGCGCGTTCGGGATCGCCCGTGCGCTCGACGCGGGCGCCGACGTCGTGGTCACCGGACGCACCACCGACGCCTCCGTGGTGGTCGGGCCGGCCATCGCGCACCACGGCTGGTCTCCGACCGACCACGACGCGCTCGCCGGTGCAGTCGTCGCCGGCCACGTCATCGAGTGCGGCACCCAGGCCACGGGCGGCAACTTCTCGGGATTCCGCGAGCTGTTCCGCTCGGGCGCCCCGATGGACAGGCCGCTCGGCTTCCCGATCGCCGAGATCGCCGCCGACGGCTCCAGCGTGATCACCAAGCACGACGGCACCGGCGGCGCCGTCACCGTCGACACGGTCACCGCGCAGCTGCTCTACGAGATCCAGACGACGCGCTACCTCAACCCCGACGTCACCACCCGGCTGGACAGCATCCGGCTCAGCCAGCAGGGCCCCGACCGGGTCCGGATCTCCGAGGTCACCGGCGCCCCGCCGCCGGAGAGGCTCAAGGTCGCGGTCAACGAGCTCGGCGGCTACCGCAACCAGTTCGAGTTCGTCCTCACCGGCCTCGACATCGACGAGAAGGCGGCGTGGCTGCGCCGCCAGCTCGACGGTCGGTTCACCGCGCAGGAGGTGATCTGGAGCCGGGGCGCGCTGCGGGCCAGGGACGCCGACACGGAGGAGGGCGCCTCGGTGCTGCTGCGCTGCACGGTCCGCGACCCGGAGCCGGAGCCGGTCGGCAGGGCGTTCACCGCCCCGTGCGTCGAGCTGGCGCTGGCGTCGTACCCGGGGTTCACGATGACCGCGCAGCCGACGAAGGGCGGGCCGTACGGCGTCTACCGTCCGGAGTACGTCGCCCGCGACCTCGTCGAGCACCACGTGGTGCTGCCCGACGGCACCCGCGAGGTGGTCCCCGACCCGCCGACGTTCGTCGAGCAGGTCGCCCCCGACGAGCTCGACCCCGACCTCGGGCGGCGCCCGTCGCCGTACCCCGCCCCTGCGGACTCGATCACCCGCCGGGTCTCGCTCGGCGCGTTCGTCCACGCCCGCTCGGGCGACAAGGGCGGCGACGCCAACCTCGGCCTGTGGGTCGTCAACGACGGCTCGTCGAAGTACGAGGCCCGCGTCACCTGGCTGGCCAAGCTGATCAACCCCAAGAAGGTGCGCGAGCTGGTGCCGGAGGCCAAGGACCTCGACGTCGACGTCTACGTCCTGCCCAACCTCGGCGCCGTCAACGTCGTCATCCGCGGCCTGCTCGGCAAGGGCGTCGCGGAGTCCACGCGGTTCGACCCCCAGGCCAAGGGCCTGGGCGAGTGGGTCCGCAGCCGTGCCGTTCACATCCAGGAGGACCTTCTATGAGCAGCCAGTGGAGCGAGGAGCGCCACGCGCTCAAGGAGAGCGCCGCGGAGTTCACCCGCCGCGAGATCGCGCCGCACCTGCAGGAGTGGGAGGACGCGGGCGAGCTGCCCCGCAGCCTGCACCTCGCCGCGGCCAAGCAGGGCCTGCTCGGCGTCGGCTACCCCGAGGAGGTCGGCGGCCAGGGTGGCGACCTGCTCGACGGGTGCGCGATGCAGGAGGGCTTCATGGACGCCGGCGCGTCCGGCGGCCTGATGGCGTCGCTGTTCACCCACGGCATCGCGCTGCCGCACATCATCGAGAACGGCTCGGCCGACCTGATCGACCGGTTCGTGCGGCCGACGCTGGCCGGCGAGAAGATCGGCTCGCTCGCCGTCACCGAGCCGGGCGGCGGATCCGACGTCGCCCGCATCACGACCAGGGCAGAACGAATCACTGGGCGCGACGGCGCTGACTGCTTCGTCATCAACGGCTCCAAGACCTTCATCACCTCCGCGGTGCGCGGTGACTTCGTGACGACAGCTGTGCGCACCGGCGGCGAGGGCCACGGGGGCCTGTCGCTCATCGTGGTCGAGAAGGGCACGCCCGGCTTCACGGTCACCCGCTCGCTTTCGAAGATGGGCTGGCACTGCTCCGACACGGCCGAGCTGTCGTACGTCGACGTACGCGTGCCGGTCGAGAACCTCGTCGGCGAGGAGAACCAGGCCTTCTACTACATCGCCCAGCAGTTCGTGGTGGAGCGGATCTTCCTGGCGCTGATGGGCTACGGCCACGCGAAGCGGGCACTCGACCTGGCCGCGCAGTACTGCCGCGACCGGGAGACCTTCGGCAAGCCGCTCATCAAGAACCAGGTGGTGCGGGCCAAGCTGGTCGAGATGCGCCGCCAGGTCGAGGTGGCGCGCACCTACACGCTCGACGTGGCCGCTCGCCACGTCGCCGGCGAGAACGTCATCGCCGAGGCCTGCCTGGCCAAGCAGACCGCGGTCGACACCGCGGTCGACGTGACCAACGAGGCCGTCCAGCTCTTCGGCGGCGCCGGCTACATGCACGGCACCGAGGTGGAGCGGCACTACCGCGACGCCCGGCTGCTCCCGATCGGCGGTGGCGCGACGGAGGTCCTCACCGACCTCGCCGCGCGGCTGCTGGGCTATGCGAGCTGACGATGGAGCTCGTCAGGCCGTTGAGCGGTGAGGTCTCCGTGGCGATGGACGCCACCCCGGAGAAGGTCTGGTCGCTGGTCAGCGACGTCACCCGGATCGGGGAGTTCTCGCCCGAGACGTTCGAGGCCGAGTGGACCCGTGGCTCCACCGGTCCCGAGGTGGGCGCGACGTTCAAGGGCCACGTCAAGCGCAACGGCGTCGGCCCCGTCTACTGGACGCCCTGCACCGTGACCAGGTGCGTCGAGCAGGAGGTCTTCGAGTTCGCGGTCGGCCTCAGCGGCGACAAGCCCGTCAACACGTGGGGCTACCGGATCGAGCCGAGCGACGACGGGACCGTGGTGACGGAGTACTTCCGGCTCAGCCCCGCCCTGCCGCTGCGGCTCTACTGGCTGGCCCTCGGTCGCCTCCGCGGCCGCACCAACGAGCGCGGTATGCGCACGACCCTGGAGAGGATGAGGACGGTGGTCGAGTCATGACCGAATCTGTCGACACGATCGAGGAGACCGCGGGCGACGCGGCGACCGAGCCGCAGGACGATGCTCCCCTGTCCCGGCGGGAGTCGATGCTGAAGAAGATCGCGGAGCTGCACGCCGAGCAGGCCAAGGCCGTCGAGGGTGGCGGCGAGAAGTACGTCACCCGCCACCACGAGCGCGGCAAGCTGCTGGCCCGCGAGCGCATCGAGCTCCTGGTCGACGAGGGCTCGGCGTTCCTCGAGCTGATGCCGCTGGCGGGCTGGGGCAGCGACTTCGCCGTCGGCGCCAGCATGGTGACCGGCATCGGCGTCGTCGAGGGCGTCGAGTGCATGATCGTCGCCAACGACCCCACGGTGAAGGGCGGCGCCCTCAACCCGTGGTCGCTGCGCAAGTCCTTCCGGGCCGCGGAGATCGCGGAGCGCAACATGCTGCCGTCGATCAACCTGACCGAGTCCGGCGGCGCTGACCTGCCCACGCAGAAGGAGATCTTCATCCCCGGTGGCAAGGGCTTCCGCGACCTGACCCGGTCCTCGGCGATGAAGCTGCCGACGGTCTCGGTGGTGTTCGGCAACTCCACCGCGGGCGGCGCCTACGTCCCCGGCATGAGCGACTACGTGATCATGGTGAAGGAGCGGGCCAAGGTGTTCCTGGCCGGCCCGCCGCTGGTGAAGATGGCGACCGGCGAGGAGACCGACGACGAGTCGCTCGGCGGCGCCGAGATGCACTCGCGCATCTCCGGGTCGTCCGACTTCCTCGCCGTCGACGAGTACGACGCCATCCGGCTCGCGCGCCGTACCGTCGCCCGGCTCAACTGGCGCAAGAAGGGTGACCCTCCGCTCCCGACGTACGCCGAACCGGACCTCGACCCCGAGGACCTCCTCGACCTGATCCCGACCGACCTGAAGGAGCCGTTCGACCCGCGGGAGGCGATCCTGCGGATCGTCGACGGCACCGGTCCGGGCAACCCAGGTGAGCACCGGGCCTTCGATGAGTTCAAGCCTCTGTATGGCACTGCGCTCTGCGTGGGCTGGGCGCAGCTGCACGGCCACCCGATCGGCATCGTCGCCAACGCGCGCGGCGTGCTGATGAGCGAGGAGGCGCAGAAGGCGGCGCAGTTCATCCAGCTGGCCAACCAGAAGGACACCCCGCTGCTCTTCCTGCACAACACCACCGGCTACATGGTCGGCAAGGAGTACGAGCAGGGCGGCATCATCAAGCACGGCGCGATGATGATCAACGCCGTCTCCAACTCCAAGGTGCCGCACCTGACGGTGATCATGGGTGCGTCCTACGGCGCCGGCAACTACGGCATGAACGGCCGCGCCTACGACCCGCGGTTCCTCTTCACCTGGCCCTCCGCCAAGTCCGCGGTGATGGGGCCGGCGCAGCTCGCCGGGGTGCTCGAGATCGTCGCGCGCGAGTCCGCGGAGAAGAAGGGGCAGCCGTTCGACGCGGAGGGCTTCGTCGCGATCAAGGAGATGGTCGAGGGGATGGTGGAGGAGCAGTCGCTGCCCTACTTCCTCTCCGGCCTGGTGTACGACGACGGCGTCATCGACCCGCGCGACACCCGTGCCGTCCTGGGCATCTGCCTGTCCGTCATCGACAACCAACCGATCGAGGGCGCCATGAACTTCGGCGTCTTCAGGATGTGAGCGCGCACGTGATCACCCGAATCCTGGTTGCCAACCGTGGCGAGATCGCCCGCCGCGTCTTCCGCACCTGCCGGAGACTGGGCATCGAGACCGTGGCGGTCCACTCCGACGCCGACGCGGACCTGCCGTTCGTGGCCGAGGCGGACGAGGCGGTGCACCTGCCGGGCAACACCCCTGCGGATACCTACCTGCGGTCCGACCTGATCCTCGAGGCGGCGAAGCGCACCGGCGCAGACGCCATCCACCCCGGCTACGGCTTCCTCTCCGAGAACGCCGAGTTCGCGCGCGCCGTACAAGCCGCCGGCCTCACCTGGATCGGCCCGGAGCCCGACTCCATCGACCGGATGGGCTCGAAGATCGAGAGCAAGCTGCTGATGGAGGCCGCGGGCGTCCCGGTCCTCGGCAACCTGTCGCCGGAGACCGCGACCGAGGGCGACCTCCCGCTGCTGGTCAAGGCGTCCGCCGGTGGCGGAGGCCGCGGCATGCGCGTCGTACGCGACCTCGCCGACCTCGCCGACGAGGTGGCGAAGGCGTCGGCCGAGGCGGAGTCGGCGTTCGGTGACGGCACCGTCTTCGTCGAGCCGTACGTCGAGCGCGGCCGACACGTCGAGGTGCAGGTCATCGGAAGCACCGTCGACGGGAGCCATGACGTCCTGGTGTTCGGCACCCGCGACTGCTCGCTGCAGCGACGGCACCAGAAGGTCGTCGAGGAGGCGCCCGCCCCGGGGCTGTCCGACGCGACCCGGGAGGCCATCCACGAAGCGGCCCGCGCGGCCGCCACCTCGGTGGGCTACGTCGGTGCCGGCACCGTGGAGTTCCTCTACGACCCGGGCACCGAGAAGTTCTACTTCCTGGAGATGAACACCCGCCTCCAGGTGGAGCACCCGGTCAGCGAGGCGGTCTACGGCGTCGACCTGGTCGCGCTGCAGATCGCCGTCGCCGAGGGCCGGGTGCTGCCGGAGGTGGCCGAGCCGAAGGGCCACGCGATCGAGGTCCGGCTCTACGCCGAGGATCCGTCGGCCGACTACGCACCCCAGACCGGCCGGCTGCTCGACTTCGACGTCGCGCACGACTTCGAGTTCGAGCAGCCGGGCTACGGCGTCCGGGTGGACTCGGGCTTCGAGGCGGGCAGCGAGGTCGGCACGTTCTACGACGCGATGCTGTCGAAGGTCATCGCCTGGGCGCCCTCGCGCGACCAGGCCGCTCGCGTGCTCGCCCGGACGCTGGAGACGGCGTCCCTGCACGGGCTCGTCACCAACCGCGACCAGCTGGTGAAGTCGCTGCGGCAGGCGGAGTTCCTCGCGGCCGACCTGGCGACCTCGTTCTACGACGACCACCCGGAGGTCAAGGCGCGGGTCGCCCCCGACGAGCTGGTCCCGTTCGCCGGCGCGGTCGCGCTCGCCGAGCACCGGCGGCTGGGCTCCCAGGTGCAGTCCCGGATCCCGGCGGGCTACCGCAACGTCGTCGCGCAGCCGCAGTCGACGAGGTTCGAGGTGGACGGGTCCGAGGTCGAGGTGCTGTGGCACGGCGGCATCCGCGGATTCACGCTGGCCGGGGACGCCTCGGTCAAGGTGGTCTCGGCCTCGCCGACCCAGGTCGTCGTCGAGCGGGACGGCAGCGTCACCCGCTACCGCACCCGCGTCCTGGAAGGGGCGGTGCTCGTCGACGGACGCCGCGGCGGAGCGACGCTGCGCGTCGTACCCCGGTTCGTGGACCCGGCCGACCAGGTCGCAGTCGGGTCGCTGCTGGCGCCGATGCCGGGCAGCGTGATCGCGGTCCGGGCCGCGGTCGGCGACGTCGTGGAGGTGGGCCAGCCCATCCTCGTGATGGAGGCCATGAAGATGCAGCACACCGTGGCCGCGCCGTACTCCGGCACGGTCACCGAGCTGGCCGCCGCCGAGGGCCAGCAGGTCGAGGCGGGCACCGTGCTCGCCGTCGTCACCCCGGCAGACGTTGAAGGAGACGAGGCATGAGCACCACCATGTTCACCGAGCCCGAGGAGCGCGTCGCGCTGCGCGAGGCCGTGAAGAAGCTGGCCGGCAAGTACGGCCGCGAGTACGTCGAGAAGCAGGCCCGCGAGGGTGGCAAGACCACCGACCTGTGGCTGGAGATGGGCCAGAACGGCTTCCTCGGCGTCAACATCCCCGAGCAGTACGGCGGGGGCGGCGGTGGCATGGCCGACCTGGCGGCGGTGCTCGAGGAGGCGGCCGCCGCGGGTGCGCCGCTGCTGATGATGGTGGTCTCCCCGGCGATCTGCGGCTCGATCATCACCCGCTGCGGCACCGAGGAGCAGAAGCAGACGTGGCTGCCGGGGATCGCCGACGGCTCGCTGCTGATGGCGTTCGGCATCACCGAGGCCGACGCCGGCTCCAACGCCCACCAGATCACCACGACGGCCACCCGCGACGGCGACCAGTGGGTGCTCAACGGCAGCAAGACGTTCATCTCCGGCGTCGACGAGGCGCAGTCGGTGCTGATCGTGTCGCGGACGGAGGACGCCAAGACCGGGAAGCTCAAGCCGGCGCTCTTCGTCGTACCGACCGACGCCGAGGGCTTCTCCAAGCAGATCATCCCGATGCAGTGGGACGCCCCGGAGAAGCAGTTCACCCTGTTCCTCGACGACGTCCGGTTGCCGGCCGACGCGCTGGTCGGCGACGAGGACGGCGGCCTGTGGCAGCTGTTCGCCGGCCTCAACCCCGAGCGGATCATGGGCGGCGCGCTGTCGTGCGGCATCGCCCGCTACGCCATCGACGCCGCGGTCGGGTACGCCAAGACCCGCAGCGTGTGGAAGGACCAGCCGATCGGCGCCCACCAGGCCATCCAGCACCCGCTGGCGAAGGCGAAGATCGAGCTCGAGCAGGCCCGCCTGCTCTGGCAGAAGGCAGCCGCGCTCTATGACAGCGGCGACGACTTCGGCGCGGGCGAGTTCGCCAACATGGCCAAGTACGCCGGCGCGGAGGTCGCCTGCAACGCCACCGACGCCGCCGTCCACACGCACGGCGGCAACGGCCTCACCGTCGAGTACGGCCTGGCCAACATGATGGTCGCCGCCCGCCTCGGCCGGATCGCCCCCGTCAGCCGGGAGATGATCCTCAACTTCGTCGCCATGCACACCCTGGGCCTCCCCAAGTCCTACTGAGACGGACGGGCCGAGCGGGTCGCATACGGGACGTCGTCCCGTGCCGCTTCGCCGCCGTGTGCTGTAACACGAAGTTCGCCGGACTTGCAGGACGTCGGCGTTGCTGGGAGACCGTTGCGACGGTCGCCCAGCAACGTCAACGGTCGCCCAGGTCGGCGAACAACGTGTTACAGCACCCGCCGGGCTGCCCCGGGTCGAGTCGGCTCTTGTAGAGATGAGCCGACTCGACCGGTCCCCCGGCCGACCGCCGGGTCGGGGATGCTGATGGGATCGCCGCATGACGGGGGTGCTGGCGGGGTTCTTGACCATCGCCCTCGTCGTCGCCCTGGGCGCCCTCGTCGCCCACCTCGGGATCGTCGACCTGGCCGGGCAGCGGATGCTCGCGCTGCTCGCGTTCTACGTCGCCAGCCCCGCGCTGCTGGTCACCGTGCTCGAGGACGCCGACCCGTCCCGGGTGCTCTCCGGACCGCTCGTGGCCACCGCCGCCGGCGTCCTGGTCGCCGCGGGGGCCGTGGTCGCGGTCGCGGTGGCGCGCCGCGCGGACCCGGGTACGACGGTCGTCGGCGCGCTGTGCTCGGCGTACGTCAACGCCGGCAACCTCGGCATCCCGGTCGCGGCGTACGCACTCGGTGACGCCGCGCTCGTCGTACCCGCCCTGCTCCTGCAGCTCCTCCTGCTCCAGCCGCTGGCGCTGACCGTGCTCGACGTGGTCACCCGCCCCGAGCGCCCGTCGCTGGGCCGGATCCTCTCGCGGCCGGTCACCAACCCGCTGACGATCGCGTCGGTCCTCGGGCTGCTGCTGGCGGTCAGCGGGCGCGAGCTGCCCGAGGTCGTGCACCGCCCGCTCGATCTGGTGGCCGGGATGGCCGTGCCGTCGATGCTCATCGCGTACGGCGTCGCGCTGCGCCTCGGTCCGCTGCCCGGCCGGGGCGTCCGGCCGCAGCTGCTCGCCGCCGTGACCGTGGTGAAGATGGCCGTCCAGCCGATAGTGACGTACGCCGTCGGCAGGTTCGTGCTCGACATGGACGCCGCGACCCTCTTCGCGGTCACCCTGCTGGCCGCGCTCCCGACCGCGCAGAACGTCTTCGTCGTCGCGACCCGCTACGACCGCGGGGTGCTGCTCGCACGCGACGCCGTCTTCGTCACGACCCTGCTCTCCGCCCCCGTCGCGGTGGGGATCGCGGCGCTGTTGGCCTGACCTTCCCGGGGTATCGCGCTCCGACGTCGTAGGTTGGCGCCGTGGACGGGGTGCGTGACGCGGTGGAGAGCGTCGACCGCGCCCAGCGCAAGCTGCCGGTCATCGGGATCCCGCTGGCGGTGATCTACAAGTACTTCGACGACCAGGGCGGCTACCTCGCCGCGATCCTCACGTTCTACGCGTTCCTCGCGATCTTCCCGTTGATGCTGCTGGCGTCGTCGATCCTCGGCTTCGTGCTGCAGGGCTACCCCGAGCTCGAGGGGGCGACGCTCGACTCGGCGCTGGCGCAGTTCCCGATCATCGGCGACCAGCTCGGACGGCCGGGCGGTCTGCAGGGGTCGATCGGCGCGATCGTCGTCGGTGCTCTCGGTGCGTTGTACGGCGCTGTCGGGCTCGGCCTGGCGCTGCAGAACGTCCAGTCGACCGCGTGGGCGGTGCCGCGCAACATCCGCCCGCACCCCGTGCTGACCCGCGTCAACAGCCTGCTGCTGCTGGGCGTCGCGGGCACCGTGATCCTGGGGGTGTCCGTCCTGTCCGCGGTGCTCACCTCGACGGAGCTGGTCGGCGAGATGTCGACGCATGGCTGGTTCACCTGGGTCGTGCGGCTCGCGACCGTGCTGATCCTCGGCACGGTGATGACGATCCTGCTGCGGATGGCGGCGGCCAAGGCGATCCGGCACGACATCGCCCGCGCGGCTCCCGGCGGTTTCACGATCGCCGTCCTGTGGCAGCTGCTCCAGCACCTCGGCACGATCTACGTCGCCCGCGTGCTCGCCGCGACCGACGAGATGGCGGGCGTCTTCGGCGTCGTCCTCGGCCTGTTCGGGCTGCTCTACATCGGCGCGATCATGGGTGTCCTCGGCATCGAGGTCAACGTCGTGCTCGCGAAGAAGCTGTGGCCGCGTGCCCTGCTGGCGCCCTTCACCGACCGGGTCGACCTCACCGACGCCGACCGCCGGGTCTACGCGATGTACGCCCAGATGCAGCGGCACAAGGGGTTCCAGACGGTGTCGGTGCGGTTCGACGGCCGCGACGGCGACACCCACGAGTTCACGCTCGACCCGCGGACCGAGGAGATCATCCGGCAGCGGATCCCGGGGGGTGCGTCGGGTGAGATCCCGGTGGCTGCGGAGCCGGAGGAGACCCGGCCGTTGTACGTCGACACACCCGACGAGGGGCAGCTGCCGCCGTCGGTGTGACGGGCGGACTGGTCGGGTGCCGGCTGTGCCGGTGGGCCCTACGGTCGCAGAGCGTCTACGCCACGCACGGCGTCTTCGGTCGGTCGCCGCGGTGGTTTCGCGCCGCGCGTGTCTCCGCCGATGCTCCCGCCGGGCCCGCCGGCTCCGCCGGCACTCGGTCGGTCCGCTCAGCCTGCCGGGCTGTGCGCGGATCAGCCGGTCAGACCCCTGGGTCCCGATCGACGAGCAGGTCGCGGAGCGCGTCCAGGGTGGCCTCGTCGAGGCCGAGACCGTCGCGGAGATAGGTCATCCGGTCGCCGTACTTCACCTCGACCGCGTCGTAGGCGGTCCGCAGGTAGCCGAGGTCGGCGACCATCGTGGGCTCGAAGGCGGCGACGTGCTCGGGACCGAGCCGGTCGGCGATCGCCTGCTCGGCGCGGGCACGGCTCTCGACGGCGAGGTCGTTGGTCAGCAGGTAGTCGTGCTCGATGGTCGCGTCGTCGACGCCGGCGATGTGCAGCAGCAGGGCGGCGACCCAGCCGGTGCGGTCCTTGCCCGCCGAGCAGTGGAAGAGCTGCGGGCCGCCGGCCGCGAGTCGGCGGAACAGGTCGCCGAACGCCGCGCGCGAGGTCGGCTCGTCCACGAAGCTGCGGTAGACGCGATGCATCACGTCGAGGGCGGCGGCGCGCTCGGTCAGGCCCGCGACCTCCGACATCGGGATGCCGAGCACGTCGTAGTGGTGCCATGCGCAGTCGGGCACCTCGGGATCCGGGTGGCGTTCGATCTCGCCATGGGTGCGCAGGTCGAGGATCGCCCGCAGGCCGTGGTCGCAGAGCGCGCCGATCTCCTCGGGCGTGATCCGGAGCGCGTTGGAGCGGAAGAACACCCCACGGCGTACGACGCCGCCGGCGCCGATCGGGTAGCCGGGACCCGCGACGTCGCGGAAGTTGTCGGCCGAGGCCAGGCGCAGGACGTCCTCGCCGGCCGCCTCGGCCGCTGCTCCCTCGGTCATGGCTGCAGCCTAGAGAGCACCGGTGAACGCGGCGCGACAGGGATCCGACCGGGCATCAGCCGGGTAGGGCCGCGGTCCAGAGGTCATTCGCCGGTGAGGGTGGCGAAGGCGATCGGGTCTGTCGTCGGCTGCGCCGATCCGCCGTCGGGCTCGAGGGTGATCCCCACCCCGGTGGCCCGGGAGGCATCGCCGTCGAGCAGGACCGTCGCGTCCTCCTGGTCGGGCAACAGCCGGCGGGGCGCAGGTCCCCCTGCGGTGTCTGAAGCCACAGCTCGTAGTCCTTGCCCGCAGGGGCGGGCGGCATGTCCTCGGTGAGGATCACCGCGCGACCCTCCGAGCGGGACACCACGAGCGTTGCCTCGGCGCCGTCGGGAAGGTCGAGGACGGTCCGGGCCGCATCGTCCGCGGTCAGCACGCGCTCGGTCGCCGTCGGCGTCGGCCGCCCCCCGTCGCCGACCCACGGCTGCCAGATCGCCGCGCCCAGCACCGCGATCGCCGCGACCGCCGCCGCGATCAGGAGGTACGGCGCGCCGCGCGCCCACCGGCCGCGCGCCCGGTCGATCGGCACGGGGCCCGCCGGGTCCGGCTGTGCGTCGGCTGCGCGCTCCCCGCGCTCCCCGCGCTCGGCCTGATCGGCCCGCTCGGCGGACACCCCTGACACCGACGGCACCAACGGCACGGTCGACTCCGACGACTCGGACGACACCGACGTCCCGGCCGCCGTGAGCGGCGGCAGCGGACGCACGGTCTCGATCGCCGCGAGGATGTCGCCCCGCAGCGCGGGCGGAGGCGCCACGTCCGCACCCGACCCGAGCCGGGCCGCGGCCTCCCGCAGACCGTCGACCTCGGACCGGCACTCGGCGCAGTGGGCCAGGTGCAGCTCGAACCGGACGCGCTCCCCAGGGTCGAGCGCGTCGACGGCGTAGGCGCCGGAGAGGGCGTGCACATCGTTCATGGAGTCGTCCTGAGGGTCGGTCATCCGCCTACTCCGATCCTGTCGCGGAGCCGGATGAGGCCGTCGCGGATCCTGGTCTTGGCCGTTCCGAGCGGCAGGTCGAGGAGGGCGGCCACCTCGGTGTGGGTATAGCCGCCGAAGTAGGCGAGCTCGATCGCCTCGCGTTGCACGTCGGTGAGGTCGGCGAGCGCGGCGCGTACCCGCCGTGCCTCCAGCGAGGCGTGCGCGGCATCGGCCGTCGCGTCGTGGTCGATCGTCTGGTTGCGCTGGTGGTAGGTCACATCCCTCCGGTTGGCCGCCTCGGCGCTGCGCACCCGATCGACGGCCCTGCCGTGGGCGATGGTCAGCACCCAGGCGAAGGCGCTCCCGCGGGCGGGGTCGTAGCGGCTCGCCGTACGCCAGACCTCCAGGAACACCTCCTGGGTGACCTCCTCGGCCTGCGCTCGGTCACGTACGACGCGAAGCACGAGACCGTGGACGCGGGCGGCGGTGGCGTCGTACACCCCCGCGAACGCGGCGCGGTCACCGCGCGCCGAGGACCTCAGCAGCGCGACGAGGTCGGGACCGCCGCCGGCCGGCACCCCCGGACGGGGGTGCCGGCCGGCTGCTGGCTGGGACCCATGGACTGATCCTTCCCCCGCGTGACGCCGGTGACCAGGACGTCACTTGACGCCGGTCAGCACCCGGTCGATGACGTAGACGGTCGCGTTGGCGGTCGGGATGTTGCCGCACAGGACGGTGGCCGTCACCGTCCCGTCGGAGACGGTCATGCCGCTCTCGGCGTCGCCCTCGATGGTGAGCATGTCGCCCGCGAGCGTCTCCTGGTCACCGACGACGGAGTCCGCGCCCTCGTTCGCGCCGACCACGTGGTGGGCGAGGATCGTGTAGAGAGTGCTGTCCTGGCCGTCCTTCTGGCCGCCCTCGACCAGTGCGTTCAGGTCGTCCGCGGGGATCTCCTCGAACGCCCCGTTGTACGGCGCGAAGACCGTGAGCGCCTCTGCCCCGTTGAGGGTGTCGCCGAGGCCGTCGATGAGCGCCGACGGCGGTGACGAGCGTGGTCAGCAGCGGGTTGTTGCTGGCGGCCGTCGCGACCGGGTCCGAGACCATGCCGTCGAAGGAGCCGGCACCCTTGGCGGGCACCTGCGCGCAGCCGTCGCCGAAGGTCTGGGCGCCGGCTCCCTCGGCCGTCGGGTCCTCACTCATCGAGCTGTCGTCGCTGTCGTTGCTGCTCCCGGACCCGCCCTCGTCGTCGCTGCCGCAGGCAGCAAGGCTCAGCGAGAGAGCGAGCGTGGTGGCCGCGATGCCGGTCGTGCGGCGGAGGTGTTGGAGCTTCATGGTGGTGCCTTCCGTTTCTGTGGCTGACACGAGTGATTCGGTACGACGCCGCGGGCGGATGGGTGGTCGGCGGACCCTTCTCATTCGACGGTCACCAGCAGCTCGTGCAGCCCGCTCGCCCCGTCGGGGAACGGCTCCGCCCGCACGGCGGTCTGGGTGTCCCCGTCGCCGCTGCGCGCACGGACCGCGATCGAGTGCGGGCCGGCCTCGGCGTCCCAGCGCAGGAACCACTGCCGCCAGTAGTCGTCGCCCCCGTCGGGTCCGAGGGTCGCGTCCTGCCAGCCGCCGCCGTCGACCCGGACCTGGACCCCCGCGACGCCGCCGCGTTCCTGCGCCCAGGCGACCCCGCCGATGACGACGGCTCCGGCGTCCACCGTCGCCAGCGCCCGCGGGGTGTCGATCCGCGCGGAGGGCTTGATCGGCGCGTCGGTGGCCCAGCCCCGCTCGGTCCAGTAGGCGTCCTGGTCGGCGTACGTCGTCAGGGTGAGCCGGGTCAGCCACTTGGTGGCGCTGATGAAGCCGTAGAGGCCGGGGACCACCATCCGCACGGGGAAGCCGTGCTCGCGCGGGAGCGGCTCGCCGTTCATGCCGACGCACACCATCGCGTCGCGGCCGTCGGTCGCCAGCGCGAGCGGGGTGCTGATGGTCATGCCGTCGTAGTCCGTGGACAGGATCTGGTCGGCGCGGTCGCCGACGCCGGCGAGGTCGAGGAGATCGGTGAGCCGGACGCCCAGCCAGCGTGCGCCGCCGACGAACTCGCCGCCGACGCTGTTGGAGACGCAGGTCAGCGTGATGTCGCGCTCGATCATCGGCATCGCGAGCAGCTCCTCGAAGGTGAGGGTCACCGTCCGCTCGACATCGCCGTCGATGGTGAGGGTCCAGTCGTCGGCGCCGACCACCGGCGTGTCGAGCCGGGTGTCGACGCGATAGAAGTCGTCGTTGTCGGTGCGGAAGGCCGTGATGCCGGGCACCTGGTCGTCCAGGCCGCGCGGGAACGGCGGCGGCGGCTCAGCAGGTGCCGGCAGGGCGACGTCCTCGGGTCGCCGACGCAGCCGGGTGATGACGCGGCCCGCCGTACCCCCCACGACGGCGGCGCCGGCCAACACCCCCACGGCGAGGAGCAGGCCGCGCCGTCCTCCCGTCGGTCGCTCCGCGGCCCGGTGCGCCATCGACGCGAGCCAGGCGATCGCCGCGACCGCGGTGGCCGCGGTGACGAGGCTCGGCAGCAGATCCGGTACGGCGGCCGCGGGGCGGGTCATCACCGCGGCCCCGGCGACCAGGACCAGCCCGACCAGCACCGACGCACCGACCGCCAGGCGACGCCGCGCCAGCAGGCCCGCCACCGCCGCGAGGAGGAGTACGCCGCCGAGCACCGAACCGATGAGGATCGGCTTGTCCTTGGTGCCGAACCGGGCGATCGCCCACTCCTTGACCGGTGTGGGCGTCAGGTCGACGACCGCCGATCCCACCGCGAGCACGGGGGACGAAGCGGGATCGAGCAGGCTCGCCGCCAGGTCACCGGCTGCCACACCGACCAATGTCGCGAGGACGCCGAACCCGGCCCACACCAGAAGGTCCCAACGCGGTCGGAGGCTCATGCGGGTGGTTCGGGGCCGCGGGCCGTCCGGATGACGCGCGGCGGTTGCGGCAGGATGACGACCATGACGGATGCCACCGCGAACCCGCCTGCCGAGCTCGTCCACTACGACGTCGCCGACGGTGTCGCGACGATCACCCTGGACTCGCCGCACAACCGCAACGCCCTGTCCCGGCAGCTGGTCACCGAGCTGTTCGACCGCCTCGAGCGTGCCGAGGCCGACGCCGACGTGCTCGCCGTGGTGCTCAGGTCGTCCGGCCGGGTCTTCTGCTCCGGCGCCGACCTGTCCGAGGCCGCAACGGTGCCGTTGGAGGAGGGCGCTCGCGCGATGGTCGCCCTCCAGCGGCTGGTCGTGGCGTTGCCGAAGCCGGTCGTGACCGTGGTCGCCGGCGCCGCCCGCGCCGGTGGCATCGGCATCATCGCCGCGTCGGACGTCGCGCTGGTCGCCGACGACGCGACCTTCGCGCTCACCGAGGTGAAGCTCGGCCTGACGCCCGCGGTGATCTCCCTGACCGTGCTGCCGCGGCTGACCTCGCGGGGGGCCGCCCTCACCTGCCTGGGAGGCGAGGTGTTCACGGGGGCCGAGGCGGTGGGCTACGGCCTGGTCACGAGGGCCGTGCCGGCCGACGGGCTCGACGCTGCCGTCACCGAGCTCACCGGGCAGCTCGTCACCGGAGCCGCGCAGGGTCTCCGCGAGACCAAGGCGCTGCTGTCCGCCGACCTGCTCGCGCGGATCGACGAGCGTGGCGAGGAGATGGTCGCGCTCAGCGCGCGGCTGTTCGCGTCCGACGAGGCACGCGAGGCGATGATGGCGTTCCTGACCCGCAAGGCTGCGGCGAAGGGCTGACGGCCGACAGGCTGTCAGTTGTAGGAGACGCGCCGGCCGAGGCGCACGGTGTCGGTGTCGACCTTGGCGTCGCGCCGCAGGTCGTCCATCCGCAAGGTGACGCCGTCGCGCTCGATGTGCCCGAGGACCGCGCCCCACCGCACCCAGCGGGTGGTGCCACCGATGCACCGGCGGGGCACGGTGACCTTGACAAGGTCCTTGGCACGCATCGGCCGGATCGTCATGTCCGCGCAGCCGGTGGCCGCGCCGGAGACCACCTGCCAGTCGCGGGCGACCGCCGCCGCGTCCTCGCGGTTGTAGAACACCCGGTAGTGACCCTGCGTCGTCTCGAGGTCGACGATCGCGATGTAGTTCTCGGCGGCCAGGTTGCGGACCTTGAGCTTGACGACGACCAAACGGTCGGCGTACCGCGCCTTGCCGGTGAGCAGGTCGCGCGCGGCGTCGCGCCGCTTGCGGACCTGGCTGCCGCCTCCGACGTCGTTGGTCTCGACGACGTCCTTGGCCAGGTCGCGGGTCCGCTCGGAGTCGGCACGGGCGGGGGAGACGGCCACCGCGAGCAGGCCGGTGACGAAGGCGATGGTCGCGAGCACGGCGAGGACGGTGGAGCGTGAACGCATGGGGACCCCCAGTACCGACTGCTGGCACGCGCCCGGGTCGGCGCGAACGCCTGATTCTCGCAAACGGTGTCAACCATGCGACGCCCGCGTCGGCCGCGTAGAGTTGAGCACTTGCCGCCCGACGTCGGACGGCACGGAAGACGGCACGGAACATTTGGTTCGAGGAACTTCGGGGGACGGTCGGTGGCTGAGGAGCTGGTCGAGCGCGAGATCGCGGCCGAACAGGCTTTCGTGGACAGGGTCTACCGGCAGCTCGAGCAGGCCGGCCGGGCTGCGCAGCAGCTGGCGCGGGAGGGTCACTCCCGCGGTCGGCTCGGTCACGAGGGCGGCCTGGTCGAGCGGGACGCGATGGTGTTCCAGGCGGCCAAGCGGATCGCGCAGCTCGACGCCGCCCACGAGGGCCTCGTCTTCGGTCGCCTCGACCTGACGGCGGGCCTCGACCCCGAGCCGCGGTACGTCGGACGGATCGGCCTGCGGGACGACAACCGCGACTCGCTCCTCATCGACTGGCGGGCTCCGGCCGCCGCGGTGTTCTACCAGGCGACCGCCGCGGAGCCGCAGGACGTCATCCGGCGGCGGGTGCTTCGCAGCAGCGGTCCCCGCGTCATCGGCGTCGAGGACGAGCTGCTCGACGCGGAGGCGCTGACCGACGCGGAGGCCGAGGGGCGCGAGCTCCCGATCGTCGGGGAGGGCGCGCTGATGGCGCAGCTCTCCCGCGCCCGCGACCGCTCGATGCACTCGATCGTCGCGACGATCCAGGCCGAGCAGGACAAGGCGATCCGGGCGCCGGGCAAGGGCGTCGTGACGATCAGCGGCGGTCCCGGCACCGGCAAGACGGTCGTGGCGCTGCACCGGGCGGCGTACCTCCTCTACAACGACCGGCGCCGCTACGAGTCCGGTGGCGTGCTGGTCGTCGGACCGTCGGGCGTCTTCATGCGCTACATCGAGCGGGTGCTCCCGTCGCTCGGCGAGACCGCGGTCGCGCTGCGGTCGCTGGGCGAGGTCGTCGACGGCTACCGCGCGGTGCGGCACGACGAGCCGGCGGTCGCCGACGTCAAGGGCTCGGCGCGGATGGCCGAGGTCATGCGGCGTACGGCGCGCCAGCAGGCCCCCGGATCGTCGCAGGAGTACCGCGTGTTCTGGCGGGACGAGCGGATCGTCCTCGACCGCAGCCGGCTCGGACAGATCCGGCGCAACCTCATGTCGCAGGGTCGCCGCAACAAGCAGCTCCCGCGGGTGTCGGCCGCACTGCTCGACGCGATGTGGCGACAGGTGCGGGGCGAGCGTGGCCGTGAGGGCGGACGCGAGGAGTTCGACGACGACATGCTCTCGCGTCAGGACTTCCTCGACTTCGCGCTGGCCTGGTGGCCGCCGCTGGACGCCCCGACCGTGCTGGGCTGGCTGCGCGACCCCGAGTTCCTCGCCCGGGTGTCCGAGGGCGTCCTGACGGGCGAGGAGCAGCGGCTGCTGTCGAAGTCGTGGAGCGGCGCGAGCGGCGCCGTACCCCTCGATCGCGACCTCGCCATCGAGGACATCCCGCTCCTCGACGAGCTGCGCTACGCGCTGGGCGACGTCCCGCAGCGCACCGACGACCGCGACGACCCGATGGCCCTCATCGAGGGCGCGGTCGACATCCAGGAGCTGATGACCGCCGCAGATCGTGAGTACGCGCCCTCCGGCCGTGCCTGGACCCCACCGACCCACAGCATCGAGGACGACGGCTTCGCACACGTGCTGATCGACGAGGCGCAGGACCTGACCCCCATGCAGTGGCGGATGGTCGGCCGGCGCGGGCGGGCCGCCTCGTGGACGATCGTCGGCGACCCGGCGCAGTCGTCGTGGCCGGAGCCCGAGGAGTCCGCGACGGCGCGGGCCGAGGCCCTCGCCGGCAAGGCGCTCCACGAGTTCCACCTCTCGACCAACTACCGCAACTCGGCGGAGATCTACGCGTACGCCGCCGCCTACGCCCGCGCGGTCGGACTCGACGCCGACCTGCCCGACGCCGTACGCCGCACCGGCGCCGAACCCCGGGAGGTCGCCGCCGGCGCCGACCTGGAGGCCGCCACCCGGGAGGCGGTCCTGGAGATCGCCGGCGCCGTCTCCGGCACGGTCGGGATCGTCGTGCCCGTGGCTCGCCGCTCGGAGGTCAACTCCTGGCTCGCGTCGTGGCCCGAGCTCGCCGCGGACGCGCCGGGTGCGGCCCGGGCGGCCGCCGACGCGGGGTCCGCGCCGTCGGGGGAGGACCGCGTCGTCGTACTCACGGGCCTGGACACGAAGGGCCTCGAGTTCGACGGGATCGTGGTCGTGCGGCCTGTCGAGATCGAGGCCGAGTCGGCCACCGGGCGGGCCACGCTGTACGTCGTCCTCACCCGGGCGACCCAGCTGTTGACGACGATCTCCTGACCGGCGCCCGAGCGGCGCGGGCGACCGGGCGCGCGCGGTCGGCGTGCCGATCGGACCGACGGGTCACGCGGACGTCGTCGACGTCCATGTCGCACTCCACGCCATGCTTCACGACCTAGCGGTCGTGACGTCGGATCCCGACGACATTCGGGCCGTCGACCCCACGCTCATGTTGATCGCGCTCTGAGCTCGATCGGCACCGAGCCGGGACTCATCCTCGCGCGGCGGTCAGGTCAGTCGACGTCGGTCACGACCGCGCCGGCTTCGCGCACCGGGAAGCTCGTCTCCCAGTCGGCGGAGACGGGGTCGATCGCGCCCTGCGGGACGCCGTTGTAGGACCAGGTGCCCGACCAGGCGGCGTTGGCGGCCACGGTCGTGGCGTCGGAGGCGCGGGGGAACACGAGCCGGCAGTCCGAGCTCGCGCCCTCCTGCCAGGGTGAGCCGCCGTCGGCGCAGGTCACCGATCCGGCCTCGGCACTGGAGTACTGGACGTCGTCCAGGGTGAGGTCGACGGTGACCGTGGACGGTCCCGCGGACGCGGTGACCGTGCCCTCGGTCGGGTAGTCGTCCAGCCAGAACCAGGTGTCCAGGTTGACCAGCGTGCCCTGCCCGTCGACCAGTTGGGGGCTCCACACGAACTCGGGCTCGGGAATCGTGAGGGCGTCGGTCGCCGCTTCGAGGAGCACCTCGGGCGGGATCGGGGGAATGGGCGGTTGGCCGCCACCGGGCACGTAGACCGAGGGGTGCTCGGCGAACCACTGCTGGGAGTACTCGAAGAAGTCGTCGATGTTCTCGAACGTCTCGCTGGAGCACGCGGAGCCGTACCAGTGGCCCTCGGAGTCGTTCTTGTGCTGCTTGTAGCCCGGGTACGGCTCGAACGGGCCGTCCCCGCCGCCGTGGTGGTACCAGTCGATCGACGCCTGTCCTGACTCGACCCAGTGGTAGTACTCCTTGCCCGTCTTGCCCTGGACGTACCAGCAGGGGACCGGCACCTGGACCGTGGTCGACCCGGTGGAGGTGCCCGCTGAGCCCGAGCTTCCGCCCGAGCCGTAGCTGTGGGTGACCGTCACCGCGATCGTTCGGCCCGACACGTCGGGGCCGTCGCCGCCACAGTTGTTGCCGTTGACGTCGCAGGCCGCCGCTGGACTGAAGAAGCCACCGACGAGTGCAGCCGCGGTCGCCGCCACCACGCAGAGGAACGCGCGGAACGCCGTACTCAGCATGATCCCTCCAGGGACGTGTCGTCCGTGACCAACCACGTGCCGTCGACATCGGTGACGACGATGCGTGCGGAGAGGCGGGGCTCCCCGCTGACAGGGGTCGGTTGCCCGTTCTCCACGATCCGCAAACCGGTGCCGTCGGTGCAGGTCTCCAACCACAGCACCCCGGGCTTGGTCTCCGCCTCGACGACCTCGGTCGTCACGTCACCGCGGTAGTGGGAGTTGTTGGCCTGGAGGTAGTCGACGGTGCCCTGGAACTTCTCGACGACGCGCCCGGCGGCGTTGTCGCTCAGCAGCGGGTCGAGCTTCGCCTCGTTGAGCGTGGCCCGTCGGCCGCGCTCGAAGTCGACGAAGGCCACCAGGGCGTCGTGGTAGGCGTCGTCGAGCTTCGGCAGATCGGTGATCTCGAGGCCGACCTCGGGAAAGCTGGTGGGGATCGCTCCGGGTCCCGGGGCCGGTTCACTCGTCGGCTCGCCGGCCGTGCTGCTCTCGCCGATCGAGGGCGTCGGCGCGGTGTCGTCGGCCCCGTCGTCGCCGCAGCCGGCGAGACCGAGGACGAGGGCGGTGGTCGCCACCACCGCGAACGTAGACGTCGTGCCCCGCGTTGCCATTCCCTGCTCCGTCGCTTCCCGAGAGTCGCCCCGCCGGAGGTCGTGACCGGGACGACAGACGGAGCCGGTCGCAGGCTAACAGGACGAGGTGACGGGAGCGCGGGCGAAGCCTGGACACCGGCAGGGGCGTGGGGGAGCGCCCGCATAGGCTTCCGCCATGACTCAGCCGTCGGGTGGGCCTTCGGGCGCGCCCACCGCCTCAGCCCGGGACGCCATCGCCGCGATCCAGGGGCACGAGGCGTGGGCGATCATCCGGCGCTCCACCCGCGCGGGCGACCGCGACACCGTCGGGATGCTCGGCGGGCGACGCTGGGTGGCCGGGTCGATCATGGACATCCCGCTCGAGGAGGGCCCGCCCGCCGCAGGACGGCAGTGCGACCGGCTGGTCGCCGTACCCTTCCGCCAGGTCGCCGAGCGCGGCTTCGAGGCGCACGACGACGGCACGCCCCTGGTCGTGGTCGACGTCGAGACCGAGCTCGAGTTCTCCGTGGCCGAGGTGGTCGACGCGATCGAGGACACCGGCGTGGAGTTCGTCGACCGCGGCGGCTTCGACATCGACGACACCGACTACGCCAAGGTCGTCGAGGCGATCATCAAGGACGAGATCGGCCAGGGCGAGGGGGCCAACCTGGTCGTGGGCCGCCACTACCGCGCCGTGGTCGCCGACTGGGGTCCGGAGCGTGCGCTGACCGTCTTCCGCCGGTTGCTGGAGCGCGAGCGCGGCGCCTACTGGACCTTCCTCTTCTTCACCGGCGACCGCTACCTCGTCGGCGCCAGCCCCGAGCGCCACGTCAGCGTGCACGGCGGCGACGTCCGGATGAACCCGATCTCCGGCACGTTCCGGATCAAGCCGCCCGAGGGCGACGACCGGGACACGCAGACCCGGCTGATGGAGTTCCTGCGCGACGAGAAGGAGATCTACGAGCTCTTCATGGTCGTCGACGAGGAGCTCAAGATGATGTGCGACATCTGCAACGAGGGCGGCCAGGTGCTCGGGCCGTTCCTCAAGCCGATGACGCACCTCATCCACACCGAGTACCTCCTCGCCGGCCGCACGTCGCGGGACGTGCGGGAGGTGCTGCGGGACACGATGTACGCCGCCACGGTCACCGGCTCGCCGGTCGAGAACGCGTGCCGGCTGATCAAGGAGTACGAGCCCGCGGGCCGCGGCTACTACGGCGCCGCGCTCGCGATGTTCGGCCGCGACCCCGACGGCGAGCCGGTCGTCGACAGCCCGATCGTGATCCGCACCGCCGACGTCGACCTCGACGGCAACCTCAAGGTGACCGCCGGCGCGACCCTGGTCCGCGACTCCGACCCGGCCTACGAGGTGGCCGAGACGCACGCGAAGGCGGGCGGGATCCTCTCGGCCTTCGGTCTCGTTCCGCCGGCACCCGCGCCGACCACCGACGTCGGCGTACTCGCTGCCGACGAGGACGTGCTGATCGCCCTCAACGCCCGCAACCGGCGGCTGTCCGGCTTCTGGCTCGACGACCAGGCAGGTACGCCGGCCGACCCGCGGCTGGCGGGGAAGTCGGTGGTGATCCTCGACGGCGAGGACGACTTCGTGAACATGCTGCGCCACGTGCTCGCGCGGATGGGGATGACCAGCGCCGTCGTCCGGCACGAGGAGTACGCCGCCGGCTGCCTCGACGGCTACGACCTGGTGATCGTGGGGCCGGGCCCCGGCGACCCGCGCGACGACGCAGACCAGAAGATGGTCAACCTCCGCTCCGCCGTCGCCTCTGTCCTGGAGCAGGAGCGGCCGTTCCTCGCGGTCTGCCTCGGTCACCAGGCGCTGTGCCACCAGCTCGGCATCCCTCTCGCCTACAAGGACATCGTGTTCCAGGGCACCCAGTCCGAGGTGGTCGTCAACGGGCGTCGGGAGCGGGTCGGCTTCTACAACACCTTCGTCGGGCGCCCCGCCGCCGACACCGACCTGCCGGAGGGTGTGACCGTCGAGTGCGACCCGGAGTCCGGCGACGTCAACGCGCTCGCCGGCCCGCACTACCGGGGCGTGCAGTTCCACGCCGAGTCGATCCTGACGGAGCGGGGCTTCGACATCGTGCACGACCTGGTCTGCGCCGTACTCCTGGACTAGGGATGATCGCCCACGCTCCGAGAGGCGGCCAGGTGACCCGCGTCGTGGTGGTCGACCACCACGACTCCTACACCTGGAACCTGGTGCACCTGATCGCGGAGGTGACCGGCGAGCTGCCGACGGTGGTCCAGCACGACGCGGTCGGCGCCGAGGACGTGCTGCGGCACGAGTTCGTCGTGCTGTCGCCCGGTCCCGGGCACCCCGCGTCCGAGCGGGACTTCGCGGTGGGCCGCGACGTGCTCCTCGACGGGAGCCGGCCGGTGCTCGGCGTCTGCCTGGGGATGCAGGGCATGGTGACGACGTACGGCGGCGTCGTGGAGCGCGAGGTGCCGGCGCACGGGTTGGTCACTGCCATCCACCACGACGACGCCGGCGTGTTCCGCGGCCTGCCCCAGGACTTCGCGGCGGTGCGCTACCACTCGCTCGCCGCGGTGAAGCTGCCCGACGAGCTCGAGGCGACCGCGTCGTGCGCGGGGGTGGACGGCGCCGGCCCGCGGGTCGTGATGGGCGTGCGCGCACCGCGACCTCCCGCAGGAGGGCGTGCAGTTCCACCCCGAGTCGATCCTCACCGAGCACGGCGCCGCGATCGTCGCCAACTTCCTGGGGACGTCGTGGTGAACGACGCCGACCCGGCCGAGGTCTTCACCCGGGTCGCCGCCGCGCACGCCCGCTGCGTCTGGCTCGACGGTGGGGGTGCCCGCGAGTGGTCGCGGCAGCGGTCGGTCATCGGCTGGCTGGACGACGACGACGTCTCCCTGACGTACGACGCCGCGCGCCGCGAGGTGACCCGGCACGCCGGCGGACGGTCCGAGGTGGTCGGCGACGACCCCTTCGTCGTGCTGGAGGCCGAGCTCGACGCCGGCGAGCCGCGCGACCAGTGGTTCGGCTACTTCGGGTACGCCGCCCGTCCCGACCTGCCCGCGCCTCCCGATCTCCTCCTCCCCGACGCGGTCTGGATGCGGCCCTCCCACGTGCGGATGTTCGACCACCCGGCGGACGTGTCTCCGCGGGCCTGCGCCCGGACGTGTCTCGTGCGGGCCTGCGCCCGGAGGGCCCGGCGGGCGCAGAGCGTCTACGCCACGCACGGCCCGTGGAGAGACGTGGTCTCGGTGCCGGGGCCGCGCGCGTCTCCGACGATGCACCCGGCGGGCCCTCCGGTCTCCGGCCAGCCGCCGACGCGCCCACTGGAATCGTGCCCACGGCCGAGGTGCCCGCCGACTACGCAGCGGCCTTCGCCGCCGTCCAGGAGCACCTCCACGCGGGCAACTCCTACGAGGTCAACCTGACCCACCGGCTGACCGTGCCCAGCACGTTGGGGCCTGCGGCGGCGTACCTCCGGCTGCGGGCGGTCAACCCTGCGCCGTACGCCGGGTTCCTCCAGCACGACCTTCCCGGTGCGCGACGCCTGGCTGCTCAGCTCCTCGCCCGAGCGCTACGCCCGGGTCACCGCCGATCGCACCCTCGAGGCCAAGCCGATCAAGGGCACGACGGCGCGGGGCACGACGCCGGACGAGGACGAGGAGGCGCGCCACCGGCTGGCGACGGACCCGAAGTTCAGGGCCGAGAACCTGATGATCGTCGACCTGCTCCGCAACGACCTCTCGATGGTCTGCGACGTCGGCACCGTCGAGGTGCCGGTGCTGATGGACGTCGAGTCGTACGCGTCGGTGCACCAGCTGGTGTCGACCGTGCGCGGCCGGCTGCGCGACGGCATCACCACTCTCGGCGCGCTGCGCGCGCTCTTCCCGGCCGGCTCGATGACCGGCGCCCCCAAGCTGCGCACGATGGAGATCATCGAGGAGGTCGAGGCGACGCCGCGGGGGGCCTACTCCGGCGCGTTCGGCTGGGTCTCCGGCGACGGGCGTGCCGACCTCGGCGTGGTGATCCGGTCGCTGCTGACCGAGGGCGGCGGCAGCTACACGCTCGGCACCGGCGGGGGCATCACGGTGCAGTCCGACGTCGAGGAGGAGTACGCCGAGACGCGCTGGAAGGCCGAGCGGCTGCTGCGCGCGCTGGAGGTGGGCCCGTAGTGGTCACGCCAAGGACTTCCCAGCCGATCACGAGGTGCCCCTCGCCGACGGCGCCTACGCGTCGGCGGGCAGCAGCACCCCGGGGTTGAGGACGCCGGCCGGGTCGAGCGCGGACTTGGCGGCGGCGAGGGCGGTCGCGAACGGCGCCGGCCGCTGCCGGTCGTACCACGGCCGGTGGTCGCGCCCCACGGCGTGGTGGTGCGTGATCGTGCCGCCGTGGGTGACGATCGCCTCGGACACCGCGGCCTTGATCTCGTCCCACTGCGCGAGCGTGCTGCCCCAGCGGCCGGCCGCGTAGATGCCGAAGTACGGCGCCGCGCCGTCCGGGTAGACGTGCGTGAACCGGCAGGTCACGATCCCCAGCCCGCCACAGATCTCGTCGATCGCCGCCCGCGCCGCCGCGGTCACGGCGGCGTGGAACGCAGGGAACCGGTCCCAGGTGCACGCGGTCTCGAACGTCTCCACGATCATCGACCGGCGGGCCAGGGCGTCGCGCCGGTAGGGCATGCGGAGGAACGACGACCGCCACGCGCTCGCCGTGTCGGCGTCCTCCGCACGGTCGGCCCGGCTCGCGCTGTCGTCCCGCGACCGCGTCGCGAGCACCTCGCCGCCGTGCTCCTCGGCGATCTCCACGGCCCGCCGGAGCCAGGCGTCGACGGGGTGGTCGGCGGACTCGAAGGCGATCAGCAGCACACCGCCGCCCACCGTGATCCCGGCGTTGACGGATGCTTCCGCGGCGTCGAGCAGCCGGCAGTTCGACGGGTGCAGCCCCGACTGGGCGACGGCCCGGGTCGCGGCCACGGCGCGGTCGAGGTCGTCGTACCCGATCGAGGCGGTGACCTGCCAGGTGGGCCTCGCCTGCAGCCGCATCCAGGCCTCGGTCACGATGCCGAGCGTTCCCTCGGAGCCGAGGAACATCCGGTCCGGTGACGGTCCGGCGCCCGAGCCCGGAAGCCGTCGCGACTCGCTGACCCCGACCGGGGTGACGACGCGGATCGACTCGGTGAGGTCGTCGATGTGGGTGTGGAGCGTCGCGAAGTGGCCGCCGGCGCGGGTGGCCAGCCAGCCGCCGAGCGTCGAGTACGCGAAGGACTGGGGGAAGTGGCGCAGCGTCAGCCCGTGCGGGCGCAGCTGCTCCTCGAGCGCGGGCCCGTAGACGCCGGCCTGGATGCGCGCGGCGCGACTGGTGGGGTCGACCTCGACGACCCGGTCGAGGTGGGCGAGGTCGAGGGTCAACGCTGGGCCCGCGAAGCGCGGCTCGACCCCACCGACCACCGAGCTCCCGCCGCCGTACGGCACCACCGGCGTGCCGGTGTCGGTGCACCAGTCGAGGAGGTCGACCACGTCCTGCTCGGTCCGCGGCCGGGCCACGAGATCCGGCACGTTCTCGACATCGCCGTGCAGGTTGCGGACCACGTCGCGGAACGCCTTGCCGCGGGCGTGGGCCAGTCGGTCGACCGGATCGTCGCTGCAGAGACTCCGCAGCGACGACGGCGGTGCGACCCTGGGCGGCCTGACCGGGAGCCGGCGCGGGTCCGGCGGTGCGTGGTCGGTGAAGTCGTGGTCGGGGAGCAGCGCGGCGGTCCGGGCGACGAGTGCGGTCGTCTCGGCCGGTGTCAGCTCGTCGAGCGTGGAGCCCCAGCCCCACCAGGAACGGTCGGCGTGCGGCGTGGTCATCGGGTCACTCGGTCTCGGCCTCGGTGATCCCGGCCTCGACGGCGTGCCGGGAGAAGGCGGCGAGCGTTCGGCGTACGCCGGCGAGCACTGCCTCGCGGTCGTACGGCGCCGGGTCGACGACGTTGACGTTCTGGATGAGGACGCCGTTCTGCACGAACCCGGTGACGTAGAGCTGGCGCTCCACCACGTCGGTCACGATCCGCGCCGCGTCGGCGCCCTCGATCACCGGCTCGGTGACCTTCGCGTCCTCGGGCTGGCCCATCGTCTCCCAGGCGGCGTCGAGGCCGCCCGCGAACTGCAGGTAGCTCGCGACCACGACCGGGTCACCCGACGCCTCGTCGGGCGTGAACCGGCAGTCCGGCTCCGTCGGCGTGCCGTTGACCTCCTTGGCCACCGACCCGAAGGCCGCCTCGACGAACGCCGGGTCGATCGCGTCGCACGGGTTCCACAGCGCCGGGGTCTCGCTGGGCTGGTCCGGCTCGGGGGCGGCCTTGTCGTCGCCACCGCACCCGGCCAACCCGAGGAGGAGTACGACGCCGCAGGCCGCCGCGACGCGCTGCCGCGCACGGCTGCCGTCAGCCACGCTCGTCACCCGCGCCGCCGTGCGCACCGGGCATCCGCAGCACCAGCCGGGCGCCACCGCTCGCGTTCTCCGTCGCCTCGACCGAGCCCGAGTGCCGCTCGGCGACCTGCCGCACGATCGCCAGCCCGAGCCCGGAGCCCGGCAGGGTGCGGGCGTCGTCGGAGCGCCAGAAGCGGTCGAAGATCCGGGAGCGGTCGGCCTCGGCGATGCCGGAGCCCTGGTCGTCGACGGTGAGGACGCCGTCGCTGAGCCGCACCGTGACCAGCCCGTCGTCCGGGCTCCACTTCGCGGCGTTGTCGAGCAGGTTGGTGACCGCGCGCTCGAGCGCCGGCGCCTCGCCCACGACCTGCCAGGGCCGCGTGAACACCTCGAAGGTCAACCCCGGCGCGCGGCGTCGTACGCGCTGCACGGCGTGGTCGACGATCTCGGCCAGGTCGACGGGCTCCACCAGCGGCGCCGCCGGGTCCTCCCGGGCGAGCTCGGTCAGGTCACCGATCAGCGTGGTCAGCTCCTCGATCTGGGCGCGGACGTCGTCGAGAAGCTCGGTCCGGGCCTCGGGCGGCAGCACGGTACCGCCGTTGTCCTCGCTCACGCTCATCGTGAGCAGGTCGACGTTGGTGCGCAGCGCGGTCAGCGGGGTGCGGAGCTCGTGGCTGGCGTCGGCGACCAGCTGCCGCTGCCGGGTCCGGGACGCGTCGAGCGCGGTGAGCATCTGGTTGAAGGCCGTCGCCAGCCGCGCCACCTCGTCGTCGCCCTCGACGGGCAGGGCGGTGAGGTCCTCGGTGCGCGCGATGTCCTCGACCGACGCCGTCAGCCGGCGTACCGGCCTCAGTCCGTTGGTCGCGACCATCCACCCCGCGAGCGCAGCGGTCATCACCCCGAGCACCCCGAACGCGACGGTCACCCAACCGAGCCGGGCCAGGATCCGGTCCTGGTCCTCCAGCGGCTGCGCGATGATCAGCGCGAGCCCCTCGTTGCGGGTGGGTACGGCGACCACGCGGTACCTCTCACCCCCGATCAGGATCGTGCGGACGCTGTGGTCGCTCCGGCCCTGGGCGACCGCGAGCTCCTCCTGGCCCAGCCGGATCGTCGGCCCCTCGTCGAGGGCGGGGCCACGGCCGCTGGTGGACAGGAAGCCGATGCGTACGTCGGCCGCGCCCAGCGCCCAGGACTCCAGGCCGGCGTCGGTCGCGTCCAGCAGGGTGTCGGAGCTCGCCGCGGCGCGCGCCCGCTTGAGGAGCGAGTCGTCGAGGCTGTCCTGCATCTGGATCCGGGTCGTGAAGTAGGCGCCGATCGCGACCACCGCCACCGAGACGCCCACCGCGATCGTGGTGAGCAGGATGACCCGGCTGGCCAGCGAGCGGCGGTAGTGCCAGCGGCCGACCGGACCAGGGTCCTTCAGCCCGCGGACCGGACCGCCCCGCGGCACCAGGGCCGCGGTCATGACTCCTTCAGCACGTAGCCGATGCCGCGCACGGTGTGGATCAGGCGGTGCTCGCCCTCGGCCTCGGTCTTGCGGCGCAGGTAGCCGACGTAGACCTCGAGCGAGTTGGCGGTCGTGGGGAAGTCGTAGCCCCAGACCTCCTCGAGGATGAAGCTGCGGTCGAGCACCCGCCGCGGCCGCCGCAGGAACATCTCGAGCAGGGTGAACTCCGTGCGGGTCAGCTCGATCAGCCGGTCGCCGCGGGTGACGTCGCGGGTCGTGACGTTCATCGTCAGGTCGGAGAAGGTCAACACCTCCTCCTCGTCGCCCTCACCCTCCGGCACGACCCGGCGGAGCAGGGCGCGCAGCCGGGCGAGGAGCTCCTGGAGGGCGAACGGCTTGGTGAGGTAGTCGTCGGCGCCGGCGTCCAGGCCCTCGACCCGGTCGCCCACGGCGTCGCGCGCGGTCAGCACGATGATGGGTACGTCGTTGCCGGCCGAGCGCAGCGCGCGGGTCGTCTCCAGCCCGTCGAGCCGGGGCATCATCACGTCCATCACGACGACGTCCGGCGCGACCGCGCCGATCCCCGCCAGAGCCTCGGCCCCGTCGCCGGCGAGGTGCACCTCGTAGCCGTTGAACTCCAGCGACCGGCGGAGCGACTCCCGCACGGCACGGTCGTCGTCGACGACGAGGATGCGGTGCGGAGGGGAGGGACGGTGCGGCACGTCCCCATGATGCCGAAGTCGCCTGAGGTGTTGCTGAGATGTGTGCGGGTTGGTCGGCCTGGCTGATCCGGGGCTGGCCTGCCCGGTCCGTCCGTGCTGGAGGGCCCTGCGGTCGCAGAGCGTCTGCGCCACGCACGGCCGCGGTGGGGGACGTTCGCTCGGTGCCGGGGCCGCGCGCGTCGCTGCCGATGCTCCCCGGGCCCTCCCGCCCGGCCGGCCCGGCGAGGGGCTGGCCTGTCCCGGCCGGCCGTGCGGGAGGGCCCTGCGGTCGCAGAGCGGCTGCGCCACGCACGGCCGCGGTTGGGGACGTTCGCTCGGTGCCGGGGCCGCGCGCGTCGCTGCCGATGCTCCCCGAGCCCTCCCGCCCGCCCGGCCGTGCGGGAGGGCCCTGCGGTCGCAGAGCGGCTGCGCCACGCACGGCCGCGGTTGGGGACGTTCGCTCGGTGCCGGGGCCGCGCGCATCGCTGCCGATGCTCCCCGGGCCCTCCCGCCCGGCCGGCCCCCTCAGAGGTAGCGCTGGGCGAGGCGGGCCGCGCGGGCGCCGTACTGGCCGCCGAAGAGGCAGGCGTGGACGACGAGCGGGAAGAGCTGGTGGAGGGCGAGCCGCTCCTCCCAGCCGGAGGCGAGGGGGGCGACCTCCTCGTAGCCGGCCATCACCTGGGCCAGCTGGGGGAGGCCGAAGAGGGCGAGCATGGCGATGTCGGTCTCGCGGTGGCCGCCGTAGGCGGCGGGGTCGACGACGACGACCCGGTCCTCGGTGCTCCACAGGACGTTGCCGTTCCACAGGTCGCCGTGCAGCCGGGCGGGGGTCTCCTCGGGCACGACGTCGCCGACCTTCGCGGCGGCCTGCTCGATGACTGCGGCGTCGTCGGCGTCGATCAGGCCGCGGTCGCGCGCGGCGCGGACGTACGGCGCGATCCGCCGCTCGGCGTAGAACTCCGGCCACGTGTCGAGCGGCCGGTTGGGCAGCGGCAGCCGGCCGATGAAGCCGTCCGCGGCTGCGCCGTACGTCGCCGCACCGGCCAGGTGGGTGCGGGCGAGCGCCCGGCCGAACGCCACCGCCGCGTCCGCACCCGGACGCGCGGACTCGACCCAGCCGAGGATGAGGCAGTCGTCGGCGACGGCGAGCACCTCGGGGGTGGCGGCGCCGGACTCCGCCTCGGCCAGCCAGCCCAGGCCGGCCGCCTCACGTGCGAAGAAGTCCTTGGGTGCCGAGTTGAGCGTCTTGAGGAACGCGGTACGGCCGTTGCTCAGCCGCAGCTTGACGGCGGTGGCGACGTCACCGCCGGCGACCGGTGCGGTCGCGATGACCGCGGAGCCGAGCAATTGCTCGGCACGCTCGGCGACCTGCGGCTGCCGGGCCACGTGCCACCTCCTGGATCTCGGTAGTCCCTGACGCGGAGGGTCAGGACCTGACCCTTGAGCGCCTTCGGGATCTCCTTGCCCTGCTCGATCGCGCGCTCGGGTGCCTTGACGCCCTTGAACTTCTTGATGCCGATGAACGCGAGCAGGCCGGCCAGGAGGACGTAGACGCCGAAGACGATCAGGAACGCCCAGTGCAGGTCGAGCCCGTCGCCGTTCCAGTGGATGAGGTAGGCGAAGGCGACCGACAGCATGATCACGGCGAGCACGAGGATGAACAGGGCGGCCGCGAGGAACACCGCCCCCATGCCACCGGCGGTCACGCTGACCTTCAGCTCGGACTTGGCGAGCTGGATCTCCTTGCGCATCAGCGTGGAGAAGTCGGTCTGCGCGTCCTTGATCAGGCGACCGATGGTGGGCTCTTCGGTCCGGACGTCATGCGTGGCCATGGGTCCGACCCTACAGAAGAGGGGCCACGCGCCACATCTGCAGGGCGCTCGGCAGACAGCCGATAGGATGCCGGACAGGTGAGCCGGGAAGTCTGGTCGGCACGTGCTTGATCGATCCCAGAGCACGGAGTGCGAATCCCGAACCCACGGAGGTTTCCCGTGCCGCTCCCGCCGTCCTCGTCCGGTCGTTCCTCCGACGACCTCTGGCAGCACGGGCCGTTCTGGACCGCGAGCGACAAGCCGCTGGCGAAGTACGTCGCCCGGCCGCTGCGGGAGTTCCTCCGGGTCGAGTCGGCCGGGTCGGTGCTCCTCCTCGCGGCGGCCGTCGCCGCGCTGGTGTGGGCGAACTCGCCGTGGGCGGCGTCGTACGACTCCTTCTGGCACATGGAGGTCGGCGTCGAGGTCGGCTCGTTCCACCTGGTGGAGAGCCTCCAGCACTGGGTCAACGACGGCCTGATGGTGATCTTCTTCTTCGTCGTCGGGCTCGAGATCAAGTACGAGCTGGTCAACGGCGACCTCCGCGACCCCCGCACCGCAGCACTGCCGATCGTGGCCGCGGTCGGCGGGATGGTGGTGCCGGCGCTGTTCTACGTCGCGATCGCCGGTGGTGGCGCGGCGGGCGCGGGCTGGGGCATCCCGATGGCGACCGACATCGCGTTCGCGGTGGGTGTGCTCGGGCTGCTCGGGCGGCGGCTCCCGTCGGCGGCGCGGCTGTTCCTGCTGACGCTGGCGATCGTCGACGACATCGGCGCGATCGTGGTGATCGCGGTGTTCTACACCGCCGACCTGAGCCTCGGCTGGCTCGCCGTCGCGTTCGGGCTGCTGGCGGTGATGGTGGCGATGCGGCTGGTGCGGGTCTGGGCCGTGCCGGTGTACGTCGTCGTGGGCGTCGTCACGTGGTACGCCCTGCTCCAGTCGGGGGTGCACGCCACCCTCGCCGGCGTGGCGATCGGGCTGCTCACGCCCGCGGGCGCGCTGCTGAAGGAGGACGTCGCCCGCGACTTCGCCCGGGAGGCGCTCGACGACCGGGTGCTCGATCCCGACGAGCTGCACCGGTTGCGCTTCCTGCTGGCTGAGTCGGTCCCGATGGTCGAGCGGCTGCAGACCCGGCTGCACCCGCTGTCGGCGTACGTCGTGCTGCCGGTCTTCGCGCTCGCCAACGCCGGCGTCGACCTCGGCGGCGGGCTGCTCGGCGACGCGCTCGGCTCCCCGGTCGCGCTCGGGATCGCCGCCGGCCTGGTGCTGGGCAAGCCGATCGGGATCGGGCTGGCGTGCGTGGTCGCCGTACGCACCGGGCTCGGGCGGCTGCCCGACGGTACGACGTGGCCGCAGCTTCTCGGGGTCGGCTGCGTCGCCGGCATCGGCTTCACCGTGTCGCTCTTCATCGCCGGACTGTCGTTCCCCGGCGCCGACCTGCTCACCGAGGCCGCGAAGGTCGGCATCCTGCTGGCCTCCCTCGCCGCCGCCGTCCTCGGCGTCGTCGTGCTGCTCCTCACCTCGCGGCCGGCGGCCGACCCGGCTGGCGGCCCTGGGCAGCAGTAACACGATGTCCGCCGCACTGGGCGACCGTCGGCGTCGCTGGGCGACCGCTGCAACGGTCGCCCAGCGACGGCAACGGTCTCCCACATCCGCGGACTACGTGTTACAGCCCTGCCCGCGGCCGCGTGAGGCGTTCGACTCCGGCCACCCGTCGAGCGTGTGGGCGCCGATCGCGGCCTTGGCGGCGAGGTAGCGCTCGTTGGCGGCCGACACGTGCACGCGGGTCGGCACCCGCTCGGCCACGGTGATGCCGGCGTCCGTGAGCTGTGCGGCCTTGTCCGGGTTGTTGCTGAGCAGCCGGAGGCTGCGGACGCCCAGGGCGCGGAGCATCTGCGCGGCGGCGCTGTAGTCGCGCTCGTCGGCGTCGTGGCCGAGCGCGACGTTGGCCTGGTAGGTGTCGAGACCGGTGTCCTGCAGGGTGTAGGCGGCGAGCTTCTCGTAGAGGCCGATGCCGCGGCCCTCCTGGCGCAGGTAGAGCAGGTAGCCGCCGGCCTCGGTGATCCGGGTGAGCGACTCGCGCAGCTGCGGGCCGCAGTCGCAGCGCTCGCTGCCGAGCACGTCGCCGGTGAGGCACTCGCTGTGCAGCCGCACCAGCGGGGCATCGCCGGGACCGACGGCGGCACCGACGGCGGCGGCCGCGCGTGCGGCGTACGCACCGAGGCCGATCGCCAGGTGCTCGCGCCCGTCGACCAGACCCTCGAAGGTGATGACGCGGCCGGCGGTGGCGATCCCGTCGAGACGCAGCGGGATGGTCAGCTCGGTGCGGATCCCGGCGGCCGGCAGGTCGGGGCGGACCATCGCCTCCTCGGCCGTCATCCCGCGTCCTCGAACCGGTCCGACAGCGCATAGCGGAGGAGTACGACGTCGCCGATCTGTCGCGTCTCGACCAGCTGTGCCCGGTGGTCCGGGCACCACGGGAACCGGCCGTCGTCGACGAACCGGCGGGCCCTGGAGTCGCCGACGAAGAACGGCGCGACGACCAGCTGCAGCTCGTCGGCGAGGCCGGCGGTCAGGAACTGGGTGTGCATGGTGCCGCCGCCCTCGACCATCAGCCGCCGGACGCCGCGGGCGACCAGGTCCTCGCCGACGCGGCGCAGGCGGTCCGGTCGGCGGCCCGCGTCGACCACGGTGGCGAGCCGCCCCAGCCGTTCGGCGAGGTCGCGGACCGCGTCGTGGCCGCAATAGACGAGCTTCTCGTTGTCGCCGACGGTGAAGAAGTTCCCGCGCGGATCCAGGTCGCCGCCTGCGGTGACGGTCACCTTCGCCGGAGATGCGGGAAGGCCCGCGTCGACCCGCGCACGCCGACGGTGGGCCGCCCGCACCAGCAGCCGCGGGTTGTCCTTGCGGACGGTGCGGGCCCCGACCAGGATCGCGTCGCAGCCGGCACGGACGTCGTCGACCCGGTCGAAGTCGGCGTCGTTGGACAGCAGCAGCCGCTCGTCGGTCGCGCCACCGAGGTAGCCGTCGAGCGACATGGTGCAGCTGAGCAGCGTGTAGGGACGGTCAGCCATGGGCCACCTCCTCGGGAACAGGCGGAGCCGCGGGCACGCGGCGCGGACGGCCGGCCAGCACGAGGAGCCCGGGCAGTGTCGCGACGAGCGACAGCACGCCGTACACGACCGCGACGCTGACCCCCACCCCCGCGCCGAGCCCCGCGGCCCCGAACAGCCAGGCAGTGGCGCCCTCGCGCGGCCCCCAGCCGGCGACGCTCAGCGGCAGGGCAGAGGCGACGAGTACGACGAACGCGAGCCCGACCAGCTGCGCGAGCGGTGCCGTGACGCCGACGGTCCGGGCCGCCACCACGAACACCGCCACGTGGCCTGCTGCCGCGAGCGACGAGGCGAGCACGACCCGGGGCCAGACACCGCGTGCGGCGGGCACGTCGCGCACCTCGGTGAGCAGGCGTCGCCGGGCCCGGGCGGGGAGCACGCCGAGGAGCACCACTGCCCCGGCCACCGCCGCGACCGCACCCCACGCGACGGCGGGCCGCACGGCCTGGGGCAGCAGCACCACGGCACCGACCGCGAGGACCGCCTGGACGGCCTGCCCGGTCGCGCGGTCCCAGAACACCGACCGCAGGGCGCGGCCCAGCGCGCCGGTCTCCCGGCCGTGGTCGACGCCCCGGTGCAGGTCGCCGACGACGCCGCCCGGGAGCGTCGCGTTGAGCAGCTGGGAGCGGTAGTAGAGCCGGTACGCCGCACGCACGGGCACCTCGACGTCGAGGCGCTGCGCGAGCAGGCTCCAGCGCCAGGCGCAGCACCACGTCGTGCCGGCGGTGACGACCAGCGCGACGACGACCGCCCCGACCGACGTCCGCCGGAGACCGTCGACGAACGGGTCCGCGCCGACCTTGGCCAGGAGCAGGACGAGGATCGCGGCGCCCACCAGCATCCGCACCCAGGTCCACGGTCCCGGCCTCGCGTTGATGGCTGCTCCGATCATCCGGTCGTCGTGATGGGGGATACGGACGCGGAGCGCGGCCGGTTCACCCGGACCGTGTCGAGCACCTCGCCGACCCGGACGGCGGTGGCCTCCCACGACCCGAGGGTCCGCCGACGGTCGGCGGCGTGGCGGCGCAGGTCGGTGCGGAGACGGTCGTCGACGAGCCAGCGGCGCAGGGCGGCGGCCAGGTTCGCGGGATCGTCCGGTGGGAGCAGTAGGCCGGGACGCTCGGCCCCCGGCGCCCGCCCCAGCGCCTCCGGGTGGCCGCCCACGTCGGTCACCACGACCGGGATCCCGCGGGCGAGGGCCTCGGTCACCGCCATCCCGTAGGACTCCCGGCGGGAGGCCGACACGAGCAGGTCGGTCGCGTCGAGGGCCGCGTGCAGGCGCGGGCCGGTCAGGGGCCCCGCGAAGGTCAGCCGTTCGGCGAGGCCGGCCCGGCGGGCGTCGTACTGCAACCGCTCGACGAAGCCCGGATCGAGGTCGAGCGCACCGACGCAGGTGCAGTGCCAGTCCAGGTCGGCGATCCGGGCGAGGGCGGCGAGCAGGACGTCGTGGCCCTTGTCCGGCGTGACCGCGGCGAGGCAGAGGAGGTTCCGGCCGGAGGGCGAGCCCGGTGCCAGGTCGGCCGGGCGTACGCCGGGCTCGGCCACGTGCACCCGGTCGGCCGGTACGCCGTGGTGCGTCACCACCCAGTCCCGGGACCACCGGCTGGTGGTGACCACCGCGGCGGCCGCTCCGAGCGCTCGCCGCTCGGACTCCTCGAGCGCAGCGTCGGGCGTCGCCTCCGCGAACGGCATGTGCAGGAGCACCACGACCCGGAGCCGGTCGAAGTGCCCACTCGGCGGTGGGAAGCCCCCACTCGGCAGGGAGGCGGAGGCGATGAGTCCGTCGACGAGCACCACCGCGCCGTCGGGGAGGTCGGCGAGCAGGTCGGCGAGTGCGGACTGGTCGGCGGCGCGGGGCGTCGGCCAGGTGCCGGCGAGCGGGTGCTCGTGCACGGTCCGGCCGAGTTCGCGGAGGGCGTCGACGAGGCACCGGTCGTAGACGTTGCCGCCGCTGGGCCGCGCCGGGTCGTCGATCCCGGCCGGGACCACGACGTGCACGGCGGAGCCCCCGGACACGTCCCTCACCCGGCCCCGAGCGGCCGCTCGTAGCTCGCCCACGCGACGTGCGACTCGCGCAGCGTGACCTCGATGCCGGCGAGGTCGCCGGCCGGCCGGCCGAGGGCCCCGGCGTGGGCGCGGTCCGCGAGCCGGTCCGCGACGAACCGGGCGAGCACCTCGGTGGTGGTGTTCAGCCCGGCGAGGCTCTCGACCTCGTCGAGGTTGCGGTAGGTCAGGTCGGCGAGGACCGCGCGCAGCTCCTCGGTCGCCCGGCCGATGTCGACGACGATCCCCGACGGATCGAGATCGACGGCGGCGAACGTCGCGTCCACGACGTACGTCGCCCCGTGCAGCCCCTGGGCGGGTCCGAACACCTCGCCGCGCAGGCTGTGCGCGACCATCATCTGGTCGCGGACGGTCACTCGGAACACGGGCGGTCCTCCTCCTCTGGTGCATGGTCCTCGGCGTCGTAGCTGATCGTGTGGCAGAGCGTCGTCCCGTCGCCGGCGGCGAGCCGCGCCATCACCTCGGGGAGCTCGGCGAACGGCGAGGAGCCAGTGAGGAGCACGTCGAAGGCAGGGTCCTCCAGCAGCTCCAGCGCGAGGGCGAGCCGGTCGCCGGTCGTCCGGCTGCCCCGCCGCGCGGGGGAGACCCGACCGACCTGGCTGGCGCGGATCGTGAGCCGCGACGAGTGGAAGGCGCCGCCCAGCGGGAGGGTGACCTCGGCGTCGCCGTACCAGCTGAGGTCGAGCACCGTCCCCTCCGGCGCGAGCAGCTCCAGCGAGCGTCGCAGCCCGGCGGCGGTGGCGCTGCTGTGCACGACCAGGTCGCATCCGCCGGGTGCGGCGTCGGGCGCCGCGAACCCCACGCCCAGCGCCGCGGCGACGCCGGCACGAGCGGGGTCGGTGTCGACCAGCGTCACCCGCACGCCGGGGATCCGACCGAGCAGCCGCGCCACGCAGCAGCCGACCATCCCGGCGCCGACCACGGCGACCCGGTCACCGACCAGCGGGGCGGCGTCCCACAGCGCGTTGACGGCCGTCTCGACGGTGCCCGCGAGCACCGCGCGATCGGTCGGCACGGCATCGGGGACCGGAGTGACGGCGGCGACCGGGACGACGTACTCCGTCTGGTGCGGGTACAGGCAGAACACCCGCCGCCCACGCAGGTCGGCCGGGCCGTCCTCGACGATCCCGACGCTGAGGTAGCCGTACTTCACCGGCGCCGGGAAGCTCGCCGTCCTGGTACGGCGCCCGCATCACCCCGTGCTGGTCGGCCGGCACCCCGCCGCGGAACACCAGGGTCTCGGTGCCGCGACTGATGCCCGACCGCAGCGCCCGCACCAGCACCTCACCGTCCCCGGGTGCCCGGAGCGCGACCGGTCGGATCTCGCCGCGCCCGGGCTCGGCCAGCCAGAACGCGCGCGCCTCTCCCACGGTCGGTCGCCCCTCCTCTCGGCCGCCCGGTGAACCGGACCCGCCCGGCTCCCGTAGCACGGGTACCCCTACCTACGGAGGTGCGGTGGATCGGGTTCACCCAGCGGCACATCTCGGGCCGGCGGCCGGCTTCGTCGGCGTGGCGGCTCTGCTCGCGACGCTGGCCGCGACGGTCGGACTCGGCCCGCTCGGGTGGACGACCGGCCTGGTGTGCGGCGCCGGCCTGGCGGCGCTGCTGGACGGGGCCCTGGTCCGCCACGCCGCGCCGGGCCTCGGCCCCGCCGGCCGGGTCACCACCACCCGCGCCGTGCTCGACTGCGGGGTCGCGGCGCTCGTCGCCGACACCTTCGTGTCCGACGGGCCCCCGGTCGCCGTACTCGTCGGGCTCGCGGCGGTCGGCCTGGCGCTCGACGCGGTCGACGGCCGGGTGGCCCGCCGCACGGGGACGACCTCGGCGCTCGGCGCCCGGTTCGACATGGAGGTCGACGCGTTCCTCATCGCCGTCCTCAGCGTGTACGTCGCCGCGCAGGCCGGCTGGTGGGTCCTCGCCATCGGCGGCTTCCGCTACGCCTTCGTCGGGGCCGCCCGGCTCCTGCCGTGGCTCCGGCGACCGCTGCCCCCGCGCTACTCCGCGAAGGTGGTCGCCGCGATCCAGGGCATCGTCCTCGTGGTCGCCGCCGCGGACCTGCTGCCCCTGCCCGCGACCCGCGTGCTCCTCGCCGTCGCGCTCGCGCTGCTCACCTGGTCCTTCGGCCACGACGTCGTGGTGCTCCTGCGCCGCCGCCACGAGCCGGTGGAGCCGGTCGACCGGGCCGGCACCGGCCCCGTGGTGCCCGCCGGTGTGCTCACGGCGACCGCGGTGACCGCTGTCTGGCTGGCGCTGGCCCTGCCCGACCCCAGCACGGGCCTCGGTCCCGGCGACCTGGTCCGGATCCCGGTCGAGGGCCTGCTCCTGGTCGCCGCGGCCCTCGTGCTGCCACCGCGCCCGCGGCTGTGGGTGGCGGTCGTCTTCGGCGCGCTCGCGGGCGTGCTGGTGGTGCTGCGGGTGCTCAACGTCGGCTTCGGTGCGGTCCTGGACCGCCGGTTCGACCCCATCGCCGACTGGGCCTACTTCGGCCCGGGCGTCGGGGTGCTCGGCGACTCGATCGGAGACGCCGCCGCCCGGCTGGTCGCCGTCGCTGCAGTGCTGCTGACGGTCGCGGTGGTCGTGGCGATGGCGCTTGCGGCCGTCCGGGTCGCCCGGGCGGCGGCGGACCACCGGCGCGGCGCCGCCCGGGGCGTGGTGGCGCTCGGCACGGTCTGGGCGGTGTGCGCGGTGAGCAGCGTCCACCTCGGCGGCGGACCCCCCGTCGCGTCGGCCGGCGCCGCCGCGCTGGCGGTGGAGACGGTGGGCCAGGTCCGCCACGACCTCGCCGACCGGGACGAGTTCGCGGAGCAGATCGAGGCGGACGCCTTCGCCGACGTCCCGGGCGACCGGCTGCTGACGGGGCTGCGCGGCAAGGACGTGCTGCTGGTGTACGTCGAGAGCTACGGACGTACGGCGACCAGCGGCTCGTCGTACGCACCGGGCGTGACGGAGGTGCTCCGCGACGGCACCCGCCGGCTCGACGCGGCCGGCTACCAGACCCGCAGCGCGTTCCTCACCTCGCCGACGTTCGGCGCCGGCAGCTGGCTGGCGCACGCGACCACGCAGTCCGGGCTGTGGATCGACAGCGAGACCCGCTACCGGCAGCTGCTCGACACCGACCGGCTCACGCTGACCTCGGCGTTCGAGCGGGCGGGGTGGCGCACCGTCTTCGACGTACCCGCCAACACCCGCGACTGGCCCGAGGGAGCGGCGTTCTACGGCTTCGACGAGATCTACGACTCCCGCAACGTCGGCTACGCCGGTCCCGAGTTCGGCTACGCGCCGGTGCCGGACCAGTACACGCTCGAGCACTTCCGGCGTACCGAGCTCGCACCCGCGGACCGCCCGCCGGTCTTCGCCGAGATCGACCTGATCTCCAGCCACCACCCGTGGACCCCGTCCCCGCCGTTGGTCCCGTGGGACGAGGTCGGCGACGGCTCGGTGTTCGCGGGGACCACCGAGGACGTGGCGGAGGTTCACGAGCAGGACGACGCCGACCTGGTCCGGGAGCTCTACGGCCACTCGATCCAGTACTCCTGGGAGACGCTGGTCTCCTTCCTCGAGACCTACCCCGACCCCGACCGGGTCCTGGTCGTGCTCGGCGACCACGAGCCGCACGCCTACGTCAGCGGCGACGACCCCGGCCACGACGTGCCGGTCACGGTGATCGCCCAGGACCCCGGCGTCGTACGACGGATCGCGGACTGGGACTGGCAGCCCGGGCTGCTGCCGACCGCGGACGCCCCGGTCTGGCGGATGGACGCGCTGCGGGACCGGTTGCTGACGGCGTACGACGCCGACTGAGCCGGCGGCACCGACTGAACCTCTCGGCACCCGCCGTCCGTGTTGCCCGTACGGCCCCGAACGCCGGGGTCGTGCCCCGACGGACGGAGAGCGCGATGTTGGTGCGGGTGGTGGCGGCCGTGGCCGCCGTGGTCTCGGCGGCGGTCCACCTCTGGCTGTGGTTCGACGGTGTGAAGGACCAGGGCGAGGTCGGCGTCATGTTCATGGTCAACGCGGTCGCCGGCGTCGTGATCGCGTTCGCCCTGGTGACGTGGCGGCACTGGCTGCCGCTGTTCTTCGTGGCGGGCTTCGGCGCGTCGACGCTCGCGGCGTTCCTGATCTCCACGACGGTCGGGCTCTTCGGGATCGAGGCCGGTTGGTCCTGGTACGCCTGGGTCGCCGCGGTCTCGGAGGTCGTCTGCGTCGTGGCCGGACTCTGGTCGCTGCGGTCCGAGGGCTGGCTGGCGTCAGGGCGTCAGTCGCAGCACCGGATGTCCGTCTGAGGTCCGCACGACGACCGACGCGATGTCGTCCGGGCTGACCGAGCTCGCACCGGTCACGTGCATCTCCTTGCCGGGGAGTGCCCGCCAGGTGGCGGCCTCCTCGACCCGGCCGTCGGTGGTCCGGACCAGCAGGACGTACGTCGTCCCCCCGCTGCCGCCGTACTCGTGCTCGTACTCGCAGGTGAGGTCGAGCCGGGTGCCCCATCCCACCGGGGTGAGCGAGATCCAGCCGGTCGCGGAGTAGGAGCCGAGCGACGTCAGCCGCTGCGGCGGGGCCGTGCTGACGGCTGCGGTGGGTGCGGCGGCACCGTCCGGGTCGTGGTCGAGCACGGTCACGATCCCCGCGGTGCCGAGGGCGACGACCGCCACCGCCGCCGCGGCGAGGCCGGCCACCCGCGTCGTACGACGCCGCTGGTCGTGCTCGGCCGCCGCCACGAGTGCCGGGAGCAGGGTCGCCGGCAACGGCTGCACCGCAACAGGCCGCTCCAGCACGTCGACCGGCACCCGCGCGAGCAGCCCGGGGAGGCCGGCCATCTCGCGGACGGAGCGGGCGCACTCGTCGCAGCGGGCCAGGTGACGCTCGAAGTCGGACCGCTCGGCGGGTGCCAGCGACCCCAGGACGTAGGAGCCGTCGAGATGGGCGAGGGTGCAGCTCATCCGCCCACCCCCAGCTCCTCGAGCGCCAGCCGCAGCGTGCGGAGAGCGTAGTGCGTGCGGGACTTGACGGTGCCCTCCGGAATCCCGAGCCGGCGGGCGGCGTCGGCGACCGAGCGGCCCTGGTAGTAGCACTCGACGAGTACGGCGCGGTGGTCCTCCGAGAGCCGCGTCAGTGCTTCGGCGACCACCCACGACAGCAGCAGCTGGTCGGTCCGGTCCTCGGTCGCGGCGACCTCGGGGACCTCGGCCGTCGGGACCTCGGTCCGCGACCGCTTGGAGCGCCAGTCGTCGATGACGATGTTCCGGGCCACGGTGAACAGCCAGGACCGCACCGACCCCCGCGACTCCTCGAGCACCGCGGCGTTGCGCCAGGCGCGCAGCAGTGTCTCCTGGGCGACGTCCTCGGCGTGCGCGCGGTCGTTGCCGGTGAGGTGCAGGCAGAACGCCCACAGTGCCGCTGCGTGCTCGTCGTGCAGCGCGCGCATCACCGCGGCGGGGTTCTCCGGCATGGCACCTCCTACCGCTCACACGGACCGGCGGCGGTCGAGGTTCAGTCTGCTCCTGTCGGGTGAGTGGATGCTTGGCTGACGGGGGTGGCGAACCGAGTATCTGCTCACTCACTCGCTCGGTCCGTCCGTGCGGGAGGGCCATACGGTCGCAGAGCGTCTGCGCCACGCACGGCGTCTGTGGTCGGTCGCTGCGGTGGTTTCGCGCCGCGCGTGTCTCCGACGATGCTCCCCGGGCCCTCCCGCCCGGCCGGCCCGCGTGGGTGCATGGTCACACCGGTTCGAAGGTCGCGACCATCGCCTCGAGCGAGCATCGCCAACACACGCCTAACATCTGGCCCGGCCCACGCCTGGCGAGCGTGGCGGCGGGATGTGTCCGTCCGCCCGCTCGAGTGCATGGGTCAGTTGACCCATGCACTCAAGTGGCGATCAAGACTCCACGCCGTCACCGACGGTTGGCGAGAGTGCGGGCGATGGCGGGCGCGCGGAGGGCCCGCCCGCCATCAGGGCAGGCAGGCCCGTCGTGACTGGCTGGCATCCGACCGGCCGTCTCCCCTTGGGCCGCGGTCAGATGGCAGCGATGCCCCAGCTCGCGCTGAAGGTGGCACCGGGCTCGAGCAGGATCAGGTCGTCGCCGGAGTTGAACGCGTCGGCGGGCGCGGTCATCGGCTCGACCGCGATGCTGACCCGCGGGGTCCCGGAGTCGTCGAGGGTGTAGAGCTGGATCCAGGGGTGGCGTTCGTCGACCCACAGCGCGACGCCCGAGCCGTCCGGCCCGACCAGCGTGGTCGTGGCCCGCCCCGCGTCGTCGCGGTCCAGGTCGGTGAAGGCGTGGTTGAGCTCGGTCGTCCCGAGGGGGCGGGGGACGCGGAAGTCCATGTCGGTGCCGGTGACGCTCTCCCGCACCGTCGGCAGCAGCCGGTCGTCGGCGAGCAGCCTGGTCGCGGCAGGACAGGTGAAGGTGCAGCCGTCGACGACATCGGTCCCGGCGACGAGGTAGGGGTGCGACCCCGAGGCGTACGGCGCAGGCGTGGCCGCCCGGTTGGTGGCGGACTGGGTCACGGTGAGCCCGTCCGGCCCGACGGCGTACGTCACCTCGAGGTCGAGCGTCCACGGGAAGCCGGACTGCGCGTGGACGCGGCAGCCGAGCGTGACCCGGTCCGGCGCGGTCTCCAGCGCCGACCACCGGGCCCACCGGACGAGCCCGTGCGCTGCGTTGGCCCGCTTGGGCTCGGTGAGCGCGAGCTGGTGCGTCGTGCCGCTCCGCGTCGGGTCGGGGTACTGACCGTCGCGGATCCGGTTGGGCCACGGCATCAGCAGCTGCCCGCGGCCACCGCTCGCCATCGCGTCCTCGGCGAACCCGTCGACCAGCGGCCGGCCGTCGTAGGTGAGCACGCGCAGCGCGCCGCCGCTCTCGGTGGCCACGGCGACGTAGCCCGCCGCCTCGATCCGGAACTGGTCGCCGCTGGGGGGAAGCATGTGCGGAGCCTAGGGCCGTCGGAGCGCCCGTGGTGGGTGCCAGCGCGACGATCCCGCCCGCTGACACCCACCACCGGGTCACTCGTCGGTGGAGGTCGCCTGTCCGGCCGAGATCAGGTCCATGATCGAGCTGTCGGCCAGCGTCTGGGTGTCGCCGACCGCACGGCCCTCGGCGACGTCGCGCAGCAGGCGCCGCATGATCTTGCCGGACCGGGTCTTGGGCAGCTCGGGGACGATCATGATCTGCCGCGGCTTGGCGATCGGGCCGATCTCCTTGCGGACGTGGTCGGAGAGCTCCTTGACGATGTCGGCGCCACCGTCGCCGGCCTCGTCCCGCAGGATCACGTAGGCGACCACGGCCTGGCCGGTGTCGGGATCGGTGGCGCCGACGACGGCCGACTCGGCCACCTTCGGGTGCGAGACCAGCGCGGACTCGATCTCGGTCGTCGAGAGCCGGTGGCCGGAGACGTTCATGACGTCGTCGACCCGGCCGAGGACCCAGATGTCGCCGTCGGTGTCCTTCTTCGCTCCGTCGCCGGCGAAGTAGTAGCCCTGGGCCTTGAACCGCATCCAGTACGTGTCGGCGTACCGCTCGTCGTCGCCCCAGATGGTGCGCAGCATCGAGGGCCACGGCGAGGTCACCACGAGGTAGCCGCCCGAGCCGTTGGGCACCGAGTTCCCCTCGTCGTCGACGACGTCGGCCTCGATGCCGGGGATCGCGGTCATCGCCGAGCCGGGCTTGCCGTGCGGTCACGCCCGGCAGCGGGCTGATCATGATCGCGCCGGTCTCGGTCTGCCACCAGGTGTCGACGACGGGGGTGCGGTCGCCGCCGATGACGTGGCGGTACCAGACGTAGGCCTCCGGGTTGATCGGCTCGCCGACCGAGCCGAGGATCCGCAGCGACGACATGTCGGAGCGGTCGGGGATCTCGTGGCCCTGCTTCATGAACGACCGGATCGCGGTGGGCGCGGTGTAGAAGATCGTGACGCCGTACTTCTCGATGATCTGCCACCAGCGGCCGCGCTCGGGGCTGTCCGGAGTGCCTTCGTAGAGGACCTGGGTCGCGCCGTTGGCGAGCGGGCCGTAGACGATGTAGCTGTGGCCGGTGACCCAGCCGATGTCGGCGGTGCACCAGTAGACATCGGTCTCGGGCTTGAGGTCGAAGACGGCGTGGTGCGTGTACGACGAACCGACCAGGTAGCCGCCGGTCGTGTGCAGGATGCCCTTCGGCTTGCCCGTCGTGCCCGAGGTGTACATGACGTAGAGCGGGTGCTCGGAGTCGAACGCCTCCGGGGTGTGCTCGGCCGAGGCGCCGTCGACGGCGTCGTGCCACCACACGTCGACCGCGTCGTCCCACGGCCGACGTCCTGGCCGGTACGGCGCACGACCAGCACCTTCTCGACACTGTGCACGTCTCCTTGGCGGGTCTTGGCGAGGGCCTCGTCGACCGCGGGCTTGAGCGCCGAGGGTGCTCCGCGCCGGTAGCCGCCGTCGGAGGTGACCACGACCTTGGCCTGGCAGTCGTCGAGCCGCGAGGCCAGCGCGTCGGCCGAGAAGCCTCCGAACACCACCGTGTGCGGTGCCCCGATCCGGGCGCACGCGAGCATCGCCACGACCGCCTCGGGGATCATCGGCATGTAGATCGCGACCCGGTCGCCGGTCGCGACCCCGAGCTCGGTCAGGGCGTTGGCGGCCTTCGACACCTCGTCCTTGAGCTCGGCGTAGGTGATGTCGCGGGTGTCGTCCACGGGCTCGCCGACCCAGTGGATGGCGACCTTGTCGCCCTTGCCGGCCTCGACGTGCCGGTCCACGCAGTTGTACGCCGCGTTGAGCCTGCCGCCGACGAACCACTTGGCGAACGGGGCGTTGCTCCAGTCGAGGACCTGGTCCCACCTGGTGTCCCACGCGAGCCGCTCGGCCTGGGTCGCCCAGAAGCCCTCCCGGTCCGCGGCAGCGGCGTCGTACGCCTCGGCGGTGAGGTTGGCGTTCGCCGCCAGGTCGGCCGGAGGTTCGAACCGCCGGTCCTCCTTGAGCAGGTTGGCGAGGGTCTCCTCGGTCTCGGCAGCGTCGCTCACGGGTCGTTCTCCTCTGGTCATCGGGTGGCACAGACCACATTAGGGGGGCCATCCTGCGCGGTCACGGGTTGCAGTTCTGTTGCGGGTCGGCGACGCGGGATGTAACGCAGTGTTCGGTGCACTACCTCTGTGCTGTGACCGGTCACAGCACAGAGGTAGTGGTTGTAGCACTGCGTTACATCTGCGCTAGTGGACGACGGCCTGCTCGGCGCCGGCGCCGGTGAGGGCGCGGACCTCGAGCTCGGTGAACCGCTCCTCGGCGGTCGGCTCCTTCGACGTGACGGTCCCGAGCCAGCCGAGGAAGAAGCCCAGCGGGATGGAGACGATGCCGGGGTTCTCGAACGGGAACCAGTGGAAGTCCACCCCGAGCGGGAACAGCGCGGCGGTGACGGTCTCACCGGTCGCCGGGTCGATCGCGGTCTTCCCCGACACCACGGGCGAGAAGAACACCAGCGTCACGCACGAGACCAGGCCGCCGTAGATGCTCCAGACCGCCCCTCGGGTGTTGAAGCGGCGCCAGAACATGTTGTAGACGATCGCCGGGAGGTTGGCCGACGCCGCGACCGCGAACGCCAGTGCCACCAGGAAGGCGATGTTGAGGCTCTGCGCCGGGATCGCCAGCAGGATCGCGATGCCGCCGATCACGCCGGCGGCGATCCGGGTCATCCGGATCTCCTCCTGCTCGGTCGCCTCCCCCTTGCGGATCACGCTGTTGTAGATGTCGTGCGCCACCGAGGACGACGAGGTGAGCGTGAGCCCGGCGACCACGGCGAGGATCGTCGCGAACGCGACCGCCGCGATGAGCGCCAGCAGGACCGCCCCGCCGGTCGAGCCCGCTCCGCCGCCGACCGCCTCGGCCAGCTTCGGCGAGGCCAGGTTGCCGGACTTGTCGAGCTTGCTGGTGTCGAGCAGCGCCGCGGCACCGAACCCGAGCACGAGCGTGAACAGGTAGAAGACGCCGATCAGGCCGATCGCCCAGAGCACCGACTTCCGTGCGTCCCGCGAGGTCGGCACCGTGTAGAACCGGATCAGGATGTGCGGCAGGCCCGCGGTGCCGAGCACCAGGGCGATGCCGAGGCTGAGGAAGTCCAGCTTGCTGGTCAGCGTGGCGCCGTACTTCAGGCCGGGCTCGAGGAACGCGTTGCCGTGGCCGGAGTTGCTCGCGGCGGTGCCCAGCAGGTCGGAGAGGTTGAAGTCGAACTTCGCCAGGACGAGTACGACGATCAGCGCCGACCCGGCCATCAGCAGCACGGCCTTGACGATCTGGACCCAGGTCGTGCCCTTCATGCCGCCGACCGTGACGTAGAAGATCATCAGCGCGCCGACCCCGAGGATCACGATGTTCTTGATGGCCGCGTCGTCGACGCCGAGCAGCAGGGCGACCAGGGCGCCCGCACCGACCATCTGCGCGAGCAGGTAGAAGATCGACACGACCACGGTCGAGGTCGCCGCGGCCATCCGGACCGGACGCTGCCTCATCCGGTAGGCGAGCTGGTCGGCCATCGTGTAGCGGCCGGAGTTACGCAGCATCTCCGCGACGAGCAGCAGGGCCACCAGCCAGGCGACGAGGAAGCCGATCGAGTAGAGGAAGCCGTCGTACCCGTGACAGCGCGATCGCGCCGGAGATGCCGAGGAACGACGCCGCCGACATGTAGTCGCCGCCGATCGCCAGGCCGTTCTGGAAGCCGGAGAACGAGCGGCCGCCGGCGTAGAAGTCGGCCGTGCCGCTGTTCTGCCGGCTCGCCCAGAAGGTGATGCCGATCGTCAGGGCGACGACCGAGAGGAAGAGGGACGTGGTCAGTACCTGGTCGTTCATCAGTGGCCTCCGGTCCCTCGCGACGACTTGCCCTCGAGCTCGACGAAGCGCTCGTCGAGCGCGCGCGCCAGCGGGTCCAGCCGGTTGGTGGAGTAGCGGCTGTAGACCCATGCGATGAGGAACGTGGTCAGGAACTGCAGCAGGCCGAAGACGAGAGCCACGTTGATGTTGCCGACCAGCTTGGTGCCCATGAAGCCGCCTCCCCAGTTGGAGAGGACGACGTAGAGCAGGTACCACGCGAGGAACGCGACGGTCGCGGGGAAGACGAAGCGGCGGTAGCGCCTCTTGAGCTCGTTGAACTCGGCCGAGGCGTGCAGCTCGTCGTACACGGGATCGTGACGTTCTGCCGCGTCGGGGGGTGCGATGTCGTCGGACACGGCGGACCTCCTGGGGGACGGGGAGTGACGACGGCTGTGACCGCCGTCACGGTTCGCCTCCACGCTAGGAGTGATCCGGAACACCTCGGCAGGGGTGACGCGCGATCAGGCGCCGAGCGGGGACGGGCGCTCGGCGAACGGTCGGTACGACGCGACGAGCGGTCGCCGGCACGGCGCCGTCGGCCGCCTGTCACGCCATTCGGAGATACACGATTGCTATCACCGGACCGTGGAAGAAGTACGTCGGATGATCACGGCAAGCGCGTTCACGGCCCTCCGGGTGAGCCCGTGAGGACCGTGAGCCCGTGAGGACAAGTTGACTCCTCGGAGACCGCTGACCACATCGGCATGAAACGCGCGACCGACAGCATCGGGGCATCGGATTGAACCCCCTGCCCTTGCACTGGAGCCCCGACATGACGACCACCCTGCCCAGCAGCGATACCGCTGCCCCGAAGCGGCGTACCGGCCGCTGGATCGACGAATGGCACCCCGAGGACGAGACGTTCTGGGCCGAGAAGGGCGCCCCGATCGCCAAGCGGAACCTGATGTGGTCGATCTTCGCCGAGCACCTCGGTTTCTCGGTGTGGCTGATCTGGAGCGTGAGCTCGGCCTTCCTGCTCGGGCAGGGCTTCGAGTTCACGCCGCAGCAGCTGTTCTTCCTGGTCGCGATCCCGAACCTCGTCGGCTGTCTGATCCGCGTTCCCTACACCTTCGCGGTCGGCATCTTCGGCGGCCGGAACTGGACGATGGTCAGTGCAGCGATGCTGCTCATCCCGACGGTGTCGTTCGCCTACTTCGTGACCCAGCCGGGCACGCCGTACTGGGCCTTCTGCCTGATCGCCGCGACCGCCGGCTTCGGTGGCGGCAACTTCGCCAGCTCGATGGCCAACATCAACTTCTTCTACCCGGCCCGGCTCAAGGGCTCGGCGCTCGGCCTCAACGCGGCCGGCGGAAACCTGGGTGTCTCGATCATCCAGTTCTTCCTGCCGGTCATCGTCGGCGGCGCCGGCATCTTCGGCCTGGTCAAGGCGTCCGAGGGAGGCATCCACCTCGAGCGGGCGGCGTGGGTGTACGCCGGACTCGCGGTCGTGGCGACCCTGGCGGCGTACTTCTGCATGGACAACCTGGGAACGGCGAAGACCAACGTCAAGCAGCAGCTGAGCGTCTTCAAGCACAAGCAGGTGTGGGTGATGTCGTTCCTCTACATCGGCACCTTCGGATCGTTCATCGGCTACTCCGCGGCGATGCCGCTGCTGATCAAGATCAACTTCTGGCGTCAGCCGGTCCCGATGGTCGAGGGCATCGGCATCAACTTCGCCTTCTACGCGTTCCTCGGCGCGCTCGTCGGGTCGATCACGCGACCGCTCGGCGGCTACCTCGCGGACAAGTACGGCGGTGCCCGGATCACGCTGATGGCCTTCGGCGGCATGGTGCTCGGAACCCTCGGCATCCTGTGGACCCTGAGCCTGCTCACGCCCGTCCCGCCGCCGCCGGACGCCGCCGCGCTCGCGGCGATCAAGGCCGACCCCGCGTCCTTCGAGTACCCGCCGGCGGTGCTGTCCGCCGTCGCCGCCAACTCCGACATCTTCCCGCTGTTCCTGGGGATCTTCCTCCTCGTCTTCGCCTGCACCGGCATCGGCAACGGGTCGACGTACAAGATGATCCCGGCCATCTTCCGCACCGAGGCCGAGCGGGCCAGCACCCCCGGCCCGGAGCGCGAGGCGGCCCTGCTGGAGGGCACCAAGAAGTCGTCCGCCGCGGTCGGCATCATCGGCGCGATCGGCGCGATCGGCGGCTTCGTCATCCCGATCACGTTCGGCTCGCCGTGGGTCAGCGACCCGGTCGACGCCACGAAGTCCGCGTTCACGGTCTTCGCCGGGTTCTACGTGGTGTGCGCCGCGACGACCTACTGGATCTACCTCCGCAAGCCCGCCCCGGCCAAGGCCGAGACCAGCTACGCGGGCGTCGGGATCTGATCGCTCGTCGCCGCGCGCAACCGGCCCCCTGCCGGACGACCGTCACCGGTCGCCCCGGGCAGGGGGTCAGTGCGTTCGTGAGGTCCGTGAGGCCGTGAGCAGGAGTTGACACCGTGGTCGCGGTCTCCGGTCGCCGACGAAACGCGCGCCGCGAACCATAGAAACATGACCCGGACCCACTGCCCGTACTGCAGCCTGCAGTGCGGCATGACCCTCGAGAAGAAGGGTCGTGACGCGCTCGAGGTGCAGCCGTGGGACGAGTTTCCGGTCAACAAGGGAAGCCTGTGCCGCAAGGGCTGGACGTCGGCCGAGCTGCGCGGCAGCCGCGAACGCCTGACGACGCCCATGGTCCGCGACCGCGCCACGGGCGAGCTCCGCGCCGCGGAGTGGGACGAGGCCCTCGACCTCGTCGCCGGCCAGATGTTGGACCTCCGGGCCGCGCACGGCAACGACAGCATCGCGATCTTCGGTGGCGGCGGGCTCACCAACGAGAAGGCCTACCAGCTCGGCAAGTTCGCGCGCGTCGCCCTCGGCACCAGCCAGATCGACTACAACGGCCGCTGGTGCATGAGCTCCGCGGCCAGTGCCGGCAACCAGGCGTTCGGGATCGACCGGGGCCTGCCGTTCCCCCTGGCCGACGTCGAGCAGGCCGACGTCGTCGTGCTCGTCGGCTCCAACCTGGCCGAGACGATGCCGCCGGCAGCGCGCCACCTCGACCGGCTCCGCGAGCGGGGCGGTCGACTCGTGGTCATCGACCCGCGCCGCACCCCGACCGGTGACCGGGCCGACCTCATGGTCCAGCCGGTGCCGGGCACCGACCTCGCGCTCGCCCTCGGCGTCCTGCACCTGCTGGACGCGCGCGGCGCCGTCGACGAGGAGTACGTCGCCGCACGCACCACCGGGTGGACCGAGGTCCGCCGGTCCGTCGCCTCCTGGTGGCCGGAGCGCGTCGAGCGCACGACCGGCGTCGCGACCGCGGAGCTGCGCGAGCTCGTCGACCTGCTCGCCGGCGCCGAGAAGGCGATGATCCTCACCGCCCGTGGCGCCGAGCAGCACTCCCAGGGCACCGCGACCGTGCTCGCGTGGATCAACGTCGCGCTCGCCCTCGGCATGCCGGGCAAGGAGCACGCCGGCTACGGCTGCCTCACCGGACAGGGCAACGGCCAGGGCGGCCGCGAGCACGGCCAGAAGGCCGACCAGCTGCCGGGCTACCGGATGATCGACGACCCTGCGGCCCGCGCCCACGTCGCGGCGGTCTGGGGCGTCGGGCCGGACACGCTTCCGGGCAAGGGCCTGTCGGCGTACGAGCTGCTCGACAGCCTCGGCTCCGACGGCGGCCCGAAGGCGCTGATGGTCCTCGGCTCCAACATCGTCGTCTCCGCCCCGCGGGCCAGCCACATCACCGAGCGGCTCGAGTCGCTCGACCTGCTGGTGGTCTGCGACATGGTGATGAGCGAGACCGCGGCCCTCGCCGACGTCGTCCTCCCCATCACGCAGTGGGCCGAGGAGACCGGCACCATGACCAACCTCGAGGGCCGGGTGATCCTGCGCCAGCAGGCGGCCGCGGTGCCCGAGGGTGTCCGGAGCGACCTCGACGTGATCCAGGGCCTCGCCGTGCGGCTCGGCTCGCCGATCCCGTTCTCCACCGACCCGGAGGAGATCTTCGCCGAGCTCCGCCGGGCGACGGTGGGTGCGAAGGCGGACTACTCCGGCATCACCTACGACCGGATCCGCGACGAGCAGGGCGTCTTCTGGCCCTGCCCTGCCGTCGCCGACGGTCAGGCGCCGCACCCCGGCACGCCGCGGATGTTCGCCGACACGTTCGCGACGCCCGACGGGCGGGCCCGGTTCCTCGTCCAGCAGTACGCCGGCGCCGCCGAGCAGCCCGACGAGAGCTACCCGCTCCACCTGACCACCGGCCGGGTGCTCGCGCAGTACCAGTCGGGTGCCCAGACCCGCCGGATCAAGGCGCTGCCCGACGCCGGCGCGTTCGTCGAGCTGCACCCGATGCTCGCGGCCCGGGTCGGCGCCCACGACGGCGACCCCGTCGTCGTCCGCACCCGCCGCGGCGAGATGAAGGCTCCGGCGCGGGTGGTCTCGACCATCCGTCCCGACACGGTCTTCGTGCCGTTCCACTGGGTCGGCGTCAACCGGCTCACCAACGACGCGCTCGACCCCTCCAGCCGGATGCCCGAGTTCAAGGTCTGTGCCGCGGAGGTGACGACATGACCGGCCGCAAGCGGATCGTCATCGTCGGCTGCGGCATGGCCACCACCCGCCTCGTGGAGGAGCTCGTCGCCCGCGGCGCCAACGAGACCCACCACATCACGGTGCTCGGGGAGGAGGCGGTGGCGCCGTACAACCGGATCCTGCTGTCCGCCGTCCTCGAGGGCACCCACCGCGCCGACGCGATCACCCTCCGCAGCGCGGAGTGGTACGCCGAGAACGGCATCGACCTGCGACTGGGCACCCGCGTGCTCCAGATCGACCGCGAGCTCTCCGACGTGATGCTCGTCGACGGCACCCTGATCGAGTACGACGCCCTGGTGCTCGCCACCGGCAGCATCCCGACCCTCCCGCCGATCCGCGGACTGGTGCGGATGGACGGCTCGCTGCACGAGGCCGTGCACGCCTTCCGCAGCCTCTCCGACTGCGACCGCCTGCTCGAGGCGGTCACCGCGACCGACGAGGACGGGCAGCCGCTCAATCGGCGCGCCGTCGTGGTCGGAGGAGGCCTGCTCGGGCTGCAGGTGGCGCGAGCGCTCAGCGCGCGGGGCATCGACACCGAGATCGTCGAGGGCGCCGAGCACGTGCTGCACCAGCAGATCGGTGCGGCCGCCGGCAAGATCCTGGCGCGCGACCTCAAGAAGCTGGGCGTCGCGGTCTACACCGGCGCCCGGGTCGTCCGGCTCAACCCCAATGACGTGGTGTCGGGCGGCCTGGGCATCGGTGGTCTCAGTGGTGCGGTCCGCGTGCCCGACCCGCTGCCGACCAACCCCGGCCGGATCGCGCTGCGGCTCGACAACGGCTTCACCCTCGACAGCGACCTCATCGTCCTCACCGCCGGTGGCCGCCCGTCGACCGCGCTCGCCCGGCAGGCCGGCCTGGAGGTCGGCCGCGGGATCGTCGTCGACGACCGGCTCACCAGCGTCACCGACCCGGCCGTCCACGCCCTCGGCGACTGTGTCGAGCACGGCGGTCGCCTCACCGGCTTCGTGCCGCCGGCCTGGGAGCAGGCATCCGTCCTCGCGGGCGTGCTCTGCGAGGAGCCGGTGAAGTACGACGGCAGCCGGGTCGTCGCCCGGCTCCGCGCCACCGACCTGGACGTCGCCGTCCTCGGCGACCCCGAGCAGGAGGTGCTGCAGGGGGGTGAGGTGGTCGAGATGTCCAACCCCGTGCGCGGCTCGCACCGCCGGCTCGTGGTGCGCGACGGCCGGATCGTCGCCGGCGCCCTGGTCGGCGACCTCAACCGGATCGGCCTGATCACCCAGCACTACGACCGGCAGACACTGCTCGGTCCCGCCGAGCCTGCTGCCCTGCTGCTGGCCGAGCGCTCCGCCAAACCCGTGCAGCTCCCGGACGACGCGGAGATCTGCAACTGCGCCGGCGTCACCGCCGGCGCCATCCGGGCGTGCTCTTCCCTCGAGGACGCCCGCGACCGAACACGTGCGACCACCGGCTGCGGTGGTTGTTCGGCGACGGTCCGCCAGCTCCTGGCCGACCGCACGCCCAGCCCCACCGCTCAAGGAGATTCATGATGGCAACCGAGAACCGCAAGCAGATCGTCGTGGTCGGCCACGGCATGGTCGGCCACCGTTTCGTGGAGTCAGCGATCTCCCGCGGACTCACCGACACCCACGACATCACGGTGGTCGGTGAGGAGAAGCGGCCGGCGTACGACCGGGTCGCGCTGACCTCCTACTACGAGGTGGGCGCCGAGGGGCTCAGCCTGCTGCCATCGGGCAAGTACGACGACCCGCGGGTCACCCTCCGGCTCGGCACCGAGGTCGTCGCGGTCTCGCCCCAGCACCGCATCGTCACGCTCGCCAACGGCGAGGACCTGCACTACGACGAGCTGGTGCTGGCCACCGGTGCCGCACCGTTCGTGCCGCCGGTCCCCGGTCACGACCTGAGGAACTGCTTCGTCTACCGCACGATCGAGGACCTCGAGGACATCCGCAAGGCCGCCAAGAAGGCCCGGGTGGGCGCGGTCATCGGCGGCGGTCTGCTCGGCCTCGAGGCCGCCAACGCGCTGAACCAGCTCGGTGTGGAGACCCACGTCGTCGAGCTCGCGCCGCGACTGATGGCAGTGCAGGTCGACGACGTCGGCGGCAAGACGCTCAACCAGCACATCAACAAGCTCGGCCTCACCGTGCACACCGGCGCGATGACGGAGGCCGTGCTCGGCACCCCGAAGGGCGCGGTCGAGAAGCTCGCGCTCAAGGACCGCAACCCGCTCGACGTCGACCTGGTCGTCTTCTCCGCAGGCATCCGGCCGCGGGACGCGCTGGCCCGGGCCGCGGGCCTCGACGTCGCCGAGCGCGGCGGCGTGCTGACCGGCGAGACGCTGCGCTCCTCCGACGAGCACATCTGGGCGATCGGCGAGTGCGCCGCGGTCAGCGGAGTCATGTACGGCCTGGTGGCCCCCGGCTACGACATGGCCGAGGTGGTCGTCGACCGGCTGCTCGGTGGTGAGGCCACCTTCAACGGCGCCGACATGTCCACCAAGCTCAAGCTGCTCGGCGTCGACGTCGCCTCGTTCGGTGACGCGCACGGCACGACCGAGGGCTCGCTCGAGCTGGTCTTCCAGGACGCCGTCTCCGGTGTCTACAAGAAGCTGGTCGTCAGCGAGGACGGCAAGCGGCTGCTCGGCGGCGTGCTGGTCGGCGACGCCGAGGCCTACGGCATCCTGCGCCCGATGGTCTCCTCGGAGATGGAGCTGCCGGACAACCCCGAGGACCTGATCCTCCCCGCCTCGCGCGGCGGCATCGAGATGGACATGCCCGACGAGATGCAGGTCTGCTCCTGCAACGACGTCACCAAGGGCGAGATCAAGGACGCCGTCTCCGACGGGTCCACGCTCAACGACGGCGAGCCCTGCACCGACGCCGTCTGCGTCACCAAGCACACCCGCGCCGGCGCCACGTGCGGCTCCTGCAAGGTGGTGGTGAAGAGGATCGTCGAGGACCACTTCGCCGCCACGGGCAGGACGGTCGACAAGTCCCTCTGCGAGCACTTCCCGCTGACCCGCCAGGAGCTCTTCGAGGTCGTCGCGATCCACGGCTACACGCGGTTCGACGACATCATCGAGGGCCACGGCCGGGGCCGCGGCTGCGACATCTGCAAGCCCGCGGTCGCCTCGATCCTGGCCAGCCTGCTCAACCACCACGTCCTCGAGGGCGCCAACAAGGTTCTCCAGGACACCAACGACGCCTACCTCGCCAACCTCCAGCGCAACGGCACTTACTCGGTCGTCCCGCGGATCCCGGGCGGCGAGATCACGCCCGACAAGCTGATCGTGATCGGCCAGGTGGCCCAGGAGTTCGGCCTCTACACCAAGATCACCGGCGGCCAGCGGATCGACCTGTTCGGTGCCCGGATGGAGGACCTCCCGGCGATCTGGAAGCGGCTCGTGGACGCCGGCATGGAGTCCGGCCACGCTTACGGCAAGTCGCTGCGCACCGTGAAGTCCTGCGTCGGGTCCACCTGGTGCCGGTACGGCGTGCAGGACTCGGTCGGCATGGCGATCGAGCTGGAGCTGCGCTACCGCGGCCTCCGCTCGCCGCACAAGCTCAAGGGCGGCGTCTCCGGCTGCGCCCGCGAGTGCGCGGAGGCCCGGGCCAAGGACTTCGGCATCATCGCCACGGAGAAGGGCTGGAACCTCTACGTCTGTGGCAACGGCGGAGCCATCCCGTCCCACGCCCAGCTGTTGGCCGGCGACCTCGACCGCGAGACGCTGATCAGCTACCTCGACCGGTTCCTCATGTACTACGTCCGCACCGCCGACCGGCTGCAGCGGACGTCGTACTGGATGGAGGCCATCGGCGGCCTGGACCGGATCCGCGAGGTCGTCGTCGACGACTCCCTCGGCCTCGGCGCCGAGCTCGAGTCGGCCATGGCGGCGCACGTCGACTCCTACTTCGACGAGTGGAAGGCCACCATCGAGGACCCCGAGAAGCTCGCCCGGTTCGTCTCGTTCGTCAACGCGCCCGGCACCCCGGACCCCAACATCAGCTTCCGCGACGAGCGGGGCCAGATCGTGCCGGAGGACAGTGAAGGCCCGGTGTCCCTGGGCGCCGCGATCCCCGTGGGAGCACCTGAATGAGCACCGAGCAGATGACCGAGCAGACGAGCAAGGAGACCGACCCGACGAGCGCGACCGACGACGGCTACGTGGCCGTCTGCCGGCTCGACCAGATCGACAGGGAGGGCGGCGTCGCCGCCCTCGTGCGGGGCGAGGCCGTCGCCGTCTTCAGGACGTACGACGACCGCGTGTTCGCCCTGTCGAACTACGACCCCTACGGCAAGGCCTCCGTGCTCTCGCGCGGCATCGTCGGCACGAAGACCGTCGCCGGTGAGGACGTGCCGTTCGTGGCGAGCCCGCTGCTCAAGCAGCCGTTCGACCTGCGCACCGGCGTGTGCATCGACGATCCCGCGGTCGCCGTACCCACCTTCGACGTACGGGTGGATGACGAGGTTGTCCTCGTCGGGTCCCGTCGCGAGACAATCGAGTCGTGAGCGACCTTTCTCTGTCCGGCTTCCGGATCGGCGTGACCGCCGCGCGCCGTGCGGAGGAACAGATCGCGCTCCTCGAGCGACGGGGAGCGGAGGTCGTGCACGCCCCGGCGCTGTCGGTCGACCCCAACCAGATCGACGAGGTCGGGCTGCTGGCGGCGACCAAGGACGTGCTCGCCCAGCCGGTGGACATCTTCGTCGCCACGACGGGGATCGGCCTGAAGTCGTGGTTCACGGCTGCCGAGCGCTGGGGTCTGCTCGACGACCTCATCGAGCACGTGGGCACCGCCGAGATCCTGGCCCGCGGTCCCAAGAGCGTCGGAGCGCTGCGCCGGTTCGGTCTGCGCGAGCTGTGGGCGCCGGAGTCGGAGGCCTTCGACGACGTGCTCGGGCACCTGCGCGGCCGTGACCTCGACGGCCTGCGGATCGTCGTCCAGGAGCACGGCCAGTCGCTGTCCATGGCAGCGCACGCGCTGCGCCGGCTCGGCGCCGATGTCACCACGGTGGCGGTCTACCGGGTCGAGGGCGCGGCGGACCCCGAGCCGATGTTCGGCCTGATCGAGGAGGTCGCCGAGCGCCGCGTGCACGCGGTCACCTTCACCGCGGCGCCGGCGGTCGCGGCGATGATGGAGGCGGCCGTCTCCACCGGCCATCGCGACGAGGTGATCGGCGCCTTCCAGGCCGACGTGATCGCCTCGTGCGTCGGCCCGGTCACCGCCGCCGCGTTCGAGATGTGGGGCGTCCCGTCGATCTTCCCCGAGCGGTCGCGACTGGCCGCGATGGTCAAGCAGCTCGAGGTCGAGCTGCCGTCGCGGGCCACGGGCACCTCGCTCGAGGTCGCCGGCCACACCCTGCTGCTCCACGGCGACGACGTGCTCCTCGACGGAGCCGAGGTGAAGCTGTCGCCGGCGCCGTACGCCGTCCTCTCGGCGCTCCTGGTCAACCCCGGCAACGTCGTCTCCCGCCGCGACCTGCTCGCTGCGCTGCCCTCCGGGACGGCCGGCTCCGAGCACGCGGTGGAGATGGCGGTCGCGCGGCTGCGGGCCGCGCTCGGCACCCGCTGCATCCAGACGGTCGTCAAGCGTGGCTACCGGCTGGCGGTGACGGCCTGATGCGCCTGGTCACGGTCGCACACGGCACCCGCACGGCGTCCGGCAACGTGGTCGCCGCGGCGCTGACCGCGGCCGCGGGAGAGCGGCTGGGCTGGCGGGCCGAGGTGTCGTACGTCGAGCTGTGCGCGCCGCTGTTCGCCGACGTGGCGGCGCGGCTCGACGAGCCCGCGGTCGTCGTACCCCTCCTGCTGTCGACGGGCGTCCACGTCCGCCGCGACCTGCCGGCGGCGCTGGACGCCGCGCCAGCCGGGCGATCGGGTGAGGTGCTGCTGGGCGGGCCGCTCGGCCCCGACCCGCTGCTCGCCGCCGCCCAGGTGGGCAGGCTCGTCGAAGCGGGCGCCGAGCCCGGCCAGTCGGTCGTGCTCGTCGCGGCCGGGTCGTCCGACCCCGACGCGCTCGACGATCTCGACGGCGCCGCCCGGGTCCTCGGTGAGCTCTGGGGCGCCCCCGTCCGGCTCGCGACCCTCGGCGGACTCGGTCCGCGTCCGGCCGACGTCGTGCGCCCGGGTGACGTCGTCTCGCCGTACCTCCTCGCGCCCGGCTACTTCGCCCGCACCGGCCGGCAGGCGGCGCTCGACGCCGGCGCCGCCGTCGTCGCGGACGTGATCGGCGCACACCCGCTCGTCGTCGACCTGCTGTGCCAGCGGGCGTCGCGGATGGCCGGAGGCATGGCCGTCGCGGTCTGACGCTCGCTCGTGCGGACCGTTGCGCCTTGCACGGTCGTGATCGTGGTGGATCCGATCGAGCAGGTTGATGCGATCCACCACGATCATGGAGTCAGCGTGATCAGCCTTCGACGTCCAGCACCTCCGGCGTGTGCAGCCGCACCAGGAACCGCCGCGCGTGCAGCGGGGCGCGCGAGGAGGTCGCGAGGGAGACGCCGACCATGACCGCGAAGGCGAGGGGGACGCTCCACGCGGCGGGGTACTGCAGGAGCACGCCGCCCCATCCGCCGGTCTTGACGCCCGCGAGGGTGAGCACGGCCGCGCCGCCCGCACCGAGGCCGCCGGCGGCGAGCCCGGTGACCGCGCCGACGTCGGTGAGGCCGTGCCACCAGATGCCGAGCACCAGGAGCGGACAGAACGTCGACGCCGCGACGGCGAAGGCCAGGCCGACCGACTCGGCGACGCCGACGTTCTCCACCATCACCGCCACGGCGGCCGGTGTCACGACGGCGACCACGGCCGCCAGTCGGAAGGCGGTGATGCCGGCCCGGGCCGCGGACTCGGCACGATCGGTCGGCGAGCGACCCGGCACGCGCGCGGGGAACCGTGCCGACAGCCGGCTGGTCACGTCCTGCGTGAGCACACCGGAGACCGCGATCGCGAGCCCGGAGGCCGTCGACAGGAACGCCGCGAACGCACCGGCGGTGATCAGTCCGGTCAGGATCTCGCCGCCGAGGCCGGGCACCATCAGTCGCGGCAGCTCGAGCACCAGCACGTCGGAGCGATCGGCGGCGATCAGTGCGTCGCCGTACACCCGGCCGAGGCCGGCGTAGACCGGCGGCCACAGGTAGAACAGGCCGAGCAGCGCCAGGACCACGAGAGTGGTCCGGCGCGCGCTGCGGCCGTCGGGGTTGGTGTAGAAGCGGACCACCACGTGCGGCAGCCCCATGGTGCCGAGGAACGTCGCGATGATGAGGGAGTACGTCGCGTACAGGCCCATCGATCCGCCGTCGGCGACCGGGACCGACCAGCCCGCGGGCGTCGTACCCGAGGGACGGCCGTCGCCCCACCACACCGCGAGCAGGACCATCGCGGGGACGAGGAGGGCGGTGAGCTTGAGCCAGTACTGGAACGCCTGCACGAAGGTGATCGACCGCATCCCGCCCGACACGACGTTGACCAGGACGACGAAGCCGACGATGACCGGGCCGGCCCACGGTGGCGCGCCGACGGTGGCCTCGAGGGTGATGCCGGCGCCGACGAACTGCGGCAGCAGGTAGAGCCAGCCGATGCCCACGACCAGCAGGGAGCAGGCGGCCCGGACCAGTCCGGACGCGAGCCGTGCCTCGGCGAAGTCGGGCAGCGTGTAGGCGCCCGAGCGGCGCAGCGGGGCCGCGACCATGACCAGCAGGACGAGGTAGCCGGCGGTCCAGCCGACCGGGTACCAGAGCATGTCCGCGCCGCCGAGGAGCAGCAGTCCGGCGACGCCGAGGAAGGAGGCGGCGGAGAGGTACTCCCCGCCGATCGCCGACGCGTTGAGCCCCGGCCGGACCGTGCGGGAGGCGACGAAGAAGTCGCTCGTCGTGCGCGAGAACCGCAGTCCCCAGGTGCCGATGCCGAGGGTGACGGCGGTGACCAGGATGACCGCGACGAGACCGGGTACGGCGTCCGCGGTCACGCGCCGCCGCCTTCCGCAGGCTCGGTCGGGTCACCCCGGACCAGGTCGGCGAAGTCCCGCTCGTTGCGCTCCACGCCGCGGACGTAGCGCCAGCCGAGGAACAGCAGGAACGGGTGGACCGCGACGCCGAGGAGCACCCACGCAACGGGGAACCCGCCGATCGTGACGTCCGCGAGATCGGGTGCGAGCCGGAACACCAGGGGCAGCGTCCCGAGGGTCAGTCCGACGACGCCGAGCACGGTGGCCGCCGCGCCGAGCTGCGCGCGCAGCAGCGAGCGCAGGTAGACCCCGCCCAGCGGGGTCTGCTCGTGCACGTCCCCGATCCGGCTCCGCGGCCGCGCCGCCACCTGGCGCGGCGGGCCGGTGACCCGCACCCGCTGCGGCGGCTTGCCGCTGGGCGGCCTCCGCTGGTCGAGTGGCCGGGGCCGCCGGGGGAGGGCGTGTCGAGACCGCTCACGAGCGGCCCCTCACGAGCAGCCGCTCTCACGAGCCGCCCCGCGCGCGCCGGACGAGTACGTCGCGCAGCTCCCGGGTGTGGCGCCGGCTGACCGGGAGCTCGTCGTCGCCGACGACGACGGTGCAGCGGCCGGCGTCGGTGCGCACCTCGGTCACGTGGGCGAGCGCGACGAGGAGTGAGCGGTGGATCCGCCAGAAGCCGGCGGGACGCCAGTCCTCCTCGAGGGTCGAGAGGGGGATCCGGACGAGGTAGGCCTCCCCGGCGGCGGTGTGCAGCCGGGCGTAGTCGCCGTGCGCCTCGACGTAGGAGATGTCCTCGCGCTCGATGAAGCGGGTGACCCCACCGCGCTCGACGGCGACCTGGGTGTCGGCGGCCGCGGGGCGACGTTCGGTGCCGCTGACCACCCGCCGCACCGCCTCCGCGAGTCGTTCGGCGCGCACCGGCTTGAGGACGTAGTCGACCGCGTGCAGGTCGAACGCGTCCACCGCGTGCTGCTCGTGCGCGGTCACGAAGACCACCTGCGGCGGCTGCCTTGAATCGGCCGAGCACCTCCGCGAGCTCCAGCCCGCTGAGGCCCGGCATCTGGATGTCGAGGAAGACACAGTCGACGTCGGCCTCGCGGAGGATCCGCAGGCCGTCGGTGGCCGAGTCGCAGGCGATCACCTCGCCGATCCGGTCGTCGGCACGGAGCAGGAAGCCGAGCTCGTCGAGCGCCGGCCGTTCGTCGTCGACGACCAGGACGCGCAGCGGCTCGCCCTGTCCGGGCGGCGGGACGCTCATCCGGAGGACACCCCGGCCGACACCCCGGGGGCGAACTTCGGCACGCGCACGATGACCTTCGTGCCGGCACCCGGGGCGGTCTCCACGACCAGACCGTAGTCGTCGCCGAAGGTCGCGCGCAGGCGTGCGTCCACGTTGCCGAGCCCGACCGAGTCCTGCGCACCGTTCGCCCCGGCCGCGGACGGCTCCGCGGCTCCCGGCCAGGTCCCGGACGGCGCGGCGGCGGCCCACAGGATCTCGCGGACCTTCTCCGGGTCCTCGCCGACCCCGTTGTCCTCGACCTCGACGACACACTCGTGGCCGCGGTCGTGCGCGACGATCCGCAGGTGCCCTACCTCGGTGGCCGACTCCAGGCCGTGCTGGACGGCGTTCTCGACCAGCGGCTGGATGCACAGGAACGGTACGGCGACCGGCAGCACCTCGGGTGCGATGTTGAGCGTGACCCGGAGCCGGTCCCCGAAGCGGGCCTGCTCGAGCAGCAGGTACCGCTCGATCGAGCGGAGCTCGTCGGCGAGCGTGGTGAACTCGCCGTGCCGGCGGAAGGAGTACCGGGTGAAGTCGGCGAACTCCAGGAGCAGCTCGCGGGCACGGTCGGGATCGGTGCGGACGAAACTGGCGATGGCGCCGAGCGAGTTGTAGATGAAGTGCGGGCTGATCTGTGCCCGCAGCGCGCGGACCTCGGCCTCGATCAGCTGGTTGCGGCTCGCGTCGAGCTCGGCGAGGTCGAGCTGTCCCGACACCCACTGCGCGACCTCGTCGGTCGCCCTGACCAGGCCCGCCGTCGGCGTCGGGGCGAACGCCTGGACGGTGCCGACCACCCTGCCGTCGACGACGAGCGGGCTCATCACCCCCGTGCGGACGGGGCATCCTGGCTCCTCGCACGGCAGCTGGTAGCGGTCGACAGTGCGGGTGCTCCCGGGATGGCCGCCCGATTGGCCCGGATCCGAGCGGCCGTCGAGCGCGGCGGCGAGGAGCCCGGCCTGCTCGGCATGGTGGCTCCCGGTGCCGTCCCACGCGAGGGTGGTGCTGGTGTCGGTCAGCGCGAGCGCCGGCGTACCGAGCAGTGTGCGCAGGTGCTTGATCGCGCGCTGCGCGCTGTCCGCGGTCAGGCCCTCGCGGAGCGCCGGCGAGGCGAGCGAGGCCTGGTGGAGCGCCCGGAACGTCGCGCGGTCGGCCTCACTGCCGAGGTGGCCGCGCTGCCACGGACGCCGTCTTCGCACCATCGGCCCATCGTCTCACCGCGGCTCGGCAGCGACGGCCGCGATCCACGCTCAGCGGAAGTCGATGAGGAGCATGCCCGAGTCGTCGTCGGTGGGCGGATCGGCCATCGCGACCGTGTCCTCGCCCACGGGCGCGCCCGGGTCGACGCCGGTGCGGTCCGCGTCGGCGTCGGACGCTGCGGGCGACGGCTTCGGCTGCGGCCGGATGCCGACGACGGCGCGGTAGCACTCGACGACGTACGGCAGCTGCATGCCGTCCATGCCGCGGCCGTAGTCGTCGTACAGCGCGAGGACCTCGCCGAGCTTCGCCTCGCGCGCCTCGGGGGAGAGACCGGCGACCTCGGGGAGCGACCGCACGAGGTCCTGGAGCGAGTGCGGGTCGACGACCTGCCACTGCTTGAAGCTCTGGGCCTCGAGGGGGCCGAAGTAAGGGGAGTCCTCCAGGGTCTGGTCGCGGACGCCGAGCTCCTCGTGGCCGACGATCCGCCCCAGTCGCTTGACCCACGGGATCCGCTCGTCGCGCACGTGGGCGACCAGGGCGAGGTGGCCGCCGCGCTTGAGGACCCGCGCGATCTCGGGCAGCGCCTTGTCCTTGTCGAACCACTCGAAGGCCGCGCCCGCGATGACCACGTCGTACGTCGCGTCGCCGGCCGGGATGTCCTCCGCGCTCGTCTGCGACAGCCGGGACACGTGCACGGTCGTCGCGAGCCGGTCGAGCATCGCCGGGTCGGGCTCGGTCGCGTGGACGTCGTGGCCGAGCGCGACGAGCGCCGCGGTCAGCTTGCCGGTGCCGGCCCCGAGCTCGAGCACCGACAGCGGCTGGTCGCCGGTCAGCCAGCGGGCCGCCTCGGGCGGGTAGCCCGGCCGGCCGCGGTCGTAGGCGTCGACCACGCTGCCGAACGAGGGAGCGCGCTTCGGAGAGGGCGTGGGTGCGGGCGTGGGTGCGGAGCTGGGGCTGGTTTCGTCGGTGGACATCGCAGGACCACGGTAGCCCCTCGATAGCCTTGGGCCGGTGAGCGTGGACCCGTTGTCGTGGTTGGTGTCGCTGGAGGGCGTTCCCTCGGCCTTCGCAGGAGCGCGCGACGGCATCGACGTCGTGCTCCGGGACCGCGGGCTGCGTCGTACCTCTCCCGAGACGACGGCCGAGTCGCTGCTGCGCGGCGCCCACGCGAGCGCGGTGCTGGAGGGCTCGACGTCGACCCTCGCCGAGGTCAGGGAGGGCGCCGGCGACGAGATCGCGGCCGACGCCGTGCGGGTGTCGGCGGAGCTGCTGTCGCTGACGCCGGTGCTGAGGAGTACGCCGCTGCAGGCCCTCGCCCGGCTGCACGTCCTCGCCGCCGGGACCGCCCTGCCCGACGAACGGCTCGGAAGGCCGCGGGACGCCGCGTCGGCGACGAAGCTGCGTGGAGTCGCCGAGCTCGTCACCGTCCGCACCGAGGCGCCCGCCCTCGCGGTCGCGGCGCTCGTGCATGCGGAGCTGGTGACCGCGGCGCCGTTCGGCTCGCACAACGGCATCGTCGCCCGCGCCGCCGAGCGGCTGGTGCTCGCCGCCAAGGGCGTCGACGAGAAGTCGCTCGTGGTGCCGGAGGCCGCGCACCTGGCGCTGCGGCCGGAGTACGAGTCGAACCTGCGCGGCTACGCCACCGGCGGGCGGCCCGGCGTGCACGCGTGGTTGCTGTACGCCGCCGAGGCCTACGCCGCGGCGGCCGAGGCGAGTCCGTTGCGGCGACCTGCGGAGTAGGGCCGCAGCTGGGTGCGCGCCGCCGGATCCTATCCGGTCCGGCCGTGCGGGAGGGCCCTGCGGTCGCAGAGCGTCTGCGCCACGCACGGCGTCTGTGGTCGGCCGCCGCCCTTCGCTGGTCGAGTAGCCCGAGCCGCTAGGCGAGGGCGTATCGAGACCCATCCGTCGAGGACGCACATGCGGTCTCGATACGGCGGTCGCTGGCGCTCGCAGGCTCGCACCAGCGCGCCTACTCGACCTGTCCGGCTCTCAGGTCCGGTCCTCGTTCCTCGGACCGGACCTGGCCGGCCAAAATGCAGGTGGCACCCGAGTCACAGGCTGTCTCTCGGATGCCACCGCTGACACGTGATCCGTCGGCTACCAAGCGTGCATCAACTATTGCTGCCTCGGGAAGTTCCCGGTCGGCCAGCGCCCTGTTCAGAAGGGTAGATCGCCGCGTGGGTACCCGGTCCACGTGTTGCTCTTGAGTTGTTGGTGTCAGTTGTACGCCGCTGGGCCGCCACCTTCAAGGCTTGTATTTTCGGCCCGGGCAGGGTTGTCTGGTCGGTTGGGAAGGCCGTTCAGGACCCGGGAATTGCACCGGGAAGTTGCACCGGGATCACATGCCGGGCTGGCGGCGACGTACTCCCATCCACACCGCGGCACCCACCGCGACCACCCCGCCGACGGCGAGTGCGGCGAGCGTCGGCTTCGGCGGCGGCAGCGGCACGCGGCTGCGCAGAGCGACGGGCTTGACGAAGGTCAGCACCGGCCAGGACCGCGCGTCCGCGAGCTTGCGCAGCTCCTTGTCGGGGTTGACGACGTGCGGGTGGCCGACCGCCTCGAGCATGGGGATGTCGGTGGCCGAGTCGCTGTAGCCGTAGCTCGCGGCGAGGTCGTAGCCCCGCTCCTCGGCGAGCTCGCGGATGGCGTTGGCCTTCTCGTCGGCATAGGCGTAGTAGTCGATCTCGCCGGTGTAGCGGCCGTCGACGATCTCGAGCCGGGTCGCGATCACCCGGTCCGCGCCGAGGAGCGCGCCGATCGGCTCGACGACCTCGCTGCCCGAGGTGGACACGATCACGACGTCGCGGCCGGCCGCGTGGTGCTCCTCGATCAGCTGCACCGCCTCGTCGTAGACGATGGGATCGACGATGTTGTGCAAGGTCTCGGCGACGATCTCGCGCACGGTCGCGACGTCCCAGCCGGCGCACAGCTGCGACATGAACTGGCGCATCTTCTCGACCTGGTCGTGGTCGGCGCCGCCGACCATGAAGACGAACTGGGCGTACGCCGAGCGCAGCACCGCCCGGCGGGAGATCAGGCCGCCCGCCTGGAAGGGCTTGCTGAACGCGAACACGCTCGACTTGGCGATGATCGTCTTGTCGAGGTCGAAGAACGCCGCGGTCGGGCTGGGCGCCGGAAGCGGCACCGGGCTGGGCGGCATGCGGCCATCGTAGGTGACCCGTGACCGGTGCACCGGGCCACTTGCCGTCCACAGACGGCATCTGCGCACTCGTTGTCCACAGGCCGCCACCCCGCCTGATTGAGTACGACGCCGCAGGGCGATCACCGCAGCATGAGAACCAGATCGCTCCCCACCAGGTCCGACCGCCGCCCGGCACGAGCCCGCAGCGACGTACCCCCGCTCGTCGTGACGGCCGACGACGACCTCCTCGCCGCCCTCCTGCCGCTCGCGGCCGCGGCCGACGTCACCCCGGTCACCGTCCGGGACCCCGTCGACGCGCTGTCGTCGTGGAGCCGCGCGCCGGTGGTGCTGGTGGGCGCCGACCTCGTCGAGGACCTGGTCAGGATCACGCCGGAGCCGCGCCCGCACGCCTACCTCGTCACCCACGGCCGACCGCCCGACGAGATGTTCCGGGGCGCGCTGCGGCTCGGTGCGGAGCAGGTGGTGGAGCTGCCGGGATCGGCCCCGTGGCTGGTCGACCTGCTGGCCGACCTCACCGAGCAGCAGTCGACGCGCGGCGAGGTGGTCGGCGTGATCGGCGGCTCGGGCGGCGCCGGGGCGACGACCCTGGCGTGCGCGCTCGGGCAGTGGGCGGCCCGGTCCGGGGACGCCGTCGTCATCGACTGCGACCCGCAGGGTCCCGGCCTGGACCGGATGCTCGGCCTCGAGCGGAGCGACGGCTTCCGGTGGGACGCGCTGTGCCAGACCAGCGGCCGGCTGTCGGCCCGGGCGCTGCGCGAGGCGCTGCCGCACCGGGGGAGCCTCGGTGTGCTGTCGTGGTACGCCGGCGGTCGGCCGCAGTCGCTGCAGGCGTTCGCGGTCCGCGAGGCCGTCTCGGCCGCCCGCCGCGGACACCGGACGGTCGTCGTCGACCTGCCGCGGGCGCCGGACCGGTTGATCGACGAGGTGGCCGCACGGTGCGACCGGCTGCTCGTGGTGACGATCGCGAGCGTGGTCGGCGTCGCTGCGGCAGCGCGGGTGCGGGAGAGGTTCCGCGACCACCCGGACATCGGCGTCGTGCTGCGCGGCGAGGCGCTGCCGGCCGCCGACGTGGCGCGCGCCGTACGCGCGCCGGTGCTCGCGCAGATGCGGGACCAGCGCGGGCTGGCCGAGGCCGTGGACCTGGGGATCGGTCCGCTCCGGTCCTCACGGGGGCCGCTCGCGCGTGCTGCGTCGGCGGTGCTCGGGGAGTCGACCCCGGCAGCGGAACCGCCGGGGCTGCGGCCGGGCCCGGCCCCGACGCTGCTCTGGCCGTCGAAGGAGCCGGCGGATGAGGGAGCGCGACCTCGTCGACGAGGTGGGTGGCCTGGTCGAGGAGGTGCGCGGCCGGCTGGTCCGGACGCCGGGCGACCTGACTCCGCACCGGGTGGCCGAGGCGCTGCGCTCGGCCGGCCGGCCGGTGGGCGACGCGACCGTGCTCGCGGTCTACGAGGCGCTGCGTCGCGACGTCGTGGGCGCCGGGCCGCTCGAGCCGCTGCTACGGATGCCGGGCGTCACCGACGTCCTGGTCAACGGGCCCGGACCGGTGCACATCGACCGGGGCAACGGGCTGGAGCCGACCGAGGTCCGGTTCGACCACGAGGACGCCGTACGCCGGCTGGCGCAGCGGCTCGCCGCCGCGGGTGGCCGCCGTCTCGACGACGCGGCGCCCTGGGCCGACGTACGCCTCCCCGACGGCACCCGCTGCCACGCCGTCCTCGCGCCGCTGGCGCGCCCGGGTACGGCGATCTCGCTGCGGGTGCCGCGCCGCGGCGGGTTCACCCTCGAGGGCCTGTACGACGCCGGCACGCTCACCGCCGAGACGCTCGAGGTGGTGCGCCAGGTCGTGGCGGCGCGGCTGGCGTTCCTGGTGTCGGGCGGCACGGGCAGCGGCAAGACGACCCTCCTGGCTGCGCTGCTCGGCGCGGTCGCGGCCGACGAGCGGATCGTGGTGGTCGAGGACGCCACCGAGCTGCGACCGGTCCACCCGCACGTGGTCGGCCTCGAGGCGCGCCCGGCCAACCTCGAGGGCACGGGAGCGGTCGGGCTGCGCGACCTGGTGCGGCAGGCGCTGCGGATGCGGCCCGACCGGCTGGTGGTCGGCGAGGTCCGCGACGGCGCGGTCGTCGACCTGATGGCGGCGATGAACACCGGCCACGAGGGCGGGTGCGGCACCCTCCACGCCAACTCCGCGGGCGACGTACCACCGCGGGTCGAGGCGCTCGCGCTCTCCGCCGGCCTCGGCCGCGACGCCGCGCACAGCCAGCTCGCCGCCGCGCTCGACGTCGTGCTCCACATGGTCCGCGACCGCGACGGCCGACGCCGGCTGGGCGAGGTCGCCGTCCTCGAGCGGGACCCGGCCGGCTGGGTGCGTACGACGACCGCGGCGCGGGTCGACCGCGCGGGTGCCCTCACGGCCGGGCCCGCCGCCGGCCGGTTGCTCGACCTTCTCGACGGGCGTGACCGGTGAGAGAGACACGAGGCCGCCTCGGCGCGGTAGCCGGCCGCGGTCGGCGAATGGAGGCCGAGTGCGAGCGAACGAAGCGGGTTGACCGGTGAACGAGACACGAGGCCGCCTCGGCGCGGTAGCCGACCGCGGTCGGCCAATAGAGGCCGAGTGCGAGCGAACGAAGCAGGTTGACCCGTGAACGAGACACGAGGCCGCCTCGGCGCGGTAGCCGACCGCGGTCGGCCAATAGAGGCCGAGTGCGAGCGAACGAAGCAGGTTGACCCGTGAGCGGGTTGGCGGTCGCGACGGCGGTGGTCCTGGCGGTCGCCGCCGTCGGGCTCGCGGTCCGGCCGGCGGGAGCGGTGGGCGGGCGCGAGCGGTCGGGGCGGCGTACGGCGCCGTACCTCCTGCTCGGGGGCGGTGTGGTCGCCGGATGTCTGGTCGTCGGTTCCCCGCGTGCCACGGCGCTGTCGGTGATCCTCGCCGGGTCCGTCGTGGCCGCAGCTCGCCTGGTTGCCCGGCAACGAGAGGTGCGGGAGGAGGCCGGCGTGCGGGCTCGGATCGTCGACCTGTGCGAGCTCCTGGAGGCCGAGCTGGCGGCCGGGCAGACGCCGGCGGCGGCCCTGCACCGCGCGGGTGCGGAGTGGCCGCTGCTCGGGCCGGCGGCGCGGACGGCGACGACGGGCGGCGACGTACCGACGGTGCTGCGACAGCTCGCCGGTCGGCCCGGCGCAGGGGAGCTGCGGGTGGTGGCGGCCGCGTGGCAGGTCGCGCACCGGACGGGCCACGGTCTGGGTGCGGCCCTCGAGCGGGTCGCGCAGGAGCTCCGCGAGGCCGAGCACACCCGCCGGATCGTCGCCGGAGAGCTCGCGTCGGCCCGCGCGACCGCGCGGCTGGTCGCCGGGCTGCCGGTGGTGGCGCTGCTGATGGGCAGTGGCGCGGGCGCGGATCCGTGGCGGTTCCTCCTGTCCGAGCCCCTCGGGCTGGCCTGCCTGGCGGGTGGGCTCGCGTTCGGCTTCGCCGGGCTGGCGTGGATCGAGGCGCTCGCGCGCGGTGTGGAGCGGGGCCGGTGAACGCGGCGCTCGTCCTCGTGGCGGTGGTGGGTGCGGGAGGAGCAGCGGCGCTGCTCGTCCCCGGGCGCCGGCGGTTGCCGGAAGAGGCCGACCGGCCGGGGATCGGACCCGGGCCCGCTGCCGACGTGGGCCCCATCCTGCGGTGGCGGCTGCTCTGGGCGCTCCTCTCGGGTGTCGGCGCGGCCGTGGTGCTCGGTGGCCCGGTAGCGCCCTTCGCAGGAGCAGCGCTGGCGGTCGTGACGTGGGTGGTCGCCGGCCGGGTCGAGCCGCGCTCGCTGCGTCGGCGGCGCGAGGAGGTACGCCGCGACCTCCCGCACGTCGTGACCCTCCTCGGGGCCGCGCTGCGCTCGGGGGCGGCGCCCTCCGCGGCGATCACGATGGCCTGCAGGGCACTGCCCGGGGCAGCGGCCGACCGGCTGGAGGCCGTGGCGACCCGGCTCGAGCTCGGTGGCGACCCGGTCGCGGTCTGGTCGGCGCTCGCCGACGATCCCTCGCTCGGGCCACTGGGGCGGACGATGGCGCGAGCCCACCGCACCGGTGCACCCGTCGTCGCCGCCGTCGACCGGCTGGCCGACGACCTTGCCCGACGGGCCCGCGCGGAGGTGGAGGACCGGGCTCGTGCGGTCGGCGTGCGCGCCGCCGTACCCCTCGGGGTGTGCCTGCTGCCCTCGTTCCTGCTGCTGGGGATCGTCCCTCTGGTGGCGTCGTTGGCCGCGACGATCGCGTGGTGACGAGGCCGTCTGATGGGTGACCGACGGAACGCGGCCAAGGGCACGGATTCATCACGGGATGCAGGCGAATCCTCAGATCCCCAGCGGAAGCCCGCAAGGGAACCGTCGGCTCAGCTGCATCCCGTGATGAAGCAGCCCAGGCGTCGGCGCCCATGCGGGATCGCCCACTTTCCATCCACCGGCCGGGTTTCCACAGGAGCTCCTCCACAGGCCGAGGGCCGTCCGAGGCGGATCGTCGGACCGGGCGCGCAGGCTCCTCGCAACCGGTCGCCGCCAGGGCGCCCGTCCGAGGAAGGAGATCCACATGTCCCTCACCCAGCGCCCCTCCCCGCGCCCGTCCGAGAGTCTCGCCGCCCGCGGCGAGCAGGGCATCACGACCGCGGAGTACGCCGTCGGCACGGCCGCCGGGGCCGGCCTCGCCGGCCTGCTCTACAAGCTGCTCACCGGTGGCTTCGGCGACCGGATGCTGCGGACCCTCTTCGACCACGTGCTCGGCCTGCTCGGCATCGGGTGACCCGGATGAGGTGGCGATCGGCGCGGGACGAGCGCGGCGCGGTGACCGCCGAGCTCGTCCTCGCGCTGCCGACGCTGCTGGCGGTCACCACCGGTCTGGTCTGGCTCCTCGCGGTCGGAGCGGCCCAGGTCCGCACCGTCGACGCCGCCCGCGAGACCGCGCGCGCGGTGGCTCGGGGCGACGACGTGGGCGAGGCCGTCGCCGTCGGTGAGCGGGTGGCCCCCGACGGCGTCGACGTCGTCGTGAGCACCGAGGGCGACCGGGTCGTCGCCCGTGCGAGCGGCCAGGTCCCCGGGCCGGGCGGACTCTTCTCGTTCCTGCCCGGTGCCGAGGTCGCGGCCGAGGCGGTCGCCCTGGCCGAGGAGCCGCCGTGAGGTGGCGCCGAGGGCACCGGCGGGCGGCCAGTGGCCGTGGGAACGCGGACGGCCGGTGCGTGCGCGGCGAGCACGGAGCGGCGACGCTGTTCACGGTGAGCTGCCTGGGGTTCCTGCTGCTCGTCGGCGCAGCACTGGCGGTGGTCGCGGCGATGGTCGCCGCGCACCGCCAGGCCCAGGCGGCCGCCGACCTGGCTGCCCTGGCCGCCGCGACCGCCCTCGCGGACGGCGGCGACCCGTGCGCCGCGGGAGCATCGGTCGCCGACGCCAACGGCGCCGCGCTCACGAGCTGCGCGGTCGACGGGTCGGACGCGCTGATCGAGGTCGTCGTCACCGGACCGCGTTGGCTCGGTCAGACCGGCGACCTCACTGCGCGGGCGCGGGCCGGACCCGCGGAAGAGACTGTTGGATGACGACGATTGGCCGCCACGGGAGGCGCGGCTCGTGGAGAACCTGCGTGCGCGTGGCCACGAGGTGCGCCCAGGCGAGGTGCTTCCGAGCGGCCGTCGGTTCGATGCGTTCGTCGACGGGTCAGCTCGCGGCGTCGTCGTCCTCGTTGCGCCGGTCGGCCTCGACCCGCTCGAGCTTCTCGGACAGCTCGCCGAGCCGCTTGCGCTCCTGGCGGTGCTTCCAGCCCTGCTTGGCGCCGAACTTCATGAACCAGATGCCGAGCAGGATCAGCGCGCCCGCGGCCACGCCGAGGAAGAAGATCACCTCCGGCTGGACGTTGATCCCGATGATCTCGGTGGTGTCGCGGGCCGGGTTCTTCTCGTCCCGGTCGTAGCCGATCCCGAAGGCACCGGACAAGATGATGAGCCCGCCGAGAACGACCAGCAGCAGTCCGAAGATGACCATGCAGGCAGGTTATCGCGCAGGATCCTCCGCAAAGGCGAGCAACGCGTCGAGCAGGAGTACGGCGCCGCGCTTGTCCAGCGGCTCGTTGCCGTTGCCGCACTTCGGCGACTGGACGCACGACGGGCAGCCCGTCACGCACTCGCAGGCCGCGATGGTGGCGCGGGTGGCGCGGAGCCAGGCCGCCGCCGTCGCGTAGCCCCGCTCGGCGAAGCCGGCACCGCCGGGGTGGCCGTCGTGGACGAAGACGGTGAGGACGCCGGTGTCCGGGTGGCGCGCGGTCGACACACCGCCGATGTCCCACCGGTCGCAGGTGGCGAAGAGCGGGAGCAGCCCGATCGAGCAGTGCTCGGCGGCATGGGCAGCGCCCGGCAGGTCGGCCCGGTCGAGACCGGTCTCGGCGAGAACGTCGTCCGGCACCGTCCACCACACCGCCGTGGTCCGCAGCGTCCGCACCGGCAGGTCGAGCAGCGTCTCGTCGAGGACCTCGCCGGTGCGGTTGCGGCGGCGGAGGTAGGACGTCACCTGGTGGGACACGTCGACGCTGCCGACCGAGACCCGGCACCGGCCCCAGAGGACGTGCTCACGCTCCTCCACGATCGCGATGTCGGTGACCTCCCGCGCGGTGGTGGAGTAGTCGACGTCCGCGCGGTGGATGACGGCAACCCGGTCCTCGAGGTCGAGCTCGTCGACGACCCAGGTCTCGCCGCGGTGGACGTAGACCGCGCCGGTGTGCGCGGAGCTGTCAGCACGGCCGCCGTCGACCGTCCCGACCACCCGGCCGGTCGGCCCTTCGACGAGCTGGACCTGGGCGCCGCCCGTCGACCGGATGTCGGCCAGGTCGGCGGCCCGCCGCCGGTCGGTCCAGAACCAGCCCTGCGGCCGCCGACGCAGCAGTCCCGCCCCGACCAGGTCGTCGAGCAGCGCGCGTGCGGTGGGACCGAAGAGCGGCAGGTCGGCCACGGTGAGCGGGATCTCCTGCGCGGCGGCGCACAGGTGCGGACCCAGGACGTAGGGGTTGCCGGGATCGAAGACGCTGCCTTCGACGGGCTGCCCGAGCAGCGCGTCGGGGTGGTGCACGAGGTAGGTGTCGAGCGGGTCGTCGCGGGCGATCAGCATCCCGAGCGCTCCGCCTCCCGTCCGTCCGGCCCGCCCGACCTGCTGCCAGAACGCGGCGCGGGTGCCGGGGTAGCCGGTGACGAGCACGGCGTCGAGGCCGCTCACGTCGATGCCGAGCTCGAGCGCGTTGGTGGCGGCCATCCCGAGCAGCCGACCGCTGCGCAGGTCGGCCTCCAGGGCCCGACGCTCCTCGGGGAGGTAGCCGCCACGGTAGGAGTCGACCCGTGCGGCCAGCCCGGGGTCGACCTCGGCGAGCAGGTCGGACGCGCGCTGCGCGACCTGCTCGACCCCGCGCCGGGACCGCACGAACGCGAGGGTGCGGACCTCCTCGACGACCAGGTCGGCGAGCAGGTCGGCCGTCTCGGCGGGCGCCGGGCGGCGTACGGGCGCGCCGTGCTCGCCGGTGTACGACGTCAGCGGGGGCTCCCACAGCGCCACCGCGACCTCGCCGTGCGGCGAGTGGTCGGCGGTGATCTCGAGGACCTCGTGACCGGTCAGCCGCTGCGCCGCCGCGCCCGGGTCGGCGACGGTTGCCGACGCGAGGACGAACGTCGGATCCGCGCCGTGGGCCGCGCACACCCGCCGCAGACGGCGCAGGACCTGGGCGACGTGCGCACCGAAGACGCCGCGGTAGTGGTGGCACTCGTCGAGCACGACGTAGCGGACCGACCCGAAGAACCGCGCCCACCGCGCATGTCCGGGAAGCATCGACCGGTGCAGCATGTCGGGGTTGGTCAGGACGTACTCGCCGTGGTCGCGCGTCCACTCGCGCTGCTCCGGCGTGCTGTCGCCGTCGTGGGTGGCGACCCGGACGTCGAGGCCGAGACCCTCGATCGCGGCCCGCTGGTCCTGCGCGAGCGCCTTGGTCGGCGCGATGTAGAGCGTGGCCGCGCCGCGCCGGCCGCGCGGTCCCCGCTCCGCGCGGATCGAGGTCAGGGCCGGCAGGAGGTAGGCGAGCGACTTCCCCGACGCGGTGCCGGTCGCGAGCACGACGTGCTGTCCGGCGTACGCCGCCTCGGCGGCAGCGACCTGGTGCTGCCAGGGGCGCGCGACCCCACGGGCGTCGTACGCCGCGACGACCGCCGGATCGGCCCACTCCGGCCACTCCGCATGGGTCGCCGCCCGGGCCGGGAGCACGTCGAGGTGGGTCAGCCGATCGGCGCGGTCACCGACCGCGGTGAGCCGACCGACGAGCGCCACTGCATCGAGCGGACGCCGCCCGTCAGGGGCGACCTGGACGGGACCGGGACTCACATCGACGATTGTCGCAACCGCCCCCGACACTCGCCTCCCGTGCGTGGTGTGGGGTGTCATGGTTTGATATCAGACGCCAGTCGATAGAGCAGGGGTGGGTGAAGTCGTGGATCTGACGCTTACGACGCGCGAAGCCGGTGGGCGCACCGTCGTTGTTGTCGGCGGTGAGATCGACGTCTACACCGCGCCGCGGCTGCGCGACACCATCACCGAGCTGGTCGCCGGCGGCGCCTACAACCTGATCGTCGACATGGAACGGGTCGAGTTCCTCGACTCCACCGGGCTCGGTGTCCTGGTCGGCGGCCTGAAGAAGGTGCGCGCCCACGACGGGTCGCTCGAGCTGGTCTGCAACCAGGACCGCCTCCTCAAGATCTTCAAGATCACCGGCCTCTCCAAGGTCTTCGTGATCCACGCGTCGGCCGACGCCGCACTCGCCTGACCGACGTTCCGCGCCGGTCCTCGCACCCGCGTCACGGCCCGGAACGATAGACGGCGTGACTCACCTCACAACCCTTGTGTGTTGCGCGCCGCACCGTGCGTAGACTCCGGCCCACGTTCCACCGACGTGGGTCAAACGATGACCCTCCCCCTGCCCCTGGAGGAAACGCATGCCCGGGATCCTTCCCGCTGTCGTGGAGGTCGAAGGTTTCAATCTCGTGCTGGTCGGTGCAGTCGCCGCGATCGCCCTCGGGGCACTCGCGATGGCTGCGCTGTTCCGCAAGGAGGTGTTGTCGGCCGGCGAAGGCACCGACAACATGAAGCGGATCGCGCAGGCGGTCCAGGAGGGCGCGAGCGCCTACCTCGCGCGCCAGTTCCGCACCCTCGGCATCTTCGCGGCCATCGCCTTCTTCCTGCTGCTGCTCCTGCCCGCTGACGACCTGACGGTCCGGATCTTCCGGTCGGTCTTCTTCCTCGTCGGCGCCGGGTTCTCGGCGGCGATCGGCTACCTCGGCATGTCGCTCGCCGTCCGCGCCAACCTGCGCGTGGCCGCCGCGGCCAACGAGGTCGGCCGCGAGCCGGCGATGAACATCGGGTTCCGGACCGGCGCCTTCGTGGGCATGGCGACCGTCGGCCTCGGACTGCTCGGCGCCAGCGTGGTCGTGATGGCCTTCCAGCACGACGCCCCCCACGTGCTCGAGGGCTTCGGCTTCGGTGCCGCGCTGCTGGCGATGTTCATGCGGGTCGGCGGCGGCATCTTCACCAAGGCCGCCGACGTCGGCGCCGACCTGGTCGGCAAGGTCGAGCAGAACATCCCCGAGGACGACCCGCGCAACGCCGCGACGATCGCCGACAACGTGGGCGACAACGTCGGCGACTGCGCCGGAATGGCGGCCGACCTCTTCGAGTCGTACGCCGTCACGCTGGTCGCCGCGCTGATCCTCGGGTCGCAGGCGTTCGGCGACAAGGGCCTGGTCTTCCCGCTGCTCGTGCCGGCCATCGGCGCCCTGTCCGCGATCGCGGGCGTCTACCTCACCAAGCCGCGCGCCGGTGAGAACGGCCTCAAGACGATCAACCGGTCCTTCTACATCTCCGCCGCGGTCGGCGCGGTGGCGAGCATCGTGCTGTCGTTCGCCTACCTCCCGACCGACTGGTCCGAGCTCACCGGCGCCACCGGGTTCGGCGGCCTCCTCCTCGGCGGAACCGCCGAGGAGCCCCCGCTCAACCCGGCCATGCTGGCCGCCACGGCCGTCACGATCGGCATCGTGCTCGCCGCCGCGATCCTGGCCCTCACCGGCTACTTCACCGGCACCGACCACCCGCCCGTGCGCGGCGTCGGCCGGACCTCGCTCACCGGCGCGGCCACCGTCATCCTGTCCGGCCTGTCCGTCGGCTTCGAGTCGGCGGTCTACACCGCGATCGTCATCGGCATCGCGGTCTTCGGTGCGGCCATCGTGGGTGGCTCGGCCGCCTTGTTCGCGGTCGCGCTCGCCGGCTGCGGCCTGCTCACCACGGTCGGCGTCATCGTCGCGATGGACACCTTCGGCCCGGTCTCCGACAACGCCCAGGGCATCGCGGAGATGTCGGGCGACGTCAGCGAGGAGGGCGCGCAGATCCTCACCGAGCTCGACGCCGTCGGCAACACCACCAAGGCGATCACGAAGGGCATCGCGATCGCGACGGCCGTGCTCGCGGCGAGCGCGCTGTTCGCGTCGTACACCGCCTCGGCGGGCGAGGCGCTCCTCGAGGCGGAGGGGGTCACCGCCGACGACCAGAGCGTGTTCGCCCTCGCGTTCCTCGTCTTCGACGCCAAGCTGATCGTCGGCACCCTGCTCGGCGCCGCGGTGGTCTTCCTGTTCTCCGGTCTCGCGATCAACGCGGTCGGCCGCGCGGCCGGCGCCGTGGTGATGGAGGTACGCCGCCAGTTCCGCGACATCCCCGGGATCATGGAGGGCACCGGACGGCCGGAGTACGGCAAGGTCGTCGACATCGTCACCCGTGACTCCCTGCGCGAGCTGGCGACGCCCGGCATCCTCGCGATCCTGTCTCCGATCGCGGTCGGCTTCGGTCTCGGCGTGGGCCCGCTGGCCGGCTTCCTGGTCGGCGCCATCGCGACCGGCACCCTGATGGCGGTCTTCCTCGCCAACGCCGGTGGTGCCTGGGACAACGCCAAGAAGCTCGTCGAGGACGGCCACCACGGCGGCAAGGGCTCCGAGGCCCACGCCGCGACGGTCATCGGCGACACGGTCGGCGACCCGTTCAAGGACACGGCCGGACCGGCGATCAACCCGCTCCTCAAGGTGATGAACCTCGTCTCGCTGCTCATCGTCGGCGCGATCGTCAGCCTGTCCTACGGCAACGGCGAGAACGACGTCGTCCGGATCCTCATCGCCCTCGCGGCCGCTTCCGGCATCGCGGGTGCGGTGCTGCTCTCCAAGCTGCGCGAGTCGGCCATCGACCAGGAGGCCCCGGAGCCGTCCACGGCGCCCTGAGCACTGACTAGGGTGGCGCGGTGACCCCGGACCTCGCCGCGCCCCTGCGCGCCGCGCTGCAGGCGGCCGACTTCACCTACGACGCGGTCAGCGACCTGCTCGGGCCGGAGGCGCACGCGGCGCTGTCCCGCAACGAGACGACGCCCGCGGTGCGGCGTACCGCCGAGGAAGGCGGTACGCCGCTCGCGGCCCTCGTGCGGCTGTTCCTGCTCCAGCGCGCCGTCCCCCGTGACCACGCCGAGCGCGCCCTGCCCGGGCTCGTCGACCGGATGGCGGCGGCCGGCCTCCTCACGCAGAGCGTCGGGGAGGTCGCCGCGCGGCTCGACTGCCGGCCGTACGCCACCGAGGAGGGCGAGGACCTCTGGGTGGTCAGCGACCTGACCCCCGGCCTCGACGGGGCGCCCAACCGCGTCGACCGCGACCACGTGCTCGGGATCAGCCCGGCGTCCACGTCGCTGGCCCAGCTCACCCGGCGCGAACCGGTCGGCACCGCCCTCGACCTCGGCACCGGCTGCGGCGTCCAGGCGCTCCACCTGGCCGCCCACAGCCGCCGGGTCGTCGCCACCGACGTCAACCGGCGGGCGCTGGCCGTCACCGCCTTCAACGCGGCGCTCAACGAGGTCGCCGACCGGGTCGACGTCCGCGACGGCTCGTTCTTCGCGCCGGTCGCGGGGGAGCGGTTCGACCTGATCAGCACGAACCCGCCGTTCGTGATCTCCCCGGCCACCGGCGAGCGCCTCGTCTACCGCGACTCCGGGCTGCCCGGCGACCGCGTGGTCGAGCACATCGTCCGGACGGCGCCGGACCACCTCAACGAGGGCGGCTGGTGCCAGGTCCTCGCCAACTGGGTGGTCGCGTCCGACCGCACGTGGGACGAGCGGCTCACCGGCTGGCTGCCGGAGGACTGCGACGCGCTGGTCGTGCAGCGGGAGGTCCTCGACCCGGCGGCGTACGTCGAGCTGTGGCTCAAGGACTCCGGGCACCACGGCGGCCCCGACTACCTCGAGCGCTACGACACCTGGCTGTCCTGGCTGGAGCAGGAGGGCGTCGAGGGCGTCGGGTTCGGCTGGATCAACCTGCATCGCAGCTCGGCGGGGTCGAGCGCCGGCGTGGTGCGCGACCTCCTCGACTGGCCGTACGACGTCGAACAGCCCATCGCGCCGGCGATCTCGGAGTGGGCGCGCGCCGCCCACGCGGAGGTCGGCGCCGACAGCCGGCTCACCGTGCGCTCCGACGTCCGGCAGGAGACCGTCGGCGCGGCTGGTGCCGAGGACCCGGCGACCATCGTCCTGCGGCAGCAGCGCGGGCTGCGGCGGGCCACCCAGGTCGACACCGTCGCAGCCGCCGTGGTCGGCGCGTGCGACGGCGATCTCACGCTCGGCCAGATCCTCGCCGCGGTCGCTGAGCTCCTCGTCCTCGACCCGGGTGCGGCCGCAGCGGAGTACGTGCCGGTCGTCACAGACCTGGTGCGGACGGGCTTCCTTGTCGCAATCTGACGGGTCCCGTGAGGCACACTGACCCCGTGACGAACGCAGGCTGGTACCCCGATCCCGCTGGCCAACCGCAGACCTACCGCTACTGGGACGGTCAACGGTGGAGCCAGGAGACCACTGGTGACCCCTATGCGCCCGCACCGGGCCAGGGCCCCGGACAGTCCCCCGGACGGGCCCCGGGGCAACCGGGTGGCGAGCCGCCGACGGCGGTCGTGCCCGGCGGCGCCCCGGCGCCGTCGTACCAACCTCAGCAGCCGCAGCAGCCGCCGTCCGCTCCCCAGCCCCCGCAGGGGTACGGCGCCATCGCGCCGCCGCCCTCGTCCGGCCCCGGCTACGGCGCAGGCGGCTACGGCGGCTACGGCCAGCAGCCGTTCGCCACCCCGGGCGGGTCCGGCGGTTCCTCCGGCGGCGCGGGGAAGACGATCGGCATCGTCGCGCTCGCGATCCTGCTGATCGTCGGCCTGGGTGTCGGCGCGTTCTTCATCGTGCAGTCGGTCCGCGGCGACGACGACACGAAGGCCGACGACGACACGTCGGAGACCACGGAGGAGTCCGGCGACGCGACGGACGACCCCACCGAGCCCAGCGACCCGACCGAGTCCACCGACCCGACCGACACGCCGACCACGCCGAACGACGACACCGACACCTCGGTCGTCCCGACGACCGAGCAGTGCACCGGCGTCAGGCCCGGCGACGGCAAGCCCTCCGGCGGCGGCGTCCTCAAGGGTGGGGGCCTGACGGTCCCGATCGTCGACGGCTACGCGTCGGAGGCGATCTACGCCTCGGTCTTCACCTTCGCCAACGACGTCGAGGTCGCCTACAAGAAGATCGAGGCGAGCTGGATCTCGATCTACGCGGTCGGCGGAGTGCCGAAGAACAAGGGCTACGAGGACCCCGAGCACGCCGTCGAGGTGCTGACCCAGTGCATGACGGGCTCCAGCCAGTTCTACAGCGGCTTCACCGGCCGGACCGACCTCGAGGAGGGTCCGATCACCGTCGACGGCCACGAGGGCTACTCCCTGGTCACCGAGGTCCGGGTGGAGACCCCGGAGGTCCAGGCCGAGGGCGACCAGATGCAGGTGATCGTGGTCGAGACCGACGACCCCGGGACCTACGGCCTCTACGTCAGCCAGGTCACGATCGGGATGCAGGACCTGCTCGACCTGCAGGAGCAGAACGTCAAGGAGATCACCGTCGACTGAGGGCCGGGTCGGCTGCTCGATCAGCGCAATTGCGCGGTTTGCGCACCCGGGTGGGCTGGTCGGCTGCTCGATCGGCGCAATTGCGCGGTTTGCGCACCGGAGGTGTCCCGCCGCGCGGAGACCCATCGCGCACAGCCGGAGGAGTCCGCGGCACCCCTCGGTGGCTGGTGTACTGGACAGCACGCGCTACCGTGATTCGCCGTGGCCTCCCTGCGGGGAGGCCGACGGCCGTCCGGGAGGCCGTGCACTGTCCAGTCAGTCTTGAGCACGGAGGTAGGTCTGCGTGGCACACAAGTTGGTGATCGTCGAGTCACCGGCCAAGGCGCGCACGATCGGCGGCTACCTCGGCGCCGGATACGTCGTCGAGTCCTCGATCGGTCACATCCGCGACCTGCCGAACAACGCGGCCGACACCCCGGCGAAGATCAAGGACAAGCCGTGGGGACGGCTGGCGATCGACGTCGAGCACGACTTCACGCCGTACTACGTCGTGCCGCGGGACAAGAAGAGCCACATCAGCAAGCTCAAGAGCCTGCTCAAGGACGCCGACGAGCTCTTCCTCGCCACCGATGAGGACCGCGAGGGCGAGGCGATCGCCTGGCACCTGCTCGACGAGCTGAAGCCGAAGAACATCCCCGTGAAGCGGATGGTCTTCCACGAGATCACCAAGCCCGCGATCCTCGCGGCCGCCGCCAACCCGCGCGAGCTCAACGAGGACCTCGTCGAGGCCCAGGAGACCCGTCGCATCCTCGACCGCCTCTACGGCTACGAGGTCTCGCCGGTGCTGTGGCGCAAGGTGATGTCCGGGCTCTCCGCGGGCCGCGTGCAGTCGGTCGCCACCCGGCTCGTGGTCGACCGCGAGAAGGAGCGGATGGCGTTCCGGGTCGCGTCGTACTGGGACCTCGAGGGCACCTTCGACGCGGGCGCGAGGCACGACCAGCGGATGTTCCCGGCCAAGCTGTACTCCGTCGACGGCACCCGGGTCGCGACCGGCAGCAGCTTCGGCGCCGACGGGCTGCTGAAGAAGAGCGACGTCGTCCACCTCGACCGTCAGCGAGCCGAGGCGCTGGTCGCGGGCCTCGCCGACGCGTCGTACGACGTCCGCTCGGTGGAGTCCAAGCCCTACAAGCGGTCGCCGTACCCGCCCTTCCGGACGACCACGCTGCAGCAGGAGGCGAGCCGCAAGCTCGGCATGAGCGCGTCGGTGACCATGTCGGTCGCCCAGCGCCTGTACGAGAACGGCTTCATCACCTACATGCGAACCGACTCCACGACCCTGTCCGACGCCGCCGTCGGCGCGGCGCGGTCGCAGGTCCAGGAGCTGTACGGCGCCGAGTACCTCCCCGACCGGCCGCGGGTCTACGCGTCGAAGGTCAAGAACGCCCAGGAGGCGCACGAGGCGATCCGGCCGGCCGGCAGCAGCTTCCGGACCCCGGCGCACACCGGGCTGACCGGCGAGCAGTTCCGGCTCTACGAGCTGATCTGGATGCGCACCGTCGCCTCGCAGATGAAGGACGCCGTCGGCAACTCGGTGTCGGTCCGCATCGGCGGTCGCGCCGCGAGCGGCGAGGACGCCGTGTTCGCCGCGTCCGGGCGGGTGATCACCTTCCACGGCTTCCTCAAGGCGTACGTCGAGGGCACCGACCACGGCGCGGCCAAGGACGACGCCGAGACCCGCCTCCCGGCCCTGGCCCAGGGCGATGCGGTCTCCGCGGCGTCGCTGAGCGCGTCGGGCCACGAGACCAAGCCCCCCGCGCGCTTCACCGAGGCGACGCTCATCAAGGAGCTCGAGGACCGCCAGATCGGCCGGCCGTCGACGTACGCCTCGATCATCGGGACCATCCTCAACCGCGGCTACGTCTACAAGAAGGGCACCGCGCTGGTGCCGGCCTGGATCGCGTTCTCCGTGGTGCGGCTGCTGCAGGAGCACTTCACCCGGCTCGTGGACTACGAGTTCACCGCCAGCATGGAGGAGGTGCTCGACGAGATCGCCGCCGGGCTCAAGGACCGGGTCAGCGAGCTGCACGAGTTCTACTACGGCTCCGACAAGCTCAAGGGCCTGCTGCCGCTGGTGCAGGACCTCGGCGACATCGACGCCAAGGAGCTCGCGACCTTCCCGGTCGGGTCCGAGGAGGACGGGATCCACCTGCGGGTCGGCAAGTACGGCCCCTACCTCGAGGGACCCGGCGACGACGGGACGCCACTCGCCAAGCGAGCCAACGTCCCCGACGACCTGCCGCCCGACGAGCTGACCGTGGCCAAGGCCAAGGAGCTGCTCGCCAACCCGGCCGGCGAGGAGATCGAGCTCGGCAACCACCCGGAGACGGGGCTGCGGGTCGTGGCGAAGAACGGCCGGTTCGGGCCGTACGTCACCGAGGTGCTGCCCGAGGACGCCCCACCGGGTGGGAAGAAGGGCCCGGCCAAGCCGCGCACCGGCTCGCTGTTCAAGTCGATGAGCCTCGACACGATCACGCTCGAAGAGGCCGTCAAGCTGCTGTCCCTGCCGCGCGTCGTCGGCTCCGGCGAGGATGGGGAGGAGATCACCGCGCAGAACGGCCGCTACGGGCCCTACCTCAAGAAGGGCACCGACTCCCGCTCGCTCGGCAGCGAGGACCAGCTCTTCACGATCACCCTCGACGAGGCGCTGAAGATCTACAGCCAGCCCAAGCAGCGTGGTCGGGCCGCCGCCGCGCCCCCGCTCAAGGAGCTCGGCAACGACCCCGTGTCGGGCCAGCCGATCGTCGTGAAGGCGGGCCGGTTCGGCGAGTACGTCACCGACGGTGAGTTCAACGCCACCCTCCGCAAGGACGACTCGGTCGAGGCGATCACCCTCGAGCGGGCCGCCGAGCTGCTCGCCGAACGACGCGCGAAGGGTCCGGCGAAGAAGACCGCCAAGCGAGGCGCGAAGAAGGCGCCGGCGAGGAAGACCGCCGCGAAGAAGACGGCAGCCAAGAAGAGCACTGCGAAGAAGGCACCGGCCAAGAAGAGTGCGGCCAAGAAGTCGGCGGCCAAGAAGTCGACCTAGTCCGCACAGCGCCCTCCCGGGAGGGCGGACCTCTCGGGAGCAGAGCATGAACGACGGCGTGCCGCCGGGCCCACCGCCGCACCAGGGCCGGGCGCCGGGCGCACCGCCGTCTGCTCCGCTGGGGCCGCCGCCGACGTGGCGTCCTGGGCCTCCGCCTGCTCCGCCATCCCCGCCTGCTCCGTCGGGTCCGCGCCGCCGGCGGTGGCTGGTCCTCGGCGTGGGGCCTCCTCGTGCTCGTGCTGGTGCTGGTGCTGGTCGCGGTGGTCGTCGTGCTCGCCCTCCGCACCGGCAGCGCGGAGGACGAGGTGGCGGGTGATCCCTCCGTGCTCGCGGACGCCGCGGTCCCGCGTGACGCCGGTGCGGCATGGACGACCGAGGACCCGGGCGGATCGGTCGACGGGGTGCTCGACCTCGCCGACGACCGGGTGCTGGTCGCGTTCTGGGTCGACTCCGACGAGCCGGAGGCGTCCGACCCGTGGGTCGTCGTCTACGACGAGGACGGTGACGAGGCCTGGCGTGCGGACGCCTTCGAGGCCGCTGCGACGCCGGACGGCGCGACCGTGCTGCTCCACGACCAGGACACGACCCGGGCCGTCGACGCCGCCGACGGGAGCGAGCAGTGGACGTGCACCTGCGGGATCGAGCCGGAGGCCGGATCGGTCGTCGTCGGTGACCGCGTCGTGGCGACCTCCGGGGACGAGACCGTCGTCCTCGACCTCGCCTCCGGCGAGGAGCGGGCGCGCGTCCCCGGACACGTCGCGGCCACCGCGACCGACGCCCTGGTGACCTTCGACGGGACCGCCGTGCGGCTGTTCGACCTCGAGGGTGCGGAGGTCTGGTCGACCGACGCCATCGGTGCGCCCGGCACCATCGCCGATGCCCGTGCCGTGGTCACCGACGACGTGGTGGCGGTCGTCCCCCTCGAGGAGCACGGGTCGTCGTACGCCGGGACGGTGATCGACCGCCCATCGGGCGACGTCGTGTGGGAGGAGACCGGCAACGTCGAGCTGGTCGGCCCCGGTCCGGACGGGGCGGTGGCGTTCGTCCGGTGGTCGGCCGAGGACGACGACGACTACGAGTCCGACCCGTACGAGTCGAGCGGCGACCTGGTCCTGGTCGACGGCGACGGCGAGGGGGAGTCGGCGCACTTCGACGAGCTCTCCGAGGGCGGGGTGGCGAGCTACCTGCTGCCCGGGAACGAGTGGGCGTTCGTCGACCGCGGAGAGGGACTGGTCGTCGGGCCGGACCTCCGGCCGGTGGCGTCGTACGGCGAGCTCGCCGGGCTGTCCGCCGAGGGCCCCTACACGCTCGAGGACGACGAGCTGGTCCTCCACTCGTGGACCGCCGAGAAGGAGCTCTACCGGATCACGCTGGAGGACTCCGCCGGCGACGACCTCGAGGAGATCCACCCGCTCGACGGCGCGGTCCTCACCGAGTTCGGCGAGGTCTGGGAGTCCGTGCTGCGCCTGTACCGCTGAGTCGTCCCGTGGTGGCGGGATCACCTCGCGGTGACGACCACGACCTTCGACCGCGACGGCGCCACCGTGCTGCTGCCGGCGTACGCCGCGGCGATCTTGTGCCTGCCCTTCTTCCTCAGGACCACCGTCACCACGACCTTGCCGCGCATCGCCGCGGTGAGGGTGACCGTCTTGAGCCGCTTCGCCCCGTCGAAGACGGTCACCTTGCCCGTGGGGCCCACGACACCGGCCCCGCCGACGACGATGGTCAGCTTCACCTTGCCGCCGGCCCGGATCTTCTTGGCGTTCGCGGTGACCTTCGTCGTCGACGCCGCCTTGCCGACGGTCACGGGGCTGCTCGTCGCCTGGACCCCGTCGAAGGTGACGGTCTGGCCGGTGCCGCCCTCCTGGACGTGGTCGGCGCGACGGCCGGTCGAGCGGACGGTGAACGTGGCCCCCACGTCGGCGGGCTGGACGACGTACGTCCCACCCGCGCCGAGGGTGACCGGGACCTGGTTGCGCAGCAGCGTGGTCGACCCCGTGTCGATCGGGTCGGGCCATGCCGCCGGAACGACGGTCAGCGTCTGGCCGACCTTCGGCGTCCCGCTCAGGGCGGGCCCGGACTCAGGTGCCGGTGCCGGGCGGCCACAGGTGAGCTTGATCAGCAGGTCGGTCCGCTCCGGCGGGGCCTCCATCGCTGCCGTCGTGACGGTGTCGCAGCCCCAGCCCTGGTGCTCGACCTGCACCTTGTAGGAGCCGGCCTGGACGTCCCAGTGGAAGACGCCGGCGTCGTCGGTGGTGAAGGGGACCTCCGGCAGGTCGGAGCCCCGGAGCGTGACCGTTGCGCCCTGGACGGGCAGGCCGTACTGGTCGGTGATCCTGCCGGACGTGCGCTTGAGGATCGCGTCGTGGACGAGGTCGGCGACCTCGTCGGTGACCTCGAAGGTGCCGGGGTCGCCCGTTCCGGTCGGGACGGCGGTGCCCACCAGCCAGCGGGCCTCCAACGGCGGAGTGCTGGTCGCGACCGTCGAACCGCAGGGCGTAGTTACCCGGCGGCACGGTGCCGAACGCGTAGGCGCCGTTCAGGTCGGTGGAGGTCTCCTCGGTCCACTCGAACGCACCGTCGCCGTCGCCGTAGTCGTGCCAGCGGTAGAGCTCGACCGCCACGTCGGCGGCAGGGCCGTCAGGTCCGCTCGACCGTGCCGCTCAGGGTGCTGGCACTGTCCAGCGCGATCGGATCCAGGACGGCGTCGCCGGTCAAGTCGAAGGTGTGGCTGTCGCCAGGTTCGTGACCTGGCCGAGGAACCCGGGGTGTGGCCGAACGCCGCGGCGCGGACCGTGTAGGTCCGGTCGGCGCGGACGCCGGTGAGCGCGTAGCTCCCGTCGGACTCGGAGGTGACGGTTGCGACGAGCTCTGATCCCACCAATCGCCGGGTTCGCCCTAGACCCGGTAGAGGTTCACCTCGGCGTCGCCGAGCGGCTGGCCAGCGGCGTCCATCACGGATCCGGTGACCACCCAGACGGCCGGCGGTCGCGAGCGTGAGGTCGGGCGCGGCGAGGTCCTCGGCCGGTCGACGGTCACCTCGACCGAGGTCCCCTCGTAGTCGTCGGTCTGCGGACTTCGATCCGGTAGGTGCCCTGGTGGGCCGTGAAGGAGTAGCTCCCCGCTGCTGTCCGTCGTCGCCCTGCCGACCGTCTCCTCGAAGGCGCCCTCGACGTGGACCAGTTCGACCTCGAAGCCGACGGCAGCACGTCGTGGGAAGCAGCACGCGGCCCGAGACCTGGTACCAGGCCGGCGGGAACAACTGGACGACCGGGACGGTGGTGTCGCCGGCGACCGAGACCTCGACCCGCGCGGTGGCGTAGTCGTCGCCCGTGTCCGGGTCGTGACCCGAGACCAACAGCACGAAGTCGCCGTCGGGCAGGGCGAGCTCGAAGCTGCCGTCAGGCGCGGTGAGGATGCGGTCCACGCTGTCGCCGAGCCCACCGTCGGCCATGAGCTCGTAGGCGTCGATGGACGCCGCGTCGAGCGGGACGTCGTTCGGGCCGGTGACCGTGCCCGTCACCTGACGCCAGATGATCGTCTCGAGGGCGATGTCGACGGCCACGGTCCCACGGACACGGTCACGGTCCCGGGGTCCGCCGGGGTTGATCGGCGCCGACGTGGCGCCGCGCGAGAACGCGTCGTGGTACTGGCCGCTGTCGTCGGTCCAGGCGAGGTAGTAGTCGCCCGGGGCGAGGTTGGGGAAGGCGTACGGCGCCGGCATCGCGACGTCGACCACTTCCGAGTCCGCCGTCTCGAACGCCCCGGCGCCGGCATTCCAGCGGTAGAGCGTGAGACGTCCCGTGGCCGATTCGGCGTCCCCGGGGCTGTCGATGACGCCGTTGATCCCACCCGGATGGACGGGATCGGGCTCCGCGGGCGCGGGGCCGCCGTGGCAGACCCGGCGGCGACCAGGCTCAGCCCGGAGCCGAGCAGCACGATGGTCAGGAGGCGCAGAATGGCGCGGTACGGCAAGGACATGGCGTGTCTCCCCACAAGGCAACGCTCGGGCCCGCAGACGTCGTCGGACCTCTGGTCGCAACCTAGGAGCGTTCGGCCGGGCCCGGGTGCGAACGCGGATTCCTTTACCTACCGATGGGCCGATCGGCGCAGCCTCCGTCCCGCCGTGGACGCACCCAGGGTTCCCCGGGGTCGGAGGTGTCTCGTAGGTTCAGGTCCGTGACGACGCCCGACGACGCGTGGCCCGGCCGTTACCCGACGACCGGCGTCTTCGTGTGCCTCGAGGGTGGCGAGGGCGCGGGCAAGTCGACCCAGGCGCGGCTGCTCGCCGAGCGGCTGACCGCGCGGGGGTACGCCGTACGCCTCACCCACGAGCCGGGCGACACCGCCGTCGGCAAGGAGCTGCGCCGGATCGTGCTCAGCCCCGAGACCGGCACCCTCGACGACCGGACCGAGGCGCTGCTCTACGCCGCCGACAAGGCCGAGCACGTCGAGACCGTCGTACTCCCTGCCCTGGCGCGGGGCGAGGTCGTCATCACCGACCGGTACGTCGACTCGACGCTGGCCTACCAGGGCGCGGGCCGCACCCTCGACGTCGCCGAGCTCGAGGCCGTCGCGCGCTGGGCGACCGCCGACCTGCGCCCGCACCTGACCGTCGTGCTCGACCTCGAGCCCGAGTCCGGACTGGGGCGGTTCACCGGCCGCGACCGGATCGAGGGCGAGTCGCTGGAGTTCCACCAGCGCGTGCGGCGCGCGTTCCTCGACCTCGCGGCCGCCGACGCCGACCACTACCTCGTGCTCGACGCCCGCGCCGCGGTCGACGACATCGCCGCCGCCATCGGCGAGCGGCTCGAGCCGCTGCTCGGTCAGGCCGTGCGATGACCGCGGCAGCGGGGACGACCTCGGTCTGGGACGGTCTGGTCGGCCAGCGGCCGGCGATCGACGCCCTGCGCCGGGCCGCCGCCGGCCAGGGCATGAGCCACTCGTGGCTGTTCACCGGGCCGCCGGGATCGGGCCGTTCCAATGCGGCGATCGCGTTCGCCGCGGCGCTGCAGTGCGAGCAGCAGGGCTGCGGCTCCTGCCACGCGTGCCGCACCGTGCTCGGCGGGAGCCACGCCGACGTCGCGGTGATCCGCACCGAGAAGCTCTCGATCGGGGTCAAGGAGGTCCGCGAGCTGGTCCGCCGCGCCGCCCTCACCCCGATGGGGAGGCGCTGGCAGATCCTGGTCGTCGAGGACGCCGACCGGCTGACCGAGCAGGCCTGCAACGCGCTGCTCAAGGCGATCGAGGAGCCGACCGACCGCACCGTGTGGATGCTGTGCGCGCCGACCGTCGAGGACGTCCTTCCGACGATCCGGTCGCGGTGCCGGCTGGTCACCCTGTCGACGCCGACGACCGAGGACGTCGCGGGGTTCCTGCGCCAGGCCGGGGTCGAGGAGCCGCTCGCCACCAACGCGGCGCGCGCCAGCCAGGGCCACATCGGCCGCGCCCGGGCGCTCGCGCGTGACCCGGAGGTCCGCGGGCGGCGTACCGACGTCGTGCGGATCCCCGCCCGCCTGACCTCGCTCGGAGCCTGCATGGCCGCGGCGACGTCGCTGGCCGGGGTCACCAAGGCGGAGGCCGACGCGATCACCTCCGAGCTGGACGCGAAGGAGAAGGTCGACCTCGACGCGGCGTACGGCGTGGTCGAGCGCGGTCGCCGCCCCCGGGAGTACGCGCCCGCGTTGCGCGACCTGGAGAAGGACCAGAAGACCCGCGCCAAGCGGCGGCACCTCGACGTCGTCGACCGTGGGCTGATGGACCTGGTGTCGGTCTACCGCGACGCCATCGCCCTGGCCACCGGCGCGCCGGGCGACCTGGTCAACGAGGACATCCGGACCGACGTCGAGCACCTCGCCCGCACGTCGACCCCCGAGCTCAACCTCCGGCGGATCGGGTGGATCTTCGCCGCGCGGGAGCAGATGTTGGAGTTCAATGTCCCGGTCCAGCTGGCGTTGGAGGCCATGATGGTCTCGCTCCGGGTGCCGGAGCGCGTCGATGGGGCATGAGCCGCCGGCGGACCTGACAGGAGACGGAGCGTCGTGAAGAAGCTGATCATCGCGGTCATCGCCATCTGGGTGCTGGTGGTTGCCGGCGGCATCGCCGTCTTCGTGTTCGCCCAGGACGACGAGCCCGATCGCGACGACAACACCACGCCGTCACGCAGCCCCGAGACCGACCCGACGTCGTCGTCGACGGGGTCGACCCCACCCGGCGAGGTGCCCGCGGGGCTCGAGAGCTTCTACACCCAGCAGATCGACTGGGCCGCGTGCGGCAGCGAGCTCGAGTGCGGCCGGCTCGAGGTCCCGGTCGACTACGCCGAGCCCGACGGCGAGACGATCATGCTCAACCTGAAGCGGGCGCTCGCGACCGGCAACGACCGGATCGGATCGCTGGTGGTCAACCCCGGTGGTCCCGGCGCGCCGGGCAGCAACGTCGCCGAGGACGCCGACTTCTACTTCGCACCCGAGCTCCGCGCGCGCTACGACATCGTCGGCTTCGACCCGCGCGGCACCGGTGACTCCAGCCCGATCGACTGCCTGACCGACGCCGAGCTCGACGCCTACGTCGCCGCCGATCCCGGCCCCGACGACAAGGCGGAGATCGACCAGTACGTCGACGGCCAGGCGGACTACTGGGCCGGCTGCGAGGCCAACACCGGCGACCTGCTCGGCCACGTGAGCACGATCGAGGTCGCCCGCGACATGGACGTCATGCGCGCTGTGCTCGGCGAGGAGAAGCTCGCCTACTTCGGCTTCTCCTACGGCACCCGGCTCGGGGCGACGTACGCCGAGATCTTCCCGAAGAACGTCGGACCGTTCGTGCTCGACGGCGCCACCGACCCGAGCCTGTCCTCCTACGACAGCACGCTGAGCCAGGCGAAGGGCTTCGAGACCGCCATCCGCGCCTACGCCCAGAACTGTGTCGACAGCGGCGACTGCTTCCTGGGTGACTCCGTCGACGCGGCCCTCGCCACCATCACCGGGCTGCTCGACGACATCGACGCGAAGCCGCTTCCGACCGACCAGGACCGCGACCTCGAGATCGGCAACGCGATCTACGGCGTGATCACGCCGCTCTACAACGAGGACTACTGGTACCTCCTCGACCAAGGGCTCGAGGAGGCGCTCGAGGGCGACGGCAGCACCCTGCTGTTCCTGTCCGACGCCTACGGCTCCCGCGAGGGCGGCCGCTACACCGACAACAGCCTCGAGGCGATCGCGGCGATCAACTGCCTCGACAACCCGTGGGCGCTCGACCGCCAAGGTGCCCGGGGAGTACGACGACTTCGAGCAGGCCTCGCCGACGTTCGGAGACGTCTTCGCGTGGTTCCTCATCGGCTGCGACGGCATCCCGGTGGAGCGGAGCGAGCCCGACATCACCATCGACGGCTCCGGCGCGGGCCCGATCGTGGTCATCGGTACGACGCGCGACCCCGCGACGCCGTACGAAGAGGCCGTCGCGATGGCCGAGCAGCTCGAGTCCGGTGTCCTGCTGAGCCGCGACGGTGACGGCCACACCGGCTACAACAAGGGCAACGCGTGCATCGACGACGCGGTCCACGCCTACCTGATCGAGGACGTCGTCCCCGACGACGGGCTGGAGTGCTGACACGCGCCGGCGTGGCGCGAGCTGAGCAGTAACGCAGTGTTACGTCCGCTACCGGGGTGCTGTGACCGGTCACAGCACCCCGCTGGCTGACCGAACACCCCGGTAGTCCGCGCGCCGCGTCCAGCGACCTATCTCGATTCGTGCCGGGCTCGGGAGGATCCGTATACTTCCCCGGGTTGTCCGACCGGCTTGGCTCGCCGGGCAGCACGCCGCCTTAGCTCAGTCGGTAGAGCGAGTCACTCGTAATGACTAGGTCGTCGGTTCGATTCCGACAGGCGGCTCCGACCTTGCGAGGGCGGCCAATTGCGCCCTGGTGGGGACGTACGGCTCGAAGCGCAGCCGCATCCCCGCTTCGGCGGGTCCTGTCGCCCTTGCGGTTGTTGCAGGACTCGCAGGCCGCGACGCAGTTCAGCCACGACCACTCGCCACCGCGGGAGCGGGGGATTACGTGGTCGATGGTGGTGGCCTTGCCGCGGCAGTAGGCGCAGCGGTGGCCGTCGCGGATGAAGACGCCGCCGCGGTGCCAGCCCGCCGGACGGTGGAGCCACTTGGGGCTGATGTACCGCAGGAGCCGGATCACGCGCGGCCACGGCCAAGGGCCCGCCGTGCGGCCCTCGACCGCTTCCTCGATGGCGGCCACCCTGCGGGCGACCATGCGCATGGCCTGCTTGAACGACACCCTGCCGAGCGGCTCGTAGGAGGCGTTCAGCAGCGACACAGTTGTTGCGGTCACCGCTGACACCTCCTTTCTGGTCTACCTGGGTGTGCGGTGGGTGCGGGCTCGTGCCCGCTGGCTGACTCGCCTGCTGATGGCGGGCAGCCGGATCTTGTCGGCGACGGTGAGTGGTCCCGGTCGTGGAGCCGCGCTCCGGCGGAGGGCGGGGGAGAGGGGTCCGCCGTCGAGGGCCCGGGGCGCCCGGGCGGGCCTGGAACGGGTGGCGGGAGTCGAACCCGCTTGCACCTGAGCCACGGTCAGGCGGCGCACCAGGTTGCCTTCGGTCACGAGTCCTCGCCAGGACTCGAACCTGGATCTCCGGCTTCGTAGGCCGGCGTCGTGTCCGTTGGACCACGAAGACAGCGGCTGTATGGGTTTCCCCTCGGGGACCCTGCGGGTGGCCACGCACGCAGACGGTGCGGGTATGCGTCAGGCCGCGGCGACCTTCTGCGGTCGACCGCGCTGCCTGACCTTCTCGACGGGCTTGCCCCCCTCCAGGAGGACTCCGCCCCAGACTCCCCATTCGTCGCGGCCGGTGCCGAGCAGGCGGCAGAGTCCCCTCGCCTCGCATCCGCCGCAGAAGTCGCGGGCCGCTCGCTAGCGTCTCGTCGTCGATCGGGTCGAAGATCTCCGGATCCCCGTGGTCGGCGCAGCGCCACTGGACGGTGGCCTCACGGAGGAACGGACGGATGCGCCCCAACACGGCGACCGCGCAGGAGATCGGCTCGCCGGAGAGCATCCTCGACACCAAGGGCGTCACCGTGGCGTACGACCACCCGACGCCGCGCGGGGCGGACCGAACGGCGGTCAGTTGGTCCCTGCGAGCCGTCGTCAGACGCGGAGGTCGCGCCCTCTCGGCGTGAACTGACCGAGGTTCGGTGCGGGCGCCACGGGAGCATCGTGCGGAAGGCGGAGGAGTCGAACCCCTGCCGCGCACGCGACCCACCGTTTTCAGGACGGCTGCCCGACCACCCAGGCTTCACTCTCCATGCGTGCGCCGGGCAGGAGTCGAACCCCCAGCCGCCGGTTTTGGAGACCGGTGCGCTACCAGTTGCGCTACGCCCATTCGATGCTGTTATTGAGTTGTCGCCGGGGGGGATCAGCCCTGACATGACGAAAGGGCCGCTCCTGCGAGACGTTGCCTCGGCTGGAGCGGCCCTTCCCGTGCTTGGGCCTGGGTGCATCTGCACTCAGGTCACGGGCGGCTCCAGGTGTGCCGACGGCAGCCACTGGTGGCCGTCGGTCGACTCGATACCGAAGGCGGAGACAGGTCGCTTGCCGACCTTCAACTCGACGGGTGTCACGAGGGCAGCACACATCGCACGGTCCGCGTTCGCGCGAATCGTGGCACTGAGGCTGCGATACCTGCTCACGTTTCCGTCCGTCATCTCCGCCGAACCCCTGGTGGGCCCGTGCACGATCAACGGCAAGGCCACCCACCGATCGCCACCAAGCGACTTTCGTACGGCTGCCGAACCGAGGACGGTGCGCGGTGTCGGAGGAGTACCCGACAACGGTGATGACCGCCGCAGCTGCGGCGGCCGATCATGAGATCCGGGGACCGAACCGAACACGGGGAGCATGCGATGGCCTTCGAACCGACGTCCCAGATGCTGCGCCGCTGGGATACCTACGCGACCTACACGATCACCCTCAACGACACCGACCGGGCGGCGGCCCTCGCCGTGGACGACCCGGCCGCGATGGTCACCGCGATCCTCGCGGCCGGCGGAGCGCCGCCGCCCAACCAGGTCATCGTGCACAAGCTGTCGAGCATGACCGAGTCCATCCGGCAGGTGATCGACCAGATCCTTGAGGAGACCACCAGCGGGGGCAGCAGTTCACCACCACCGACGCACGCACCGTTCGCAGTCGTCTACCACCAGGAGTCAGGACAGCACATCTCGCGCTACATCACCCTGGTCTACGACGCCGGCCCTGCGTGACGCCGCGGTGGCCGGCGACGGGCGGTCCACCAGCCCGAACCGCACTGCTGGCAGGACGGCTCAGCCCGTCTCTCGCAGGACCGCCCGCCGGGTGCGGAACTCCTCCTCGTCGATCTCGCCGGCGGCGTACCGCTCGGCGAGCCTGGCCTCGCCCGTGCGCCGGGGAGCTCCCGCGCAGCGGCGGCGGCTGAGCACGATCGCGGTCACGACGACGGCGGCGAAGATGCAGAACCAGAGGATGGGGAAGATCGGCCAGAACGCGGGCGGGCCGTCGCCGTCCCAGCGGCCGTCGGAGGCCGTGGTCGTGGCGGCGGCCGCGATGATCGATGCGGTGGTGAACATGGTGACTCCTCGAGTCGGGGATTGCGTACGTCCCCAATCTCGCCGCGCATCCGTTGTGGCACATCCCGCCAGACGCGGCACCGCGCTACGCAGATGTGCGTAGTCGACCCCGGGGCGTCCCGGAGGTGCGCCCCCGCGCAAGCCGTTGCGCGGTTGGCATCAGTCACCGACGAGTGACTGCGATCAACCGCGCAACCCCGTCATTTCTCCGGAAAGTGCGGGTCGGCCAGCAGGTACTGCTCGATCCGGCCCGTGTGCTCGTGGTGCACCCGCACCGGCTCGGGGATCATCCGGCCCTCGGCGGTGTCCCAGAACCGGTCGACCCCGAGCGCGACCTGCCGTGCCACGCGTCCGGGCAGACCGCGGTGCGGGATGTAGGGATGGGGGCGGGTCGGTGCGTGCAGCTCGGCTTGGTAGAGCCGGTCGGTCAGCTCGCTGCGGAAGGCCGCGTCGGTGCGCTCGGCCAGCCGCTCCACCAGCTCCTCCTCGAGGGCGAGCAGCTCGTCGAACCGCTCGTCGACGTCCGTCCAGACCGACCGCCACGACCGGCGGATGGCGTACGTCGAGCCGTAGAGCTTCGCCTTCGTCTGGGCCAGCGCGTACTCGAGGCGCCGGCAGCGTCGTACCAGCTCGATGGCGTGCAGGTTGCCGTCGTCGAGGTGGTGCCGCACCGCCGGCACGAGGACGGCGTTGACCGCGCCGACGTGGCGGCTCGTGCTGGCGAGGAAGGTGTCAGTGGCCGGGAACCGGTCCCGTGGTCGGTCGCGCGTCGGCATGCTCGCCTGCGCCCTCGAGAGTCGCGCCCCGAGAACCTCGTGGGTGACCTGGATGCTCGTGCTGAGAGTGTCGTTCATCGGTCGTGTCCTTTCCGGACCCCTCTGTCCAGTGTGCGCCTCGCTTGGGCACCCGGCAAGGACGGTCGGCTGGGGACGACGGGCTGGTTGCGGACCGATCGGCCGTATCCTCCCCACCCATGAGCACGAGTACGGCGCCCCGTAGCCGGGCCGTCGACCGCCAGACGTGGATCGTGGTCGCGGTCCTCCTCGTGGCGATCCCGGCGCCGACCCTCCTCGGGGACGCCCTCGGCGCGGCCGCGTTCCAGACCTGGGCGACCGTGTTCCTCGCGGTGGTGGTGCAGTCGATCCCGTTCCTGGTGGTCGGGGTGGCGCTGTCCGGCCTGATCTCGGCGCTCCTCAGCGAGCGCATGATCGCGCGGATGCTGCCGCGTCGTACCTCCCTGGCGGTGCCGGCCGCTGGCCTCGCGGGCATCGCGCTCCCCACCTGCGAGTGCGCGGTCGTGCCGGTCGCGAACGGCCTCACCCGCCGCGGCCTGCCCGCGTCCGTCGCGCTCACCTTCATGCTCGCGGCGCCGGCGGTGAACCCCGCCGTCCTGGTGTCGACCGCGGTCGCGTTCGGCGGGCGCTTCGACATGGTGGCCGCCCGGTTCCTGGCGTCGCTGGCGACGGCGATGATCATCGGCTGGGTCTATCTCGCGGCGTCCCGCAGCTTCCCGGCGCTCCGGCCGCCGGCGGTCCGTGACCGGCTTCACCACCACGACGGCGCGACCTGGTGGGAGCGGTTCGTCGCGGCGTCCTGGCACGACTTCGTGCCCGCGGCGGCGTTCCTCGTGCTCGGGGCGATGGTCGCGGCCGCGATCAACGTGCTGGTGCCGATCCGGGTCGTCGAGGCCGTCGCCGGCAATCCGCTGCTCGCCGTGATCGGGCTGACCCTCTTCGCGTTCGTGATCGCGCTCTGCTCGGAGGCCGATGCGTTCGTGGCGGTCAGCCTCACCGCCTTCTCCGACACCGCCAAGCTGGTCTTCCTCGTCGTCGGTCCGGCGATGGACCTCAAGCTCGCCGCGATGGAGGCCGGGCAGTTCGGCCGGGCGTTCGCCGTCCAGTTCGTGCCGCTGGTGCTCGTCGTCGCGGCGACCACGGCGTCGGTCGTCGGGTGGGTGCTGCTGTGAACCGCGCCGCCCAGACCCTCGTGCTGACCGCGCTCGGCGGCGTCGCGCTGCGCGTCGCCTGGACCGGGGAGTACGCCCGCTACGTCAACGAGTGGATGCGGTGGCCGCTCTTCGTCAGCGGGCTGCTCCTCGTCGGGCTGGCGCTCAACGCGGTGCTCGACAAGGACGGCGACCGGGACGAGGTCGGTGACGACCACGAGCACTCCACCACCCGGTTCGCCTGGCTGCTGCTCCTCCCGGTGCTGGTGGCGTTCGTCGTGCAGCCCCCCGCGCTCGGGTCGTACGTCGCCCAGCGGCGTGCCAACGATCTCTCCGCATCGGCCTACACCGACGCCGCGATCGCACCCCTGCCCGCCGACGAGGTGACTCCCTTGCCGATCGCGAGCTTCGTGGCGCGCGCGGCGACCGACGACGGATCCTCGCTCGTCGGCGGGCCGGTGCGGCTGACCGGGTTCGTCACCAGCGGCGGCGGCGACTGGTTCGTGACCCGCCTGGCGATCTCGTGCTGTGCGGCCGACGCCGCTGCGTTCCGGGTCCGCGTCGACGGCGTCGACGCCCCGGCCGACGAGCAGTGGATCGAGGTCGAGGGCACCTGGGTCGAGGGCACCGGCGTCACCACGGGTCGCGACGACGCGCCGGCGCTGCTGGCCGACGACGTCACGCTGATCGGGGAGCCGGACCGGCCCTATGAGTGAGGCGTCGTGACGGCCCGCGCGTCGGCGGGCGGCCGGTGAGCGCGCACCGGGGCGGGTCGGAGCTGTGGGGGCGCGCCGCGGGCGCCGTACTCGTGCTGGCGGTGCTGGGCCTGGTCCTCTTCGTCCGGCCGGGCGGTGGCGACGAGCCTGCTGCGCCCGACGCGAAGCCCACCCCGACCGCCGAGGTGCCGGGGCCGGCGCCGAGCGAGGAGGAGTTCTGCCACCTCTTCCGGCAGCTCGCCGACGCACAGGCGGTGTACGCCGCCAGCCCGGACACCCTCGGCGCCGAGCTGGTCCGCAACACGGTCGACGACCTCGTCGACCTGGGGGTGCCGGAGTCGATGCCGCCCGAGGCCCGCGGCGGCTACTTCACCGTCCTCGACGGCGTGTACGGCGAGCTCGGATCCTCCCTGGAGCCGGGCGCGGTCCCGGGCGCGGCCGACGGTGAGCAGATCGCCGGGTCGGACGCTGCGTTCGCGACGTACCTCGACGAGTACTGCCCGGCGTGAGCCCGAGCTCCGTCGACGGACGTACCAATCAGCCCGAGAGCGCCGATTCCGGCGCCTCATGATTCACAGGAGCCTCATCCGCCCCGATCGGTACGTTCTTCCGTCGGCCCGTCTGCGTCGCCTGCGCCGAACCGCGCGGCACCCCCCGAGCCGGGTGCCGCGCGGCCCTGCCGGTGGCCGCCCCGTCGCCGGTCAGGCGACCTTCCGGATCGGACCCAGCCACGGCTCGAAGCCGTCCTCGGCGACCTGCCAGCCGCGCACCATCCGCCGGTCGGCCTCCTCGGGCGTGGCGAGCATCGCGTCGAAGGCGGGCCGCAGCCCGTGCGGCGCGACGCCGACGCCGGTGACGACGATCCGGGTGAAGGGCGTACGCCGCCCCCAGGACGCGTGGTCGCCGATGCTGAGCTGACCGCCGGCGCCGTCCCACTCGAGAGCCCGGTCCGGCCGGCTCGGCAGCCAGAAGCAGCCGCGGGAGCGGTGGGCACCCCCGCCGATCTCCTCGAGCAGGTCGAGCAGCCGCTCGGGGTGGAACGGCTGCACCGACTGCAGGTCGACGCGCCACACGCCCTCGACGCGGACGTCGGGCAGCGCGTCGGTCCGCACCGCGCTGGTCCACGCGTCGGTCTGCGCGTGCTGGTGGAGGTGGCCCACGAGCGCGCTGCCGTCGATGGTGTGGCTGCCCGCGACCACCGGGACGCCGGGGCGCGCGAGGGCCGCGACCAGGCCGCGCGCGACCGGGTCCGGGTCGCCGTCGAGCACCACTGCGTCGGCGTACTCCACCATCGCGGCGAGCACCTCGCCCACGCCGCGCCGGTCGTCGTGGGCGCAGTGCCGGCCCCGGTCGGCGAGCAGGTCGTCGCCGAGCAGGTCGCGCACCGGGTGGGTCGCGCTCATCGCGGTGACCACGGCCGAGACCCGCAGGAACCGCGCGAGCCGGGTGTCCCAGGCCAGCGCCGCGCACAGGCGGGCGGCCTCGGCGCTCACCGGGAGGTGGGCCACGATGCTCTGCCAGCGGCCGTCGCGCGCCAGCCGCTCCAGCGTGGGCACGATGTCCTCGCGGATCGCGCAGCTCACGCAGGCGTGCTCGAGCTCGACCTCGTGCTGCTCGACCACGCCGTTCACGTCGCTGACGGTGCGGGTGAGGACCTGGCGGTCCACGTCGATCTGGTGGCGTACGGCGACCGCGCCCGGCAGGTCGAACTGCAGGCCCACCATGGTCGTGGCCATCGGGTCCGGGTCGACGCCGCAGAGCAGGACGACGGGCACCCTCACCGGTCGTGCCTGCCGAGGTCGCCGGCGCCGGGGTCGAGTCGGCCCTTGTCACCGTCGAGTGGGGCCTTCTCCCCGTCGAGTGGGGCCGTGCCGCAGCCGCGGCCGCGGACGGGGTGGAAGCTGGTGTTCATCGTGCACCTTCCTGCCTAGATGAGAATCGTTCTCAAAACTATGCCAGACGATCCCCTCACGCGCAGCGGCAGTCGGCGAGCGCCGGCGCCGGACGACCCAGGCTCCGGTCGGGTACGGCGTCGCACTCGATAGCGTCGGGCGCCATGGGGCACGGACACGGGCACGCGCATCGGGCGGCGGCGGGGATCGACGAGGAGGTACGCGTCGGCGGAGTCGCCCGCACGGCGCTGCTCGCGGTGCTCGGGGTGGTGCTCGTGGCGACCGTGGTCGGTCTCTTCGTGTGGTGGCCGGACGGCGACGTCGCCGCCGAGCGCGCCGAGAGCGGCGGTCCGGCGGCGCAGTTCGCCGCCGACGGCGTGACGTTCCCGCTGGCGGAGGTCGTCGAGGTCACCGACCCCTGCCCCGAGACCGGTATGCCCGACGGCTCTGGCTGCAGCACGCTGCGGGTCGACGTCGGCGAGGGACCCGACGGCGGCATCGTGGCGGTGCCGGTGCCGCCCGAGGTCCTCGAGTCCGGGATCGAGGCTGGCGACCGCGTCGAGCTGCTGCGGACGCCGCCCGCGGAGGAGGGCGGCGAGGCGTCGTACTCCTACTTCGCGACGGACCGCGACGGCACCCTGCTCTGGCTGACCGCTCTCTTCGTCCTCGTGGTGCTCGCGATCGCCCGACTGCGTGGACTGTTCGCGCTCTTCGGGCTGGCGTTCGGCGCCGCCGTCGTGTGGTGGTTCGTGCTGCCCGCGCTGCTCGGCGGGGCGCCGGGCGTCGCGATCGCGATCGTGGGCTCGACGGCGATCATGTACGTCGTCCTCTACACCACCCACGGCTTCTCGCTCCGCACGAGTACGGCGCTCGCCGGCACCCTCGTCGGCATCCTCATCACCGCGGGGCTCGGTGTGGTCGTCGTCGGCCGCGCCCGGCTGACCGGCATCTCCGACGAGGCGGGCACGATCCTGCACTCCTTCGGCAGCGACCTCGGCTTCCAGAGCCTGTTCAGCTGTGCGCTCGTCATCGCCGGCCTCGGCGTCCTCAACGACGTCACGATCACCCAGGCGTCGGCGGTGTGGGAGCTCCGGGCCGCCTCGCCGACGGCGTCGCGTCGTGAGGTCTTCGCGAGTGCGATGCGGATCGGGCGCGACCACGTCGCCTCGACGATCTACACGATCGTCTTCGCCTACGTCGGCACGGCGCTGGTCCTGCTGATGCTGCTGCAGGTCTACGGTCGGCCGCTCATCGACCTGCTCTCGACCGAGCAGCTCGCGGAGGAGGTCGTGCGGACGCTCACCACCTCGATCGGCCTGGTGCTCGCCGTACCCCTCACCACCGGCCTCGCTGCCCTCGTCGCCGCGCCCCGGTCCGCGACCGACTGACTACAGCGCCGGGTCGGTCCAGGCCGTCTGCACGATCTCGATGCCACGGTCGCGGGTGATCAGCTGACCGCGACCGGGGGCCTGCTTGGCGGGGCGGGCGGTGCCGATGAGCGGGCCCTCGTCGCGGCTTCCGGAGAGCAGCAGACCGGGCATCGCGAGGTCGCGCAGCGACTGGATGACCGGTTCGTAGAGCGCCCGGGACGCACCGCCGGAGCGGCGTGCGACGACCACGTGCAGGCCGACGTCGCGCGCCTGGGCGAGCAACGGCTGCAGCACCGCGACGGGTGAGCCCTGCTGGGTGGCCACCAGGTCGTAGTCGTCGACGACCACGAACACCTCGGCACCCGTCCACCACGAGCGGTTGCGCAGCTGCTCCGGGGTGACGTCGGGCCCCGGGATCCGGTTCTGCAGGTAGGCCGCCAGATCCTTGAGCGCCGGCGTCGCCTGGGTGGCGGAGGTGAGGTAGTTGACGAGGTACTCGTCGGGCACCTCGCCGAGCAGCGACCGGCGGTAGTCGACGAGCACGATCTGCGCCTGCTTGGGCGTGCGGGTCCGCATCACCTCGCGGGTGTAGGTGCGCAGCAGCGCGCTCTTGCCGGACTTGCCGTCGCCGAACGCCAGCAGGTGCGGCTCGGAGTCGACGTCGAGCGACACCGGAGCGAGGTCCTTCTCGTTGATGCCGAGCAGGATCCGCCGTTCGACAGCGGGAGCGGCGTCCGGCGTGCCGACACCCGCCTGCATCCGGATCGTGTCGAGGTCGATCCGGTCGGGGAGCAGCCGCAGCTTCGGGCCCTGCGGGCCGTGCCAGGCGTCGCGCACGGCCGCCACCAGGGCGTCGACGCCGTCACCCAGGCTGTCGGCCGCGGGCTCGCCGTCGATCCGCGGCAGTGCGCCGAGGAAGTGCAGCTTGCCGGGCACCAGACCGCGACCCGGGCGTCCGGCCGGGACCAGCGCCGCGACCTTGCGGTCGATCTCGGAGTCGGTCGGGTCGCCGAGCCGCAGCTCGAGCCGGGTGCCGAACTGGTCGCGGATCGCCGGCCCGGAAGTCGGCCCAGCGCGCGGCACCGACCACGACGTGCAGGCCGAAGGTGAGGCCGCGCGAGGCGAGCTGCTGGATCTGCATCTCGAGGTCGTCGAAGTCCGCGCGCAGGGTGCTCCAGCCGTCGACGACGAGGAACACGTCGCCGTACCCGTCGTCGACCCCGGCCTGCGGCATCCGGCGCCGGCGGTAGGTCTCGATCGAGTCGATGCCCTGGGCGCGGAAGTAGGCCTCGCGGCGGTCGACGATGCCCGCGAGCTCGGCGACGACGCGGCGTACGACGTCGGGCTCCGCCCGGCTCGCGACACCGGCGACGTGCGGCAGGTGGGCGAGCGGCGCGAACGTGCCGCCGCCGAAGTCGAGGACGTAGAACTGGCTCTGCAACGGGGTGGTCGTCAGCGACAGGCTGGTGACGATCGTCCGCAGCAGCGTGCTCTTGCCGCTCCGCGGACCGCCGACGACGGCGACGTGGCCGGCAGCCCCGCCGAGGTTGATCGTCAACGTGTCGCGGCGCTGCTCGCGCGGCCGGTCGACGGTGCCGAGCGGCACCACGAGACCGCCGAGCCCGCGCCAGCGCGGCGAGGTGAGGCCGAGCTCGGGGTTGCGCTCCAGGTCGGGCATCAGCGCGTCGAGCGTGTCGGGTACGCCGAGCGGCGGCAGCCACACCTGGTGCGCGGCCGGCCCGTGTCCGACCATCCGGCCGACGGCGATGTCGAGCAGCGTCTCGCTGGACTCCGGCTGGCGGGCAGGAGCGGCGGCCGCCTCCGCCTCGGCGGCGGCCTCGTCGACGTACGTCTGCACCTCCGAGACGGTGAACGGCAGGATGTCGCGCGACTGCCTGCCGGTGTCGCGGCGCACCCGGGCCCGTCCCGACGGCGGCCCGGAGACGTACGCCGCCTTGAACCGGGTGAGCGTCGTGGGGTCGGGCTTGAGGTAACCGAGACCGGGCACCGCGGGGAGCTCGTAGGCGTCGGGCACGCCGAGCACCGTCCGCGACTCCTGGGCGCTGAACGTCCGCAGGCCGACCCGGTAGGACAGGTGCGAGTCGAGGCCGCGCAGCCGGCCCTCCTCCAGCCGCTGCGACGCGAGCAGCAGGTGCAGGCCGAGCGACCGGCCGAGCCGGCCGATCGCCACGAACAGGTCGATGAACTCCGGCTTGGCCGAGAGCAGCTCGGAGAACTCGTCGACGACGATGAAGAGGGACGGCATCGGCGCGAGGTCCGCGCCCGCCGCGCGGGCCTTCTCGTAGTCGCGGATGGAGGCGAAGTTGCCGGCCTCGCGCAGCAGCTCCTGGCGGCGCACCATCTCGCCGGACAGTGCGTCCTGCATGCGGTCGACGAGGGTGAGCTCCTGGGCGAGGTTGGTGATCACCGCGGAGACGTGCGGCATCTCCGCCATCCCGGCGAACGTCGCACCACCCTTGAAGTCGACGAGTACCAGGTTGAGCTGCTCGGGGGAGTGGGTCATCGTCAGCCCGAGGACGAGGGTCCGCAGGAACTCCGACTTTCCGGAGCCGGTCGCGCCGATCACCAGGCCGTGCGGGCCCATGCCCTGCTGGGCGGACTCCTTGATGTCGAGGTGTACGACGCCGCCACCCTCCCCGAGGCCGATCGGCACCCTGAGCCGGTCGCGCGCGGGCCGGCTGCGCCACGCGGCGGACGGCTCGAAGCTCTGGACCTCGCCGAGGCCGAGCAGGTCCATGAAGTCGGTGGGCCCGGTGAGCTCCGCCGACTCCTCGCCGGCCGTCGGACCCGCCGCGGTGAACAGCGGCGTCAGCCGCCGTGCGAACGCCTCCGCCGTCACCAGGTCGCACTGGTCGGCCTTCGCGGAGACCGCCTCCGCACGCAGGCGTACGGCGGACAGCGGGACCCTGCCGTCAGCGTCGGGAGTCGCGTCGCCGCGCGTGCCGTCGGCGACCTCGAGCCGCAGCGCGGAGGGATCCTCGAGGTCGGTCCACGAGCGCGGGACGTCGATGATCGTGACGCCGTGGAGACCGTCGTCGGGGATGACGTGGTTGCCCGGAGGCAGGGTCGTGCCGTCGGTGACCAGGATGATGTGGGGGATGGCGGGCCGCTCGTCGGCCCCGAACCGCGGCCGGTCGCCGAGGTCGGTCGGCAGCATCGCGGCGAGGTCGCTCAGCGACGACGCGATCATCCGGGAGGGGCCGATCGCGTCGTGCTGGTGCTGGCTGTGGGCGTGGGGGAGCCACTTGACCCAGTCCCAGTAGGCGAGCGAGCGACCGTCGGCCAGCACCGCGATCTGCAGGCTGTCGGGCGACTGGAAGGCCGCCGCGGAGCAGAGCAGCGCCCGCACCAGCGACCGGGCGCGCTCCTCGGGTCCGCACACCTCGATCTTGGAGAACGCGCGCAGGTCGATCGACGCGGGCAGGTCGGGCTGCACCCGGTGGACGACCAGCAGCCGGTGGAGCGCGGAGGCGGAGGCCGGGTCGACGTCCGCGGGCGGGGTGCCCTCCGGCGGCCGCAGGTCGATCGCGAGCGGCTGCGTGCAGACGCCGTACCGCACCTGCAGGAAGGCAGGGTCGGTCGACGTCCGCTCCCACACCCTGCTGCGGTCGTCGGCCAGCGCCGGCAGCGCGGCCGGCGAGGGGTGGTGCCAGGTCAGGGCACGGCGCTGGCGGTCGGCCGCGTCGCGGGCGATCGCCCGGACACCGGAGAGGTAGCGCAGGTACTCGGTGCGGCTGCCGGTCACCTGCTGCTGACGCTGCTTCCGCTGCCGGTCGATCTGGATGACGATGAAGCCGAGCGTCGCGAAGAGGAACAGGCCGGCCGCGACGAACCGCGGGCCGGTGTTGCTGCTGTTGCCGCCGATGCTCGCGATGAGCACGATCGAGCCGAGGCTGCCCAGCATCGGGATCGCGTTCTGGGCGATGCCCGCCGCGCCCTCGCTGGGCTGGACCTGCGGCGGCGGCTGCAGGGTCAGCTGGCCCGACGGCAGCTCGGGTCGCTCGGTGCTGCGGTCCCGACGGAGCGCCTGCCCGCCCAGGCCTCCCGGTGCCGGCGACGAGCCGGCTGCTCCCGGACCTGCGGGGGCCCCGGATGGTCCTGGTCCTGCCGGAATCGCCGGCCGCGTCGTGCTCACGCCTATGCCCTGTCCTCGTCGATGCCCGATCCATCTGGTGCGGGGTCCTCGGTGAGGAGGACTACCCTGCCTGCGGGCAGTCAACCAGACGACCACCACGGGAGGCCCGATGTCGGGTACGGCGTCCCGGTCCGCAGCGACCGGAGAGCTGACGGCCGTCAGCGTGCACGGACCGCGCGGCGTCCTCGACGTCACGGTGCCCCGCGACGCCACGTTGGCCGAGGTTGCCCGGACGTACGCCGAGCAGTCCGGCCTGCCGCACGTCCTTCCGCTGGTCACCCGCGCCGGAGGCGCGCTGCCGGGCGACGCGACGATCGAGGACGTCGGCCTGGTGGCCGGTGCGGTTCTCGTCGCGGTCGACCACGCGCCGCCGTCCGGCGCGCGGCGTGCGTCGATGGGCATGCTGCGTCGTACCTCCTCGACGAGGCCGGGTGCGCTGTCCGCCCTGTGGTTCTGCGTGGCCGCGGCGCTCGCCCTCCTCGCCGGATGGAGTACGGCGCTGCTGCCCGACGACGAGCGGACCGTGCCCGTCGTCGTGCTCGTCGTGGCCGCCCTGGTCGGGTGCCTCCCGATCGGGCCGCTGACCGCGCAGCGCGTGGTCACGGCACCCGCCTTCGCCGCGGCCGCCGCGTTCGCGGTGCTGTGGGACGGCGCCCCCGAGCGCTGGCCCACCACCTTCGGCGCGGCGGCGCTCGTCGCTGCGGTCACCGCCGCGGTCGGCCGCGCCCTCACCAGCGATGCCGCCGAGGCGCTGCGGGTCTGGATCATCGTCGGCGTCGGCTGGTTCCTGATCGCGATCGCCTGCGCGCTCCTGTCGCGCGAGCCGCAGGTCGTGTGGGCCGTGCTGTTCCTGTCGGCCGTGCTGGCCGCCCGCCTCGTGCCCCTGGTGTCGGTCGACGTGCCGGACGCCTACCTCCTCGACCTCGAGCGACTGGCCGTGACCGCCTGGTCCGCCCGGGAGCGACCGGCCGGTCGCAGGGGCCGGATCGTCGTGCCGGAGGAGACGGTCGCCGCGGTGGCCGTGCGCGGCGCCCGGACGATCACCGCCACCGCGGTCGCGATCCTCGCCGTGGTCGGGGTGTCCGCGCCGCTGCTGCTGGCCAGCACGAACCTCCCGGTCGACCAGATCGGCGCCCGCTGCATGGTGGGCTTCGGTGGCGCCGCGCTGCTGTTCGCGGGACGCAGCTACCGCCACTCCGGCGCCCGCAGGCTGCTGCGGCTGGCGGGCATCGCGTGCCTGGCCGCCGTCGCCCTCGTGCTCCTGGCCGGGTCGGGTGCCGACGGCCGGACGGCCGTGGTCGCGGTCGCCGTCGCGGTCGCCGGCCTGCTGGTCGTCGTGGGGGTCGCGCTCGGCCGTGGCTGGCGTTCGGCCTGGTGGGCGCGCAAGGCCGAGATCGCCGAGGCGTTGTGCGGCGCGGGCGCGGTCGGGTCCGTCGTCGTGGCCGTCGGTCTGTTCCGCCACCTGTGGGAACTCACGAGTTGATGTTTAGCCGGTTGCCGGGCCGGGGTAACTCCTAGCGCGTCGGCTCCTACGGATCGCTCGGGAGCCAGTCGTAGGAAACGAACCCACATCAAACCCGGTGGCCGAGCCACCGACCGAAGGAGCAGACATGTCGAACGCCCCCGAGTTCGGGCAAGGCGAAGGCACTCTTACCCGGGCAGCTGGCCTGGTGTCCGATGCCCGTGCCGACTTCACCACGATCAGCAACCGCCTGGACGGCCAGATCGGCGCGGTCCAGGGCAAGTGGGGAGGCCAGGGCGCGCAGGCCTTCTTCATCCTCCACCAGGCGTGGACGGAGAAGCAGAAGGTGATCGTCGACGCCCTCGACGAGTTCTCCAACTCCCTGACCCAGACCGAGCGCGACAACACCGCCACCGACGACGAGCAGGGCGCCGGCTTCAACAGCCTCGCCGGCCGCCTCGGCTGACGACACCACCACACCGAGACCTAGGGAGAACTGACCAATGACACTCGACGGAATCCGCGTCCAGCACGGCGCGCTCGACACCGCCGCCCAGGACATGTACAAGACGGTCCAGGACATCGACAACCGGATGAACCAGCTGGAGTCCGACCTCGAGCCGCTGCGCAGCAGCTGGGCGGGTGGCCAGCAGCAGGCCTACACCGAGGCGAAGGCCAAGTGGGACTGGGCCATCCAGGAGATGCGTGACCTGCTCGACGAGAGCCACAAGACGGTGTTCCAGTCCAACGAGGAGTACCGCCAGGCCGACCTGCGCGGAGCCAACCGGTTCTCGCTCTGATCGACCGCACCGCACCACCGCCGAAGGGGCTGACCGGAAACGGTCGGTCCCTTTCGGCACGTTCGGTGCGGGTGTCCGGCAGGGGTGCTCGGCAGATCCGGGCACGACATGCCACCATGCAGCCGTGATGTCCGGCCGGGCCGATCTCGGGAAGGGGACGGAATCCAGATGAGCCACGCTTCGCCCACGGCGGGCCGGGCGACCGCGGCAGCGGTCGCCTCGGGTCTCGTGCGGGTGACTGTCACGTCCGGGACCCGCCGGGTCGACCTGGTGCTCCCGGGCGCGGTGCCGGTGGCCGAGCTGGTCCCCGAGCTCGCGCGGAGCGTCGGCCTCCTCGATCCCGCGACCGTCCACGGCGGCTACCGCGTGGTGACCGCCGACGGACGCCGGCTCGCTCCCGACGCCGGCCTCACCCTGCAGGGCGTCGACGACGGCGGCCTGCTCACCGTCACCGCGGGAGTCGACGAGACCCCGCCGCGCGTCTACGACGACATCGTCGAGGCGATGACCGACGTCGTCGAGCACGACCTCGAGCCGTGGCAGCCGGCCGCGGGGCGTCGTACCGCCCTCGTCGCCGCCGCGCTGCTGCTCGTCCTCGGGGCCGCTGCGCTGCTGGCCCAGCGCGGGTCCGACCTCGCCGCCGTGGCCGCCGCACTGGTCGCGGTGGCCCTCTGCGCGGGCGCGATCGTGCTGTCCCGGGCGCAGGCCGAGGCCGAGGCGGGCGTCGGGGTGGCCTGGCTCGGCGCGGGCTACGCCGCGGTCGCCGGCCTGATGCTGGCGCCCGAGGGCAGCGCGCCGTACGCCGAACCGCTCGCCTCCGCCGGGGCCGGAGCCCTCCTGGCGGGCCTCCTGTGCGTCGCCGGTCTGGGCCGCGGCCGGGTCCTGGCGTTCCCCCCGGTCGTGGTCGGAGCGGTCGGTCTCGCGGCCGGCGTGTCCCTCGACGCGCTCGCCGACGACGTCGATCCGGCCGGCGTCCTGGTCACCACCCTGGTCATCGTCGTCCTGCTCGGCAGCGTCTTCCCGTGGCTCGCGCTCAGCGCGACCGGCACCAAGGTCGACCAGCTCGCCTCGGACGCCGACATCACCGCCGAGCCCGCCGACATCGATCCCGGTCGGGTCGCCGCCGACGCGCGGCTGGCCCACGAGATCCTGCTCGCCATCAGCGGCACGGTCGGTCTGCTGCTGGTGCTCATCGCCCCGGTGGCGGTCTCCCAGGGTCTCGCCGGCACCCTGCTCGCGATCGACGTGTGCCTGGTCGTGATGCTGCGGACCCGGCAGTACCGCACCGGGACCGAGGTGCTGGTCGGCCTCGGCTCCGGCATCGCCGGTCTCGTCACGGCCGCGGGCGCCGTACTCCTCATCCACGACGAGTGGCTGCCGAGCCTGAGCGTGGTGCTCGCGACCACGGGCGCGGCGCTGCTCGCCGTGACGCTGGTGCCGTCGACTCCGTCGGTCCGGCGCGGCCGCTCCGGCGACGTGCTCGAGACGGTTGCCCTGATCTCCCTGGTGCCGCTCCTCATCGTGACCCTCGGCCTCTTCGACGGATTCTGAGCGACGACCGATGGCGACCAAGAAGGACCTCGTCGAGGCCTATGCGTTCAGCCGGCGCCGCCTCGTCACCGCGTTCGTCTCCGGCGCGCCCGGCGGCCGCGAGGTCGAGCCGACCCGGCCCGGCCGGGCCGTGATCGGCGGCATCGCGCTGGCGGTGCTGCTCGTCGCGGCCGCCGCGATCACCGGCGTCTTCAAGGGGCGTCAGGACGTCGACTGGGAACAGGCCGGTCTCGTCGTGGACGACGACAGCGGCGCGCTCTACGTCAACCTCGGCGACGACATCCCGGGCTTCGACGACGACGAGCCCCGGTTGCGGCCGGTCGTCAACGTGACGTCCGCGCGGCTCATCCTCGGCCCCGAGGTCATGGCCGAGGAGGCCTCGCCCGAGGACATCGCAGCCGAGGGGACCGGACCGCCGATCGGCATCGCCGACGCCCCCGCGACCGTCCCGCCCGTCGGCAACCTGGTCAACACCGGGTGGACGGCCTGCACGAGCAGCGGCCACGGGGTCCGCACCACGGTCGCCGAGGAGCAGACCGTGCCGGCCATGCCCGAGGCGGGACTGGTGGTCCGCAACGGAAGGACGACCTACCTCATCGCGACCGGGGTGGCGAGCGGCGACAGCCCTGCGCGCGCCTACCGGTACGCCTTCCCCAAGGGCCCCGACAACATCTTCAACGCGCTCGGGGTCGCGATCCCGGCGGACGCCGTCGAGGTGCCGGACGAGTGGCTGGCGCTCTTCCCGGAGGGCGGTGACGTCGGCGCGGACGGGCTAGGGATCACCGGCGCCGGATCACCGCCGCCGCCGGAGGTGCAGAGCATGCTGTCGGCCGACGCGAAGATCGGTGACTACTTCGTCCAGGGCGACTACACGCTGGTGATCACCCAGGACGGCGTCTCGCGGTTCGACGACTTCGCGGCGGCGGTGCTCGCCAACAGCCGGCTCGGGCGCTACGAGCCCAAGGAGCTCACGGACGCGATGGACCCCGACGTCGACCTGGCCCCGTCGCCGTACGGCGACTCCCACTGGCCGGCCGCGCTGCCGGGGGCGTCGAACGGTTCGACCGACGCGCTGTGCGCCGTACTCCTCACGGGGGAGGGTGAGCAGCCGGCGGTCACCATCGGGATCGACCCGACCGGCGATGCCGTGCCGGACGACATCGACCCGGAGGAGAGAGAGGTCAGCGTCGACTCGGGGCACGGCTCGGTCGTCCGGGTCGGTGACTGGGTGAGCAGCGAGGCCGCGTCGGCCTATCTCATCGACGACCGGGGGCTCAGCCACAAGCTGCGCAACAGGGAGTCCGTGACGAACCTGGGCTACGCCGACGTCGACGAGGTGGTCGTCCCCGACAGCTGGCTCGAGCTCTTCGTCCGCGGTGTCGAGCTGTCCAAGGACGCGGCGCTCTGCCCGCCGGAGTCGGAGAACGCGCCGTCGTGCTCGTGAGGCGATCCTCGTGAGGCCGGGCGTCCGCGGCCGTCGGGTCCGCTGCGCGCTCGCGGTGGCGGCGGGCGCCGTACTCCTGGGTGCGGCGGGCGCTGGGGCGGTGCCGCCCGGGTCGTCCACGGCGCCGGCCGCACCGCGCGCGGCCGCCGCCGAGGGCGCCGACTGCGCCGAGACCGACCCCGAGACGCCGACCGACCCGATCACGGGCCGCAACGAGTCGTTCGAGTCGATGCACGTGGGCGCCGCCCAGGACCTGGTGGAGCGCCGCACCGGCGCGGACCCCGGTGCGGGCGTCACGGTGGCCATCGTCGACGCCGGCGTCGCGGACCTGCCCGACGTGAGCCACGAACAGCTCCCGTCCTCGTCCCAGACCGATCTGCTCTCCTCCCACGCGACGGTCATCGCGGGCATCATCGGGGGACCCGACCAGTCCGGTGGTGACGGCGGGGACCAGATCCCGATCGGGATCGCGCCGGGCGCGCGCGTGGTGGACGTGCGCGTCTACGACCGGCCGCGCGGCGGTGAGGACCAGGAGGGCGAGCCGCCCTCCACCTCCGGCATCGTCGCCGGGCTGCGGCGGGTGCTGGACGCTGGCTTCGGCCCGAAGGTGATCGCCGTGGTGCCGGTGGCCGTCGCGGAGTCGCCGGAGCTGAAGGACGTGGTGGCCGACCTCGCCAGGGCCGGGGTGCTCGTGATCGCCGCGGCCGGCGACCGGCCGGCCGACGGCGAGGACGCTCTGCTCGGCGAGTATGCGCACCCGGACGGCGTCCCGCCGGGTGAGGACGCCGCGGACGACGTGTGGCCGGCCGGCTACCCCAGCGTCCTCGCGGTGACCGCGGTGGATCCCGACGGGGAGGATCTCAGCAGCGTCGTACTCCAGAACTCGGCGACCGATCTCGCCGCACCGACCGCGGGTGGCGTGTCCTACGGCCTCAACCGCGAGCCGTGCGTCGTCGTCGCCTACTCCTCGGACTGGGCGACCGCGCAGGTCGCGGGCGTCGCGGCACTCGTCTGGTCGGCGACGGGCAGGGAGAAGGCTGCGCAGCTGCGGCAGCGGCTGCTGCGCACGGCCGACGGCAGCGGTGCGCCGGACAGCAAGGTGACCGGGTACGGCGTCGTCCAGCCGGTCGAGGCGCTGGAGCGGCTCACCCCACGCGCCGGCGCGGGCGCGCCGCGGGCCGAGTCGGTCGGCCGGGCCCCGGCGCCGCCGGAGCGCGCGGACCTGCTGGCCGACGTACGCCGCGACGCGGTGTGGTGGGGGCTCCTCGGCGGGGGCGCGCTCGTCATCGCCGTACTCCTGCGGCCGGTGCTGTCGCGCCGTCGCCGCTGACCGCGCCCGATCGTCGAGCCTCAGCCGAGGATCGCGGTGAGGTCGAGGGGTACGTCGCCGTGCGGCTCGACGGGGACGCTCGTGACCGGACGGTCGACGGTCCGGTGACTGCCCGATGCCGCCGGCTCTCCACAGGCCCCGGAAGCGAGGAAGCCCGGTTGCGCGGTTGGTAGCAGTCACCAGATGACTGACATCAACCGCGCAACCGGGCCGCGCGGCGGAGGTAGGGGGATTCGAACCCCCGAGGGCGTTAACCCAACCCGCTTTCCAAGCGAGCGCCATAGGCCACTAGGCGATACCTCCGCCGAGGAGGGTACCGGGCAGGTGACCGGCCGATGAAATCGCCTTGACCCGCATCCTCTACAGTTGGGGCAACCCCCCGTGCGGCGGCATCTCGCCCAACTCCCCCAGGGCCGGAAGGCAGCAAGGGTAAGTGAGCTCTGTCGGGTGTGCGGGGGGCCTTTTGCTTTTGGGTGGCCCCGAGCCGCGGGTGCCGGGGCGGCCCGCGGATGACGATTCACCACGGGATGCAGCCGAGTCGACAGTTCCCGTGCGGAGTTCAGCGGGGGAGGCGCTGGCTCACCTGCCTACCGTGATGAATCCGCAGCGGGCCCAGCGAACCCGCCCACGCCGGGTCGCGCGGCGTCCGGAGGTCCGCGGCGTCGTACTGCCCTGTCCGGTGTCGGGGGCGGTGGTTAGTGTTCACGCGTGGACTCCCCGCTCGCGTTGTACCGCCGCTACCGGCCCGAGACCTTTGCCGAGGTCATCGGGCAGGAGCACGTCACCGAGCCCCTGCGCGCCGCTCTTGCCGGCAACCGCGTCAACCACGCCTACCTCTTCTCCGGGCCGCGCGGCTGCGGCAAGACCACCAGCGCGCGGATCCTGGCGCGCGCCCTCAATTGCGAGCAGGCGCCGGTCGCCGACCCGTGCGGCGAGTGCGACAGCTGCCGCGACCTCGCGCGCAACGGCCCCGGCTCGATCGACGTCATCGAGATCGACGCGGCGTCCCACGGTGGTGTCGACGACGCTCGTGACCTGCGGGAGAAGGCGTTCTTCGCGCCGGTGAAGAGCCGCTACAAGGTCTACATCATCGACGAGGCGCACATGGTGACCACGCAGGGCTTCAACGCCCTGCTCAAGCTGGTCGAGGAGCCCCCGCCCCACCTGCGGTTCATCTTCGCCACGACCGAGCCTGAGAAGGTCATCCCGACCATCCGGTCCCGCACCCACCACTACCCCTTCCGGCTGATCCCGCCGCGGCTGCTGTCGTCCTACCTCTCCGAGCTGTGCGAGCGCGAGGGCGTCACGATCGAGCCGGCGGCGCTGCCGCTGGTGGTCCGGGCCGGTGCGGGGTCGGCGCGCGACACCTTGTCCGTGCTCGACCAGCTGCTGGGCGGTGCCGGGCCCGGCGGGGTGACCTACGGCCTGGCCAGCGGCCTGCTCGGCTACACGCCCGACACGCTGCTCGACGACGTCGTCGATGCGTTCGCGGTCGGTGACGGGTCGGCCGTGTTCGGCGTCGTCGACAAGGTGATCGAGACCGGTCAGGACCCGCGTCGCTTCACCGAGGACCTGCTGCGACGGCTGCGCGACCTGGTCATCGTGTCCGCGGTGCCGGACGCCCCGGCATCCGGGCTGATCGACGTCTCGGGCGACCAGGGCGAGCGGCTGGTCGCGCAGGCGGCGCGGTTCGGCCGGGCCGACCTCACCCGGGCCGCCGACCTGGTCGCCGCCGGGCTCACCGACATGCGCGGCGCCACGGCGCCGCGGCTGCTGCTCGAGCTGATCTGTGCGCGGATCCTGCTGCCGTCGGCCGACCACAGCACCGACGGGGTGATGGCCCGGCTCGACCGGCTCGAGCGCCGCGTCGCGATCAGCGGTACGCCGTCCGCACCACCTGCCGAGCGGGCGCCCCCGGTGCCGGCGCAGGACCGCCCGGCGCCCTCCCGCGCCGAGCGGGCCGCACCCGAGCGTGTCGAGGAGCGGGCCGAGCCCGAGCGCACCGAGACCGCGCGGCCGGCCGTCACGAGCACTCCGGCGCAGGCAGAGCAGTCGGAGCGGCCCGAACGCGCCCAGCCGCAGCCCGAACGCGCCCAGCCGGCGTCCGCGCAGCCGGCCGCAAGCACGCCCGCCCGGATCAGCTCGACACCACCGCCCGCGGTCGCCCCGTCCCCGAGCGCACCCGTGCCCAGCCAGCCTGCACCGGCCGCCGCGGCCCCGACGGCAGGGGCACCCGCGGCGGGAGGGCTCACGCTGATCGACGTACGCCGTCTGTGGCCGGAGGTCATCGACCGGGTCAAGCGCGCCAAGCGCGTCACCTGGATCCACCTCACCCAGAACTCCCAGGTGGTCGGCTTCGACAACGGGGTGCTCACCCTGGGGTTCCGGCAGGACGGCGCGCGCCGCTCGTTCGAGACCGGTGGGCATGCCGACGTCGTGCGGGACGCAGTCGTCGACGTCGTCGGGGCGCAGGTCCGGATCGACGCGATCATCGACCCCGGCGCCGACGCGGGTGCCGCGCCGCCGCCGGCCGCGGCCGCGCCGCCGGCACACCCCGCCCGGTCCGACGCAGGGCCGGCAGCCCAGGACGAGCCACCGCCGCCCGACTGGGCCTCGGACGGCCCGTCCGCGGAGCCTGACCAGACGCCAGCGGCGCCGCGCCGGCCGCGGCTGGCCGACCTGCCGCCCGAGACGCCGCCCGACCCGGCCGACGACCCGGATGCCGCGGTGGACCTCGACGACGCCGACGCCGACGCCGAGTCCGGTGCCGACCTGCTCGCCCGTGAGCTGGGTGCCCAGCTCATCGACGAGATCCCGCGCGACTGACGTCCGCACCCCCTGACCCACGCTATGACTGAGGATGTACCCATGACCCAGGACCCGAACGGCCCCGACCAGGCCGGCTCCAACCCGCTCGAGGCTCTCGGCGCCGCGCTCGGCGGTGGCGGCGGCCTCGACCTCGGCGGCCTGCTCCAGCAGGCCCAGCAGATGCAGGACCAGCTCCAGGCGGCCCAGGAGCGCCTCGCCGAGACGACGGTCGAGGGCTCGGTCGGCGGCGGCGCCGTCACGGTCACCGTCACGGGAACCGGCGAGCTGACCGCGGTCACGATCGCCCCGGGCACGGTCGACGGCGACGACGCCGACTCGCTCGCCGACCTCAGCGACCTGGTGGTCGCGGCGTTCCGCGACGCACGCGGCAAGGCCGACGCGCTGGCCCAGGAGACCCTCGGTCCGGTCGCCGGCGGCATGCCCGGCCTCCCGGGCATGCCCGGGCTCCCGGGCGACCCTGGCGCGGCCGGCGGTCCCGCGGGGCCAGTCGGCTTCCGGTGAGACGAACGTGTACGAAGGTGTCGTCCAGGACCTGATCGACGAGCTCGGTCGGCTGCCGGGCGTGGGTCCGAAGAGTGCGCAGCGGATGGCGTTCCACCTGCTGCAGGCCGACCCGGCCGACGTACGCCGCCTCGCAGAGGTGCTCCTCGAGGTCAAGGAGAAGGTGAAGTTCTGCACCACGTGCTTCAACGTGACCGAGGACGAGCAGTGCCGGATCTGCCGGGACCCCCGGCGCGACCCGAGCGTGATCTGCGTGGTGGAGGAGTACAAGGACGTCGTGGCGATCGAGCGGACCCGTGAGTTCCGCGGTCGCTACCACGTGCTCGGGGGCGCCATCTCGCCGATCGACGGCATCGGGCCCGAGCAGCTGCACATCAAGGAGCTCCTCGGCCGGCTGGGCGACGAGACCGTCACCGAGGTGATCCTGGCGACCGATCCCAACCTCGAGGGGGAGGCGACAGCGACGTACCTCACGCGGATGTTGTCGCCCTTGGGCTTGCGCATCACGCGGCTGGCGAGTGGACTGCCGGTGGGAGGGGATCTCGAGTATGCAGACGAGGTGACCCTAGGACGAGCGTTCGTAGGAAGGCAGACAGCAACATGACCGACCAACTCCCCGGACAGGCAGCCCTCGAGGCGATGCTTGCCGCCGAGTCGGAGACCGTGAGGTTCGCAGACGACATCGCGGCATCGGTGACCGACTTCCTGGCAGCGCTCCGCGCCATCGCCCGCGAAGCGACGGGAGGCGAGGCCGTCTCCCTGCTCCTGCTGGAGATCAGCCAGGTCCTCTTCACGGGCGCCCGGCTCGGCGCGCAGCAGGACTTCTCGCCGCGCGACGAGTACCAGCCCGACGTCGGTCCTGAGGCCGACCTCGACGACCTGCGGCTCCGGCTCGCCGAGGTGCTCGGCAATGTCGACACCTACAGCTTCGTCTTCGACCCCTACGACCCCGATGTCGTCGAGAGCCAGCTGTCCGACGACCTCACCAGCATCGCGAGCGACCTCGAGAACGGCCTGCGCCACTACCGCGCCGGCGACGTCGAGGAGGCGCTGTGGTGGTGGCAGTTCTCCTACGTCTCGTCGTGGGGGACGCTCGGCGGCGCGGCGATGAAGGCACTGCTGTCGGTCGTGGCCCATGACCGGTTCGACGTCGACTACGACTCCGAGCGCGAGCAGATCGAGGCGGCGAAGGCGGCCTTGGACGGTGGCGGGGAGTGACCGCAGCCGCTCGGTAGAATCAGGGCGCATTCTTCCCCCTTCATCCAGGAGTGAGCCCTCGTGGGCATTGTCGTGCAGAAGTACGGCGGGTCGTCCCTCGCCGACGCCGACGCCATCAAGCGGGTGGCTCGTCGCATCACCGAGGCCAAGAAGGCCGGCAACGACGTCGTCGTCGCCGTCTCGGCCATGGGTGACAGCACCGACGAGCTGCTCGACCTCGCCGCCGGCGTCAGCCCGCTGCCGCCGGCACGCGAGCTCGACATGCTGCTGACCGCAGGCGAGCGGATCTCGATGGCGCTGGTGGCGATGGCGATCTCGGACCTCGGCTTCACCGCCCGGTCGTTCACCGGCTCCCAGGCCGGCGTGATCACCGACTCGGTGCACGGCAAGGCGAAGATCATCGACGTCACGCCCGGCCGGATCTCCGAGGCGATCGGTCAGGGCCACATCGTGATCGTGGCGGGCTTCCAGGGCGTCAGCCAGGACACCAAGGAGATCACCACGCTCGGACGCGGGGGCACCGACACCACCGCCGTGGCGCTGGCGGCGGCGCTCAAGGCCGACGTCTGCGAGATCTACACCGACGTCGACGGCGTCTTCACCGCCGACCCGCGGATCGTCCCGACCGCGCGCAAGCTCGACAAGGTCACCTTCGAGGAGATGCTCGAGCTCGCGGCGTCCGGCGCGAAGGTCCTGCACCTGCGGTCGGTCGAGTACGCCCGCCGCCACGACATCCCGATCCACGTCCGGTCGTCCTTCAGCCAGCTCGAGGGCACGATCGTCACCGGCAGCATCAACAACAAGGAAACCGTCATGGAAGCACCGATCATCGCCGGAGTCGCGCACGACCGCAGCGAGGCCAAGGTCACCGTCGTCGGGGTCCCCGACAAGGTCGGTGAGGCCGGCCAGATCTTCGAGGCGCTCGCCGCCGCGCAGATCAACCTCGACATGATCGTGCAGAACATCTCCGCTGCCGCGACCAACCTGACCGACATCTCGTTCACGCTTCCGCGCACCGACGGCCAGGCGGCGATGGCTGCGCTCGAGGCACTCAAGTCGGAGATCGGCTTCGAGTCGCTCCTCTACGACGACAGGATCGGCAAGATCTCCCTCATCGGGGCCGGCATGCGCTCGCACCCGGGCGTCACCGCGAAGTTCTTCAACGCGCTGGCGGGCGCGGGCGTCAACATCGAGATGATCTCGACGTCGGAGATCCGGATCTCGGTCGTGATCGGCGAGGACGACGTCGACGCGGCGGTTGCCGCTGCTCACACGGCGTTCGAGCTGGACGCCGACGAGGTCGAGGCCGTCGTGTACGGCGGAACGGGGCGCTGATCGTCATGGGCATCAACATCGGAGTCGTCGGCGCCACCGGTCAGGTGGGCGTCGCCATGCGCCAGATCCTGCTCGAGCGAAGCTTCCCGGCCGACCAGGTGCGCTTCTTCGCGTCGGCCCGCTCCGCGGGCACCGTGCTGCCGTTCGGCGACCGCGAGGTCGTGGTCGAGGACGCCTCGACCGCCGACCCGAGCGGCCTCGACGTCGCGCTGTTCTCGGCCGGTGCCACGACGTCGCGCGCGCTCGCGCAGAAGTTCGCCGACGCCGGCGTGATCGTCGTCGACAACTCCTCCGCGTTCCGCAAGGACCCGGCGATCCCGCTGGTCGTCTCGGAGGTCAACCCCGAGGCGGCCGCCGCGGTGATCGAGGCCGGGCGCGGCATCATCGCGAACCCCAACTGCACCACGATGGCCGCGATGCCCGTGCTCAAGCCGCTCCACGACGCAGCGGGCCTCACCCGGCTGATCGCGTCGACGTACCAAGCCGTGTCGGGCTCGGGCGTCGCGGGCGTCGACGAGCTCGCGACGCAGGTCCTGGCAGCGGGCGACAAGGCCCGTGAGCTTGCCTACGACGGCGCCGCCGTGACGTTCCCCGAGCCGGTGAAGTACGCCCGCACGATCGCCTACAACGTGCTCCCGATGGCCGGCGCGATCGTCGACGACGGCTTCGGAGAGACCGACGAGGAGCAGAAGCTCCGCAACGAGTCGCGCAAGATCCTCGGCATCCCCGACCTGCGTGTCTCCGGCATCTGCGTGCGGGTGCCGGTCTTCACCGGTCACTCGCTGGCGATCAACGCCGAGTTCGCCGAGCCCATGCCGGTCGCGCGGGCGCGCGAGCTGCTCGCCAACGCGCCGGGCGTCGAGCTGTCCGACATCCCGAACCCGCTCCAGGCGGCCGGCAAGGACCCGTCGTACGTCGGCCGGCTGCGCCAGGACCCGGGCGTCGACGACGACCGCGGCCTCGCGTTGTTCGTCTCCAACGACAACCTGCGCAAGGGCGCTGCGCTCAACACGGTGCAGATCGCCGAGCTCATCGCAGCTGCCCGCTGAGCTGCTCGGCCAGCCCGGTCTCCGGCCAGAGGATCTCAGAAGGAACGCGGTCGCGGTCGGCGGTGGTCGAGGGGACCAGTTGTTTGTCGGCGACCACGGTCGCGGCAGCGCTGTGGTCGCCCCCTCTGGTTGCGGCCGCGTTGGGTCTGCTCGGGGGTGTGTCCGTCGTCGGCTTTCAGGTTGTACGACGCCGCGCCCTGCGAGGAGACGCTGTTGGTCGAGGAGCTCGCGCAGCGAGCGTCACGAGACCAAGCCACCCACCACCTCGACCGTGGGGTTTCGGTCGTGACCCCAGCGGTCGACCCGAGCGGACCCGGCAGCCGTGCAGGGCTCCCGCCAAGTGCGGTGACCACCGGTGACCGCGACCGCGTTCCTCTCTAAATCCGGCCTTGAGGACCGCTGGTCCGACGGCCGGCAGCGCACCTTCCGCCGACATCTGCGCCTGCCCGGATCTGGTTGTCCACAGGGGGATTCCGGGCCGGGTCGAATTGTCGGAGGGTCATGATCGGATAGGGGCATGGATCTCGGGAGCGCCACCCTCTTCGACCTGACGCCTGCCGGTGTCGGGGCCGACGAGCCGACCGCGCCCGAGCCCGCGCCCGAGCGGGTGGTCTCTCCCGACGCGAAACTGCTGGCCGAGATCTACGAGGACGGCGTCCTGATCGCCGACCGCGAGGTCGCCCGGATCCGACGGATCGCCCACTGGGCCCGCACCCACGTGGTGACCAAGGTCGAGGACGCCGCCACCATCACCGACTACGCCCTGGACACCGGGATGCCGATCGCCGGCGAAGGCGCCCCGCTGATCTCCGGCCACGCGGTCGTGGAGATCTCCGCGGTCCTGGGCCGCTCCCTGGACTCCGGGAGGCACCTGGTCGGCCAGGTCGTCGAGCTCGACCACCGCCTCCCCCGCACCTGGACCGGAGTCCTCGAAGGCCGCGTCCCGGTCTGGAAAGGCCTCCGCATCGCCGACCTCACCCGATCCCTGAACCCAGCTGCTGCCGGGTTCGTCGACCAGCAGCTCTGCGAGTTCGCCGCCACCTGCTCCTGGGCACAGATCGACCGACTCATCGACGAAGCCCTCGTCCGGCTACGACCCCGAGGAAGCCGAACGCCGCCGCCAGGCCGCCGCCGAGCACCGCCACTTCACCCTCGACCTCGACCAGAGCGGCATCGACGGACTCGTCGACCTCACCGGCGTCCTCGATCTGGCCGACGCCCTCGACCTCAACACAGCCATCACCCGACGCGCCACCCACCTCGCCGACCTCGGCAGCGACGACCCGTTCGACGTGCGCCGCGCCAAGGCCGCCGGCGAGCTCGCCCGCGCCGACCACACCCTCGACCTCCAGCCCGGGGAACCGACCACCGGTCGACCCGACGCAGCTCGACCGACGCTGGTCGACCGATGCAGACCTACCGGCCGCCGGCGTCTCGAGCCCCGGCCGGCCGGCGCCGGGCCGGAAGATCGAGCTGTTCATCCACCTCACCGCCGCCGCCCTCGAAGGCGGCAACCCCGTCGGGCGGCTGGAGAACACCGACACCCCCATCACCGTCGGACAGATCCGGGAATGGTGCGCCAACCCGGACGCCAAGATCACCATCCGACCGGTCATCGACCTCAACGGCTGCCGCCCCGTCAACGCCTATGAGATCCCCGACCGGATCCGCACCCAGGTCACCCTCCGCGACCTGAACTGCGCCTTCCCGGGCTGCACCAGACGCGCCCACCGCTGCGACATCGACCACCGCATCCCGCATGCCGACGGCGGCCCGACCTGTGCCTGCAACCTCGTGCCCGCCTGTCGAAGCCACCACCGCGCGAAGACCCACGCCGGCTGGACCTACCTCATCCTCACCCCCGGCCACTACCTGTGGTGCTCACCCCACGGGCAACTCTGGATCGTCGACCCCCACGGCACCCACATCCTCGACCGCCGCACCTTCAAGACCGCGTCGCGGCACAGTCACGCACCACCCGACGAGTAGCGACCACGCCCCACACCCCGCCCACACCGGCGGGGCCACAGGCATGCAGGAGACGGCCGCTTCGGCTTCGTGGGCGATGTCCGACGTGCCCGGCTGGCGGAGGCCCGGGGCCTAGGTCGCGCGGGGTTGGTCGTCCTGGTCGACGAAGGTGAGAGTGATCCAGACGGATCCGAGGTAGGCACCGACGCTGAGCAGTGGGATCACGATCAGCATCGACCAGTGGTCAAGGGCGTTGATGAGGAACAGCAGCGCTACGACGGCCACCACTCCGACCGCGAGGAAGCTGCTACTGCCCGGGTCCGAGACCCGGAAGGTCTTCAGCAGCGCGCTACCGAGCAGCACGCTGATTGCGAACGTCGCGATCAGGAGGAGGAAGCCCGGACCGCCGCCGCAGGATGAGGTACCGCGCACGGCCTCGCAGCCCTGGAGCGACAGGAACGTGAGCGCGACCATCGCGACGCCGACCACCGCTCCGGTGACGGCTGCGGCGGGATAGGTCGGCAGGATCGGAGCGCTTTGGCGGGCGGCGACTTCCGCGATCTCGGCGTCCTCGCGCTCGATGTCGATCAGCGGGGCCTGCGCGACCACGACGGCCCGCTTGGTCGGCACGCTCGACTGCTTGGGCCGGCTGGTGGCGGGAGAGGGCTTGGCCGCTGCCGGCTTGGACGCGGCGGGCTTCGATACCGCCGGCTTCGCGGGGGCGGGCGGCTTCGCAGCGGCCGCGGCTGCGGCAGCAACAGGCGTGGTCGTAGCGGGCTCCGACGGAGTCGTCGCGGCAGGGGGCTCCGCGGCCGCAGTCTCCGCTGGGGAAGGATCCGCAGCGGGTGACTCGGCGGCAGTTGGGGAGCCACCGGCGACGGTGGTCCCGCTCGACGACCTGGCCTCGCGCTCCACCGGCGGGTCCACGGGGAGGGCTGCCGGTCCGTCCTCGGTGACGGTCTCCAACAGCGCGGTCGCCGGCTCTTGATCGGTGGCCGGCGGAATGACGACGGTGTCGTCGGCAGCCTCTGGGACAGCCTCGCGCTCGGGCTCGAGGGTGGAGTCGGCGGTGCGCTCTGCGTCTGCCTCGGTGGCGGACTCTGTGACGGGCTCGCGGTCCGTGACGGACTGCCCTGCTGTCGCGCGCTCCGGCTCGACGGCTGGGGTGTCGGACGTATTGGGCGGAGCAACGGGCTCGGGATCGGGCGTCGCGTCGACAGTCTCCGTGGTCGGCTCGTCGACAACCTCGGGCTCCACCGGCGCTGGGCTGTCCTGCGCGGCCTTGCGGGCCGCCGCCGGGCGTCGCGGGGTGGACGCGGGCGGCGCCTCGGGCTTGCTCGACCCGGCCCCCGCGTCTGACTTCTTCTTCCGCCCGAACAGCTTCGGCGGTTCCAAGCTGATCTTCAGCTTGTCCTGCTCGTCAGACATGGGGTGCAGTGTGTCACGAAGGACGGCGCCACGGGACCTCCCGCCCGGCGACCCGTTCGCCCGGCCGGACGCCACTGACGTTGCGGTTCGACTCACGTGGTGCGACGAATCGCCACGCCACGGGTGGTCCGGCGGCGCGAAGCAGAACACCCGGACCCACGTGGTGGATCCGGGTGTTCGTGCGATCACGAGTGATCTCAACTGGGTCGGGCTGACAGTGTGCTGGCTCAGGACATCGGCGACAGGTGTCTCAAGACATCGGCGACACTCTGTCTCGGGTCATCGGAGACAACGAGTGCCCGGCTGAGGGTCGTCCAAGACCTCGACATCCGCGTCGTCGACACCGCCACCGGCGAACTCCTCCGCGAGCTCGTCCTCGACCCCACCCGCGACTACCAACCCACCCGACGACCACCAGGACCAACACCGAAAACCAGCAGTGGCCCTACGTTTCCGTAGGGCCACTGTCGCCGATGTCCTGAGACATCACAGGGTCGGGCTGACAGGATTTGAACCTGCGGCCTCCTCGTCCCGAACGAGGCGCGCTACCAAGCTGCGCCACAGCCCGATGTGCTCCGCCGTCAGCGGCTCACAAGCCAGGGAGCATACCGGAGCCGCGCAGGGGTGCCGTAATCGGCATCGACCGCCGGAAGCGCGTCGGTCGGGACCCGTCGGCGAGCGGGCGGTTCAGCCCTTCGGGAGCAGGGTGAGAAGGGTGGCCTCGGGGCGGCAGGCGACCCGGATGCGCGCGTACGGACTGGTCCCGACGCCGGCCGAGACGTGCAGCCAGGCGGAGCCCGGGTCACCGGGCACCGAGTCGGCGGGGTGCCGGTGCAGTCCGCGGGCACGAGCCGGCTCCAGGTCGCAGTTCGTCGTCAGCGAGCGGCCACGGCGCCCGGGGCCGACCGGCAGGCACACCTGGCCGCCGTGCGTGTGGCCGGCCAGGATGGCGTCGTACCCATCGTGCGCGAACTGCTCCAGCACCCGGAGGTACGGCGCATGCGCCACCCCCAGACGCAGGTCGGCACCCGGGTCCGCGGGGCCGGCGACGGCGGCGAGGTCGTCGTACTGCAGGTGCGGGTCGTCGACGCCGGCGAACGCCAGTCGCGTCTCTCCGACCGTGAGCGAGGTGCGTCGGTTGGTCAGGTCGAGCCAGCCCGCGTCGGTGAGACCGCGCGACAGATCGCCCCACGGGAGCCGCGGCACGTCCGTGTGGCGCTTGCCGTTGTCGGGCAACAGGTAGCCGAACGGGTTGCGGAAGGTGGGCTCGAAGTAGTCGTTGGACCCGTGCACGAACACGCCCGGGAGGTCGAGGAGCGCGCCGAGCGAGTCGAGCACGACCGGCACCGAGTCGCGGTGCCCCAGGTTGTCGCCGGTGTCGACCACCAGGTCGGGCTCGAGCGCGGCGAGCCCGCGCAGCCAGTCCTGCTTGCGCGCCTGGCCGGGCGTCATGTGGATGTCACTGAGGTGGAGCAGCCGGAGCGGGCGCATCCCGGCCGGGAGCGCCGCGACGTCGTACGTCCGCAGCGTGTACTGCCGCGCCTCCCACAGGGCGTACGCCGTCAGCGTCGCCCCCGCCGCGGCCCCGGCACCGAGCGTGCGCGTGAGGAGGCGCGACCAATGCATTCGGCAAGGGTTCCACACGACCGGCACAATCAAGGCATGAGCACGCTCAAGGAGCGCCTACGCGCCGACCTCACCACCTCCATGAAGGCCCGGGACGCGGAGCGTTCGTCGACGCTGCGGATGATCCTCACCGCCGTCACCAACGCCGAGGTGTCCGGCAAGGTCGCCCGTGACCTCAGCGACGAGGAGATCGTCGACGTCCTGTCCAGCGAGGCCAAGAAGCGCCGCGAGGCCGCGGTGGCGTTCGAGGAGGGCGGTCGCACGGAGAGCGCGGCCAAGGAGCGCGCCGAGGCCGCGGTCATCGCCGACTACCTCCCGCAGCAGCTCACGCCGGAGGAGATCGCCGACGTCGTCACCGCCGCGGTCGAGCAGCTCGGCGCCGCCGGCGAGGGGCCGCGCGCGATGGGCAAGGTGATGGGCGCCGTACAGCCGCAGGTCAAGGGCCGTGCCGACGGTGCCGCGGTCGCGGCGGAGGTACGCCGACAGCTCGGCGCCTGACCCTCGCAGCCTCAGCCGCGGGGGTCCGTCCGCACGGACTCAGTCCTCGCGGCGGCCCTCGCGGTCGCGGCCGCCGCCGTTCCCGTTTCCGTTGCCGTTCCCGTTGCCCCCGCCGCCGTTGCCGCCGCCGCCGTTGTTCTTCGGCTTCTTCGGCGGGACGTACGGCGTGCCGTCGGAGATGTAGATGGTCACGCTGCTGCCCGTCGGGTACAACGTGCCCGAGCCCGGGGAGCTGTAGGCGACCGTGCCGCGGCTGTAGCTGGAGTCGACGGAGCCGCCCTGGACCACGAGGAAGCCTGCGGCCTCGAGGGCAGCGGTCGCGGCGTCCACCGACAGGCCGCCGACGCTGGGGATCGTCTCCTGGACGCCCTTGATCACGTCGGGGGACGGAGCGACGAACGACTCGTTGTCGAGGAAGGGCGCGATCTGCTTGAAGGCGTTGCCCCAGATCGGACCGGCGGTCGTCGACCCGGAGGTGGAGTAGCGCGCGTAGCCGCCGATCGACTTGCCGTCGAGTGCCTCGGGCTGGCCGGCGTCGTTGATGCCGGCGACCGTGGCGGCGCCGGAGAGGTTCGGGGTGTAGCCCACGAACCACACGGCGCGGTTGCTCGACGTCGTACCCGTCTTGCCGGCAGAGTCCTGGCCGGGGTAGAGGTCGTCACCGAAGCCACCCGGGGCGAGGACGCCCTGGAGCACGTCGTTGACGGCGTCGGCGACCGGCTCCGGCAGCACCTGCTCGCACTTCGGCTCGTACTCCTTGAGCAGGTTGCCCTTGGAGTCCTCGATCTTGGCGACCGGACGCGCGTTGCAGTGCAGGCCGCGGCCGGCGAACGTGGCGTAGGCCTCGGCCATCTCCAGCGGGCTCACGTCGGCGATGCCGAGCGTGAAGGACGGCACCATCTCGCGGGCCGGGTCGGTGAGCTCGACGCCCATCCGCTTGGCGAGCTTGTACGGCGCACACAGGCCCGTCTTCTGCTCGAGCTGGGCGAAGAACGTGTTCACCGAGAGCCGCGTGCCGGTGTAGAGCGTGGAGGTGTGGGAGGCGCCGTCGAAGTTCTTCACGTCCCACACGGCGCCGCTCTGGTAGTTCCCGTCACAGGTCCGGTAGGAGCTCTCCGGGATGAGCTTCTGGGCGGGCGCGACGATCGTGGTGCTCAGCGACGTGCCCTGGTTGATCGCGGCAGCGAGGATGAACGACTTGAAGGTCGAGCCCGACTGGAAGCCGGCGGCCTTGCCGTACCTCGACGGCACCGTGTAGTTGAGGAACGTCTCGCCGATGTCGGTGTTCGTGCCCATCGGCCGGGACTGCGCGATCGCCTTCACCTCGCCGGTCCGTGGCTCGATCAGCGCGAGGGAGCCGACCGCGCCGTCCTGGGCGTAGACGTTCTCCTCGACGGACTCCTGGGCGGCGTCCTGCATCCGGGTGTCGATCGTGGTGGTGATGGTGAGACCACCGGCGTAGATCAGCCGCTCGCGCTCGGCCGGGGTGCGGCCGAGGTCGCGGTCGCGCTTGAGGTACTGGATGACGTAGTCGCAGAAGAACTGGGCGTCGGAGTTGAGGCAGCCGTTGGACTTGGGCTGCGGGTCGAGGCCGAGGTTCTTCTTCTTGGTGCGCTCGGCGCGTTGCTCGGTGATCACCCCGAGCTCGGCCATCCGGTCGAGGACGACGTTGCGGCGCTCGCGCGCGGCGCCGGCGTTCTCGGTGGGGTCGAACGCCTCCGGGCTCTGGACCAGGCCCGCGAGCAGCGCCGACTGGCGCAGGTCGAGCTCCTTGGCGTTGACGTTGAAGTAGTGCTGGGCGGCGGCCTGGATGCCGTAGGCACCGTCGCCGAAGTAGGCGGTGTTGAGGTAGCGCTCGAGGATCCAGTCCTTGGAGTAGCGCTTCTCGAGGGCGATCGCGTAGCGGAGCTCGCGGAGCTTGCGGGCGTAGGTGTCGTCGGTCGCCGCCTCGCGCTCCTCCCGGGTGTCGGCCTGGTTGAGAAGGGTCAGCTTGACCAGCTGCTGGGTGATCGACGACCCGCCCTGGACCACGCCGTCGGCGGCCTGGTTGGTGAAGAGCGCGCGGAGCGTGCCGCGGAGGTCGAGGGCGCCGTGCTGGTAGAAGCGGTAGTCCTCGATCGAGACGATCGCCTTCGCCATCGTCCGCGAGATGCTGGTCAGCTCGACGTTGATGCGGTTCTGGTCGTAGACCGTCGCGATCGTGTTGCCGGCCTGGTCCTTGATCTCGGTCCGTTGGGGCAGCTGCTCGGTCTCCAGCTCCTGCGGCAGCTCGTCGATCGAGTCCGAGACGTTGCGCGCGGCGAACCCGAGGACGCCCGCGAAGGGGATCGCCAGGCCCGACACGACGACGCCGAGTACGGCGGAGACGACGAGCATCACACCGAGGTGCGAGACCACCTTCCTCGCGGGCAGGCGGTCCGGTCGGGGCTGGGACATGGGCCCAGAGTACGGGACCGGGCCCGATCCTCCTGATCCGCGGACGAGCCTCCAGGGCCCGGACCCGACGGGCTGTCTAGTCCGATGTGACTAGACAGGTTGGGCCCAATGAGCCGTACCGCTCGGGGTGGAACTCCTTTACTTTGGATCCTACGAGAAGGACCCGTGGGGCTGTGGGGGTTCCACCCTTCTCCTGAAAATTGGGGACAAATATGTGGGTCGACGATTGGGCTCTGCGTGCCGCTTGCCGGGACGCGCAGCCGGACAAGTTGTTCGTGCGGGGCGCGGAGCAGAACCAGGCCAAGCAGGTCTGCCAGGGCTGCGCAGTCCGGACGGAGTGCCTCGCTGAGGCACTGGACAACCAGATCGAGTGGGGCGTCTGGGGCGGGATGACCGAGCGCGAGCGCCGGGCCCTCGTGCGCCGGCACCCGAACGCCTCGTGGCGCAAGGTGCTCGAGACGGCGCGCGACGCGGCGTCCGCCGGAACGGTGAGCGTCTGATCCGAAGGGTCGCTGCAGCGACGTACCCCTGGGGGCTCAGGCCCCGGGAGCGCCGTCGGCGAGCAGTTCGGCGACCCGGCGCAGGCCGTCGAGGTCGTGCACGTCGCCCGCAAGAGCGGGTACGACGGCCGTCGGCACCTGCGGGTGCGCCGCCGCGAACCGGTCGCGCAGGACCTGCTCCCGCTCGACGAGCCGGGCGCGGTCGGCGTGCAGCCGGAGCAGCCCGGGGGTGACCGACTCGGGTGACTGCGCGCGCAGCCGCTCGAACCCGGTCATCGCCTCGTCCGCCGACAGCGTGCCGGCCGAGCGCGGGCTGGCCCGGTTGACGATCAGGCCGGCCAGCGGCATGCCGTCCTCGCTGAGCCGTTCGACGAAGTACGCCGCCTCGCGCAGGGCGTCCGGCTCCGGGGCGGCGACGACGAGGAACGCCGTCCCGTCGTCCTGCAGCAGCGAGTAGGTCTGCTGCGCGCGCTGGCGGAAGCCGCCGAACACCGTGTCGAGCGCGGAGACGAACATCTGCAGGTCCTTGAGGAACTGCGCCCCGAGGATGCGGGTGAGGGCGTTGGTGATGATGCCGAAGCCCGCAGACATGAGCTTCGCCGGACCCTTCGCCGGCGCCAGCAGCAGCCGCACGAAGCGACCGTCGAGGAAGCTCGAGAGTCGCTCGGGGGCGTCGAGGAAGTCCAGCGCCGAGCGGGACGGCGGGGTGTCGACGACGATCAGGTCGTACGTGCCGGCCTTCTGGGCGTCGCGGTAGAGCTGGCCGAGCTTCTCCATCGCCATGTACTCCTGCGTGCCCGCGAAGGAGCTCGACAGCGCGATGTAGAAGGGGTTGGCCAGGATCTGGCGCGCCTTCTCGGGGCTGGCCTGCGACTCGACCACCTCGTCGAAGGTGCGCTTCATGTCCAGCATCATCGCGTCCAGGCTGCCGCCGGCAGCCCCGTCGACGCTGGCGACCGGCTGGGGGGTGTTGCCGAGCTCGGTGATGCCCATCGACTGGGCCAGGCGGCGGGCCGGGTCGATGGTGAGGACCACGACCTTGCGGCCGCGTTCGGCCGCGCGCAGCGCCAGGGCGGCCGAGGTCGTGGTCTTGCCGACGCCGCCGGAGCCGCAGCACACGATGATGCCGGTGGACCGGTCGTCGAGCAGCACGTCGATGTCGAGGGGTCCGGTCCGCCGCCCCCGGGGGGTGGTCGGGCCCATCCGGCTGCGGGTGCGGCGCGTCGTACCGCCGGACATCATCGAGCTCATGCCGTGCCTTCCTTGCATGCGCCCTGCGGGCTCATGCCATCCCCTGCTCACGCAGTAAGGCGGCGAGCTCGTAGAGCGCGCCGAGGTCGATGCCGGAGGCGATCCGCGGCAGCTCGTAGGTGGGTACGCCGAGCTCGCTGACCAGTGCGCGCTGGGAGTCCTCGAGCGCGCGCCGCTCGGCGTGGTCGGCGGCCTCGGCGAGGAGGCCGTCGAGGAGGTCGGGTTGTACGTCGACGCCGGCCGTCTTGAGGTCGGCCTCGATCCTCGACCGGTCGAGCGTGCCGGCTCCCGCTGCGGCGAGGTCCGCGGCCGTCAGGTCCTGCGGGCGGATCTGGTTGACGATCACCCCGCCGACCGGCAGGTGCGCCTCGCGGAGCTCGGCGATGCCGTCGGCGGTCTCCTGGACCGGCATCTCCTCGAGCACCGTCACCAGGTGCACGGCGGTCCGGGGTGACCGGAAGAGCGTCATCATGGTGTCGGACTGGGACTTGATCGGACCGACCTTCGCCAGGCCCGCGAGCTCGTTGCTCACGTTGAGGAACTGCGTGATCCGGCCGGTCGGCGGCGCGTCGAGCACGACGGCGTCGTACTCGATGGCTCCCTTGTTGCGGCTGTTGCGCTGGACCGCCTCGTAGACCTTGCCCGTCAGCAGCACGTCGCGGACACCGGGCGCGATCGTCGTCGCGAACTCGATGACCCCGAACCGGTCGAGCGCCCGGCCGGCGCGGCCGAGGCGGTAGTACATCGCGAGGTACTCGAGAAGCGCGGACTCGGCGTCGATGTGCAGCGCGTGGACCAAGCCGCGGCTGCCCGACTCGTCGGGGAGGCCGGTGGTGAGCCGGCGCTCCTCGTAGGGGAGCGGGTCGACGTCGAACATCCGGGCGATGCCCTGCCGGCCCTCGACCTCGCAGAGCAGGACGTTCTTGCCGCGCGTCGCCAGCGCCAGGGCGAGCGCCGAGGCCACCGTCGACTTGCCGGTGCCGCCCTTGCCCGTCACGACGTGCAGTCGTACTTTCGGCCAGTCGCTCACTCGCTCAGCGTAGCGATGGGGCAGGTGGTCGCGGGGCGCGAGGGACGAGCGACGCGGGCGGACTGCTTGCCGCCAGCGGTGCCTGACCCGTGCGGACCTCGACTGCGCGCGCGGCAGCGGGGCGCGAGGGACGAGCGACGCGCTCGCGCCACGGACTCAGTAGGGTGCGGCTATGACCAAGTGGGAGTACCAGGTGGCGCCGGTCCTGAACCATGCCGCCGCACAGATCCTCAACAACTTCGGACAGGACGGCTGGGAGCTCGTGACGCTGATCCCCAGCGCGCAAGGCAACGACATCGCCTACTTCAAGCGCCCGGCCGAGGGCTGATCCCGATGGCAGGGGCGACGGGCCCGGAGGCCCGACTTTCCGCGCTCGGGCTCACCGTGCCCGAGGTCGTGCCACCGGTCGCGACGTACGTCCCGGCGGTGCGGACCGGCAACCTCGTCTTCACCGCGGGCCAGCTCCCGATGCTGGACGGCGCGCTGATCGCCACCGGCAAGGTCGGGGGCGAGGTGTCCGTGGACCGAGCGGTGGCGTGTGCGCGGCAGTGCGCCCTGAACGCGCTGGCGGCGGTCAAGGCGGAGATCGGCGACCTCGCCCGGATCAGCCGGATCGTCAAGGCCGTCGTCTTCGTGGCGTCGACTCCCGACTTCACCGGACAGCCGGGGATCGCCAACGGCGCGTCAGACCTGCTGGGCGCTGTCTTCGCGGAGGTGGGCGTGCACGCGCGGTCCGCGGTCGGCGTACCCGTCCTGCCGCTGGACGCCCCGGTCGAGGTCGAGCTGGTCGTCGAGATCGACGGGTAGGTCTCCTCGGTGAGGACCCCGCTGCCGCCGGTGTCGTTGCCGAGCGACCTCGCCGAGCTCGCCCGGGAGTACGACGCCGGCGTGCGGACTCCCGCGGCGCCACGGGACGCTGCGACCGTGGTGCTGCTGCGGGACCGTGACGGTGACCGCGCCGGTCGCCGTGGTGGGGACGGTCCGGACGTCTACCTGCTGCGCCGGCACATGACGATGGACTTCGCGGGCGGCATGTGCGTGTTCCCGGGTGGCGGCGTCGATCCGCGAGACTTCGCGGCGCTCGACAGGAGGCTGTGGGCAGGGCCGACCCCCGCCGAGTGGGCAGCCCGTCTCGGCACGGACGAGGACCTCGCCCGGGCGCTGGTGTGCGCGGCGGTGCGGGAGACGTTCGAGGAGTCCGGGGTCCTGCTCGCGGGCCCGTCTGCGCACTCGGTCGTCGCCGACACCACCGGTGCGGACTGGGAGGCCGACCGCGTGGCGCTGGAGTCGCGCGAGCTGGCGATGACCGACTTCTTGGACCGGCGCGGTCTCGTGCTCCGCACCGACCTGCTCGGCGCCTGGGACGGCTGGCTGACGCCGGCCTTCGAGCCGAAGCGCTACCGGACCTGGTTCTTCGTCGCCCGGATCCCCCGGGGGCAGCGCACCCGCGACGTGTCGTCGGAGTCGTCCGAGGTGGTCTGGATGCCGGCGACGGAGGCCGTCGACCGGGTCGAGGCCGGCGACCTGGCGATGATGCCGCCGACGTACCTCACCTGCCTGGAGGTGGGCAGCCACCCGTCGGTCGCCGCTGTGGTGGAGGAGAGCGCGGGCCGGACGGTGGAGATGTTCACGCCTTCGGTGGAGCCGTCGGGCGCGGGTTTCGCGCTGTCGATGCCGGACCGGTTGCGGCCGTTGGTCGACGCCCGACGAGGCCGATGATGGTGGCGGAGCCCTGGACGGGCGGGGAGTACGGCGCCCGCGGCCGTTGCGTGCTCGCCCCGAACCCGGGCCTGATGACCCTCGACGGCACCAACACCTGGGTGCTGCGGGAGCCGGGCGCGGACCGCTCGATCGTGGTCGACCCCGGTCCGGTCATCGACGAGCACCTCGATGCCGTCGCCGAGGCTGCGGGCCAGGTGGATGCCGTGGTGCTCACCCATCACCACCTCGACCACTCCGAGGCGGCGCGGGGGTTCGCGGAGCGGGTGGGCTGCGGGGTCCGGGCGCTGGACCCGGCGCTGTGCTGGCGGTCGGAGCCGCTCGCGGACGGGGAGGTCCTGTCGGTCGCGGGGCTCGAGGTCGAGGTGGTCACCACACCCGGGCACACGGCCGACTCGGTCTCGCTGCTGCTGCCGGCGGACCGGGCGCTGCTCACCGGCGACATGGTGCTGGGTCGCGGCACGACGGTCGTCGTGCACCCCGACGGGCAGCTGGCGCCGTACTTCGACTCGATCGAGCGGATGCGATCGCTGGTCGCCGACGGCCGGGTGGAGGAGCTGTGGCCGGCGCACGGGCCGGTGCTCGGCGATGCGGCCGAGGTGCTGGACCACTACCTCGTCCACCGTCGCGAGCGGCTGGCCCAGGTCGAGGCGGCGCTTGCGCGGCTCGGTGTCGAACCCAACGCGCTGCCCCCCGACGTCGCCGAGGACCCCGATCTGCCGCGGCGGGTCGTCGAGGTCGTCTACGCCGACGTCGACGAGGCGCTCTGGGGTGCGGCGGAGTGGTCGGTCCGCGCGCAGCTGGCCTACCTCGCCTCGCGCTGACGGGCTCGAAACCGTCGAATCCGCCGTGGTGGCCCTGCGAATCCGCCGTGGTGGCCCCGCGAATCGGCCGTGGTGGCCCCGCGAACCCGCCACCCGGAACAGCCACTTTCCGTCCACAGGTGCCCATCGGTCGGGATTTGTGCACAGGGTCGGGTGAGGGCATCCGTCGATCGTCGGGGTTCTCGCCGAGCCTTCGTCCATGACTACGACAGACGCACCTCCTCGAATCCTTCCGGCGACTCCGTTCACCACCGCGCAGCTCCCCGAGCTCGGGCTGACCAGGAAGCGGCTCCGAAGACTCGTGGGCGACGGGGAGGTGCGCCGAGTGACGACCTCCGTCTATGTCGCCGCGGATGTCGAGGACACTGTGGACCTACGGGTCGCGGCGCTCGCGCTCGTCCTCGGACCTGACCAGATCGTCTGCGATCGAACGGCGGCCTGGGTTCACGACATCGACGTTCTGACGTACGGCGAGCTCGACGTCCTCCCGCCCATCGAGACCTGCGTGCTTCCCGGGGGCGTGCCTTGCAAGCGGGAGGCCGCCGACGGGCACACGCGCGACCTGAGCAGCGGCGAGATCATGACGATCGGCGCCATCCGGGTCACGACGCCACTGCGGACCGCGCTCGACCTCGGCGCGATCCTCCAACGCGCTGACGCGTTGGCCGCGCTGGACGCGTTCCGGCGTCGGCACGGATTGACCGTGCACCAGCTGACCATCGGTTGCGGGCGGTTCCGCCGCCGTCGGGGAGTCATCCAGCTCCGGGAGCTGATCGTCCTGTCCGATCCGCGCTCGGAATCGTTCCGGGAGTCGTGGACCCGATTGGCGATCCACGACGCAGGTCTGCCGGCGCCCGAACCGCAGGTGTGGATCCAGATCGACGGGATCCCGACCTATCGGCTCGATCTCGCCTACCGACGACGGCGGATCGCCGTCGAGTACGACGGATGGGAGGCGCACGAGCGCACCCCAGAGCAGCGGAAGCACGACAACGCGCGGCGGAAGTGGCTGCGTGACAACGGCTGGACGGTGATCGTCGTTCGGTCCGGCGACTTCACCGGAGAGGCGCTCGATCGGTGGATCACCGAGCTCCGGGAGGCGCTGCGGGCGGCGTACTCGAACCGTCGGCCGATGGAGCGGGGCGCGCGAAGCCGCCGGCGGTGACCACGAGGGCCCTCATGGCCGACTCGTCGGTCATCACGGAGGATTCGAGGGGCCGTCGCGGAGGATTCAACGGCGACGGCGTCGTACGACGACCCAGGCGCCGACGACGAGGCCGCCGATACCCACCACGACCAGGCCGACCAGGCCCAGCTTCTGCTCAGGCGACCAGGGCCAGTCCGGCGCGGGCCGCTCGACTGTCCGGGGCTCCTCGCCGAGCAGGTCGAACGCGACGGTGAGCGCCAGGACGTTGTACTCGACGTCGATCAGTTCGCGCTCGTGTTCGTCGTTCCCGTCCGCTGACCACGCGTAATGGACGACGCGGGGTGGCGACTGGTCGTCGTCGAACGGCACGCTGCCCGCAAGGATCGAGCGCGGCCCGAGGGCGCCGAAGACACGGGGCTCGGAGTCGAGCAGGAGGATCGGCGCATCCCGTCCCCAGGGAAGACGGCGGACGACCGGCGGCTCGGAGCGGTCCACCGGGTACGTCATCGCACTGGGCCGTCGTCCGTCGAACCAGAGACCCGCCGACCGATGGCCGTCCGGTGCGTAGGGGTAGGTGGTGCCTCTCCAGGTGAGCCGGATGTCGTTCGCCGCCGCGAGCTCGCCGTCGTCGGACACCGCGACCCGCACGGCGCCCCCGTTGCCCGCGGTCACGGTTTGCCCTTCCCGTTGTGTTGCGTCGAGGCCGGAGAGGTCGGTCCTCTCGTTTGCCGAGCCTGCGTCGAGGTCGATCACGCCGCCGAGTCCGGCACCGAACCGCGCCTCGTCGACGCTCCACTTCTCGACCCGGGGACCGGCCCAAGCCAGCCAGTTGCCGTTGGCAGACCACGCAAGGGTGGTCACGAAGGCGCCGGCGCCGAGGTCGCGATCGCGTCCGTCGTCGACGGCGATGTCGTGGCCCGTCACCTCGCCGGTCGTGAGGTCGGCGACCTTCACGCTGGTGGGTGCCGCCTCTGCCCCCGTCGTCAGGTCGACCGATCCCCAGGCCAGCAGCGTCCCGTCGGGAGAGAGCGCCAGCGGGAGGTCGGTGCCCGGGTCGGTCCGGAAAGGGGTCGTCCGCGACGTGATGCCGTCGAGGTCGAGCAGGTGATAGCCACCCGTTGTGGCGTCGACGACCACCGGGATGCCTGTAGGCGTGAGGAACGCCGCGGCCGCCGTACCGATGACGAGGTCGTCGGACACGTCGTCGACGTGCTCGGGGACGGCATACAGGTGGTCGGGCACGCCGGAGACCGCCTTGCCGGCCACGGGTGTCGACTCGTCCCCCCGCAGCGCCGGTATGGCGACGCCGACGACGAGCGCGACGCAGGCGACGGCCGCACCCGCGGCGAGCGCGCGTGCCCGTCGAGTGGCGCGCCGGCCCCGCTCGAACACATCGCCCGGAACGTCCGCGACGGGCGCCGCGGCGGCGATCCGGTCCAGCTCGTCGCGGAGCTCATCGGTGCTCACGACGCCACCTCCAGCAGCTCGGCGAGGTGGGGTGCGAGCGAGCGCAGACGGGCCAGCGCTTGGCGGGTGATCGACTTGACCGTCCCGGCCCCAATGCCGAGCTGCCGCGCGGTCTCGACCTCGGTGAGGTCCTCGTAGAAGCGGAGCACGAGCACGGTGCGCTGTCGCGTCGTGAGCCGGGCGAGCGCCTGGTCGAGGCTGAGACGTAGGTCGGTGTCGGGAATCGCGGTCGGCCGGTCGTGTCCCTCCCACGCGGTCTCCCGCAGCTTGCGACCACGCCACCACGAGACGTTCTGGGTGTAGAGGATGCGCCGCACGTAGGGTTCCGGATCTCCCTCGATCCGGTGCCAGGCGCGGGCGGCCTTGAAGAGCGCTGTCTGCACGAGGTCCTCCGCCAGGTGGGCATCCCCCGTCAGGAGGTAGGCCGTCCGCGACAGGGCCGGTGTGCGAGCGCGCACGAAATCGTCGAACGCTGCTCGTGACGCGTCCTGAGTCATCCCGACCCCCTTTCACCTGCTTCTACGCACGGCACCCGGGGTTCGGGGGTCACCGACCGCAGGAATGTGCGACTCGAGGGGCCAGGGAGGCCGATTCGAGGGGCCAGCGGGGCTGATTCGAGGGGCCAGGGAGGCTGATTCGACCTCAGCGGGCGCGGCGGGTCATCCGCTCCATGTCCATGATCACGACCGAGCGCGGCTCGAGCCGCAGCCAGCCGCGCGAGGTGAAGTCGGCGAGGGCCTTGTTGACCGTCTCGCGGGAGGCGCCGACCAGCTGGGCGAGCTCCTCCTGGGTGAGGTCGTGGTGGACGTGGACGCCGTCGTCGGCGGTGCGGCCGAACCGCTCGGCGAGGTCGAGCAGGGCCTTCGCGACCCGGCCGGGCACGTCGGAGAAGACCAGGTCGGCGACGACGTCGTTGGCCTTGCGCAGCCGGCCGGCGAGCTGGGTGAGCAGGCCGTGGGCGACCTGCGGACGTCCGTCGAGCCAGCGCAGCAGGTCCTCGTGGGAGAGCGACGCGAAGTCCGAGTCGGTGACCGCGGTGACGGTGGCAGAGCGCGGGCCCGGGTCGAAGAGCGACAGCTCACCGAACATCTGGCCCGGGCCGAGGATCGCGAGCAGGTTCTCGCGCCCGTCGGCCGAGGTGCGGCCGAGCTTCACCTTGCCGTCGAGCACGATGTAGAGCTTGTCGCCGGAGTCGCCCTCGTGGAAGAGCACCTCCCCACGCCGCAGCCGGGTCTCGGACATGGACGACCGCAGCGCGGACGCGGCCTCGTCGTCGAGCGCGCTGAACAGCGGTGCCTGACGGAGCACGTCGTTGTCCACGGTTCCTCCAAGTGATCAGTCGGGATTTCCGGTACGGCGCAGCCGGGTCGCCCCGGGCGGGACTCACCGTCACAACCACCCGCACGGGTGGTCGGCACGCATCCTATCCAGTGGTCCATCTCACACCTAGGGCGCACCGGTCCTGCCCGCGCGTCCCGGCCGCGCCGGGGTCGGCTGGCGGCCGTCGTGTCGGTACGACGCCGTACCCTGGCACCGTGCCGCCCAGCCCCACCGTGTCCGTGACCTCCGAGGAGACCCGGACCCAGCTGGTGCGGCGGGCGCGCAAGACCGATCGGGTGCTCGCGGCGACGTACCCCGACGCTCATTGCGAGCTCGACTTCGACGATCCCTTCCAGCTGCTCGTCGTCACCGTCCTCAGCGCGCAGACCACCGACAAGCGCGTCAACGCGGTCCGGCCGACCCTGTTCGCTGCCTATCCGACGCCGGCGGCGATGGCCGCTGCCGACCGTGCCCACATGGAGCAGATCATCGGCCCGCTCGGCTTCTTCCGGGCCAAGACCGAGTCGTTGCTCAAGCTGAGTGCGGCACTCGTGGAGCGCTACGACGGCGAGGTGCCGCCGCGGCTCGACGACCTGGTCACCCTCCCCGGTGTCGGTCGCAAGACGGCCAACGTCGTGCTCGGCAACGCGTTCGGCATCCCGGGGATCACCGTCGACACCCACTTCGGCCGGCTGGTGCGGCGGCTGGGCTGGACCACCGAGACCGACCCGGTCAAGGTCGAGCACGCGATCGGCGAGCTCTTCCCCAAGCGCGACTGGACGATGCTCAGCCACCACCTGATCTGGCACGGGCGGCGCCGCTGCCACGCCAAGAAGCCGGCCTGCGGCGCCTGCCCGGTGGCGCGGTGGTGCCCGGCGTTCGGGGAGGGACCGACCGATCCGGTGGTCGCGGAGAAGCTCGTCCGCACCGAGGGCCCGAATTGATGCGGCCCCCGGCTCTCGCGGCTGTCGGGCTGACCGCCGCCGTGCTCCTCTGCGGGTGCGACCAGTCCGACCCCGTCGCGGCCTGCAAGGTCGACGTCGCCACGGCCGAGCTCCAGCAGGTGCGCGCCGACGCCGGCATCGCCGACTGCTCCGACGGCGCCGGTGACGCCGACCTCCCCGATGTCGCGCTGCCCTGCCTCGGCAGCGACGCTGAGGGGTCCCTCGCGGCGGTCGAGGGACCGGCCGTCGTCAACTTCTGGTCCTCCAACTGCGGGCCGTGCCGCAAGGAGATGCCGGCGCTCCAGCAGTTCCACGAGCAGTACGGCGACCAGGTCGCCGTCCTCGGGGTCGACTATCTCGACACCTACCCCGAGGCGGCGCTCGACCTGGCCGTCACCAGCGGCGTCACCTACCCGTCGCTGGCCGACCCGTGCGGGGCGCTGCAGGAGACGGACCTGGCGATCACCGGCCTGCCGGTCTTCGTCTTCGTCGCCGAGGACGGCTCGATCACCCGGTCGGCCGGTGGCGTCGAGTCGGTCGAGGAGATCGTCGCGGAGACCGAGCGGCAGCTCGGCATCGAGCTGGTGCGGGGCGCGGCATGACCGACCCGTCCGCCGACCCGTCCGCCGACCTGCCCGACTGGCTCCGGTCCGTCGCCGAGGGAGCCCGCCGGATCGAGGGATCCGACCTGACCCGCTTCCTGCCGCCGCCGGACTCCGCGCCGCGGCGCGGGGCGGTGCTCATGCTGTTCGGCAGCACCACCACGCCCGCCGACGGTGGCCCGACCGGCGACATCCTGCTCACCGAGCGGGCCCACGACATGCGCTCCCACCCGGGTCAGGTGTCGTTCCCGGGCGGCACCATCGACCCGGGGGAGACGGCCGTCGAGGCGGCGCTCCGGGAGACCGAGGAGGAGATCGGGGTCGACCCGGCCGGCGTCGCGGTCTTCGGCGCGCTGCCGGAGCTGTGGCTGCCGCCGTCCGACTTCGCGGTGACCCCGGTGCTGGGCTGGTGGCGCGACCCGCACCCGATCGAGGTGGTCTCGCCCGAGGAGGTGCACGAGATCCACCGGGTGTCGATCGCCGAGCTGGTCGACCCCGAGCACCGGATCGTGGTCCGGCACCCCGGCGGCTGGACCGGGCCCGGGTTCTTGATCGGCCCGGCCAAGGACGTCATCCTCTGGGGCTTCACCGGCGGCATCCTGACCCGTTTCCTCGACTTCCTCGGCTGGCTCCCACCGGTGACCGACCCGCCCGTGCATGACCTGCCCGACTACATGCTGGCCGAGTACGTCCGTCGTACCGTCGAGCACCCCGACCAGGACGGCCTCGACCTCGCCGAGCCCGACGATCCCGACAACGGGCCCGACACCCCACCTCACATCCAACCCGACAGCGGGGCCCGCTGATGGACCTCAACCTGCTCGACTGGCTGCTCGTCCTGCTGGTGGCGGCCTACGCGCTGTCCGGCTACTGGCAGGGCTTCGTCACCGGTGCCTTCGCCACCGCGGGCCTGCTCATCGGCGGCTTCCTCGGCATCTTCCTCGCCCCGGTGGTCCTCGGCGGCGCCGATCCCTCCCTGTGGGTCTCCCTCGGCGCGCTGTTCATCGTGATCCTGTCCGCGTCGCTGGGCCAGGCGCTGATGCAGTACGCCGGTGCCCGCGTGCGCGAGAAGATCACCTGGCAGCCGGCGCGCGCCGTCGACGCGGTCGGAGGCGCCGTGCTGAGTGCGTTCGCCGTGCTGCTGGTCGCGTGGGCGCTCGGCGTCGCGATCTCCGGCACCCGGATCGGGCCGGTCACCGAGCAGGTCCGCACCTCCTGGGTGCTCGGCAAGGTCAACGCCGCGCTCCCCGCCACGGCCCCCAGCGCGCTGCAGGCGTTCAACAACGTCGTCGGCACCGGCTTCTTCCCCCGCTACCTCGAGCCGTTCGCCCGCGAGCAGATCGTCGAGGTCAAGCCCGGACCGAAGCGGCTGCTCGACGACCCCGACGTCCGCGCCACCGAGTCGAGCATCCTCAAGGTCACCGGCGCCAACGACTGCGGCCGCGGGGTAGAGGGCACCGGCTTCGTCTTCGCGCCGGGCCGGGTGATGACCAACGCCCACGTCGTCGCCGGCGTCGACGACCCCGAGGTGCACCTCGACGACGACACGACCGAGCTCGCCCGGGTGGTGCTCTACGACGCCGAGCTGGACGTCGCTGTGCTCGCCGTCGACACCGGGTCCGCGCCGGTCCTCGACTTCGACATCGAGACCGGCGCCGCCGCGAAGGCCGCGGACCCGGTCGCGATCGTCGGCTACCCCCAGGACGGGCCGTTCGACGTCCAGACCGGCCGGATCCGCAACCAGCCCCGGCTGCGCTCGCCCGACATCTACGGCCAGGGCACGGTCCTGCGCGACGTCTACTCCCTGCGTGGCCTGGTCCGGCCGGGCAACTCCGGCGGACCGATCGTGACGCCCGACGGCGATGTGGCGGGGGTCGTCTTCGCGGCCTCGGTCACCGACCCCGAGACGGGCTACGCGCTCACCGCCGAGCAGGTCGAGGAGAGCGCCGCGACGGGCGAGGACGCCCGGAACGAGGTCGACACCGGCGCGTGCGCGTCGTGAGCCCGCAGCAGCCCGCTCCCAGGGAGGTCCGATGACCGAGACGTTCGTCCGCTACGACCACGCCGACGGCGCCGCGTGGATCACGCTCGCCGAGCCGGACCGCGGCAACCCGCTGCACCCCGGCTCGGGTGCCCAGCTGCTGGCGGCCGTGCTCCGCGCCAAGGCCGACCGGGCCCGGGTGGTCGTGCTCCGCGCCGAGGGCCGGTTCTTCTCCGTGGGCGGCGACCTCGGTGGGTTCGGTGCGTCCGACGACCCCTCGGCGCTGCTGCTCGACCTCGCCGAGGCGGCGCACCGGGTGATCGTCGAGCTCGTGCGCGGCGACGCGATCGTGGTCAGCGCCGTGCAGGGCACCGCCGCCGGCATCGGCTTCCCGCTCGCCGCGGCCGCGGACGTCGTGCTGGCCGCCGACTCGGCACTGTTCAGCCTCGCCTATGCCAAGGTCGGCCTCAGCCCCGACGGCGGCGGCAGCCTGCTGGTCCACACCCTCGGCCTGCACCGGGTCCTGCGGCTCGCGCTGCTCGGCGACCTGCTGACCGCGCAGGAGGCGTACGACGCCGGCCTGGTCGCCCGGGTGGTCCCGGCCGACGACCTCGCCGCCACGACCGACGAGGTCGTCGCCACGCTGCTCGCCGGCTCGGGGGACGCCCTCGCCGCGACCAAGAGACTGGTCCGCGACGTCGCCGCGGCGAGTCCCGAGACGGCGCTGCGCAAGGAGGCGGAGTCGATCAGCCGGCTCGCCGGGTCACCGTCGGGCCAGGAGGGGGTCGCGGCGTTCCTCGAGAAGCGGCCGCCCCGGTTCGGCTGACGGCGTCGTACCCGGCAGAGCTCTCGGCCTTCCGGCCGCTTCGGAACCCGGTCGCCGGGTACGACGCGCGCCGGTCAGGCGGGCGCGGGTGCCGTGGTGGCCGCGGGCTCCTCGCCGGCGACGACCGCGATCAGCCGGTCGATGCCGATCTGCGCGTACGTCTCGTGCGCCGCCGAGATGTCGCTGAAGTCGGTCGTGCCGATCGTGACGACCGTCGAGCCGACCCGGGCCATGGTCAGGTGCAGGCTGATCTCGATGTTGTTGCCGCTGGCGTCGGAGATGGTGCCGTTCGCGACCAGGTTGACCTGGTCGTCGACACCCTCGGCGGCCGTGTCGTCCGTGGTCAGGGTCAGGTCGTACGTCGTCCCGTCGTCGGTGCCGGTCGCGGACGTGCAGTTCGTCAGGGCCGCCTGAACCTCGTCGAACGCGTTCGTGATCGCGCCCTCGTCGTCGAACGTCGACGCGCCGCTCTCGACCTGAGGCACCCCGGCGTCGCCGTACACGAAGGACTTGTCGACCTCGCCGGCCTCCTCGACCGACTCGGTGACCTCGTCGATGTCGGCCAGGCAGCCCGGGCCCTCGTCGGAGTCGTCCTCCTCGTCCGTGGACCGCTCGGTCCAGCCCTCACCCAGGTTCTCCGGGGTCAGGACGACCTGCTCGAGCTGCTCGTCGCTGAGCGCACCGGCGGTCCCTCCGTCCGCGGTCTCGGTGACGGTGACGGTCTCGGGGTCGTCGGCGTCGCCGTCGTCGCCGTCGGAGCAGCCGGTGGCCAGCGCGGCGACGATCGCGAGCGAGGTGAGCGCGCCGAGACGGCGCCACGACGCCGAGCGGGTGGAGCGGGATCGGACGGGGGTGATGCGCATGCGGGTGTCCTCCAGACAGGATCGGGGCGAGGCGATTGTGGCAGACAGCGGGGCGCTGCACCCCGGGCAAGCAGATCACGAGCGGGTCACGGACGGGTCTCGAATCGCGGGACCGTGTCAACCGCTCACGCCCGATGCGGGTTACTCCGGATGTGAGCACCGACACACCCACCGATCTGCGTGCGGGCCGGACCCAGGACCGGCTGCCCTGGCTCGACGTCGCCAAGGGCGTCTGCATCCTGCTCGTCGTCCTGCACCACGTCGTGTCGAAGTACATCGGCGTGGTGCTCCCGCCGGAGCTGCAGTGGGTGGCGCAGGGGTGGATCGGCCTCAGCATGGCGCTCAAGCCGCTGCGGATGCCGGTCTTCTTCGTGATCAGCGGCTTCTTCGCCGCCGCGGCGATCCACCGTCCGTGGCGGCTGGTCGCCCGGCGCGCGACCAGCCCCTACTACCTCTACGTCGTCTGGCTGCTCATCTACGCCGTCTTCTACCGGATCGAGACCTCGACCGACGCCAACCGCACCGACGATCTCCCGGACCTGGTCAGCGAGCTGCTGTGGGCCGAGACGAGCATGTGGTTCCTGTACGCGCTGGGCGTCTACTTCGCCGTGGCCAAGCTGCTGCGGCACTTCCCGGCGCCGGTGGTCCTGGCCGGCGCGGCGGCGCTCGCGCTGTGGAGCGGCTGGTCGGGCATCGAGTTCAACAACAAGGCCTCGGTGCTCTCCCACTTCGTGTTCTTCGCCCTCGGTGCCTACGTCCCGGCGGCGGTGCGGTGGTGCGGCGAGCGGCCGGGTGTGTTCGCGGCCGGGTGTGCGGTGGTGTACGCCTTCGTGTTCGTCGGCCTCCAGGCGACCGGCCTGCCGTGGAGCGTCACCCTGATCGGCTCCAGCCTGGTCGGCATCCCTGCCGGGCTGGGCGCGATGGCGCACCTCGCGAAGGTCGATCGGATCGGTGCGGCCTGTGCGTGGCTGGGGCAGCGGACCCTGCGCATCTACGTCCTGCACTTCGCGGTCCTCGGCGCGGTCTTCCACCTACCGCTGATGATGAGGAGCACCGGGCTGGGCGGGCTGCTGCTGGCGGTGGTGCTGCCGATCGCGGTCACCGCACTGGTGACGGCGTCCTGCCTCTTCGTCCACGAGCTGATGGTGGTGCACGGCGGGCAGCACCTGTTCCGCATGCACCCCGTCCTGGAGGCGGCTCACGAGACGTGGGCGACCGGGCAGCCGGTGGCCGGTCCTGCGGTCGCCGGGAAGGTGCCGAGCGACCCGAGGTCGTAGCCGTCGGGATAGGTGCGGAACCGCGGCAGGTCCGAGACGTACGTCGGCCGCCGGCTCGACGGGTGTGCCGCAGCACCCGGGCGCGGGCCCGCAGCGCGGCGGTGGCGAGCGCGCGGGCAAGCGGGCCCGGGTCGTCGTACCGGAACGCGGCGAGCAGCGGCGGGTCCATCAGCGCGCGGCTGAACACGTCGATCACCCGCCTCAGCGGGCGCGGGTAGAACGTGGTGAGCAGCTCCAGGGTTGCGTCGGCGACCCGGCGGCCACCGGCGTCGTACGCGAAGTGGCGGCGCTCGTAGTCGTCCATGAGGTGCATGAAGCCGTCGTAGGTCTCCGGGACGTCCTTGATCCCCATCCGCCGGCCGAGGTCGCGGTAGTAGTTGACGCTCGCGCGGAGCTCGGTCTCGGTGAGCCGGCGCCAGCCGTAGGCGTCGAGCCAGCGCTTCGGGACCACGACGAAGGTCGACAGGACGTAGCGGAGGTCGTCGTTGCCGATGTCGTACATCTTGTGCATCTGGTTGATCCGCCGGATGCCGGTGCGTCCCTCCTCGCTGTCGAAGCCGTGCACCAGCGGGGCCTCGAGGAGCAGGCCGGTGTCGTCGTACCTCTTCTGGCAGCGGCGCTCGAACTCCTTGGTCCGGTCGAGCAGGCCGCCGATCGACGGCACGGCGTAGGTGCGGAAGAGCGCCAGGCTGAGCGACTGGTTGATGTCCCAGGTGAAGTCGTGGAGCGCGAGGTTGCGGACGATCTCGACGTAGTCGGTCTCAGGGTCGAGGCCGTCGTTGCGTCGGAGCCAGCGGTCCTTGCCCATCCCGGCACGCTACTCCGACCGCACCGGTCCGTAGGGTGACCGGATGACGTCAGGGACCAGCACCGCGTTCGCGGTCTCGCCGGACTCCGGGGAGCACTGGTCGGCCGAGGGGGCGTGGCGGGTCGCCGACGGGATCCACCGGATCCCGCTGCCCCTGCCGATGGACGGGCTCAAGGCGGTCAACGTCTACGTCCTCGAGACCGACGACGGTCTCACCCTGATCGACGGCGGCTGGGCGATCCCGGTCGCCCGCGAGCTCCTCGACCGCTGCCTTCGCTCGATCGGCGCCGGGTTCGGCGACATCCGGCGGTTCCTGGTCACGCACGTCCACCGCGACCACTTCACGATGGCGACCCTCCTCGGCCACGAGTACGGCGCCGAGGTCGCCCTCGGCATCCAGGAGAAACCCGCGCTCGAGCTGATCCACCGGGCCCGGGACCTGGCCGAGAGCCCGTTCGCCGACCTGCTGCGGAGAGCCGGCGCGGCCGACGTCGCCGAGTCCTGGAACGCCGTCCGGGCCGAGAACGTGCCCGACCCGAAGGACTGGACGTTCCCCGACACCTGGCTCGACGGGGACCTCGCCCTCCGGGTCGGCGCCCGGTCGCTCGACGCCGTGCACACCCCCGGCCACACCCCCGGGCACTACGTCTACGTCGACCGCGCCGAGGGCGTGCTCTTCGCCGGGGACCACGTGCTGCCGACGATCACGCCGTCGATCGGCTTCACGGCGCCGGCCGACGACCAGCCGCTCGGCGCCTTCATGGCCTCGCTGACCAAGGTGCGGTCGCTGCCGGACCTGCGGGTCCTCCCCGCGCACGGCCCGGTCGCCCCCTCCACGCACGCGCGCGTCGACGAGCTGCTCGGCCACCACGAGCACCGGCTCGACCTGTGCTTGGCGTCGTTGCGCTCCCGCGATCCGTCCGACGCGGCGACGGTCGCCGGCGACCTGGGCTGGACCCGGCACGAGCACGCGTACGCCGACCTCGACACCTTCAACCGGGGCCTGGCCGCGATGGAGACCAAGGCTCACCTGGACCTGCTGGTCGCGCGCGGTCAGGCGACGAGCGAGGACCGGTCCGGTGTCGTGCTGTACGCCGCACCGCCGGCGTCTGCCTGAGGATCGACCCCCGAGGCGGGCGACCCCCGGGGCGGGCGACCGGGCGCCCGCGCGGCTCAGCCGCGGCGGCGCATCGGCGTGTGCGGGATGCCGTCCTCGAGGAACTCCGCGCCGTCGGGGGAGAAGCCGAAGCCGGCGTACCAGCCCGCCAGCGGCGACTGGGCGTCGAGCACCACGTCGCGGTGGTCGGCGGCGACCGCCTCGAGCGCGGCCGTCATCAGCCGGTCGGCGAGCCCGCGACCCCGCGCCGGCCGGGCCAGCGCCACCCGGCCGATCCGCCACGCGGACCCGTCGTCGAGCACCCGGGCACAGCCGGCCAGGACGCCGTCGCCGCGCAGCAGCACGTGCATCGTGCCCGGCTCGTCGTCCCGCCCGTCGAGGTCGGCGTACGCACACTCCTGCTCGACCACGAAGACGTCCTGGCGCAGCCGTGCGACGGCGTACACGTCCTCGGGGGTCATCGACGCGAAGGGCACCACGGCGATCTCCACCTTCTCCACGTCCCGCAATGTAGGGCACCCGGAAGGCGACGGTCCGGCCGATCTAGCATGGGCTCATCAGACAGGGGAGCGCCTCACCAGAGCGCTGAGAGTGCGGATCGTGCCGCAGACCCTCCGAACCTGCTCCGGCTAGCACCGGCGAAGGGAGTCCACCACCATGCGTGCCAACACCTCGACACGTCGGAACGGCCTGCGGGGTGCGGTGGCGGTCGCCGCGCTCGCCCTGGCCGCCTCCGGCTGCTCGGTCTTCGCCGAGCCCGAGAACGACGACCGCGCCGAGGATCGCGCCCCGGCCGGCTCAGCTGGCTCCGACGGCACGGACGGCGGCGACGGAAAGGGGTCGGGTGAGGTCGTGCTCGTCACCCACGACTCGTTCGCGCTGCCGAAGAAGCTGATCCGGCAGTTCGAGGAGGAGTCCGGCTACACGCTCGTCCACAGCCCGGCCGGCGACGGCGGCGAGCTCACCAACAAGCTCGTGCTGACCCAGTCCGACCCGCTCGGCGACGTGGCGTTCGGGGTGGACAACACCTACGCGTCCCGGGCGCTCGAGGAGGACGTGTTCGCGCCGTACTCCCCGGACCTGCCGGACGGTGCCGACGACCACCTGCTGCCCGGCGACGACGACGGCGCACTCACGCCGGTCGACACCGCGTCGGTGTGCGTCAACGTCGACGAGGCGTGGTTCGCCGAGCAGGACCTGGAGCCGCCGACGACGCTCGACGACCTCACCGACCCGGACTACCAGGGCCTCTTCGTCACCCCGGCCGCGACGTCGAGCACGCCGGGTATGGCGTTCCTGCTCGCCACCATCGGGGAGTACGGCGACCACTGGCCCTCCTACTGGGAGGACCTGCTCGCCAACGACGCCAAGATCGTCAAGGGCTGGGAGGACGCCTACTACGTTGACTTCACGTTCTCGGGCGGCGACCGGCCGATCGTGCTGTCCTACGACTCCTCGCCGGCGTTCACCGTCAAGGACGGCGAGAGCAGCACCAGCGCGCTGCTCGACACCTGCTTCGAGCAGGTCGAGTACGCCGGGGTGCTCGAGGGCGCAGCCAACCCGGACGGCGCCGAGGCCGTCGTCGACTGGCTGCTGAGCTCCGAGGTCCAGGCGGCGCTGCCGACGAGCATGTACGTCTTCCCCGTCGACGACGGCGTCGAGCTGCCCGCCGAGTGGGCGACCTTCGCCGAGCAGCCGGACAGCACGCACGAGGTCGACCCCGACGAGATCACCGACAACCGCGAGGAGTGGCTGCGGGAGTGGACCGAGATCACCACGCGGTGACCGACCGATGACCGCCCGCCGGCTCGGTCTCGGGCTCCTCGCCGCGGTGCCGGTGGCGGTGTTCGCGGTGTTCTTCGTGCTGCCGGTCGCGGGGATGCTGCAGCGCGGTCTCTGGCCGGACGGCACCTTCGAGCCCGGCGCGGTCGCCGAGGTGCTCGCCCGGCCGCGGACCGGCCGGGTGCTGTGGTTCACGGTCTGGACGAGCACCGTCGCGACGGCGGTCTCGGTCGGGCTGGGCCTGCCGGCGGCGTACGTCCTGCACCGGCTGAGGTTCCCGCTGCGCGGCGTGGTTCGGGCGCTGATGCTGGTGCCGTTCGTCCTGCCGACGGTGGTGGTCGGGGTGGCCGTCCGGCAGCTGGTGGGGGAGAGCGGGCCGCTGGGCTTCCTCGGCCTGGACGGTACGCCGGCCGCGATCGTCATCGGGCTGGTCTTCTTCAACATCGCGGTCGTCATCCGGACCGTCGGCGCCACCTGGGAGGGCCTGGACCGCCGCCCGGCGGAGGCGGCGGCCGCGCTCGGGGCCACGCCGTGGCAGGTGCTCCGCACCGTCACCCTGCCCGCGCTGCGGCCCTCGATCGTCTCGGCGGCGACCGTGGTGTTCCTGTTCTGCGCAACGGCGTTCGGCGTGGTGCTCACCCTCGGCGGTGTGCGGTACGCCTCTGTCGAGACCGAGATCTACCTGCTCACCACCGAACAGCTCGACCTGGCCGGCGCGGCGGCCCTCTCGCTCGTGCAGATGGCGGCGGTCGTCGTACTCCTCGTCGTCGCGGGGCGGTTGCGCGCCGTCCCCGACCCGACGGTACGACGCAGCCGGGCCGCCCCCGCGCGCCCCGCGCTCCGGGACCTGCCCGCCGTGGCGGTGACCGCGGCCGTCCTCGTCGCGCTGGCTGCGCCGGTCGCGGGGCTGGTGGTCGCCTCGTTGCGCCGCGACGGCGAGTGGACGCTGATCTTCTACCGCGCGCTCGGGGGCCGCGGCGAGGACGTCGGTGGGATGGGCGGCAGCCTGTTCCGGGTGCCCGTCTCCGAGGCGCTGGCCAACTCGCTGCGGATCGCGTTCGACGCGACCTGGATGTCGCTGCTGCTCGGGCTGATCGTGGCGTTCGTGGTGACCCGCCGTGTCCGTACCCGCCTGGGCCGCAGTGCCCGTGGTGCGCTCGACGCGTTCTTCATGCTGCCGCTCGGGGTGTCCGCGGTGACGCTCGGCTTCGGGTTCCTGATCATGCTCGACGAGCCGCCGCTGGACCTGCGGTCGAGCCCCGTCCTGGTGCCGATCGCGCAGGCGCTGGTGGCGCTGCCGATCGTGGTGCGCACCCTGGTGCCGGTGCTCGCCGGCATCGACGACCGGCAGCGCCAGGCCGCCGCGTCGCTCGGCGCCGGGCCGCTGCGCGCCGTGCTCACCGTCGACCTGCCGGTCGTGTGGCGGCCGGTGCTCGCGGCCGCGGGTTTCGCGTTCGCGGTGTCGCTGGGCGAGTTCGGGGCGACGGCGTTCATCGTCCGCGCGGAGGTTCCGACGCTGCCGGTCGTGATCTACCGGCTGATCGGCCAACCCGGTGCGCTCAACTACGGCACCGCGATGGCTGCGTCGGTGGTGCTGGCCGGTGTGACCGCAGCCGTCATCCTGGTGGTCGAGCGGCTCCGGGTGCCCGGTCTCGGAGCCTGGTGAGAGGGGCGCGGATGCTGGAGCTGGACGGGGTCTCGGTGACGTTCGACGCGCACCGCGCCGTCGACGACGTCAGCCTGCGCCTGGACGACGGGCACGTGCTGGCGGTCCTCGGTCCGTCCGGGTGCGGCAAGTCCACGCTGCTGCGCGCGGTCGCCGCGCTCGAGCCGCTCACCGGCGGCGCCGTGCGTTGGGACGGCCGCGACCTGTCCGGGGTGCCGACGCACCGGCGGGGATTCGCGCTGATGTTCCAGGAGGGCCAGCTCTTCGACCACCTGACCGTGGCGCGCAATGTGGGCTACCCGCTGCGGCTGCGCGGCGACCTCGGCCGGCGCGCGCGGAAGATGCGTGTCCGTGAGCTGCTCGACCTGGTCGGCCTCGGCGGCTACTCCCAGCGGCTGCCGCGCACGCTCTCCGGCGGCGAGCGGCAGCGGGTCGCTCTTGCCCGGTCCCTCGCCGCCGACCCCCGGTTGCTGCTGCTCGACGAGCCGCTCAGCGCTCTCGACGCGGGGCTGCGGACCCGCCTCGCCGCCGACCTCCGGCAGATCCTCCGCGAGGCCGGCACCACCGCGCTGCTGGTCACCCACGACCAGGAGGAGGCGTTCACGGTCGCCGACCGGCTGGCGGTGATGCGCGCGGGGAAGGTCGTCCAGGAGGGGCCGACCGGCGACGTGTGGGCGCACCCGGTCGACGCGGAGGCCGCGCAGTTCCTCGGCTACGCGTCCGTGCTCGATGCGGCGGCGGGCGCCGTACTCCTGGGGGAGGAGGGTGCCCCCGCACTGGCGGTACGGCGCTCCGCGCTCGCCGCACGACCGGGCGTGACCGCCGGCCCGGGCACCCTGGCGGCCCGCGTGCTGAGCGTGGCGGCGACGCCCGACGAGGTCCGGCTGGTCGTGGATCTGGCCGGGGTGGGGGAGGTGCCGGCCGTCGGTGCGCCGGGCTGGCTGCCCGAGCCGGGCGACGAGGTCGCGATCGCGGTGGACCGCTCGCGGATCGCCGTACTGCCGGGCGCCCCGGACGCGACCGTGAGTGACGACTCCCTAGACTGACCCGGTGTACCGCCGCGCCTATACGCTCCTCGTCGGCACGGCAATGGTCATGGGCGGGTTGGCAGTCTTCGTCTCCATCGTCTACGACAAGCCGCTGCTGGATCCCGAGGGCAGCTTCCTCGGACCGTCGTGGATCCGTCTGCCGCTGCTGCTCATCGCATCGCTGCTCCTCGACGTGCTGCCGCGGACGATCTGGTTCTCCCGCGGCCGGCCCGGTCGGTTCTGGCCACTGGTCAAGGAGCGGCTCCGCACGCACTGGACGCGGGAGCGGATCATCCTGGTCTTCCTCGGCATCATCTGCTTCTACGTCACCTATGTGAGCTACCGGAACCTCAAGTCCTACCTGCCGTTCGTGCGCCCGGATCCCGCGCGCGGACCGGGTGAGGTGAAGGCCCTGTCCTACGACTGGGAGCTGCACATCATGGACAAGATCCTCTTCTTCGGCGAGGAACCGTCCGACGTGCTGCACGCGGTGCTCGGCACCAACATCACCGCGCACGTGCTGTCGCCGATCTACCTCGCGTTCCTGCCGCTGGTGCCGCTCGCGGTCACCGCGTGGCTGGTCTGGTCGCGCAACCTGTCCTACGGCTACTGGTTCGTGACGTCGCAGTGCGTCGCCTGGACGCTCGGCACGCTGTCCTACTACCTGCTGCCGACCGTGGGCCCGGGCATCGAGCGACCCTCGGACTACCTCGATCTCAACCACACCGCGACGACCGACCTGATGGACGGCATCGCCAACGCCCGTGGGCGGGTGCTGCACGACCCGAGCGTCACCGACACCGTCAACTCTGTGGCCGGGTTCGCCAGCCTGCACTGCGCGATCACGCTGCTGTTCGCGCTGCTGGTGCAGTACACCCTGCGGTCGAAGATCCTCACCTGGGTCTTCTGGATCAACTTCGGGCTCACCGTCATCGCGACGATCTACTTCGGCTGGCACTACGTCGCCGACGACATCGCCGGCATCGCCATCGCCGTCGTCGCGTTCTACCTCGGCGGCGTCGCCAGCGGCCAGAAGTTCGACCGCGGCCTCAGATCCCACCCCACGACGACCACCTCCAAGGTGCCGGTCGACGACTGAGCCGCCGTGGCTCGTCGAGTCGGCCGGCGTGGCCCGTCGAATCGACTCTCCTGGTCCCTAGGTGGCCTCAGGGACGGGCGTAGAAGTCCGGCGGGATCCAGTAGTACATCGACTCCTCCGACACCGGCCGGCCGGTGCGCGGAGCGTGCACGATCATCCCGTCGCCGACGTAGAGCGCGACGTGGAAGATCGACGACGGGCTGCCGGACGAGCCCCAGAAGACCAGGTCACCCGGGCGGAGGTCGGAGGCGGAGACCGGCGTCGACTGCTCGTACTGGGCGACCGAGTAGTGCGGCAGCGAGACGCCGCCCTGAGCCCAGGCGCCCATCGTCAGTCCCGAGCAGTCCCATGCGCCGGGGCCCTCGGCGCCCCACTGGTAGGGCTCGCCGATCTGGTCGCGGGCGAACGCGATCGCCGCCGACGCGCCGCCGGTGTCGGACGGCGGGACCGGGTCCGGGTCGGGTTCCGGGTCCGTCTCGGGCTCCGGGTCGGTCTCGGGGAGCGGGTCCTCGTCCTCGGCCGGCGGCGGGTCCGTGCCGGGGTCCGGCTCGTCGCTGGGCGGATCGGTGGGCGTCGGCTCCTGGTCGCGGCGACGCTGCTCGTCCAGCGCGGCCTGGCGGCGCTCGGCGAGGTCGAGGCTGATCCCCTCGAGGCGCGCGATGCGCCGTACCAGCCGGTGCTTGCGGTCGCCGATCGTCACCGCCGCCTGCGCCGCGGCGTCGGCCGCGGACTGTGCCTCGTCGCGCGCCACCCGGGCGTCGGCGAGCGCCTGGTCCGCGTCGTCGGCGGCGCCCTCGGCCCGCAGCTCGGCCTGGTCCGCCTCGTCGGCGGCCGCGAGGTAGTCGTCGCGCTGGGCGTCGAACGCCCCCTGCACGACGTCGTTGGTCGTGGCCTGGTCGAGCACGGCGCCCATGCCGTCGGAGTCGAGTACGGCGTCCAGCCCGCTCAGCTCCACGCCGGACGTCGCCGAGGTGATGACGGCGTCGCGGTACCGCTCGCGCTGGTCCTCGAGGGTCCGGTCGGCACGACGAGAAGCGCGCTCGGCCGCGCGCTCGGCCTTCCGCGCCTCCTGCGCCCGCCACCGCGCGCCGTTGTAGGCCTCGGCGGCCTGGAGCGCGGCGATCTCGGCGTCTCGGAGCTGCTGGTCGGCGGCGTCCAGCGCGGCCTGGATGGAGTCGAGGTCGTCCAGGGCGCCGTGTACGGCGTCGCGCGCCTCCCGGACGTCGTGACGCGAGGGGCGATCGGGGTCGGTCGGGTCGGCCTGCGCGCCGGGCACGACTGCGGCAGCAGTCAGCGTCAGCGCAAGCAGGCACGTCCCGAGAGCAGGGCGGCGCACAGGAACTCCAGTCCGGTAGACGGGCAGGACTCAGCGTCACTCCGGAACGACTTCCCCATCATTCGAAGCGACTTCCGGCACGCTAGTGCGCTTTCGTCACATTGGGAACACCTATCTCAACTTTCTCAGGAATCACCGGCGTGTCGGCTTGACGAACTACAGCGGTGTCATTCGCCGAGGGGTGACGGCGACGCGGATTCATCACGGGATGCAGGCGAACCCGCACCTCCCCTGCGGAACTCCGCGAGGGAGGCACGGACTCGCCTGGTTACCGTGGTGAATCGGCACGCTCGCCCACGGACTCGCCTGGGTACCGTGGTGAATCGGCACACTCGCGCACCGACGGGATTCAGCCCCCGACGGGCGGACGGACCTTCTTCGCCAGCCGGGCGGCGAGATCGGCCGGCGACAGCGAGCCCGCGACCAGCTGCGCGGTCGGCCAGTGCGTCACGTCGAGGCCGCTGAGCCGGGTGAAGCGGGCGAGGTCGTCGGCGTACAGGTCGACCAGGCGGGTGATGTCGTCGGCGGTGGGTGCGGTGCCCACGACGACCTCGGCCCCCGCCATCCGGTGGCCCAGCGCGGGCGGCTCGCGGAAGCGCCGTACGCCCAGGAAGTCGGTGACCCGGTCGACCGTGGCGGGGAAGTCGGCGAGCATCGCGCGGAACTCCAGCAGCAGCCACTGCTCGCGGGGGAAGACCGACCAGCCACGTTCGAGCTGGGCGCCGTAGAGGCCGCGGGCGAGGATCGATCCCTCGCGGCGGAACCGGGTCCGGCGCCGGTTGCGCGGCAGTGTCCCCGGCAGCCCGGCCGGCCAGGTGCGGTCGAGCACCTCGGGCCAGTCGTACGTCGTCTCCGGACGCCGCTCACGCTCCATCGACCAGTGCGAGAAAGCGCGCTCGATCGGGTCGCGGAAGGTCGCGACCAGCCGCATGTCCGGGTTGTAGGCGTGCATCCGCTCGAGGGCGCCGGGCCAGAAGAGGTACGCCGGGGTCGAGTCGCCGGCCGTCCGGTGGGTCGCACTCCGCCGCGGGAGGCGGTACTCCTCGTCGTACGGCGGCTCGGACCAGTCGTGCTTCTCGTTGATGAAGAACGCCATCTCCTTGCGCGGCGCCTTCGCGATCTGCGGGTGCCGGTTGAGGGTGGTCGCGAGGGTGGTCGTCCCGGACTTCTGCACGCCGACGATCGAGAAGCCGAAGGACAGGTAGTCCTCGTCGCTGCCCGACGTGCCGTCCGCCACGGGCCGGAATCTAGCACCGCCGCTCGGCCCCCTGACCGGTCGCCTCGGGCCGGATAGGTTCGGTCCATGGCCGCGCAGACGAGCAGTGCCGAGGGCGAGCAGACCCTGCCGGACGACCCGGAGGCCGCGGAGGCGGCCGAGGTCGAGGAGTCCGAGGAGGTCGCGGAGGACCTGCCACCCACGCCGTCGGTCGACGTCGAGGCACTCACCGTGCTCCTCGACGGGGAGTACGCCGACGTACGCCGCTCCGTCCGCGAGCAGCTGGCCGCCCACGCTGACGTCCTCGAGGATGCCGAGACCCTGTCGCGCGACGAGTTCCGCGAGCGGGTGCGCGACCTGGTCGTCGAGATGGCGGCCACCGGGCAGACCGGCCTCGGCTTCCCGGAGGAGTACGGCGGCCGCGGCGACATCGGAGCGTCGGTGGCCGCCTTCGAGACCCTCGCGTTCGGTGACCTCTCGGTGCTGGTCAAGGTCGGCGTGCAGTTCGGGCTGTTCGGGGGAGCGATCCTCCAGCTCGGCACCGAGCGCCACCACGAGGCCTACCTCTCGCGGCTGGTCACCGGCGAGCTGATGGGCTGCTTCGCGATGACCGAGACCGGCCACGGCAGCAACGTGCAGGCGCTCGGCACCGTCGCGACCTACGACCCCGACAGCGACGAGTTCGTCATCGGGTCGACCCGCCCGGACGCCACGAAGGACTACATCGGCAACGCCGCGTGCCATGCGCAGGTCGCGGTCGTGTTCGCCCAGCTCGAGGTCGCCGGGGAGAGCCACGGCGTGCACGCGTTCGTCGTACCCCTCCGGGACGGTGGGCGCGTCCTGCCCGGCGTCACCATCGAGGACGACGGCCTGAAGATGGGCCTCAACGGCGTCGACAACGGCCGGATCCGGTTCGACGGGGTGCGGGTGCCGCGGACCGCGCTGCTCAACCGGTTCGCCGACGTGACCGAGGACGGCAAGTACGTCAGCGAGATCGAGAACCCCGACCGCCGGTTCTTCACCATGCTCGGCACGCTCGTGCAGGGCCGGGTGTGCGTCGGCGCGGCCGGGATCAGCGCCGCGAAGGTCGCGCTGACGATCGCCGTCGAGTACGCCCGGCGGCGTCGGCAGTTCGAGGCGACCGAGGGTGCCGGCGAGCAGGTGCTGCTCGACTACGGCGTCCACCAGCGCCGCCTGCTGCCGCTGCTCGCGCGGACCTACGCGCTGCACTTCGCGCAGGAGGTGCTCTCCTCGCGGCTGCACGACGTCTTCTCGGGCGCGACGACCGACGAGCTGTCCCGCCGCCAGCTCGAGTCGCGCGCCGCGGGCACGAAGGCGCTCGCGACCTGGCACGCGACGCGGACGATCCAGGAGTGCCGCGAGGCGTGCGGCGGCGCGGGCTACCTCGCGGTCAACCGGTTCGCGGCGCTCAAGGCGGACACCGACGTCTTCACGACGTTCGAGGGCGACAACCACGTGCTGCTGCAGCTGGTCGCGAAGGGGCTGCTCACCGACTACGCCAGCGAGTTCTCCGACCTCGACCAGCTCGGCATGGTGCGCTTCGTCGCCGGACTCGCGGTCGACACGGTGCTCGAGCGGACCGCCGTGCACAAGCTGATGGAGCGCGTGCGCGACGTACTCCCCGGTGGTGACGCGTGGGACCAGGACGCCGGCCTGCTCGACCCGGCGTACCACCTCGCCATGCTCCGGTTCCGCGAGGAGCACCTCATCGCGGGCGTCGCTCGCCGGCTCAAGCGCGGGATCGACAGCGGGATGGACGCCGGCGAGGTGTTCTCCCGGGTCCAGGACCACGTGGTCGCCGCCGCCCGCGCGCATGTCGAGCGGCTCGTCCTCGAGGCGTACGTCGACAAGGTCGCCGCGCTTCCGGAGGGCGCTCTCCGCGACACCCTCAACCTGCTCTGCGACCTGCACGCGCTGTCGTCGATCGAGGCCGACCGCGGCTGGTTCATGGAGCACGGGCGGCTCTCCGTCCAGCGCTCGAAGGCGATCACCCGGGAGGTCGGGGAGCTGTGCCGGCGGGTGCGGCCGATCGCCGGCGACCTGGTCGCGGCGTTCGGCGTACCGCCCGAGCTGCTGCGGGCGCCGTCGCTGCTGGCATGGGGTGCGGAAGGATGACCTGCGTGCACCTGCCGAAGGCCCCCCGGCCTCGACTCCCTCGCTTCCCTGGTCTCCCCGTCCTTCCCGGCGTCCGTGGCTGGGACCGCGACCCGCTGTGGGCACACGTCTACGACTGGTCCGTCGAGCACCCGCGGGTCGGCGGCCTCGGGTGGCGGCTGGTGGTGCAGAGCGACCTGCGCCGCCTCTACCGCGCCGCCGCGGAGATCGGGCGGCAGCCTGCCGGTGCACGGATCCTCGACATCCCCTGCGGCGGCGGGGTGGCGCTGCGCGGCCTGAGGCCGGGCCAGGGCGTGGAGTACGTCGCCGCGGACATCTCGCAGCGGATGCTCGACCGGACGACGGCCGCCGCGGAGAGGCGCGGTGTGGCCGACCAGGTGGTGCCGCGGATCGCGGACGTCGGTGACCTGCCGTTCGGCGACGCGGAGTTCGCGCTGGTGGTGAGCTTCACGGGCCTGCACTGCTTCCCCGACCCCGAGCGCGCAGTGGTCGAGATGGCGAGAGTGCTGCGCCCGGGTGGCGTGATCACCGGTAGCGCTCTGCTGCGCGACGCGGGGCCGCAGCACGCGCCCACCTGGGTGGTCGGCCGGGCGGCCGGCCTGCTGGGCCCGGGGTGCACGGCCGAGGAGATCGAGTCGTGGCTCGAACGGGAGAGGATCGCGGACGTCGTACTCGACCGGAGCGGAGCGATCGGCTACTTCCGCGGGGTCAAGCGCGCCTGACAGGCGTCAGATTCGCCGGGTCGGGTCCTGCGCCGCTGAAGTGGCGCAATTGCGCGGATTCGGCAGGTGCGGGCCCGCATCACCCGCGCAAGCGGCGCAATTGCGCGGTCCGAGCGGACCCTTCGCGGCCCGCCCTGCGACGCGCTCGGCCAATCCAACGGCCGGCAGCGTGGCGCACGGCGGCGAAGCCGCACGGTGCGAAGTCCCTGGCCGAGCTTGCGAGGTCCGGGCGGCGAGCGGCGTCTGCGACGCGCTCGGCTAATCCAATCAGTGCGGGTCGGTCTTGAACCGGCCGAACGACGCGTGGATCTCGATCTCGGCCTCGGTGCGGCCGACCCAGTCGGCGCCCTCGACGGACTTGCCGGGCTCGAGGTCCTTGTAGACCTCGAAGAAGTGCTGGATCTCCAGTCGGTCGAACTTCGCGACGTGGCTGATGTCGCGCAGGTGCTCCATGCGCGGGTCGTCGACGGGCACGCAGAGCACCTTGTCGTCGCCGCCCTTCTCGTCGGTCATCCGGAACATGCCGATCGCGCGGCACTTGATCAGGCATCCGGGGAAGGTCGGCTCCTGGAGCAGGACGAGCGCGTCGAGCGGGTCGCCGTCCTGGCCGAGGGTGTCCTCGATGTAGCCGTAGTCGGCGGGGTACATCGTCGACGTGAAGAGGAAGCGGTCCAGACGCATTCGGCCGGTCTCGTGGTCCACCTCGTACTTGTTGCGGCTTCCCTTCGGGATCTCCACGAGTACGTCGAATTCCAGCACGTCTGCCTCCGCGTCTACCTGGTCCGGGATCGGGCCCGATCCCTCGTCGGGGGTCATCCTCCCGCACAATGACCCCGAACGCGCAGTCAGTCTGGCAAAACGTGAGGGGGAACAGTGGCCGCTGGCAACGAGAGGCCCGGCCGCCGGTCCGTCCGGGCGACCATCGCGGTCAGCCTCGCGCTCCTGCTCGTGGCCGGGGGACTGCTGTCGTGGCGGACCGGCTGGGTCGAGGACTGGTGGGACAACCTCCAGGGCGGCGCCGACGCCCCCACCGACGACCCGGCAGCGGTGGCCCCGCCTCCCGAGGTCGACATCCCCGCCGTCCGGAGGCCGCCCGCGGTCGCCGGTTCCGCCGACGCTGCGGCGCCCGTGGACCGGGCGGCCGTCGAGGCGGCGGTCGCCGGCTACCTCGCCGACCGTGACCTGGGTCGGCACGTCGTGGCGGCGGTCGCGCCCCTGGAGGGCAGCGGCGCGCCGTACCAGATGGTGAGCAGGGGCCGTGCCCTGGCGACGCCCGCATCGACCACCAAGGTGGTGACCACCACGGCGGCGCTCTTCCTGCTGGGCGCCGATCACACCTTCACGACGTCGACCGTCCTCGACACCAGCGGCGCGACGCCCCGGCTCGTGCTCGTCGGCGGCGGCGACCCCCATCTGCTGAGCCGGCCGGACTCGGAGTGGGGCACCAGGACCGACGCGACCGTCGTGACGGAGAAGGCCGACGTCGTGACCCTCGCGCGCCAGACCGCGCGGGCGCTGCTGCGCGACGGTGTGAACACGGTGAGCCTCGGGTTCGACGACGGCCTCTTCACGGGCCCGGAGGGGAACCCGTACTGGGAGGCCGACTACCTCCCCGACGGCGTCGTGTCGCCGATCAGCGCACTGTGGGTCGACGAGGGCCGCTCGCCCACCGGCTACGGCCGTGTCGCCGATCCCGCGCAGGTCGCGGCCGACACCTTCGCGGCCGCGCTCACAGCGGCCGGCGTGACGGTGACCGGCGGTCCGACCCGCACCACGGCGCCGGCGTCGGCCGGGCGGGTCGCGGCGGTCCACAGTGCGCCGCTCGCCAAGATCGTGCAGCGGATCCTGGAGGTCAGCGACAACGAGGCGACCGAAGTCCTGTTCCGTCACGTCGGGGTCGCCGACAGCGGCGATGGCTCGTTCGCCGGCGGGCAGCAGGGCGTCCAGCGCGTACTGACCGCCAACGGCATCGACCTGCGCGGCACGGTCCTGTACGACGGCAGCGGCCTGTCGCGGGACAACGTGATCGACCCGGGCGTCCTGATCGACGTGATCCGGCTCGCCGCCGACGAGCAGAACCCCGACCTGCGCGCCGTGCTCACCGGGCTCCCGGTCGCCGGCTACACCGGCTCGCTCACCAACCGGATGGACCTCGGTCCGGCCGACGGCCGCGGCCGGGTCCGCGCCAAGACCGGCACCCTGACCGGCGTACGGTCGCTCGCCGGCATCGCGGTCGACCTCGACGGCGACCTCATCGTCTTCGCGATGCTCGCCGACCGCATACCCAAGGACAAGGACGAGCTCGCCGAGGTCGCGATGGACAACGCCGCCGTCGCCCTCGGTGCCTGCCACTGCTGACCCCCCTCCTGTCGAGTCGGCGCGTCTCTGCAGGCCAGGAGCGTCGAGTCGGCGCGTGTCAACATGAGCCGACTCGACGCCGTACGGGTGCAGAGACAAGCCGACTCGACGCCGTACGCGTGCAGAGACAAGCCGACTCGACGGGTGGGGGAGGGGGCGACCGGCCACCGCCTACCCTTCACGCATGACGTACGGCGCCGCGCAACCCGACCTTCCGGCCATGGTGGACTGGCGGCTCGCGGTCTCGCTGGGGTCCCGGCTGGCCGGTGAGGGCCCGGAGGTGAGCCGGTCCGAGGCGGCCGACGCGGTCGCCGAGCTCCGCGCCGGGGCGAACCGGTCGACGGGCCTGGTCCGCGACTTCACGGGCCTCGACGCACCCGACGACACCGCGCCCGTCCTGGTCGTCGACCGCCCCGGCTGGGTGCAGGCGAACGCCGAGGGCTTCGCCGCCGCGACCCGCCCGATGGTCGAGAAGATCGTCGAGAAGCGGACCCCCGGCGCGCTCTCGCTCAAGGTCGGCTCGAAGATCACCGGCGCCGAGGTCGGCGGCCTGCTGGGCTTCCTGGCGGGCAAGGTCCTCGGCCAGTTCGACCCGTTCCACGAGCCCTCCGGCCGGCTGCTGCTGGTCGCGCCCAACATCGTCCACGTCGAGCGCGAGCTCGAGGTGGACCCGCACGACTTCCGGCTCTGGGTCTGCCTGCACGAGGAGACCCACCGGGTGCAGTTCACCGCGGTGCCGTGGATGCGCGACCACCTCTTCTCCGAGATCCGCGCGATCAGCGACACCCTCGAGCCGGCGTCGCTCCTCGACGGCGGTGTCGAGCGGATCACCGAGGCGCTCAAGGCGGCCCGCGGCGGCGGCAGCATCGTCGACATGTTCAGCACCGCGGAGCAGAAGGAGGTGCTGGACCGGATCACCGGGATGATGTCGCTGCTCGAGGGCCACGCCGACGTCGTGATGGACGACGTCGGCCCGCAGGTCATCCCCACCGTCGCCGACATCCGCGCCAAGTTCACCAAGCGTCGCCAGGGCGTCGGCACGCTCGACCGGATCCTGCGCCGCCTGCTCGGCCTCGAGGCCAAGATGGCGCAGTACCGCGACGGAGCAGGCTTCGTCCGTGCGGTCGTCGACAAGGTCGGCATGGAGGAGTTCAACGCGGTCTGGGAGCGTCCCGACAACCTCCCGACCAAGGCCGAGCTGCCCGACCCCGACGCCTGGATCCGCCGCGTCCTGACCGCATGAGCCTGCACCCGGCGGTCGCCACCGTTCGTCAGGGGGTACGCCGGACGCTGGCCGGCCTCGAGCCCGGCAGCACCGTGCTGGTGGCCTGCTCGGGCGGGCCGGACTCGCTCGCCCTGCTGTCGGCGGCCGTCTTCGAGGGCCGCAAGCGTGGCCTGGTGGTGATCGGCGCGACCGTCGACCACGGCCTCCAGGCCGACTCGACCGTCCACGCCGCCCACGTCGTCGAGCAGATGGCCGCGATCGGCGCCGACCAGACCGCGTCGGTGCGGGTCGAGGTCCGCGGTGCCGGCGAAGGTCCCGAGGCCGCCGCCCGTCGGGCACGGTACGACGTCCTCGAGCAGCTCCGGGAGCACTTCGGCGCCGCGTGCGTGCTGCTCGGGCACACCCGCGACGACCAGGCCGAGACGGTCCTGCTCGGGCTCACCCGCGGGTCGGGCGGGAGGTCGCTGGCCGGCATGCGGCGGGCGTTCGACCACTACGCGCGCCCGCTGCTCGACGTACCCCGGGCCGACACCGTCACCGCCTGCCAGGTCGAGGGCCTCGACTTCTGGAACGACCCCCACAACGAGGACCCCGGCTACACCCGGGTCCGGGTCCGCCGGGTCGTCCTTCCCGTCCTCGAGGAGCAGCTCGGGCCGGGCGTGGCCGCGACCCTGGCCCGCACCGCCGACCAGCTCCGCGACGACGTCGACGCCCTCGACGGGCTCGCCGCCGCGGCGTACGCCGAGGTCGCCGGGCCCGAGGGCATCGACCTCCGCTCACTGCACGACCTTCACCGGGCGATCGCCTCGCGGGTGCTGCGCAAGGCGGCCGTGACGGCCGGCGCGATCGACGCCGAGCTCTTCCACGTCCACGTCCGGGCGCTGGTCGACCTGGCAGCGGGTGACCTGCGCGGTGAGGTGCAGCTTCCCGGCCACGTGAGCGCCCGCCGCGAGGGCGGTCGGTTGCGGTTCGGGGGCACGGCTCGACCATGACCGGCCAATCGCGGACGCGCGCGTGTGTGCCGTACGACCCTGTGCCATCCTGACCGCATGGACACCGCCCACGTCGACGACGACCTGGTGGAGGTCCTCTTCACCGAGAAGCAGATCCAGGACCGGCTCGGCGAGCTCGCCGCCGACATCGAGCGCGACTACGCCGGCAAGGACCTGATCATCGTCGGCGTTTTGCGCGGCGCCGTCATGGTCATGGCCGACCTCGCGCGGGCCCTCGGTCGGCACGTGGAGATGGACTGGATGGCGGTGTCGTCGTACGGCTCCGGCACCAAGTCCTCCGGCGTGGTCCGGATCCTCAAGGACCTCGACTCCGACATCACGGGCCGCCACGTGCTCATCGTCGACGAGATCATCGACACCGGGCTCACCCTCTCGTGGCTGACGTCCAACCTCGGCTCGCGCGGTCCGGCGAGCGTCGAGATCTGCACCCTCCTCCGCAAGCCCGAGGCGCTGCAGATGCCGGTCGAGGCGAAGTACGTCGGCTGGGACATCCCCAACGAGTTCGTCGTCGGATACGGCCTCGACTACCGCGAGCGCTACCGCAACCTGCGCGACATCGGCACCCTGGCACCGCACGTCTACTCGTGATCTCTGGCGCTCGCTCCGATGGCGCGGCGGCCGGCGGCGAGAGTGCGGATTCACCACGGGATCTAGGCGAGTCTGCGCTTCCCTCGCGGAACTCCGTGCGGGATGTGACGGCTCGCCTGCATACCGTGGTGAAGCAGCAGCGGGAGCACCGACACGGACGCGCCGTTGACATCGGGCGGCCGAGCGGAACCCCACACCACTCCGGCTCGTTCCATCCTTGGTCGCCTGGGAGAATGGCGACGTAGCGTCCCGTGTACCGTCGTGGGATCGGTGAGGACTGGTTTGAGAGCCGGTCTGCGTCGTCTGAAGGCTGAGAGCGAGGGACGAGCGGGTCAGCCTGAAGCGACAACGTATGAGGAGCGGATGAGTCAGTGAAGCGCGTGTTCAGGGGCCCCTGGATCTGGATCCTGGTGGCGGTCGTTGCCGTCCTCCTGGCCTTGGAGTTCCTCGCGCCCGGTGGGGGGTACGACGAGGTCTCGACCTCGCGGATGAGCAAGTACATCGCCGACGGCGAGGTCGAGGACATCACCTTCATCGACGGCGACCAGACCATCGAGGCGACCCTCGACAAGGGCACCCGTGCCGACGGCGACAAGATCGTCGCCCACTACATCCAGGGCCAGCAGGAGACCATCCTCGCGGCGGTCGACGAGCAGGTCGAGGAGGGGACGATCGAGAAGTCCAACTCCGAGAACCCCCAGCCCAGCCTGCTCGGCTCGATCCTGGCCACGCTGCTCCCGTTCGCGCTGATCATCTTGCTGTTCATCTTCTTGATGAACAACGTGCAGGGCGGCGGTCGCGGCGTCATGCAGTTCGGCAAGTCCAAGGCCAAGATGATCACCAAGGACATGCCGAAGACGACGTTCGCCGACGTCGCCGGCTGCGACGAGGCGATCGAGGAGCTCGGCGAGATCAAGGAGTTCCTGCAGGAGCCGGCCAAGTTCCAGGCGGTCGGGGCGAAGATCCCCAAGGGCGTGCTGCTCTACGGCCCGCCGGGCACCGGCAAGACCCTGCTCGCCCGCGCCGTCGCGGGTGAGGCCGGCGTGCCGTTCTACTCCATCTCGGGTTCGGACTTCGTCGAGATGTTCGTCGGTGTCGGTGCGTCCCGGGTGCGCGACCTGTTCGAGCAGGCCAAGGAGAACGCCCCGGCCATCGTGTTCATCGACGAGATCGACGCCGTCGGTCGTCACCGCGGTGCCGGCATGGGCGGCGGCCACGACGAGCGGGAGCAGACCCTCAACCAGCTCCTCGTCGAGATGGACGGCTTCGACGTCCGCGGCGGGGTCATCCTGATCGCGGCGACCAACCGGCCCGACGTGCTCGACCCGGCGCTGCTGCGCCCGGGCCGCTTCGACCGGCAGATCGGCGTCGACGCCCCCGACCTCAACGGCCGGCTCCACATCCTGCAGGTCCACGCGCGCGGCAAGCCGCTGGCCGCCTCCGTCGACCTGATGGGCGTCGCCCGACGCACCCCGGGGTTCAGCGGTGCCGACCTGGCCAACGTGCTCAACGAGGCCGCGCTGCTCACCGCCCGCAACAACGAGAAGCTGATCTCCGCCTACGCCCTCGACGAGGCCATCGACCGCGTCATCGCAGGCCCGCAGCGTCGTACCCGCCTGATGAGCGAGAAGGAGAAGCTCATCACCGCCTACCACGAGGGCGGCCACGCCCTCGTCGCCGCGGCGCTGCCCGGCACCGACCCGGTGCACAAGGTGACGATCCTGCCGCGCGGCCGGGCGCTGGGCTACACGATGGTGCTGCCCGACGAGGACAAGTACAGCCAGACCCGCAGCGAGATGCTCGACAAGCTCGCCTACATGCTCGGCGGACGCGCGGCGGAGGAGATGGTCTTCCACGACCCGACCACCGGCGCCGGCAACGACATCGACAAGGCCACCAACCTGGCCCGGGCGATGGTGACGCAGTACGGCATGACCGAGACCCTCGGCGCGGTGAAGTTCGGCGAGTCCAACTCCGAGCCGTTCCTCGGCCGCGACATCGGCCACCAGCGCAACTACTCCGAGGACGTCGCCGCCAAGATCGACGAGGAGACCAAGAACCTCCTCGCGGTCGCCCACCAGGAGGCGTTCGACATCCTCGAGGAGAACCGCGACGTCCTCGACGCGCTGGTGCTCGCGCTGCTCGACAAGGAGACCCTCGACAAGGCCGAGGTCGCCGCGGTCTTCGAGCCCCTGCGGCGCCGCCCCGAGCGGCCGGCGTGGACCGGTTCGCCGACCCGCGTCCCGTCGGAGATCCCGCCCGTCGAGATCCCCGAGGAGATCCGTCGCCGCGCCTTCCAGAACGGCGTCAACGGAGTCGGGCCCGAGGAGGAGGCCGGTGCGATCCTGACGCCGCCCGGCCCCGGCGGCGACGTGTACGGCGGACCGCAGGTCGCTCCGCCGAGCGATCCGACGCCGCCCAGTCCGCCGACCGGCGCCTGACGAGGGCGTGACGTGACCGATCCGGTCCGGACGCCCGAGCGGGCCCCGGAGGACATTCCCCCGTTCGACCAGGACCGAGCCGAGGCCGCCGTACGCGAGCTCCTCGCCGCCATGGGCGAGGACCCCGACCGCGAGGGTCTGCGCGACACCCCCGCGCGGGTGGCGCGGGCGTACGCCGAGCTGACCGCCGGGATGCGGATGCAGCCCGAAGACGTCCTCACCACGACCTTCGACATCGGCCACGACGAGATGGTGCTGGTCCGTGACATCGAGCTGTGGTCGATGTGCGAGCACCACCTGGTGCCGTTCACCGGTGTCGCGCACGTCGGCTACATCCCGGCCGAGACCGGCAAGATCACCGGCCTGTCCAAGCTGGCCCGGCTGGTCGACGTCTACGCCAAGCGCCCGCAGGTGCAGGAACGACTCACCACGCAGGTCGCCGATGCACTGATGGAGCTCCTCGAGGCCCGCGGCGTGATCGTCGTCATCGAGGCCGAGCACCTGTGCATGACCATGCGCGGCGTGCGCAAGGCCGGCGCCCGCACGATCACCTCCGCGATCCGCGGCTCCATGCACAACGCCGCGACCCGCGGCGAGGCGATGAGCCTGATCATGCACGGCACCCGCTGAGTCTGCTGGGCCGAGCGCGTCGCACACGCCGCTCGCCGCACGGGACTCGCTGATCCCTCCGCGAGCACCGCCGCCGCCCGCCGCCGCTGGGCGATAGCCTCACGCGCATGACGACGACGCCGCTGGTGATGGGGGTCGTCAACGTCACGCCGGACTCGTTCTCAGACGGCGGGAGGTACGTCGACCCGGCGCGCGCCGTCGAGCACGCCCGGCAGCTGCTGGCCGAGGGCGCCGACGTCCTCGACGTCGGCGGTGAGTCGACCCGTCCCGGCGCGACCCGGCCGCTGGTCACCGAGGAGCTCGACCGGGTGGTGCCCGTGATCGAGGCGCTCGCGGCCGAGGGGGCGACCGTCTCGGTCGACACGATGCGCGCCGAGGTCGCCGCGGCCGCGATCTCCGCAGGCGCGACGATCGTCAACGACGTGTCCGGCGGGCTCGCCGACCCGGGGATCCTCGACGTCGTCGCCGACGCCCAGCAGGCGAGCGGGCTCACCTACATCGCCATGCACTGGCGGGCGCACAGCGACCGGATGCAGCAGCTGGCGTCGTACGACCGGCCGGGCGGGGTCGTCGCCGCGGTCAGCGACGAGCTCGCCGCCCGCGTCGCGGCGATCACCGCCGCCGGTGTGGACGAGCACCGGATCGTGCTCGACCCCGGTCTCGGGTTCGCCAAGCTGGCCGAGCACAACTGGGACCTGCTGCGCCGCCTCGACGTGCTCGGCGGCCTCGGCCGGCCGCTGCTGATCGGCGCCAGCCGCAAGACGTTCCTGGGCACCCTCCTCCAGGACGAGTACGGCGCCCCGCGCCCTGTCGAGGGCCGCGAGGCCGCCGGTGTGGCGCTCACCGCGCTGCTCGCCGCAGGCCTTGGAGGAGCCCCCGTGTGGGCGGTGCGCGTGCACGACGTACGGTCACACGTCGACGCGCTGCGCGTCGTACGACACTGGCAACCGGAGGAGGCGTCGTGACCGACGAGCTCGCCGTGCTGGGCATCGAGTGCTTCGGGCACCACGGTGTCTTCGAGCACGAGCGCCGCGACGGCCAGACCTTCGTGATCGACCTCGTCCTCGGGGTGGACACCCGTCCCGCCGCGGCGTCCGACGACTTGCGCGACACCGTCGACTACGGAAGTCTCGTCGCCCAGGTGGCGGCTGCGGTTACTCGGGACCCTGTCGATCTCATCGAGACCCTTGCAGAACGGGTGGCCGGTGTGTGCCTCTTGGACATTCGTGTTGAATGGGCGCGAGTGACCGTGCACAAGCCGGAAGCGCCGATCCAGACGAGGTTCTCCGACGTGACGCTGACGATCACCCGCAACCGTCACGACGAACCTGCCGGACAGGGAGAGGGCCAACGATGACCGAGACCCCCAATCCGAACATCATCGATGCCGACACGCTCACCGGGGAGATGCGGCCGATCCGACGGGTGGTGATCGCGCTGGGCTCCAACCTCGGCGAGCGGTTGGACAACCTCCAGGGCGGCATCGAGCAGCTCAGCGACACACCGGACGTCTGGCTGACCGCGGTGTCCCCGGTCTACGAGACGACGCCGGTCGACTGCCCCCCCGACTCGGGCCTGTTCCTCAACGCGATCGTGCTGGCCGACACCACGCTGTCGGCCCACCGCCTCCTCGACCGTGCGCTCGCGATCGAGGACGCCTACGACCGCGACCGCACCCACGGCCGCAACGCGCCGCGCACCCTCGACATCGACCTGATCGCGGTCGGCGACCGCCGCAGCGACACCGAGACGCTCAAGCTGCCGCACCCGGAGGCCAGCGAGCGCGGGTTCGTGCTGCAGCCCTGGTTCGACCTCGAGCCGGACGCCGAGCTGCCGGGCATGGGCCTGGTCTCCGAGCTGCTCGCGAAGGTCGGCACTGACGGAATGACCCGCCGCGACGACCTGGTGCTCGAGCTCGAGTGAGGGACGTCCCGCCGCTCGGCGACGAGGGTGGGGCGGATCCGGACGGTCCGGGCGGCGCGGGATCCGGGCCCCCCGGGTCGCTGCGACCCACGCCGCCGGTCGCCCTCGCCGGTTGGGCGGTCCTCGGGCTGGTGGTCGGCTGGGCGGTCCACCCCCTGAGTCAGCGGTACGGCGTCGTACCCCCTCATGTGTCGTGGGCGCAGCCGCTGACGCTGTGGCTGCTGGCCGTGATCCTCGGCTACACCGCGTGGGCGACCTGGCGGACCGTGCACGTACGCCGCGAGCGGCTGCTCGCGCACCAGGCCGTCAACCGGTTCGTGCTCGCCCGCGCGTGCGCGCTGGTCGCGGCGCTGGCCGCGGGCGGCTACCTCGGCTACGGCCTCAGCTGGCTCGGCGAGCCCGCCGAGATCGCGGGTGACCGGCTGCTCCGCTCGCTGGTGGCGACCTTCGGAGGCGTCGCCGCCGCCGTTGCAGCACTGCTGCTCGAGCGCGCGTGTCGCGTCCGATCCGACGACGATGACGCGTAACTTGCTGGCATGACTTCCCCCACGGGCTCCCGCCGCCGCCAGCGGTCGACCCGCATCGTGGTCGCCGTACTCCTCCTGCTGCTCGCGGCGGCCGCCGTCCTGGGCACCGTGGTCATCGGCTCCTGGTTGGCCGTGACCCTGGCCGCCGCTGCCGCCGTGCTCCTCGGCGCCGTCGCCACCAAGATCACCCACTCCGAGCTGATGGCCTCCCGTCGCGAGGCCGCCCGCGACCGCGCGGAGCAGGCGCAGGCCTACCGCGTGCTCGACGAGAAGCGGACCGCGGAGGGCGTCGAGTTCGCCGCCGACATGCAGGGCCGGATCGCCAAGCGCGACGCATGCGTCTCGCGGCTCGAGGACAGGCTCGCCGACGCCGCCGCCGAGCTGGCCGAGGCCCGCCGCCACGCCGCCGAGGTCGAGGAGCGCGCTGAGTCCGCCGAGCGCGAGTCCGGCCGCCTGGCAGTGCGGCTGACCGACGCCGAGGAGCGCGCGACCCACGCCGTCGTGCGGGTCGCCGAGCTCGAGCAGGAGATCGACGTGCTCACCGCGCAGTGGCACGCCGCCCAGGCCCTCGTCGACCAGGTGAGCCGCAAGCCTGCCTGAGGCTGAGCTCGCCCTGATCCCCAGGTGAGCCGGTCGAGCCGGGCGCCGGCAGGGCCGGAGCGCCCGGTGGGAGCATCGGCCGAGACACGCGCGGCGCGACACCACCGCGGCGGCCGACCGAGGACGCCCTGCCTGGCGTAGACGCTCTGCGACCGTAGGGTCCACCGGCACGGCCGGCTCCCGACCCGAGTGTCCAGAGATCCCGTCAGGTCCGCAGCGACGCCCGCAGCGCCCGGTGGATCCCGGCGGGCGTGAGAACACCCACGAACCGGGGGCCGTCGGTCACGCCGACCATCGGGCGGTCGTCGCGCAGCATGACCGCCAGGGCCTCCTCGAGGCTGGCGCCGACGGGGACGGTGGAGCCGAGCTCCCCGGCGGGTACGCCGTCGAACGGCTCGACCAGCGAAGGATCGATCGCCGTGACCGAGAGCCGGCGCAGTCCCCGCTCGGAGCCGACGAACGCCGCGACCTCCTCGTCGACGGGGAAGCCGAGCAGCCGGGCCGGGGTGTCGTACTGCAGCAGTCGGCCGCCCTCGCCGAACACCGCGACCCGGTCACCCATGCCGACCGCCTCGTCGATGTCGTGGGTCACCAGCACGACGGTCTTGCCGAGCTCGCGCTGCAGCCGCCGGAACTCCTCCTGCAGGCGCCCCCGGACGACCGGGTCGACGGCGCCGAAGGGCTCGTCCATCAGCAGTACCGGCGGGTCCGCGGCCAGCGCACGGGCCACACCGACCCGCTGTCGCTGACCGCCGGAGAGCTGGTGGGGGTAGCGGTCGCCGTAGTGCTCGGGATCGAGGCCCACCAGCCGCAACAGCTCGAACGCCCGCTCGCGCGCGGTGGCCTTGGACTCGCCGTACAGCAGCGGGACGGTCATCACGTTGGCGGTGATCCGCTGGTGCGGGAACAGGCCGATCTGCTGGATGACGTAGCCGATGCCGCGGCGCAGCTTGACCGGGTCCTCGGTGGTGACGTCGCGGCCGTCGATCTCGATCGTGCCGGTGGACGGCTCGACCAGCCGGTTGATCATCTTCAGCGTGGTCGACTTCCCGCATCCGGACGGCCCGACGAGGCAGATCAGCTCGCCGCGCCCGACCTCGAGATCGAGAGCCTGCACCGCCACCGTGCCGCCCGGGTACGCCTTGCTGACGCCCGAGAGCCGGATCATCGGGGTAGCGTCCATGCGGTGACCCTACTCGCGGCGCCCCTCACGGGCCCTCCGCAGAGCAGCGAGCCGCTGTTCGAGCCGAAGTGCTACGACGGGCGCACCAACGAGTGGTTCTGCTGGCAGTACGTCGGTGACCGGCGCGAGCAGATCGTCGACGCGCTCGCCCAGCACGTGCAGATCACCGTGGCCGCCGTGCTGCTCGGGCTGGTCCTCGCGCTCCCGCTGGCGCTGCTCGCCCGCCGCTTCACCCGACTCGAGTCGAGCGTCCTCGCCACCGCGACCGGCCTCTACACGATCCCGTCGCTCGCCCTGTTCCCGCTGCTGGTGCCGTTCACCGGGCTCAGCATGACCACGGTGGTGATCGGGCTCGCGCTCTACGCCCTCACCGTCCTCGTCCGGGCCTTCCTCGAGGGGCTGCGCGCGGTCCCCGACGAGGTGCGGGAGGCCGGCCTCGGCATGGGGTACGGCGCCGCACGCCTGCTGTGGCGCGTGGAGCTCCCCCTCGCGCTGCCGGTCATCATGGCCGGCGTCCGCGTTGCGACGGTCTCCACGGTGGCGCTGACCACCGTCGGGTCGCTGGTCGCCTACGGAGGCCTCGGCAACCTGATCAAGGACGGCGTCACCACCAACTTCCGGGCGGAGCTCACCACGGCGGCCGTCCTGTGCGTCGTCCTGGCCGTGCTGCTCGACGTACTCCTCGTGCTGGGGCAGCGGTTCCTCACCCCCTGGGCCCGGGCGGTGCGCTCGTGATCATCTTCGGTGACGTCTGGGCCTACCTCTCCGACCCGACGAGCTGGACCGAGGAGGGCGGTCTCCTGCAGCTCCTCCTCGAGCAGCTGCTGCTGACCGTGACCGCGCTCGTCGCGGCGATGCTCGTGGCCCTGCCGCTCGCCCTCTGGCTCGGCCACCTGGGGCGTGGCGGCTTCCTCGCCGTCAACATCTCCAACGTCGGGCGGGCGGTGCCGACGTTCGCGCTGCTCGCGCTGCTGGTGAAACTCGACTGGCCGGGCACCGACACGTTCGGGCCCTACGGCCGGGCCGGTCTGGCCACCCTGATCGCGCTGGTGGCGTTCGCGCTGCCGCCGCTGGTGACCAACACCTACGTCGCGATGCGCGAGGTGCCGGCGGAGATGCGCGAGGTCGCCGACGGGATGGGGATGACGGCCTGGCAGAAGTTCGTGCAGGTCGAGCTGCCGCTCGCGCTCCCGCTCATCGCGTCGGGCATCCGGCTCGCGCTGGTGCAGGTGTGGGCGACCGCCACGATCGCTGCGCTGGTGGCCGGCCCGGGGCTCGGACGGATCATCACCGACGGGTTCGTCCGCACCGAGTACGGCCGCGGGATCGGCGGCGCCGTCGTCGTCGCGGTGGTGGCGCTGCTGCTCGAGGTCGCCGCCGCGGGGCTCCAGCGCGCCTTCGTGCGTACGCCGGGCCGCGGGCCCGCCACGATGGAGCCGGCCGTCGATCGCGCCCCGGTGTCGGGGTCAGGCTCTAGAGTCTGACCTGACCACTCATCCCGCGGACGTCGTCGGGATGATCCGGACACGCGCGGCCCGGCGCCGCGGGACACAGAAGGAACACCCATGACGTCACGATCGCTCCGCACCCGCCTCCGCGCCGCCGGCATCGGCCTGCTCGCCGCCGGTGTGCTCACCGTCTCCGCCTGCGCGGGCGACGACCTCGCCGAGGACGACAACAATGCGGAGGGCTCGGGCGACAAGGGCCCGGTCTCGATCTCGGGCCAGGCCTTCCCCGAGGCCGAGCTGGTCGCCGCGATGTACGAAGAGCTCCTGACCGAGGCGGGCTACGAGGTCGACACCAAGCTGGTCGACGCCCGCGACGCCTACATGCCGATCTTCCCCGACGACGTCGACATCGTCCCGGAGTACGTCGGCGGCATCGTCAACTTCCTCAACGCGCGGGAGAACGGCGACGACGCCGAGCCGTTCGAGGCCGGTGACGGTCAGCAGCTCGCCGACGACGGTGCCCAGCTCCTCGAGGACGCCGGCATCACCCTGCTCGACATCTCCGAGGCCACCGACACCAACGCGTTCTTCGTCACCCAGGAGTACTCCGAGGCCAACGACGTCACCACGCTGTCCGACCTCGAGGGCGAGTCGGTCACCCTCGCCGCCGCCGAGGACTGCGAGGGCCGGCTGGACTGCGAGGGCGGCCTGGTCGACGAGTACGGCATCGACATCAAGGAGATCCTGCCGCTTGGCTACGCCAGCGACCAGACCTACCAGGCGGTGCTGGACGGTGAGGCCGAGCTCGGCGAGACCAGCACCACCGACGGAACCCTGGAGTCCCAGGGCCTCGTCGTGCTCGAGGACGACAAGGAGATCCAGCCCGCGCAGAACCTCGTGCCCGCGGTCTCGACCGAGTTCCTCGACGAGAACCCCGAAGTGGCCGACCTGCTCAACCCGCTGATGGCGGCGCTCACCACCGAGAAGCTCACCGAGCTCAACGCCCGGGTCGCCGTCGGCCGTGAGCTCGCCGAGGACGTGGCGCACGACTTCCTGACCGAGGAAGACCTGCTCTGATCCTGTCCTGAGATCGGCCGACGGTGCCGGGTCAGCTCTGCGGCGGCAGCAGCTGGCCCGGCACCGTCGCGTCGTAGAACGCCTGGCCCGGCCCGTCGGCCTCGGTCCGACCGGGCAGCCGGATGCGGTCGCCGTCGTGCTCCCAGTAGTAGTCGAACGAGAAGCCGGCGTACTCCTTCCCGCCCTCCCGCGGCACGGCGAGGATCCGGTCCTCGGGCCCCTGCCACCAGGAGATCTCCTCGTCGCTGCCGGGGACCATCGACCACCCGTCCTCGTCGAGCACCCAGGTGCCACGCTGGGCCAGCCGCTGGTACCAGTCGTCGCCGGTCTCGTCGCCGAACTCGGTCTCCTCGAACCGCACCGCGATCCGGTCGCCGACCTTGTCGACCTCCCGGACGTCCCAGTCCGGGGTGTACTCATCCGGCATCGCGTGCTCGGCGAGCACGTCGCCGGTCGCGGGGTCGATCTCGATCAGCTGCTGGGTCACCTGGCAGCCGCCGCAGGGGTCGCCCTGGACCCGCTTGGTGGCCAGCAGCGCCGAGCCGTCGGCGGCCAGCCACAGCGCGATGACGGGCTCACCCTCGAGCACCTGCTCCTGCTCGGCGCCGTCGTCGGCGACGCGGAGCACGCCGTAGTCGTCGTAGTCCTCCAGCTCGGTGTTGTCGTACCACCGCAGGAACGTCGTGCCGTCGATGGTGTGTGCGCTGCCGTAGAGCCGCTCCACGTCCATGCGGTCCCGCTTGGGGACCTCGACCATCGGCAGCTCGGTGCGCCACTGCTCGACCCCGTCGAGGTCGCGCACCACCAGCTCGTACGGCGTCCCGATCCGGCCGTACTCCGGCTGCACGGTCGCGATCACGGTGACCGAGCGGTTCGGGTCGGGCATCCGGACCGGGTGCACGTCGAGGGTGGCGAGGTTCCAGGCGCCGGTCACCCGTCCGCCGCGGAGCAGCAGCGCGCGGCCGTCGGGCAGCCACTCGACCTCGGAGTAGCCGGTGAGGACCTTCTCGGCGTCGCCGATCCGGACGTGCAGCCCGTCCTCGGCGGCGAGAGCGTACGTCGGCGGGGTCAGGCCCAGCGGTACCGGCTCCACGTCGCCGCGCACCGGGCCGTCGGACCCCCCGCCGCCGCTGTCGCAGGCCGCGAGCCCGCCGAGAAGGAGAGTGGTCGTCAGCGTCGCGACGACCCGAGCCAGCCGCGTCATGACCGGAGTGTAGGCACGAGCCCGCCGGTCAGTGCTCCGCCTCGCGCACCAGCAGCGCCTCGCGAGCCACGGACCGCACGTCCAGGCCGGGTACGTCGACGCGCACCGACCCGTTCGGCAGCCGGACCCGGGGGAGCGGGGCGCCGTCGAGCCCGGCGACGTACCGCATCACCAGCGCGGCGTCCTCCCGCCGCCCCTGCTCGACGAGCCAGCCGGTGAGCCGGTGGGCCGGCGGCAGGATGCTGTGCGTCAGGGAGCGGTGCGACCCCCAGAACTCGCGCACGCCGGACACCAGCAGCTGCCACCAGTCGTCGTCGGCGTCGGGGATCAGCACGAAGTAGCGCCAGAGGTCGCCCGGCAGCACCTTGTCGAGGAACAGGTCGGTGACCTTCGAGGACCCGAAGTCGCGGACGGTGCCGAGTGACATCCGCTTGGTCGCCCAGCGGTCCTCGAGGTCCGCGGTGCTGGCGCGTTGCTGGGTGATCGACGAGCCGTCATGCCGGACCCGCCAGTGGTAGACGACATCGGGCACGACGCCGATCCGGCGCGCGCGGACGTAGGCCTCGGTCAATGTCGGCTGGTCCTCGTAGCGGATCCCCTCGGGCCAGACGAGGCCGGCCTCGTCCCAGAACGACCGGCGGAAGAGCTTGTTCCAGGCGAACACGTCGCCGAGGAGCTCGGGCTGCTGCTCGATCATCACCGCGGAGCGGTCCCGGTGCAGCCGCCGCATCCAACGGATCCGGGTGACCTCGTCGCCATCGAGCCGGGCCACGTCGCCGGTCACGAAGTCCGCACCCGTGCGCCGCAGCTGCCGCGCCATCGCCTCGTACGCGCCCGGCGGCACCACGTCGTCGGAGTCGGCGAACGCGACCACCTCGCCGCGGGCGTGCCGCAGGCCCTCGTTGCGGGCACCCCCGAGGCCGCGGTTCTCGATGTGCACCACGCGCACCCGGTCGTCGCGGGCGGCGTACTGCTCCGCGATCGCGCCGGAGTCGTCCGGCGAGCCGTCGTCGACCACCACCACGTCCAGCCGTCGGTGCGCCTGCGCGAGCAGGCTGTCGAGACAGGCCGGGAGGTACGCCGCCACGTCGTACGCCGGGACGATGACGCTGATCAGCGGCGCGGCCCGGTCGGGCAGCCGGGGCAGCCGGGGCAGATGGAGCGCGGAGGGCCGGGGCACAGGAGCACGGTACTGAGGAGCGCGGTGGTGGGCCGCCGGCAGCCGCCGGAACGTTAGGCTCCCTCCCGTGAGCGACCCCTCCGCAGTGGACCCGGCAGCACTGGACCCGGCAGCAGTGGACCCCGCCGACTACCCGCGCAAGGTCGTCTTCGTCGCCGGCGCCGGACGCAGCGGCACCAGCACCATGAGCGGCCTGCTCCGGATCATGGGCCTGCACGTGCCGCAGCCGGAGATCGTCGCCGACCAGACCAACCCCAAGGGGTTCGGCGAGCCGAAGTGGGTCGTCGAGCACCACGACCGGCTGCTCAAGCAGGCCCTGGTCCAGGTGTCCGACGCGCGCCCCGAGGCGTGGTTCGAGACCGGCCGGATCGCCACCCTCGAGCCGGAGCGGATCCGGACCACCGACTGGCTCGCGTCGCACTTCGCCGTCGGTCGTGAGCTCGTCGTCAAGGACCCGCGGCTGAGCTGGTTCCTGCCGCTGTGGCGGGTCGCCGCGATCCGCAACGGCGCCAGCCCGGACTTCGTGACGATGCTCCGTCCGCCGGCCGAGGTGGTCGGCAGCAAGCAGACCTACTACGCCAACCGCCTCGGATCGGCCCACCTCGCGGCGTCCTGGCTCAACATGCTGCTGCACACCGAGCGCGGGACGCGGACCGAGCCCGGGGCGCCGGGGGCGGGCGGCCGGGTGTTCGTCCGGTACGCCGACCTCCTCGACGACTGGACGAGGACGACCATGCACGTCGGCCAGGCGCTGCAGCTGGAGGGCGTGCTGCACGCCGACTCCGAGCAGATCAGGGAGGGCCACCGCTTCGTCGATCCGTCGCTGCGCCGGATCACCCAGACCCTCGACGACCTCAACCTCCCCGCCCGGCTGCACGAGCTGGTCGCCGACACGTGGGCCGAGCTCAACAAGCTCGCCGACCCCGGCGGCGACACCCCGGAGGCGCACGCCACGCTCGACCAGCTCCGCGAGGGATACGTCGACCTGTACGCCGAGGCCGAGGCGATCTCGCGCTCCTCGGTAGTGGCGGCCGAGCAGCGGACCCGGCGTCAGGTCCAGAACGAGGGGCCGGGCGCGGGCGCCGTACCTCCTGGGGAGCGGCATGGCGCCGACCGGATCCCCCACAACGTGCGCGCGATGATCCCGCCGAGCGTCCGCACCAGCCTGCGCAAGCTCGCCGGCCGGCCGCGCTGACCCGGTCGACGACCAGGAGCTGAGCGCCGCCATGACCGCACACGCCGGCCCGACCGGGATCACCAACCTCGAGGGCCACACCGAGTTCGACATCACCTGGCCCTGGGTGGGTGACGGCGGGCTGCGACCGGGCAGCACGGCCGTGCTGCGGGTCAAGAACGAGGCGCCGTCGCTGCCGTTCGTGCTGCCGCCGCTGCTGCGTGCCTGCGACCACGTGCTCGTCGTCGACAACGGCTCCGAGGACGGCACGCCCGACGTGGCCCGCGAGGCTGCCGAGCGGGCGGGGCTCGCCGAGAAGCTCGAGCTGGCGTCGTACCCCTTCTCCGTGGCGCGGGCCGGGGCCGAGCACCTCGCCGTCCACGAGCGGTCGGTGCACTCGCTCGCCTACTTCTACAACTGGTGCTTCGCGCAGGTCCGCACCCGCTACTCCTGGAAGTGGGACGGCGACATGGTGCTCACCGCCGAGGGCGAGGCGTCGATCGCCGACCTCGGTTGGCAGGTCGGCGACGTGCAGTCGATCATCCGGGTGCCGCGGCACGGCCTCTACCTGCGCGACCGGTCCCTGGCCTACCTCGACCTCGGGCTGCGCAACGCCGAGGAGTGGGGCTTCCCGATCGGCCCGGACTTCGTGTTCACCAAGGCCTTCGAGTGGGAGGTGCGTACGACGCCGCGACCGGTGCGCTCGATCGGCCTCCCGCACGGCCTCTGCGTGGAGCTGAAGTACCTCGACGGCGACGAGTTCGCGCACTGGACCGATCCCGCGTCGTTCGCCACGAGCTACCGCAACAAGCGCAAGCGGCGCGAGTGGGCGGTCTTCCAGGCGCTCCAGGAGGGCACCGTGCTCCCCGGCGTGCACGAGATCCACGCTCCGCTGGGCGTGCACGTCGTGGACCACGTGACCCGCACCTGGCTGCCGCAGGCCCCGCGGCCGCTCGAGATCGGGCCGATCTCCTCCGACGACCAGCGCCGCTGACGCGACCCGGGTGGCCCACGTCACGTGCGCTTTCCCTGTCGGTCGGGACCGGATCGCCCTAACCTCGTTGTTGCATCAACGAGCGAATACGTCCGGTACCCACACCGGCCCGCTCCCCGGAGGCGCTCCGGGGCCGGGTGGTCGGCGGGACCGGAACGGAAAGGTCCCACGATGAGCACGTCGTACGACGCCGCCCCCCTCTCGGTGGGCGTGATCGGTGCCGGCCGGGTCGGCGCCGTCCTGGCCGCCGCCCTCCGGTCCGCGGGCCACCCCGTCACCGCCGCAGCCGGCGAGTCCGACGCCTCCCGCCGCCGCGCGGCCGACCTGCTGCCGGGCGTTCCGCTCCGCAAGCCGAGCGCCGTCGCCCGTGGCTGCGACCTGCTGCTGCTCACCGTCCCCGACGACATGCTCCCCAACGTCGTGCGCGTGCTCGCCGACAGCGGGGCCCTCCGCGAGGGCCAGGTCGTCGCGCACACGTCCGGCCGGCACGGGCTCGCCGTCCTCGCGCCCGCCGCCGAGATCGGGGCGCGCGTGATCGCGCTGCACCCGGCGATGACCTTCACCGGCACCGCGATCGACCTCGACCGGCTCGCCGGCTGCGTCTTCGGGCTGACCGCGGGGCCCGCCGAGCACGACCTCGCCGAGTCCCTCGTCGGGGAGATCGGCGCCCGCGCCACGTGGGTGCCGGAGGAGATGCGGACCCTCTACCACGCGGGTCTCGCCCACGGCGCCAACCACCTGGTCACCCTCGTCACCGAGGCGATGGGCCTGCTCGCGGCCGCCGGGTCCGCCGACCCCGCCGGCACGCTGCGCCCCCTGCTCGAGGCGGCGCTGGACAACGCGCTGGCCCACGGCGACGCCGCCCTCACCGGGCCGATCGTCCGCGGTGACGTGCAGACCGTGGCCGCGCACCTCGACGACATCGCGGCCAACGCGCCCGACACGCTGCCCTCCTACGTCACGCTCGCCCGGGCCACCCTGGACCACGCCGTGACCGACGGCCGGGTGCTGCCGATCCGGGCCAACAAGATCGCGGTGCTGCTCGACGCCGCCGTGCGGCGAGCCCCCGGACGGGTGGCCCGCACCACGGAGCAGGCGTGACCACGCTGGTCTCGCCGACGGTCGTCCGGACCCGCGCGGAGCTCGCCGAACTGCTCGACCGTCCGGCTCCTCGCGTGCTCGTACCGACGATGGGCGCGCTCCACGACGGCCACGCGAGCCTGATGCGCGTCGGTCGCGAGCACGCCGGACCCGACGCCCTGCTCGTCGTGTCGATCTTCGTCAACCCGACCCAGTTCGGAGCGGGCGAGGACCTCGACCGCTACCCCCGGACGTTCGACGCCGACCTCGAGGTCTGCGCCCGGGAGGGCGTCGACGTGGTCTTCGCCCCGTCGGTCGAGGAGATGTACCCCGGCGGCGTCCCCACCGGCGCCTCGGTCACCGTCGATCCCGGCCCGCTCGCCGACGAGCTCGAGGGCGGCACCCGGCCCGGCCACTTCCGCGGGGTGCTCACCGTCGTCGCCAAGCTGTTCGGCCTGGTCCGTCCCGACGTCGCGGTCTTCGGCGAGAAGGACTACCAGCAGCTGGTCCTGATCCGCCGGATGGCCTCCGACCTCTGCCTGTACGGCGCCCGCGGGCCGCTCGAGATCGTCGGCGCCCCGACCGACCGCGAAGCCGACGGGCTCGCTCGCTCGAGCCGCAACCGCTTCCTCGACGAGGAGCAGCGCCGGCAGGCCGCCGCCCTGAGCAGGGTCCTGCGCCGGGCGGCCGGCGATGCGCCGTACGGGCTGGAGTCGGCGCTGGCCGCCGCCCGCGCCGAGCTGCGCGCCGCCGACGGGGTCGACCTGGACTACCTCGAGATCCGCTCGCCCGACCTGGCCGTGCTGCCCGACGACGTACCCGCCGGGACGCCGGCACGGGCCCTGATCGCCGCCCGCGTCGGCACCACCCGCCTCATCGACAACCTGGCCCTGACCATCGGGTCTGCGCCGGCCGCCCAGTCCGAAGGGAGCAACTGATGTTGCGCACCATGATGAAGTCGAAGATCCACCGCGCCACGGTGACCCAGGCCGACCTGCACTACGTCGGCTCGGTCACCGTCGACGAGGACCTGCTGGAGGCGGCGGACCTGCTGGCAGGCGAGCTGGTCCACATCGTCGACATCACCAACGGCGCGCGGCTGGAGACGTACACGATCGCGGGCGAGCGCGGCAGCGGCGTGATCGGCATCAACGGTGCCGCCGCCCGGCTGGTGCACCCCGGTGACCTGGTGATCCTCATCGGCTACGGCCAGATGAGCACCGAGGAGGCCAAGGAGTTCCAGCCGCACGTGGTGTTCGTCGACGCCGACAACTCGATCCTGGCCACCGGTTTCGACGCGTGCGAGACCTTCGGTGACGAGTCGCTGCGGCGCGGCGACGTGACCGCCGCTCCGTGAGCCGTTCCGCGCCCGGCCGCGCGCCCCGGCCGGCGCCGCGGCTCGGATAGCCTTCACGGATGCCTGAAGTCACCCGCCGTCTGCCGGGTCGCCTGACCGCTCCCGCGCCCGGCTGGACCACCAGCGCCGACGTCGTCATCGTGGGGTCCGGCATCGCCGGGCTGACCGCGGCGCTGCGCCTGCGCAAGAAGGTCGACAAGGTCCTGCTGGTCACCAAGGACGTGCTGAGCGCGGGCTCGACCCAGTGGGCGCAGGGTGGGATCGCCGCGGCGCTCGGCCCGGGCGACACCCCCGAGGAGCACGAGGTCGACACGCTGGTGGCCGGTGCGGGCGTCTGCGACCTCGAGGCGGTCCGGATCCTCGTCACCGAGGGCCCGGAGGCGGTGCACGAGCTGATCCGGCGCGGCGCCAACTTCGACCTCGACGAGGAGGGTGACCTGTCGCTGACCCGCGAGGGCGGCCATCGCCGCGACCGGATCGCCCACGCCGGTGGCGACGCGACGGGAGCCGAGATCCAGCGGGCGCTGACGGAGGCGGTCGAGTCCGACGGACGGATCGAGGTGATCCAGCACGCGCTGGCCGTCGACCTGCTGCTCGGCCCCGACGAGACGCTGGGCCGCGACCGGGTCGTCGGACTGACGCTGCACGTGATGGGCGAGGGCCAGCGGGACGGCGTCGGCGCGGTCCTGTGCCGCGCGGTCGTGCTGGCCAGCGGAGGCCTCGGCCAGGTGTTCTCCCAGACGACCAACCCGGCCGTCTCCACCGGCGACGGCATGGCGATCGCCCTGCGGGCCGGCGCGACCCTCCGCGACCTCGAGTTCGTCCAGTTCCACCCGACGGTGATGTACCTCGGGCCCGACTCCCGCGGCCAGCAGCCGCTGATCTCCGAGGCGGTGCGCGGCGAGGGCGCCTTCCTCGTCGACGACGAGGGCAACCGGTTCCTGCAGGGCGTCCACCCGCTCGCCGACCTCGCCCCCCGCGACGTCGTCGCCAAGGCGATCATGAAGCGGATGCTGGAGACCGGACGGCCGCACATGTGGCTCGACGCGCGGCACCTCGGCGCTGCGTTCTGGGAGCGGCGGTTCCCGACGATCCTCGCCACCGCCCGCTCGCACGGGATCGACCCGGTGACCGGGCTGATCCCCGTCGCGCCCGCCTGCCACTACGCCTCCGGCGGCGTGGCCACCGACCTCGACGGGCGCACCGACCTCCCCGGTCTCTACGCCACCGGCGAGGTGGCCTGCTCGGGCGTGCACGGCGCCAACCGGCTGGCCTCCAACTCGCTGCTGGAGGGCCTGGTCTTCTCGCGGCGGATCGCCAAGGTGCTGCCCGACGAGCTCGGACCGTGGCTCGACCCGGTGCCCGACACGCGCACCGCGGGCCTCGTGTCCGGCGCAGCCCGCCGCGAGCTGCAGGAGACGATGACGTCCCGGGTCGGGGTGCTCCGCTCCGCGGAGGGTCTGGCGGAGGCGGCGGCCCGACTCGACAAGCTCAGCGGCCACGGTGCCGACGAGGTCGACCAGGACTCCTGGGAGACCACCAACCTGCTCACGATCAGCGCCGCGCTGGCCGACGCCGCCGCGCTGCGCGAGGAGACCCGCGGCTCCCACTGGCGCGAGGACTTCCCCGAGCGTGACGACGCGCAGTGGGCCGGCCACTTCGACGCGGTGATGGCCGACGGCGCGACCACGGTCGCCTTCCGCCCGTCGCCGCCGTCCGACGTCGACCTGCCCGCTGTCCAGGAGCACCGATGACCCTCGCGCTGACGCCGTACGACGCCCTGCCCGCCGCTCTGCTCGAGGCGCTGGAGGCGAGTGCGCTCGACCCCGCCGGCGTCTACGACCTGGTCGCCCGCACGCTGGCCGAGGACGTGCCGACCGACGACGTCACCTCGGTCGCCACCATCGCGGCCGACGCGCAGGGGATCGCCGACTTCAACGCCCGGGAGGCCGGCGTGATCGCCGGGCTCGGGGTGGCGGAGCTGGTGTTCCACATGGTGCTCGGCGCCGACGTGGAGGTCACCCACCTGGTCGCCGACGGCAGCCGGGTGGAGCCCGGCGACGCCGTACTCACCGTGCGGGGGCCCATCCGCGGCCTGCTGACCGCCGAGCGCACCGCGCTCAACCTCGCCTGCCACCTCTCCGGCGTCGCGACCGCCACCTCGGCGTGGGTCGCCGCGCTCGAGGGGACCCGGGCCCGGGTGCTCGACACCCGCAAGACGCTGCCGGGGCTGCGCGCGCTGCAGAAGTACGCCGTGGCGTGCGGCGGCGGGGTCAACCACCGGTTCAGCCTCTCCGACCGGGCGATGGTCAAGGACAACCACGTGCTGGCCGCCGGGGGAGTCGTGCCGGCCTTCCAGGCGGTGCGGGCGGCGTACCCCGACCTGCGGGTGGAGGTCGAGGTGACCGACCTCGACCAGCTGCGTGAGCTGCTCGACGCGGGCTGCACCGAGATCCTGCTCGACAACATGACCACCGAGATGATGACCGAGGCGGTCCGGATCAACGACGAGCGCGGCCGTGCCGCGACGCTCGAGGCGTCCGGCGGTCTCACCCTCGAGCGCGCTCGTGAGGTCGCGGCCACGGGTGTCGACTTCATCTCGGTCGGCGCGCTCACCCACTCCGTCGTCGTGTTCGACCTCGGCATGGATCTCCGCGCGGTCTAGGCGGGACGATGACGATCCTGGCCGTCGACGTCGGCAACGCGCACACGGTGCTCGGCCTGGTCCCGGAGGCCGCCGACGGATCGCCCGGCGAGGTGCGGGATCACTGGCGGGTCGCGACCGACGTCCACCGCACGTCCGACGAGTGGGCGGTGCTGCTGCGTGGCCTGACCGGTGTCGCGCTCGACGAGGTCGACGGGATCGCCGTCTGTGCCGCGGTCCCCTCGGTCCTCAACGAGTGGCGGACGATGCTCGACCGCTATTTCTCCGGCATCCCGCGGGTGATCATCGAGCCCGGCGTCCGGACCGGCGTGCCGATTCTGGTGGACAATCCGCGCGAGGTCGGCGCCGATCGGATCGTCAATGCGCTCGCCGCCGCCCACGACTTCGGCGGACCTGCGGTCGTCGTCGATTTCAGTGGTACGGCGACCACCTACGACGTGATCGATTCCGAAGGGCGTTTCGTCGGTGGTTCGATCGCCCCCGGAATAGAGATCTCCTTGGAGGCGCTCGGCCGACGGGGCGCCCAGCTGCGCATGGTCGAGCTCGTCCGGCCGCGCAGCGTCATCGCGAAGAACACGGTGGAAGCGCTGCAGTCCGGGATGATCTTCGGGGTCGCGAGCCAGGTGGAGGGCATGGTCGACCGGGCGGTGCGCGCCCTCGGCGTGCCGCCGGCGGACGTCCGGGTGATCGCGACCGGATATCTCGCGCCCCTGGTGCTCGAGGAATGCCGGTGTTTCACCGATCATTCTCCGTGGTTGACGCTGCGTGGATTGCAGCGGGCGTTCCGGCGTAATGTGAAATAGCGCGGCGAACTGCGGGTCGACATTTTCGTCGTCACGCGGATATGCCATTATCGGCGCGAGTCCGGAGTCTGGGGCCGGGCCGAATCTTTGAATATCTGATCGGAGTCCACGCAATGGCGCAGAAGGTCAACATCATCCTGGTCGACGACATCGACGGGAGCGACGCCACCGAGACCCTCACGTTCGGCCTGGACGGCACGTCCTACGAGATCGACCTCAACGACGAGCACGCGAGCGACCTGAGGGAGGCGCTGGCGCCGTACCTCGGCCACGCGCGGAAGGTCAGCAGCGGCCGGAAGCGGTCGACCTCGAGCCGTTCGACCGCCGCTGCCACCCCGACCCACTCCGCGCGCGAGATCCGCGACTGGGCCCGCTCCAACGGCTACGACGTTCCCGACCGCGGCCGGATCCCCGGTGACGTGAAGGACGCGTTCGACGCCGCCCACTGAGTCCGGGCCCTGCGGCCCGCGTTCGCTGTCAGCGGACTGCTCGGGTTGCTGTGGCGGGAACGCGTAGGGTGGATGGCGAGTTGTAGCACCTGTACGCAGGGCTGACGACGCTGTCAGCACGAGGTGATGCAACCTCGTCGCACCCGCGGCCCGGGAGGCCGTGCCGCGGGCCGAAGAGCTTGAGGAGCAACGCATGTTCGAGCGGTTCACTGACCGAGCCCGCCGGGTGGTCGTGCTGGCCCAGGAAGAGGCCCGCATGCTCTCCCACAACTACATCGGCACCGAGCACATCCTGCTCGGGCTCATCCACGAGGGCGAGGGCGTCGCGGCGAAGGCCCTGGAGTCCCTCGACATCTCGCTCGAGGCGGTGCGCGCGCAGGTCGAGGAGATCATCGGCCAGGGCCAGCAGGCGCCGAGCGGGCACATCCCGTTCACGCCGCGGGCCAAGAAGGTTCTCGAGCTCTCGCTGCGCGAGGCGCTCCAGCTCGGCCACTCCTACATCGGCACCGAGCACATCCTGCTCGGCCTGATCCGCGAGGGCGAGGGCGTCGCCGCCCAGGTGCTGCAGAAGCTCGGCGCCGACCTCAACCGGGTCCGCCAGCAGGTCATCCAGCTGCTCTCCGGGTTCCAGGGCAAGGAGAGCGGAGCCGCCGCTGCCGCGTCCGGCAGCACCAGTGGCAGCGACGCGCCGTCGTCCTCCCTGGTGCTCGACCAGTTCGGCCGCAACCTGACCCAGGACGCCCGAGAGGGCAAGCTCGACCCGGTCATCGGCCGCGAGCAGGAGATCGAGCGGGTCATGCAGATCCTCTCCCGCCGTACGAAGAACAACCCGGTCCTGATCGGCGAGCCCGGTGTCGGCAAGACGACGATCGTCGAGGGCCTGGCCCAGGACATCGTCAAGGGCAACGTGCCCGAGACGCTCAAGGACAAGCAGATCTACACCCTCGACCTCGGCGCACTGGTGGCCGGCAGCCGCTACCGCGGTGACTTCGAGGAGCGTCTGAAGAAGGTGCTCAAGGAGATCCGCACCCGCGGCGACATCGTCCTGTTCATCGACGAGATCCACACCCTCGTCGGTGCCGGTGCGGCCGAGGGCGCCATCGACGCGGCCTCGATCCTCAAGCCGATGCTGGCCCGCGGCGAGCTGCAGACCATCGGTGCGACCACCCTCGACGAATACCGCAAGTACCTCGAGAAGGACGCCGCGCTCGAGCGCCGCTTCCAGCCGATCCAGGTCGCCGAGCCGTCGATCGCCCACACGATCGAGATGCTCAAGGGGCTGCGCGACCGCTACGAAGCGCACCACCGGGTGACGATCACCGACGAGGCGCTGGTCTCGGCGGCGACCCTGGCCGACCGCTACATCTCCGACCGGTTCCTGCCGGACAAGGCCATCGACCTGATCGACGAGGCCGGCTCCCGGCTCCGGATCCGGCGGATGACGGCCCCGGCCGACCTGCGGGAGTACGACGACAAGATCGCCGACGTGCGCCAGCGCAAGGAGGCCGCGATCGACGGCCAGGACTTCGAGGCCGCCGCGCGCCTGCGCGACGAGGAGAAGCAGCTGATCCTCAGGAAGGCCGAGCGCGAGAAGCAGTGGCGCGCCGGCGACATGGACGAGGTCGCCGAGGTCGACGAGGAGCTGATCGCCGAGGTGCTCGCGGTCGCGACCGGCATCCCGATCGTCAAGCTGTCCGAGGAGGAGTCCACGCGACTGCTCAAGATGGAGGACGAGCTGCACAAGCGGGTGATCGGGCAGGAGGAGGCCGTCAAGGCGCTCAGCCGCGCGATCCGCCGTACCCGTGCCGGCCTGAAGGACCCCAAGCGCCCCGGCGGCTCGTTCATCTTCGCCGGTCCGTCCGGCGTCGGTAAGACCTGGCTGTCCAAGACGCTCGCGGAGTTCCTCTTCGGCGACGAGGACGCACTGATCCAGCTCGACATGAGCGAGTTCGGCGAGAAGCACACGGTGTCGCGGCTGTTCGGGTCGCCTCCGGGCTACGTCGGCTACGAAGAGGGTGGCCAGCTGACCGAGAAGGTCCGCCGCAAGCCGTTCTCCGTGGTGCTCTTCGACGAGGTGGAGAAGGCCCACCCCGACATCTTCAACAGCCTGTTGCAGATCCTCGAGGAAGGTCGCCTCACCGACTCGCAGGGCCGGGTGGTCGACTTCAAGAACACCGTCATCATCATGACCACCAACCTCGGCACCCGCGACATCTCCAAGGGCGTCAACCTCGGCTTCCAGCAGAGCGGCGACGCTGCGGGCTCCTACGACCGGATGAAGGCCAAGGTGTCGGAGGAGCTCAAGCAGCACTTCCGCCCGGAGTTCCTCAACCGTGTCGACGAGATCGTGGTCTTCCCGCCGCTGTCGCGGGAGCAGATCGTCCACATGGTCGACAACATGATCGCCTCGGTCGAGCTGCGGATGCGCGACCGCGACATGCGGATCGAGCTGACCCAGGCTGCGAAGAACCTGCTCGCCGAACGCGGGTTCGACCCGGTCCTCGGCGCGCGACCGCTGCGTCGTACGGTCCAGCGCGAGATCGAGGACGTGCTCGCCGAGAAGATGCTCTACGGCGAGGTCGGCCCTGGTCAGATCGTCCTGGTCGACGTCGACGGGGAGGGTCCGACCGCGACCTTCACGTTCGAGGGCCAGAAGATGGCCGAGCTGCCGGACCTGCCGCCGCTCGAGACCGCGCAGATCGACGGGCCCGCCCAGCCGCCCGCCGCGAACCGTGGCGACGAGGCTGCTCCGGGGACTGCGGCTGCGGAGTGATCCGTCACTGAGTGACACCGACACCGGGCCGGCGCGTCGTGCGCCGGCCCGGTGTCGTGTTCTCGGGCGGGCCCGGCCCGGTGCCGGGGCCACGGACGTCGCCCAGGTACGCTACGGGCCCTTCCGGGGGATCGAACCGAGCTACTGGTTCGGCACCCTTCTCGTGGCGACGGTCGCCTTGACTTGCGAAGGGTTCTGGGGTGGGTGGTCTGATGGATATGCGCAACTTTCGCGCCGTGAAGTCGTTCGTGGGATGGCTTCTCGCGTTCCTGGCGGCCGCCGCAGCGGCTGGGTTGCTCTTTCTCGGCGACAACGACGCATTAGCGCAGTCGGACGCCATCGATTCCGGCAGTGCCGAGACCACTTCTGCGCGCCTTGAAGCGTGGTTGGACACGAACGAGCGCGATCGACTGGGTTCGTCCCGGGATCGCAACGGTCCCGACGAGTGGAAGGCCGACTTCGCCGCTGAAGGCCCGTCCGGGCAACTCGACGTCGACGGTGGATTCAACGTCCCGGGCAAGGGAGAGATCCTGCGCGAGTGGGATGGCGCCACAGTGACCTGCTACCTGTGGGGCGACACGGTGATCGGCGTCAAGCTGCCGGACGGCACGGTGCTCAAGAGTGACCAGATCGGCTGGCGCGGCACCATCACCCGCTACGCCGCCGGCGTCTTCGCCCTCGGGATCGCGCTGCTGATCGGTGGTGCGAAGCTGAGGATGGGGTTCCTGACCGGCTTCGTCGGCGGCGTCCTGATGGCAGCCGTCGTGGTCGTGATGCTGCACCTCAACCTGCTGTGGGTCGCTCTGGCCATCGACCTCGTCGTCGTGCTCGCCGTCGGCTTGTTCGTCGCACGGCGGCGCCGAAGAGCGAAGGCAGGGGGCGCCCAGGGCTCCGACGATTCCGATCGGTCGCCGGACGAGGCAGCGGGTCCGCCGTCGGAGGATTCGCGACCCGATGACGGTGAGGCTCCGCACCGCGATCGATCGCTGTTCGACAGCTAGCCGTGGACGAGGCCCCAGTCCGTCAGGGGAGGGCGTAGCCGCCGTCGGCGACGGTCACCGCCAGGCCGTCCTCGAGCAGGGACGCGAGGCAGCGGTCGCGCTGGGCGGCGTCGTCCCACGCGGCGTCGAGTCGGTCGCGGGCGACCGGACCGGGAGCGTCGCGGAGTACGGCGAGCAGCCGGCCCCTGCACTGCCGGTCGGTGCCGGCGTAGGTCTGCACCGGCCGGGGCGGGCCGTCGTACGCCGGATGCCCCGCGGCTCTCCAGGCACACCGATCCGTGACCGGGCACCGGTCACAGCGCGGCCGGTCGGCGGTGCACACCAGCGCTCCGAGCTCCATCACCGCGACCGACCACGTGGCCGCCGTCGGCGCATCCTCCGGAAGCAGGTCCGCCGCGAGGTCCCGCTCGGCACGGTTGACGGTGCGGGCCGGGAACTCGACGCCGGTGACGGAGCGCGCCAGGACCCGCCGCACGTTCGTGTCGAGGACGACGTGGCGGCGGCCGTAGGCGAAGGTGGCGATCGCCGCTGCGGTGTAGTCGCCGACGCCGGGAAGGGCGCGCAGGGCGTCGTACTCCTCGGGGACCTGGCCGCCGTGCTCGTCGCGGATCGCGGTGGCAGCGGCGTGCAGGCGCAGCGCGCGACGGGGGTAGCCGAGTCGTCCCCAGGCCCGCACCGCCTCGCCGGTCGGTTCGGCGGCGAGGTCGGTGGGGGTGGGCCACCGGGTCAGCCAGGCCTCGTGCACGGGCAGGACCCGCGCGACCGGTGTCTGCTGGAGCATGAACTCCGAGACCATCACCGACCACGGGCCGGCCGACGTACGTCGCCACGGGAGGTCGCGCGCGTGCTCGTCGTACCAGTCGAGGACCGGGGTGAGGAGGCCGTTCGGAGCAGTCATCGCGACCATTCTCCCGGCAGGCCGGTGGATTCGCGGGGGTGGATCTCGGTGCCGTCGTCGTGGCACCACGAATCCGGGCCCCGGGGTCGTTAGCGTGGACGACATGCCGCCGCTGACCCGTGGCCCGCTGCCGGCGGGCGTCTACTGGCGCCGCCGGTTCTTCGTCGGGGCGCTCGCCGTGACCCTGGTGTTCGTGATCGCCAACCTGCTCATCGGCGGGAGCGACGGCAGGTCCGACGACCCGCCCGCCGCACAGCAGGCCGCCGGCACCGTGGCCGCGACCGAGACCGTGACCGTCGGCGCCGAGGAAGACAGCACCGACCGGGGCACCGGCCGTCGCGCCGACCGGGCCGAGCCGCTGCCGGCACCCGAGGGGGTCTGTGCGGAGTCCGACGTCACCGTCACCCCCCGGGTCACCGATGCCGTCGCCGGCCGCGACGTCACGATCGCACTGAGCCTGCAGACCGTCGAGTCGCCGGCCTGCACCTGGCACATCTCGCCCGACCGGGTCACCGTCAAGATCAGCGACGGCGGCGAGGAGGTCTGGACCACCCGGCAGTGCGGCGACGTCGTACCCGACCAGCAGGTCGTCGTCCGCAACGAGGTGGCGACCGTCGTCGAGCTGACCTGGCGGGAGGCCCGCGAGTCCGACGACGGCTGTCCCAAGCAGACCGACTGGGCAGGCGCGGGGGACTACACGATCGTCGCGGCGGCCCTCGGTGGCGAGCCGATCGAGACCGAGTTCGACCTCGTCGACCCGACGCCCGAGACGGTCACGCCACGAGCCCGAGCCCGAGAAGAAGGGCGACCGGAAGAGCGAGAAGCGGGCCGGTGACGCCGACGACGAGCCCGCCGAGGACGACACCGGGAGCGCGGAGCAGCCCGAGCCGCGGCGCTGACGCTGTCAGATTTCCCCGGTCGACCGGGGAAATCTGATGTTGTCGGGCTAAATATCGCCGGACAACATCAGGAAACGCCGGACAAGGCTTGGCGTACGGCGCCGCACGCCTGTTCGGAGGGTCACTGACTCGGTTTCGGCACGGCGGTCGCTGCTGCTCGCAAGCTCGCCGCAGCGCGCCTGCTCAACCTCTTCGGCGACGGCCGCGCGAGCAAGCTCGCGCAACCTGCCTCAGACGTAGCGCTCGAGGATCGTGGACTCGGCCAGCCGGGAGAGACCCTCGCGCACGCTGCGGGCCCGGAGCTCGCCGACGCCCTCCACGGCCTGCAGGTCGTCGATGCCCGCGGAGAGCAGCTTCTGGAGCGTGCCGAAGTGGTCGACCAGGCCCTCGACGACAGCGGCGGGCAGCCGCGGGACCTTGGTGAGCAGCCGGTAGCCGCGCGGTGCGACGGCACCGTCGAGGTGCTCGCCGGACCCGATGCCGAGCACCCGCGCGACCGAGGCGGGGTCGACCAGCTCGGTCGCGGAGAGGTTCTCGAGCTTGCCGAGCAGCTCCCCGGGCTCGCGGCTGCGGCGGCGGGAGGGGACGTAGTCGCGGATCACCAGCTCGCGCTCGACGTCGACGCCGGTGACGAGCTCCTCCAGCTGGAGGGAGAGCAGCCGGCCGTCGGTGCCGAGCTCGAGGACGTAGTCCTCTATCTCGCGGGCGATCCGGGTGACCATCTCCAGCCGCTGGGCGACAACGGCGACGTCGCGGACCGTCACGAGGTCCTCGATCTCCAGCGCCGAGAGCGTCGAGGAGACCTCGTCGAGGCGCAGCTTGTAGCGCTCGAGGGTCGCCAGGGCCTGGTTGGCGCGGGAGAGGATCTGGCCGGAGTCCTCGAGGACGTGGCGGGTCTCGCCGACGTACGCCGCGATGATCTGCATCGACTGGCTGACCGAGATCACCGGGAAGCCGGTCTGCTTGGCCACCCGGTCGGCGGTGCGGTGGCGGGTGCCGGTCTCCTCGGAGTGGATCGTGTGGTCGGGCATCAGGTGGACGGCGGCGCGGATGATCCGGGTGATGTCGCGGTCGATGATGATCGCGCCGTCCATCTTCGCGAGCTCACGCAGCCCGGTGGCCGTGAAGGGTACGTCGAGCAGGAAGCCGCCCGTGGCGATCTGCTCAACCGTGCGGTCGTGGCCGATCACGATGAGCGCGCCGGTGCGGCCACGGAGGATCCGCTCGAGGCCGTCGCGCAGCGCGGTGCCGGGCGCGATCGACGCGAGGGTCGCGCGGAGGCGCGGATCCCCCGGACGTTCCGTCACCACAGCTGCCTCCCCTGGCTGGTCGCGCCGATACTTAAACCTTATGGCACCGCGCGACGCGCGGCGCACGGGATCGCGGTCGGGATGGAACCCGGCCGTCGGCGTCAGCCTTCGTCGACCACCTCGAGGGCGTGCTTGGTCCGCCGGTCGAGGTGGAGCAACCGGAGGGCGGAGCCGACGTCGGGGGCCTCGACGACCCTCATTCCGTCGATCGTGCGGTCGGTGCGGGCGCTGCGAACGCCCCCGCGGGCACCCGGCTCGGCCGGGACCACCGCCATCGTGAAGCCCAGCCGCGCGGCCTCGGCGAGCCGCAGGGGCAGGTCACGCACCCGGCGCAGCTCGCCGGACAGCCCGATCTCGCCCATCGCGACGACACCGCCCGGGGCTGGGCTGACGAAGTGGGCCGACGCGATCGCGACGGCGACGGCGAGGTCGCCGGCCGGGTCGTTGAGCCGGGCGCCGCCGACCGTCGACGCGAACACGTCGTGCTGGTGGAGGCGGACGCCGCAGTGCTGCTGGAGCACGGCGAGGACCATCGCCAGCCGCGAGCCGTCGAGGCCGGACGTGGTCCGGCGGGGACGCTCGAGCGGGGAGTGGGTGACCAGCGCCTGCACCTCGGCCAGCAGCGGTCGGCGCCCCTCCATCGACACCGCGACGCACGTGCCCGGGACCCGGCCGTGGTGCTGCTCGACGAAGATGCCGGTCGGGTCGGTGACGGCTGTGATGCCGTCGGCGCCGAGGTCGAAGCAGCCGACCTCGTCGACCGGACCGAAGCGGTTCTTCACGGCCCGCACCATCCGGAACCGCGAGTCACGGTCGCCCTCGAAGTGGAGCACGACGTCGACCAGGTGCTCGAGCACCCGGGGCCCCGCGATCGAGCCGTCCTTCGTGACGTGGCCGACCAGGACCACTGTGATGTCGCGGGTCTTGGCCACCCGCACCAGCGCGGCCGCGACCTCCTTGACCTGCGTGACGCCGCCCGGCACCCCGTCGACCCCCGAGGCGCCGATCGTCTGCACGGAGTCGACGACGAGGAGCTCGGGGCGGACCTCCTCGACATGGGTGAGCACGGCGCCCAGGTCGGTCTCCGCGGCGAGGTAGAGCTCGTCGTGGATCGCGCTGGTCCGGTCGGCGCGCAGCCGGACCTGGGAGGCCGACTCCTCACCGGTGACGTAGAGAGTGCGGCGGTTGTGCTGCGCCGTACGCGCGGCGACCTCGAGCAGCAGGGTCGACTTGCCCACGCCGGGCTCGCCGGCCAGCAGCACGGCGGCCCCGGGCACCAGGCCGCCGCCGAGGACGCGGTCGAGCTCGGGCACCCCGGAGCCGTGGTGGGCCGCGGAGTCGGCCGACACCGACCCGATCGGCACCGCCGGACGGGTGACGGGCGCGGCTGCCGTGCGTCCGGTGGGCGCGGCCGCGGCCTGCTCGGCGACGGCGCCCCAGGCCTGGCACTCGCCGCAGCGCCCGGCCCACTTCGCGGTGGTCCAGCCACACTCGTTGCAGACGTAGGTCGCACGGGTTCGCGCAGTCGAGCGGGTGTTCGAAGAGGCCATGGACGAGACGTTAGGGCACGCCGCCGACGCAACCCGGTACGGCGCGCGCCGGCACGTCGCCGGGCGACCCGTCACCGGCAGTCGATCCCGCCCCCGCGCGGGGCGGCGTCGGCCGACGAACCCGGACCGCGTCGTCGTACGGACCCGGACCTTCGTATCCTCGACCCCAACGACGACCGCGCGGAGGTGAGCGATGGACGGGTCCTTGTCGTTGCCGCCCACGCTGGCCGACGTCGCCGAGCGGGCCGGGGTCTCCCGGCAGACGGTCTCCAACGCGATCAACAGCCCGGACCTGCTGCGGCCGGACACGCTCGCGCGGGTGCAGGACGCGATCGAGACGCTGGGCTACCTGCCCAACCGCGCGGCCCGCCACCTGCGCACTGGGTCGTCGCGGCTGATCGGGCTGCGGATGGCGCCCGCGCAGGAGTTCACCGCCAACGCCGCCATGGACCGGTTCGTGCACGCGCTGGTCGAGGCCTCGCGCGAGGCGGACTACCACGTGCTGCTGTTCTCCGGCGGTCCGGTGGCCCCCGGTGCGGTGGAGCGGCCCGACCCGGTCGCGGGCTACGACACACTGCTGCGGTCGACCGCGGTCGACGCGTTCGTCGTGACCGACACCTACCTCGGCAACCCGCAGGTCGCCTGGCTGAGCCGTCGTCAGGCGCCGTTCGTCGCCTTCGGCAGGCCCTGGGACGCCCCCGAGTCGCTGCACCCGTGGGTCGACGTCGACGGTGCGGCCGGGGTCCGGCTCGCGACCGACCACCTCCTCGACCTCGGCCACCAGCGGGTCGCCTGGCTGGGCTGGCGCGAGGAGTCGCGGCTCGGCGAGGAGCGTCGGGCCGGGTGGCTGGAGTCGATGGCGGCGCGTGGGCTGCCGACCGAGGGGCTCGCGGTGCGGGGCGAGGACACCGTCTACGCCGGGCGTACGGCGGCCGCCGAGCTCCTCGACACGGTGGCGCCCTCCGCGTTCGCCTGCGCCTCGGACACGCTCGCGGTCGGCGTGCTCCACGCGTTGGCCGAGCGCGGCCTGCAGGCCGGGACGGACGTCGGCGTGGTCGGCTTCGACGACTCGCAGGTCGCGCAGGTCGTCCCGCCGGGCCTCACCTCGGTCCGGCAGCCGCTCGAGCAGGCCGCGGTGGAGCTGGTGCGGGCGCTGCGCGGGCTGCTGGCGCACGACGAGCCGGCCGCGGGCGGCGTACTACTGGAGCCGACGTTGGCCGTGCGCGGCTCGACGGCCCGGGCCAGAGGGACCTGAGGGGCCTGCGGATTCGTCACGGTATGCAGGCGAACCCGCACCTCCCGTGCGGAACTCCGCGGGGGAGGCGTCGACTCGCCTACATGCCGTGATGAATCGACACGCGGCGGACCCGCCGCCACCGGCCACCACCCCGCGCGTCAGAACCCCTTCGACCACAGGTTGACGGCGTAGTCGACCTCGAGCCCGGTGTGCTCGGCCAGCACCTCGTCGGCGACCTGGGGCGCGAACTCGATCCGGACGACCGCCTCGAGGTCGCCGCGGTGGGCGAAGCGCCAGCCCATGTCGACCCGGTCGAGGGTCCAGCCGCGGGTCGACCAGAAGCGCTCGGTCGCCTCCGGCGGGTCGAGGTGCGGGTAGCCGCGCCGGAACCAGCCCCCGAAGGTCGAGCGGGAGCCGTCGTTGTCGATGAGCAGTGCGGTCCCGCCGCGGCGTACGACGCGCTCGAGCTCGGTCAGGCCCGGCTCGCAGCCCCGCCCGAAGAAGTAGGACCACCGCGCGTGGACGACGTCGACGGATGCGTCCGGGAGCGGGATCCGCTGCGCGGTGCCGGCGAGGACCGACACCGTCGGCAGCGCCCGGCAGCGCCGCCGGGCGAGCGCCTGCAGGCCGGTGTGCGGTTCGACGCCGATCACCTGCCCGGCGGTCTCGGCGAAGCGGGGGAGGTGGAAGCCGGTGCCGCAACCGAGGTCGAGCACGGTGCGCCCGGCCCAGTCGGCCCGCGCGGTCATCGCGGACCAGAGCCGTCCGTCGGGGTCCGCTGCGCGGTTCTCGAGCTCGTAGGTGGCGGTGTGGTGCCAGATGTTCGGGCTCGGGATCGCGCCGTCGATCATCGGCTGCTGCGTGCGCGCCGGAGGGCGAGGGTCAGATCCGGACGAGCCCGTCGGGCGTCTGGACCTGCGCGGCGAGGATGCCGGGGGTGCCGTGCGGGGCTACCCACTCGACCTTGACGTCCTCCAGCGGGGCCTCGACGGTCTCGCCGAGCCACTCGCTCACCCGCTGCGGGTCACCGGCGATCTCGACGCCCGCGAGGGCGATCGAGCCGTCGGCGCCGGCCGACGGGTGCAGGTCGGCGGGGCACTCCCACTGCACGAAGAACGGCAGCTGCGGGTCGGCGATCAGGCCGTTGACGCCGATCTGCTTCCAGCGCAGCTCGGTGCCGTCGGGGCGGTGTCGGCTGCCGGTCACGGCGGAGCGGCCGAGCCGCGCCTCGACCGGAGCGATGTCCTGCACCGCGACGACCCATCCGAGCCAGCCGCCGCCCAGGGCCGAGCGTGCGCGCACGGCCTGGCCGAACGGAGCCTTGTCCGAGGCCGGGTGGTCGAGCACCTCGACGACCTCGAGGTAGGTGCCCTCGGCGAGCGGCAGGATCATGTTGCGGGTGCCGAACCGGGGATGGACGCCACCGTCGACGAACGCTCGCCCGATCGCCTCACCCAGTCGCGCAGCGGTGCTGGCGAGTCCGTCCGGTCCTGCGGCGTACGAGAGGTGATCGAGGCGCATGTCAGACATTCTCAGCATGTGGCCAGGTTCACCGCGCGCCGGGGTCCTGTTTTCTTGACATCGAGACGTGGTACGGCGCCCGAGGAGCGGAGCTCAGGAGGGCGCAGGTGGGCTCGGGGCGGGGTCAGCGCGGGTCGGCAGGATGCAGGGCCAGCGCCGAGCGCGACCGGACGTGCGCCTCGCAGTGGCGCACGAGCTCGTCGTACGCCTCCTGGCCCATCAGGGCGACCAGCTCCGGCTCGTGGGTGAGGTAGACCGGCTCGACGGCGACGTGCGCCTCGGTGTTGCCCGAGCAGTACCAGTCGAGGTCGTGGCCGCCGGATCCCCAGCCGCGGCGGTCGTACTCCCCGATGCTGACCTCGGTGTAGGTCGAGCCGTCCGGCCGCTCGACCTCGCGGAAGGTGCGCCGGATCGGCAGCTGCCAGCACACGTCGGGCTTGGTCTCGAGCGGGTTGCGGCCCTGCTGCAGGGCCAGGCCGTGCAGGGCGCAGCCGGCGCCGCTGTGCCCATTGGCGGGGGAGAAGTCGGCGCGGTTGTGGAAGACGCAGCCGCGTTGCCCGTCGACCTCGATCGCGCGGGTCTTGCGCTCGCCCTCCTCGTCGAGCTCGATCCAGTCCTTCTTCTTGACCTTCCGCCCCGGGTGGAACTGCCACTGCTCGGGCGTCAGCTGGGCGACGTACGACGCCACGCGCCTCTCGTCGTCCTTGTCGGCGAAGTGCGCGCCGAGCGTGCAGCAGCCGGTGTCGGGGGAGTCGGCGTAGATGCCGCGGCAGCCCTGCCCGAAGATGCAGGTGTAGGACGACGTGAGCCAGGTGAGATCGCAGCGCATCACCTCGGTGGCGTCCGCGGGATTGGCGAACTCGACGAAGGCGCGGGGGAAGTCCAGGTCCACCTCGGGCACCCCTCCAACCTACCGTCCTGCGAACGCCCGGTCCGGGGGCGCCCCGCGGCGGTACGGTGGCCCCATGCGGCTGGGCGTGCTCGACATCGGATCCAACACCGGTCACCTGCTGGTGGTCGACGCACACGACGGGGCGGCGCCGCTTCCGGCGTACTCCTTCAAGCAGCCGTTGCGACTCGCCGAGCACCTCGACAAGGACGGTGCGGTCTCCCAGACCGGCATCGACGCGCTCACCGAGTTCACGGCCGAGTCGCTCGTGGTGGCCGAGGAGAAGGGCTGCGAGGAGATGCTGTCCTTCGCGACCTCGGCCGTGCGCGACTCCGTCAACTCCGAGGCCGTGCTCGGCCACGTCAACGAGAAGACGGGCGTGGCGATCGAGGTGCTCTCGGGCGAGGACGAGGCCCGGCTCACGTTCTTGGCCGTACGACGGTGGTTCGGCTGGTCCGCGGGCCGGCTGACCGTGTTCGACATCGGCGGCGGGTCCCTCGAGATCGCCGCCGGTGCCGACGAGCGCCCCGACGTGGCGCAGTCGCTGCCGCTCGGCGCGGCCCGGCTGGCCCGGACGTGGTTCACCGGTCCGGTCGACGAGGAGGGCCTCCGGGTGATCCGCAAGGAGATCCGCGCGTCGATCGCGCGCGACGCCGGCCAGGTGCTGCGCGGCGGCAACAGCCACCGCGCGGCCGCGACCTCGAAGACGTTCCGCTCGCTCGCCCGGATCTGTGGCGCCGCGGCGTCCGACGAGGGTCCGCTGGCGCCGCGGGCGCTCCCTCTCGACGTCCTGCGCAAGCGGATCCCCAAGCTGGTCGGCATGTCCCCTTCCGAGCTGGCCGACCTGCCGGGCGTCTCCGCGAGTCGCGCCCACCAGATCGTCCCGGGTGCACTGGTCGCCGAGGCCTGCATGGACATCTTCGGACGGACCGAGCTCGAGATCTGCCCGTGGGCGCTGCGCGAGGGCGTGATCCTCGAGCGGATCGACAAGCTCAGCGGCGCCGACGACGGCTGAGGAAGCCCGCGCCAGATGTCCGCGTCGTCCGACCAACCGCGCATCGGCCTCTCGACCGTCTCGGTCTATCCCGAGTCCACGGCCCACGGCTTCGCGTACGCGGCCAGCGCGGGCTACGAGTCGGTCGAGGTGATGGTCGGCATCGACGCCCTGTCGCAGGAGACGCGGACGATCCTGCACCTCTCCGAGCACCACGAGATCCCGATCAGCGCGATCCACGCGCCCTGCCTGCTGTTCACCCAGCGGGTCTGGGGCCTGGAGCCGTGGGGCAAGCTGTCGCGGTCGGCCGAGATGGCGGCGGCGGTGGGAGCGGAGGTGGTCGTTGTGCACCCACCGTTTCGGTGGCAGCGCGACTATGCCCGTGACTTCGTCGACGGGATCGCCGCGCTGGAGAACTCCACGGGCATCGCCTTCGCCGTCGAGAACATGTATCCGTGGCGGGCGTCGGGTCGCCGGGGCGTCGACATGTACCTCCCCGGTTGGGACCCCTCCGCCGAGCCCTACGCCAACACCACCATCGACCTCTCCCACGCCTCGATCGCGGGCAGCGACCCCGTCGAGATGGCCGAGCGGCTCGGTCCGCGGCTGCGCCACGTCCACCTCACCGACGGCACCGGCTCGGCGAAGGACGAGCATCTGGTGCCCGGCCGCGGCACCGTCGGCGCCGCCGGGTTCCTGCAGCACCTCGCCGGCACCGGGTTCGCCGGCGAGGTGATCCTCGAGATCAACACGCGTCGGTGCCGGACGACCGCTGAGCGCGAGGTGGACCTGCGGGAGTCGCTGGACTTCGCGCGGGAGCACCTGGGGGCGTCGGTCGCGTGAGCTCCTCTGCCTCCTCAGCGTCGTCCGCGTCCTCTGCGTCGTCCCCGTCGTCCGCGTCCCGCCGGGGGCGCCGGCCGGGCAGCCCCGACACCCGGGCGGCGATCCTCGCCGCGGCCCGCGAGCGGTTCGCCGCCGCGGGCTTCGCGGGTACGACGATCCGCGCCGTCGCCGCCGACGCCGGCGTCGACGCGGCGCTGGTGCACCACTACTTCGGCACCAAGGACGACCTGTTCGTGGCGGCGCTGGAGTTCCCGGTCGACCCCCGGGCACTGCTGGCCGAGTCGGTGGTCGGGCCGCCCGAGCAGGCGGCCGAGCAGCTGCTCCGGACCTTCCTGTCGGTGTGGGACGACCCCGCGATGCAGCCCGCGCTGATCGCGACCGTCCGCCGGGTCCTCGACCCCGGCGGCGACCGACTGCTGCGCGACGGCTTCCTCCCGGTCGTCGTCATCCCGATCGGTGCCCGGCTCGGCATCGAGGACCCGGAGCTGCGGATGCCGCTCGTCGCCAGCCAGGTCATCGGGCTGATCCTCATGCGGTACGTGATCCGCGTCGAACCGATCGCCTCCATGCCCGCCGAGCGGCTGCTGGCGACGTACGCCCCCGTGCTGCAGGGGTACCTCACCGGCCCCCTCCCCTGAGAGGTCGAATCGGCCGTGGTGGCCCCGCGAATCGGCCGTGCCGGCCCCGCGAATCGGCCGTGCCGGCCCTCGAGCCGAACCTGGATCGACGACTCGAGGGGCCATGCCGGTTGATTCAAAGGGCCATGGCGGCCGATTCGTAGGGCCACGGCGGTTGATTCGGCGCGCCCGGAGGAGCATTATTCAACACATGATGAAATCAGGTGGTACGGCGGCGCGCGGGGGCGTCATCGGGATCGCCGGGCTCCGCGTCGTACGCAGCGGGCGGACGGTGATCGACGGTCTCGACCTCGAGATCGCGGACGGCGTGACCGGCCTGCTCGGCCCGTCCGGCTGCGGCAAGTCCACGCTGATGCGCAGCATCGTCGGGGTCCAGCGGGTGGCCGGCGGATCGGTGACGGTCCTCGGCGAGCCGGCGGGTACGACGCCGCTGCGCACCCGGGTGGGCTACATGACCCAGGACCCCAGCGTCTACGACGACCTCACCGTGACCGAGAACCTCCGCTTCTTCGCCCGCGTGCTCGGCCGCACCCGCGACACGGTCGCGCCGGCGATCGAAGCGGTCGACCTCGGCAGCCACCGCGACGCCGTCGTACGCCGCCTCTCCGGCGGCCAGCGCTCACGGGTCAGCCTGGCGGTCGCCCTCCTCGGTGCGCCCGACCTGCTCGTCCTCGACGAGCCGACCGTCGGCCTCGACCCGGTGCTGCGCCGCGACCTGTGGAACCTCTTCCACCGCATCGCCGACCAGGGCACCACGGTGCTGGTATCCAGCCACGTGATGGACGAGGCCGAGCGCTGCGACCGGCTGCTGCTCATGCGCGAGGGCCGGATCCTCGCCCACGACACCCCCGCTGCGGTCAAGCGGGCCGCGGGCGTGCACGACGTCGAGGCGGCGTTCCTGCGGATCGTCGACGCCGAGAAGGAGGCGGCCCGATGACTCCCCGGGTCACCCTCGCGATCACCGCCCGGGTGCTCACCCAGCTCCGCCGCGACCACCGCACGCTCGCCATGCTGCTGGTGCTCCCGTGCCTGCTCATCACCCTGCTGTGGTGGATCTACGACGCCACGCCGTTCGTCTTCGACGCCCTCGGGCCGGCGCTGCTGGCGGTCTTCCCGTTCTTCGTGATGTTCCTGGTCACCAGCGTCACCACGCTCCGCGAGCGCTCGAGCGGGACCCTGGAGCGGCTGTTCACGATGCCGATGGGCAAGCTCGACTTCCTGGTCGGCTACGCGCTGGCGTTCGGCCTGGTGGCCGCGCTGCAGGCCGCGCTCGCGGTCGGGGTCAGCGTCGGCCTGCTCGACCTCGACGTCCGCGGCCCGGTGTGGCTGCTGGGCACGGTGGCGGTCGTCGACGCCGTCCTGGGTACGGCGCTCGGCCTGTTCGTCTCGGCGTTCGCGCGCACCGAGTTCCAGGCCGTCCAGTTCCTGCCCGCGGTCGTCGTACCCCAGATCCTGCTGTGCGGCCTGCTCGTGCCGCGGGACCGGCTGCCCGACGTCCTCGACGTGGTCTCCGACCTGCTGCCGCTGTCCTACGCCGTCGACGCCATGCAGCACCTCGCCACCACGACCGCAACGGGCGACGTGTGGTTCGACCTCGCGGTGGTCGGCGGCTTCGCCCTCGCCGCGCTCGCGCTCGGCGCCGGCACGCTGCGCCGTCGCAGCGACTGAGCCGGACGGCTGGGCCGGACGACCGAGCCGGACGACTGCGGGTCAGGGGAGCAGCTCGACCGGTGTCAGGTAGCCGGTCTCCACCTCGAACGTCTCCTCGCCGCACTGGATCAGGCTGGTGGCGATCGTCGATCCGGGCCACTCCAACCACGTGCACAGCGGACGATCCGTCCCGGCGTCGTACAGCACCCGGTCGCCCCGCTCCAACGACTGCAGCGGCTTGACCGCCCGCGCCTGGTCGAGCGGTCCCGGCGCGGCCGACGACGTGGCGTCGGTCGGCTCGGTGGTCGGGGCAGACCCGGTCTGCGACGAGCGATCCTCCGCGTCGGTCGCCCGACCCGTCGCCGGGTCGGAGTCGACGGCCATTCCCAGGGCGAAGCCGAGGACTCCGGCAACCAGGATCACGGCCACGGCGACGGCCGCCGCCAGCACGGTGGGGCGCGCCGAACTGTCCCGATGACTGTGGCCGTTCCACCCAGACATCTCGCCTGCCCTCCGCCTCCATGATGAGGCGATCGGGTCGTCCGCGCCAGAGCGACCTCAGGGGAGGAGTCTGCCTCCGTCCTCTGGCCACCGTCCGGGCGGTCGACCACCCCGGGCAGTGGCCACAGGACCGAGGTAGTGGTGAGACGACCGTGCGTCGCACGATTGCGGTGGCGATCCGGCTACGTGCGGATGATCCGTCGCTCGATCGCGGCCGCGACCGCACCGGCGCGGGTCTCGACGCCGAGCTTGGTGTAGACGTGCGAGAGGTGGCTCTTCACGGTCGCCTCAGACACGAGCAGCTCGCGCGCCATCTCCTTGTTGCCCAGGCCGCGCGAGAGCAGCTCGAGCACCTCCACCTCGCGCTCGGTGATCACGGCCGCCGCCGACGGCGACGCCCGCCGGACCAGCGTGGCCGCCACCGACGGCGCGAGCACCGTCTCGCCCCGCGCGGTCGCGCGGATCCCGGCGAACAGGTCGTCCGGCGGGGCATCCTTGAGCAGGTAGCCGCGGGCACCCGCGTCGAGCGCGCGCAGCACGTCGGCCTCGGTGTCGTACGTCGTCAGCACCAGCACCTCGGGTGGCTCCGGCATCCCGCGCAGCCGGGCCGTCACCTCCGCGCCGCCCGGGCCGTCACCGAGGCTGAGGTCCATCAGGACGACGTCGGGCCGGTCGAGCGCCACCGCCTTCTCGGCGCTGGACAGGTCGTGCGCCTCCGCGACCACCTCGAGGTCGTCCTGCCCGTCGACGAGGGCGCGCAGCCCGGCCCGGACGACGGGGTGGTCGTCCACGAGGACGATCCGGATGGTCGGGGTGGTCACGAGCCCGCTCCCGTCGGCAGCGCGAGCGACACGGTCGTGCCCTCGCCGGGCGTGCTCTCCACGTCGGCCCGGCCGCCGAGCGCGGCGGCGCGCTGCCGGATGCCGTCGAGCCCGTGCCCGCGGTCGCGACCCCGGGCGGCACGACCGACGCGCCCGAGGTCGAACCCCCGCCCGTCGTCTCGTACGTCGAGCAGCACCTCCCCGGCGTCGTAGGTCACCGAGACCACGGCCCGCCGCGCCCCGGCGTGCTCGACGACGTTGGCCAGCGCGCCGCGCGTCGTACGCACCATCGCGCCGGCGACCGCCGGCGACACCGGGACCGGCGTGCCGTGCACGCGCAGCTCGGTCGCGACGCCCGGCGCCGCCTCGGCGACGACCTTGCGCAGCGCTCCGGGCAGCGCGTCGGGCGCACCCTCGACGAAGTCGGCCGGGGCCAGGTCGCGGACCACGCGGCGTACCTCCTCCAGGCCCTCGCGCGCCGTCGACGCAGCGGTTCCGACATGGGTGCGGGCCAGGTCGGGGCGGCGGTCCCAGTCCTGCGCGGCGGCCTGCAGCAGCAGGTTGATGCTGGACAGGCCCTGGCCGACGGAGTCGTGGATGTCGCGGGAGAGCCGGGTCCGCTCGGCGAGCGCGCCGGCGCGGCGCTCGGCGAGCGCGAGGTCGTCCTGCGCGGCGGTGAGGTCGTCGAGCAGCCGCTGCCGGGTGCGCGCCTCGCGCTCGAGGGTGCGGAAGGCGATGACGGTGACCAGGGCGATGCCGACCGGTCCGACGACGATCGTCGGGTCGGGGCCGGAGACGAGCCGCGACCACCCGAGGCTGACGACCGCCGTCATCGCGACCACCACCCCCGCGGCGGAGCCGAACGGCAGCACCCGGAGCGCGGCGAACGCGACCGGGACGGCCGTCCACGCGAACGACGGCGCGACCAGGGTCAACCCTGCCCACAGGGCGACGACCACGACCACCCACAGCGTCGGCCACCAGGAGCGACCGCGCAGCAGGGCACCGCTCGCGTAGACGGCGATGAACGCGGTCGCTCCGGCGAGGACGAAGACGCCGCTGGCGTCGAGCGGGTGCCGGGTGACGTAGCGGATCGCGCAGACCACGGCGAGCGCGACGAGCACGACGTGCAGCCAGCGGTCGAGGTCGGCGACCGACGCCAGGATGCCGCGGACCCCGCTGCCCGCCGGTCGTACGGCGCTCGCCGTCCCCGCGTCGTCGCTGGTCATGAGGGCAGCGTATTGACGCCCGGGTCCGCGCGACATCACCCGACGGGCTGCGGAGGAATAGCCAATCGGATGACGCGGGTCCGCCGGATCCCGGAGAGGCTCGAAGGGCAACGAACCCCGGTCACGAAACGGAGCACATCTCCCATGAAGCGCACCCTCGCCGTCGCAGCCCTCGCCGCGACGATCTCCCCGCTCGCCCTGTCGACGCTGTCCGCCACGCCCGGCGCGTACGCCGACGGGGGACGCCCGGCGTCGTACCACCTGGTCGGCGACGAGGGCGGCTCGAAGTTCGAGGGGATCGGTGCCGACGAGCGGCGCGGTCTCTTCTACGTCAGCGAGGTCACCGGCGGCGAGATCCACCGCGGCGTCTCGGGCACCGCGCAGACCGAGGAGTGGCTCGGCGGCGCGGGCACCGACGGCCGCTTCACCGCGCGGGGGATCACCACCGACGCCGCCGGACGGGTGTACGTCGCCGGCGGGCCCAACGGCATCGGGTTCCCGGACCGTCCCGACCTGTGGGTCTACTCCCCGGCGGGCGACCTGCTCGCCGCGCTCCGTGCGCCCGGCGACAACGTCTTCCTCAACGACGTGTGGGTGGGTCCCGACGGTGCGGCGTACTTCACCAACTCCAACGCGCCGCAGATCTACCGGGTCGCGCCCGGCGCCGGCGGTGCCGACGGCTGGGGCGTGGAGCTGTGGGCCGACGCGACCGGCACCATCTCGCAGGAGTCCGGCTTCAACCTCGGTGGCATCGTGCTCAGCCCCGACCGCAGCGCGTTCGTCGTCGCGCAGGGCAACACCGGCCGGCTGTGGCGCTTCGACGCCGCCGACGGCTCGGTCTCCGAGGTGGCCACCGGCGGCGCCGACCTGGTCAACGCCGACGGCCTGGTCCGGGTCGGCACGACCCTGACCGTGGTGCGCAACTTCTCCCGATCGATCGCCACGCTCGAGCTCGCCGAGGACGGCTCGTCGGCCACGCTCGTCCGGCAGCGGGCGACCGACCCGAGCCGCGTGCTCACCACCGCGAAGCGGCTGCGCGGCCAGACGCTGTACGTCGACAGCCACTTCGACGAGGCGAACGGCGTTGCGCCGTACGACGTCGTGACGGCCCCGTTCGTCCCCTGAGCCCCCGATCGTCGCGGCCGGATCCGCCGACCGGGCGCTGGGTGCCCCGCCGTAATCTGACCCCATGCGCCCGGTCCGTGACGCTCTCCTCCTCCTGTCCCGCAGCCAGGCCGTCCAACGCCTGGTCAGCACCATGCCGGTGACGGCCGGGATCGTGCGCAGCTACGTCCCCGGTGAGGACGTCGAGGACGTCGTCGACGCCGTCGCCCGGCTGGCCGCGGACGGGCTGACCGCGACCATCGACTACCTCGGCGAGGACACGACCGACGTCGACCGGGCCGAGGCGACGGTGGTTGCCTACAAGGACCTGCTCAGCCGGCTCTCGGCCCGTGGGCTGACCCGGCGGGCGGAGGTCAGCGTCAAGCTGACCGCGATCGGGCTCGCGCTGCCGGACGATGTCGCACCGGGTGGCGGTCACAAGATCGCCCTCGAGAACGCCCGCGCCATCTGCCGGGCCGCCCGCAACGCCGGCACCACGGTGACCCTCGACATGGAGGACCACACCACCACCGACGCGACGCTGGCGATCCTGCGCGACCTGCGCAAGGACTTCCCGGAGACCGGCGCGGTGCTCCAGGCCTACCTCCACCGCACCGAGCACGACTGCCGCGCGCTCGCCCACGAGGGCTCCCGGGTGCGGCTGTGCAAGGGCGCGTACGACGAGCCCGCCGAGGTCGCCTTCACCGATCCCGACGAGGTGGACCGGGCCTACGTCCGCTGCCTCAAGGTGCTGCTCGCCGGCCAGGGCTACCCGATGATCGCCACCCACGACCCGCGGCTGGTCGAGGTCGCCTCGTCGCTGGCCAGCCGCTACGGCCGGGCGCAGGGCACCTACGAGTTCCAGATGCTCTTCGGCATCCGTCCGCTCGAGCAGCAGCGGCTCGCCGACAGCGGCGAGACGGTCCGGGTCTACGTCCCCTACGGCTCCGAGTGGTACGGCTACCTCATGAGAAGGCTCGCGGAGCGTCCACGCAACCTGTCATTCTTCGTGACGTCCCTCGTCTCGAAGAAGTGAGCCAGTGATGAAGCAGACTGCCGTGATCGGCGCCGGCGTGATGGGGGAGACCCTGCTCTCCGGCCTGGTGCGCGCCGGGCGCCGGGTCGACCAGCTCCTGGTCGGCGAGAAGCGCCAGGAGCGGGCGGCCGAGCTCGAGGAGAGGTACGGCGTCCGCGTCGTCTCCAACCTCGAAGCCGCCACGAAGGCCGACACCGTCGCGCTCGTGGTGAAGCCGCAGGACATGGCCGACGTGCTCTCCGAGATCTCCGGCGCGCTCCGCCCCGGTCAGCTGCTCGTGTCGCTGGCCGCCGGCATCACCACCGCGTTCATCGAGACCCACGTGCCGGCCGGCGTCGCGGTCGTCCGGGTGATGCCCAACACCCCCGCTCTGGTCGACGAGGGCATGTCCGCGATCTCCGCGGGCTCGCACTGCGACGAGGCCCACCTCGCCGAGGCCGAGGAGCTGATGGCGTCGGTCGGCAGGGTGCTGCGCGTACCCGAGAAGCAGCAGGATGCGGTCACCGCGATCAGCGGCAGCGGGCCGGCGTACATCTTCTTCGTGGTGGAGTCGATGATCGAGGCCGGCGTCCACCTCGGGCTGCCGCGCGCCACCGCCCACGACCTGGTCGTCCAGACCCTCGTCGGGTCGGCCGCGATGCTGCGGGAGACCGGCGAGCACCCGACGGTGCTGCGCGAGCAGGTCACCTCCCCGGCCGGCACCACTGCCGCCGCGATCCGCGAGCTGGAGATCCACAAGGTCCGCGCCGCGTTCCTCGCCGCGCTCGAGGCGGCCCGCGACCGCTCGCGGGAGCTCGCCGGCGGCAGCTGAGGAGCTCGCGCCGGTGCCGTCGTACGTCGCCTTCCTCCGCGCCGTCAACGTCGGCAAGCGGCCACTGCGGATGGCCGACGCGCGGGCGTGGCTGACCGAGGCCGGCTTCACCGACGTCGAGACCTACATCCAGACCGGCAACATCCGGGTCACCACGCCCAAGCGGACGATCGGGTCGGTGGAGCGGGCGCTGGAGGAGGTCTTCGGGGAGCGGTGCGGCTTCGAGGTGCCGTCCATCGTGTTCACCCCGGCCGAGCTGCGCCAGGTGTACGCCGACGCACTGGCCTTCCCGCGGCCGCCGTACGCCGATCGCGACGACTGCCGGCGCTTCGTCGTCCTCTACAAGGAGCCACCCACGGCCGCGGACGTCGAGCGGGTGGCGGCGTACGACGCGGAGCTGGAGCGCGCCCTCGTCGTCGGCCGCGCCGCGCACGTCTGGATCGCCGGGCCGTTCGCGGACGCGAAGGTGTTCGGGACGCTCGCGAAGGTCTTCAACCCCGGCACCAACCGGAACCTGAAGGTGGTCAGCACGCTCGCCGAACGGTGGGGCTGAGGCGCGTCGGGGGCTGATCAGCCGGTGCCCGGCTCACCAGCCGAGCTCGGCGAGCGACCGGACCCGGGTGACACCCGCCAGGTCGGGACGGGCGTCGTAGCGCCCGACGCGGTCGACGAGCACCCCGGCCAGTCCCGCGGCCGCGGCACCACGCACGTCGTGCAGGAGCGAGTCGCCGACCATCACGCAGGACTCCGGCGCGATGCCGAGCCGGGCGCAGGCGGTGTGGAACGCGACAGCGTCCGGCTTGGCGGCCGGCAGCGAGGACGACGCGAAGACCGGAAGGCCGAGGGCGGAGAGGCCGGTGCGGCGCACCTTCGACTCCTGCACGGTCTGGTCGCCGTTGGTGAGGATGCCGACCCGCAGCCCGGCGGCCAGCGCCGCCTCCACCGCGGCAGCTGCGTCGGCGAACGCGGACCAGGCCGCGGTGTAGCAGGCGAGGTAGCCCCCGAACGTGTCGTCGGCGAGTGCGTCGTCGGCCAGGTCCCAGCCCGGGAGGAACGAACGCACCCGGGCCCGCCGCTGCTCGGCGTAGCCGATCTCGCCGCGTTGGCACCGCTCGTAGTGGAACGCCTCGAGCGCGAACCATCGCTCGACGTGCTCCTCGAGCATGGTGCCCGTCTCGTCGATCCCGAGGCCGGCCAACCAGGTCCGGACCCCGCGCTCGGCCGCTCCGCGGTGGTCGACGAGCGTGTCGTCGAGGTCGAAGAGCACGCCCCGGACCGGCCCTCCGAGAAGCTCCGCGACCACCATGCCGGCAAGTTTCGCACCGGCCACCGACACTCCCGGCGGCGCCCTCGGCCCACGCCCGACCCACGCCCAGCCGGTCTCCTTGTCTGCATGGAGTCAGCGTGTAATCATAATTACATGACTGCAGACGAGATTCGCGGCTGGTTCTCCGGCCGCTTGCCGGAGGAGCTGTTCGAAGAGCTGCTCGAGGTCGCCGTCGACCGCGAGGAGATCACCGTGATCGGCCGGATCCCCGAGCCCGAGGTGGCGGCCGACGCCTCCGACGGCGAGCGGGACGCGACGATCGAGGGCCGGATCGCCGAGTTCCGCGAGCGCACCCGCGAGCAGCGGATGGGCGTCGCGCGGGAGGCGGAGCGCAAGTTCGGCCGGAAGGTGTCGTGGGGCGTGCAGTCCGGCGACACTCGGGCGCTGTTCACCCACGTCGCGGCGCCGGTGATGACCCGATTGCGCCAGCCCGAGCGCCAGGTCCTCGACCTGCTGGTCGCCGGCGGCATCGCCCGCAGCCGCAGCGACGCCCTCGGCTGGTGCGTCCGTCTGGTCCGGCAGCACGAGGGTGACTGGCTGGGCGACCTGCGCGACTCCCTGACCTCGGTGGAGGAGGTACGCCGCCGCGGGCCCGACCGCGCGGAGTGATCCCCACGACCCGTCCGCCCGCGAGGCCGTCTCAGCGCGGGGGAGCGGGGACGGTCTCCCCGGGCGGCGTCGTGAGGCCCAGCATCGTCGCCGCGATCGCGCCGGGTGCGTCCTCGGCCGCCATCTCGCCGTTGTAGACCGCGGTTGCCGCGGCGTGGGTGACCGTGTGCAGGACCGTGAGAAGCCACGACGTCGGGAGGTCGGTGCGGAACCGCCCCGCTGCCCGGCCCCGCTCGAGCAGTCGCTCGGCCCGCTCCTTCGGCTCGGCGTGGGCTGCGGCCATCTCCGCATCGGGCATGGTCCGCTCGGCAGCGACCACGAGGGCGCCGTACCTGTAGGTGGTGCCCCACGTCGCCCCGATCAGCCGGACGAGCGCGTCGACCGGGTCGCCGTCGAGGTCGACCGACGCCAGTGCCTCGTCGGCCTCCCGCATCGCGCGGTCGACGACGGCCGCGACGAGCGTCGCGCGGGAGTCGAAGTGCCCGTAGAGCGTCACCCGCCCGACGCCTGCCGTCCTGGCGATCTCGCTGATGCTCGCGTCGGGATCGCGGGCGAGGCAGGCGGTCGCGGCGTCGAGGATGGCCGCGACGTTCTTGCGCGCGTCGGCCCGCAGCGGCCGGGGCGTGGGGGCGTCGGTCGTGGTCACGATGCGGTCATCGTACGGCGATCGCGCTCGGCCGATCCGTGGCTGCGGTGGCAGCCGCCGGCGTACTCCTCCCACCGCCACAGCATCGCCGCCAGCATCAGCACGAACATCAGCACGTGCCCGATCATCATCACGCCGTGCTCCCCCAGGCCACCGGCCCAGTGGAACGGGTAGGTGAGGACGAACCCGGCGTACATCGCCGCGCTCATCTCCAGGGTCGGTGCCCAGCCGTGCCCGCGGAACCGCATCCAGCCGGCCATCGGCACCGCCATCGTGGTGGCCATGACCAACGTGTCGACCTCGACCGAGCTCAGCGCGCTCGCGCCTCCGACGCCCGACGTCGCGAGCGACCAGAGCGGGTAGAGCACCATCATCCCGACCAGCATGGCGACCACCATCTCGCCGTAGTGCAGGGTGAACCTGCGCACCTCCTGCCACCTCATCCGCTTCTCCGTTCTCCATAACTCGAACACTGATGTACGAGATCATAAGTCGTACATCGGTGTTCGACAAGGGCTCACCCGTCGTCGGCCCCCGCCGGCGATCGTGGCCGGACGAGTAACGTCCCTCACATGAGTACGCCGAGCGCGGACGCCGCGGACGATGCGGACCTCGGGGCGGACGTCGGGTCCGCGGCCGTCGACTGCGCAGGCCACTCGAGTGTCGTCTTCGACCCGACCCTGACCGACTACGACTTCGGGCCCCACCACCCGATGGCGCCGGTGCGGGTGGACCTCACGATGCGGCTCGCCACCGAGCTCGGTGTCGTCGGCGGGGCGAGCGGCCTGGCCTGCGTGGCGGCGCCGATGGCGAGCGACGACCTCATCGCCACCGTCCACGACCCCGCGCTGATCGAGGCCGTCCAGCGGATGAGCGACCGGCCGGGCCCCGGCGAGGAGCTCCGCGGGCTAGGGACCGAGGACAATCCCGTCTTCAAGGGGATGCACCACGCCGCCGCGCACGTGGTCGGGGCGAGCCAGGAGGCGTGCCGCCAGGTCTGGACGGGGGAGAGCCTCCACAGCGCCAACATCACGGGTGGGCTCCACCACGCCATGCCCGACCGGGCCAGCGGGTTCTGCATCTACAACGACGTGGCGGTCGGCATCCGGTGGCTGCTCGACCAGGGCGCCGAGCGGGTGGCCTACGTCGACGTCGACGTGCACCACGGCGACGGTGTCGAGCAGATCTTCTACGACGATCCGCGCGTGCTCACGATCTCGCTGCACGAGTCCGGTCAGTTCCTCTTCCCGGGCACGGGCTTCCCGGCCGACCACGGCGGACCCGACGCGCAGGGCACCGCGGTCAACGTCGCACTGCCACCGGGTACCAGCGACGCCGGCTGGCTGCGGGCGTTCCACGCCGTCGTGCCGCCCCTCGTGCGCGCGTTCGCTCCCGACGTCCTGGTGACCCAGCACGGCTGCGACTCGCACGCGGACGACCCGCTCGCACACCTGCTGCTCAGCATCGACGGGCAGCGGGCGGCGTACCTCGCCCTCCACGACCTCGCGCACGAGGTCTCCGGCGGCCGCTGGGTCGCGACCGGCGGCGGCGGGTACGCCGTCACGACGGTCGTGCCCCGCGCGTGGACCCACCTCCTGGCCACGGTCGGCGGGCGGCCCCTGGACGCCGCGACGGCGGTCCCGGAGGCCTGGCGCGAGCACGTCGCCGCGCTCTTCGGTACGACGACGCCGGCGCTCATGTCCGACCAGCGCCCGGTCCGCTACCGGCCGTGGGAGGAGGGCTACGACCCCGAGGCGTGGCTCGACCGGGCCGTCCACGCGACGCGGTCGGAGATCTTCCCGCTGCACGGTCTCGACCCGATGCCGTGACCTCGCGGGGCGTCCGTCCGACTTGATCGACGGGGCTAAGGTCAAGACGACACGCCGAGATCTCATAAGTTTCAGTGGGTTACCCCTTCCCCACGAGTCACATCTAGCCCTATTCTCACGGCCAGAGGCGTCCGCAGATCACCGCTGGGGAAGGCGGTGACGGATGTCCAGAAAGTGTGGGTTGGCCATGGCACCCTCGCCGCGCGAGCGTTCCGAGTCCCTTCCGGACCCGAAATTCCTGACCATCGCCGAAGTGGCGACGATGATGCGCGTCTCGAAGATGACCGTCTACCGACTGGTCCACAACGGGGACCTGCCAGCCCACCGCGTCGGTCGTTCGTTCCGGGTCACCGAGGAAGACGTCAACGACTACCTCCGCAAGTCTTTCTTCAATGCTGGTTAGGCGCGACGCGTTGGTAGATTTCCCCGGTCGACCGGGGAAATCTGACCTTGTCGGGCAAAATTTAGCCGGACATCATCAGGAATCCCCGGTCGACCGGGGAATTCTGACGCCCGCCACTGGGCCGCGACACCCGCACCGGTCGAGTTGAGGCGCCCGCGACCTCCGTGGTCCACCTCACGAGTCCTGATTCTCCACAGTGTCCAGGTCCCCGATAGGCTGACCCGGTCCTCCGGCCACCGTTGGGGCGACGTCGATCGACAGCCGGGAGAGCCCGGCGCTCTGAGAGGTTCCACGTGGGTTCTGTCATCAAGAAGCGGCGCAAGCGCATGGCCAAGAAGAAGCACCGCAAGCTTCTGAAGAAGACGCGGGTGCAGCGCCGCAAGCTCGGCAAGTAACGCAACCACGCTCCACCTCACCGAAGGGTCACCTCGGAGATGGCTGATGCAGGCGGTCGCACCGTGCTCGTCACGGGAGTTTCCCGTGACCTCGGCCGGACGTTCGCGCGTACCCTCGCGTCGGACCCCGGCGTCGACCGGGTGATCGGCGTCGACGTCATCCCCCCGCGGGGAGACATCGGCGACGTGTCGTTCGTCCGGGCCGACATCCGGCAGCCGGTGATCGCCAAGATCCTGGCCCGGGAGGACATCGACACCGTCGTCCACATGAGCGTCATCGCCACGCCCGGCAGCGCCGGCGCGCGCGGCACGATGAAGGAGCTCAACGTCATCGGCACGATGCAGCTGCTCGCTGCGTGCCAGAAGGCCGAACGGATCAGCCGCGTGGTGGTGAAGTCGTCGACGACGGTCTACGGCGCGAGCAGTCGCGACCCCGCCATGTTCACCGAGGACATGGAGCCGCGGCGCCCGGCGCGGTCCGGCTACGCCAAGGACGTCGCGGAGGTCGAGGGCTACGTGCGCGGGTTCGCCCGTCGGCGCCCCGACGTCTCGGTCACGATGCTGCGGTGCGCCAACGTGATCGGTCCGCGGGTGGTGAGCCCGCTGTCGTCGTACTTCCGGATGCCGGTGATCCCCACCGTCCTCGGCTTCGACCCGCGGCTGCAGTTCCTCCACGAGGCCGACCTCAACCGGGTCCTCCGCCACGCGGTCCTCGCCGATGCCCACGGCACGTTCAACGTCGCCGGCGACGGCGTGATGGTGCTCTCGCAGGCCCTGCGCAGGCTCCAACGGCCCGGTCTCCCGGTGCCCGGGATCGCCGTCGGGGGGCTCGGCTCCATCCTCCGCTCGGCCCGGATCGCCGAGCTCTCGCCCGAGATGCGGGCGTTCCTCACCTTCGGTCGCGGTGTCGACACCACCCGGATGCGGGAGGTGCTCGGCTTCGAGCCCGACTACACCACCGCCAGCGCGTTCGGTGAGTTCGCAAGCACCCTCACCCCCACCGGCGGCCGCACCGACCGGCTGCTCGCGGCCGCCGCCGAGCGGCTGCCCGCCGTCGACGGTGACAGTGCGCTGTCCCGGTCCCCTCTGACACTCGCAGGAGATCGCGATGGGTGACGCCGAGATCATCCCGATCGGCACCGGCGGCCGGCCCGGCCGCGGCACCGGCACCCGGCCCTCCTCGGCGGCGCGAGGCCTCGCCCCGCGCTCCAGGAGTACGACGCCGCCGGCCCGCTCCTCTTCCGGTGACGCCGACGAGGCGCGTCCGGACGGGTCCGCGCCCCGGCGCGCACAGCCCGCGAAGTCGCAGTCGGCCAAGTCCCCGGCTGCGAAGCCGGGGGCCGCGAGGCCGAAGGCTGCGAAGCCGAAGGCCGCAGGGGCCACCACGCACACCAAGCAGACCGGCGACACCGGCACCGACGCGACCGAGCGGCCTGCGGGCGCCGTACCCACCCTCGAGGTGAACGACCGCGAGCCGCGCGGCAGCATCCCCGTCAGCGACTGGCTGGCGGCCTTCCAGCACGCCAGCCGCGAGCTCTTCGGCGACCAGTGGGAGCCCCAGCTCGCGCGGTTCATCGCGTTCCTGCGGCGCCGGGTGACGGGCGACTACGTCGTCGACGAGTACGGCTTCGACCAGGAGATCGCGGAGCGGTTCTTCATGACCGCGCTGCGGCCGTTGGCCCAGAAGTGGTTCCGGGTCGAGGTCCGGGGCGCGGAGAACATCCCCGCCGAGGGCGGCGCCCTGGTGGTGTCCAACCACTCCGGCACCGTGCCCGTCGACGCGCTGATGACGATGGTGTCGGTGCACGACAGCACCGGTCGCCACCTGCGCTCGCTCGGCGCCGACCTGGTCTTCAAGATGCCGATGGTCGGCTCGGTCGCCCGCAAGGGCGGTGCGACCCTGGCCTGCAACGAGGACGCGGAGCGGATGCTGCGTGGCGGCGAGCTCGTGGGCGTGTGGCCGGAGGGCTTCAAGGGCATCGGCAAGCCGTTCTCGGAGCGCTACAAGCTCCAGCGGTTCGGGCGGGGCGGATTCGTGTCCGCGGCGCTGCGCACCGGCGTACCCATCATCCCGTTGTCCGTCGTGGGGGCCGAGGAGATCTACCCCCTCGTCGGCAACGTCCCCTCCCTCGCGCGCCTGCTCGGGATCCCCTACATCCCGATCACGCCGTTGTTCCCGTGGCTCGGCCCGCTCGGCCTGGTGCCGCTGCCGTCGAAGTGGCTGCTGGAGTTCGGGGAGCCGATCCGCACCGACGACTACGACGAGGGTGCCGCCGAGGACCCGATGCTGGTGTTCAACGTGACCGACCAGGTCCGCGAGACGATCCAGCAGACGCTCTACACCCTGCTCCGCCAGCGCGAGGGTGTCTTCCAGCTGCGCTGACAGCGCTCATCCAGGGGCGTGCCCGGCGACGCGGCAGTCGGCGACGCGGTGCGACCCGAGGCGGTCAGGGCAGCAGGCCGCCGAGGACGCCGTCGACGTCGTCGATCAGATCGTCGGTGAGCGACTCGTCGTCGCCCTCGGTGCCGTTCTTGTCGAGGCCGAGGCGGTCCTTGACGGTGTCGGTGACATCGCCGACCGGACCGCCGTCGCCCTCGGGCAGCGGCGAGGTCGGGTCGTCGCCGACCGGGCTGCTCGGGCTGGTCGGCGGGTCACCGGGCGTGGGGGCGTCGGATCCGTCGTTCCGATTCCGGTCGCGACCCTTGTGGCCCTTGCGGTCCGCCGGAGGGGGCGTCCGCCGCGGAGCGGCCTCGGTGGCCTCGGTGCCGCGCAGGACCTCCTCCAGCGACTGCGTCGCGAACGGTGGGAGCTCGGCGACGCCGCCGTCACCGCAGGTCGGGCAGGCCTGCATCGCCGCGGCGTCGACCTGACGGACGGTCTGGGCCGCCGTGATCAGCGCCGGTCGGGCACCTGCGGGGACCAGGTCGCTCAGGTCGTCGAGCCGATCCATGGCGTCGGCGGTGAAGTCGCGCAGCGCGTCGAGCGAGGAGTCGTCGCCGGTCGTGGAGTATTCGTCGAGCGCGAGGATGCTGGCCTGGTTGGTCTGCTCGGAGAAGTCCTGCAGGGTCTCCGAGATCTCGCCGGCGTCCGCGTTGTCGCGGCGGGAGAGCGTCTCGACCTCCGCCAGGCGACCCTCGGCGTGGCCGAGCAGCGTGGTGGCCTTGGCGGCGTCGTCGGGCTGGAGGTTGGTCCGGGCGTTCTCGATCGCGCGCTTCATGGGGTAGAGCACGTCTCCGGGGAGCGCGCCCTGCGAGGCCACCGCCATCGAACCGGTCGCGGCCACGACAGCGAAGCCGCCGAGCACCGTCGCGAAGCGACGCTCGCGGGAGCCGCGCCGTTGGGCCGGTGTCAGCAGGGCGATCGTGTCGTCGTCGAGCGTGCGGGCCGCCGTCTGCTGCTCGGCGGCAGCGACGAGGCGGGTGCGGAGGTCGGCGACGAACTCGGGACGCGGGCTGACCTCGGGCGTCGAACGGAGCGAACCGACCAGGTCGAGCAGGCGAGCGAGCTCGGGGTCGACGGCATCGGGCCGACTGCCCTCAGCGGACAGCATGGCCTCGAACTCGTCAGCGCGACGCTGACTGCCGAACCCGCCGAACATCACGGTCGTCCCCACATTCCGGTCTGGTTGCGAGCGAAGTCGCACCTCGGGTACCCGAGTTTCAGATTCAACGACTCCGCGTCGCCCGGAGTTACGCGGGCGGTCATCGGAGTCCCTCCGGCATCAGCTTGGCGAGGTTGCGCACGCCACGGAGCTGGAGCTGCTTGATCGCGCCGTCACTGCGGCCGAGGGCGGCGGCCGTCTCGGCGATGCTCAGACCCTGGAGGAACCGCATCACGAGGCAGTCGCGCTGCTCGTTGGGGAGCTTGGTCAGCGCGTCGAGCAGGATCTCGTTGGTCAGGCTCGCGAGCACCGCGGTCTCGGGACCCTCGGTGGTGTCGTCGTGCTGACCCATGTCCTCGGTGGTGAGCTCCAGCCGGGTGCGGCCCGCCTTGAAGTGGTCGGTGGCGAGGTTGCGCGCGATGGTCATCAGCCAGGCGCCGAAGTCCTTGCCCTGCCACCGGAACGACGACATGTTGCGCAGCGCCCGGAAGAAGGTCTCCGAGCAGAGGTCCTCGGCCACGACGACCGAGCGGGTGCGGTAGTAGAGGAAGCGGTAGACCGACGCCTGGTAGTGGTCGTAGAGCATGCCGAACGCCTCGGCGTCACCGCCGCGGGCGAGCTCGACCAGGCCGATCAGCCGCTCGCGCTCCTCGGCGGAGTCCTCCGAGGACGTGGCGAGCCGTGCGTCGCCGTACTCCCCCTTGCGGCGGTCGCCGTCGAACGAGTCGTCGCTCTCGCTCTCGCTGAGGAGCCAGCCGAGCGGGCCCGGGCGGGCGGGACCGGCGCCGGCGATCGACGGCGTGAGCGGTGCGGGTGTGAGGGACTCCAGGATGAGGGCAGCAACAGCAGCACGCATGGCCTCCAGGCCGCGCGCCAACTGATCCCTCTCCCCGCTCATCGAGCTCCCCATCTCCCCCGAGGAGGGATCCTACGGCGGATCGGGCCGTGAGGGAACAGTTCAGTGCGACAGAGCGTCACTCAGCTCGTGTGGCGGCGCGCGTGGCGGCGTACGAGCGCACCCGCGACGGCGGCGCCGGACGCCGCCGAGCCGACCATCAGACCGGCCCGCGCGGCCTTCCGACCGGTGCGGTAGTCGCGGATCCGCCAGCCGTTCTCCCGGGCATGGGAGCGCAGCTTCGGGTCGGGGTTGATGGCGCACGGGTCGCCGACCAGGCTCAGCATCGGCAGGTCGTTGGCGGAGTCGGAGTACGCCGAGCAGCGGGCCAGGTCGAGTCCCTCGAGCTCGGCGAGCGCCTTGACCGCCTCGGCCTTCGCGGGCCCGTGGAGCATGTCGCCGACCAGCCGGCCGGTGTAGACGCCGTCGACGTGCTCGGAGACGGTGCCGAGCGCGCCGGTCAGGCCGAGCCGCTTCGCGATCAGCCGGGCGATCTCGATCGGGGCGGCGGTGACCAGCCAGACCCGCTGGCCCTGGTCGAGGTGCATCTGCGCGAGCGCGCGCGTGCCGGGCCAGATCCGGTGCGCCATCGCCTCGTCGAAGATCTCCTCGCCGATCTCCTCGAGCTCGGTCACGGTGTGACCGGCGATGAAGGCGAGCGCGGAGTTGCGGGCCTCGGCGACGTGCTCGGGGTCCTCGACACCGACCACCCGGAAGTAGGCCTGCTTCCACGCGGCGCCGAGGATGTCGCGCGTCGTGAAGAACTTGCGGCGGTAGAGGCCACGGGCGAGGTGGAAGATGCTCGCGCCCTGCATCACGGTGTTGTCGACGTCGAAGAACGCCGCGGAGGTGGGGTCTGCCGGGACCCCGAGCGCGGTCTCGACCTCTGCCGCGGCGGCCGCCGCCTCGCCGGCGAGCGTCGAGCGCTGCTGGAGGTTGAGCCGGCGGCTGCGGTCCGGTGACGCTGCCATGGCGTCAGCGTAGTGCTCCCGAACCCCCGTCCGTCCTGCGCACCGCTGCGTAGGATCGCCCCTATGCCTCTCACCGACGTCGCCGGTCTGGTTGCCGCTGCCGCGGCCGATCACCCGGACCGGCTCGCGGTGGTCGAGGCCGGCGGTCGGGGCATGACCTGGGCCGAGCTCGACGCCGAGGTCGACCGTGTCGCCAGCGGCCTCGGCGCCGCCGGGATCGTCGCCGGGTACCGCGTGATGCTGGTGGCCGGCAACCGGCTCGAGTTCGTCTCCAGCTACCTCGGGATCCTGCGCGCGCAGGCGGTCGCGGTGCCGGTCAACCCCGGTTCGACCCCTGTCGAGCTGCGCCGGATGGTCGTGGACTCCGGTGCCCGGATGGTGATCGCGGACCCCGACACGATCGCTGCCTGTCGCGAGGCCCTTGCGGGCCCGGTCGAGCGGGTGCGCCTGGTGGCGATCGGCGCGACGCTGCAGCCGGGGGAGCGCTCCTACGACCAGCTGCGTACGACGCCCGTGCGGCCGGTCCCCCCGCTGCCCGACCCGGAGAAGCTTGCCGTCCTGCTCTACACCGGCGGTGCCACCGGTCTCCCGCGCGCGGTGATGCTGACCCACCGGGCGCTGCTCGCCAACATCGAGCAGGTCGCCAGGGTCGACCCGCCCATGATGCACAGCGACGACGTCGTCCTCGGGATCCTCCCGCTGTTCCACGTCTACGGCCTCAACGCGGTGCTGGGCGGCGTGCTCCGCCACCGCGCGAAGCTCGTGCTCGCCGACAGGTTCGACCGCGAGGGCACCCTGGACCTGATCGAGGACGAGGCCTGCAGCGTCGTACCGGTCGCGCCACCGGTGTTCGCCCAGTGGCGCGGGGTCGAGGCCCTCGCCGAGCGGCTCGGCCCGGTCCGGCTGATCCTGTCCGGTTCGGCCCCGTTGTCCGCCGAGGTGGTCAGCGAGTTCGCCGAGCTGACCGGCGTGCCGGTCCACCAGGGCTACGGCCTCACCGAGGCGGCGCCGGTCGTGAGCAGCACCCTGTGCTCGGCGGATCCGCAGCCGGGCTCGGTCGGCGCGGCGCTCGACGGCATCGAGCTCCGGCTGGTCGACGACGACGGGAAGCCGCTCGGCACGGCGGCCGACGACCCGGGTGAGATCCAGATCCGGGGCGCCAACCTGTTCAGCGGCTACTGGCCCGACGGGCTCGACGGTCCGGCCGCCGACGGCTGGTGGTCCACCGGCGACATCGGCTTCCTCGACGAGGACGGCGACCTCTACCTCGTCGACCGGGTCAAGGAGATCGTCATCGTCTCGGGCTTCAACGTCTACCCGGTCGAGGTCGAGGCCGCGATCGACGAGGTCGACGGGGTCGGCCAGTCCGCGGTGATCGGCGTCGCCGACGACGAGACAGGCGAGGCCGTGGTCGCGTACGTCGTACCCGCCCCCGACGTCGCCGAGGCCGACCGTGACGCGCTCCGCGACGCGGTCGCCGAGCACTGCGCGGGGCGGCTCGCGCGGTTCAAGCAGCCGCGTCGCATCGAGGTGGTCGACGCGCTGCCGCGGACGGTCACCGGGAAGGTCCAGAAGGGCCGGCTCCGCGGCGCGGAGCGTCGCCGCGACCACGGGCTCCTCGGATGAGCGCGCCCGACGCACCTGCCCGGGTCGTGCTCTACACCCGCCCCGGCTGCCACCTGTGCGACGACGCCCGGACGGTCGTCGAGGCGGTCTGCGCCGAGGTGGGGGAGCGGTACGCCGAGGTGTCGATCGAGGGTGACCCCGACCTCGAGGCACGGTTCGGCCACGAGATCCCGGTGACCTTCGTCGACGGGCGCCAGCACGACTTCTGGCGGGTGTCGCCTGTGCGGCTGCGGAAGGCGCTGGGCGCAGGCTGATCGCGGTGCGCGGCCCGCGCCCTGGGCTGCGGTAATCGTTCAATTGCGCCGCTTGAGCGGTCGGTGGCTCGACAGACTGCGCAACTGGCGCAATTGAGCCGTTCGCGCAGGTTGTCGGTGCGCTCGCTCCGGTGCTGATCGCAGCGGTGGCTGACAGGGTTTCGAGACGGCGTGGGCACCCCGTCGCTTCGCTCCGGTGTGCCCACGCCTCCTCAACCTCCTCGCCTCTTGGTGTCCTTCCTCGTTCCTCGGAAGGCCACCGGCTCGGAGATTTTGTTCTCGCGTTCACAAACTTCTACAGTGAACGAGCCGCGCCCGCCGTGAGGTGACGCCCGTCAGGAGAGCGTCCGACGCCGGGTGGCGCGGCTGGAGAGTAGAGCTGTGACCGCACGGAATCCGAGCGAACCGACCCGGGTCATCCCCGAGGCCACGGTCGCCCGCCTGCCCGTGTACCTGCGAGCCCTCAGCGGCCTCGCCGAGACCGGGATCCGCATCTGCTCGAGCGAGGAGCTCGCCACCGCAGCGGGCGTCAACAGCGCCAAGCTGCGCAAGGACCTCTCCTACCTCGGCAGCTACGGCACCCGTGGTGTCGGGTACGACGTCGACTACCTCCGCTACCAGATCGCCCGCGAGATCGGGGTGACCCAGGACTGGCCCGTGGTCATCGTCGGCATCGGAAACCTCGGCCACGCGCTGGCGAACTACTCCGGCTTCCGCAGCCGCGGGTTCCGGGTGGTCGCGCTTCTCGACGCCGACCCCGACCGCCACGACGAGCTGGTCGCCGGCGTACCCGTCCGGGCCTTCGCCGACCTCGAGTCGATCGTGCTCGAGCACGGCGTCGCGATCGGTGTCATCGCGACCCCCGCGCACGCCGCGCAGGACGTCGCCGACCGGATGGTCGCGGCCGGCATCACCAGCATCCTCAACTTCGCGCCGGCGGTGCTCAACGTGCCCGACAGGGTCGACGTCCGCAAGGTCGACCTGTCCATCGAGCTGCAGATCCTCGCCTACCACGAGCAGCGCAAGGCGCACGAGGCGGACGAGGCTGAGGAGACGCCGGCATGAGCGTTCTCGTCGTGGGCATCTCCCACAACTCCGCGCCGGTGGCGCTGCTCGAGCGGGTCGCGCTCGACGACGACGGCGTCCAGAAGCTGATCGCCGACGCCGCGTCCTGCGAGCACGTCACCGAGGCGACGGTCATCGCGACCTGCAACCGGCTCGAGATCTACACCGAGGTCGAGCGCTTCCACGGCAGCGTGGAGTCGCTGTCCCGGCTGCTCGTCGAGCGCGCAGGAGAGGCCACCGAGGCCATGCTCCCGCACCTCTACGTCCACTACGACGACGGCGCGATCTCCCACCTCTTCCAGGTCGCCGCCGGCATGGACTCGATGGCGCTCGGCGAGGGACAGATCCTCGGCCAGACCCGCGAGGCCCTGCGCCGCGGCCAGGAGCTCGGCACGGTCGGGTCCGCGCTCAACCTGCTGTTCCAGCAGGCGCTGCGGGTCGGCAAGCGCACCCGCGCCGAGACCGGCATCGACCAGGTCGCACCCTCTCTCGTGACGGCTGCCCTGGCGCAGTCCACCGGTGCCCCGGAGGCCGTCGCCGGCCTCTCGGTCGTCGTGGTCGGAGCCGGCGCGATGGCCGGCCTCGCGACCGCCACGGTCAGCCGGCTCGGCGCTGCCCGGGTCTCCGTCGTCAACCGCTCCGAGGACCGCGCATCGCGTCTCGCGGGGCAGTACGCCGCGGACGCCGTACCCCTCGCTGGCCTGGCGCAGGAGATCGCGCAGGCCGACGTGATCATCAGCTGCACCGGCTCGGCCGGCACCCTCATCGGTCGCGACCTCGTGGTGGCGGCGCGTGCCGACGCCGGAGACCGGCCGCTGCTGGTGGTCGACCTCGCGCTCCCGCACGACGTCGATCCCGCCGTCCGCGACCTCCCCGGGGTGACGCTCGTCGGCCTCGCGCAGCTCGCCGAGACCGTCCAGGAGGGGCCCGCCGGCGACGAGATCCAGGACGTGCGCCTGATCCTGGCCCAGGAGGTCACCGCCTTCCTCGCCGCCCGGCGGCAGGCCAACGTGACCCCGACGGTCGTGGCGCTGCGCTCGATGGCCACCGCCGTGGTCGACGCCGAGATGCTGCGGCTGGAGAGCCGCCTGCCCGGTCTCGACGAGCAGGCGCTCGACGAGATCCGGTACGCCGTGCGCCGGGTCGCCGACAAGCTCCTCCACGAGCCCACGGTCCGGGTCAAGGAGCTCGCCAACGACCAGGGTGCGGTGTCCTACGCCGCCGCCCTCGCCGAGCTGTTCGCGCTCGACCCCGACGCCGTCGACGCCGTGACCCGGCCGATGGCCGTGCCCGAGGAGGGGTCCGGATGACGCTGCGCATCGGCACCCGCCGCAGCCTGCTCGCGACCACCCAGGCCGCCCACGTCGCCGCGCTCCTCCGCGAGCGCCTCGGCGTCGGGACCGAGCTGGTCGAGATCACCACCGACGGTGACCGGAGCCAGGCCGCGGGCAGCCCGCTGGCCGGCGCCGACGCCACCCAGGGCGTCTTCGTCAGTGCCCTGCGGGACGCTCTGCTCGCCGGTGAGATCGACGTCGCCGTGCACTCGCTCAAGGACCTGCCGACGTACGCCGCCGAGGGCATCGCGCTCGCCGCCGTACCGCCCCGCGAGGACCCGCGCGACGTCGTCGTCGCCCGCGACGGCCTCACCCTCGGCGAGCTGCCGCCCGGCAGCATCGTCGGCACCGGCTCGCCGCGGCGCGCGGCACAGCTCCACGCGCTCGGCCTCGGCGTCGAGGTCCGCAACGTCCGCGGCAACGTCGACACCCGGATCGGCAAGGTCCGCTCCGGTGCGTACGACGCCGTCATCCTCGCCCGCGCCGGCCTCGCCCGGATCGGGAGGCTCGACGAGGCGACCGAGGTGCTCGACCCGCTGCAGATGGTGCCGGCCCCCGGCCAGGGCGCGCTGGCCGTCGAGTGCCGCGCCGACGACCCGCTGCGCGAGCGGCTGGCCGCGATCGACGACTCCGCGGCACGGGCCGCGGTCCTCGCCGAGCGCGCCGCGATGGTGACCCTCGAGGGCGGCTGCGCCGCGCCGATCGGGGCGCTCGCCGAGGTCGCCGAGGGCGACGACGGGCCCGAGCTGTGGCTGCGGGTGATCGTGCTCTCGACCGACGGTGCGCTCGCCGTACGCCGCTCCGCCTCCGCCCCGCTGGGCGACACCGACCCCGTCGCGGCTGCCGAACGTCTCGGCGCCGCAGTGGCCGCCGAGATGATCGCCGACGGCGCCCACGAGCTCCGCAACGAACCCAACACCGCTCCGACCGACTCCGCTCACATCGCACGATCAGCAGAGGTGCATCACGCATGACGCGAGCCAAGACAGCCCACCAGGCTGCCCCCTCCCCCCAGACCGTCGCCGGCGTGGCTTTCGTCGGCACCGGCCCGGGTGATCCGGACCTGTTGACGGTCCGGGCGCAACGGCTGATCGGGGCCGCCGACGTCCTCATCACCGAGGCCCCCGAGCACGCCGCGCTCATCGCCAAGGTGCGTGGCGACGGTGCCTCCGGGGACGCCGAGGGTGCGCCCGAGGTGATCGACGGCGGCTTCGGCGAGGACGGCCAGCCGCTGACCCACGCGTCGCGGGCCAAGGTGGTCGTGAAGCAGGCCAAGCGCGGGCTGCGGGTGGTCCGGCTGCTCGCCGGCGACCCGTTCATCTACGCGTCCGGCCCGGAGGAGGCGCAGGCCGTCGCCAAGGCCGGCATCACCTTCGAGGTCGTTCCCGGCGTCTCGTCGGTCGGCGCGGTCCCGGCGTACGCCGGCATCCCGCTCACCACCAAGGACCACCGCGAGCTCGCGGTGGTGACCTGTGGCGAGAAGGTCGACTGGAAGCGGTACGCCGACACCCCGACCCTCGTGCTGCTCTCCGCAGTCGGCCAGATCACCGAGATCGCGGCCGCACTCGTCGAGTCCGGCCGCTCGCCGCAGACGCCGGTCGCGATGACCAGCGTCGGCACCACCACCGAGCAGCACACCGTCACCTCGACGCTGGAGCGGATCGGCGCCGACGTGCGCACCGCCCGGATCGCACCGCCCGCGGTCACCGTGGTCGGCAAGGTCGTCGACCTGCGCCAGGCGCTGTCGTGGTTCGAGACCAAGCCGCTGTTCGGCTGGCGGGTGCTGGTGCCGCGCACCAAGGAGCAGTCCGCGTCGCTCTCCGACCGGCTGCGCCACTTCGGCGCCGTACCGGAGGAGGTCCCGACCATCTCCGTCGAGCCGCCGCGCAACCCGCAGCAGATGGACAAGGCCGTGCGTGGCCTGGTCGAGGGCCGCTACGAGTGGATCGCGTTCACCTCGGTCAACGCGGTCAAGGCGGTTCGCGAGAAGTTCGAGGAGTACGGCCTCGACGCCCGCGCCTTCTCCGGTCTCAAGATCGCCGCGGTCGGCGACAAGACCGCGCAGGCGATCGCCGCATGGGGCCTGCGCGCCGACCTGGTGCCGTCGGGCGAGCAGTCCGCGGCCGGCCTGCTCGCCGACTGGCCGGAGTACGACGAGCAGCTCGACCCGATCAACCGGGTCTTCCTGCCCCGCGCCGACATCGCGACCGAGAACCTCGTCGCCGGCCTGATCGACCTCGGCTGGGAGTGTGACGACGTCACCGCCTACCGCACCGTCCGGGCCGCGCCGCCGCCGGCGCCGACCCGCGACGCGATCAAGACCGGCAGGTTCGACGCCGTCGTGTTCACCTCGTCCTCCACGGTGCGCAACCTGGTCGGCATCGCCGGCAAGCCGCACCCCTCGACGGTGATCGCAGCGATCGGCCCGGCCACCGCGAAGACCGCGGAGGAGCACGGCCTCCGGGTCGACGTCATGGCTCCGCAGCCGGACGTCGAGCTGCTGGTCGACGCCCTCGCGGGCTTCGGTGCCAGTCGCCGGGCCGCGCTGGTCGACGCCGGCGAGCAGGTCACCAAGCCGTCGGACCGCAAGCCCTCGGGGCGGCGCCGGAAGGCGGAGTGACCGGTAGCGGGCTGTTGCTTCGTCACGGTATGTAGGCCAGTCCTCGCCTACCCAGCGGAACTCCGCGGGGGAGGTGTCGGCTCGGCAGCATCCCGTGGTGAACCAACGCAGGCGCGCTCGACCGTCGGGTGACGCGCTCGGGTTCGCCGGTGCACCCGTCGGGTTGCGTGAGCAGATGCTCCGTTTCTCGCCGGAAACGGGAGCATCTGCTCACTCGGATGAGCTGCCGGCGGGCCCGCGTTCCGGATCGCGCTCAAATCGGTGCTGCGCCGGCCTCAGACGCCGGGGGAGCACCGATTTGATGCGTTGACAACGACGACGGGTTCGCCGGCGAGCTCCAGGGCCTCTCCGGTGAGCTCGATGTCACCGACCAGCGTGCTGCGCAGCCTCTTCCGGGTGCTGCGGTGGTGCCTGGCGTTGTGTCGTGCCCCAGCGGGTCTGAACTCCTCGCTCCTGGTCGCCAGCTCGCCGGCGAGGTCGGTGAGGCTTCTTGTCGTGCGGATTGCGCCCGCCCTCCGCCCGGAGCGCGGCAACCGTGATGTCGGCCACGTCGCCCCAGTCGACGCCTCAGCGGGCTCGGCAGCGCAGAGGATTACTACGCGGAGACGTGCGCCGGAGCCGCGTTCGGCGAGGCCCTCGCGGTCCAGGGCGAAGAGGCCGCGGACGCACGCCCCCAGGTCGCGGGCTGGCTGCGCCGGATCGGGCTCGACCCGCGCCGATGATCGGCGGCGGGGTCTCGATACGCCCTCGCCTAGCGGCTCGGGCTACTCGACCAGCGGGAGGCTCGCTACTCGACCAGCGGCAAGCGCTGGGGCTCGGGCTACTCGACCAGCGACAATGGGTCCATGAGTGAGATCGAGCGCCCGGTGATCCGGCCGCGGCGGCTGCGTCGTACCCCTGCGTTGCGGGCGTTGGTCGCGGAGACCGCGGTCCTCCCTGCGCAGCTGGTCCTGCCGCTGTTCGTGCGGGAGGGCCTCGACAGCAGCACGGGGCCGCGGCCGATCGGGTCGATGCCGGGCGTCGTCCAGCACACGCGGGACTCGCTGCGGAAGGCGGTCACCGAGGCCGCGGCGGCCGGTATCCGCGGCGTGATGCTCTTCGGCATCCCCGAGAGCAAGGACGCGGTCGGGTCCGGCGCGACCGACCCCGACGGCATCCTCAACGTCGCCATCCGCGACGTCGTCGGCGAGGTCGGCGACGCGATGGTCGTGATGAGCGACCTGTGCCTCGACGAGTTCACCGACCACGGGCACTGCGGCGTGCTGACCCCGGACGGGCAGGTCGACAACGACGCGACGCTCGCGCGGTACGCCGAGATGGCGCGCGTCCAGGCGGCCGCCGGCGTCGACCTGGTCGGTCCCAGCGGGATGATGGACGGGCAGGTCGCGGTGATCCGGGACGCGCTGGACCGGGCGGGTCATGGTGAGGTCGGGATCCTGGCGTACGGCGCGAAGTACGCCTCCGCGTTCTACGGGCCCTTCCGCGAGGCGGTCGACTCGACCCTGCAGGGCGACCGGCGGACCTACCAGCAGGACCCCGGCAACGCGGCCGAGGGCGTCCGCGAGGCGCTGCTCGACGTCGAGCAGGGCGCCGACATCGTGATGGTCAAGCCCGCGCTGGCCTACCTCGACGTGATCCGGCAGGTGCGGGACGCGCCCGAGATGCGCGGCGTGCCGGTGGCGGCGTACAACATCTCGGGGGAGTACTCCATGGTCGAGGCCGCCGCCGCCCGCGGCTGGATCGACCGCGAGGCCGCGATCCTCGAGACGCTCACCTCGATCCGCCGCGCCGGCGCCGACGTGATCCTGACCTACTGGGCGGTCGAGGCCGCCGGGCTGCTCCGGTAGCCGCTAGGGCCTTTGGACACAGAACGGCCCCGGAACCTGGGGGGATTGGGTCCGGGGCCGTGCTGCGGAGCTGGTTACGTCAGAGGCCGTAGGAGGCCAGACACTTGTTCTTCCAGTCGGCGGCTGCTGCGGGGTTGAGCGGGTAGCGGAGCACCGCCTCCACTGGGCACTGGACTGCTGCAACCGCCTTGGTGAGCGGCCCAAGCAGGCCGTCGACGAGATTCTCGGCCGGGTCGTCGAGCGGCGTGTTGGTGTCCGGAACGTTGTCGCGGTCCGGGTTGGTCAGGTCGGGACCGTCGTTGCCGCCGTCGTTGCCGCCGTTGTCACCGCCACCGCCGTTGTCACCGCCACCGTCGCCGCCGTCGCCACCGCCGGTGTCGCCGAGGTCGTTGCCGCCGGTGTTGTCGTCGGCACCGCCGTTGCCGCCGCCGTCGCCGTTGTCACCACCACCCGGGGTGCTGCCACCGCCGGGGTAGTCGTTGGTGTCGGGGACGACGTAGCCGGCCGCGGTGGTGTTGTTGGGCACCGAGGTGAAGTCGCCCTCGAGGTAGGCGTTCATGATCTCGAGGACCAGGTCGACGTAGGACTGGCTGTGGTTGTAGCGGTAGACCGCCGCGCGCTGGCCCATGACCTCGGACAGGTCGTCCTTGCCGGAGCAGAGGTAGACCGCGGTGGCGAGTGCGGAGTCGTCGATGTCCTGCGGGTTGCGCTCGGAGTCGGCGTCGGCGTCCACGCCCACGACCGACCAGGTCGAGGGGATGAACTGCATCGGGCCGACCGCGCGGTCCCACTTGGTGTCGTTGTCGATCTGGCCGGCGTCGGTGTCGCTGATCGACGCGGTGTTCTTCTTGCCGTTGAGGGGGATGCCGTAGATCCCGGGGCGGGCCACGCCGTCGTCGTCGAGCACGTTGCCACCGAAGCGGCCGTGGTTGGACTCCACGCGGCCGATCGCGGCGACCAGCTGCCAGGCGAGCTTGCACTTCTTGTCGGCGGAGTTGATGACCGTCTCGGCGCGCTGGTAGGCGGCGAGGGCGGCGGAGGGGATCTCGTTGGTCGAGGTCGCGTTGACGATGCCGGCGGTGTTGCCGTTGTCGCCGAGCGCGTTGGAGTCGGTCAGGCTGGCCGGGGCCTCGATGGCCTCCTCGGGCACGCTGCTGCCGTCGGGGAGCGCACCCTGCTCGCTCGCGGTCAGGGGGGCGGCGACGCCGCCGATCCCGGCCACGCTGGCGGTCCATGCCGCCGAGAGCAGGGCCAGCGGCACAATGGTGGCGGCTCGTTGGAGCCGTCCCAGTCGCTTCCTCGACATCTCGTCTCTCTCCCCTGGCCCGCGGGCCTGTCTCTCTCGTGTGGGCCTCTCCCCTTCGGGCCCACGCTGGCGTCGCTCCCCGGCCTCCCGATCAGGGTTCGACGCCCGCTACAACGAATCGTGTCACATAGACGTTACGGGTGTCACACTAATGATTGGGTCCGGATCCGCTCCTCCCGGCGTGGCCTCCCGCGGTACCCGCCGCGCGCGAGGTAACACGGGCGCCTGCGGGGGAGCGGCAAGGCCGGGATGGTCCCGATGCGGACGCCCTTCGGGCATCGGCGACAATGACCCGGTGACCTCCGCATCGACCGCGCTCGTGACCACCGCATCGGACGCCCTCTTCGAGCGCGCCCGCGCGGTCACCCCCGGCGGGGTCAACTCGCCCGTCCGGGCGTTCAACGCGGTCGGCGGCACCCCCCGGTTCGTCGCCTCCGCGAAGGGCGCCTGGCTGACCGACGTCGACGGCAACGACTACGTCGACCTGATCTGCTCCTGGGGACCGATGCTCCTCGGTCACGCCCACCCCGAGGTCGTCGCCGCGGTCACCGCGGCGGTGGCCCGCGGTACGTCGTACGGCACTCCCACCGAGGGCGAGGTGGCACTGGTCGAGGAGATCGTGGCCCGCACCCCCGTCGACCGGCTCCGGCTGGTCTCCTCGGGCACCGAGGCGACCATGTCCGCGATCCGGCTCGCGCGCGGCTTCACCGGCCGCGACGTCGTCGTGAAGTTCGCCGGCTGCTACCACGGGCACGTCGACTCGCTGCTCGCCTCGGCGGGCTCGGGGCTGACGACGTTCTCGATCCCCGGCACCCCCGGCGTCCCGGACTCGTCGACCGCGCTCACCATCGTGCTGCCCTACAACGACCGGGCGGCGGTCACCGCCACCTTCGAGGAGTACGGCGCCCGCATCGCCTGCCTGATCACCGAGGCCGCGCCGGGCAACATGGGCGTCGTCCCGCCCGCCCCCGGGTTCAACGCCTTCCTCGCCGAGACCTGCCGCGCGCACGGCGCCCTCTTCGTCAGCGACGAGGTGATGACCGGCTTCCGGGTCTCGCGCAGCGGCCAGTGGGGCACCGACGGCGCCGTCGAGGGCTGGGCCCCCGACCTGATGACGTTCGGCAAGGTGATGGGCGGCGGCCTCCCGGCCGCGGCGTTCGGCGGGCGCGCCGACGTGATGGCCGCACTGGCGCCCGACGGGCCGGTCTACCAGGCCGGCACGCTGTCCGGGAACCCGATCGCCACCGCCGCCGGCCTGGCCACCCTCCGGCTGGCCACCGACGAGGTCTACGCCCACCTGGACTCGGTGGCCGACGTGCTGCGGCCGGCGATCGCGGACGCGCTGACCGCGGCCGGCGTACCCCACGTCATCCAGTCCACCGGATCGATGTTCTCGGTCTTCCTCACCGACCGCCCCGTCACCGACTTCGCGAGCGCGTCGACGACCGACGTGGCGGCGTACGCCGCCTTCTTCCACGCCATGCTCGACGGTGGCGTCCACCTGCCGCCGTCGGCGTACGAGGCGTGGTTCGTCTCCGCCGCCCACGACGACCGCGCCGTGCAGGCCGTGCTCGACGCGCTGCCGGCCGCGGCCGAGGCCGCGGCAGGCGCCTTCGACCGGCGCAAGATCGCACCCCGACCCCCGGAGGCTCACCAATGAGCACGCCCGACACCGTCGTCCACCTGCTGCGCCACGGGGAGGTGCACAACCCCGACGGCGTGCTCTACGGCCGCCGCGACGGCTTCCACCTCTCCGACCTCGGCAAGCAGATGGCCGAGAAGGCCGCGGCGTCTCTGGCCGGGCGCGACATCTCGGTGCTCGTCTCCTCGCCGCTCGAGCGGGCGCAGGAGACCGCCGCGCCGCTCGCCGCCGCGCGCGGCCTCGACGTACGCCTGGACGACCGGGTCATCGAGTCGACCAACGTCTTCGAGGGCAAGACCTTCGGCAAGGGCCGCAACGCGCTGCGCAACCCGCTGCTGTGGCGCCACCTGTGGAACCCGTTCCGGCCGTCCTGGGGCGAGCCCTACGACCACATCGTGGAGCGGATGATGGCCGCGGTCCACGACGTACGCCGCGACGCGGCCGGTCACGAGGGCGTCATCGTGTCCCACCAGCTGCCGGTCTGGACTACGCGGCTCCATGTCGAGGGACGCTCCTTCCTGCACGACCCGCGAAAGCGGCAGTGCACGCTGTGCTCGGTGACGTCGTTCCACTTCGTGGGCGACCGGATCGCGCAGGTCTCCTACGCCGAGCCCGCGATCGAGCTGATCCCCCAGGGCGACCGAGGCGCCCCGTTCTCCGCCGGCGACGCGCCGGAGGAGGTCAAGCCGGAGGGGAAGCGGCCCTGAGCGTGCGCCCTCCCATCGCCGACCCGGCTCGTCTTTCCAGCCTGAAGCGGCCGAGTCGGCTCATGTCGACACGGGCCGACTCGGCGTCGTACGCGTGCAGAGATGAGCCGACTCGGCGCCGTACGCGTGCAGAGATGAGCCGACTCGGCGTCGTGGCAGCGGTCGGGAGTCTTGTGTCGCTGCTGCTGCTGGCCGGGTGCTCGGACGTGTCCGGCACGGGCGACCTCGACTACGTCGCCGGCGACGGCCAGGTGGTCGAGGTCGGCGCCGACAAGCGCGCGGCGCCGGTCGAGATCAGCGGCGAGACCGTGCAGGGCGACCCGCTCTCCCTGGACGACCTGCGGGGCCAGGTGGTCGTCGTCAACATGTGGTGGTCGGGCTGCGGCCCCTGCCGCACCGAGATGCCGATGCTGGTCGAGGCCGAGAGCGGCTACGAGGAGTCCGACGACGCCGATCGGGTCGCGTTCATCGGCATCAACATCCGCGACCTCTCCCCGGAGAACGCCGCCGCGTTCGAGCGCGACCGCGGCGTCGACTACCCCTCGCTCTACGACCCCGGCAGCGAGACGCTGCCGGCGTTCGGCAGCTACGCCCCCTACGCGCCGCCGTCGACGATCGTGCTCGACGTCGAGGGCCGGGTCGCGGCGCTGATCAACGGCGCGATCCCGTCGAAGGGCACGCTGACCGAGCTGGTCGACGGCCTGCTGGCCGAGTCGTCGGAGCCGTCGGATGGGTGAGTGGTTCCAGGGTCAGGCCGCCGGCGGTTCGCTCGCGGTCGCCGTACCCGTCGCCGTCATCGCGGGACTGGTCTCCTTCTTCTCCCCGTGCGTGATCCCGCTGCTGCCGGGCTACCTCTCCTACGCCACCGGGCTGTCCGGCGCCGACCTCGCGGCCGGCGAGGCCGGGCGGCGCCGTGGCCGGATGCTGGCGGGGTCGCTGCTGTTCGTGCTCGGGTTCGCGGTGGTCTTCGTCTTCGCCGGTACGGCGTTCGGCGGGCTCGCCGGACGGCTCCAGCAGTGGCAGGACACGATCACCGTCGTGCTCGGCGCCGGGCTGGTCCTGCTGGGGCTCGTCTTCGCCGGCGTGGTGCCGTGGTTCCAGCGCGAGTGGCGGATCCACCGGGTGCCGGCCGTCGGGATCGGCGCCGCGCCGCTCATCGGGGCGCTGTTCGCGATCGGCTGGACGCCCTGCATCGGACCGACCTTCGGCGTGATCCTCAACCTGACCTATCCCGGCGGCAACGCGGCCCGCGGCGGCCTGCTCGCGCTCTGCTACGCGATCGGGCTGGGGCTGCCGTTCGTGATCGCCGCGGTGGCCTACGAGCGGACGCTCGGCGCGCTGCGGTGGGTACGCCGCCACCAGGTGTGGGTGATGCGGATCGGCGGGTTCATGCTCGTCGTGGTCGGTCTGCTGATGCTCACCGGCTCGTGGGACCACCTCGTGCAGTGGGTGCAGCTGCGGTTCGTCGACGAGTTCGAGGTTTCTCTGTGAGCGGTGGCGACCACCCGGAGGTCGGGTGAGCTGACCGCGCGCGAGCTCGGCCGCTGGACCTGGCGCCAGGTGACCTCGATGCGCACCGCGCTGGTGCTGCTCCTGCTGCTCGCGCTCGCCGCGGTGCCCGGGTCGGTGATCCCGCAGTCCGGGGTCGACTCGCTCGCGGTCGCGCGGTGGAAGGACGAGCACCCGAAGCTGACGCCGCTCTACGAGAAGCTCGACCTGTTCTCGGTCTACGACTCGGTGTGGTTCTCGGCGATCTACCTGCTGCTGGTGATCTCGCTGGTCGGCTGCATCATCCCGCGCACGGTGGTCTACCTCCGGCACCTGCGGACCCAGCCGCCGGCGGCGCCGCGCCACCTGACCAGGATGCCCGACAGCACGTCGTTCACGACCGAGGAGCCGGCGGGCGACGTACTCACCAGGGCGCGGGAGGTGCTGGATCGCCGCTACCGCCTCCGCGCGGCCGCCGACGACGACGACTTCGTCGCGGGCGAGCGCGGTCGGCTCCGCGAGGTGGGCAACCTGCTCTTCCACCTGTCCGTGCTGGTGGTCCTGGCGGGCTTCGCGGTCGGCGGCCTGTTCGGCTACCAGGGCGGCGTCATCGTCGTGCAGAAGTCCGAGGACTGCCCGCAGTGCGGGGTGTTCACCAACAGCCTCACGCAGTACGACGACTTCGACCCCGGCGGCCTGTTCACCACCGAGCAGCTCGACCCGTTCCGCTTCACCGTCGAGGACTTCGACATCGAGTGGCTCGAGGACGGGCCGCGCGCTGGGACGGCGCAGTCGTTCCGGGCGGACCTGAGCTACACCGCGGGCACGGGCGGCGAGGAGAAGGAGTACCCGCTCCGGGTCAACCACCCCCTCTCCATCGGCGACACCGACGTCTTCCTCATCGGCCACGGCTACGCGCCGGTGGTGACGATCGAGGACGGCGAGGGCAACGTCGCCTACAGCGGACCGACGGTCTTCCTTCCGCAGGACGCGAGCTTCCTGTCCTTCGGCGTGATCAAGGCGCCGGCCGCCTCGCCGGGCCAGGTCGGGCTCGAGGGGCTCTTCTACCCGACCTACGGCAACCTCGACGGCGACCCGCTCACCGTCTTCGGCGACGACCGCAACCCGCTGCTCTCGATGCTCGTCTACACCGGCGACCTGGGGCTCGACGACGGCTCCTCGCAGTCGGTCTACGTGCTCGACAAGTCCGAGGCCACGCAGGTGATGAAGGACGACGGCAAGCCGGTGCGGCTCGACCTGCAGGTCGGCGACAGTGCCCGGCTGCCCGACGGCCTCGGCACGGTCACCTTCGAGGGCGTGCAGCCGTGGGTGCGGGTCCAGATCAGCCAGACCCCCGGCAAGGAGGTCGCGCTGATCGGGGTCGTGCTCGCCCTGATCGGGCTCTGCGGGTCGCTGTTCGTGCGGCCGCGGCGGGTCTGGGTGCGGGCGCGGCGCGAGGGCGAAGGCGGTACCGTCGTCGAGGTCGCGGTGCTGGACCGCTCGGGCAACGACGAGGTCGGCGAGGTGCTCGCGGACCTGGTGAAGCAACTACGGGAGGGCGTCACATGACCGACGCATCGTGGGAGGCGCTGAGCAACCAGGCGATCGCCGCGGCCGGGATCGTCTACTTCCTGGCCCTGCTGGTGCACCTGGCCGAGTGGGCGTCGCTGCGGCAGCCTGCCGACGAGTCAGCGGGGCGCGGCCGTGGCCGGGCGCTGGCGACCGCGCTCGTGGCCGCCGCGTCCGCGGAGCCGGGGGCTGCATCGGCCGTGGAGGCCGTCGGCGGAGACGAGAGGCCGGCGGGGCGCCGTACCTCCGCGGAACGCACGGCGTTCCTGGGTCGGCTCGGCTTCCTCATCACCGTGATCGCCGCCGGCGCACACCTGATCGGCCTCGTCGGGCGGGGCATGGCCGCCGACCCCAACCGGGTGCCGTGGGGCAACATGTACGAGTTCACGGTGGCGGGCACGTTCGTCGTGACGCTGATGTACCTCGGCCTCTACCGCAAGCTGCGGCTGCACTGGATGGCGCCGCTGGTCGTCGGCTTCGTGCTGACCACGCTGATGGTCGCGGTGATCTGGCTGCACGAGCCGGTCGCGCCGCTGACCGAGGCCCTCAGCTCGTACTGGCTGGTGATCCACGTGGTCTCCGCCGTGATCGCGACCGGCGCGTTCACCCTCGGCGGCATCGCGTCGCTCGTCTACCTCGTCAAGGCGCGCGCCGAGCGCAGAGCCGCCGCCGACGGCCGCGAGGTCGGCGGCTGGCTGGCGCAGGTGCCGCGGCTCGAGGCGCTGGACAAGGTCGCCTACCGGGTGCACGCGTTCGCGTTCCCGGTCTGGACCTTCGCGGTGCTGATCACCGGGCCGATCTGGGCGCACGAGGCGTGGTCGCGCTACTGGAACTGGGACCCCAAGGAGGTGTGGGCGTTCATCACCTGGGTGGTCTACGCCGGCTACCTCCACGCCCGCGCGACCGCCGGCTGGCGTGGCCGCAACGCCGCGATCCTGGCGCTGGTCGGCATGGCGACGCTGTGGTTCAACTTCATCGGCGTCAACTACTTCGCGGGCAACAGCAGCCAGCACTCGTACGCCGACGCGCCGCCGGCGTACGTCTCGCGCGACGTCGCGCATCTGTAGCGGAGCTCTGGGGCCGAGCTCGCCGGGAGGGAAGCGCCGACCAACCGTTCGGTCGGCTCAATCCTCCGGGTCCGGCGGGTTGCGACGTTTGCGCTTGCGGTCGAGATCGCGCAGGAAGTCGTCGTCGTCGTCGGGCGCGACCGCCCGAGGTGGCTGCGAAGGCCGGGTACGGCGCGGCGCCGGTGCCCCAGGGGTGCGGTCCTGGAGGTAGCGGGTGACCAGGTAGGTCACGGCCGCGATGATCGCGACCACCACCAACAGCTTGAACATGCTTCCAGGGTAGGCCGGGGGTGGTCGGTCGGGGCGCGGTTCGCGGGGAACGGGCAGCAACTACGCTGGACCGGTGAAGGAGTTCTGGATCTACACCGCCCTGCGGATCGCGCTGTTCCTCGGATCGTTCGCGATCGTCTTCGGGGTCTGGTACGCCGTGACCAGCGACGTCCCTGTCGTGTGGGCGGTCGTGATCGCGTTCCTGCTGAGCGGCATCGGGTCCTACCTCTTCCTCGGGCACTACCGCGAGGCGTTCGCGGTCAAGGTCCAGGGGCGGGCCGCCAAGGTGGCCGAGCGGTTCGAGGAGCAGCGCGCCAAGGAAGACAGCGACTGACGCTCGGTCAGCCGACGACGAGCCCCACCGTGGCGCCGACCGCCCAGAGGAGCTCGGCGACACCGGTCTTCTGGAGCACCGGGATCAGGCCGGGTCCGCCGGCGCCGCCCAGCACGATCCGGGCTGCGGCGATGCCGGGGAGCAGGAACACCAGGCCGAGCAGCGCCCACCACGTCGTCAGGCCCGCGAGCACGGTCAGCGCGGCCACGGCGAGGGCCATCAGCGCGGCGTACCACCACCGCGTGCGGCGGTCGCCCAGCCGTACGGCGAGCGTCATCTTGCCCGCGACGCGGTCGGTCGGGATGTCGCGGAGGTTGTTGGCGACGAGGATCGCGCACGCGATCGCGCCGACCCCGATGCCGGCGACCAGCGCCGGCAGGCCGCTGTCGCCCCACTCCTCGGTCTGGACGTAGGTCGTGCCGACGACGGCGACCAGCCCGAAGAACACGAACACCATGACCTCGCCGAGGCCGAGGTAGCCGTAGGGCTTCGAGCCGCCGGTGTAGAACCACGCCGCGAGCACGCAGACCAGCCCGACCGCGACCAGCCACCACGCGGTCGCGGCGGCGAGCGCCAGGCCGGCCACGCCCGCGACGCCGAACGCCAGGAACGCGGCCCGCTTCACCGCTCCGGGCGAGGCCAGGCCCGACCCGACTAGTCGCAGCGGGCCGACCCGCTCGTCGTCGGTGCCGCGGATGCCGTCGGAGTAGTCGTTGGCGTAGTTGACCGCGACCTGCAGGGCCAGGCTGACCACCATCGCGAGCAGCGCCTTCCACACGACGAGGTGGTCGTCGTACGCCGCCACGCCCGTGCCGGCCAGGACGGGTGCGACCGCTGCGGGCAGCGTGCGGGGGCGGGCGCCGGCGAGCCAGTGCGCGGGGGTGGCCATGACCGGCGATTCAAGCAGGCGAGGGGGAGTCGTTGCGCGGCAGGTCGCCCACCGCCACACCCTCCCGCTCCAGGTGCCGCTCGGCCGCGCGCGCCGCGGGATGGATCGCCACGGCGGCGACCACGACGACCGCGGCGATGAGCAGCCAGCCCTCGGTGCCCCACTCCATCGCGAGGAAGGTGTACGCCGCCGGCGCCCACACCGAGCCGAGGGTGAAGCCGAGCTGGGACACCCCTTGGTACTCACCGCGCCGAGCCGGGTCGGAGAGCTCGGCCTGGAGGCCCCACTCGCCGGCGGACTGGTAGAGCTCGGCGCCGGTGACGGTGACGTGGCCGATCCAGACCAGGGCGATGGTGACCCAGCCGATCGTGTCGTGGGTGACGAGCACGATGCCGCACGAGAGCACGAAGAAGAACGCGCCGCGGCGCTGGGCGCGCAGCGAGTCGGCGACGGTCGTGATGCCGCGGGCGGCGGCCACCTGCAAGAAGACCGCCATCAGGGTGTTGGTGCCGAAAAGCCAGGCCAGCAGCACCCGCGGAGCGTCGGTCTCCTCCACGAGCCAGAGGGGGATCACGACGTTGAGCAGCACCTGGTGGGTGGTGAGGACGCCGCCGCAGACCGACATCAGGAGGTAGCCGCGGTTGCGCAGCGCGCTCCGCCTGTCGCCCGACACCGCCGCGTCGACCGCCTTCTCCACCGGTTCCTCGAGCTCGACGTGGTGGGCGGCACGGGGGAGCCGTGAGACGAGGAGGGCGTTGAGGACCAGCAGGGCGGCGGTCGCCAGCGGTACAGCCCGGATCACCGCGTCGCTGTTGGTCGCGAGTGCGACACCGGCGAGCAGCGCGCCCAGGGTGTAGCCGACGTTGCGTGCGGCGCGGAAGTAGGCGTTGGAGGAGACCCGCTCCTCGCGGGGGAAGATGTCGAACCGGTAGGCGTTGCGCGCCGCCCGGGACCCGGTCGCGACCACCTCGAGCACGATCATCATGGCGACGAACGAGACCATGCCACCGACGGCCAGCCAGGCGAGGTAGAGCAGTGCCTCGACCAGGGAGGCGATCGCCCAGACCCGCTTGGCGCCGTAGATGTCGGAGAGCTTGCCGAGCGGCACGGCCAGCAGGAACGTGACGACGCCGGCAATGGTCAGGCCGAGCCCGACCTGCGCCGCCGACAGCCCCACGATCTGGGTGAAGAAGACGGCGCTCCCGGTGAGGAAGACGCCGTCGCCGAAGGCGGAGAGCACCGACTGCGTCGACAGCCGCCGGACCAGCGAGGTCGGTCCGGCGAGGCGGAGGAGCCGCTCGGGCAGGTGTCTTGACATCAAGAGAAGAGTACGTCGACCGCAGGCCCGCCCGTCAGCCGACCGCCTCGGCGTCCGTGGTCGACGTACCTGCTGACGTGCCTGGGGAGCGGTCGTCCATCGCGGTCTCGCCGGGGAAGTGCTGGTCGCGGAACCGCTGGGCCATGCGCAGCGAGGGCCCGAGGCCGATCGTCGCCACGATCACGATGCCCGCGATCACCAGCCAGCCCTCGGCGCCCCACGACATCGCGAGGAAGGTGTAGAGCGCGGGGGCCCACATCGACCCGAGCGCGCGGCTGACCTCGCCGACGCCCTGGTATTCGCCGCGGCGCCGCGCGTCCATCAGCTCGGCCTCGAACGACCAGCTCGCGCCGGAGATGGCGAGCTCGGCGCCGGTCACCGTGACGTGCCCCAGCCAGACCAGCAGCACCGTGATCAGGCCGACGGTCGAGTGGGTGACCATCGTGATCAGGCACGACACCACGAAGAACGCCGAGGAGATCCAGACGTAGCGCATCGCTCCGTCGAGGTCGCGGACGCCCTTGGACGTGTAGGCCGGCAGGAAGATGCAGAGCACCGTGTTGGTGCCGAAGAGCCAGGCCAGCAGGACGTGCGGGGCGTCGGTCGCCTCCACCAGCCAGAGCGGGATCACGATGTTGAGCAGCACCTGGTTGGTCCAGAGCACGCCCACGAAGAAGGTGACCAGGATCCATCCGACGTTGCGGACCGGCCCGGGACCGGTCGGTCTGACCTTGGCCTCGCCGCTGGCGACGCGCAGGTCGTGCGGTGCCTGGGGGAGCCGGCCGACCCAGGTCGCGTTGAGCGCCATCAGCGCGGCGGCGAAGAGCGGCAGCCAGCGGATCACGGTGAGGCTGTCGAACGCCAGCGCGACACCGCTGAGCAGGGCGCCGATGGTGAAGCCGACGTTGAGGGCGGAGTACATGTAGGCCTGGGTCTCCACCCGCTCCTTCGGCGAGAGCACGTCGAGCACGTAGGCCTGGTACGCAGACCCGCCCGCCGAGCCGAAGAGCGCGAAGAGGAGGCCCACGACGAGGTATTCACTGAACCCGCCGACGAACGGCAGGGCCACGAAGCACCCGGCCCGGCCCCACGTGGTCAGCGCCCAGATCCGCTTCGGGCCGAACCGGTCGACGATCCGGCCCGCGGGGTAGGCCAGCAGGAACTCGGCCACGCCGGTGATCGTGATCGCCAGCCCGACCCGCGCCGCCGACATCCCCACCACCTGGGTGAGGAAGACCGCGCTGCCGGTCATGAAGGTGCCCTCGCCGGTGGAGAACAGCAGCGACTGGGTCGCCAGGCGGCGGGACATCGGCGTCGGCGGGATCAGCCGACGCAGGAATCCTGGACGTGTGCCCGAGTCTGTCGTGGTCATCGCGGACATTGTCCGTCAGGCCACCGACATCGCCGAACGGTTTTCGGGTGCTCGCGCCGCGGCCAGCGTGGGTCGTGTTTCTCAGAACGACCTATGGACCGGGCACAGGCACACGACCCACGCCCGCGGTCCTCGCCGTGTGTAGCGTCTGCGCCATGCATCTCGTCCGGCCCGAGGGGTCGCCGCCCGACGTGGTGGAGCGGCTCCGCGGCTGGCTCGACGGACCGGACGACGTCCGCCTCGTCGTGGAGACCTCGGGCTCCACCGGAGCCCCCAAGCGGGTGGCGCTCACGCGCGTCGCGGTGCTCGCGTCGGTGATGGCGTCGGCGCGCAGGCTGGGCGGCTCCGGGCGCTGGGTGCTCGCGCTCCCGCCGTCGTACGTCGCCGGGGTGCAGGTCGTCGTGCGGTCGCTGGTCGCCGGGCACGACCCGGTGCTGCTCGACCGCGACGGGTGGCCCGGGGACGAGGGGTGGTTCGTCTCGCTGGTGCCGACCCAGCTCGGCCGGATGCTGGCCTCGCCGGAGGACCTCGCCGCCCTCCGCCGCGCGGACACGGTGCTGCTCGGCGGCGGCCCGATCGACCCCGCGCTGCGGCGCCGGGCCGCCGACGAGGGGCTGCGGGTGGTCGCCACCTACGGGGCGGCCGAGACGGCGGGGGGCTGCGTCTACGACGGCGTACCGCTCGACGGTGTCGCGGTCGCGCTGGGGGAGTCGGGGCGGATCCGGATCGCCGGCCCCACCCTCTTCGAGGAGTACGTAGCCGCGCCCGCCCTGACCGCGGAGACGCTGGTCGACGGGTGGTACGTCACCTCCGACGCCGGCCGCTTCGACGACGACGGCCGGCTGGTCGTGCTCGGCCGCGTCGACGACGTCGTCGTCACCGGCGGCGTCAACGTGCCCGCGCCCGCGGTCGCCGCGCGGCTGCGCGAGCACCCCGGCGTCGCGGCCGCCGAGGTGCTCGGCGCGCCCGACCCGGAGTGGGGCAACCGGGTGGTCGCGTTCGTGGTGCCCGCCCGCGGCGCCGGCGCCGTCCTCGACGACCTGCGGGAGTGGGTCGCGGCGTCGTACCCCCGCCCGTGGGCGCCGCGCCAGCTCGTCACCCTCGACGAGATCCCGCTCCTCGCCAACGGCAAGCCCGACCGCCGGGCGCTGCTGGCCCTCGCCGACGGGGACCCGCGATGAGGGTCGTCTCGATCGCGATGCGCACCCGCTTCCGCGGCATCACGGTCCGCGAGGTCGCGCTGGTCGAGGGCGCGGCGGGGTGGGGGGAGTGGAGCCCGTTCCTGGAGTACGACGCCGCGGTCGCCGAGCCGTGGCTGCGCTGCGCCGAGGAGGCGGCCGCCGGGGACTGGCCCGCGCCGGTGCGGGACGCCGTGCCGGTCAACGTCACCGTGCCCGCGGTCGGGCCCGAGCAGGCGCACGCGATCGTCGCCGCATCGGGCTGCCGGACCGCGAAGGTCAAGGTCGCCGAGCCGGGTCAGACCCTGGCCGACGACGAGGCCCGGCTGGAGGCGGTGCGCGACGCGCTGGGGCGCGACGGCCGGGTGCGGATCGACGCCAACGGCGCGTGGTCGGTGGACGACGCCGTGGCGGCGATCGGAGTGCTGGACCGCGCGGCCGGCGGCCTGGAGTACGTCGAGCAGCCGGCCGCCGCCGTCGAGGACCTCGCTGCCGTACGACGCCGCGTGGACGTGCCGATCGCGGCGGACGAGTCGATCCGTCGCGCCGCCGACCCCTACCGGGTGCGCGACCTGGCAGCGGCCGACGTCGCTGTGCTGAAGGTACAGCCGCTCGGCGGCGTCCGGGCGTGTCTGCGGATCGCCGAGGACATCGGGATGCCGGTGGTCGTGTCGTCGGCACTGGAGACCTCGGTCGGGATCGCGGCGGGCGTGGCCCTCGCGGCCGCGCTGCCGGACCTGCCCTACGCCTGCGGCCTGGCGACCGTCGCCCTGCTGACCGACGACGTGGCCCTCGCTCCGCTGCTGCCGGTCGACGGTGCGCTGCCCGTGGGGCGTCCCGTGGTCGCCGACGGGGCGCTCGACCGGCTGGCCGCCTCGCCGGACCGGGTCGCGTACTGGGAGGCCCGGCTCACCGCGGTCCGGGCGCTGCGGCAGGATCGTCGCCCGTGAGCGAGACACGAGGCCGCCTCGGCGCTGCAGAGGACGCCGCGGACGCCGCAGACCCCGCCGACCTGGCGAGCACCGCGGTCGACCTCCTGCTCGCGGCCGGCGTCACCGAGGTCGTCGTCGCGCCGGGCTCGCGCAACGCGCCGCTCTCCTACGCGGCCTGGTCCGCCGCTCGGGCCGGCCGGCTCCGGCTGCACACCCGGATCGACGAGCGGTCGGCCGGCTTCCTCGCGCTGGGCCTGAGCAAGGTCGGCGCCCGAGCCGCGGTGATCTGCACGTCCGGCACCGCGGTCGCCAACCTCCACCCGGCGGTGCTCGAGGCCGCGCACGCCGGGGTGCCGCTCGTGGTGGTCTCCGCCGACCGGCCTGCCCGGCTGCGGGAGACCGGCGCCAACCAGACCACCGACCAGGTGGCGATCTTCGGGCGGCTCGTGTCGACGTACGACGTCGCGGGGCCGGACGACCTCGCCGCCGTCCCCTGGGACAGCCCCGGACCGTTGCACCTCAACCTGCAGCTGGACGCACCGCTCGTGCCGCGGTTGCCTGTCGGGACCGCGCAATTGCGCGGCTCGAGCGACTCGGAGGGCGTGCCGACCGCGCAAGCGGCGCAATTGCGCGGTTCGAGCGGCGGCATGGAGTCCAAGTGGTGGCGCGACCGGCCGACGGGGCCGCCACTGCCCGCCGGACGCCGCACCGTCCTCGTCGCGGGCGACGACGCGGGCCCGCGCGCCCGTCAGCTCGCCGAGCGCGCCGGGTGGCCGCTGTTCGCGGAGCCGTCCAGCGGCGCACGTACGGGCGATCACGCGCTGCGCTGCTACCGCCTGCTGCTCGGCACGCCTCTCGGCGCCGAGATCGAACGGGTGGTGGTGGTCGGCCACCCGACGCTCTCGCGGCCGGTCGGCCGACTGCTGCATCGCGAGGACGTCGAGGTGATCGTCGCCGGCGGGCGCGGCGTATGGCCCGTGCGGCTGCCCGGAGCGACGATCCTCGACGACGTGCCCGACGCCGAGCCGGACACCACGGACTGGTTCGCGCGGTGGCAGGAGGCCGACCGCGCCCTGGGGCGCCGGGTCGACGCCCTGCTCGCCGGCGAGCCCGCGATGACGCCGTACGACGTCGCGGCCGCGGTCTCGCAAGCGATGCCCCCCGGCGGTCTGCTGGTCGTCGGCGCGTCCAGCCCGATCCGCGACCTGGACCTGATGGCGCGGCCGGCGCCGGTCGGCGAGCGGCGGATGGTGATCGCCAACCGCGGCGTCGCCGGGATCGACGGCACCATCAGCACCGCGGTCGGCGCCACCCTGGGCCGCACCCGGACGACTCGGGCGTTGGCGCTGATGGGCGACGTCACCTTCCTCCACGACCAGTCCTCGCTCGTGCTCGGGCCCGAGGAGCAGCGGCCGGACCTGACGATCGTGGTCGTCAACGACGACGGCGGCGCGATCTTCTCGATGCTGGAGCAGGGCGCTCCCGAGCACGCGGCGTCGTTCGAGCGGCTCTTCGGCACCCCGCACGGCGTCGACCTGGCGAGCCTGTGCGCCGCCACCCGGACCCCGCACCTGCGGGTCACCTCGCGCCCGCAGCTGGAGCAGGCGCTGGCCAGCCCCAACGGGGGCATCGAGGTCGTCGAGGCCGTCGTCGACCGTCGCGGCCGGCGCGACCTGGACGCGCGGATCCGGGCACTGGCGCTGCTGGAAGGATGAGCGCATGGAGATCGCGCTGCTCTTGGTTGCCATCGCGGTCACCGTCCTCACGGTCACGGCGATCGCCGAACGACTGGGCTTCCCGGCGCCGATCCCGCTGATCCTCGTCGGGTGGGCGGCGTCGTACGTCCCGGTCGTGCCGACGATCCACCTCGAGGCCGAGGTCGTCCTGCTGGGGCTCCTGCCCCCGCTGCTGTACGCCGCCTCGCTCGGCACCTCGCTCGTCGACTTCAACGCCAACCGCCGGCCGATCCTGCTGCTCTCGGTGGGGCTGGTCGCGTTCACGACCGTCGGGGTCGCCGTCGTCGTGCACTGGATCCTGCCCGAGGTGGGCTGGCCCGCGGCGTTCGCGATCGGCGCGGTCGTCGCGCCGCCGGACGCCGTCGCCGCGACGGCCATCGGGCGGCGGATCGGGCTGCCGCGTCGGATCGTCACGATCCTCGAGGGCGAGTCGCTGCTCAACGACGCGACGGCCCTGGTGGCGCTGCGTACGGCGATCGCCGCCGCCGGGGTCACCGTGTCCGGCATGACCGCCTGGCACATCGGGCGCGACTTCGTCGTGGCGGCGGGCGGCGGCGTGCTCGTCGGCTTCGTCGGCTTCCTGCTGGTGGCGCAGATCCGGCGGCGGATCACCGACCCCCTGCTCGACACCGGCGTCTCCCTGGTCGTGCCGTTCGCGACCTACCTCGCCGCCGAGGAGATCCACGCGTCCGGCGTGGTCGCGGTGGTCGTCGCCGGGCTGCTGCTGGGCCACAAGGCGCCCATCCTGCAGACCGCGCAGTCGCGGATCGCGGAGCGGATGAACTGGCGGACGCTGGCGTTCGTCCTCGAGAACACCGTCTTCCTGCTGATCGGCCTGCAGGCGGAGTGGATCGTCGGCGACGTCCTCGCCAGCACACTGCCGACCCGCACGATCGTGGCGGTCTGCGTCGCCACGCTGGTCGCGGTCGTCGTACTCCGCCTGGCATGGGTGTTCCCCGCCCGCTACCTCCTGATCCGGCCGGGCCCGGACCCGGCGACCGGCCGCAAGCCGCCGGCGTCGTACACCTTCCTCATCGGGTGGGCCGGCATGCGCGGCGTGGTCACCCTCGCCGCGGCGTTCGTCATCCCCGAGGACGTCGCGCACCGCGAGGTGCTGCTGATGATCGCGTTCACCGTCGTCGCCGGCACCCTCCTGGTGCAGGGGCTCAGCCTCGGCTGGTTCGCCCGACGGCTCCGGGTGCCCTCGCCCGACCCGATGGACGACGCCCTGGCCCGCGCGACGCTGCTGCAGCAGGCGTCGAAGGCCGGGTTCCACCGGCTGCACGAGCTGCAGGAGGACGACCCGCACGGCGTCTACGGCCTGATCAAGCAGCGGATCGAGCAGCGCAACTTCGCCGCGTGGGAGCGGCTGGGCACCACCGCCGACGAGGAGAGCCCCAGCGAGCTCTACGCGCGCGTGCGGGCCGAGATGATCGAGGCCGAACGACGCCGCGTGCTCGAGATCCGCTCCACCGGCTCGGTGCCGTCGGAGGTCGTCAGCGAGGTGCTCGCGATGCTCGACATCGAGGAGTCGATGCTCGACGCCGCCGACCGCGAGCGCGCCGAGGTACGCGCCGAGCGGGTGTCCCGACCGGCCGGTGAGGAGTGCGAGGACCTGCGCTCCATCCCGCTCAGCGACCCCACCGGGGAGCTCGTCTGCGAGGAGTGCGTCGCCGCCGGCACCCGATGGGTCGCCCTCCGGATGTGCCTGTCCTGCGGCAACATCGGCTGCTGCGACTCCTCCCCGCTGCGCCACGCCACGGCCCACTTCCGCCAGGACGCGCACCCCGTCATGCGCTCGGTCGAGCCCGGCGAGGAATGGCGCTGGTGCTTCGTGCACCACCTCACCGCCTGACGCGGCCGTTCAGGAAAGCGTTCAGGAAAGGAGGGCGGCCTCGAGGGAACGGGCCGGGTGCCCGGTGATCCGGCGTACGTCGTCGCTCACGCCGGCCAGGGATCCGTCCGCGATCGCGGTGTAGGTGCTCACCCAGGCGTCCAGCTGCCAGTCGGGGGCGTCGGGCCAGCCCGCGCGCCGGGCGGCGTAGGCCTCCTCGACCGTCTCCGGGGCGTAGGCCAGCGGTCGCCCGAGCACGGCGCCGGCCCGGGACGCGACCTCGGTCAGGGAGAGGGCCTCCGGCCCCGTCAAGTCGTACGTCGCCCGCACGTGCTGCTCGGGCGCGCGCAGCACGACCGCCGCCACGTCGGCCACGTCCGCCCGCGCGACCGCGGCGAGCCGCCCGTCGCCGGCCGGCCCGCGGATGATGCCCTGCGCGTCGGCGAAGTGGGGAAGCAGGTCGAGGTAGAGGTTGTCGCGCAGCAGTGTGTACGCCATCCCGGTCCGCGCCGCCGCGGCACGGATCGCCTCCTCGGCGTCGTGGTGGTCGCGCCCGAGGGTGAACGTCGCGTCCGGCGCGGCGCCCACGAAGGACGTGTAGACCAGGTGCCGCACGCCCGCGTCGGCGGCCGCCTCGATCATCGTCCGGTGCTCCTGCCGTCGCGTGGCCGACTCCGCCGCCGACACGAGCAGGAGGACGTCGATGCCGGCGAGCGCGACCACGGCGGCCGACCGATCGTCGTACGACGCCTCGCGGACCTCCCCGCCCAGGTCGGGTGCCCGGGAGGCGTCCCGGACGACGAGCCGGGGGGAGAGGTCGGCCAGCCGGCGGGCGACGCCACCGCCCACGGCTCCGGTGGCTCCGGTGATCGCGATCATGAGCGACCCAACAAGTTCGAGTCATGGGGGATTCCGGGGCGCAGGTTGGGTACCTGTCGCACGACCGATCCGCGTGTCCGCATCGCCGGACCCAGCAGCTCCGGAGGAACACGTGCCGCCGATGCGCGACTTCGCGGGTCTCCCGACCTCCTACGACTTCGGGATGCTCCGCCCGCGCCCGTGGACCGCAGCCCAGTCCGCCTGGGCCGCCGACCTGCTGACCGGGGCCGCGTCCGGCACCGCCCTGCCCGACGGTCCGATCGTGGAGCTGTGCGCCGGCGCCGGCCACACCGGCATGCGCGCCCTGTCGGGCACGGACCGTCACCTGGTCTGCGTCGACGACGATCCCGTGGCCTGCCGGTGCGCGCGGATCAACGCCGACATGATCGGCCTGGGTGGCCGGGTCGCCGTGCGCCTCGCCGGCGTCTCCGAGGCGTTGGCCGAGGAGGAGCGGTTCGCGCTGGTGATCGCCGACCCGCCCGGGGTGCCCCACGGTCACGTGGCCCGTTCCGTCGAGGATCCGCACCACGCCATCGACGGCGGAGCCGACGGGCTCGACCTCGCCCGGGAGTGTGTGGAGGTCGGGCGCCGCCACCTGCTGCCGGGTGGTGCGCTGCTCCTCCGGCTCGGGCCGGGCGAGTCCGCGCGGTTGGTCGCCGAGCGGGGGGACGGTCTGCGTCTCGTGGAGGTGCGCAAGCACGCGGACCGGGGCGAGCTTGCGCTCGTCGTACCCGCCGAGCACTCGACGGCCGCGCAGTCGGACGCCGCCCGGCCGACGACCGCACGGGCGTCGACTGCCGCCGGCCCGGTGACGGCATGAACCGGAGCCTCTACCTTTGAGGGCATGCGCCTGACCAAGTTCGGCCACTCCTGCGTGCGGATCGAGCACGACGGCACCACGATCGTCCTCGACCCCGGCGGCTTCACCGAGCCGGACGCGGTCGACGGAGCGGACGCGGTGCTGATCACCCATGAGCACCCCGACCACTACGACGCCGGCCACCTGCGACGTACCGACGCACCGGTCTTCACCATCGGCGCGGTGGCCGCGCAGATCGCCGACGGTGCCCCGGACCTCGTCGAGCGCACCACCGTCGTCCGGCCCGGCGAGTCCTGGGAGATCGGCGGGATCGGGGTGCGGGCGGTCGGCGAGCTGCACGCCGTCATCCACCCGGAGCTGCCGCGATTCGACAACAGCGGCTACGTGCTCACCCTCGGCGACACCACGGTCTTCCACCCTGGCGATGCACTCACCGGACCGGGCCAGCCGGTCGACGTACTCCTGGCGCCCGTGTGCGCGCCCTGGATGAAGGTCTCCGAGGGCATCGACTTCGCCCGCTCGGTCGGTGCTCCCCGCAACATCGCGATCCACGACAAGGTCTACTCCGAAGCCGGCCTCGGCATCGCCGACGGGCACTTCGGCCGGTTCCTCGGCGCGGCCGGGCTCGACTACGCCCGGCTGCCGGAGGGCACCGACCTCTGAAGGTCCGTCAGCCGCCGAGCGCGTCGACCACCGGCACGAACTTCGCCCGCGCCTCGGCGAGCTCGTCGGCCGGGTCCGAGCCGGCGACGATGCCGCAGCCCGCGAACAGGCGCACGGTGTCGCCCGACACCAGCCCGGAGCGCAGCGCGATGCCCCACTCGCCGTCGCCGTCGGCGTCCATCCAGCCGACGGGACCGGCGTAGCGGTCGCGGTCCATGCCCTCGAGCTCGGCGATCAGAGCGACGGCGTCGCGCGTCGGCGTGCCACCGACCGCGGCCGAGGGGTGCAGTGCGGCCGCGAGCTGCAGCGAGGAGACCGCAGCGGCGTCGTGGACGACGCCGGCGACGTCGGTCGCGAGGTGCATCACGTTGGGCAGGTGCAGCACGAACGGCGCCTCGGGCACGTTCATCGACGAGCAGTGCGGCGCCAGCGCGTCGGCGACCGACCGGACGGCGTACTCGTGCTCCTCGAGGTCCTTCGACGACCTGGCGAGCGCCGCGGCGAGCGCGAGGTCGTGCTGGTCGTCGCCGGTGCGGCGGATGGTGCCGGCGAGCACCCGCGAGGTCACCAGGCCGCGCTCGCGGCGGACGAGCATCTCCGGCGTCGCGCCGAAGAGTCCGTCGACGTGGAACGTCCAGCAGGAGGGGTACGACGCCGCGAGCCGCCGCAGCGGCCACCGCACGTCGAGGGGTGCTGCCGCCCGGGCGACGAGGTCGCGGGCCAGGACGACCTTCTCGAGCTCGCCGGCAGCGATCCGCTCGACGGCCCCCGCGACGGCGCCTGCCCAGTCGTCCGCGGAGAGCGCGCCCTCGCCGAGGACGAGGTCCAGCGGAGCGGCCGGTGGCGAGGCGGCGACCAGTCGGTGGTCGACGCGCTCGAGGCCGCCGGCGCTGATCGTGGTCACCCAGGCACGGCCGTCGCGACGGCCGACGACGACCTCGGGCACGACCAGGACGGAGTCGCCGGGCTCGTCGGCGAAGGCGAAGCTGCCGAAGCAGACCAGTCCCGACCCGGGCTCGTCGACCTTGTCGCGTACGACGGCCCGCGCGACCGTCCGGGACCACCAGGCATCGGCCTCGGCGAACCGGTCGGGACCGGCGGCCCGCATCACCGCGGCCTCGCCCCAGCCGACCACGCCCTCGCCGTGGCGGAGCCAGGCGACGGGCTCGGCGGTCGGGAGCAGGTCGACGAGCGCGTCCATGTCGGCGGGGTCGACGGCGACCGTCCGGGCGACGAGGGTGGCTTCCGCGGCCGCGGGGTCGTCAGAGCGCAGACCGGTCGTCACGACGGCGAGCGTACCCACCCCTCGCCGTCGCCCCCCAACCAGCGTCACCTGCGTCCACCCGGCATGATGGGTCGGTGCCTGTCGACCGCTCGTCCCTCGCCGGTGTCGTCGCCGGCGCCGTCCTGCTCGCCGGATGCGTGGGCTTCGCCGTCGGTCTGCCGGAGGTCGTGGGCGGTGGCGAGACCGATGAACCCGACCCGGCGGCCGCGCCCGAGGAGGCCGCCGCGGCTCTGCCCGAGCTCCCCGAGGAGATCGGTGACTTCCGGTCGGCCAGCAGCGTCACCGAGGGCGCCCGACAGGTCGAGCTCGACGACTCGGCGGCGGCCAAGCTCGAAGAGGTCTTCGAGACCGACGTCGAGGTCATCACCTACGTCCGCGGTCCGGCGGAGCAGATCGACGGCGTTGCCAGCGCCACGGTCTACGCCGCCGAGCCGGGCGTGTTCTCGCCCGGCGGTCCGCCGTTCGACCCCAAGCTGTCCGGATACTCCCGTGGCCTGAGCGAGCTGGTGAGGGTGGACGGCACCCGCTGCGCGGCGGCCTGGCAGCAGCCGGTGCCGCTGGGCGGTCAGCCGGATCCCCGGGCCCTTCCCTTCCAGGTGCAGTGCCAGACCGGTGGCGAGGGACTGACCTACGAGGTCACCACCCAGGGACTCTCCGTCGACGAGAGCGTCCAGTTCCTCCAGGACGTCGTGGCCGCCGCCGGTGGCGGGTCGGAGTAGCCGGCTCTCGGGTCATCGGGTCTCCCGCCTCATCGAGCGCGCGACCGGTCCTGCCAACCAACCTGTTGGTTGGCACGACCCGGACACGCCACGCCTTCGAGCCGCCCTTTCGCTACCCATGCACCTGAGCCGCCGTGCAGTCAGTCCGCGGTCAGTCGGGTCTGCCGACTGACCGGGGTCTCGACGCGCTGGCGCGCCCTCGCAGGCTCGGTCGCGCCGCTTGCTCGACCTGCTTCGCCACGCGGGTGCGCTCGTGCCTCGCGCACCCGCTGCTCAGCTCAGCTCAGCTCCAGTAGACGATCACCGTGTCGCCGACCTGCACCTGGTCGAAGAGCCACGCGACGGCGTCGTAGTCACGCACGTTGACGCAGCCGTGCGACGCGCCGTTGTAGCCGACGGCCGCGAAGTCCGCTGAGTAGTGCACGGCCTGGCCGCCGGAGAAGAACATCGCGAACGGCATCGGTGTGTCGAAGAGGCTCGAGACGTGGTCCCGGCTCTTGGACTCGACCGTGAAGGCTCCCTCGCGGGTCGGGGTGTACTCCGAGCCGAACCGCACGTCGACCGTCTTCACCACCCGGCCGTCGACCACCCACCGCAGGGTCCGGGTGCTCTTGTCCACGCACAGCGCGCGCCCGGTGGTGCAGCGCGGATCGAGGGCGCCCGGCGTGTTCGTCGTGGTCTGGTTGGTGAGCTCCGCCTCGGTCGGCTCCGTCGTCATCGCGTCGAGGCGGTCCATCGTCCGCTGGTCGACCTCGCCGGTGACGGGGATCTCGCGCTTGGCCTGGAACCCGCGCACCGCCTGCTCGGTGATGTCGCCGTAGAAGCCGGTCACGTCCTCCTCGAACCAGTCGATCTGGGCGAGCCGGGCCTGCAGGTCGCGCACCTCGTCGCCGGAGTCGCCGGGCCCGAGGAGCCGCGGACCGGGGACGAGGTCCGGCTTCTTCTCGACCTGTATCGGCGGGTCGGTCGCCTCGCTGGGCGACGGCTCCTCCTCGGCCGGAGGTACGACGCCGCGGTCCTCCCGCACCCGGTCCCTGTCCCCGTCCTGGTCGCGTCCCGGTGCGGTCGCCGGCCCGCCGCGGTCGTCGGCGGCGCGCGTCGGACCGTCCTCGGTGCCGGCCCACGGCAGCCGGTCGGCCGCGCTCGCCCAACCGACACCGAACGCGAGAGAGGCGAGCAGGGCGGCGAGGACCGCGACGAAGGTGAAGCGGCGCAGGACGGACATGGCGGGAAATCCTTCGGTCAGTTTCGGCTGGGCCGGCGCGTGTTTGCGCTGGTGTAGTGACTGACGCAGTGATCGGCACTTTGGTTGCTGGAATCTTCGGCGGGATCCGCCGCCCGCCCGCCGCGGTCGACGCCCTACGCTTCCGGGGTGGCCCGCGCAGCGCTTGACAAGCAGCCCGCCGACGTCCGTCGCATGTTCGACGCCGTCGCGCGGCGCTACGACCTGACCAACGACGTCCTCTCCTTCGGGCAGGACCGACGCTGGCGCAAGGAGGTGCTCGCGGCGGTCGGGCCGGCGTACGGCGACCGCGTCCTCGACCTCGCGGCGGGCACCGGCACCTCCAGCCAGCCGTTCGCGGACGCCGGCGCCACGGTCGTGCCGTGCGACTTCTCGCTGGGGATGCTCCAGGTCGGCAAGAAGTCCCTGCCGCACCTGCCGTTCACCGCTGGTGACGGCACCCGGCTGCCGTTCCGGGACGACTCGTTCGACGCGGTCAGCATCTCGTTCGGGCTGCGCAACATCGTCGACCCGGTCGCGGGGCTGGCCGAGATGCGCCGGGTCACCCGGCCGGGCGGCCGTCTGGTCGTGTGCGAGTTCAGCCACCCGACCTGGGGCCCGTGGCGCACGGTCTACCTCGAGTACCTCATGAAGGCGCTCCCCGCGATCGCCCGCACGGTCTCGTCGTCACCCGATGCCTACGTCTACCTCGCCGAGTCGATCCGCGCCTGGCCCGACCAGCCCGGGCTTGCCGACCTGATCGCCGAGGCGGGCTGGCGGGCCCCCGAGTGGCGCAACCTCTCGGGAGGGGTCGTCGCCCTCCACCGCGCCACGGCCTGATCGCTCCGGAGCGCGGTCGGAGCCGACCGCTCACCGATTTAGCCGACGTGCCCATGACGTAAATCTGCAGGTCATCCACGGGTTCGACGGGCCGGACCCCCTTGTGCGTGGACCCGCCTGGGGTGGCAATATGTGTGCCGCGCACTCGTGATTCAGTTCACAAGATCACGATCCCGGGTCAGTACGACCGGATGCACGATCCGCCCGAGGAGGGGACGGCCGATGGAGCTCTACACACCGGTGCTGGTGCTCACCGCGCTGGCGGCGCTTTTCGCAGTCGGATCGATCGCGATGAGCGCGCTGACCGGGCCGAGTCGCTACAACCGCGCCAAGCTCGATTCCTACGAGTGCGGCATCGAACCCTCGCCCCAGGCCATCGGCGGGCGGTTCCCGGTGAAGTACTACATCACCGCGATGCTCTTCATCGTCTTCGACATCGAGATCATCTTCCTCTACCCGTGGGCGGTCCACTTCGACGCGATGGCCGTCTTCGGCCTGGTCGAGATGGTCGTCTTCATCGCCACCGTGTTCGTCGCCTACGCCTACGTGTGGCGTCGCGGCGGCCTCGACTGGGACTGACGGACAGACAAGAGAGCGCCACACATGGGTCTTGAAGAGAAGCTCCCCAGCGGGGTCCTGCTGACCACCGTCGAGGGCGTCGCCGGCTATTTCCGCAAGGCCAGCTTCTGGCCGGCCACGTTCGGCCTCGCCTGCTGCGCCATCGAGATGATGACGTCCGGCGGTCCGAAGTACGACCTCGCCCGCTTCGGCATGGAGGTCTTCCGGGCAAGTCCCCGCCAGGCCGACCTGATGATCGTCGCCGGCCGGGTGAGCCAGAAGATGGCGCCCGTCCTGCGCCAGATCTACGACCAGATGGCCGAGCCCAAGTGGGTGCTCGCGATGGGCGTCTGCGCCAGCAGCGGCGGCATGTTCAACAACTACGCGATCGTCCAGGGCGTCGACCACGTCGTCCCCGTCGACATGTACCTCCCCGGTTGCCCACCGCGTCCGGAGATGCTGATCGACGCGATCCTCAAGCTCCACGACAAGGTCCAGCACGGCAAGCTCGGTGCCAACCGCGAGGCGCAGATCCGCGAGCTCGAGGCCGACGGCCTGGTCGCCCTGCCGACCGGTGACATGAAGGGCCTGCTGCGGTGACGGACAAGAACGACAAGCCCGCCGAGGCGGTCGAGCAGCCGGCCGTCGACCAGTCGCCGGAGAACGTCCCGGCCCCGCGTGACGAGGTCCGGGCCGTCGGCGAGCGGCAGGGCATGTTCGGCGTCAAGGGCACCGGCGACACCAGCGGGTACGGCGGACTCGTGGCCGCCGTGGTGCTGCCCGCCGCCGCCCAGCGTCCCTACGGCGGGTGGTTCGACGTCGTCGCCGACCAGCTCGACGCACTCATCGAGCAGGTCGTCATCCACCGGGGCGAGATCACCTTCCACGTCCACCGCGACAACCTCCTCCAGGTCGCGCGGATGCTGCGCGACGACCCGACCCTGCGGTTCGAGCTGTGCTCCGGGGTCAGCGGCGTGCACTACCCCGGCGACACCGGACGCGAGCTCCACGCGGTCTTCCACTTCACGTCGATGACCCACAACCGCCGGATCCGGGTCGAGGTCAGCGTCCCGGACGCCGACCCGCACCTGCCGTCGCTCACGCTCATCTATCCCGCGACCGACTGGCACGAGCGCGAGACCTTCGACATGTTCGGCATCGTCTTCGACGGCCACCCGGCGCTCACCCGGATCCTGATGCCCGACGACTGGCCGGGCCACCCGCAGCGCAAGGACTACCCACTCGGCGGCATCCCGGTCGAGTACAAGGGCGGGACGATCCCGCCTCCGGACCAGCGGAGGAGCTACAGCTGATGAGCACCACCGAGGACCTCTACGCCGGCTCTTCCGAGACGAGCGATGGCCGCGTCTTCACGGTCAGCGGCCAGGACTGGGACGAGATCGCCTCCGGACTCGCCGCGGACGGCGGTGACGCCCAGGAGCGGGTCGTGGTCAACATGGGTCCGCAGCACCCGTCGACCCATGGCGTGCTCCGGCTGATCCTGGAGCTGGAGGGGGAGACGGTCACCGAGGCGCGGTGCGGCATCGGCTACCTCCACACCGGCATCGAGAAGAACATGGAGTACCGCTCCTGGGTCCAGGGCGTCACGTTCTGCACCCGGATGGACTACCTCAGCCCCTTCTACAACGAGATGACCTACGTCCTGGGGGTCGAGAGACTGCTCGACATCGAGGACGACATCCCCGAGAAGGCCCAGGTCATGCGGGTCCTGCTCATGGAGCTCAACCGGATCTCCTCCCACCTGGTCTGCATCGCGACCGGCGGCATGGAGATCGGGGCGCTCACCGTGATGACGATCGGCTTCCGCGAGCGGGAGCTCGTCCTCGACCTGTTCGAGCTGATCACCGGTCTGCGGATGAACCACGCGTTCATCCGACCCGGCGGCGTCGCCCAGGACCTGCCGCCGGGTGCGCTCGACGAGATCCGCTCCTTCGTCGCGCTGATGAAGAAGCGGCTCCCGGAGTACGCCGCGCTGTGCAACGCCAACCCGATCTTCAAGGCACGCCTCGAGGGCGTGGGACACCTCGACCTCGAGGGCTGCCTGGCGCTGGGCCTGACCGGCCCGGTGATGCGCAGCACCGGCTACCCGTGGGACCTGCGCAAGACCGAGCCCTACTGCGGCTACGAGACCTACGACTTCGACGTCCAGACCTGGGACACCGCCGACTCCTACGGCCGGTTCCGGGTCCGCCTGGCCGAGATGTGGGAGTCGCTGAAGATCATCGAGCAGGCCGCCGACCGGCTGGCCAAGCTCGAGGGCGCGCCGGTGATGGTCGCGGACAAGAAGATCGCCTGGCCCAGCCAGCTCGCGATCGGCAGCGACGGCATGGGCAACAGCCTCGACCACATCCGGCACATCATGGGTGAGTCGATGGAGGCCCTGATCCACCACTTCAAGCTGGTGACCGAGGGCTTCCGGGTCCCCGCCGGCCAGGCCTACGTCCCGGTCGAGTCGCCCCGCGGCGAGCTCGGTGCGCACGTCGTGTCCGACGGTGGCACCCGCCCCTTCCGCGCCCACTTCCGCGACCCGTCCTTCAACAACCTGCAGGCGATGGGCGTGATGAGCGAGGGCAGCATGATCGCCGACGTCATCGTCGCGATCGCCAGCATCGACCCGGTGATGGGAGGCGTCGACAGATGAGCGCCCTGGACAACAAGACGCTCGGCGAGCTCCGTGAGATCGCGGCCCGCTACCCCGAGAAGCGGTCGGGCCTGCTCCCGATGCTCCACCTCTCCCAGTCCGCGCAGGGCCGGATCACGCCGGAGGCGATCGAGGCGTGCGCCGAGATCCTCGACATCTCCGCTGCGGAGGTGAGCGGCGTCGCGACCTTCTACACGATGTACAAGCGGCACGCCGTCGGCGACTTCCACGTCGGGGTCTGCACCAACACGCTGTGCGCCGTGATGGGTGGGGACGCGATCTTCGACCGGCTCAAGGACTACCTCGGCATCGGCAACGACGAGGTCGCCGAGAAGCGCCAGGGCGACGCCCGCTCGGTCAGCCTCGAGCACGTCGAGTGCAACGCCGCCTGCGACTACGCCCCGGTCGTGATGGTCAACTGGGAGTTCATGGACAACATGACCCCCGAGTCGGCGGTCCAGATGGTCGAGGCGCTCCGTGCGGGCCACGAGGTCCGCTCCACCCGGGGGCCGAGGCTCTGCACCTGGCGGGAGGCCGAGCGCGTGCTCGCCGGCTTCCCCGACGGCCGGGTCGACGAGGGACCGGCCGCGGGTCCCGCGAGCCTCGCCGGACTGAGGATCGCCCGCGAGCGCGGCTGGACGGCCCCCGAACCCCCGGTGCCGGCCGCCGTCGAGGCCGCGAAGGAGGACGGCAATGGCTGACGTGTTGACGCCGGTGCTCACCGACATGTGGGACGTCGATCGGGCGTGGACGCTGCCGGCGTACGAGGCGAAGGGCGGGTACTCCTCGCTCGACAAGGCCTTCGCGATGGGGCCGGACGCCGTCATCGCCGCGGTCAAGGACTCCGGTCTCCGCGGTCGCGGCGGCGCCGGCTTCCCGACGGGGATGAAGTGGTCCTTCATCCCGCAGGACAACCCGAAGCCGAAGTACCTGGTGGTCAACGCCGACGAGTCCGAGCCGGGCACCTGCAAGGACATCCCGCTGATGATGGGCAACCCCCACGTCCTCGTCGAGGGTGTCATCGCCAGCTCATTCGCGATCCGCGCCCACAAGGCGTTCATCTACATCCGGGGCGAGGTGCTCCACGTCATCCGCCGGGTGCAGGCCGCGGTCGCCGAGGCGTACGCCGCCGGCCACCTCGGCACGAACATCCACGGCTCCGGCTACGACCTCGACATCGTCGTCCACGCCGGCGCCGGCGCCTACATCTGCGGTGAGGAGACCGCGCTCCTCGAGGGTCTCGAGGGCCGCCGCGGCCAGCCGCGGCTGCGGCCGCCGTTCCCCGCCGTCGCCGGCCTCTACGCCAGCCCGACCGTCATCAACAACGTCGAGTCGATCGCCTCGGTGCCGAGCATCATCGACAACGGCGCGGCCTGGTTCGCCTCGATGGGCACCGAGAAGTCCAAGGGCTACGGCATCTTCAGCCTCTCCGGGCACGTGGAGACGCCCGGCCAGTACGAAGCCCCGCTCGGCATCACGCTGCGCGAGCTCATCGACCTCTCCGGCGGGATGCGTGGCGGTCGCGGGCTCAAGTTCTGGACGCCAGGAGGCTCCAGCACGCCCCTGCTCACCCCCGAGCACCTCGACGTGCCGCTCGACTTCGAGGCCGTCGGCGCCGCCGGTTCGATGCTCGGCACCAGGGCCCTGCAGATCTTCGACGAGACGGTGTGCGTCGTACGCGCGGTGCTGCGGTGGACCGAGTTCTACAAGCACGAGTCGTGCGGCAAGTGCACGCCGTGCCGCGAGGGCACCTGGTGGCTGGTGCAGACCCTCGCCCGGCTCGAGAAGGGCCAGGGGAGCGAGGAGGACCTCGACATGCTCCTCGACCAGTGCGACAACATCCTGGGTCGCTCGTTCTGCGCGCTCGGCGACGGCGCGACCAGCCCGATCTCCAGCTCGATCAAGTTCTTCCGCGACGAGTACCTCGAGCACCTGCGTCGAGGCGGCTGTCCGTTCGACCCGGCGCGATCGACGGCGTTCGCGTCGCCGGTGGAGGTGAGGGCATGATCCCGGAGAAGGCGACGCAGGAATCCCTGGTCAACGTCACGATCGACGGCATCCAGGTCGCCGTCCCGAAGGACACCCTGGTGATCCGGGCGGCCGAGCAGATCGGCGTCCAGATCCCGCGGTTCTGCGACCACCCGCTGCTCGCGCCCGTCGGTGCCTGTCGGCAGTGCCTGGTCGACGTCCCCGATGCCGGCAACGGGCGCGGCTTCCCGAAGCCGCAGGCCTCCTGCACGCTGCCGGTCGCCGAGGGCATGGTCGTCAGCACCCAGGTCACCAGCCCGGTCGCCGACAAGGCGCAGCAGGGCGTCATGGAGTTCCTGCTCATCAACCACCCGCTCGACTGCCCGGTCTGCGACAAGGGCGGCGAGTGCCCGCTGCAGAACCAGGCGATGTCCAACGGCCGCGGGGAGTCCCGGTTCGTCGGCAACGTGAAGCGGACCTTCCCCAAGCCGATCAACCTCTCGCCCACGGTGCTGCTCGACCGCGAGCGCTGCATCGTCTGCCAGCGCTGCACGCGGTTCGCCGACGAGATCGCCGGCGACCCGTTCATCGCGCTCGTCGAGCGCGGCGCCCAGCAGCAGATCGGCATCGCCGAGGACGCCCCGTTCCTGTCCTACTTCTCCGGCAACGTCATCCAGATCTGCCCGGTCGGCGCGCTGACGTCCGAGGAGTACCGCTTCCGCTCCCGTCCCTTCGACCTCGTCTCGACGCCGGGCGTCGCCGAGCACGACGCCTGCGGGTCCGCCATCCGGGTCGACCACCGCCGCGGCAAGGTCATGCGCCGCCAGGCGGGCGACGACCCCGAGGTCAACGAGGAGTGGATCACCGACAAGGACCGCTTCGCGTTCGCCTACGCCACCCTCGACGACCGGATCACCTACCCCCAGGTGCGGGGTGAGGACGGGGAGCTCCGCCCGGCGTCCTGGCCCGAGGCGTTCGCGGTCGCGGCGCGTGGTCTGGCTGCCGCGCGTACGGCGGGCGGCGTCGGCGTACTCACCGGTGGTCGGCTGACCGCCGAGGACGCCTACGCCTACGCGAAGTTCGCGCGGGTCGCCCTCCGCACCAACGACATCGACTTCCGCGCCCGTCCGCACTCCGCGGAGGAGGCGGCGTTCCTCGCCGCGCGGGTCGCGCTGACGACTCCGGCCGGCGGTGGCGTGACGTACTCCGACCTCGAGTCGGCCCCGACGGTGGTGCTCGTCGGGCTGGAGCCCGAGGACGAGGCCGGCGCGGTCTTCCTGCGGCTGCGCAAGTCCGTGCTGGCCGGCGGCACCGCGGTGGTCGCGGTCGCGCCGTACACCACGCGTGGGCTGCGCAAGCTCGGCGCGCGTCTGGTGCCGACCGCCCCCGGCGACGAGGCTGAGGCGCTCGCCGCCCTCGACGGCGCCCTGGACGCGTCGTCGGTGCTGCTGGTCGGTGAGCGGCTCGCGACCGTTCCGGGTGCGTTGAGCGCCGCGGCCGACCTCGCCGACCGCACCGGCGCCCGGCTGGCCTGGGTGCCGCGCCGCGCCGGCGACCGGGGCGCCATCGAGACCGGATGCCTCCCTGGCCTGCTGCCCGGCGGCCGGCCGATCACCGACGCCGCCGCGCGGGTCGACGTCGCGACCGCCTGGGGCGTCGGGTCGCTCCCCGAGGCCGAGGGCCGTGACGGCAACGCGATCGTCGCGGCCGCTGCGGCCGGCGACATCCACGGCCTGGTGATCGCGGGCGTCGACCCCGCCGACACCGCCGACCCCGCGGCCACCCGGCTGGCGCTGCTGCGCGCCGACTTCGTGGTCGCCCTGGAGCTGCGCTCGACCGAGGTGACCCGCGCCGCGGACGTCGTCCTCCCGGTCGCGCCGGTCACCGACAAGTCAGGCACGTTCGTCAACTGGGAGGGTCGGGCCCGGCCGTTCCCCGCCGCGCTCGCCAACCCCGCGTCGCTCCCGGACCTGCGGGCCCTCGCCGGCATCGCCGAGGAGATGGGCGCCCCGCTCGGCTTCCGCACGGTCGAGGAGGCGCGGGCCGAGATGGCGCACCTCGGTCCCTGGGACGGCCCGCGGTCCGCGACCGTCGAGGGGCGACGAGCGCCGGCCACGAGCCTCGAGACCACGGGCACCGACGGCCTCGACCTCGCGACCTGGAAGCAGTCGATCGACAACGGCTCGATGCAGGACGGCGACAAGTACCTCAAGGCCACCGGGCGACCTCCGGTCGCCCTCGTCAGCCGGAAGGTGTACGACGCCGTCGGGCCCACCGTGACGCTGACCGGTGACCGCGGCTCGGTCACCCTGCCCACCGACGTGGCCGACGACCTCGTCGACGGCGTGGTCTGGGTGCCGGCGAACTCGTTCGGGGCCGGAGTGCTCAGCGACCTCGCGTCGCCGGGCAGCCGGGTCCAGCTGAAGGGAGCGGACGCGTGAACACCCTGGTGAGCGCCGGCGTGGTCGTGCAGGCCGCGGCCGAGGAGGGCCTCAGCGCGTTCGGCAACGACAAGTGGTGGGTGATCGGGGTCAAGACCCTGCTCATCTTCCTCGTGCTCGTCCTGCTGACGCTGTTCAACATCTGGTGGGAGCGTCGCGTCGTCGCGCGGATGCAGCACCGGATCGGTCCCAACATCCACGGCCCGTTCGGCCTGCTGCAGTCGTTGGCCGACGGCGTGAAGCTCGCGCTCAAGGAGGACATCATCCCGAAGGCCGCCGACCGGCTGGTCTTCGTCCTGGCGCCGGTGATCGCGGTGATCCCCGCCTTCGTGACCTTCAGCGTGATCCCGTTCGGACCCGAGGTGAACTTCTTCGGCGAGCGGACCCCGCTGCAGCTCACCGACATGCCGGTGGCGGTCCTCTTCGTGATGGCGATCGCGTCGATCGGCATCTACGGCATCGTGCTCGGCGGCTGGTCCAGCGGTTCGACGTACTCCCTGCTCGGCGGGCTGCGCTCGAGCGCCCAGATGATCTCCTACGAGGTCGCGATGGGCCTCGCGCTCGTGTCGGTGTTCCTCTACGCCGGCTCGATGTCGACGAGCGAGATCGTGGCCGCCCAGGACGACCTCTGGTACGGCCTGATCCTGCTGCCCTCGTTCGTGATCTACACGATCGCGATGGTCGGCGAGACCAACCGCGCGCCGTTCGACCTCCCCGAGGCCGAGGGCGAGCTGGTGGGCGGCTTCCACACCGAGTACTCCTCGCTGAAGTTCGCGCTGTTCTTCCTCGCCGAGTACATCAACATGGCGACCGTCTCGGCGCTGGCGACGACCCTGTTCCTCGGCGGCTGGCACGCGCCGTTCTGGATCGACGAGGTCTGGGCGGGCGCCAACGAGGGCTACTGGCCGGTGCTGTGGTTCTTCGGCAAGGTCCTGTTCTTCGTCTTCGTCTTCATCTGGCTGCGGGGCTCGCTGCCGCGGCTGCGCTACGACCAGTTCATGGCGTTCGGCTGGAAGCGGCTGATCCCGCTCGCGCTGGTGTGGACGATCGCCGTCGCGTGCATGCGGCTGGCCCGCAACGAGGGCTGGCTCGACCGGGAGACCCTGCAGGACCCCCGCACGATCATCATCGGTGTCGCGGTCATCGCGGCACTGCTGCTGGCGACGTTCCTGATCCCCGAGTCCGGTCGCGACGACGCGGCCGCCGATGTCACCGCCCAGCGCCCGGGTGGCTTCCCCGTGCCGCCGATGCCGGCCGGTGGTGCCGTCCGCGGTGCGGCGGCGCCGCTGGTGTTCGAGTCCACGAACCTGCAGGCGACCCCCACCGGCGCCGGCGACCCGGCCCGCGCCTCTGAGGAGAGCAACCATGGCTGACCACAAAGGCCCGTCCCTGAAGGAGCAGTTCTGGGACCCGGTGGCCGGGTTCGGGGTGACCTTCCGGACGATGTTCCGCAAGGTCGTCACCGAGCAGTACCCCAAGGAGAAGCTGCCCACCGCCCCGCGGTTCCACGGCCGCCACCAGCTCAACCGGTGGCCCGACGGTCTCGAGAAGTGCGTGGGCTGCGAGCTGTGCGCGTGGGCCTGCCCGGCCGACGCGATCTACGTCGAGGGCGCGTCCAACTCCGACGCACCCGACGGCGAGCGCTACAGCCCCGGCGAGCGGTACGGCCGCGTCTACCAGATCAACTACCTGCGCTGCATCCTGTGCGGCCTGTGCATCGAGGCGTGCCCGACCCGTGCGCTGACGATGACCAACGAGTACGAGCTGGCCGACGACAACCGCGCCGACCTGATCTACGAGAAGTCCGACCTGCTGGCGCCGTTGCTGCCGGGCATGGAGCAGCCGCCGCACGCGATGCGGCTCGGCGACGAGAAGGCCTACTACCGCGGGGAGTCGGCGCCGAGCGGGAGGGAGCACCCGTGATCGCCTTCTGGATCCTCGCGCCCATCATGGTCGCCGCCGCGCTCGGTCTGCTGTTCGTGCGCAAGGCGGTCCACGCCGCGCTCCTGCTGGCCGTGGTGATGATCAGCCTCGCGATCCTCTACGCCGTCCTCGAGGCGCCGTTCCTGTTCGCGGTGCAGATCATCGTCTACACCGGCGCGATCCTGATGCTGTTCCTGTTCGTGCTGATGCTCGTCGGCGTCGACGCGTCGGACTCGCTGGTGGAGACCCTGCGCGGCCAGCGGGTGCTGGCCTGGGCGATCGGCGTGCTGTTCGCCGTCGTACTCCTCGTCGGTCTGGCGCAGGTCAGCCTCGGGACCGTCGTCGGTCTCGACGAGGCCAACGCCGGCGGCAACGTCCCGGCACTGGCCAACCTCCTGTTCTCCCGCTACGTCTTCGCCTTCGAGACCACCAGCGCCCTCCTCATCACCGCGGCGGTCGGTGCGATGGTGCTGACCTACCGCGAGCGGCTGACGCCGAAGGAGAACCAGGCCGACATGGCCGCCCGTCGGGTGCGCGACTTCACCGACAAGGGCGTGCCGCTCGGGCCGCTGCCGCCGCCCGGCGTCTACGCCCGGCACAACGCGGTCGACACGCCTGCCCTGCTCCCGGACGGTACGCCGGCCGCGGCGTCGGTCTCGCGGGTGCTGGCCGCCCGTGGCACCGTCCGCTCGGCCGGTGACCTCGCCGACGACATCGACGTGGTCGCCGGGCAGCTCGGGGTCGACCCGGCGCGCAAACCGGAAACGGGCGGCAAGACCGCTGCGACGGCGAGCAGCGAGGAGGACCCCGCATGACCGAGTACATCGGGCTGTCGGCGATCCTCTTCACGATCGGCGCCGTCGGCGTGCTCACCCGGCGCAACGCGATCGTCGTTTTCATGTGCGTCGAGCTGATGCTCAACGCCTGCAACCTCGCGTTCGTCGCCTTCGCCCAGCAGCACGGCAACCTCGACGGCCAGGTCGCCGCCTTCTTCGTGATGGTGGTCGCCGCGGCCGAGGTCGTCATCGGGCTCGCCATCATCATGACCATCTTCCGGACCCGTCGCTCGGCCTCGGTCGACGACGCGAGCCTGTTGAAGTTCTGAGGGGATCCGGATGTCCGCACTGCTCAGCACTCTCACCGCTGCTGCCGCCCAGACCGAGACGCACGTCCCGGTCGTCGACCCGTCGGCCGCCGACGGCGCCTTCTCGCTGCTCTGGCTGATCATCGCGCTGCCGCTCTTCGGGGCGGCGGTGCTGCTCCTCGGGGGCAGGTTCACCGACGCGTGGGGCCACCTGCTCGGCACCCTGCTGCCGATCGGCTCCTTCGTGATCAGCCTGGTGTGCTTCTTCGGCCTGCTCGGCCGCGAGGAGGAGGACCGGCAGGTCGCGCAGCACCTCTACGACTGGATCCAGGTCGGCAACCTCGACATCGGGATGGATCTGCTCTACGACCCGCTCTCGGCGCTGTTCCTGCTGCTGATCACCGGCGTCGGCTCGCTGATCCACATCTACTCGATCGGCTACATGGCGCACGACCCCCGGCGCCGCCGGTTCTTCGGCTACCTCAACCTGTTCGTCGCCGCGATGCTGATGCTGGTCCTGGCGGAGAACTACGTCGTGCTGTTCCTCGGCTGGGAGGGCGTCGGCCTCGCGTCGTACCTCCTCATCGGGTTCTGGCAGCACAAGCCGTCGGCCGCCGCGGCCGCGAAGAAGGCTTTCGTCATCAACCGCGTCGGTGACCTGGGGATGTCGCTGGGCATCTTCTTGATCATCGTCACGTTCGGTTCGACCAGCTTCACCGTGATCAGCGCGACGTCGCACGACGCGTCCGCGACGACGCTCAACTGGATCGGCGTCCTCCTGCTCATCGGCGCCTGCGGCAAGTCGGCCCAGGTCCCGCTCCAGGCCTGGCTGCTCGACGCGATGGAGGGCCCGACCCCCGTCTCGGCGCTCATCCACGCCGCCACCATGGTGACCGCCGGCGTCTACCTCATCACCCGCTCCAACTTCATCTTCGAGCTCGCGCCGACCGCCCAGACCGCGGTCGTGATCGTCGCGACGGTCACGCTCCTGTGGGGCGCGATCATCGGTTGCGCCAAGGACGACATCAAGAAGGCGCTGGCCGGGTCGACGATGAGCCAGATCGGCTACATGATGCTGGGCGCCGGGCTCGGTGTGGCGGGCTACGCGTTCGCGATCTTCCACCTGCTGACCCACGGCTTCTTCAAGGCCAACATGTTCCTCGGGGCCGGCTCGGTCATGCACGCGATGGACGACGACGTCGACATGCGCCACTACGGCGCGCTGCAGAAGATGCTGCCGATGACGTTCCTGACCTTCGCGATGGGCTACCTCGCGATCATCGGGATCCCGCCGTTCGCGGGCTTCTGGTCCAAGGACAAGATCATCGAGGTCGCGCTCACCGAGAACCTCGTCGTCGGCCTGTGCGCCCTCCTCGGCGCCGGCATCACCGGGTTCTACATGACCCGGCTGATGCTGATGACCTTCTTCACCAAGAAGCGCTGGGCCGACGGGGTGCACCCGCACGAGTCGCCCGCCGTGATGACGTTCCCCCTGATCGTGCTGGCGGCGCTCTCGGTGCTCGGCGGCCTGATGCTGTTCGGCGGCTGGATCAGCGACTTCCTCGCTCCGGTCGTGGGTCACGTGGAGCACGAGGCGCCGCCGCTGCCGGCGATCGTGATCAGCCTGATCGCCGTGGTGGTGGTCGCGATCGGCGTCGCCACCGCCTGGTTCCTGGTCGGGTCGCGGGAGGTCCCGCGCGACGCCCCGACCGACGTCTCCTTCGCCACCAAGGCGGCCCGCGCCGACCTCTACGGCGACGCGATCAACGACACGCTGGTCACCAACCCCGGCAAGGCCACCACCGCCGCGCTGGTCGCCTCCGACCGGGCGGTCGTCGACGGTGCGTTCACCGGCGGCAGCACCGTGATCGCCGGGATCGGGCAGGGGCTGCGCAGGCTGCAGACCGGCTACGTGCGCTCCTACGCCCTCTCCGTGCTCGGCGGCGCCCTGCTGCTCGTGCTGACCCTGGTGGCGGTGAACCTCTGATGGGTGACTTCCCTGTGCTCTCACTGCTGATCTGGCTCCCGGTCGCCGGCGCGGTCGTCGTCGCCGTGCTCCCCGCCGCGTCGGCCAAGGTCGCCGGCCTCGGCATCGCGCTCGCGACCCTCGTCGTCGGCGGGGTCGCCGCGGCTGGCTACGACGCAGACGGCGGCATGCAGCTCCGGGAGACGCACGAGTGGATCGAGGCGTTCGGCGTCCACTACGCGCTCGGGCTCGACGGCCTCGGCCTGCTGATGGTGCTGCTGACCGTGCTGCTCGTGCCGATCGTGCTGGTCGCCGAGTGGCTGGCCGCGGACTCGGCCGACGGCGGTGGCGCCCGCGCGTTCGTCGCCTGGACGCTCGCCCTGGAGGGGCTCTCGCTCGCGGTGTTCTGCGCGACCGACGTGTTCCTCTTCTACGTCGTGTTCGAGGCCACGCTGATCCCGGCGTACTTCCTGGTCGGCGGGTTCGGCCGCGAGGGCCGGGGTGCGGCGGCGCTGAAGTTCCTGATGTTCCAGCTGGGTGGCGGGCTCGTCCTGCTGGCGTCCGTGATCGGGCTCTACGTCGTCGCCTCGGAGGCGGGCGAGGCGTCGTACCTCCTCGACGACCTGATGGCGCTCGACATCAGCACCACCGCCGGCCGCTGGCTGTTCGCCGGCTTCTTCATCGCGTTCGCGATCAAGGCGCCGCTGTTCCCGCTGCACACCTGGCTGGCCGACACCACCGAGAAGGCCACGCCCGGCACCTCGGTGCTGCTGGTCTGCGTGCTCGACAAGATCGGCACCTTCGGCATGCTGCGGTTCTGCCTCGGCATCTTCCCGGAGGCATCGGAGTGGGCGACCCCGCTCGTCGTGACGCTGGCCCTGATCTCCGTCGTGTACGGCGCCCTCGTCGCCATCGGGCAGGACGACATCCTCCGCCTGATCGGCCTGACCTCGCTGAGCCACTTCGGCCTGATCACCATCGGCGTCTTCGCGCTGACCAGCCAGGGCGCGTCCGGCGCGATCCTCTACATGGTCAACCACGGTCTGGGCACCGCCGCGCTGTTCCTGATCGCGGGCTACGTCATCCACCGCCGCGGCACGTCCCTGATCAGCCGGATGGGTGGCGTCGAGAAGGCGGCACCGGTCCTCGCCGGACTCTTCCTGGTCGCCGGCCTCGCCACCCTCGGCCTGCCGGGCCTCAGCCCGTTCGTGTCGGAGTTCCTGGTGCTGGTCGCGGCCTTCGAGCACGCCTGGTACGTCGGCGCGATCGCGGTGACCAGCATCGTCCTCGCCGCGATCTACGTCCTGTGGATGTACCAACGCACGATGACCGGACCGACCGACCCCGACGTCGCGAACACCCCGGACCTCGGGATCCGCGAGATCGGCGCCGTCGCGCCGCTGATGGTGGCCCTGGTGCTCTTCGGGTTCTACCCCGCGCCGCTCCTCGACGTCAGCAACCCGATGGTCGCCGACCTGATGAGCCACGTGACGGGTGACGGAGTGCCAGACGTGACCGACGAAGTGGGCCACGCCACGACCGGGGAGGGGAGCCACTGATGCCCGATTTCGCCAAGCCGACCATCGAGTACGCCGAGCTGCTGCCGCTGCTCGTCGTCCTCGGCGGCGCCTGCGCCGGGATCCTCCTCGAGGCGTTCCTGCCGCGGGGGAAGCGCCACCTCCCGCAGGTCCTGCTCACCCTGGCCACGCTCGGCGCCGCGTTGGCCGCGTCCGTGTGGATCGCCTCCGACCTCGAGGAGCACACCGGCGCCGGCGGCCAGACGGCCCGCGGCCTGGTGGGTGCCGAGGGCAGCGTCGTGGTCGACGGCCCGACGATCTACCTCTGGGGCCTGATCCTGCTCTTCGCCATCGGCGGCACCCTGCTCTTCGCCGAGCGCCGGCTCGAGGGAGGCGTGTCCGCGTTCTCCGGCCAGGCCGCTGCCCTGCCCGGCTCGGAGGCGGAGCGACAGGCCTCGACCGAGGGCCTCGAGCACACCGAGGTCTACCCCCTGCTGCTGTTCGCCGTCGGCGGCATGCTGCTCTTCCCCGCGTCGGGCGACCTGCTGACCATGTTCGTCGCGCTCGAGGTGCTCTCGCTGCCGCTCTACCTGCTGTGCGGCCTCGCCCGCCGCCGCCGCCTGCTCAGCCAGGAGGCGGCCCTGAAGTACTTCCTGCTCGGCGCGTTCTCCTCCGCGTTCTTCCTGTACGGCGCCGCACTGGTCTACGGGTACGCCGGGACCATGTCGTTCAGCGGCATCAACGACGCCATCCGGCTCGGCACGGGCGACCGTGTGCTCCTGCTCGCCGGCATCGCCCTGCTCGCCGTCGGGCTGCTCTTCAAGGTCGGCGCCGCGCCGTTCCAGGCGTGGACGCCCGACGTCTACCAGGGCGCCCCGACCGCGGTCACCGCGTTCATGGCGGCCGGCACGAAGATCGCGGCGTTCGGTGCCCTGCTGCGCCTCTTCTACGTCGCGTTCGAGGGCGAGCGCTGGAGCTGGCAGCCGATGCTCTGGGTGGTCGCGATCGCGAGCATGGTGCTGGGCGCCGTACTCGCCATCGTGCAGACCGACGTCAAGCGGCTGCTGGCCTACTCCTCGATCGCGCACACCGGCTTCCTCCTCACCGGCGTGCTCGGCGCGCAGACCGTGGGTGAGCTCGCCGAGGGGCAGTACACCTCGCTCGAGGGCGTGCTGTTCTACCTCACGACGTACGGCTTCGCGATGATCGGCGCGTTCGCGCTGGTCACGATGGTCCGCGACGCCAGTGGTGAGGCCACCGGGTTCGGTGCGTGGGCGGGCCTGGGGCGCCGCTCGCCGCTGGTCGCCGGGGCGTTCGCGTTCTTCCTGCTGTCGATGGCCGGGATCCCGCTCACGGCCGGGTTCATCGGCAAGTGGGCGGTCTTCACCTCGGCGATGTCGGCGGGTGCGTGGCCGGTGGTGCTGGTGGCCATCGCCTCGAGCGTCGTCGCGGTCTTCTTCTACGTCCGTCACATCCGGCTGATGTTCTTCAGCGAGCCCGAGCCCGGTGAGGGCGCGGCGGTCACCGACGCGTCGCTGCTCACCGTCGGCACGGTCGCGATCTGCCTCGCCGCCACACTCGTGCTGGGCATCCTCCCGGGCCCGGTGCTCGATCTGGTGGTGGGTGCGGGAGACTTCGTCAGGTGAGCTCCACTCCGACCGAACCGCGGGGCAGCGCCGACCTGGCGCTGGCCGTCGACGACGAGGTACTGGCCGAGCGCCTGCGCACGCGGCTGACCGCCGTCGAGTCAGCCCTGTTCGAGCACGCGTCCAGCCGGGCGCCGTACGTCACCGAGGCCGCGCGGCACCTGCTGTCGGCCGGCGGCAAGCGGTTCCGTCCGTTGCTGGTGCTCCTCGCGGCCGAGGCCGGCAGTCGTCCCGAGGCCGACGAGGTACTCACCGCGGCCTGCATCGTGGAGATCACCCACGTCGGCTCGCTCTACCACGACGACGTCATGGACGAGGCCGCGCTGCGTCGCGGCGCCGACTCTGCGAACTCGCGCTACGACAACCTGGTAGCGATCCTCACCGGCGACTTCCTGTTCGCGAAGTCCTCCGAGCTCACCTCCCAGCTCGGACCGGAGGCGGTCCGGATCCAGGCCGAGACCTTCACCCGCCTCGTCGAGGGCCAGATCCTCGAGACCGTCGAGCCCGGACCCGGCGACGACCCTCTCCGCCACTACCTCGACGTCGTCGCCGGCAAGACGGGCTCGCTCATCGCGACGTCCGCGCGCTACGGCGCGATGTTCGGCGGTGCGACGCCCGAGGTGGTCTCCGCGCTCACGGAGTACGGCGAGCTCGTCGGCACCGCCTTCCAGCTCTCCGACGACATCCTCGACGTCGCCTCGGAGTCGGCCGAGTCCGGCAAGACCCCCGGCACCGACCTGCGCGAGGGCGTGCCGACCCTCCCGGTCCTGATGGCGCGTGCGTCGACCGATCCCGCCGACGCCCGGCTGCTCACGCTGCTCGACCCCGCCGCCACGGACCTCACCGACCCCGACCTCCACGCCGAGGCTCTCGACCTGCTCCGCAAGCACCCGGCGATGGAAGAGGCCCGCGCCTACGTCGTCGCCCGCGCCGCCGAGGCCAAGCGCCTCCTCACCGTCCTGCCCGCGGGCTCGGTCCGCTCCGCCCTCGAGACCTTCGCCGACGTGGTCGCCGTCCGCTCCGCCTGATCGTCGAGTCGGCTCGTCTCTGCACGCCCAGACGGTCGAGTCGGCGCGTGTAGAAACGCGCCGACTCGACAAGCCGGACGGTCAGGCTGCGGTGGAGCACTCCGCGGCGAGGGCGAGCTGGTGGCGGCGGCGGTCGTGGATCGCGTCGTAGGTGAACACGGCGAGCGCGAGCCACACCAGGCCGAAGCCGATCCACCGCTCGGCAGGCATGTGCTCGCCGAGCACGGTGATGCCGAGGCCGAACTGCAGGATCGGCGCGAGGTACTGCAGCAGGCCGAGGGACGTCATCGACACCCGGGTCGCGGCCGCGCCGAAGCACAGCAGGGGTACGGCGGTCACCAGGCCCGTCGACATCAGGAGCAGGACGTGGCCCGCTCCCTCCGACGTGAACTGCGCCTGCCCGGCGAGCCCGAGCCACACCAGGTAGCCGAGGGCTAACGGCGCGACCAGGAGCGTCTCCACCGTCAACGTCTCGATCGCGCCCGCCCGGGCGGACTTCTTGGCCAACCCGTAGGTGCCGAACGAGAAGGCCAGGACCAGCGCGATGAACGGCAGCCGCCCGTAGTCCCAGGTGAGTACGACGACCGCGGCGAACCCGATCGCCAGCGCCGTCCACTGCACCCGCCGCAGCCGCTCGCCGAGCACGAAGACGCCCATCAGCACGGTCACCAGCGGGTTGATGAAGTAGCCGAGCGACGTCTCGACCACCCGACCCGAGGTGACGCCGTAGATGTAGGTGCCCCAGTTGGCCGTGATGGTCGCCGCCGCGACGACCATCAGCCACCGCGTGCGGCGGTCGGCCAGCAGTGCGCGGAGCGCCGTCGTACGCCGCGTGAGGACGACGAGCAGAGCCATGGTCACCGCCGACCACACGATCCGGTGGGCCAGGATCTCCACGGGTCCGCTCGGCTCGAGCAGCGGGAAGTAGAGCGGGAAGGCGCCCCAGATGCCGTACGCCGCGACGCCGAAGATCAGGCCACGCCGCGAGTCCAGCACGTCAGGAGCGTACGGCCCGGACGCTCATGACACCAATCGAATTCGTCAGTCGATCGTCCAGGTGTCGCCGGCGCTGATGAGAGCGGCGAGCCGCTCCTCCGGCGCGCCCGTGACGGCGGCCTCCGCCTCCGCCACCTGGGCGCGCGCGAGGTCGTCGTACGTCGACCGCTCGACCTGCCGGAAGATGCCGATCGGCGACCGGTTGAGGTAGCCCGCGTCGGTGAGCCGCGAGATGGCGAACGCGGTCGACGGATCGGGGTTGTGGGCGTCGTGCACGAGGATGGCGTCGAGGCCGACCTCGGCGACGTCGACCACCTCGACCCCGCCGCCGGCGCTGCGCACGAGGCCCTTGTCGCCGAGCCCGGTCTCCTCGTCCCGGACACCGAACGTGATCGGCTCGCCGTGGACCAGCGGGATGATCGCGTGCTCCTTGGTGTCGCGATCCTTGATCGCGTCGAAGGCGTGGTCGTTGAAGATCGGGCAGTTCTGGTAGATCTCCACGAACGACGTGCCGCGGTGGGCGGCGGCCGCGGCGAGCACCGAGGTGAGGTGCTTGCGGTCGGAGTCGATGGTGCGGGCCACGAAGGTGCCCTCGGCGCCGAGCGCCAGCGAGACCGGGTTGAACGGGTGGTCCACCGATCCGGCGGGGGTCGACTTGGTGACCTTGCCGATCTCGCTGGTGGGGGAGTACTGGCCCTTGGTGAGGCCGTAGATCCGGTTGTTGAACAGCAGGATCGTCATGTTGACGTTGCGGCGCAGAACGTGGATGAGGTGGTTGCCGCCGATCGACAGCGCGTCGCCGTCGCCGGTGACCACCCAGACCGAGAGGTCCTCGCGAGCGGTGGCGATACCGGTCGCGATCGTCGGCGCCCGGCCGTGGATCGAGTGCATGCCGTAGGTGTCGAGGTAGTAGGGGAACCGCGACGAGCAGCCGATGCCGGAGATGAAGACGATGTTCTCGCGGCGCAGGCCGAGGTCGGGCAGGAACGACTGCACGGCCTTGAGGACGGCGTAGTCACCGCAACCGGGGCACCAGCGGACCTCCTGGTCGCTGGTGAAGTCCTTGCCGGTCTGCTTCTCGTCGGTCGTCGGCACCGAGTCCGTGCCGGAGCGGAAGGAGGGGAGGGGAAGTTCGGTGGCAGTCACAGGGGAGCCTCCTCGTGGTCGGCCGGGGGGTTGAGTCCGTGCTCGCCGAGGTCGACGGGGCGTCCCTCGGCCTCGCCGACGAGCTGGCCGATGGCCTCGGCGAGCTCGGCCGCCTTGAGCGGCAGGCCGCGGACGTGGTTGTAGCCGATGGCGTCGACCAAGAATTCGGCCCGTAGGAGGCGCGACAATTGGCCGAGGTTCATCTCGGGCACGAGCACCTTGTCGTAGCCGCGGAGGATGTCGCCGAGGTCCTGGGGGAACGGGTTGAGGTGGCGCAGGTGGACCTGGGCGACGTGGTAGCCGGCGCGCCGAACGCGGCGGCACGCCGCGCCGATCGGGCCGTACGTCGAACCCCAGCCGATCGCGAGCACCTTCGCCGCTCCCGACGGGTCGTCGACCTCCAGCGGGGGGAGTGACTCCGCGATCCGCTGCACCTTGGCCTGGCGGGTGCGGACCATGAACTCGTGGTTGGCCGGGTCGTAGGAGATGTTGCCGTGACCGTCGGCCTTCTCCAGCCCACCGATGCGGTGCTCGAGGCCCGGGGTGCCGGGGATCGCCCACGGGCGGGCGAGGGTCTCCTCGTCGCGGACGTAGGGCCAGAACTCGTCCGGAGCGCCGTCCCCCTCGGCCGCGGCCTTCGCGCTCACGTGGTTCGGCCCGGTCGCGAATCCCGGGTCGATCATCGGCAGGTCGGCGACCGAGGGGACCTGCCACGGCTCGGAGCCGTTGGCGAGGTAGCCGTCGGACAGCAGCATGACCGGCGTGCGGTAGGTGATGGCGATCCGGACGGCCTCGACGGCCGCCTCGAAGCAGTCGCCCGGCGACTGCGGCGCGACGATCGGCACCGGTGCCTCGCCGTTGCGGCCGTACATCGCCTGCAGCAGGTCGGCCTGCTCGGTCTTGGTCGGCAGGCCGGTCGACGGGCCGCCGCGCTGGACGTCGATGACGAGGAGAGGGAGCTCGGTCATCACCGCGAGGCCGATCGCCTCGGACTTCAGCGCGACCCCCGGCCCAGAGGTGGTGGTCACGCCGAGCGCGCCGGCGAAGGACGCGCCGATGGCGGCGCCGACGCCGGAGATCTCGTCCTCGGCCTGGAAGGTGGTGATTCCGAAGGACTTGTGCTTGCTCAGCTCGTGGAGGATGTCGGACGCGGGCGTGATGGGGTACGTCCCGAGCAGGATCGGCAGACCCGAGCGGACGCTCGCGGCCACGAGGCCGTAGGCCAGGGCGAGGTTGCCGGTGATGTTGCGGTAGGTGCCCGCCGGCATGGCCGCCGGCTTGACCTCGTACTGGACGACGAACGCCTCGGTGGTCTCGCCGAAGTTCCAGCCGGCCCGGAACGCGGCGACGTTGGCGTCGCGGATCGCGGGCGCCTTGGCGAACTTCTTCTCCAGGAAGGCGGTGGTCGGGTCGGTCGGCCGGCCGTACATCCACGACAGCAGGCCGAGGGCGAACATGTTCTTCGCCCGGCCCGCGTCCTTGCGGGAGAGGCCGAACTCCTTGACGGCCTCGACGGTCATGCCGGTGAGGTCGACGGGGTGCACCTGGAACTCGCCGAGCTCGCTCCCGGCGTCACCGATGTCGTCCAGCGGGTTGGTGGAGTATCCGGCCTTGTCGAGGTTGCGCTTGCTGAAGTCGTGGGTGTCGACGATGACCGTCGCGCCCTTCGGCAGGTCGCCGACGTTGGCCTTGAGCGCGGCGGGGTTCATCGCGACGAGGACGTCGGGCCGGTCGCCCGCGGTCAGGATGTCGTGGTCGGCGAAGTGGATCTGGAACGACGAGACGCCGGGGATGGTGCCCTGGGGCGCCCGGATCTCGGCGGGGAAGTTGGGCAGCGTCACCAGGTCGTTGCCGAAGACCGCAGACTCCTGGGTGAACCGGTCGCCCGTCAGCTGCATGCCGTCGCCCGAGTCTCCGGCGAACCGGATGATCACGCGGTCGAGCTGCTTGACCTCTTTGGTCTGACTCACTTCTCGGTCCATTCCTTAAGGCTGTACGTCGCGCCGGGATCTCCGGCTGCGCGCCCTGGCTCCTCTAGAACGTGTAGCGCCGTCCCGGGTCGGGAGGCGACGCTCCGGGTGCGTGGCACGCCGCTCCCACGATAGTCGCGCGTCCCGAGCGAAATGTTGCGGTCTCCGCCTTTGGGCCAGGCGTGGCGTGACCACTCTCACGCCTGCAACACGCCCGGCATCCGCTTTCCGGACTTGCACACCTGGGTTACTTAAGTCTAGTAATCTACTTGGCAAGCAAGCTGAAGGCGCGACTCGGGTCCGCCCCGAACAGGAAGTAGAGCCAGATGAACAAGACGATCAAGGCTTCGGCCGTTGGTCTCGTGTGGGTGCTCACAGGGCTCGTGGCGACCGGCTGCACCTCTGCCGGCGGGTCGGACTCACCGGACTCCCTCTCCGTCGTCGCGTTCTCCGTCATGGAGACCGCCAACGAGCCGGTCTTCGAGGACTTCCAGGGAACCGATGCCGGCAAGGACGTGGAGTTCGCGCCGTCGTACGGCCCCTCGGGTGACCAGAGCCGCGCCGTCGTGGCCGGCGCGGAGGCCGACCTCGTCCACTTCTCCCTGGAGACCGACGTGACCCGTCTGGTCGACGAGGACCTGGTGGCCGAGGACTGGAAGGACACCCCGACCAACGGCATCGGTACGTCGTCCGTCGTGGTGTTCGTGGTGCGCGAGGGCAACCCCGAGGGCATCAAGACGTGGGACGACCTGGTCGAGAAGGGCGTCGAGGTGGTGACGCCCAACCCGGGCTCGTCCGGCTCGGCCCGTTGGAACATCCTCGCCGCGTGGGCGCACATCGTCGGCAACGGCGGCACCGAGGCGGAGGCGACCAAGTTCGTCACCGACCTGCTCGCCAACACGCCGGTGCTGCCGGCCAGCGCGCGCGAGGCGACCTCGGCGTTCGTCGAGGGCGACCAGGACGTGCTGCTCTCCTATGAGAACGAGGCGATCCTCGCCAAGCAGAACGGCGAGAAGATCGACTACATCGTGCCGCCGGACACGCTGCTGATCGAGAACCCGATCGCGGTCACCGAGGACGCGGACGAGAAGGCCCAGGACTACCTGGACTACGTCCTGTCCCCTGACGCGCAGGCCACCTATGCCGGCTTCGGGTTCCGTCCGGTCGCCGGTGTCGACGGGGTGGAGATCCCCGAGGTCGAGGGGGCCAACGACCCGGCCGACCCGTTCCCGACCCCCGAGCAGCTGTTCACCATCGACGGTGACTTCGGCGGCTGGGCCGAGGCCGCGGAGACGTTCTTCGCCGACGGCGAGGACGGTGAGCCCCTCGGCATCATCCCGCAGCTGATCGAGGACTCCGGGTCCGACGCCCAGGAGTGACCAGGTGACTGCCGCACCCATCACCGCCCCTGCCCGCCCGACGCCCCGGCGTCGGGCGGGCTCGGGCACCACCCTGACCGCGGGATCGACGCTCGGCCTCGGGATCGCGATCACCTGGTTCAGCCTGCTGGTCCTGATCCCGCTCTCCGCCGTCGTCATCACCGCGAGTGAGCGGGGGTGGTCGGGCTACGTCGCGACGATCACCAACCCGCAGACCATGGCTGCCGTCCGGCTCACCGTCGGCCAGTCCCTGCTCGTGACGGTGCTCAACGTCGTCATGGGCACGCTCATCGCCTGGGTCCTGGTCCGCGACCGGTTCTGGGGGAAGCGGATCCTCGACGTCGTCATCGACATCCCGTTCGCCCTGCCGACGATCGTCGCCGGCCTGGTGCTGCTCGGTCTCTACGGCTCGGGCAGCCCGCTGGGCCTGGACTGGGCCTACACGGAGAAGGCCGTCTTCCTCGCCCTCGCGTTCGTGACCCTGCCCTTCGTCGTCCGCACGGTGCAGCCGGTCCTCGGCGAGCTCGAGGCCGACGTCGAGGAGGCGGCCGCGTCGCTCGGGGCGAAGCGCGCCACGATCGTGCGGCGGGTGATCCTGCCGAGTCTGGTGCCGGCGATCACGGCCGGTGCCGCGCTGAGCTTCGCCCGGGCGATCGCGGAGTACGGCTCGCTGGTGCTGCTCAGCGGCAACCGCCCGTTCGAGACCGAGGTCGTGTCCGTGCGGGTGCTCTCCCACATCGAGAACGGGAGTACGGCGTCCGCAGCCGCCGTGGCGAGCCTGATGCTCGTCGTCGCGCTGGTCGTCATCGTCGTGCTCGACGTCCTGCAGAGGCGGGTGTCGCGCCGTGGTTGAGTTCTCCGCTCCCGTCCGTTGGGGTCTTCGCGTCGTCGTGATCGGCTACGTCTTCCTCCTGGTCGCGTGGCCGGTGGCCACCGTGGTCCAGGAGGCGTTCGCCGACGGCCTGGGCACCTTCGCCGACATCCTCGCCGACCCGCAGGTCGTCCAGGCGCTGTCCCTCACCCTCCAGGTCGCCGTCCAGGCCGTGATCATCAACCTGGTCTTCGGCGTGACGATCTCGATCTTCCTGGTGCGGCACGAGTTCCCGGGCAAGCGCGTCCTGTCGGCCCTGATCGACCTGCCGATGTCGGTGTCCCCGGTGGTCGTCGGCCTGTCCCTCCTGCTGGTCTACAACGGCCGCACCGGCTGGTTCGGCCAGACCCTGGAGGAGTGGGGCATCAAGATCATCTTCAGCGGCACCGGCATGATCATGGCGACCTGCTTCGTCGCGCTCCCGCTGGTGATCCGCGAGGTGGTGCCGGTGCTCCAGGAGGTCGGCGACGACCAGGAGCAGGCCGCCCGCAGCCTCGGCGCCAACGGCCGCCAGACGTTCTGGCGGATCACCCTCCCCAGCATCAAGTGGGCCGTCGTCTACGGCGTCGTGCTCAGCCTCGCCCGCAGCCTCGGCGAGTTCGGCGCCGTCAAGGTCGTCTCGGGCAACGTCCTCAACCAGACCCAGACCGCGACGCTCGTCGTGGAGGAGAAGTACCAGAGCTTCGAGCAGTCGTCGGCGTACGCCGTCTCCTTCGTGCTCGCGTTCGTCAGCGTCCTCTGCATCGTCGTCGTCTCCCTCCTCCGACCGAAAGAAGGTCACTGATGTCCATCGAAGTCTCCGGAGTCACCAAGAAGTACGGCGACTTCTACGCCCTCGACGACGTGTCGGTGTCGCTGCCGACCGGGCAGCTCACGGCACTGCTCGGTCCGTCCGGCGGCGGCAAGTCGACGCTTTTGCGGATCATCGCCGGACTCGACACTGCCGACAGCGGGACGGTGTCCATCGAGGGCGTCAACGCCACGCGGCTGCCACCGCAGAAGCGCAACGTCGGCTTCGTCTTCCAGCACTACGCGGTCTTCAAGCACATGACGGTCGCGAAGAACGTCGCGTTCGGCCTCGAGATCAGGAAGACGCCGAAGGCGGAGGTGAAGCGGCGGGTCGGTGAGCTGCTCGAGCTGGTCCACCTCTCGCAGTTCGCCAACCGGCTGCCCGCGCAGCTGTCCGGCGGCCAGCGCCAGCGGATGGCTCTCGCCCGCGCCCTCGCGGTCGAGCCGACCGTGCTGCTGCTCGACGAGCCGTTCGGCGCGCTGGACGCCAAGGTCCGCAAGGAGCTGCGGGACTGGTTGCGACGGCTGCACGACGAGGTGCACGTGACCACAGTGTTCGTCACGCACGACCAGGAGGAGGCGATGGAGGTCTCCGACGAGATCGTCGTGATCAACGGGGGCCGGGTCGAGCAGATCGGCTCGCCGGACGAGCTCTACGACACGCCCGCCAACGACTTCGTGATGGGCTTCCTCGGCGAGGTCACCCGGCTGGGTCCCGTGCGGTTGCGGCCGCACGACATCGAGGTCTCCGCGGCGCCCGCCCAGGCGGGAGGGCTGCCGGGGATCGTGACCCGGATGCTGCGGGTGGGCTTCGAGGTCCGGCTCACGGTCGAGCCCGACCGCGGCTCGACCGCGGGCGCGAGCGGCTGGACCCAGCCGGGCGACGAGGTGACGCCGACCAGCAGCGGTGACGAGGTGTCGGTGGTCCTCACCCGCACGCACGCGCTGGCTCTCGACCTCGAGCTCGGCAGCCGGGTGTGGCTCACGCCCGCGGTCGGCGCCACGACGGTGCCGGCGATGGTCGCCGTCTGAGGACGTACGGCGCCGCAGCGCCTGTCACTGCGCCCTCCCCACGCCCCGGGACCCGTCGGTCCCGGGGCGTGGGCGTCCATCGTGTGACACGAGTCGACAGCCGGATCTCCCGTCCATAAGGTAAGCCTGCCCTTAGTTAGGTAGACCTAACCCGATGAGAGGTAGCTCGGTGCCTACACCTACCCCCTTGCGTCATGTGTTCCATCCCGACCACGTCGACGAGTACGTCGCCACCCTCGACGAGGGGATCGCGCATCTTGCCGGGCACCTCGTCGAGGTGACCCGCCCGGCCACCGGCGCCGGCCCGGAGCAGGCCGCCAAGCAGGTTCTCGACGTGGACCTCGACCGGCCCCTCGGCGACACCTCCGCGGCCCTCGACGAGATGAGCCGGCTCTGGCTGCAGGACGCCGTCTGGTTCCACGACCCCGGCTACGCCGCCCACCTCAACTGCCCGATCGTCATCCCCGCGCTGCTCGCCGAGGTCTACATCGCGGCCGTCAACAGCTCGCTCGACACCTTCGACCAGAGCGTCGGCGCCACCTTCATCGAGCGGCACCTCGTCGCCTGGACCGCCGAGCGGCTCGGCCTCCCGGCCGACACCGCGGACGGCATCTTCACCAGCGGCGGCTCGCAGTCCAACCTGCAGGCCCTCGTCGTCGCCCGCGGCCGCGCGGCGGCGGCCGGCGTACCTGCCGACCGGATGCGGATCATCACCTCGGCCGACGGCCACTTCTCCGTCCAGAAGTCCGCACGCCTGCTGGGGCTCGGTGACCACGCGGTGATCGCGCTCCCGACCGACGAGGACCGCCGGATGGACCTCTCCGCGCTCGGCGCCGCGCTGGCCGGCTGCGCCGCGGACGGTCTGGTGCCGGTCGCGGTCGTGGCGACCGCGGGCACGACCGACTTCGGCGCGATCGACCCGCTGCCCGGCATCGGGGCGCTGTGCGCGGCGTACGGCGTCTGGTTCCACGTGGACGCGGCGTACGGCGGCGGTCTGCTCGCCTCGACCCGGCGCCGGCACCTGCTGGCCGGCATCGACCTGGCCGACTCGGTGACCGTCGACTTCCACAAGACCTGGTTCCAGCCGGTCTCCGCGAGCGCGCTCGTCGTGCGGGACCGGCAGACGCTGGCGCCGGTCGCGTGGCACGCCGACTACCTCAACCCGGTGGAGTCGACCAACCCCAACCAGGTCGACAAGAGCCTCCAGACCACGCGCCGCTTCGACGCGCTCAAGCTGTGGCTCACGCTGCGGATCATGGGCCCCGACCAGATCGGCGACTACTTCGACCGCGTCATCGACCTCGCGCACGACGCCCACGCCGCTCTCGTCGACGAGCCCGCGATCGAGGTCGCGGCGGCGCCATACCTCTCGACGCTGGTGCTGCGCTACCGCCCCGACGGCACCGGAGACGAGGAGGAGGTCGCCCGGCTCAACACGGCGATCCGCGGCGCGCTGTACGAGCGGGGGACCTCGATGGTGGCGGCCACCAAGGTCGACGGCCGGCAGTTCCTCAAGCTCACCCTGCTCAACCCGATGACGACGGTCGCCGACGTGCTCCGCATCGTCGCCGAGATCCGGGACGTGGGTCGGGAGCTCGAGCTCGCGGCGACGGCGGCGACCGCGACGGCGGGCGGTGCGCGATGAGCGGGACCACGAAGGTGCACGACTTCGTCGCGATCGGGGTGGGACCGTTCAACCTCGGCCTGGCCTGCCTCACCGACGCGATCGACGACCTCGACGGCGTCTTCCTCGAGGCGAGCGACCGCTTCGACTGGCATCCCGGGATGCTGCTCGACGACGCCACGCTCCAGGTGCCGTTCCTCGCCGACCTGGTCACGATGGCCGACCCCACCTCGCGGTGGTCGTTCCTCAACTACCTCAAGCAGGCCGGCCACCTCTACCCGTTCTACATCCGCGAGAGCTTCTATCCGCTGCGCCGCGAGTACAACCAGTACTGCCAGTGGGCGGCCGACGGGCTCGACACGATCCTGTTCGGCCGGCGCGTCGAGCGGGTCGAGCGCCGTGTCGACGGCGAGGGGTCGTCGTACGTCGTCACGACCGGGACCGGCGAGGTCTTCCGCGGCCGCCGCCTCGTCGTCGGAGTGGGTACGACGCCCCGCTTCCTCCCGAGCGTGCGCGACGCCGGCGGGCCGGCCGTCCACTCGGCCGACTACCTCGCCGAGCGCGAGCGGCTGCAGGAGCTGGACACGATCACCGTCGTCGGCAGCGGGCAGAGCGCGGCGGAGATCTACCTCGACCTGCTCGCCGCGTCGCCCGACCACGGCTACGCGCTGACCTGGCTGACCCGCAGCCCGCGGTTCTTCCCGATGGAGTACACCAAGCTCACCCTCGAGATGACCTCGCCGGAGTACGCGGCGTACCACCGCGCGCTGCCGATCGAGACGCGCGACCGGCTCGCCCGCGAGCAGCGGCACCTCTACAAGGGGATCAGCGCCGACCTGATCGACGCGATCTCCGACCTCCACTACCAGCTGCGGGTCTCGGGCGACGGCCCGCGCACGACGCTGCTCACCCACACCGCGGTCGAGGGCGCGCGGTGGGACGGCCGCTGCTACGACCTCGACCTGCGCCACGAGGAGGCGGGGGAGGCGTTCGGGCTGCGCACCGAGGGTCTCGTGCTCGCGACGGGCTACGGCCCGTCGGTGCCCGGGTTCCTCGACCCCGTTCGCGACCGGATCCGGTGGGACGCCAAGGGGCGCTACGACGTCGCTGCGTCGTACGCCGTGGACCTCGAGGGGGACGAGATCTTCGTGCAGAACGCCGAGGAGCACACGCACTCGCTGCTCGCGCCCGACCTCGGGATGGGTGCCTACCGGAACTCGGTGATCATCGCGGCGATGACCGGTCGTGAGGTCTACCCGGTCGAGAAGCGGATCGCGGTGCAGACCTTCGGGGTGCCGGACCACCTGCGCCTTGGTTTCGAGGCTCGTTCCTCGCACGTCAACCAGCGGCGGGTGGTCGCGCGATGAGGATCACCATCGAGCCGCTCGACGTCGAGCGCGACCTCGGCCTGCTGCACGGCTGGGTCACCCACCCGCGGTCGGTCTTCTGGATGATGCAGGGCGCGAGCGTCGCCGACGTGGCGGCGGAGTACCAGCAGATCGCCTCGAACCCGCACCACGACGCGTTCCTCGGCCGAGTCGACGGCGAGCCGGCCTTCCTCGTGGAGCGGTACGACGTCGCGCACTCGCCGTTGGCCGGGCTGCCCGAGGTGCGGCCCGGCGACGTCGGCATGCACGTGCTCGTGGCGCCGCCGACGGGGGAGCCGCGCCCCGGCTTCACGACCGCGGTCTTCGGCGCGGTGATGGACTTCTGCTTCGCCGACCCGGCCGTGCGCCGGGTCGTCGTGGAGCCGGACGCCGGGAACGACCGGGTCCGGGCCAAGAACGTCGCGTTCGGCTTCAGCGAGATCCGCGAGGTGGAGCTGCCGGGCAAGACCGCGATGCTGTCGGTCTGCACGCGGGAGGACTTCGCGGCTCGCTCGTCGAGAAGCGAGCTCCGCTCGGCATCTCGACACGCCGCCCGAGACGTCGACCACCTGACCCCGGAGCTCCTCGACCGGGCTCAACGGCGGCTGGTGGCCAAGGCGATCGGGGAGTACGCCCACGAGCGGCTTGGTGACGCCGGTCCCCGCGGACGGGGTCGCCGGCGGGGACAGCTGGCTCCTGGAGACGCCGCGGGCGTCGTACTCCTTCACGGCGCGGGTGCACCCGCTCGAGCACTGGGTGGTCGACGCCGACTCGATCGAGCGGACCGTCGACGGCGCGGTGGCGCCGCCGGACGTGCAGGCGCTCGTCGCCGAGCTGGCGCCGGACCTCGGGATCCCCGACCAGCTGCTGCCGACGTACCTCGAGGAGCTGGCCTCGACGCTCGCCTCGACCGCGTGGAAGCTGCGGCATGCCGACGTACCGGTCGCCGCCCTGATCGACGCGGACTTCCAGGACATCGAGGGGGCGATGACCGAGGGCCACCCGGCGTTCGTCGCCAACAACGGGCGGATCGGCTTCGGCATCGACGACTACGTCGCCTACGTGCCGGAGTCGGGCCGGCCGCTGCGGCCGGTGTGGGTGGCGGCCCGCCGCGACCTCGCGCACCTCTCGCTCGGCTCGGGGACGACCGAGGAGGAGCTGTACGACGCGGAGCTCGGCCCGGCCACCCGGGTGCGGTTCGAGCGCACACTTGCCGGGCACGGGCTCGACCCGGCCGACTACCGCTACCTGCCCGTGCACCCGTGGCAGTGGACCAACAAGCTGACGATCACGTTCGCGCCCGACCTCGCGCGGCGCAACCTGGTGCTCGTCGGCGAGGCCGAGGACGACTACCGCGCGCAGCAGTCGATCCGCACGCTCTTCAACACCGGCCGACCCGACCGGCACTACGTGAAGACGGCGATCGCCGTGCAGAACATGGGGTTCCTGCGCGGGCTGTCGCCTGCGTACATGGAGGCGACGCCCGCGATCAACGACTGGGTCGCGGACACCGTCCACGGCGACCCCGAGCTGCAGGAACGAGGCTTCACGGTGCTGCGCGAGTGCGCGGCGATCGGCTACACGGGCGACGCCTACCACCGACTGGCCGAGCCCTCGCCGTACCGGAAGATGATCGCGGCGCTGTGGCGGGAGAGCCCGGTGCCGCTCCTGGCGGACGGCGAGCGGCTGGCGACGATGGCGTCGCTGCTGCACCGCGACGCCGCGGGCGACGCGCTGGTGACCGCGATGGTCAAGGCGTCGCCGCTGGATGCCGCCGACTGGGTCGGCACCTACCTGCGGGCCTACCTGCGCCCGCTCGTCCACTGCCTGCACGCCTACGACCTGGCGTTCATGCCGCACGGCGAGAACCTGGTCATGGTGCTGCGCGACCAGGTGCCGGTGCGGATGATCATCAAGGACATCGGCGAGGAGGTCGCGGTCATGGGCGACCACCCGCTGCCGCCGGAGGTGGAGCGGATCCGCGGCTCGTTCCCCGACGACGTCAAGGCGCTCGCGATCCACACCGACGTCCTGGACGGGTTCCTCCGGTTCCTCGGCGCGATCCTGGCCGAGGACGGCGTGCTGGGCGACGAGGAGTTCTGGACGCTCGTCGGTGACGTGCTGCGCGAGCACGAGACCGACCACCCCGAGCTGGCGGAGGCGGCGGCGCGCTACGACCTGCTGCGACCCGAGTTCCGGCACAGCTGCCTCAACCGGCTGCAGCTGCGCAACACTCTGCAGATGGTGGACCTGACCGACCAGGCGGAGTCGCTGATCTTCGCCGGGACCCTGAGGAACCCGATCCGATGACGACGACGATGCGACCTGTGCTGCGACCGGTGCGGCCCGACGAGGACGCCGACCTGCTCCACTCCTGGGTCTCCCAGGAGCGGGCGGCGTACTGGGGCATGACCGACAAGGACCGCGACGAGGTCGCGTGGATCTACGGCTACATCGACGAGCAGCCGCACCTGGCGGCGTACCTCGCCGAGGTCGACGGCATCCCGCTCGCGCTGTTCCAGACCTACGACCCGTTCGTCGACGACATCGGCGAGTTCTACGACCGGCTGCCCGGCGACGTGGGCGTCCACCTGTTCCTCGCCGACCATCCCGCGCGGGCCGGGCGTACGGACGAGCTGATGGCGGCGCTCGTCGACTTCGTCGCAGGGCTCCCGGGTGCGCGGCGGCTCGTCGCCGAGCCGGACGTGCGCAACGCCGCGTCGGTCGCGCTGCTCGCACGGGTCGGGTTCCGGCTGGGCCCGGTGGTCGAGCTCCCTGCGAAGACCGCGCAGTTCGCGTTCCTCGACCTGCCCGGCGCCGACGCGGAGGTCGTCCCGCCACCTGCCTGACGTCCCCGGGAGCCGCGCTTGTGCGACCGCGTGTCGGGTGCAGTGGCGATGGGTAGATTCGCCCCACCCACTGTGATGACCCACCGCCAGCGAAGGCGATCAGCTGACCATGCAGCGACCACGAGCCGCTCCGGCACGGCGACCCGACCAGCCTGGGCCCCTACACGCTGCGCGGCCGCCTCGGTGAGGGCGGGATGGGTGTCGTCTACCTCGCGACGGACCCCGAGGGCATGGCGGTCGCGGTCAAGGTCATCCACCGCGTGCATTCGCGCAACCGTGAGTTCGTCACGCGGTTCCGCCGCGAGGTCGACGCCGCCCGGCGGGTCCCGCGGTTCTGCACGGCGGCGGTGCTGGACGCGGACCTCACCGCGGAAGAGCCGTTCATCGTCACCGAGTACGTCGACGGGCCGAGCCTGTACGACGCCGTCGCCGACGACGGTCCGCTCACCGGAGCCGACCTCAACGCGCTCGCGGTCGGTATGGCCGCCGCGCTGACCGCGATCCACGATGCGGGCGTCGTCCACCGAGACCTCAAGCCCAGCAACGTCCTGCTGTCCTCGGCCGGTGCGCGCGTCATCGACTTCGGCATCGCCCGCGCGGTCGACGCGACCTCCCACACGCTGACCGGCCAGGTGCTCGGCACGCCCGGCTACATGGCGCCCGAGCAGATCAGCGGCGACGAGGCGACGTCAGCGGCCGACGTGTTCGCCTGGGGTGGGGTCGTCGTGTACGCCGCCGGCGGGCAGCCGCCGTTCGGCCAGCCCTCGAGCATCGCGGCCCTCCTGCACCGGGTGCTCACCGAGGAGCCGCGGCTGGGCGCCCTGGAGCCGGGGCTGCGCAGTGTCGTGGCGGCAGCGATGGACAAGGACCCGCGGCGCCGGCCGTCGGCGAAGGCGATCCTCGACCGGCTCCTGGTGCTCACCCGGACGAGCGGGGCCGCGGGCGCATCCCAGGCAGCGACGGTCCTGGGGCAGGCCAGCGTCCCGCTCCCCGCCGCACTGCCGACCACGCCGCCCCCCACCACGCCGCCCTCCACCACGCCGCCGATGACCTCGCTTCCTCCGGCGAGGCCGTTGGCGGCTGCCCCGCCGCCGCCGACCACCCCGCCGCACGCCGCACCGACGATCGGCCCCGGGGACCCCGACCGCACCGGCGTGTCGACGCTCGGCGAGCCTGGGCGACGCGTCGCCGGATCTCCTCCCCATCGCCGCGCCGCGGTCGCGGTGGCCGTCGCCGCGGTGGCCGCCGTGCTCGCAGTCGTCGCCGCGGTCGTCGTACTCGATCCGTTCGGGGTGCGGGCCACGGGCGGCAAGGACCCGGAGGTGGGCGCCTCCGGCACGACGTCGGGTGGGACGACCGGCGCAGCCGCGGCGGTGCCTTTCGACGACGTCATCGGCCGCAACGCCGCCGACCTGGAGGCCGAGCTCAGCGTCAACGACGTCGAGGTGCGGATGGTCGACCGGGAGAGCGCCCACGAGGACCTCGGCAACGTGCTCGACTCGGAGCCTGCGCCCGGCAGCACCGTGATGGCGGGCGACACCGTGACGTTGTACGTCGGCGACGGGTCCGTCGCGACTGCCGACGGCCGCCTGGTCTACAAGCGGATCGACGACACCAACCAGTTCGAGAACATCGCGTCGATCGTCGTGACCGAGCCCAACGGGAAGGAGAAGATCATCGGCGCGGGCGACTCGCCGGACATCTCCGCCGACGGGAAGGTCGTGAGCTACCTCTCGCACGACCAGAACTGGGCGGCACAGGTGTGGGTCACCGGCCCCTCCGGCAAGAATCCGCGGAAGGTCACCGACGTGACCGTCGGGTCGGTCCAGGCCGCCGCGCTGTCGCCCGACGGCACCCAGGTCGCCTACAGCAACAACACCGGTGGCATCTACGTCATCGGGGTCGACGGCTCCGGTCGGCGGCAGGTCAGCGACGCCGAGGCGTTCGAGCTCGACTGGTCACCGGACGGCCGGCAGATCGTGTTCCGCCGGTGGGACGTCACGCCGCAGGAGCTCTGGGTCGTCGGCGCCGACGGCAGCGGTGCCCGCGGGCTCGACATCGGGCTCACGGGTGACGCGATCCCCGCGAACCCGTCGTGGTCACCGGACGGCGCGCTCATCGCCTTCGACGACTTCGCGGGCAACGTCTACGTCATCGGTCCCGACGGCCGCAGCCAGCGCCAGGTCACCTCCGGGTCCTACCCGACCTGGACCCCGGACGGCGACCTGGTGGTGGTCCGCCCGTCCGCCGGTCAGGTCGTCACCCTCGCGCCCGACGGCACCGGCGAGCAGGTGCTGAACGGCGTCGGGCCGGCGAACGGTCCGGTGCAGTGGGGCGACAGCTAGCGGGCGTCGTACGCCCCCGAGATCTCGATCAGCGGTAATTGGTGAACTGCACCGCGAAGTCGTAGTCCTGCGCCTTCACGAGGGCGATCACGGCCTGCAGGTCGTCGCGCTTCTTGCTGGAGACGCGCAGCTCGTCGCCCTGGATCTGGGCCTTGACGCCCTTGGGGCCCTCGTCGCGGATCAGCTTGGAGATCTTCTTGGCGTCCTCGGAGGTGATGCCCTCCTTGAGCGCGATGCCGATCTTGGACTGCTGGCCGGACTGCCGCGGCTCGCCGGCGTCGAGGATCTTCAGCGACTGGCCGCGCTTGATGAGCTTCTGCTGGAAGACGTCGAGCACGGCGCTCGCCCGGTCGTCGGCCGAGGCGGAGATCTCGATGGCCTCCTCGCCCTTCCACTCGATCGTCGCGCCGGTGCCCTTGAAGTCGAACCGGGTCGCGACCTCGCGCGCCGTCTGTCCGAGGGCGTTGTCGACCTCCTGGCGGTCGATCTTGCTGACGATGTCGAACGAGGAGTCGGCCATGGTGTCTCCCGTGCTGGGGTCGGTCTGGGTTTCGGTCGCAGCGATCTGCTGCGCTATTCTTTCGCGTCGTCGTCGAGCGGCCAACATCGGTCGGTCGACAGCGCCCTGGCAGGTTGCCCGAGCGGCCAAAGGGAGCTGACTGTAAATCAGCCGTCATCGACTTCAGAGGTTCGAATCCTCTACCTGCCACAGCGAGAAGACCGCCCCCGGCCCGCGAACACGCGGGCCAGGGGCGGTCTGCGTATTCGGACGGCTCTGCTCTCATCCCGGCGAGGGGGAGGGGCCAGCGGTGAGTTGGCGAAGTCCTCGGGCGTGACACCGACGCCGGTGGGCCGCGTCGGATCGTCGGACCGCCGAGGACGCAGGCCGGGATCGTGCGCGCAAATGGTGCATCCGCACCATCACGGCGCGAGGTGCCAGGGCCCATCCTCGGGGCATGACGACACTCGAGACCTCCTCTCCCACCCAGCCGGCCGCGCTTCCGCCCTACTCCAACCGGATTCGGACCTCCCTGGGCCTCTGCCTGGTCCTCGGGGGCATCCTCAACGGGGGCGGCCAGTACCTCGTCGCGACGCTTGGTCCCGACCACGACGAGTTCAGTGACCAGTTCCGCTGGGGGCTGGAGCACCCGGTGCTTCACCAGGGCGAGCAGGCCGCGCTGGTCGTCAGCATGCTCTTCCTGCCGCTCGGGCTGCTCGCGATCGCGCAGGTGACGCGCTGGCACCGGCCCCGGATCACCGCGGCCGCTGCACTGCTCACGATCTGGGGGATGTGGGGCTTCACCAACGTGATCGATCTCGGCTATGCAGCCGGCTCCGTCGGCCCCCGAGCGATCGGCTTGGACGCATCGGTCGAGCTCAATGACGGCTTCCTCGAGCACGCCGGCGTGCTGGCGACCGCGCTCTACCCGCACCTGATCGGGTCGTTCTTCGGGCTCATCCTGCTCAGCGTCGCCGCCTGGCGGTCGGGCGTCTTCCCCAAGCCGCCCCTGGCGCTGTTGGTGGCGTTCTTGATCTGGGACTTCACGCTGCCCTCGGCCGGGCCGGTCGAGCCGCACCTGCTGCTGATGGTTGCGTTGGTCTGGCTCGGCATGCACCTGGTCCGGATGCCACACCGGATCTGGCTCGGCGCAAGTCGCTGACACCCCGGGCGTTCGAGCGAATACTGAGCAGATGACGCAGCCACCGTCGGTCCGCCTGCTCGCTGCGGCGGCATGGTCGACGGCGTGCCTGGGCCTCGGCCTGGTGGCGGCCGCAGCCGTGCTGGACGCTGGCGATCAGCCGTGGAAACTGGTGCTGCTGCCGACGTTCTGGCTGGTCCCCGGGGCGCTGATCGCGTCCGCCCGGCCGCGCAACCCGCTGGGGTGGCTGTGGCTGGCGGTGGGGCTGCTCTTCGCGGTTTCCGCGTTCTCCACCCAATGGGTCGAAGGTGGCCACACGACCGGTGCCGCGTGGGCGATCTGGGGCGCCGACCGGGCGACGGCGGCGTTGGTGCCCTGCACGCTCGGCGCGCTGCTCCTGCTGCCGGACGGCCGACTGCCCTCGCCTCGCTGGCGGCCCGTGGCAGTCGTCATGCTGGCCGGGCAGGGCGCACTGGTCGCCGCCTGGTCGTTGTTGTCGGGGCCGGCAGCGGCTCCCGACTCGACGTGGCCGACCGACCCGACGAACCCGGTCGGAGTGCTGCCGTCGGGCTGGGGCTCCGTCCTCGACGGGCTCGACGACTGGCTGCTCCAGCTGCCGCTGCTGCTGGGAGTGGCCGCGATCGTCGTCCGGCTGCGGCACCCGGAGCAGCGCCGCGGCCTGGTCGTTGTCTTCGCCGCCGCCGCGGTGTTCGGGCTGCTCGTGGTCGGTGGCCGTGCGCTGTGGCCCGCTGCGGCTGGTCTGTTCGACGTCGTCGGGTCTGCTCTGCTCGCAACCGCGCTCACCGCCGCCGTGCTGCGCAAGCGGCTCCATGAGGTGGATGTGGTGATCCACCACGCGTTCGTCTACGCATCGCTCACCGGCCTGATCGCCGGCGGCTACGTCGCCGTGGTGGCGGTGCTCGGCTCCCAGGGCGCCGACCTGCCGCCGCTCGGCCTCGGCCTGGTCACCGCCGTGCTGGCCCTGTGCTTGATGCCGCTGCGCGTCCGGCTCCAGGGGTTCCTCGACCTAGCGATGTACGGCGACACGCGTCGTCCCCACGCGGCCGTCCGCAGGCTCGCCGACACCATCGGCGCCGCGACCACGCTCGACGTCGTGGTGACCGGCCTCGCCCGGACCACCGCGGCGTCATTGCGCGTGCCCTGGGTGGAGGTCGAGGTGGAGGGGCACCGCGGGGCCCACGGCGAGTGTTCCGACGGTGTGCGGTTTCGGCTGCCTCTGGTCTCGGGCGAGGTCCAGGTCGGAACGATCGAGGTCGGGTTCGGCCGGGGACGCCGACCCGGCGACCGGGAGCACGCGCTCCTTGCCGAGCTCGCCGATCACGGCGGGCGCGCGGTGCACGCCGTGCTGCTGAGCGAGGCACTGCTCACCAACCGACAGTCGTTGGTCACCGCGCGGGAGGAGGAGAGGTCGAGGCTGCGGCGCGACCTGCACGACGAGCTGGGGCCGACCCTGGCCGGGCTCGCGATGCAGCTCAACGGGCTGCGCGACGTCCTGCGGGACGACCCGGCCACCGCGACGGAGCGTCTCGGCATGCTCGAGGCTGTGGCCCGGCAAGCGCTGGAAGACGTACGCCGCGTGAGCCGGGGGCTGCGCCCACCAACCCTGGACGAGCTCGGCCTGGCCGGCGCGCTCGAGCAGATCGCCCGGGACGCCGGACTCACCCTCACGGCGGCATCATCGGTCGCGTCGCCACTCACCCCAGCGGTCGAGGTGGCGGCGTACCGGATCGGCGCGGAGGCCCTGCTCAACGTCGCCCGCCATGCCGGCGTGAGCGAAGCCCGGCTCACCCTGGACCTCGTCGACGGGACGCTGGTGCTGCGGGTGCGCGACCGTGGCCGTGGAGTCCGGGACGCACCCGCCGGCGTCGGAACCATGGCCATGCGCGAGCGCGCCGAGGAGCTCGGCGGCGCCCTGACGATCGGCCCGGACTCGGACGGCGGGACCGTCGTGGAGGCGCGGATCCCGGCCGCCCAGATGCACCGGACTCGCGAGGCCGCTTCATGACACGGGTGCTGCTCGTCGACGACCACGCGGTGTTCCGCGAGGGGCTGCGGTTCACGCTCTCACGCGAGCCCGACATCGAGGTGGTCGGCGAGGCCGGCGACGGCGCGCAGGCGATCGAGGCGCTCGCCGCGTCCCGGCCGGACGTGGTCGTGATGGACCTGGCCATGCCGGTGCTCGACGGCCTGGCCGCGACACCGGCCGTGGTGGCCAGCGGTGCCGGTGTACTCGTCCTGACCCTCTCGGAGGAGGACGCCAGCGTGCTCGCGGCCCTGCGCGCCGGCGCCTCGGGCTACCTGGTCAAGGGCGTGGCGCCGGCCCAGGTCGTGTCGGCGGTGCGGGCCGTCGCCTCGGGCAACGCCGTGTTCGGCCCGCACGTGGCCGCTCGGATGTTGGGGCTCTTCGCCGGACCACCCGACGGCGATGACCCGATCCGACCCGCACTCTCACAGCGGGAGCACGAGGTCCTCGAACTGATCGCCGACGGGCTGACGAACGCCCAGATCGCGGAGCGCCTGTTCATCTCACCCGTGACCGCGCGCAACCACGTCAGCAACATCCTGACCAAGCTGCAGGTGTCGAACCGGACCCAGGCGGCCCGGCACGCCCGCGGCGCCCGGTCGGATCACGATCTCTAGATCCAGCCCATCCGACGCGCGGTCGCGCACGCGTCGTGCCGGTTGGCGGCGCCGAGCTTCGTGACCGCGCTGGAGAGGTAGTTGCGCACCGTTCCCGGGGAGAGGGACGCCCGGCGTGCGATCTCGTCGACCGGAGCACCGTCGGCGGCGAGCTCGAGGACGTCGGCCTCCCGCGCCGTCAACGGGCTGTCCCCGGCGCCGATCGCCTCCGCCGCCAACTCGGGGTCGACGTGCCTGCCGCCCGCGTGGACCTTGCGGATGACCTCGGCCAGGGTCGCGGCCGACGTCGTCTTGGGCAGGAAGCCGCGTACGCCGGAAGCCAGCGCACGTTTCAGATAGCCGGGACGACCGTGGCTCGTCACGATCACGCACCCGCAGCCCGGCACCGACCGGCCCAGCTCCTCGGCCACCGTGATGCCGTCGAGGCCGGGCATCTGCAGGTCGAGTACGGCGACGTCCGGGCGCGCATGCACGGCAGCAGCGACGGCTTCGTGACCTGAGGCGGCCTGTGCGACCACGTCGATGTCGTCCTCGAGGTCGAGCATCTGGGCGAGGGCGACGCGGATCAGGTTCTCGTCGTCGGCGAGGAGCACGCGGATCATGCGGAGCCTTTCCCTGCCGGCAGCGTCACGAGGACCTCGAAGTCGGAGTCCTGACGTCGTGCCTCGAGTGTGGCACCGAGCGGTGCGAGCCGCTCCCGCAGCCCGGAGAGCCCGGCGCCACCTGGATCGGTGCCCGCGGCGACGCCGTCGTTGCGCACGATCAGCGAGCGACCGTCGTACCTGATCACGACCTGGCGCGCGCTCGAGTGCCGCAGAACGTTGGTGACGGTCTCCCGCACCACCCAGGCCGCCGCCTCCTCCCACTCCGGAGGGAGCGTCGCGACGTCGATCCGGCAGTCGATGCCTGCCGACCGCAGCAGCGAGCGCGCGCCGTCCAGCTCCTGAGCCAGGTTGGTGGCGCGGTAGCCACGGGCGAGCTCGCGCGCCTCGCGCATCGCCTCGTGGGCAGCGGAGCGCACGTCGAGCATCCGCTCTGCCGCACTCGCATCGCCGCGGCGCGCGAGGGTGGACGCCAGCTCGGCCTGCACAGCGATCGTGGAGAGCCGCCGGCCGAGGACATCGTGCACGTCGCGCGAGAACCGCAACCGCTCCTCGGCGAGCACGAGTGCGGACTGCGCGTTCCGCGCACGGTCGAGCTCGGTCACGACGCCCAGCAACCACAGCGAGGCGCGGACGGTGAAGACGATGAAGGCACCGGCGAGCAGGCCGAAGACCGCGGCGAACGGTGACCGCGTCGGCAGAAGTGGTACGACGGCAAGAGCGACCATCAGCCCTGCCAGGATCCGCCGATCGCGCAGCCCGCCCACCGACCAGGCCAGGGTCGCCCAGACCACCAGGCCGGCCTGGAGAGCAAGATCCTCCGGGAGGAGGGCTGCCAGGACCTCCGCGACCACGCAGAGGACGACGACGGTCGCCAGGCTCCGCGGAAGTGGCGACGGCGCCGGGTACAGCCGGATGGCGTCGCGGAGCAGCAGCGTGCACGCGGCGCCGAGCACGAGCGTGCCCAGGACGAACCCTGCGAACAGGCCCGGGTGGTCGCTCGCCGAGTTGGCGGCGCCGAGCACGAGCAGCGGGTACATGAGCCACGCCAGCACGTACAGCGACTGGACTGTGTAGAGCTCGACCCACTCCACCTGGCTGCGCTCGAACCATCTGCGCCACGTGCTCATCCGACCTCCCGACTGCGGACCCTAGCCCGGCTCGTCATCTGGGGCCCAGCCACTCAGACCCGCGGTTCCCAGCGCATCGAGGACCTGGCCTGCCAGCCGGCGAGAACGGTCAGCACCAACAGCGCGACCAGCGGCGTGGCGGTGGCGGTCCAGCTGGACGCGAGGTCGACGACGCCGTGGGGTCCTCGCCCGAACCACGTCGTCCGCACCAGTTCGTCGAGGGCGGCGCCGGGCGTGAGCTCGACGTACAGGTGCCAACCGTCGGGAAACACCGGCTTCATCTGCCCGACCATGGTGAACAGGATGACCGGGAGGCTGGTCAGCTGCGCGGCCTCGGCGTTGCGGGTCCAGGCAGCGGTCCAGATCGCCAGCGAGGCGAAAGCCGCCGAGCCGAGGAGAACGGTGACCCCGAACAGCACCGGGTTGACGGGCCACGGCAGGCCCAGCGCGAGACCGACGCCGATCATGAGGACCGACACCAGAAGGGTGATGGCCACGCCCGGGAGCGCCATCGCAAGCAGCTGTTCGCCGTCCCGGGTCTCGCCGGTTCGCAGCCGCTTGAGCACGAGCTCGTCGCGCCGGGTGACGACGATCGACAGCAGGTTGTAGTAGACGGGAAACAGCATCGCCATCATCAGCGAGAGGCTCGCGAAGCCCGTCCCGGCATCCAGGTCGCCGCGGTCCGCACCCAGCAGCAGAGCCATCGGCGCCAGCGGCATCACCACGGCGTACAGCAGGGTGAGGCGGTTGCGGACCATCAGCCGGGCGTTGGCGCGGGCCAGGCCGGTCACCCGGCGCGTGGCGGCGGTCATCGGACGCTCCCTTCAGCGATGTTGTCGTGGTCGGGCTTGCTGTCGGCGATCGCGAGGAACACCGACTCGAGGCTGGCGGTGCTCGCGGACAGCCGCTGCAGCCTGATCCGCTCCCGCTCGGCCCAGTCGAGGACGAGGGCCAGCGTGGGTTGCAGGTCCGACGTGTGCAGGGTGGTGGTGCCCGCCTCGTGCGACACCGTGACCCCGATCAGCTCAGGGAGTCCCCGGTCCAGCTGCGTGAAGCTGATGGCGGACGGGTGCCCCGCCGCGATCTCGGCGGGGCTGCCCTCGCGAACCACTCGGCCGGCGTTCATGATCGCGAGGTGGTCGGCCAGCGCCTCCGCCTCGTCGAGGTAGTGGGTGGTCAGCAGGATCGTGGCCCCGCGCTCGCGCAGGCCGCGGACCAAGCGCCATACCTCCCGGCGGCTCTCTGGGTCGAGCCCGGTTGTCGGCTCGTCGAGGAGGATCAGCTCCGGGTCGCCCATCAGCGTGCAGGCGAGGTCGAGCCGACGCTGCTCGCCCCCGGAGAGCGCGCGGACCGGAGTCGAAGCCTTCCCGGTCAGGTCGAGCATCGCGAGCGCGTCCGCGACCGGTCGGGCCGTGGTCAAGGTCGAGGCCCACATGCGAAGGGTCTCAGCGACGGTCAGGTCGCCGGAGAAGCCGCTGCGCTGGAGGAGTACGCCGGTGCGCCGCCGTACCTCCGCGCGGTCCCGGATCGGGTCCAGCCCGAGCACCTGCACAACACCGCCGGACGCCTCAGCCAGACCCTCGATCACCTCGAGCGTCGAGGTCTTCCCCGCGCCGTTCGTGCCGAGCAGGGCGGTGATCGAGCCGCGGGCGACGTCGAGGTCGACTCCGCGGACTGCTTCGAAGGCGGTCGCGCCGGAGCCGTACGTCCGCCGCAGGCCACGGACCCGGATCGCCGTGCTGTTCTCGTTCATGTCTCCAGCGTGTCGCCGGATCGGCCCGCCCGGCAGTGCATGCCCTCACCTGTTCGCGTGGGTCTTGCGCCCACTGGCCATGACATCCGTCATGCGTCGGCACAGCCGAGGTCCACACCCACGGGCGGGGTCAGGGCCCGGCCTCTCGTGCTGCGTTCGGTCCGCGACAGGGGAACGTCAGGCCGGGAAGGCGACGACGTCGCCGATGACGGTCACCCGCACCCGGTCGCCGGGCCGGGGGACCGAGTCCGCCGGGGTGCGGGCGAGGAGCTCCTCGCCGGAGTCGAGGCGCACCCGGATGGTGGCGTCGTGGCCGAAGAAGCTGATGTCGAGGACCTCGCCGGGGGTTCCCGGCGCGGGGTCGGGCGTGCGGCCCCCGGAGTCCGGTCGGATCTGGATCTGCTCGGAGCGGACGGCGAGCCGCACCGGCCCGGCGCCGTCGCATCGGTGGACGCGCTGAGCGAGACCATGTCCCAGCGCGCAGCGCCCGCGTCCTGAGACCTCGACCTCGCCGGGCAGCAGCGAGGCGTGGCCGAGGAAGGAGGCGACCCGGGGGTCGGCGGGAGCGAGGTAGACGGTCGCCGGCGACGCGACCTGGAGGAACGGGCCGTCCATCATCACCGCCACCTGGTCGGCCAGCGAGAGCGCCTCGCCCTGGTCGTGGGTGACCAGGACCGCCGCGGCGTCCGCGGCGCGGAGCGCGCGGACCACCGCCCGGCCGGTGTCCTCGCGCAGCGACGCGTCGAGGGAGGAGAACGGCTCGTCGAGGAGCACCAGCTTGGGGCGCGGCGCGAGTGCTCGGGCGAGCGCGACGCGCTGCTGCTGGCCGCCGGAGAGCTCGTGGGGGTAGCGCGAGGCGAGGTCGGCGGTCGAGCTCGACCAGCTCGAGGGCCTCGGCGATCTGGTCGTCCGCATTCCGGCGGCGCTCGGCGCGCGGCAGCCCGAAGGCCAGGTTGCGCGGCGACGTTGAGGTGCGGGAACAGCGCGCCCTCCTGGGGCACGTAGCCCAGGCCCCGCAGCCGGGCAGGGACGGTACGCCGCCCGCCGACCACCTCGGTGCCGGCGACGGTGATCGATGCCGGCGGTCGGCGTGACGAAGCCGGCGACCGCGCGGAGCAGGGTGGTCTTGCCGCATCCCGACGGCCCGAGGATCGCGGTCACCCCGTCCGGGCACCGACGAGGTCGAGCCCGCGCAGCACCGGCGTGCGGCCGTAGCCCGCCTCGAGCCCGTCGATCTCCAGGGCGGCGGTCATGCGGTGCCCACCTCAGCGACTCCTGATGCTCAGTCGGCCCAGCAGCCACGTGGACGGGATGGACAGCAGGATCAGCGCCAGGGCGTAGGGCGCCGCGGCGCCGTACGCGATCGACGAGGCGTCGGACCAGAACTGCGTGGCGAGGGTGTCGGTGCCGATCGGGGCGAGCAGCAGGGTCGCGGTCAGCTCGGTGGAGACGGCCAGCGCGACCAGGGCGGTCGCGGCCGCCAGCCCGGGCAGCACCAGCGGCAGCGTGACCCGACGGGCGACCTCGGGGCCGGTGCACCCGAGGTTGCGGGCGACCTCCTCGAGGCCGGGCGGCACCAGCTCGAACGTCGAGCGCACGCTGACGACCGCGCGGGGCAGGAACAGGATCGAGGTAGCCGATCAGCAGCACGGCCGACGGTCTGGTAGAGTGACCGGCACGACCCGGATCGACACCGTGACCAGCGCGAGCGCGATGACGATGCCCGGGCATCGCGCTGGCGGTGTAGACGCTGCGCTCGATGGCGGTGGTCAGCAACCCGCGGTGCCGGACCGCCAGCCAGACGACGGGGACGGCTGACGGCGGTGGCGAGTCAGCCCGCCGAGCACGGCCAGGCCGAGGGTGGTCCACGACGGCGCCGTTCAGCTCGGCCAGGTCGACGGCCGCCGAGGTGCCCCGCGACCAGCCACCGGACCAGGCTGAGCAGCGGTACGCCGAGCGCCCACACCACCAGAGCGCGAGCCCGGCGACGACCGCCGGCCGACGCCGGCCGAGGCGGATCCGGGTGAACTCGCGGTTGGCGCCCGCGCCGACCCGGGCCCGCAGTCGCCGCCCGCGCAGCAGCAGCTCGAGGCCGAGCAGGAGCAGGCAGAACGTGACCAGGACCAGGGCGAGGAGGGTGGCCTCGGGGCCGTTGAACACGGTCGCGTACTGCTGCAGGATCGCCGTCGTGAGCGTCGGGTAGTTGAGGAGCTGGAGGGCGCCGTACTCGGCCAGCAGGTGCAGGCCGACGAGCAGGGCGCCGCCCAGCACGGCCGGGCTGATCGCCGGCAGGGTGACCCGGAGGAAGACGCTCCACGGGCCCTTGCCGAGCGCCGTCGCGACCTCCTCGACGGCGGGGTCGAGGCGCCGCAGCGCGGCGACGGTCGGCAGGTAGACGAGAGGGAAGTAGGACAGCGTCACGACCATCACCGCGCCGCGGGAACGACTGCACGGCGTGCGTGGTCGACACCCAGCCGTAGCCGTTGACGAACGCCGGCACGGCGAGCGGCGCGCACAGCAGGCCGTGCCACCACCCGCGGCCCGGGACGTCGGTCCGCTCGACGACCCACGCCCCGGCGACGCCGAGCGACGACGCTGGCCAGCGACGCCCGCGACCAGCAGCCGGACGGTGTTCCACAGCAGCTCGCCGATGCGCGGGCGCCAGAGGAAGTCGCCTCGCCTCGTGCCGGGCCGAGCTCGGCCGTGGTCCAGAGGACGTAGCCCAGCGGCACCAGGGTCAGCGCGGCGATCGACGAGCCCGACCAGCAGCAGCAGTGGCGGAGCGCCCCCGGCCAGCGGCGCCGAGGACGCGACGTGGCCGGGGCTGGTGCGACCGGTGGTGCGCTCAGAGGAAGCCGACCTCGGTCATCAGGGTCGACCACCTGCCTCGGCGTCGAGGTCGGAGACGTTGACCTCGGGCGGCTCGAGCTCGTCGAACGGCTTGGCCACACCGTCGAGCTGGACCTCGGGGTTGAGGGGGTACTCCAGCGCGTAGCTGTCGGCGAGGATCTGCTGGCCCTCCTCGTTCACCAGGAACTCGATGAACTGCCGGGCCTCGTCCTTCATGTCGCTGGACTCGAGGACGCCCGCGCCGGAGACGCTCACGAACGCGCCGGGGTCCTGGTCGGGGAAGTAGTACTGCTCGCTGCTGTCGCTGACGTCGCCGTTCTCGGCGCGGTCCCGCTCCCAGTAGTAGTGGTAGACGATCCCGACCTCGGACTCGCCGGAGTCGACGGCCTCCAGCACGACGTTGTTGCCGTCGTAGACCGTGCCGTTCTCCTTGATGCCCTCGAGCCAGGCCCGGGTGGCGTCCTCGCCCTCGAGCTCGAGGACGGCCGCGACGATCGCCTGGAAGTCGGCGCCGGTCGGCGAGAACGAGAGCCGACCGGCCCACTCGGGGTCGGCGAGGTCGAGGATCGACGCGGGAAGGTCGGACTCCTCGACCAGGTCGGTGTTGTAGACGAGGACGGTCGACCGGGCCACGAACCCGGTCCAGAGGCCGCTCCGCGGCCGGTACTGCGCCGGGATCGGCTCCACCAGGTCCGCCGGCAGCTCGTCGAACAGCCCGGCGGCCTCGACCTGCGACATCGCCGGCGAGTTCTCGGTCAGGAACACGTCCGCGGGCGAGGCGTCGCCCTCCTGGATCAGCTGGTTGGACAGCTCGAGGTCCTTGCCGTTGCGCAGCTCGACCTCGATCCCGGTCTCCTCGGTGAAGGCGGGGGCGATCTCCGCCAGCAGCGGCTCGTGCTGGGCGTTGTAGATCACCAGCTTCGGCTCGTCCTCGCCGCAGCCGGCGAGGGCCGGGGCGAGGAGGAGAAGGAGCGCGGCGGCGGGCGGACAGGATCGGCTCATCGGTGAACCTTCGTTGATCGTCAGGGCGGGGAGACACTAGGCAGCGACGCCGGGCGCCGGGCGCCGGGCGCCCGGCCGAGGGGTCGGGCAGGAGCGGGGGCGTTCGAGCAGTCGCAACCGCTGGGCCGTCAGGTCGACGAGGCGCCAGGCGAGCACGCCGACGGCGAGCGAGAGCACCAGGCCGACCAGCGGCCACCGGTCCTCGAAGGCCGGGTAGACCTGCCAGTGGGTCAGGTAGATGAAGAGCGAGGCGCCGGCGAGCGTGCCGGTCGCGCCCACCAGGGCCCGCGGCCACGGCACGGTGCGCACCCAGACCAGGCAGAGGAGACCCACTGCGATCACGGCCTCCCGTCGCGGGTCGCCCGTGAAGTCGTAGGTGCCGGCGAGGAGCAGGGCGCTGATCAGGAGTCGCTGCGGCGTCGTACGGGCGACGGTCGCGGCCCAGCCGCCGAGGTAGAGCCAGGCGACGAAGACCGAGGAGTGGATCACGTCGCCGTCGTACGTCGCCGCGTCCGCCCAGAAGCGAGGAGCCAGCGCGGCGGCGGTCAGCCCGGCCGCGAGGCCGAAGCAGTGGCGCCGTTCGAGCGCGGCGACCCGTGGGACCGCGGTGAGCAGCCCGGCGCCGACCGCGAGCAGGAGCACCACCTCGATGAACCAGAAGTGCCAGGCCGGCTCGGACCAGCGCGGTGAGCCCAGGACGTCGTTGAGCAGCAGCGACGGTGCGCCACGGGTAGGCGCCGGTCACCAGCGTGACCGCGCCGATCCAGACGACGGCCGGCACCGCGATCCGGGTGGCCGACCGGAGGACGCGGCGGAGGCGGTCGTGGGGGTCGTCGCCGGAGAGGTGGAAGCGCGCGAAGTTGGCGCCCGCGACGGCCAGCAGGGCGTGGGCCCCGCCGAGGACCGTGAACAGGTTGGTGTGGGTGCCGACGATGAGGACGATCGCGACCGCGCGCAGCACGATGCTGGTCTCGACCCGCGCCCACACGACCGGGAGGGGCGGTCGGAGGCGAGCCCGGCGAGGTCGGCGATCGAGCGGGCGGGCCAGTCCGGCGGCACCCGGTGAAGCCGCTCCTCCAGCTGCAGGGACAGCTCGACGTAGGACAGCGAGTCACCGCCCAGGGACACGAAGGAGTCGTCGGTGGTCACCCGGTCGGCACCGAGCACGTCGCGGTAGAGCCGGGTCAGCGCCGCCACCGGGTCGGGCGTGGCCGCTCGGGTCGGCCGCGGGCGGCGTACTGCTTCGGGCGGGGGGTGTGGGCGCCAGCGCGGCGACGGCCCGCTGGTCGACCTTGCCGTTGGCCCGTCGGGGCACCGCGACGACCGGGACGACGGTGACCGCGTGGGGCGGGAGCCCGGTCGCAGCCGTCACCGCCGCGGCGACGGCGTCGACGGGCGACGGCACGGCAGCGGCGACCACGAGACCCTCACCGCCCGGGGTCTCGGCGCACGCGGCCTCGTGATGGTCGAGCGCGAGGAGCGCCTCCACCCGGTCGAGGTCGATGCGCTGCCCGAAGATCTTGGCGAAGCGGCTGCTGCGGCCGACGATCTCGACGAGCCCGGCGTCGTTGCGGCGGGCCAGGTCGCCGGTGCGGAGCTCGGTGAGGCCGGGGCCGAGGGCCAGGTCGGCGACGGAGTGGGCGTAGCCCATCATCACGTTGGGGCCGGTGTAGACGAGCTCGCCGATGCCCGGCCGGCGCCCCTCGAGCAGGTCGATCCGCAGGTCGCCGCCGGGGATCGGGACGCCGATCGCGTCGGGGTAGGTGTCGGCGAGGTCGGGCGGGAGGTAGGCCATCCGGGCGGTCGCCTCGGTCTGGCCGTACATCACGACGAGCTCGAAGCCCTCGCGGCGGCCCTGCGCGGCCAGCGTCCGCACCTTGTCCGGCGCGAGGCGGCCGCCGGCCTGCGTCACCAGACGCAGCGTGGGAAGGTCGGGCCAGCCGGCCGCGTCGAGCAGGTCGAAGGTGTAGGGGACGCCGGCGAACGACGTCACGCGGTGGGTGCGGGCGAGGTCCCACAGCGCGGGCTCGGCTGACCGAGAGGTCGGTGAGGACGACCGCGGCGCCGACGGCCAGGTGGCTGTGCAGGACCGAGAGGCCGTAGCAGTAGTCGAGCGGGAGCGTGGTGATCGCGACGTCGTCGGCGGTGAGGCCGAGGTACGTCGCGATCGCCGTCGCGTTCGACTCCAGGTTGGTCGCCGAGAGCCGGACCAGCTTGGGGGAGCCGGTCGACCCGGAGGTGCTGAGCAGCAGCCGGAGGTCGGGGTGGAGCGCGGGCGGGGTGGCGGCGCGGGCGCCGTACGCGCGCGGCAGGGCGTCGTCCTTGGCGAGGAGTACGGCGTGCCCGCCGGCCAGTGCCGCGAGATAGTCGACCACGAACTCGACCGTCGGGGCCGGCCGCAGCCCGATCAGCCGCTGCCGCACACCCAGCGTGGCCGCGCGGGCCCCGACCAGGGCCGCCAGGTCGGCGTAGCTGAGCGCGCGGTCGTCCGCGACGAGAGCGGTGCGGGTGCCGTGGCGGCCGAGATCCGATGCGAACCCGACCGCCACGGTTGTCGGGGCGACGGTGCCGTGCACCGTCGCACCCCCCGGGGTCGGAGTCATGCGGCTGATGATAAGGCAAGCCTCACCATACGAGCGACGTGGTGAGGGTTACCTGAGACGCGGCCGGAGGGGGAGACGCCGAAGGGGCGCCGCCCGGAACCGGACGACGCCCCCGCGGGATGCCCCCTGGGTCAGGGTGCGACCGGCTGGCCGGTCAGCTTCTTGTAGGTGAAGGCCGTGCCGATCAGCATGATCGGCAGCGTGACGAGCATGCCGATGCCGCAGACGATCGCGCCGGCGGAGGCGATCAGGCCGCCGACGATGTACCAGATCAGCGTCGGGCCGAGGTTGTTCTTGACCAGGTCGACGCTGGCCTTGATCGCCTCGACCGGAGCGAGGTTCTTGTCGATCACGAAGTAGAGCGAGTAGCTCGTCGCGAACATGATGACGAGGCCCGGGAGATAGCACAGGATCAGGCCGACGAACGTCGCTGCTCCCACGATCAGGCTGGTGACGATGACCGGCCCGATCCTGTCGAACTTGAACACCTCGGCGGCCTGGAACGGTCGCCCCTCGGTGATGCCGAGTGCCCCGCGGATGAGGCCGGCGCCGATGATCTGGCCGAAGAGGAAGATCAGGAAGTAGACGAGGAGGAACAGGATCATCGTGATGATGAACGGTGTCCCGTCCTCGGTGTCGCACTCGTAGTTGCCGAACGAGTCGTAGCCGCAGTCGATCGTCCCGGCCGACGTCACGGCGCCGATGATCACGAAACCGACGACGGCGATGACGACGATGCCGATCACCATCGCGAGCGCGGCGATGATGATCTGCGCGAGGTTCTGCTGGAACTTGGCCCAGCCGTAGCTGACGGTGGCGCCGAGGTCCCAGTCGCCCGACGCTGCGGGAGGCGGCGGGGCGCCGTACCCTCCGGCGGGCGGGGGTGGCGGTCCGGGTGGTCCGGGTGGGGGAGGCGGGGGAGGCTGGCTCGACATGGGGGTGCTCCTTCGACGTGTTGACCACGAGGTGGACCACGACCGTGCGCCGAGCCACACCGGTGGGTGCGCACCAATGTAGACCTGAGATGCCGCGTGCCGCGGGACCTTCGGCAGGCCCGCAGCGGACGTTCTCGTGGGTGGATCCCTGCCCACGGTCGCCGGCATTCGTCGTCGGTACGTCGGCCGCGGTTGCCGGTGTGTTCAACTGCCGGTCGCGCGGTCGTCCTACCTTCCGCTCGTGCTCGCTCGCGGTCTGGTCGGCAGCGTCCTGGTGCTGCTCGGGGGTCTGGTGGTCTCGGTGCTGCCGCCGTCGGCGCCGGTGCTGGGCTCGGGCGTGCTCGAGACGCTCCGGGGCGCCGAGGCCGGCCGGATGTCGGCCCTGACCCTGGTCCTGATCGGGCTCGCCCTGCTGGCCAGCGCCTGGCTCGCCCTGTGTCGACAGGTCGCGTTCGCCGAGGCGGAGGAGCGGTACGACGCCCTCGACCTGGTCCGGTTCGCGACCATGGTGTGGTCGGCGCCGCTGGTGCTGGCGCCGCCGCTGTTCTCCCGTGACGGCTGGTCGTACGCCGCTCAGGGCATGCTCGCGCGGCTCGGCCTGTCGCCGTACGAGCACGGGCCGGCGGCGCTGCTGCCGCAGGGGGAGTGGGCCGTCTTCAAGTGGCAGCCGGACCCGATCGTGCAGGCGGTCGATCCGATCTGGATGGACACCGCGACGCCGTACGGGCCGCTGCCGGTGTTCTTCGGCGAGATCGTCGCGCGGTTCACCGGCAACCCGTGGATGCTCGCGATCGCCCACCGCGGACTCGCTCTGGTCGGCCTGGTGCTGCTGGCGTGGGCGGTGCCGCGGCTGGCCGCGTGGACCGGGGTGAACCCCGCGCTGGCCTCCGCGCTCGTGCTCGTCTCGCCCCTGATGATCGCCAACGGGGTGGGTGGGCTGCACAACGACCTGCTCATGGTCGGCCTGATGGCGGCTGCCCTCGTCGTCGGTGTCGAGCGGGGCTGGATGTGGGGCGCGGCGCTGGGCGGCGTGGCCGCGGCGGTCAAGCTCCCGGGCGGGCTGGTCTGCCTGGGGGTCGCCCTGGCGTCGCTCTCGGTCGCCGCGACCGCGTGGGACCGGCTCCGCCGGATGCTGCTGGTCGCCGGCGTCGCGCTCGGGACGTTGTTCGGGCTCGGCTTCGCCACCGGGCTGGGGCACGGCTGGATCGCGGCGCTCACCGTGCCCGGCTCGATCAACACTCCGCTCTCGATCACGACCCTGTCGGGCGGGATCCTCGACTGGTTCGCCCAGCAGCTGGGCCTGGGGCTGGAGCCGTTCGCCTTCCGCGACCTGCTGCGCGGCGTCGGCATGCTGCTGATCCTCGGCATCGGGGGGTGGGTCGCGTTCCGGTGGCGCACCGGTGACCGTGTCGCCTCGATCGGGGCGGTGGCCGCGGTGACCGCGGCCTTCGTGGTGCTGTGCCCCGTCGTGCACCTGTGGTACTTCCTGGTGCTCCCTCCGTTCCTCGCCACCCAGCAGCTGTCCCGGCTGGCGATGAGCACGCTGCTCTCGGCGTCGGTGATCCTCGGGCTGGTCGCACCGCTCGACTCGTCGCTGCACGGGGCCTACCTCGCGATCATCCTCGGCTGCATGACGGTCGCCGTGCTGCTGCCGCTGCTGCTCCTCACCCGGCGGGCGCGGCAGCGGATCGGCCGGATCGCGTCGTCGCGCGGGCTGCTGGTCCCGTGACAGGTAGGGGTCGCCTGCCGGTCGTCCTCGTGGTCCTGGCGGCTGCGATCGCCGGTGCGGTGCTCGCCGCGACCCGGGGTCTCTTCGACCTGACCGTCTACCGGTTCGGCGGGACCGCGGTGCTCGAGGGTCTCCCGTTGTACGACGGCCGCGACCCCGTCACCGGGTTCCCGTTCACCTACCCGCCCTTCGCGGCGCTGCTGATGACCCCCGTCGCGCTCGTGCCCGAGTTCCTGGCAGGGGCGTTGTGGACGGCGGCGTCGGTCGCGGCGCTGGTCGCGGTCGTCGTACTCGCCCGACGTGGGGCGCCTTCGGACGGTGCTGGCCATGACGGCGGTGCCGGCCGGGCCGCGGTCGGGTGGCCGGTGATCGGGATCGCGGTCGCCGCGATCGCCCTCGAGCCGGTCTGGCAGACGCTGTCGTTCGGTCAGGTCAACCTGTTCCTCATGCTGGCGGTCCTCGTCGACCTGCTGCGCCCCGAGCGCCGGTGGGCCGGTGTGCTCGTCGGCGTCGCGGCCGGGATCAAGCTGACGCCGCTCGTGTTCGTCGTGCTCCTGCTGCTCCTCGGCCACCGCTCCGCCGCCGGCCGCGCCGTCCTCGCGTTCGTCGGGACGGTCGCCGTGGGCTTCCTGCTGCTGCCGTCGACCTCGTGGACCTACTGGACCGAGACCCTCCACGACCCGACCCGCGTCGGCGGGGTCGCGTTCGCCGGCAACCAGTCCGTGTACGGCGAGCTCGCCCGCCTGCTCGACGGGCCGCCGTCGACGCTGGTCTGGCTCGCCGTCGCCGGTCCGCTCTCCCTCCTCGTCCTCGGCGTCGCCGCGGTGGTGTGGCGCGGCGGCGACCGGGTGCTGGGTACGGCGCTCGGCGGCCTCTCGATGCTGCTCGCCTCGCCGATCTCGTGGACGCACCACTGGGTCTGGGTCGTGCCGCTGGTCATCGCGCTCGCCCGCCGGTCGGGGCCGTGGGCACGGGCGGGCGCCGCCGTGGCCGCCGTCGTGTTCGTCGCCGCGCTGCCGTGGTGGGTGCCGTCGCGGCGGCAGCGTGAGTACGACTGGAGCGTGCTCGAGCACGTGCCCGGCAACGCCTACCTGCTCGTCGCGCTGGGCTGTGCCCTCGGGGCCGCGTGGTCGCTGCGGTCGGGTCGCGGGGGCGATCGGGTCGGGGTCCGCGGCCCAGGTGCCTGCGGATGAATCGTCGGCCGCACCGCACGGCGCCGCGCCCGCCCCACACCCGTCAGGCGGTCGCAGCCACCCGCTCGCCGGCGTGCACGGCGAGCATCCGCTCGACCGTCGCAGCCCACGGGAACTGCTCGGCCCGCCGCCGGGCGGCCAGCCGGCGGGCGCCGGCGCCACGAGCGGCGAGGTCGAGGACGGCGTCGGCCAACGAGGACGGGTCCGGGGCTCCCCAAGCGCCGCAGCGGTGGTCGACGAGCTCCCGGGCGCCGCCGCGGGAGGAGGTGACGACCGGCGTACCGCTGGCGAGCGACTCGAGGACGGCCAGGCCGAACGTCTCACCGGGGCACACGGACAGCGAGATGTCGGCGGCTGCGATCCGGCGGCTGAGGTCCTCGCGTCCGTCGACGAACCCGTGGAACGTGACCGGCGCCGTCCCCGCGATCTCGCGCAGCTCGTCGAGGTGCGGGCCCTCGCCGTACACATCCAGCTGCAGAGCCACCCCTCTCCGGTGCAGCTCCACAGCGGTGGCGACCGCCAGGTGCGGTGACTTCTCCCGCGACAGCCGGCCGACGTGGGTCAGCCGCAGGACGTCCGCGCTCCCCGCCGGCAGCAGCGGCTGCGGGTGGGGCCGGAAGACGTCGAGGTCGACGCCGAGCGGGATCCGCTCGATGGGGCAGCCGGCGCTGTCCGCGACCGTCTGGAACTCCCGCTGCGCGTAGCGCGAGGTCACCACGATGGTGTCGAAGCTGCGCACCAGCAGCCGGTTGAGCACGCCGACGGACATCTTCGAGGTGGTGTCGAGGCCGGTGCGCATCGCGAACATGTCGCCCAGCCGCTCGTGGGACAGCAGCACGGTGCGCACCCCCGACCGGCGTGCCCACCAGGCGACCGGCAGCAGGGTGAGCTTGTCGTTCCACTCGATCGACGTCGGCCGGAACCGCTCGAGCGTGTCGATCATCCGCCACGGCTCGACGATCAGGCGGTACCCACCCCCGACCCGCGGGGCCCGGACCTGGACGACGTCGCCCAGTTCGGTGGTCTCGACGCTGTCGACGGGGCCGGGGATGACGAGGAGACGGTCGGCGCCGGCGTCGACGTACCCACGGCCGAGCTCGGCCAGGGCCGTCTTCATCCCTCCGGACGCCGCCCCGACGAAGTTGGCCAGCTGGGCGATACGCACGGCGCGACCATCGCGCGATCCGATGAACGGACCGCCAATCGGGGGTGGAGGTCGGGTGTCGACTCGTCCCGCGCGTGGGATGGGTCCGGGTGTCACGATGGTGACGTGAGCAATCCCGAGGCGCGCCCCGACGAGATCGTGTGTACGTCGACCGACGCCCCCGGCGTCGAGGTGCTGACCCCCCGCGAGGTGCCGCTGGGCGGCCTCCGGGCGATGCCCGTACGCCGAACGCTGCCGCAGCGCCAGCGCTCGCTGATCGGCGCGTGGTGCTTCGTCGACCACTACGGGCCCGACGACGTCGCCGTGACCGGCGGGATGAGCGTCGCCCCGCACCCGCACACCGGCCTGCAGACGGTGAGCTGGCTCTTCGCGGGCGAGATCGAGCACAAGGACAGCGCCGGGCACCGGGCGACGGTGCGCCCCGGCGAGGTCAACCTGATGACGGCCGGGCGGGGGATCAGCCACTCCGAGGTCTCGACCGGGACGACCTCGACCCTGCACGGCGCGCAGCTCTGGGTCGCGCTGCCCGACTCCGCGCGGCACACCGACCCCGGCTTCGAGCACTACGCGCCCGCCGAGGTCGCCGGGGACGGCTGGCGCGCCCGGGTCTTCCTCGGGTCGCTGCTCGGCGACACGTCCCCAGTCGCCACCGCCACACCGCTGCTCGGCGCGGAGATCGTCCTCGACCCCGGCGCGCGGCTGCCGCTGGACGTCGACCGGGCGTTCGAGCACGGGGTGCTCGTCGACACCGGTTCGCTCACGGTGTCCGACACGTCGGTGAAGCCCGCGGACCTCGCCTACGTCCCGCCCGGCTGCGTCGTCGTCGACCTGGTCGCCGGCGACGAGGGCGCCCGCGTGCTGGTGCTCGGCGGGCCGCCGTTCGGGGAGTCGATCGTGATGTGGTGGAACTTCGTGGGCCGCACCCACGAGGAGATCGTCGGCTTCCGGCAGGAGTGGCAGGACCAGATCACCCGCGGCGCCGGCAGGGTGGTCGGCGACTCGCAGGACGTGCTCGAGGGTCGCTTCGGCGTCGTACCCGACGACCACCTGCCGCCCATCCCCGCGCCGGCGCTGCCGAACGCCCGCCTCAAGGAGCGCCGGTGACCGGACCGGCGACCGGCGACGACGGCGTCGCGCGCTGCCCGTGGGCGGGCGGCCCGGGACCGATGCGCGACTACCACGACAGCGAGTGGGGCGTGCCGGTCAGCGGCGAGACGGCGTACCTCGAACGCCTGACGCTCGAGGCCTTCCAGTCCGGGCTGTCGTGGGCCACGATCCTCGCCAAGCGGCCCGCGTTCCGCGAGGTGTTCGCGGGCTTCGACCCCGAGGTCGTCGCCGGGTACGACGCCGCGGACGTGACCCGCTTGATGGCCGACCCCCGGATCGTCCGCAACCGCCGCAAGATCGAGGCCGCGATCACCAACGCGCGGGCCACCGTGGCCCTCCGCGAGGCCGGCGGCCTCGAGGCGTTCGTGCTCGGGTTCGCCCCCGCGACCGCACCGGCGCCGGTCACGATCGACGACCTCGGCACCACCTCGCCCGAGTCGGTCGCGCTGTCGAAGGCGCTCAAGAAGCACGGCTTCGCGTTCGTCGGGCCGACCACGATGTTCGCGCTGATGGAGGCGATCGGCATCTTCGACCCCCATCTGGTCGGCTGCCACCGTCGCGGCGCGCTACCTTCCTGATCCATGAGCAGGGTTCACGCGTTCGGCCCCGACGCGCTGGGGGAGTACGACGCCGTCGGCCTGGTCGACGCACTGCACCGCCACGAGGCGTCGGTCCCCGAGGTCGTCGACGCGGCGATCAGCCGGGTGGAGAAGGTCGCGAGCGAGCTCAACCCGGTCGCCTTCCCGGCCTACGACCGGGCGCGAGCGGCGGCCCGCGACCCGCACGGCGGCTACTTCTCCGGCGTGCCGACGATGCTCAAGGACAACGTCGACCTCGCCGGCCTGCCGACGATGCACGGCACCGACGCGTGGGACCCGCGCCCCGCCAAGGCCGACGGTGACTTCGCCCGGATGTTCCTCGCCACGGGGCTGATCCCGCTCGGCAAGGCCCAGCTCTCCGAGTACGGCTTCAGCGCGTCCGCCGAGCACCCGCGGCTGGGTCCGGTCCGCTGCCCGTGGTCCACCGAGCACACGGCGGGCGCGTCCAGCTCGGGCTCCGCGGCCCTGGTGGCCGCGGGCGCCGTACCCCTGGCGCACGCGAACGACGGCGGTGGCTCGATCCGGATCCCGGCCTCGGTCAACGGCCTGGTCGGCCTCAAGCCGACCCGCGGCCGGCTCGCGCAGGACAAGATGATGCGGGACATGCCGATCCGGATCGTGTCGGACGGCGTCCTCACCCGGTCGGTCCGCGACACGGCGGCGTTCTACCGCGAGGCCGAGAAGGTCTACCGACCGCTCGCGCTGCCGCCGATCGGCGACCTCACCCGGCCGGGTCGCAAGCGGCTCCGGGTCGCCCTCAACACCGCCGGTGTCGGCGGCCGCGGCGCCGACGCCGCGACCGCCGCGCTGACCGAGGAGACCGCCCGGCTGCTGGAGGACCTCGGGCACACCGTGGTCGAGGCGGACGTGCCGGTGCGGCCGTCCTTCGCCGACGACTTCCTCCTCTACTGGGGCTCGCTCGCGCTGGCGGTGCTCGGCCCCGGCCGGCTCGCGCACGGCCGCACCTGGCAGCGCGCCCGCCACGACAACCTCACCCTGGGCCTCGCGCGGCACGCGATGCGCAAGGCGCACCGGATCCCGGGCGCGATCACCCGGCTGAAGCGCGCGGAGGCGCAGGCCGAGCTGCTCTACGAGAAGTACGACGTCAGCCTCACCCCGACGCTCGCCGGCCCCACCCCGCGGATCGGGCACCTCGACCCGACCCTGCCGTACGACACGATCGTCGACCGGCTGGTCGACTGGGTGGCCTTCACGCCGTGGCAGAACATCACCGGCGCACCGGCGGTCTCCCTGCCGCTCGCGACCACCCCGGACGGCCTCCCGCAGGGCATGATGTTCGGTGCCGCGCCGGGCCACGAGGGGGTGCTGATCGAGCTGGCCTACGAGCTCGAGGAGGCCCGCCCGTTCGCCCGGATCCAGGCGTCCTGACGGCGATTTTTCGATCGTGTCGCGGGCTGTGTATCGTTCTCCGTCGTTGCCCCTTTAGCTCAGTCGGCAGAGCGTCTCCATGGTAAGGAGAAGGTCTACGGTTCGATTCCGTAAAGGGGCTCTGGGAGCAAGGGTGCCACCGCCGCTCGTCGCAGTGCTCGATGCTGTGGGCTGAGGAGGGATCCTGACCCCCTGGCGGGGTAGCTCAGGTGGTTAGAGCACACGGCTCATAATCGTGGTGTCGCGGGTTCGAGTCCCGCCCCCGCTACGCCAGACGAGGCCTGAGAGATCAGGCGCAGACAGCAGCACCGACAAAGGACTTCCCGTGGCCAGCAAGAGCTCCGACGTTCGCCCCAAGATCACGCTCGCCTGCGTGGACTGCAAGGAGCGCAACTACATCACCAAGAAGAACCGCCGCAACGACCCCGACCGGCTGTCGCTGCAGAAGTTCTGCCCGCGCTGCCGCAAGCACACGGAGCACCGCGAGACCCGCTGATCGATTGGCCGAGCGTGTCGTATACGGCGCTTCGCGCCGTGCCGCTTCGCGGCCGTACGACACGCTGCCGGCCCGCGGTCGAGGCGACCTGAACAAACAGCATGCTGGCGGCTAGTTGGCCCGGCGTCCTTCACGGACGGCCGGGCCACTGCAATTCATGCGTCCGACGTCGGCCGGCCTACGCACCCGTCGTACGGCGCCCGGCCACCAGCGCCGCGGTCCCGTCCAGGATCCGCTGGAGGCCGAACTCGAAGAACGCCTCGCCCGGCATCTCGAAGGCATCCTGGTCGAGCGCCGCGACGTTGGGGTAGTTCCCGGTCTCCATCGCCGCGACCAGCACCGGCTCCTGGGCCTTCCAGAACTCCTCGGTGCTCACCCCGGTGAGCCGCTCCGCCGCGGCGGCGGCGTTCGCGGTGCGAGCCGCGGCCTGGGCGAACGCGTCGATCATCCCGATGACCGCGACCTTCTCCTGGTCCGCGAGCCCCGTGGCGGCAAGCGAGCCGATCGCGAGGTCGAAGCCGCGCAGCGCGTTCGGTCCGAGCAGTGGTCGGCTCTGGTCGACCAGCGGCAGCCAGGGATGCTCGGTGTAGAGCCGCCACAGCCCGGTGCCCATCGCTCGCATCGCCTCCCGCCAGTCGTCGCCGAGATCGGCGTCCTCGTCCAGGGCGCCGACCCGTTCGAGCATCAGGTCGAGGAGCTCCGCCTTGCCCGGGAGGTACCGGTACAGCGACATGGTCCCGGCCCCGAGGTCGGCCGCCACCCGGCGCATCGAGACCGCGTCGAGACCCTCGGCGTCCGCGACGGCGACGGCCTGGTCGACGATCGCCTCCAGCGTCAGCCGCGGCTTGGGACCGCGCGCGCCGGACCGGTCGTCGTACCCCCACATCAGGGCGAGGCTGCGGCAGATGTCACCGCCGCCGCTGTGCTGCTGCTCCATCCGATCTCCCGGCATCCCTGGCGGAACTCACTGCGCATCCCGTACGATTTGCGTACAGCATACTCAGTTCTGCCCGGAAGGCCCCCGATGACCTCGGTGGTGACGGTCCGCGACCTGCGGATGCGCTACGGCGACAACGACGTCCTCTCCGGTGTCGACTTCGACATCGGCAGGGGAGAGGTCGTCTGCCTGCTCGGTCCCAACGGCGCCGGCAAGACGACGACCATCGAGATCCTCGAGGGCTTCCGGATCCGGTCCGCGGGCGAGGTCTCGGTGCTGGACCAGGACCCGGCCCGCGCCGACGAGGACTGGCGCGCCCGCACCGGCGTGGTCCTCCAGTCCTGGCGGGACCACCCGCGCTGGACGCCGCGTCGGCTGCTCACCCAGCTCGGCGGCTACTTCGCGCCGTACTCCACCCCCGACCGCCCCCGGCCGTACGACGTCGACCTGCTCCTGGAGACCGTGGGTCTCACCGACCTGGCGGACCGCAAGATCGCCACCCTCTCGGGCGGCCAGCGCCGTCGGCTCGACGTCGCCATCGGCATCGTCGGGCGGCCCGAGCTGCTGTTCCTCGACGAGCCGACGGCCGGCTTCGACCCGCAGGCCAGAAGGGAGTTCCACGAGCTCGTGCGCGGCCTGTCGGCTGCCGAGGGCACCACGATCCTGCTGACCACCCACGACCTGGACGAGGCCGAGAAGCTCGCCGACCGGGTGCTCGTGCTGGCCGGCGGTCGGATCGTCGCCGACGACACCGCCGACGGGCTGTCCCGACGGGTCGAGGGCGAGTCCCAGGTGCAGTGGAGCGTGGACGGCACCCGCCACCACGCCTCCGTCCCCGATGCGACGGGGTTCGTCAGGTCCCTGTTCGAGGAGTACGGCGATCTGGTCGCCGACCTGGAGGTCCGACGCGCCAGCCTGGAGGACGCCTACCTCGCCCTGGTCCGGCAGCACGAGGCCGGACACGGCGAAGTCGCCGCGCGACTCTTCACCGAGGTGACGCGATGAACCCGACCCTCCACGCGATCCGGCTCGGCGCCCGCCGCGGCTGGACCGAGTTCACCCAGAGCATCCGGAGCACCCAGGACCAGGGCTACTACCTGTTCACGGCCGTGCTCGTGCTCGGCTACCTCTTCCTCCGCCGGAACACCGAGGTCGACGGCACCGACCTGCTGCTGCCTTCGGTGGCTCTGCCCAGCATCCTCGGTGCGCTGATCGCGTTCGGGGTGGTCATCGGGCCGGCGTACTCCCTCGCCATGGAGAAGGAGGACGGCACTCTGCTCCGTCACAAGGCCGTCCCGCACGGGCTGCGCGGCTACTTCACCGGACAGCTGCTCTTCCAGAGCCTGGGCCTGCTCCCGCAGATGGTCGTCATCCTGGTGCCGAGCTTCCTGCTGTTCGACGACCTGATGGCCGACGCCACGGGGTGGCTCACGGTCGCCTGGGTCCTGGTGCTGGGCCTGCTGGCGACGATGCCGATCGGGATGATGATCGGCGCCCTCGTGCCGAGCACCCAGAAGGTGGGCACCTGGGGCATGCTCCCGGTGATGGTCCTCGGCGGTATCTCCGGGATCTTCTACCCGATCCAGCAGCTGTGGTGGTGGGTCGAGCTCGTCGCGCAGGCCTTCCCGATGTACTGGATCGCCCTCGGCATGCGCTCGGCGTTCCTGCCCGACGCGGCCGCCGGCCTCGAGGTGGGCGGCACCTGGCGCACCTGGGAGACCTTCGGCGTCCTGGGGGCGTGGGCCGTCGTCGGTGCCCTGCTCACGCCGGTGGTGCTGCGGCGGATGTCCCGACGGCAGACCGGGTCGCAGGTGGAGGCGGCGCGCGACGCCAGCCTCCAGTGGATCCGTTGAGCGCACGTCTCGAGTAACCTCACCACCCCCTAGGCTGACCCCATGCCGATCGACACAACCGTGGTCGGGCGGGCGTTCCCGCCGACGCCGCCCCACACCGTGACCGAGGACAGCGTGGCCGCGTTCGCCACGGCCACCGGATCGTCACCGAGCGGGGTGCCGGCGACGTACCCGGTCGTGGTCACCTTCGCCGCCATGCAGGGCTTCCTCGACGCCGAGCAGGTCGAGCTGTCGCGGATCATCCACGGCGACCAGAAGTTCCTCTACTCCCGGCCGGTCGCGGTCGGCGACGTGCTGACCGCGTCCCTGACCGTCACCGGCCTGCGGCAGATCGGCGGCAACGACATCATCAGCACCGCCAGCGAGATCACCGACGCCGCCGGGGCCCTCGTCTGCACCGCGTCCTCGACCCTCGTCCACCGCGGAGGAGCGGCATGACCCTCGAGATCGGCGCCACCCTCGCGCCCCAGGAGTACGTCGTCACCCGGGCCGACCTGGTCGCGTACGCCGCCGCGAGCGGCGACCAGAACCCCATCCACCAGGACGAGGAGATCGCCCGCGCGGTCGGCCTCCCCGGGGTGATCGCGCACGGCATGTACACCATGGCGCTCGCCGCCCGGGCCGTCGCGACCTGGACCGACGACGCCGAGGTCGTCGAGCTGGCCAGCAAGTTCGTCGGCCCGGTCGTGGTGCCCGAGGGCGACGGCGTGGCGATCGAGGTCGGCGGCACCGTCAAGAACGTCGCCGACGGGCTCGCCACGCTGGCGCTCACCGTCACCTGCGAGGGAGCCAAGGTGCTCGGGGCGCCGAAGGCGGTCGTCCGTGTCGGCTGAGCCCACCGGCTCGCCCGACCCGAGCCATCGGCTCTCCGACTACACCACCCTCCGGCTCGGCGGCCCCGCGCGGGCCTGGGTCCGCGCGACCACCGAGCAGGAGCTGATCGACGCCGTCTCGGCCGCCGACGCCGCCGGTGAGCCGGTGCTCGTGCTCGGCGGGGGCAGCAACCTCGTCGTGGCCGACGACGGGTTCGCCGGCACCGTCGTCGAGGTGGCCACCCGGGGGATCAGCCCCGACCACGACGGCGACGGCGCCACCTGCGGCGGCACGATCGTCACCGTCGCCGCCGGCGAGCCGTGGGACGACTTCGTCGCCACAGCGGTCGAGCGCGGCTGGATCGGCGTCGAGGCGCTGTCCGGCATCCCGGGCTCCGTCGGCGCGACCCCGATCCAGAACGTCGGCGCCTACGGCCAGGAGGTCGCCCAGACGATCGCGACGGTGCGGGTGTGGGACCGCACGCTCGGCGGCGTCCGCACCTTCGCCGTCGCCGACTGCGGCTTCGGCTACCGCACCTCCCGCTTCAAGGTCGACCGGCGCGACACATGGGGCGGGCGGCACCTCGTGCTGTCGGTGACGTTCCAGTTCCGTCAGGGATCCGCGGACGGCGCGGCCCTCAGCGCCCCGGTCGGCTACGCCGAGCTGGCCCGCACGCTCGGGGTCGACGTCGGCACCCGGGCGCCCACGGGCGCCGTACGCGAGGCGGTGCTCGGCCTGCGGACCGGCAAGGGCATGGTCCTCGACCCCGCCGACCACGACACGTGGAGCGCAGGTTCGTTCTTCACCAACCCGCACCTGCCGGCCGATGCCGTCCCCGACGGTGCCCCCGCCTGGCCGCAGCCCGACGGCACGGTCAAGACGAGCGCGGCGTGGCTGATCGAGCACGCCGGCTTCGGGAAGGGCTTCGGCCCCGGGGGTGCCGCGGCGGCGGAGAGCCCGGTCGCCCTCTCGACCAAGCACACCCTGGCGCTCACCAATCGCGGCGACGCCACGACCGTCGACCTCCTCGCACTGGCGCGTGAGGTCCGCGACGGCGTCCGCGAGGCGTTCGGGGTGGAGCTGGTCAACGAGCCCGTGCTCGTCGGTTGCTCGCTCTGACGCTGCAACCCGGGCGCCGGGCCCGCGGGCGCTGACTCAGTACGAGCCGGACACGGCGAGGCCGAACCACAGCACCGCGAACAACAGCACCAGCGCGGCGAGCACCATGCCGATGATCCCGGTCACCAGGCCGGCCACGGCCTGGCCGCGGTTGACGAACCGCTGCGGCGCCGTGTCGATCTCCTTCTTCGCCTTCACCGCCGTGAAGACCGCGCCGCCGCCCAGGCCGAGGCCGATGATCGCCAGCGGCGCGAAGCAGCAGCCGAAGACCACCGCGGTCACCACGCTGGCGATGCCGAGGATCATCGAGGTCAGCGCGCCCTGGTGGCTCTCGCCGTACCCGAAGCCCGGGTGCTGGCCGTACGGCGACGGCGAGCCGTAGGGCTGGTAGCCGGCGTACGGGTCGCCGCCCGAGGCCGGCGGCTGGTAGGGCTGCCCGTAGGAGCCGCCGGGCTGCGACGGGTCCTGAGGGTAGGGCTCGCCGTACGGCGGGGGCTCGGGGCTGCTCACGAGGGGTGATTATCCCTGTCCGCCGCTGATCCGGGCGAACGCCAGCAGCGCGTCGACGTACGCGTGCAGCTCGGCGGACGACGTGCCGGCCGAGCCCGGCGTCGTGACCAGCGAGACCACGATCCGGTAGAGCCACTCCGCCGCGGCGCGCGGCGCGATGTCGGTCGCGCCGGCGCGCTCGAGCGCCCGGCCGAGCTGCTCGTCGAAGAGTGCGGCGACCCGGTCGATCAACGGCTGCGACAGGGTGGTCAGCGCCGGCAGGACGAGCTCGGGATGGTCGCGCAGGGCCTTCTGGAGCAGCGCGTGCCGCTCGGCGTACCGCACGACGAAGACGATGCCGTCGACGAGGTGGGCCCGCAGGTCGTCGCTCGCCCGCAGCACGGGTACGACGGCCGCGAAGAACTCGTCGAGCTCCCGGTCGAGCACAGCGGCAAGGATCGCGTCCTGGTCGCCGACGTACTTGTAGAGCGTCGGCCGGGAGAGCCCCGCCCGCTCGGCGATCGTCGCGTGCAGCCGGCCGGCGAGCCCCTCGGCGAGCAGGCACTCGGTGGCGGCGTCGAGGATCCGCGCCCGGATCCGCTCGGCCGCGTCCGGGTCCGCGGGCCCTCGGCGGAGCGGCGGAGCGGACGTCATGGCAGAGATCGTACGGCCCCTTGACCGGTTGTTGACAGAATGAGAGTCTATGTAAACAACTGGACGCCACTGGAGAGGACCCGCATGACGATCGCGTCCGCGCGCACCACCCCTGCTCCCCGCCCCACCCCCGACCAGGTCGCCAGCCGGCTGGTCAACGGGTCGGTCCGCCGCTCCTACGAGCCGGCCGTGGCGATCGACTGGGACGCGCCGCTCGTCGAGGGGAAGTACTTCCTCCCCAAGGAGGTCATCTCCCTCTACGGCACGCCCTACTGGGAGGAGCTGACCGAGGAGCAGCGGATCGCGGTGTCGCGCGAGGAGCTCGCCAACGTGCTGTCGGTCGGCCTGTGGTTCGAGAACATCCTCAACCGCGGCCTGCTCCTCCAGCTCCTCCGCGAGGACCCCACGAGCCCGTTCGCCCACTACGTCCTCACCGAGATGGGCGACGAGTGCCGGCACATGACGATGTTCGGCAAGGTGATCGACCGCGTCGGCGCCCGGCCCTACCGGATGGGGCGACGCGACCGGTTCCTCGCCGCGGCGCTGCCGCACTTCCTGCGCGGGTCGCTGCTCTGGGTCGGCGCACTGATCGGCGAGGAGATCTTCGACGCCCAGCAGCGGCGGATCATGGCCGACCCCGACCTCCAGCCCGTCGTCGCGCAGCTGATGCGGATCCACGTCACCGAGGAGGCCCGCCACATCAGGTTCGCCCGTGAGGGCGTCGTCCACCGGATGCGGTCCGCGTCGCGGCTCGAGCGGTTCCTCGTCGGCAACCTCAACGGCCTCGGCGGCCCCGTGCTCAAGCGGGCGCTGACCAACCCCGGCATCTACCACCGCGCCGGCCTCGACGTCGATCGCGCGGTCAGGGAGGTCCGGGACAACGCCCACCACAACGAGATGGCCGTCGTCGGCTTCGCCTCGCTCGCGGCGTTCCTCGAGGACAACGGGCTGATGCGCAGGTTCGGCCGGAGGCTGTGGCAGCGCGCGGGGTTCCTCGGGTGACGCGTCGCCGCAGCCGGGGTCCGCGCTCGATGGCCTGGGTCCCGCCCGAGGACGCCGAGGGGTACGCCGGACCCGCGCTGCTGACCGTCGACGGCCGGGCGGTTGCCGTCGAGGTCCACCTCACTGGACACCTCGAGCCGCTCGACGGCCGCTTCCACTGGTACGGCAGGATGCAGCGCGACGGGGCCGTCACGGCGGCGAAGGTCGCGGGCGCCGTACACGCCACGATCGCGGTGGGCGGCGGTCCCGCCCGCGAGGTCCGGCTGGCGGAGGTCGACCCGTGGGGCAACGTCGCGGTCAGGGGAGAGGGCGCGCCGCCGTACTCCCTGGAGCCGGTCGAGGTGGAGCTGCCCGTCAGAGGTCCGGCGCGCTGAGCCAGGCGTCGATGTCCGCCAGCCCCTGTCGTACGACGCCCGCGGGCGCCCTGCTCGCGCGAAACGACATCCGGGCCAGCTCGGCCAGCTGCGCGTCGGACAGCTCGTGGGCGGCGCGCATCGTGGCGTACTGGCCGGCGAGCCGGGACCCGAAGAGCAAAGGGTCGTCGGCACCGAGCGCGACCGTCGCGCCGGCCTCGAGCAGCGTCGGCAGCGGCACCGAGGTGAGGTCGGAGTAGACCCCGAGCGCGACGTTGGAGACCGGGCACACCTCGAGCGCCACGCCCGCCGCGACGATCCGGTCGAGCAGCGCGGGGTCCTCCGCGGCCCGGACGCCGTGGCCGAGCCGCTGGGCGTGGAGCTCGTCGAGGCAGACCCGGATGTGCTCGGGCCCGCGCAGCTCGCCGCCGTGCGGTGCCAGCATCAGGCCGGCCCGCTCCGCGATCGCGAACGCGTGCGCGAAGTCGCCGGTCCTGCCGCGCCGCTCGTCGTTGGAGAGCCCGAACCCGACCACGCCGCGGTCGGCGTACTGCGCGGCGAGGCGGGCGAGGGTGCGGGCGTCGAGGGGATGGCGGATCCGGTTGGCGGCGACGACGACCGCCATGCCGAGGCCGGTGCGGTCGCTCGCGTCCCGGACGGCGTCGAGGACGAGATCGGTGAACGCGCTGATGCCGCCGAACCGGGCGCCGTACCCGCTGGGGTCGACCTGGATCTCCAGCCACCGCCCGCCGTCGGCCACGTCGTCCTCCGCGGCCTCGAGCACGAGGCGGCGTACGTCCTCCTCGGTGCGGAGCACCGACCGGGCGACGTCGTAGAGCCGCTGGAACCGGAACCAGCCCTTCTCGTCGGCCGCCGAGAGCCGCGGCGGCCAGTCGGAGACGAGCTGGTCGGGGAGCACGATGCCGTCGCGCTTGGCGAGCTCCTGCACGGTCTCGTGCCGCATCGAGCCGGTGAAGTGGAGGTGCAGGTGCGCCTTGGGCAATGCATGGAGGTCCCGCACGCCGGTCATCGTAGGCGGCGCCGGTGTCGGCGCCCCGAACGGCCGACTTGAACGCGTTCAAAAAGTGACCTACGCTGCTGGCATCAGGTTTTGAACATGTTCAGGAAAGGATCCGGCCATGAACTGGACCATCGCCGCCTACGTCGTCTACCTCGCCGTCACCGTGCCGATCACGGTGTGGGTGGCCACCGAGCTCTACCGCAACGGCAAGGTCTTCCTCGCCGACGTGTTCGGCGGTGACGACGGCCTCGCCACGGCTGTCAACAAGCTGCTGGTCGTCGGCTTCTACCTGCTCAACCTGGGCTTCGTGATGGTCTACCTCCGCACCGGCGGCGACATCGCCGACGCGGTCGGACTGTTCCGGTCGGTCAGCCTCAAGGTCGGCGTCGTGATGCTCATCCTCGGCGTCCTGCACATCCTCAACGTCTGGGTCTTCAACCGGCTGCGCCGCCGGCACCGGATCGAGATGATGTACCGCCAGGCGCCGCCGATGCCCCCGATGCAGCCCATGCAGCCCATGCCGGCGTACCCCGGGCCGCGGCGCTGATCCTCACTAGGGTGATGTCCGTGCCCGATCCCGCACTGACCCCCAAGGCGGCGCAGACCCGCGGCACCATCCTCGACGCGGCGCTGCGGCTCTTCCGCCAGGACGGCTACGACCGGACGACCATGCGCGCGATCGCGAAGGAGGCCGGCGTCTCCCTGGGCAGCGCCTACTACTACTTCGCGTCCAAGGAGCACCTGATCCAGGCGTTCTACGACGAGCTCCAGGCCGACCACGAGGCCGCGGTCGCGAAGGTGCTGGCCGAGGAGACCGGGTTCGCGGCCCGGTTGAGCGGCTCGTTCGACGCCTGGCTCGCCGTGGCCGAGCAGCACCACGCCTTCGCCGGTCAGTTCTTCCGCAACGCCGCCGACCCCGCGAGCCCGCTGTCGCCGTTCAGCCCGGAGTCCGCGTCCGCGCGGGACAACAGCGTCGAGGTGATGCGCGAGCTGGTCGCCGGCTCCGATGTCAAGGTCTCCCGCCAGCTCGCCGAGCAGCTTCCCGAGCTGCTGTGGCTGCTGCAGATGGGCGTCGTCCTGTTCTGGGTGTACGACGACACGCCCCACCAGCAGCGCACGCGCACCCTGGTCGCGGGAGCCGTGCCGGTCGTCGACCGGCTGGTCCGGATGAGCCGCCTCCCGGTGGTGCGGGGTGTGGTCGACGACATCACCGGGCTCGTGGCGCTGCTGCGGCGGTGAGCGGGGGCCGTGGGCGGCGGGACGGCAGTGGTTCCTCGCCCCGTCGTCCGGCCTGCGGCGTCGTACTTTGGCCGCGCGTGGGTGGAGTGCGTAGACTCGCTCCTTGGTGGCTTTCCCACATGGTCGGTCGCGCCCTGACGACGTTGCTCGCAACGACGTCGCCGATGGGGGCCGGACGACCGGAGATCGTGGGTCGGCCGTCGGAGGGCACTAGCTCAACTGGCAGAGCATCGGTCTCCAAAACCGAAGGTTGGGGGTTCAAGTCCCTCGTGCCCTGCAAAGGATCCGTACGACAGAGAAGCGAGAGGTGACGACGTGGCGGAGGCGCCCGCGGTCCGCGGCGATCGCAAGCCGACCGAGAAGCGCACCGGCCCGGTGACGTTCTACCGCCAGGTCGTCGCCGAGCTGCGCAAGGTGGTCTACCCCACGCGTGAGCAGCTCACGACGTACTTCTTCGTCGTGATGATCTTCGTGCTGGTGATGATCGCGATCGTCGCGCTGCTCGACCTCGGTCTGGGCAAGCTCGCGTTCGCGATGTTCACCGGCGCAGACGACGTGTGACGCGCTCCGCGCGCGACACCGCCCCTGGGATCGATTCCCCTACCAGCAACTGATGGAGTAGCACGTGTCGGAGCAGTACGACTCGGCCGAGAACGAGGCCGCCGCCGCGCAGTCCGAGGACAACCTCGAGACCGCGCCCGAGGCGACCCTGGAGGACGCCGACGTCACGGCCGACGCCCACGACGCCGAGCCGACGGTCGAGGAGATCGCCGAGGAGGAGGCCGTCGAGGCCGACCTCGACGAGGACCTCGCGACCGACGAGGACGCGGTGGAGGAGGAGACCGGAGAGGTCGACCCGCTCGAGGAGTTCCGTCGCGAGCTGTGGGCCAAGCCGGGCGACTGGTTCGTGGTGCACACCTACTCCGGCATGGAGAAGAAGGTCAAGCAGAACCTCGAGAGCCGGGTCCACTCGCTCAACATGGAGGACTACATCCACGAGATCGTGGTCCCCACCGAGGACGTCGCGGTCATCAAGAACGGCCAGCGCAAGCTGGTCAACCAGACCAAGTACGCCGGCTACGTGCTCGTGCGGATGGACCTGACCGACGAGTCGTGGTCGGCCGTCCGGCACACCCCCTCGGTCACCGGCTTCGTCGGCCCGAGCCACCAGCCGGTGCCGCTGAGCATGAGCGAGGTCGAGGACATGCTGGCTCCGGCCGTCGTGGCCGCCGCGGCTGCCGCCGAGTCCGAGCCGACGTCCGGCGCGGGCGGCGGCTCGACCCCCTCGGCCAAGAAGCCGGTGGAGGTCGCCGACTTCGGCATCTCCGACTCGGTCATGGTCGTCGACGGCCCGTTCGCGACGCTGCACGCGACGATCACCGAGATCAACGCGGAGTCCCAGAGGGTCAAGGCCCTCGTCGAGATCTTCGGCCGGGAGACCCCGGTCGAGCTGAGCTTCAGCCAGATCCAGAAGGTCTGACTGATCGGTGGCAGAGGGCGCGTCGTACGCCCTCGTCATGACCACGAGAAGAAAGAGATAGAGGAATGCCTCCCAAGAAGAAGATCGCCGCGCTGGTCAAGGTGCAGCTGCAGGCCGGTGCGGCCACCCCGGCGCCGCCGGTCGGTACCGCCCTCGGTCCGCACGGCGTCAACATCATGGACTTCTGCAAGGCGTACAACGCCCAGACCGAGTCCATGCGCGGCAACGTCATCCCGGTCGAGATCACGATCTACGAGGACCGGTCCTTCACCTTCATCACGAAGACCCCGCCGGCCGCCGAGCTGATCAAGAAGGCCGCCGGCCTGAAGAAGGGCTCGGGCGTCCCGCACAAGGAGAAGGTCGGCAAGCTGACCAAGGACCAGGTCCGCGAGATCGCGCAGACCAAGCTCCCTGACCTCAACGCCAACGACATCGACGCGGCCATGAAGATCGTCGAGGGCACCGCCCGCTCCATGGGCGTCACCACCGACTGATCCTGACTCGCTGGGGGTCCGCCCCAGACCCGAAACACGTGGCAGGGCCGCGCTGGCCCGTCGACCACATCTCCTAAAGAAGAGGAATTCCATGCAGCGCAGCAAGACCTACCGCGCAGCGGCCGACACGTTCGACAAGAACGAGATCTACAGCCCGCTCGCCGCCATCAAGCTCGCCAAGGGCTCCAGCAAGAAGAAGTTCGACGAGACCCTCGACGTCGTCATGCGGCTGGGCGTCGACCCCCGCAAGGCCGACCAGATGGTCCGCGGCACCGTCAACCTCCCCAACGGCACCGGCAAGACCGCCCGTGTCCTGGTGTTCGCGGTGGGCGACAAGGCCGAGGCCGCTCGTGCGGCCGGCGCCGACGAGGTCGGCGGCGACGAGCTCATCGAGAAGGTCAACGGTGGCTACCTCGACTTCGACGCCGTCGTCGCGACCCCCGACATGATGGGCAAGGTCGGTCGCCTCGGCCGCGTCCTCGGCCCGCGTGGTCTGATGCCCAACCCGAAGACCGGCACCGTCACCCCGGACCCGGCCAAGGCCGTCACCGACATCAAGGGCGGCAAGATCGAGTTCCGCGTCGACCGCCACGCCAACCTGCACTTCATCATCGGCAAGGCGTCCTTCTCCGAGGCCCAGCTCGCGGAGAACTACGCCGCTGCCCTCGAGGAGGTGCTGCGGCTCAAGCCGTCCAGCTCCAAGGGTCGCTACATCAAGAAGATCACCGTCTCCACGACGATGGGCCCCGGCATCCAGGTCGACCCCAACCGCACCAAGAACGTCACGGGCGACGACGAGGCCTGACCTCCCGCTCTTCGCGTACGACGCCGCCGCGCCCCTCGGGGTGCGGCGGCGTCGCGGCTTGCGGGCTGCTCGTCCCCGGCTGCGGGTGTGCTGTGGGCACCGGCTGTCGGGTGCGGGGCGTGGGTGGTGGCGACCGACAGGCTGGTTAGGGGGCGGCGAGGCGTGGGGAGCCGTCCGCTGCCCGGTGACGGCCGAAACTCGCCGGATCTCGTTATGGGGTGGGGATTCGGGCACCAGGTGCCTGAATTCCCACCGGATCACTCCTGCAGCCAAGAAGTGTCTCTAATCGGTGCTGCGCTGGCACCCAGTGCCGGGGGAGCACCGAGTTAGCGCGATGTGACCCGCAGGCCGGCCGCCGGTCGTAACCGCCCGCGCGCTCGCCCGTAGCCAGCCTTTCGGTCGCGACCCCCGCGGCGCCGCACCCGAGCCCAGCACCCCCGCGGCGCCGCAGCCAAACGACGCCACCCGCGGCGCGCAAGCCGAGCCGAGGGGCAGCTCAGCCGGAGAGCTTCTCCGCAGCGGCGAGCTCCACACACAGCGCGACGCCGGCCATCGCGGCCTCGACGTCGGCGAGGGTCGGGAAGGTCGGGGCGAGCCGGATGTTGCGGTCGTTGGGGTCGTCGCCGTGCGGGAACGCCGAGCCGGCGGGGGTCAGCACGATGCCGGCCTCCTTGGCGAGCTGGATCACGCGCGTCGCCGTACCGTCGACGACGTCGAGGTTGACGAAGTAGCCGCCGATGGGGGTGGTCCACTCGGCGATGCCGAGGCCGTCGAGCCGGGACGAGAGGGCCTGCTCGACCGCGGCGAACTTCGGCGCGATCAGGTCGCGGTGCTTGCGCATGTGGGCGCGGACACCGTCGGCGTCGCCGAAGAACTCGACGTGGCGCAGGTGGTTGACCTTGTCCGGGCCGATGGAGGCGTACGACAGCCGCTTGAGGTACCACGCGACGTTGTCGGCGGAGGCGGCCAGCGCGGCGACGCCGGCGCCGGCGAAGGTGATCTTGGAGGTCGACGCGAAGATGATCGGCCGGTTGGGGTGACCGGACACAGCGGCGAGGCCCAGTGCGTCGGCGCTCTTGGTCTCCTCCTCCGTGAGGTGGTGCACGGCGTAGGCGTTGTCCCACAGGATCCGGAAGTCCGGCGCGGCGGTCGCCATGGCCATCAGCTCCGCGGCCACCGCGTTGGAGCACACGGCGCCGGTCGGGTTCGAGTACGTCGGCACGATCCACAGCCCCTTGACGGCCGGGTCCTCCGCGACGACGGCCTTGACCGCGGCCACGTCGGGACCGTCGGCGTTCATGGGGACCGGGACCATCTCGATGCCGAGCTCGGCCAGCATCGTGAAGTGGCGGTCGTAGCCGGGGCTCGGGCACACGAACTTCACGACCGGCTCCTGCGACCAGGGACGCGGCGAGTCGGGGCCGCCGTGGAGCAGCATCGCGACGATCACCTGGTGCATCATCGTCAGGCTCGAGTTGCCGCCCGCGACGACGTTCGCGACGTCGACACCGAGCAGGTCGGCGAAGATCTGCCGCATCGCCGGCAGGCCGTCCAGGCCGCCGTAGTTGCGTACGTCGGTGCCCGACGCGTCCACGTGCGACGTCGGCAGCCCCAGGAGACCCTCGGAGAGGTCGAGCTGGTCCGCGCCGGGCTTGCCGCGGGTCAGGTCGAGCTTCAACCCCTGCCCCTGGAGGGCGGCGTAGTCGGCGCGCAGGGTCTCGAGACGTGAGGCGAGGTCGGCGGGGGACAGGTCGGACAGCGGCGTCGTGGTCACGGGACCATCGTGCCAGCAGCCCGGCGGCGATTTGGACGGGTGTCCGCGGGCGCCGTACTCTTCTCATCGAAACCAGAGACCGCCGGTCGTTTGGTGCGAATGCACCAGATCGAAGGTTCCGCGGAGCGGACGACCAGCGCAGGTGACAGAGCACGACATTCATGTCCACGCCCTGAGCCCTGCGCTCGGGGCGTCCGTCATTTGCGGGCCTTCCCGACGTTCTCCGACGTAGTCCGGAAGGAGACCCATGGCGCGGGCAGACAAGCAGGCCGCCGTCGCGGAGATCACTGATTCGTTCAGCGAGTCCGCAGGCGCTGTGCTGACCGAGTACCGCGGTCTCACCGTGAAGCAGCTGCAGGACCTGCGGCGCTCCCTCGGCGAGAACGCCAACTACGCCGTGGTCAAGAACACGCTGGCCAAGATCGCCGCCAAGGAGGCGGGGATCGAAGGCTTCGACGACCTGCTCACCGGCCCGACCGCGATCGCCTTCATCAGGGGCGACGTCGTCGAGGCGGCGAAGGGTCTGCGTGACTTTGCCAAGGCCAACCCCACCCTCGTCATCAAGGGTGGAGTTCTGGACGGCAAGGCCCTCGACCCGGCCGAGATCGGCAAGCTGGCCGATCTCGAGTCGCGCGAGGTGCTCCTGGGCAAGCTGGCGGGCGCGATGCTCGCCTCGCTGAGCCAGGCCGTCTACCTCCTCAACGCCCCGCTCGCCCAGGCTGCCCGGCTCGCCGGCGCCCTGGAGGCGAAGGCACAGGAGGACCCCTCGATCCTCGCAGGTGGTGCGGGTACGCCCGTCGCCGCCGAGGAGGCCCCGGCAGACGCTGCCGAGGCCCCCGCCGACGAGGCTCCCGCCGAGGAGGCGGCTCCTGAGGAGCCCGCCGCCGACGCTGCCTCTGACGAGGGCGACACCGTCGAGGCCTGAGCGACCGCTCAGCCCCGGCGACACACCACCACCTGAAACCCGGTCCGCACGCCGCCACCCGGCGTCGGGCCAGCCATACGAAAGGAAGCCATCATGGCGAAGCTCAGCACCGACGAGCTGCTCGACGCGTTCAAGGAGATGACGCTGATCGAGCTGTCGGAGTTCGTGAAGCAGTTCGAGGAGACCTTCGGCGTGACCGCGGCCGCTCCGGTTGCCGTCGCCGCCGCTCCGGGCGCGGGTGCCCCGGGCGCCCCGGCCGAGGAGGACGCCGCGCAGGACGAGTTCGACGTCATCCTCGAGGCCGCTGGTGAGAAGAAGATCAACGTCATCAAGGAGGTGCGCGCCCTGACCTCCCTCGGCCTGAAGGAGGCCAAGGACCTCGTCGAGAGCGCGCCGAAGGCAGTCCTGGAGAAGGCCACCAAGGAGGCCGCCGAGAAGGCCAAGGAGTCCCTCGAGGGCGCCGGCGCCACCGTCACCCTCAAGTGACCTCGTCCGGCCGTGGCGCCTCGGGCGCCGCGCTGCCGGCCGCGCAGTCGAGGTGATCTCGACTTCTTCTCCGCCCGAGGGCGGGTCCCCGTTCGGGGGCCCGCCCTCGGCGCATTTCCAGCGCCCTCGTCAGCCCCGTCACCGCGTGCCGACCGGGGCGCTTCCGAGCGTCGCGCTCTGCGAGGCCGGAGTGACGGGCGACACGGGTTCCGCGTAACCTGCCTCCGGCGCAACCGTTGTTACTGCGCAGTGACATTGTGGGCGCCACCACACCACGGCCGGTGTCCGCGGAGGTCGTGACCACGGGGTCAGGCGGCGCGGGCGGCAACGAGGGAGTTCAACATGGGTGTCGATGTAGCGGTGACGGGGCTGACCAAGGCATTCGGCAAGCAACTCATCTGGAAGGACGTCACGCTGACGCTCCCCGCCGGTGAGGTGTCGGTGATGCTCGGTCCGTCGGGAACCGGCAAGTCGGTGTTCCTGAAGGCCCTGATCGGTCTGATCAAGCCCGACGAGGGCTCGATCGTCATCGAAGGCACCGACATCGCCTCGTGCTCGGAGAAGGAGCTCTACGAGATCCGCAAGCTGTTCGGCGTGCTGTTCCAGGACGGCGCGATGTTCGGCTCGATGAACCTCTTCGACAACGTCGCCTTCCCGCTGCGCGAGCACACTCGCAAGAGCGAGTCCGAGGTCCGCGACATCGTCATGGAGAAGATGGACCTGGTCGGTCTGCTCGGCGCCGAGATGAAGCTCCCCGGCGAGATCTCCGGCGGAATGCGCAAGCGGGCCGGCCTTGCCCGCGCTCTGGTGCTCGACCCCGAGATCCTGCTCATCGACGAGCCGGACTCCGGTCTGGACCCCGTGCGTACGTCGTTCATCAACCAGCTCTTCATCGACCTGAACGCGCAGATCGACGCGACGTTCCTGATCGTGACGCACGACATCCACAGCGTCCGGATCGTGCCCGACAACATCGGCCTGCTCTACCACAAGCACCTCGCGATGTACGGCCCGCGAGAGATGCTGCTGTCCTCCGACGAGCCGGTGGTGCGCCAGTTCCTCAACGCCCAGACCGTCGGCCCGATCGGCATGTCGGAGGAGAAGGACGCCGACCAGCTCGCGGCCGAGAAGGACATGGACCTCCCGCCGCTCCCGCCGATCCCTCTGCAGCTGGAGCCGTCGAGCGGCATCCCGCGCCGCAGCCAGCGGCCACCCGGCGAGTGGTGCCGGATGAACGGCGTGACGCCGCCTCCCGGTTCCTTCACCAAGGAAGCCGAGCACGCCAGCGGCTCCCAGCAGCACTGAGCCTCCCATGTCCCTGACCGTGGCTCGGGCGGTCCGGCCCATCGGCACGGCCGGCAAGCTCTTCGCCTTCGCCCTCGACGTCGGTCGTGGGCTCTTCCGGCGACCCTTCCAGACCCGGGAGTTCATCCAGCAGGCGTGGTTCATCGCGTCGGTCACGATCATCCCGACCGCCCTGGTCGCCATCCCCTTCGGTGCGGTCATCGCGCTCCAGGTGGGTGGCCTGATCAAGCAGTTCGGTGCGCAGAGCTTCACCGGCTCGGCCTCCGTCCTGGCGGTCATCCAGCAGGCCGGTCCGATCGCGACCGCGCTGCTGATCGCCGGGGCCGGTGGCTCGGCCATCGCCGCTGACCTCGGCGCGCGCAAGATCCGCGAGGAGCTCGACGCGATGATGGTGCTGGGCATCGACCCGATCCAGCGGCTCGTCGTCCCGCGCGTGCTCGCCTGCATGCTGGTCGCGGTGTTCCTCAACGGCATGGTGAGCGTCGTCGGCGTCGCCGGTGGCTACACCTTCAACGTCGTCCTCCAGGACGGCACGCCCGGCGCCTACCTCGCCAGCTTCACGGCGCTGGCGCAGCTGCCGGACGTGTGGGTCGGCATGATCAAGGCACTCGTCTTCGGTCTGATCGCGGCCATCGTCGCGTCGTACAAGGGCATGAACGCCGGCGGCGGTCCTAAGGGCGTCGGCGACGCGGTCAACGAGTCGGTCGTCATCACCTTCCTGCTGCTGTTCGTCGTCAACTTCGTGATCAGCACGATCTACGTCGAGCTGATCCCACCGAAGACCGGTTGACGCGATGGCGAACGTGAAGGCGATCTACGAGAAGCCGCTGAAGGGTCTGGACACCCTCGGCGAGGAGCTGGCGTTCTACCTGCGGGTCATCCGCGCCACGCCACGCTCGGTGATGCACTACCCCAAGGAGATCATGCGTCTCCTCGCCGAGATCACCCTCGGCACGGGCGCCCTCGCCGTGATCGGCGGCACCATCGGCGTCATCCTGGGCATGACCTTCTTCACCGGCGCCCAGGTCGGGTTGTCGGGGTACGCCGCGCTCGACCAGCTCGGCACTGCGTCGTTCGCCGGGTTCGTCTCGGCGTACTTCAACACCCGCGAGATCGCGCCGCTCGTCGCCGGCATCGCGCTCGCCGCGACCGTCGGCTGCGGCTTCACCGCCCAGCTCGGCGCCATGCGGATCTCGGAGGAGGTCGACGCCCTCGAGGTGATGGCGATCCCCTCGATGCCGTTCCTGGTCGCCACCCGGGTCGTCGGTGGCCTGATCGCGATCATCCCGCTCTACGTCGTCGCGCTGCTGTCGTCGTACCTCGCCAGCAAGCTCGTGGTCATCACGTTCTTCGGGCAGTCCGCCGGCACCTACGACCACTACTTCTGGCAGTTCCTGCCGCCCGGCGACGTGCTCTGGTCGTTCGGCAAGGTGCTGGTCTTCTCGGTGACCGTGATCCTGATCCACTGCTACCACGGCTACACCGCGTCCGGTGGACCTGCCGGCGTCGGCATCGCGGTGGGTCGCGCCGTCCGGACGAGCATCGTCGCCGTCAACGTCATCGACCTCTTCCTGTCGATGGCGATCTGGGGCACCACCACGACCGTTCGGTTGGCGGGGTGATCGGGCGATGAGCCGCATTCTCGGGGCGCACAAGATCCTCGGCGCGATCTTCGTGACCTTGCTGCTGGTCAGCGTCTGGCTGACCTACGCCATCTTCACGAAGAAGTTCGCCGACTACGAGGAGGTCACCCTCGAGACCTCCACCATCGGCCTGCAGCTCCCCGCCCGCGCGGACGTGAAGATCCGCGGGGTCATCGTGGGGGAGGTGCTCGAGACCAAGCCGGTGGACGGGGGAGCCGAGCTCACCCTCGGCATCTATCCCGACCGCATGGAGAACATCCCGGCGAACGTCACCGGCTCGATCGTCCCGAAGACGCTCTTCGGCGAGAAGTACGTCTCCCTGGTCATCCCGGACAGCGGCGCCGAGGGGACCATCCAGGCCAACGCCCGGCTCACCGCCCGCTGCGAGTCGGCGACCGACCCCGCCAAGGCGGTGAGCTGCACCGAGCTGGAGAAGGTGCTGTCCGACCTCTACCCGCTGCTGCGCACCGTGCAGCCGGCCGACCTCAACATGACGCTCAACGCCGTGGCCACGGCCCTCGACGGCCGTGGCGACCAGCTGGGCGACAACATCGAGACCGTCGACTCCTACCTCAAGCGGATCAACCCGCAGATCCCGGCGCTGCTCGAGGACCTCCGGCTGACCGCCCGCGTCTCCGACATCTACGCCGACATCCTTCCCGAGGTCGCGCAGATCCTCGACAACACGATCAAGACCACCCAGACCCTGGAGTCGAAGGAGGACACGCTGAACGCCGCGCTGCGCGACATCACGAGCCTGTCCGACACCGCCCGGGTGTTCCTCGACGAGAACGCCGACCGGCTCGAGGAGTTCGGAGAGCTGTCGACCCAGGTCCTCGCGGTGCTCTCGCGGTACTCGCCGCTGTTCCCGTGCCTCAGCAAGGGCCTGGTCAACTTCGCCCCCCGCATCGCCGAGGCCTACCGCGGCTACGAGCTGCACATCGTCCTCGAGACGCTCCCGAACCAGCCGCGCGCCTACACCGCCAACGACCGGCCGAAGCTGGTCGAGGACCGCGGTCCCAACTGCCTCAACCTGCCCAACCCCCCGTGGACCCAGCAGAACCCGCTGCGCAACATCCCCAACTTCAACGACGGCATCGACGAGCCCACCGGGAAGGGCACGATCCGCCCGGCCCCGGGCGATCCCCTTGCCTACAGCGGTGAGCCCGAGGACGTCGACGTGCTCCGGCAGCTGCTCTCCGAGCGGTACGGCGAGGACGCGGACTCCGCCCTCGGCGTGCTCCTCGCCGGTCCGGTCGTGGCCGAGGGGAGTGAGCGCTGATGGCGAGGTTCGACAAGCAGACGTCCGGTGACCTCGTCCGGCTCGTGATCTTCATGGTCCTGACGTTCGTGGCGACCAGCGTCCTGGTGGTGACGATCGGCAACGTGTCCTTCGGCGGCAAGACCGAGTACAAAGCCGTCTTCACCGACGCCACCGGCGTGAGCCCGGGCGACGACATCCGGATCGCCGGCGTCAGGATCGGCGCGGTGAAGAGCGTCGAGATCGCCGACGAGAACCGGGCGCTGGTCACCTTCGACGTCAAGGAGGGCACCGAGGTCGACGGGGCGACGCACGCGGCGATCCGCTACCGCAACCTCGTCGGCCAGCGCTACATCGCGCTGACCCGGGACGGCTCCGACGCCGAGAACTTCGCCGAGGGCGACACGATCCCGGTGAGCCGGACGATGCCCGCGCTCGACCTCACGGTGCTCTTCAACGGTTTCAAGCCGTTGTTCGAGGCGCTCTCGCCCAACGACATCAACAAGCTCTCCTTCGAGATCGTCCAGGTGTTCCAGGGCGAGGGCGGCACGCTCGAGAGCCTGCTGTCGAGCACGGCGTCGATCACCCAGACCCTCGCGGACCGCGACGAGGTCATCGGCGAACTGCTCGAGAACCTCGACTACGTGCTGGACCACGTGGCCGACCGGGACGAGCAGCTGACCAACCTGATCGGCAGCTTCCGCGACCTGGTCGGTGGGCTGAAGGACGACCGCGAGGCGATCCTGAGCTCGCTGGACGGGATCTCCGAGCTCGCTGTCGAGACCGCCGGCCTGGTCGACGACATCCGCGAGCCGTTCGTCCGCGACATCAAGCAGCTGCGCCGGGTCACCGAGACCCTTGACCGCAACCGGGCCGAGATCGACCGGGTCCTCCAGGTGATGCCGATCAAGCTCGAGAAGATGGGACGTACGGCGACGTACGGCTCCTGGTTCAACTTCTACCTCTGCCACTTCACCGGCACCGTCCGGATCGGTGACCAGGTCGTGGCCCAGCCGAAGTACAACGTCGGCGCAGACAGGTGCACGCTCCCATGAAGCCCTTCCGCGAACGCAACCCCGTCATCATCGGCGCCGTCAGCATCCTCGTGCTGGTGCTCGGCATCCTCGCCGCGCTGCGTGCCGACGACCTGCCGCTGATCGGCGGTGGTGACACCTACTACGCCTCGTTCGAGGAGTCCGGCGGGCTCCGGGTCGACGACGAGGTCCGGGTCGCCGGGGTCCGGGTCGGCAAGGTGGAGTCGATCGAGCTCAAGGACGGCGAGGTCCTGGTCGGCTTCAAGGTCAAGACCGACGTGAAGTTCGGCGCGGACACCCATGCGACGATCAAGGTCAAGACGCTGCTGGGGTCGATGTTCATCGCCCTCGAGCCCGGGACCGAGGGGCAGCTCGAGGAGGGCGCGACCATCGAGTCGACGACCTCGCCCTACGACGTCGTCGACGCGTTCACCGACCTCGCCGAGACCTCCGAGGACATCAACACCGATCAGCTCGCGGACGCGCTGACCACGCTGTCCGACCTCACCCGCAACACCCCCGAGGAGTTCCGGGCGGCGCTGGAGGGCATCTCCGCGCTGTCGACGACGATCGCGGCGCGCGACGACGAGATCAACTCGCTGCTCAAGAACCTCGACCGGGTCTCGCGGGTGCTCGACGCGCGCGACGAGGACATCGTCGCCCTGATGGACGACGCCGACGTGCTGTTCCGCGCGCTCCTGCAGCGCCGGCAGGCGATCCACAACATCCTCGTCTCGACCACGACGCTGAGCACCGAGCTCACGGCGCTGGTCCGCGACTCCCGCGCCGACCTCAAGCCGGCCCTCGACCACCTCGAGTCGGTGCTCGCGGTGATCAACAAGAACGAGGACAACCTCGACAGCTCGCTGCGGCTGATGGCCCCGTTCTACCGCGTCTTCGCGAACGTCTTCGCGAACGGACCGTGGTGGGACACCTACATCTCCAACCTGCCGCCCGTTCCTGGCCCGGGGGGTGGCGTCGGATGAGCGCCGTACGCCGCTTCGCGCCGCTGGCCGTGATCCTCCTGCTGCTCGCCACCGGGCTGGTGTGGATGTTCAGCAGCGGCGGTGGCGCCAAGACCATCACCGCCTACTTCCCGCGGGCGGTCTCGGTCTACGAAGGCAGCGACGTGCGGGTGCTCGGCGTGCCGATCGGCACCGTCGAGGACGTCGAGCCGGAGGGCACCCGGGTCAAGGTGACCATGACGTACGACGCCGAGGTCGAGCTCCCGATGAACGCGGAGGCGGTCATCATCTCCCCGTCGGTCGTGGGTGACCGCTACATCCAGATCACCCCCGCCCACAAGTCGGGGAAGGTGCTGCCCGACAACGCGGTCCTCGACACCGACCGCACCGCGATCCCGCTCGAGCTCGACGAGATCTACGCCAGTCTCGACGAGCTGACCGTGGCGCTCGGCCCCGACGGGGCCAACAGCGAGGGTGCGCTGAGCGACCTGCTCGAGCAGACCGCGGAGAACTTCCGCGGCGAGGGTCAGCAGTTCCACCAGACGATCAAGGACTTCGGCGAGCTCAGCGGCACCCTCGACGACAACAAGGAGGAGCTGTTCGCCTCGGCCGAGCAGCTCCAGGCGTTCGTCGAGACGCTGGCTGAGAACGACGGCACCGTCCGTGCGTTCAACCGCTCGCTGGGCAACGTGTCGCGGCTGCTCGACGCGGAGCGCGAGGAGCTCACCTCCGCCCTGCACAACCTCGGCATCGCCCTCGACGTGGTCGGCGACTTCGTCCGTGACAACCGCCGCTCGCTGAGTCGCAACATCTCCGGTCTCAACCGGGTGACGAAGGTGCTCGCGAAGCGCCGTACCGCCCTCGACGAGGTCCTCCGCGCGGCGCCCCTGGCGCTCGGCAACCTGGGCATGGCCTACAACCCCCAGGCCGGCACGCTCGACGCCAACGCCAACCTCGGCAACCTGCTCCACAACCTGACGAGCAACCCCAAGGAGCTGCTCTGCTCGCTGGTCGCGTCGGACGACCCCGACGGCTCGCTCTGCGACCTGATCGGGACGCTTCCGCTGCCGCGGACCTCGCCGTTCGCCTCCGGTCCCGGCGCCGCGAGCACCGGCGACTACGACCCCACGCTCGGCGGACTAGTGGAGGAGGGCCGATGACGACGCGGATCCGGGGCCTGCTCGCCCTGCTGCTCGGGTCGATGCTGCTGACCGGCTGCGACTTCGACGTCTACTCCCTGCCGCTCCCCGGCGGCGCCGACACCGGCGACGACCCGATCACGGTGACCGCGGAGTTCGAGGACGTCCTCGACCTGGTGCCGCAGTCCTCGGTGAAGGTCAACGACATCACCGTCGGCAAGGTCGTCGACGTGAAGCTGAGCGACTACACCGCGCTGGTCGAGATGGAGCTCCGCAACGACACCGGGCTCCCCGACAACGCTGTCGCGACCATCCGCCAGACCAGCCTCCTGGGCGAGAAGTTCGTGTCCCTCTCCGCGCCGGCGGCCGGCGCCAGCGCAGAACCGCTCGGCAACAAGGACGAGATCGACCTCGACCGCACGGGCCGCAACCCGGAGGTCGAGGAGGTGCTCGGCGCCCTCAGCATCGTGCTCAACAGCGGTGGCGTCGCCCAGCTCAAGACGATCATGACCGAGCTCAACCTCGCCCTCGAGGGGCGCGAGGACTCCGCCCGCTCCGTGCTCACCCAGGTCGAGAGCCTGGTGTCGCAGCTCGACGAGCGCAAGGGCGACATCGTCAACGCGATCGAGTCGCTCAACCGACTCGCGGTCGGCGCCCGCGAGCAGCAGGGCAGCATCGACCAGGCCCTCGAGGAGCTGCCCAGCGCGCTCGACTCGATCAATCGTCAGCGCACCGACCTGGTCCGGATGCTGCAGGGCCTCAACCGCCTCGGAGACGTCGGCGTGCGGGTGATCCAGCAGACCAAGGAGTCCACGCTCAGCTCGCTGCGCGAGCTCGAGCCGATCCTGACCCAGGTCGGCAACGCCGGTGACTCCTTCGTCGAGGCGATGAACATCTTCTTCACCTTCCCGTTCGTCGACGAGGTCGTCGGCCGCGACCCGCAGACCGCTCGCAACCTGCACATGGGCGACTACGTCAACCTGGCCATCGACCTCGACATCGACCTCGACAACCTGCAGATCCCCGACGTGGCGTGCATCCCGTTCGACCAGCTGCCGGACTCGCCGCTCGACGACCTGCTGGACCTGCCGAACCTCTGCGACGGCGTGCAGAGGGCGTTGCAGGCCTGCCTGAGGACGCCGCCGAACCCTGACGCGTGCGCGAAGCTCCCCCAGCACCTGCTCAACGAGATCTGCGCCGCGACCGGGCTCCCGCTCTTCTGTGACCTCGGCGGCGGGGCGTCCGGTGGCAGCGACGACCCGATCGAGGACCTGCTGGACGACCTCGGCGACGGGCTCGGCCTCAACCGACCGGCCCCGGGTGAGGGTCGGGACGCGCGGCTGACGACGCTCGACGAGGACTACGACACCGGTCTCGCGCTGATGCTGATGAGTCCGTTCACGACCGAAGGGGTGGCCCGATGATCACCCGTCGTACCCGGATCCAGCTGTTGGTCTTCCTCGTGATCACCGTCGTCGGCGTCACCTACGTCGGCGTGCGCTACGCCCGCCTCGACCGGGTCTTCCTGGACCGCAGCTACACCGTCGTCGCCCACTTCGCCGAGTCCGGTGGCATCTTCGCGGGCGGCGAGGTCACCTACCGCGGCGTGCGGATCGGCAAGGTCAGCGAGCTCGAGCTCACCGAGGACAAGAGCGGGGTCGACGTCCACCTCGAGATCGAGAACGCGTGGGACGAGATCCCGTCGGACTCCCTCGCTGTGGTGGGCAACCGGTCCGCGGTCGGCGAGCAGTACGTCGAGCTGCAGCCCCAGGTCGACGACGGGCCCTACCTCGAGAACGGGTCCGAGATCGCAGAGGCCGCCACCCGGACGCCGATCGCGACCGAGAAGCTGCTCGGCGACATCTCGGCGACCGTCTCCTCGGTCGACCGCGAAGCGCTGCGGACGACGGTCCACGAGCTCGGTCTCGCCTTCGGCGGCACCGGCGAGGACCTCCAGCAGATCATCGACACCGGCAACGCTTTCATCGAGACCGCGGACGCGAACTTCGACATCACCACCGCGCTGATCCGCGACAGCAACGTCGTCCTCAACGGGCAGGTCGACTCCGAGACCGCGCTGCGCGACTTCGCCAGCCACCTGCAGTCCTTCAGCACCGCGATGGTCGGCGCCGACAAGGACCTGCGCAGGGTGATCGACAGCGGGTCCTACACCGCCAACCAGCTGCGGACCTTCCTCGAGGACAACCAGGTCGAGATCGCCGAGCTGCTCAACAACGTCATCACCACCAACCGCGTGATCGTGAAGAACCTGCCGGGCCTCAAGACCCTGCTGGTCGCCTACCCGTGGGTGCTGGAGGGCTCCTTCGGTGTGGTCGCCAAGACGCCGTCGTCACCTAACTACAACGCGCACATCGGGTTGATCCTGACCACGACGTCGCCCTGCTACGCCGGCTACGAGAGCACCGACACCCGGGGTCCGCAGAAGACGGAGAACCGCGACCTCAACGAGAACGCCCGGTGCACCGAGCCGCCGACCAAGAGCAACCCGCGAGGCACCCAGAACCTGCCGCGGGTCGAACCCGACCTCGACGGAGTTCTCGACGAGACCGAGCAGATCCTGGCGTCGTACGACGCAACGACCGGCGAGCTCGTCTGGGGGGCACCCGGACCCGACTTGGTTCCGGACGGTAGCGTGGCGCCGCCGTCGCTCGGAGAGGACTCGTGGAAGTGGCTGTTCCTCCAACCTCTGCTCGACCAGGGGTGACGCCCGTCCACGCGCTGTCCCCCCGGCTCCGTTGGCTCGTTCTCGGCCTCGCGGTGCTGGTCGTCGTCGTCAGCCTGGCCTGGACCGTCACGATCGTGGCGACCCGTTCGGCCGGCGACGGACTCGGTGACCGGCTGACCTCGCTGCGCAAGAACGAGGTGCCGGCGTCCGGCGAGACGACGGAGCGGGAGAAGGCGCTCTCCCTCGCCCGGCAGTTCGCCCTCCGGTTCAACACCTACGACCCCGAGATGGCCGACGCCGCGGGGCACCTGCCCGAGTACGCCTCCGTCGCCGACCTGATGACGGCGAAGTTCGAGGAGGTCTTCACCGCCACGGACACCGAGGCCGCGATCGGCCTTCCCCTCGTGGAGGAGCTCGTCGCCCAGACCGGCGCGACGAGCGCCGCGCAGGTCTACGCCGTCGGGCTCGCGTCGCAGGACGCCGACTCCGCAGAGGTGCTCGTCGCCGGCGTCATCGAGGTCTCCCGGCCCTACCCCGACCAGCAGGGCAGGCCGGACTTCGACAGCAAGAAGCCCGACATCACGTCCGGTCCGCGCCAGTTCCGCTACCAGGTCTCGTTGGTGAAGACCGACGGCGAGTGGCGCGTCGACGACCTGGACAACGTCGACGACGGCTATCCGTCGCTCGCCGATGCGGACGCCCAGCCGAGCGACGTCCCGTCGGACGGGACCGGGGGCCTGCCCTCGGACATCCCGACGGACGTGCCGACCGATGTGCCGACGGACCCGTCCCCGGCGCCGACCGGACGCACCCGCGACCAGCAGGGCGGTGACCGGTGACGGCACCGAGCCTGTACGACCTGCTCGACGTCGACCCTGACGCGACCACGGACGAGATCCGCGCGGCGTGGAAGGTCGCGATCGCCGACCTCGATCCGACCGATCGCCGGTTCCGGGCCTACAACAGCGCCGCGGCCACGCTGCTCGACGCGGACAGGCGGGCCGAGTACGACGCGTCGCTGGCCCCTGAGGTGGGGGAGGCGGGCGACGCCGACGTCGACGCCGGCAGCGCCGACGCAACCGACGCCGGTGCGGCCGACGAGACGGCTGGGGTCGAGCCTGACGACGCCGACGCGGCCACAGTCGCGGCCACCCACGACGAGGCCGACGAGGACTCCGAGGTCGACGAGTTCGTGCTCGACGAGGGTGACGCGGACGTTGAGGACGCCGAGGACGAGGCAGCCGACGAGTCGGACCGGGCCGACGACCGTGAGGCCGCGGGCGACGTACCGTCCGGTCCGCCGACGTGGGCTCTCGGGCTCGGAGTGTTCCTCGCCGTGCTCAGCGCGGCCCTGCTGATCGTCGTGCTGACGTGGCCGGGCAGCCGCGGAGGCGAGTCGCCCCGGGACCGCGAGGAGCAGGCGGCCGCGGCATCGTCGTCGGTCGAGGACGCGGCGGCGGACATCGTCCCGCAGGTGCTGTCCTACGACTACCGCACCTACGACGCGGACCTCGAGGAGGCGCTGCCGCACCTCACCGAGGACTTCGGCGCCAAGCGCGCCGCCCTCCTGCAGGACCTGCGCGACCAGGTGATCGCCGAGAAGGCGTCGGTGGTCAGCGTGGTGTCCGGCACGGGTGTCACCCGGGTCTCCGACAACGGCCGCCGGGCGCAGGTCGTGGTCTTCATCGACCAGGACTCCCAGCGCGGGAAGAAGGCGGCGACGCTGAAGATGTGGGCGACGCTGACCCTCGTCCTCGACGGTGACGAGTGGCTGCTCGACGACATCTGCATCGAGACCGAGTGCTCCTGAGCCCGCTCGTACGGCGCTGAACGGGCCGGTCGACAGCGCCGTGCCGGTGTGGGTGCTTGACCTCTGCGGGCGTGCGCAGCATGATCATCGCCAGGCTCGTCCGGATGGGTGCACGCCGAGATTGTGCAGCGCCCGCATTTCGGGTATCGTGGCGCCTTGCGCCTGCCCTCATATGCACACCTGACTGTCCGGTGGTCGGTGATGTGGTCGGAAGGCGCTCTCGAAGAGCGAACCCGTCGAAGGACACCTCTTGGCCGCGCGCACCACCCCCGGTAAGCCCCGCATCTCTTTCGCAAAGATCACCGAACCGCTCGAGCTCCCGCAGCTCCTCTCGCTCCAGACCGACAGCTTCGACTGGCTGATCGGCAACGAGGCCCACCGGGCTCGTCTGGACGCGCGGCGCGCCGCCGGCGAGGACGTCTCCGACAAGTCCGGGCTGACGGAGATCTTCGAGGAGATCTCGCCGATCGAGGACTTCTCCGAGACGATGTCGCTCTCGTTCGAGAACCCGGTGTTCTACGACCCCAAGTACACCGTGGACGAGTGCAAGGAGAAGGACCTCACCTACTCCGCGCCGCTCTACGTGTCGGCGGAGTTCACCAACAACGAGACCGGCGAGATCAAGGGCCAGACGGTCTTCATGGGCGACTTCCCGCTCATGACGCCCAAGGGCACCTTCGTCATCAACGGCACCGAGCGCGTCGTCGTCTCGCAGCTGGTCCGCTCGCCGGGCGTCTACTTCGAGCGCACGGCCGACAAGACCTCCGACAAGGACATCTACACCGCCAAGCTCATCCCGAGCCGTGGTGCGTGGCTGGAGTTCGAGATCGACAAGCGCGACCTGGTCGGCGTACGCCTCGACCGCAAGCGCAAGCAGAACGTCACCGTCCTCCTCAAGGCGCTGCAGGCGGTCGCCGAGGACACCGGGGAGGCCTACGACTACGAGGCCGTGATGGCCGACAT
>CAWHNG010000004.1:0-109222 GCA_963830735.1 uncultured Actinomycetota bacterium
TCAAGCGGGTCGAGGTCACCAAGCGGCGGGCCGACGGGTCGGAGTACTCCTCCACCCGCAGCGTCCGCATCTCGCGCAAGACCGGCAAGGAGATCTGAGGATGAGCGAGACCTCCACCGTCGAGGCACCTGCCAAGGTCACGCCCCGGCTCAAGACCAAGTACCGCGAGGAGATCCTCCCCGCGCTCAAGAGCGAGTTCGACATCGCGAACGTCATGCAGGTCCCCGGCCTGACCAAGATCGTGGTCAACATGGGTGTCGGTGAGGCTGCGCGCGACTCGAAGCTGATCGAGGGCGCGATCCGCGACCTGACCGCGATCACCGGTCAGAAGCCCGCCGTGACGAAGGCCCGCAAGTCGATCGCCCAGTTCAAGCTGCGCGAGGGCATGCCGATCGGCGCGCACGTCACGCTGCGCGGCGACCGGATGTGGGAGTTCCTGGACCGGCTGCTCTCCCTGGCGCTGCCCCGGATCCGTGACTTCCGGGGTCTGTCGCCCAAGCAGTTCGACGGTCGCGGCAACTACACGTTCGGTCTCACCGAGCAGGTCATGTTCCACGAGATCGACCAGGACAAGGTCGACCGGAGCCGAGGCATGGACATCACCGTCGTGACCACGGCCACCACCGACGACCAGGGGCGCGCGCTGCTCAAGCAGCTCGGTTTCCCGTTCGCTGAGAAGTAGAAGTAGGGAGAACTGACATGGCGAAGACTGCGCTGAAGGTCAAGGCCGCTCGCAAGCCGAAGTTCGCGGTTCGCGGCTACACCCGCTGCCAGCGGTGCGGCCGCCCCAAGGCGGTCTACCGCAAGTTCGGCCTGTGCCGGATCTGCCTGCGGGAGATGGCCCACCGCGGCGAGCTGCCCGGCGTCACCAAGTCCTCCTGGTGACCCAGACCCACCACCACACCAGCTGAAGGTCCACGCACGGGGCAAGCCCTCGTGAACCCCCCACAGACGGGGCGCGGAAACCACAGCAGAGAGAGAACACACGCATCATGACGATGACCGACCCGATCGCAGACATGCTGACCCGTCTGCGCAACGCCAACCAGGCGTACCACGACGCGGTGGAGATGCCCTACAGCAAGCTGAAGCAGGGTGTCGCGGAGATCCTCAAGCAGGAGGGCTACATCACCGCGTTCGACGTCGCCGACAACGAGAACGGCGTAGGCAAGACCCTGACCATCACGCTCAAGTACGGCCGCAACCGTGAGCGCTCGATCGCAGGCGTCCGCCGGATCAGCAAGCCCGGCCTGCGGGTCTACGCCAAGCACACCGGCCTGCCGAAGGTGCTCGGTGGTCTCGGCGTCGCGATCATCTCGACCAGCCAGGGCCTGCTGACCGACCGTCAGGCCAACCAGAAGGGCGTGGGTGGGGAAGTCCTCGCCTACGTCTGGTGACGAGGACCAGGAAGAAGGAAGCACAGCTATGTCGCGTATTGGCAAGCTCCCCGTCCCGGTCCCGACCGGCGTCAACGTCGCCATCGACGGCGCCGTCGTGACGGTCAAGGGTCCGAAGGGCGAACTCACCCACACCGTTGCCGCGCCGATCGTCGTGGAACGAAACGACGAGGGCGACTCGCTCGTCCTGGACGTCAAGCGTCCCGACGACGAGCGCCAGAGCAAGGCGCTGCACGGTCTGACCCGCACCCTGATCAACAACATGGTCGTGGGCGTGACCGAGGGCTACGAGAAGAAGCTCGAGATCGTGGGCGTCGGTTACCGCGTCCTCCCCAAGGGCCCGACCCAGCTGGAGTTCCAGCTCGGTTACTCCCACCCGATCACGTTCAACGCTCCCGACGGCATCACCTTCTCGGTGGAGGGCCCGACGAAGTTCGGCGTCGCCGGGATCGACAAGCAGCTCGTCGGAGAGGTCGCGGCCAACATCCGCAAGCTCCGCAAGCCCGAGCCGTACAAGGGCAAGGGCGTCCGGTACGCCGGCGAGCACGTCCGTCGCAAGGTCGGAAAGGCTGGTAAGTGACCATGGCGATCACCATCAAGCACCAGCGGAGCCTCTCGGCGCGCGCCAAGTCGCGACTGCGCCGCCAGGTCCGCGGTCGGAAGAAGATCTCGGGTACGGCAGAGCGTCCGCGCCTCGTGGTCACCCGCTCGACGAAGCACATCACCGTCCAGGTCGTCGACGACCTGGTCGGCAAGACCCTCGCGTCGGCCTCCACCATGGAGAACGACCTGCGCGGCTTCGAGGGCGACAAGACCGCCAAGGCGAAGAAGGTCGGCGAGCTCGTTGCCAACCGCGCCAAGGAGGCCGGCGTCGAGTCCGTCGTCTTCGACCGGGCCGGCAACAAGTATCACGGCCGCATCGCGGCCCTGGCAGATGGCGCCCGCGAGGGCGGCCTCAGCTTCTGACCGCGTAGAAAGACAGGGAGACAGACATGAGTGGACCCCAGCGCGGACAGCGTTCGGGCGGCGACCGAGGCGGTCGTGGTGGTCGTGACGGCGGCCGCGGCGGCGCCGACAAGAGCCAGTACGTCGAGCGCGTCGTCGCGATCAACCGCGTCGCCAAGGTCGTGAAGGGTGGTCGTCGCTTCAGCTTCACCGCCCTCGTGATCGTCGGCGACGGCGACGGTCTCGTCGGCGTCGGATACGGCAAGGCCAAGGAAGTTCCGGCGGCGATCGCCAAGGGTGTCGAGGAGGCGAAGAAGAACTTCTTCCGCGTTCCCCGCATCCAGGGCACGATCCCGCACCCGGTCCAGGGCGAGAAGGCAGCCGGCGTGGTGTTCCTGCGCCCGGCCGCGCCCGGTACCGGTGTGATCGCCGGTGGTCCGGTGCGTGCCGTGCTCGAGTGCGCCGGCATCCACGACGTGCTCAGCAAGTCGCTGGGCTCGTCCAACCAGATCAACATCGTGCACGCGACCGTTGCCGCGCTGCAGCTGCTCGAGATGCCGGAGACGGTCGCCTCGCGGCGGGGTCTCCCGGTCGAGGACGTTGCTCCGGCCGCACTGCTCAAGGCGAAGGCCGAGGGCGAGGCCGCTGCTGCGGACAAGGCCGCCGCGGCGTCCCGATCCGGGGCGGGTGCGTGATGGCACAGCTGAAGGTGCAGCAGAAGAAGTCGTCGATCGGCTGCAAGGCCAACCAGCGCGAGACCCTGCGCAGCCTGGGCCTGAAGAAGATCGGTGACGTCGTTGTCAAGGAGGACCGTCCGGAGATCCGGGGCATGGTCCACACCGTCCGTCACCTGGTGACGGTCGAAATCGTCGGTGGAGGCGAGTGAGCATGGCGCTGAAGCTTCATCACCTTCGTCCCGCGCCCGGGGCGAAGACCGCGAAGACCCGAGTGGGTCGCGGTGAGGGTTCCAAGGGCAAGACCGCCGGTCGCGGTACCAAGGGCACCAAGGCCCGCAACCAGGTGCCGGTGGCGTTCGAGGGTGGCCAGATGCCGCTGCACATGCGGCTGCCCAAGCTGAAGGGCTTCAAGAACCCCTTCAAGGTCACCTTCCAGGTCGTCAACCTCGACCGGATCAGCGAGCTGTTCCCCGAGGGTGGCGAGGTCACCCCGGAGGCGCTCGTCGCCCGCGGCGCCGTCCGCAAGGGCGAGCCCGTCAAGGTGCTCGGCCAGGGTGAGCTGACGGTCAAGGTCACGGTGAGCGCGAACGCGTTCTCGACCTCGGCCAAGGAGAAGATCGAAGCCGCCGGCGGGACAGTCACCGTCCTGTGACGTCGGGTGCAGAGGGGGCGCGTGGGCCTACGGGTCGCGCGCCCCTTCTGCTTCCTCGGGCCCCGCGATCGAAGCGGTTCGCCGAGGTACCGCCTGTTAGGCTTCCCGCTGGCCACGAGGCCAGGCAATAGAAAGAGGATCTGAGTGCTCAGCGCGTTCGTGAACGCCTTCCGGACCCCGGACCTTCGGCGCAAGTTGCTGTTCGTCCTGTTGATCATCGTGATCTTCCGGGCAGGCTCACAGATCCCGGCTCCGGGCGTGCACGTCGCCAACGTGCAGAACTGCCTCAACATCGCCCAGGAGGGCGAGAACGCCAGCATCTACAGCCTGATCAACCTGTTCTCCGGCGGTGCGCTGCTCCAGCTGACGATCTTCGCGCTGGGGATCATGCCCTACATCACTGCGAGCATCATCCTGCAGCTGCTGGTGGTGGTGATCCCGCGGCTGGAGGCCCTCAAGAAGGAGGGCCAGGCCGGCCAGACCAAGATCACCCAGTACACCCGCTACCTCACGCTCGGTCTCGCGCTGCTCCAGGCGACCGGCATCGTCGCCCTCGCCCGATCCGGCAACCTGTTGCAGGGATGTCCCGATCCGCTCCTGCACAGCGACAACACCAAGACCTTCCTGGTCATGGTCGTGACGATGACCGCCGGCACGGCAGTCATCATGTGGCTCGGCGAGCTGATCACCGAGCGTGGCATCGGCAACGGCATGTCGATCCTGATCTTCTGCCAGGTCGTCGCGACCTTCCCGGTCTCCCTGTGGGAGGTCGGCAAGAAGCAGGGCTGGTGGACCTTCGGCACCGTCATCGTGATCGGCCTGGTGATCGTGGCCGGCGTGATCTTCATCGAGCAGTCCCAGCGCCGGATCCCGGTCCAGTACGCCCGGCGGATGGTCGGTCGCAAGATGTTCGGCGGCAGCTCGACGTACATCCCGCTCAAGGTCAACCAGGCCGGCATCATCCCGGTCATCTTCGCCTCGTCCCTGCTCTACCTGCCGGCCATGGCCGTCCAGTTCAACCAGACGAGCAACGCCGCCTGGGTCAGGTGGGTCTCCGACTACTTCGTCGTCGGCGACCACCCGCTCTACATGGCGGCGTACTTCCTCCTCATCATCTTCTTCACCTACTTCTACGTGTCGATCACCTTCAACCCCCAAGAGGTGGCAGACAACATGAAGAAGTACGGCGGCTTCATCCCCGGGATCCGGGCGGGCAAGCCGACCGAGGTCTACCTGGCCTACGTCCTGTCCCGCATCACGCTGCCGGGCGCTCTCTACCTGGGTCTGATCTCGCTCATCCCGCTCATCGCGCTGGTGCTGATCGACGCCAACCAGAACTTCCCGTTCGGCGGCACGTCCATCCTGATCATGGTCGGCGTCGCCCTCGACACGGTGAAGCAGATCGAGAGCCAGCTCCAGCAGCGCAACTACGAAGGATTCCTGCGGTAGCGCTATGCGACTGATTCTGATGGGCCCCCCCGGAGCCGGCAAGGGCACCCAAGCCAAGTTCGTGGCCGACCACTTCGGCATCCCGGCGATCTCGACCGGCGACATCTTCCGCGCCAACGTCTCGCAGGGCACGCCCCTGGGTGTCGAGGCCAAGACGTACATGGACGCCGGCGAGTACGTCCCCGACGAGGTCACCAACTCGATGGTCCGCAACCGGATCGCCGAGGCCGACGCCGCGCCGGGCTTCCTGCTCGACGGCTACCCGCGCACGCTCGCCCAGGTCGAGGAGCTCGACGGCATGATCGCGGCCACCGGGCACCGGCTCGACGCGGTCGTGGTGATCACGGCCGACGCCGACGAGCTCGTCCAGCGGCTGACGCAGCGCGCCCGGATCGAGGGCCGCGCCGACGACACCGAGGACGTCATCCGGCGCCGCCAGGAGATCTACCTCCAGGAGACCGAGCCGCTGATCTCGGTCTACTCCGCGCGCGGCCTGGTGCACGCGATCGACGGCATGGGCGAGGTCGAGGACGTCACCAAGCGGATCTTCGCAGCCCTCGACGACGTTCCCGAGAGCTGACCCGGTCGCACCGTTGGTGTTCGGCGCCGGGCTGGAGATCAAGAGTCCCGACCAGGTCCGCGTGATGCGGGAGGCCGGGCTGGTGGTGGGGCGTACGCTCGCGCTGCTGCGCGACGCCGTACGTCCTGGGATCACGACGCGCGACCTCGACCGGTTGGCCGAGGAGCACATCCGGTCCCACGGGGCGACGCCGTCGTTCCTCGGGTACGGCGAACCGCCGTTCCCCGCGACGATCTGTGCGTCGGTCAACGACGCCGTCGTCCACGGCATCCCCGGTGACCGGGTGCTCGTCGACGGTGACGTCGTCTCCATCGACTGCGGCGCGATCACCCTCGACGACTCTGGCCGAGGCTGGCACGGGGACGCGGCCATCACCGTGCCGGTCGGTGAGATCGCCCCGGAGATCGCCGAGCTGCTCCGGGTGACCGAGGAGGCACTGTGGCGGGGACTCGCCGCTGCCCGGCTCGGTGGGCGGGTCGGCGACATCTCCCACGCGGTCGAGAGCTACGTGCGCAGCCAGGGGGACTACGGGATCGTCGAGGGCTACACCGGGCACGGCATCGGATCGGCGATGCACCTGCCGCCCGACGTACCCAACCACGGCCGGCCCCACCGCGGACCGCGGCTCAAGCGGGGCCTCGCGCTGGCGGTCGAGCCGATGATCACCCTCGGCGACCCGGAGACCGACCTCGCGGCCGACGAGTGGACCGTCGTCACCAGCGACGGGTCCTGGGCCGCCCACTTCGAGCACACGTTCGCGCTCACGCCCGCCGGCGTGTGGGTCCTCACCGACCTCGACGGCGGCCGGGAACGACTGGAGTCGCTCGGCGTCGCGTACGGCGGTCCGGACGCCGGCTGATCCACGATTCGGACCTGCCGCGAGGGCATGGAAGAATGCGGGTCACCACGAGGGGAGTATTCCTCCGCCGCGGGCTCGTCAACACGTTCAGCGCATGCTGCTGATCCGGGCTCCCGGGCTGCGTCACCGCAGCGGAAGAGACTTCGGGGGATCCCACGACCCCCCGACCCGAGAAGGATCACCTGTGGACGTTACGACCCTTGAATGGGCCATCACCATCGCCGCCACCGTCGGAGTGCTGCTCTTCGACATCATCGTGATCGCGCGCGACCCGCGCGAGCCGTCGCTGAAGGAGTGCGCGGTCGCGCTGACGTTCTACGTCGGTGCCGCGGTGGCCTTCGGCATCTGGACGCTGACCTTCCACGGTCAGGCCTACGGCATCGAGTTCTTCGCCGGCTGGCTGACCGAGTACAGCCTCTCGATCGACAACCTCTTCGTGTTCATCATCTTGATGGGCGCCCTGAAGGTCCCGAGGAAGTACCAGCAGGAGGCGCTGCTCATCGGCATCATCCTGGCGCTCGTCTTCCGCGGCATCTTCATCGCGCTCGGTTACACGCTGATCGCGAACTTCAGCTGGGTCTTCTACATCTTCGGCGCGTTCCTGGTCTACACCGCCGTCAAGCTCGTGCAGAGCTACCGCAGCCACGAGGAGGAGCACCCCGAGGACAGCGCGGTCGTGAAGTTCGCGCAGACCCACCTCAACGTCGGCCCTGAGTACCGCGGCCTGCGGCTGTGGTACCGCGAGAACGGCGTCCGCTTCGTCTCGCCGATCCTGATCGTCATCATCGCCCTCGGCTTCACCGACATCCTGTTCGCGCTCGACTCGATCCCGGCGATCTTCGGCATCACCCAGGAGCCCTACCTGGTGTTCACGGCCAACGTGTTCGCCCTGATGGGTCTTCGGCAGCTGTACTTCCTGCTCGGTGGCCTGCTCCAGCGGCTGGTCTACCTCTCGCTCGGCCTGTCCTTCATCCTCGCCTTCATCGGCGTCAAGCTGGTGCTGCACGCCCTGCACGAGAACGAGCTGCCGTTCATCAACGGCGGTCACCACGTCGAGGCAGTGCCGGAGATCTCCTCGATCGCGAGCCTGGGCGTGATCATCGTGACCCTGATCGTCACCGGCGTCGCGAGCATCTGGCGCTCGCGCCGGGACGAGGCTGCCGGCGAGCCGGCGGTCCCGGTCGCGGCCGACGTCGACGACACCGAGGGTCCTGACTGGAACAAGTGACCGTCCGCGGGGGTCGGGCCGTCCGGAGCCGTCGCTTCGCATAAGGTGCTGCCGACAAAGGCTGCCGAACGACGGTGAGGAACGGTGGACCGACTCCTGGTGCAGTGGGCCGGAACGACCCGCACCTTCGACGGCGACCGCGTCGTGATCGGCCGCGAGCTGGACTGTGACGTTCCCGTGGCCGACGCGCGCGCGTCGCGGCACCACGCGATCGTGCAGCGCGAGGGTGGCGGCTGGGTGGTCGTCGACTCCAGCAGCAACGGCACGTACGTCGCCGGCCGGCCCATCACCCGGCTGCCGCTCACGCCTGCGCCGACCAGCCTCCACCTCGGCGGGCCGACGGGGGAGGCGGTCGTCGTCACGGTCCTCGTCGGGGCGCGACAGGGTCCGGCGGCACCCAGGCCGCCCGGGGTCGCCGTACCCTCGTCGGACGCGGGTGGGCGACCGGCGCCGCACACCGCCGGACCGTCGCAGCCGGCGTCGCAGCGGCCATTGCCCCCGCAGCCCGCGACCGGTGCGGTGTCGCACGGGCCTCCTGCCGGGCAGCAGCCGCCGCCGGCCGACTGGTGGCGCAACCTGCCGCCACCGCAGTTCCCCTCCGGCGCCCACTCAGCAGACGCCTGGCAGCCGCAGGCGGTCGTGCCACCCGGGCAGCTGCCCCACGGCCACACGGTGCTGCCGCAGCACCTCACCCCGGGGCGCAGCCTCAGCATCGGTCGCGACCACAGCAACGACGTCGTCCTCGACGACCCGCTGGTCAGCCGGCGCCACGCCCGTCTCGATCCGGGTGGGCCCACGACGCCTGCCGTGCTGCACGACCTCGGGAGCTTCAACGGGACGTTCGTCGACGGCCACCGCGTCCAGGGAGCGGTCCAGCTCGCCGTGGGTGCCGAGGTGATCGTCGGCAACCAGACCTTCCGCTGGGACGGCAGCCAGCTCCTGGCGTCGGCGACGACCCACGAGTTCACGCTGTACGCCGACGGCCTCACGACCGTGCTGCCCGATGGCCGGCAGCTGCTGCAGAACGCGTCGTTCCAGCTCAAGCCGTCCAGCCTGACCGCGGTGATCGGGCCGTCCGGGGCCGGCAAGTCGACGATGCTCGGCGCTCTCACGGGACTGCGCCCGGCCACCTACGGCCAGGTGATCTGGCAGGGGCACGACCTCTACGCGCACTACGACCAGCTCCGGTTCCAGATCGGGCTGGTGCCGCAGCAGGACATCCAGCACCCGCAGCTCAAGGTGCGGCAGGCGCTGCGCTACGCCGCCGAGCTGCGGCTCCCGCCCGACACCAGCCGACCTGAGCAGGAGGCGCGGGTCCACCAGGTCGCCGAGCAGCTCCAGCTGACCTCCCGGCTCGACAACCGGATCGGCACCCAGCTCTCGGGGGGCCAGAAGAAGCGGGTCTCGATCGCCACCGAGCTGCTGACCGCGCCGCCGCTGCTGTTCCTCGACGAGCCGACCTCGGGACTCGACCCCGGTCTCGACCTCGAGGTGATGAAGCAGCTGCGCGCGCTCGCCGACGGTGGCCGGGTGGTCATGGTGGTCACCCACTCGGTGCTGGCGCTCGACGTCTGCGACAACGTCATGGTGCTCGCGCCCGGCGGCCGGATCGCCTACTTCGGCCCTCCGGCCGGTGTGCTCGAGCACTTCGGCGCCCGCAACTACCCCGAGGTGTTCGACCTCCTCGACGAGCCCGACCTGTGGCAGCGGATCCCGGCCCCGCCGCGACCCGCGGCGGCGACGGGCTCGATGCCGGCGGCCGCGGCCGGCGTACCGGCTCCTCCCCGGCAGTCGCCCGGGCGCCAGCTCTCCACCCTGGTCCGGCGCAACGCCGCCGTCGTCGTCTCCGACCGGCTGCTCCTCGGCATGCTGCTGCTCCTGCCGCTGATCCTCGGCGGCCTGAGCCGACTGGTGCCGGGAGGCTTCGGGCTCTCCCTCGACGCGTCGCTCAGCTGCCCCGGGGGGACCGAGCGGATCGGCTCCGGCCAGTGCCAGGCGATGCGCGACGGCGTGCCCGCCGGCGAGATCATGAAGATGGTCTTCGACCCCGGGGAGGCGCGGCAGCGGGTGATCGTGCTCATCGTCGCCGCCTGCCTGATGGGCACGGCGCTGGCGATCCGGGAGCTGGTGGGGGAGCGGCCGATCTTCCGCCGGGAGTACGCCGTCGGCCTCTCGCCGGGCATCTACTTCCTCAGCAAGGTGCTCGTGCTCGGGGCCGCGGCGTTCCTGCAGGGGCTCGCCGTGACCTTCATCGCCGTGGTCGGGCTGCCCGGCGCGGACGGCGACGTCGGGACGCTCCGGGTGGCGGTCACGATCGCGTCGCTCTCGCTGACGATGACGGTGCTGGGGCTCGCGATCTCGGCGCTGGTCACCAGCACCGAGCAGACCATGCCGACCCTGGTCGGCGTGATCATGATCCAGCTCGTCCTTTCGGGCGCGCTGTTCCCGATCGCCGGCCGGCCGGTGCTCGAGCAGATCGCCTGGCTCTCCCCGTCGCGCTGGGCGTACGCCGCCGCAGCGTCCGCGATGGGGCTCGACCGCGGCCGGCGGCCGGGGGACGACTCTGACTGGATCGCGCTCGACGGGGCCGGCCACTACCTGATGGACATGAGCCTGCTGGCGCTGCTGTGCGCGGTCGCGTTCGGCGTCGGCATGGCGCTCACCTACCGGAGCTCCACCGAGGACTGAACCCGAGGAGCCCCCGCGGAGGTAGGCCGAGGAACGAGGTCTGCCGGAGCGAGGCACCGCAGGGCGCAGTCGAATCAGACGAGGATTGAACCCCTCCCCGCTGAGCATGGACGGTCCCCGGGAATGCGCCGGCTCGCCAGGGCCTTGTGCCTCGGTGATGGACGACTCTCCGCTCGCACTCTCGGTGCTGGACCTGGTGCCGGTCCGCTCCGACCAGACCACCAGTGACGCCCTGGCGGCGACCCTGACGCTCGCCCGGACCGCGGATCGGCTCGGCTTCCGCCGCTACTGGCTCGCCGAGCACCACAACATGCCGGCGGTCGCCGCGACCAACCCGCCGGTCCTGATCGGGCTGGTCGCGGGCCGGACCGAGCGGATCCGGGTCGGCTCCGGCGGCGTCATGCTGCCCAACCACGCCCCACTCGTGGTGGCCGAGCAGTTCGCGCTGCTCGAGGCCGCGTTCCCCGGCCGGATCGACCTCGGGCTCGGCCGGGCGCCCGGCACCGACCCCGTGACGCGGTGGGCGCTCCGCCACGGGGCAGGTGGCGTGGACGAGGCCGCCGCCGAGCGCTTCGGGGAGTACGTCGACGACATCCTCACCATGATGGAGCCCTCCGGCGCCGGCCTGGCGCTGCGGGGGCGGACCCACGTGCTGAAGGCGACACCGGCCGCGCAGTCGGTGCCGACGGTCTGGCTGCTCGGGTCGTCGGACTACTCCGCCCGGCTGGCGGCCGAGAAGGGCCTGCCCTACGTCTTCGCGCACCACTTCGCCGGATCCGGGACCGCCGAAGCACTGGAGCTCTACCGAACGTCGTTCCGGCCCTCGCCGGAGCTCGCCGAGCCGCGCACGTTCCTCACCGTCAACGCGGCCGTCGCCGACACCGCCGAGGAGGCCGCGCGGCTGGCGCTGCCCCAGCTGCTCCAGATGCTCGCCCTGCGCACCGGCCAGCCGCTCACCGCCCAGCGCCTGGTGGAGGAGGCCGAGAAGGTCGTCGCCGACGGGCTGCCCCCGGGGCACGAGGGCCTGCTCGCCGCGATGCGCAAGCGGTGGGTGATCGGTGACCCGGTGGGAGCCAGGAGCGAGCTCGGGAGGCTCGCGGCGTCGTACTCCGTGGACGAGGTGATGGTCAACCCGGTCGGCGGCGCGTACGCCGGGACCGACCCTGCGACCGCGCCCGCCCGGGAGCAGACGCTGCGGCTGCTCGCTGACGCCGGCTGACCGGCCGGGGACTCAGGGACGCAGCGCCCGCCGCATCCGGCGACCGATCACCTCGACGGCCAGGCTGACCACGAGGGAGGCCGCCAGCAGGCTGGTCACCACGTGGAAGTCGAACGCCGCGAACCTCTCGGCCAGCAGGCGACCGAGCCCCGCCGCGCCGACCACGCCGACGATCGCGGTGTCCCGCACACAGATCTCGAACCGGTACAGCGTGTAGTTGAGGAGATGGACCAGCGACGGCGGCGCCATCGACGCCGCGGCAGCCGCCAGCCGCGGTGCGCCCGCCGCGCGGAGAGCGTCGCGCGGGGCGAGGTCGAGCGTCTCCCAGGCCTCCGCGGCGAGGCGGGCCAGGATGCCGGCGGTGTAGAGGCCCAGCGCCAGCGCGCCCGGGAGGATTCCCGGGAACAGCGCGAGGAGCGCGACGAGCGCCCACACCGTCGGCGGGATCGAGCGCAGCACCAGCAACAGCAGGCGGGACAGCAGGCAGCCCGCCTGCCGCACCCAACCGACCGGGCCGCGTCGGTCCGCACGCGGTCGGCTCGCCCAGGGACCGACCAGCAGGGTGATCGCGACGGCGATCGTCATGGCGAGCACCGCCATCGCGATCGTGTCGAGCGAGGCGTCGACGAGCACCCGCCAGCTGTGCTCGGGCAGCACCGGTGGCCACATGTCGGCGAGCAGTCGGCCGGTCGCCTCCCGGGTACGCGGGGAGACGAGGCCGTACGCCGACAGCCCGACCCACCACGACGCCCCGGCGACCGCGGGCACGAGCAGGGCGAGCGACCACTTCGTCGTACGCCGCATGCCGTCGGACACCCGGCCGTCAGTCCGGATGTCGCCGACGCACCAGTCGGCGCAGCGCGCGATCGCCATGTCCGACCGCACCCGGTTGCTCCAGAGCTCCACGCCGGCGGCCAGCAGCAACAGCGCGCCGACCAGCGTCCAGACCTCGTCCCAGTTGCGGGACTGCAGGCTGACGGTGACCTCGAAGCCCAGGCCGCCGACACCGGCCACGCCGAGCACCACGGCTGACCGGAGCGCGCACTCGAAGCGGTAGAAGGAGTAGGAGAGCAGCAGCGGAACGGTGCCCGGCAGCAGGGCATAGGCGACAGCGGCGCTCGGCCGGGCGCCCGCATTGCGCAGTGCGCGCAGCGGTGCCAGGTCGACGGCGTCGAACGTCTCGCCGAACACCTGGGCGGTCTGGGCACCGAACGGCAGCGCGAGCGCCAGCACGGCGACCAGCGGATCGAAGCCCAGGACGCTCACGAACAGAAGCGCCCACACCAGCTCGTGGACCGATCTCAGGGCGACGAACGAGATCCGCAGCGCCAGGCGCAGGATCCGCACCGGCCACGGCAGCCGCCCGGCCCAGGTCGCGTCGGCCAGCACGAGGCCACCGGTGAGTCCGATGACCAGGGCGCCGACCGTGCCGAGGAGCGCGAGCGCCAGGGTGGTGACGGAGGCGTCGAAGACGATCCGCAGGAACTCGGGATCCAGCGACGGGTGCAGCGCGCTCGACGCGATCTCGTCGAGGAAGGTGAGGCCGCCACGGTTGACGATCTCGCCGCTCGGTGGCAGCGACCGGTGGAACGCCCACGCGGGGAGCCCGATCAGGGCGAGGAGGAAGGTGGTCTTGCGGAGCCGGACCTGCGTGGGGCTCCGCGGCTCGCGGCTGGCGGTGCTGCGGACCGGTGCGGGCGGTGGAGCGACCTCGAGGGTCATGCCCACTCGTAGATTTCCTGCAGGGCGTCGTCGGTCGCCTCGGCGGCGGGCACGTCGAGCACGATCCGCCCGGCGCGGAGCCCGACGACCCGGGTGCAGTGGGTGCGGGCGAGCGCCGGTTGGTGGAGGCTCACCACGAGCGCGCTCACGGTGGGCCAGGTCGTCAGCAGCTCCAGGACGTTGCGGGCGCGGACCGGATCGAGGCTGGAGACCGGTTCGTCGGCGACGACGATCTCCGGCGACTGGGCGAGCAGGCGGGCGATGGCCACGCGCTGCCGCTCGCCCCCGGACAACCGCTCGGTGCACTCGTGGAGAGCCCACCCCAGGTCCACGCGGTCGAGGTACTCCTTGGCCGGGGCCGGCGAGCCCGGCCACACCAGCGAGGTGAGGCCGCGGAACGTGCCCATCTGCCCGAGGCGTCCGGCGTTGACGTTGTGCAGCACCCTGACCTGCTCGATCAGGGCCAGGTCCTGGTGGATCGCGCCGATCCGCCGCTGGACGCGTCGGAGCCGCGCACCCGTCAGCTGGTTGATGTCGCTGCCGAACACCTCCACGGTTCCCTCGGTGGGGGAGAGGGAGCCGTTGAGCAGGGCCAGCAGGGTGCTCTTGCCGGCCCCGCTCGCACCGACGAAGGCGACCCGCTCACCCGGATGGATGTCGAGGTCGACGTCGCTGACCGCCGGGGTGGCGCCGAAGCGGCGTCCCACACCCCGGAGCCGAACGACGGGGCCGGTCTGCACGGTCATCCCAGGAGGTCGAGGTCCTCGGCCACCGACTCGATCTTGTCGTAGTTGGAGTTCTCCGTCGTGACGAACGACTCGGCTCCGAAGAGCTCGAGGATCTCGGCGTCCTCGGGGTCGTCGGCCTTGAGCCCCAGCAGGAGGTCGATCACCTTCTGCTCGGTGCCCTCGCCGAACTTCTCGTCCAGGTCGGGGCGGGCCAGCCAGTGGTAGTCGGCGTACCCGGGCGACCGCCACAGCACCGTGACGTCGCTCAGGTCGACCTCGCCGGCCTCGGCCGTGGACGTCCAGACCTGCTCGTTGACCGCACCGACCTCGAAGCTGCCGTTGGCGACGAGCTCGATGGTCGCGTCGTGGGACCCGGAGAAACCGGGCTCTCCCTTGAGCTCGTCGATGTCGAAGTCGGCCTCCTCCAGGAAGTACTGCGGCATCAGCCGACCCGAGGTGGAGGTCTCGCTGCCGAAGGTCAACGTGTGCCCGGCCAGCTCCTGCAGGCCGTCGACCTCCTTGAACGGACGCAGCCCGGCGCCCCTGTTGGCGATGAAGAGGCTGTGGAAGTCGGCGTCGATGTCGCGCTGGACGATCGCCTTGGCCTCGGGCACCCGGGCCCGCGCCTGGACGCCGGTGAGGCCACCCATCCAGGCCAGGTGGATGTCACCGAGCTCGAACGCACGCACCACGGCGGTGTAGTCGGTCACCGGCTGGTACTTCACCTTCACCCCGGTGGCGTCGGCGAACCGCTCCGCCACCGCCGGGTAGAGGCGGTTGAGGAGCTCGGGGTCCTGGTCGGGGATGGCCGAGATCGCCAGTGTCCCGCCGCCCCCGCCGCCTCCGCCGCCCCCGCTGGAGCGGTCGCTGCAGGCCGTCAGCAGCAGGGCGGCTCCGGCGCCGAAGATCGTCGTACGGCGGCTCACATGCATCATCGTGGAGAATCCTTCCTGAGGGTGCGCACCACCTGACTCGGTGCGCCCATGGCGTGCGGTCGACACGGACCGCAGGCCCCGCTGCTCGGAAGGCTCCGCGTGCGAGAGGGCGATGGCGCATGATTATGCCAGCGGAGGGTGGGGCCGATCGGCCGATCGTCCGGGAAGTGGACCGGCTGAGGGCACTCCGGACCGTGATCGTCAGCGGTCGGTGATTAGGGATTGCCGAAGACCCCGGATTAAACTGGCGTGTCGGCCCAACGTGGGTCTGTGTCGTGGCGCCTCGCGGCTGCCCGGATCACCTCTGAACGTGCTCCTCGGAGCCTCGATCACAGGTGCGCCCGGGTGGGGCACCAAGGCACGGCTGCACGAGGTCCACCCCACGCGGAGCGATCCGCGGGGGGAGGTTCCCGGGCCACCGGTGGACACGCACCAATGAGACAGCAGCTCCGAAGAGATTGTGAGGACATGGCCAAGAAGGAAGGCGTCATCGAGATGGAGGGCTCCGTCGTGGAGGCCCTTCCCAACGCCATGTTCCGCGTGGAGCTGAGCAACGGGCACAAGGTGCTCGCTCACATCAGCGGCAAGATGCGTCAGCACTACATCCGGATCCTCCCCGAGGACCGCGTGGTGGTGGAGCTCTCGCCGTACGACCTCACCCGGGGTCGGATCGTCTACCGCTACAAGTAAATATTGCCCGAGCGTGTCGCAGACGGCGCACGTCGCACGGGGCCTCGCAAGCTCGGCCCCGCGGACGCACGCCGTGCGGCTTCGCCGCCGTGCGACACGCTGCCGGGCCCGCGGTCGAGGCAGTCAGTGGTTGCTGCTGGCTGGCGACTTGCGGGATCGAGCCGCCTACTACCGAAGAAAGGGCTGACATGAAGGTCAACCCGAGCGTCAAGCCGATCTGTGACAAGTGCAAGGTGATTCGTCGCCACGGCCGCGTCATGGTGATCTGCGAGAACCCGCGCCACAAGCAGCGCCAGGGCTGAGTCGAATCGGCCGCTGTCGGCCGGAGCCCGAAGCGTGACAACTGAATAACTCTCAATCGAGTCGCTAGCCCGTCGTACGACGCGGTGAAGCCACCTCCGGAGCAGAAGGCCGGAGCCTGGGTGCCCACCCGGGACGCGACACGACCAGAAACCTCTGCGAACAATCCCGAAGGGACCGCCATTCATGGCACGCCTTGTTGGTGTCGACCTGCCGCGCGACAAGCGCATCGAGGTCGCACTCACCTACATCTACGGCATCGGCCGTACCCGCGCCCAGCAGCTGCTGGCCGCCACCGGGGTCAACCCCGACCTCCGCGTCCACGAGCTGGGCGACGAGGAGCTGGTCAAGCTCCGCGACGCGATCGAGTCCACCGGGCTCAAGATCGAGGGTGACCTGCGCCGTGAGGTGCAGGCCGACATCCGTCGCAAGATCGAGATCGGCAGCTACCAGGGTCGCCGCCACCGCATGGGCCTTCCGGTCCGCGGTCAGCGCACCAAGACCAACGCTCGCACCCGCAAGGGCCCGAAGCGCACGGTTGCCGGCAAGAAGAAGGCCAAGTGACCCTTCGCCGTTCGGCGAAGCACGGCCTCACACAGACCAGCTCTTCCAAGGAGAAATAGATGCCTCCCAAGGCTCGCGCGGCCGCTAAGAAGGTGCGCCGCAAGGAGAAGAAGAACGTCGCTCAGGGCGAAGCCCACATCAAGAGCACGTTCAACAACACGATCGTCACGATCACCGACCCCACTGGTGCGGTGATCTCGTGGGCCTCTGCCGGCACCGTCGGCTTCAAGGGCTCGCGCAAGTCCACCCCGTACGCCGCGCAGATGGCCGCCGAGGCCGCCGGTCGTCGGGCGATGGAGCACGGCATGAAGAAGATCGACGTCTTCGTCAAGGGCCCGGGCTCGGGTCGCGAGACGGCGATCCGGTCGCTGGGTGCCATCGGCCTCGAGGTCGGCACCATCCAGGACGTCACCCCCGCCCCGCACAACGGCTGCCGCCCGCCCAAGCGCCGGCGCGTCTGACCACCGAGACTGACGAAGGAGAGCGAAGGAAATGGCCCGCTACACCGGTCCCATGACCAAGAAGTCGCGCCGTCTCGGTGTCGACCTGATCGGCGGCGACGCCGCATTCGAGAAGCGCCCCTACCCGCCCGGCCAGCACGGCCGCGCGCGGATCAAGGAGAGCGAGTACCGCAACCAGCTGCAGGAGAAGCAGAAGGCGCGCTACACGTACGGCATCCTCGAGAAGCAGTTCCACAAGTACTACGTCGAGGCCGCGCGTCGCCAGGGCAAGACCGGCGACAACCTGCTCCAGCTGCTGGAGTGCCGTCTGGACAACGTCGTCTACCGTGCCGGCTTCGCCCGGACCCGTCGCCACGCGCGTCAGCTCGTGGTGCACGGTCACTTCCTGGTGAACGGCAAGAAGGTCGACATCCCGTCGTTCCAGGTCAGCCAGTACGACATCATCGACGTGCGTGAGAAGTCGCTGGAGATGACGCCGTTCATCGTCGCCCGCGAGACCCACGGCGAGCGCGTCGTCCCGGCCTGGCTCGAGGCGCTCCCGACGCGGATGCGGATCCTGGTGCACCAGCTGCCGGTGCGCGAGCAGATCGACCTCCCCGTCCAGGAACAGCTGATCGTCGAGTACTACTCCAAGAAGTGATGTCGACGGGGCGGCGTCCTGCGCCGCCCCGGCCGCATCTCCGCAGTTTCTCTTCTCCAATCCGCACCACGTCTGGGTCCTCATATAGCGGTCGGCCCGGAAAGGAACGAACCAGTGCTCATCGCACAGCGCCCCACCCTCTCGGAGGAGACCGTCGACGAGTTCCGTTCGCGGTTCGTCATCGAGCCGCTGGAGCCCGGCTTCGGCTACACGCTCGGCAACTCGCTGCGTCGTACCCTCCTCTCCTCGATCCCCGGTGCGTCGGTCACCAGCATCAAGATCGACAGCGTCCTCCACGAGTTCTCGACCATCGAGGGCGTCAAGGAAGACGTCACCGAGATCATCCTCAACCTCAAGGGCCTCGTCGTCTCCTCCGAGCACGACGAGCCCGTCACCATGTACCTCCGCAAGTCCGGTGCCGGTGACGTCACCGCCGCGGACATCGCGCCGCCGGCCGGAGTCGAGGTGCACAACCCGGACCTGAAGATCGCGACCCTGTCCGACAACGGCAAGCTCGAGATGGAGCTCGTCGTCGAGCGCGGTCGTGGCTACGTCTCCGCCGTCCAGAACAAGGGCGCGGACAACGAGATCGGCCGGATGCCGGTCGACTCGATCTACAGCCCCGTGCTGAAGGTGACCTACAAGGTCGAGGCCACCCGTGTCGAGCAGCGCACCGACTTCGACAAGCTCGTCATCGACGTCGAGACCAAGCCGTCGATCCTGCCCCGCGACGCCATCGCGTCGGCCGGCAAGACGCTGGTCGAGCTCTTCGGCCTGGCCCGTGAGCTGAACGTCGAGGCCGAGGGCATCGACATCGGCCCGTCGCCCGTCGACGAGCAGCTCGCCGCCGACCTCGCCCTCCCGGTCGAGGACCTGCAGCTCACCGTCCGGTCCTACAACTGCCTCAAGCGCGAGGGCATCCACACCGTGGGTGAGCTCATCAGCCGCTCGGAGCAGGACCTGCTCGACATCCGCAACTTCGGTGCGAAGTCGATCGACGAGGTCAAGGCCAAGCTGGTCGAGATGGGTCTGTCCCTCAAGGACAGCGCGCCCGGCTTCGACCCGCACGCGGCGCTGGCGTCGTACGCCGACGACGAGGACGAGTCGTTCGTCGAGGACGAGCAGTACTGAGCTGAATTGGGGCGAGCGTGTCGGAAACGGTGCGGCGCCGCACGGGGCCTCGCAAGCTCGGCCCCGCGGGCTCCACACCGTGCCGGCTTCGCCGGCCGTGCGACACGCTGCCGCCCCGCAGTTGACGTAGGAACAGATACAGATTGATCTGCGTCTGCAGACCGATCGTTGGTTTCGGTCCGCGGTCTGCCGACATACGGGTCGGGGCTCTTGCTCCGGCTACCACTAGCTCCGGTACCTGGTACGGCCGGGGAGAAATGAGAGAGCAATGCCCAAGCCCAAGAAGGGTCCCCGCCTCGGCGGTAGCCCGGCCCACCAGCGGCTGATCCTGCGCAACCTTGCCACCGCGCTCTTCGAGCACGGCCGGATCACGACCACCGAGGCCAAGGCCCGCACGCTGCGGCCGTACGCCGAGAAGCTGATCACCAAGGCCAAGAAGGCACACCTGGGTGAGAACCCGCTCCACCAGCGCCGCGAGGTCCTCAAGTCCGTCACGGACAAGGGTGTCGTGCACCACCTGTTCACCGAGATCGCCCCGGCGTTCGCCGAGCGTCCCGGCGGCTACACCCGGATCACCAAGATCGGTCCGCGCAAGGGCGACAACGCGCCCATGGCCGTGATCGAGCTGGTCACCGAGGCCTACACGCCGGCCCCGGCCAAGGCTGCCCCGGCCGCTCCGGCCGCCGCGGAGGAGCCGACGGTCGAGGAGACTGCCGACGAGGTCGTCGAGACCGAGGCTGTCGAGGAGACCGCCACCGAGGAGGCCCCGGTCGAGGAGACCGAGACCGCCGAGGAGGCTCCGGCCGAGGAGTCCGAGGACTCCGAGAAGGCCTGATCTGCCCCACTTCGTCGAGTCGGCTCGTTTATACGAGCCGGCTCGACGCATTTTCGTGCAGAGATGCGCCGGGTCGACGAGTTCGGGGTAGGGGCGCTGCGGCTCTAGACTGACGCGCATGAGCATCGACCTCGGTACGCCGCGGATCCTGCCCGCCGACGACCCGTCGCGGCAGGTGCTGCTGGCGGCCCCGCGCGGCTACTGCGCCGGCGTCGACCGGGCGGTCGTCACGGTCGAGGAGGCGCTGGGCCTCTACGGCGCGCCGGTCTACGTCCGCAAGCAGATCGTCCACAACAAGCACGTGGTGTCCGGGCTCGAGAAGCGCGGTGCCATCTTCGTCGAGGAGCTCGACGAGGTGCCCGAGGGCGCCACCGTGGTGTTCTCCGCTCACGGGGTCTCGCCGATGGTGCACGAGCAGGCCGCCGAGCGCTCGCTCAAGACGATCGACGCGACCTGCCCGCTCGTCACCAAGGTTCACCACGAGGCCAAGCGGTTCGCCCGCGAGGGCTACCAGATCCTCCTCATCGGCCACGCCGGCCACGAGGAGGTCGAGGGCACCGCGGGTGAGGCGCCCGACCACATCACGCTCGTCGAGCATCCCGACGACGTCGCCGCGCTCGAGTTCCCGTCGGACGCCCGGCTGTCGTGGCTGTCGCAGACCACGCTCAGCGTCGACGAGACGATGGAGACGGTGCGCCGGCTGCGGGAGAAGTTCCCGCAGCTCGAGGACCCGCCGAGCGACGACATCTGCTACGCCACACAGAACCGCCAGGTCGCCGTCAAGGAGATCGGGGCGGACGCCGACCTGGTGATCGTGGTCGGCTCCGGCAACTCGTCCAACTCGGTCCGACTGGTCGAGGTCGCGCTCGAGGCGGGCGCGAAGGCGTCGTACCGCGTGGACGACGCGTCGGAGATCGACGAGGCCTGGCTGGAGGGCGTCGAGAAGGTGTCGGTCACCTCCGGCGCCTCGGTGCCCGACGACCTGGTGCAGGGCGTGCTGGGCTTCCTCGCCGAGCGCGGCTACCCCGACGCGCGGCCGGTGCTGACGGCGGAGGAGTCGCTCGTCTTCTCCCTGCCCAAGGAGCTCCGTCGCGACATGAAGGCCGCCGGGCGGGCCTGAGCCCGACCGCAGCCGAGGACCGACCGTCATGGCCAGGTACGTCGACGTCCACCCGGACAACCCGCAGCCGCGGCTCGTGCAGCAGATCGTCGACTCTCTCCACGACGACGCGCTGATCGCCTATCCCACCGACTCCGGCTACGCGCTCGGCTGCCGGATCGGCAACCGGGACGGCCGCGACCGCATCCTGCGGATCCGGGGCCTCGACGACCGGCACCACCTCACGCTGGTCTGCCGCGACTTCAGCCAGCTGGGACAGCTGGTCCACGTCGACAACGCGGCGTTCCGGTCGATCAGGTCGGTGACACCCGGCCCCTACACGTTCATCCTTCCGGCGATGCCGGAGGTGCCGCGACGGTTGATGCACCCCAAGAAGCGGACGGTCGGCGTCCGGATCCCCGACCACGTCGTGGTGCGGGCGATCCTCGACCAGCTCGGCGAGCCGTTGCTGACCAGCTCGCTGATCCTGCCGGGGGAGACCGAGCCCCGCACCCTCGGCTGGGAGATCAAGGAAGAGCTCGATCACGAGGTCGACCTGGTCGTCGAGGCCGGAGAGACGCCCGCCGAGCCGACGACGGTGGTCGACTGGTCCGAGGGGACACCGGAGGTCGTCCGCTACGGCGCCGGCGACCCGGACCGCTTCGCCTGATTCGTCCGGATCCTCAGCGGGAACGGTCGACGAACGCTCGGCGCACGGCGAGCACCGCCAAGCAGAGCAGGTAGCCGATCACCAGCGCCAGGCTGTGCGTGGACAGTCCGGACACGGTCGCCTGCACGACTCCGTCGTCGGGATGGGCCACCGACCGGGGCTCGGTGAGGGCGAGCAGGAGGATGGCGCCGAGCATCACCAACGGCGGGAGGACACCGACCGAGAAGAAGTCGGTCGGTCGCACGCTCAGCGCGGCGGCGGCGCACAGCCCGACGAAGGTCAGGTCGAAGAGCAGCCCGAGCGGAGCGGACAGCAGCAGGTCGACCACCAGCGCGGTGAGGAGCACCGCGACGACGAGGGACGCGACCTGGTGTCCGGGTTCGCGTCCTTCTTCCCAAAGGGTCCGTCCCTGCGGCTGCTGCGCCGTGTTCACGCCCCCCACGCTAGGTCGGCGGACGCCCGGGACGCGCGCGGCACGCCGGAGCGGTGCAGGTCACCGGCGGCCGGCCCCCGGGCGCAGCTCACCCTGGACGTCCGGCTCCTCGGGGCCGTCGACCGCGTCGGAGACCGGCCGGACCAGCCTTTCGACGGCCCGGAGCTCGACCGGTCGCGGCGCGGGCAGGTCGTCCTCGGTCACGCCCATCTCGTGGAACCGGCGTGCTGCGACCAGGACCCGGCTGTCGAGGGAGCCCACCGCCTGGTTGTAACGGCCGACCGCCGCGTTGAGCGAGCGGCCGACACCGTCGAGGTGGCCGGAGAGGGTGGCGAGACGCTGGTGGAGGTCACGGCCGAGCCGGTGGATGTCGCGCGCCCGGTCGGCAAGCGCCTCGTGGGACCAGCCGTGCGCCACCGTGCGCAGCAGCGCGATCAGGGTGGTCGGCGTCGCGAGCACCACGCGGCGCTCCGCGGCGTACTCGATGAGGGCAGGGTCGGACTCGAGCGCGGCGGCGAGGAACGACTCCGCCGGGACGAACAGCACCACGAACTCCGGTGTCTCGGCCAGCGCCTGCCAGTAGGCCTTCGAACCGAGCTGGTCGATGTGGGTGCGGAGCTGGCGGGCGTGCCGCTGGAGGTGGCGCGCGCGCTGCTCGTCGTCGGCGGCGGACGCGGCATCGAGGTGGGCGTCGAGCGGCACCTTGGCGTCGACCACCACGTCCTTGCCGCCGGCGAGGTGGACCACGAGGTCGGGCCGCAGCGTCCCGTCGGCCAGCCGCACCTGCTCGGTGAAGTCGCAGCGGTCGACGAGACCGGCGAGCTCGACGGCCCGCCGCAGGTGGAGCTCACCCCAACGGCCCCGGACCTGGGGCTTGCGGAGCGCGGTCGAGAGCGACCGGGTCTCGAGCCGGAGCTGCTCGACCTGGGTCTCGAACTGGCCCTGCCAGGAGGCACGGGTCCGGTCGAGGTGCTGCATCTGGTCGCTGATCCGGTCGAGTCCGTGGAGAAGCTCGGCCTGGTCGACGGCGGCCGTCAGCCGGTCGGGGCGCGAGCGCACCCAGAGGGCACCGAGCGTTGCGCCCAGCGCCAGACCGACCAGCAGCCCGAGCAGCAGGGTCGTCAGAGCCGGGATGAGTTCCATGCGACCCAGCGTGGCGGAGGCCTCCGACAGAACCGGGTAGATCCGCCGGACCGACGCCCCGCGTCCGCCGAATCACTCGATGTCGACGACGACCGGTGCGTGGTCGGAGGCGCCCTTGCCGGCGCGCTCCTCGCGGTCGATGAAGGCGCCGGTGACCTGCTGGGAGAAGGTGTCCGAGCCGAGCACGAAGTCGATCTTCAGGCCGCGGTCGCGCTCGAACCGCTGGCGGTAGTAGTCCTAGTATCGACTCGAACGCACTTCGAGCCGAGGAGCCCGCCCGCAATGAGTCCACGCAAGATCCGACGAGTCGCAATCTACGCCCGTCTCTCCCTGACGACCGAGGAGAGCGTCTCGATCCAACGGCAGGTCGAAGCCGCCGAACAGTACGCGAGCGCGCGCGGCTGGACCGTCGTCCTCGGCGAGGACGGACGACGGCGTTAGCGCCTCGAAGGTGAAGCCCGAGGCACGTCCGGGCTGGCGCGCGATCCTCGACGCCCCGCAGAAGTACGACGCGGTCATCGTCTGGAAGACCGACCGTCTCGCGCGCCGCGTCCTCGACTTCCTGCACGCTGACGAGTCCCTTCAGGCTCGCGGCGCGGGTCTCGTGGCGGTCGAGGACCCGATCGACATGACGACCGCTCAGGGTCGCGCGTTCGCGACGATCCTCGCCGTCTTCGCCGAAATGGAAGCCGCCGCGATCTCCGCGCGCGTCGCCGCCTCGCGCCCGACACTCCTGAAGCAAGGTCGCCGGGCCGGTGTCCGTCCGCCGTACGGCTGGATGCATGTCCCGAACCCCGACGGTCCCGGCAAGGTCATCGCTCACGACCCGGAGCGGATCGGCTATGTCGTGAAGGCTGCCGACATGATCCTCGCGGGGGAGTCGCTCGCCGCCGTCGCGCGCTTCCTCTCCGAGGAGGGCGCGCCGCGCCGCGCTCGTAAGAACCGCACCGAGGAGAACCATTGGCCTCATGCCCGCGTCGAGGATCTCCTCCGGAACCCGACCCTCGCCGGGATGACGCCGTACAACCCCGGCCGCAAGCCCGGCGAGCGGGGCTCCGGCGTGCTTCGGTACGAAGCGTCAGATCTGAAGGCAGGCGACGACGCGGGGCTCGTTGGCCTCCCGGTCGTCTTCGAGGACGTCGCGATGATGACGACGGACGACTTCCGTCTCCTTCAAGCCCGCCTCGACGAGCGCAAGGTCCCCGGAGGTCGTCCCCGTATCGGCAAGGTCGAGAGCCTCCTCTCCGGTGTCCTCGCGTGCTCCGGGTGCGGGAAGAACCTGCACCGCCGAGGCACCTCGGACGGGTGCCAGAACAAGAGTTGCCCCGGCCGCGTCGCCGTGAACCGCGAGCAGGTCGAGGAGGCCGTCGAGCGGCACTTTCTCGCGACAGTCGGCGATCTCCCCGTGATCGACGTCGTCGAGGTCGCTCCCGAAGAGGGCCCGCGCGTCGGCGACCTCGAAGAGGCGATCCGCGAGGCGTCCGCCGCGCTGGCGCTCGCCGAGACCAACGACGAGGAGGCCGACGTCCTAGCCCGCGTCCGTGACCTGAAGCGTCGCCTCCGTGAGGCGAAGGACGCCGCGCCGGTCGTCGAGGAGCCGACCGTCGTCGAGTACGACGCGGGGGAGACCTTCGCCCAGGTCTGGAACGCGAAGGAGACCCCGAACGAGCGCCGCGCGCTCCTGGGCCGCGCCCTCCTGTCGATCACGGTCGCGCCGCCGACCGGCCGGGGTCGCTACGCAACGCCGACGAACGACCGACTCGATTACCGCTGGCGGGAGGACAACGTCCTGATCGACTACGTCGGAGGCGACCTCGGCGGTCCTGACGCCTGACCGCGTTTACACGCCGAAGCCCTCGCCCCGATCGCCGTGGAGCGGGGGCTTTGGCGTTCACGGGCGCTCGTGGAGGGCGGAACGCCCGTGTAAGCGCCGGATGACGCCGGGGAGGAGCGCCGGGCGAGGGCCGAGAGTGAGGAAACCTGTAACGGGTGTACTTGACCCCCTCTTCTCTTATTACTCTTCAAGGTTTGGTCGCTCGAAGAAGAACATGAAGAAATAGCGATCCAACTACACCCGTTACAGGTTTCCTCACTCTGCGCCCCGCTCCGGCGCCTCACCCGGCGTTCGCCCCGCACGGGCGCGCGCACCCGCGACCCGGCAGGATCCTGCCAACCGTCGAGATCCGGTCAACTTGCCTCCAATCGTGAGCAACGGGGGCGCCGCGAGCGGATTTCTCTGTCGTCAGGCCCGGAGACGACTGCCTCTAGATCACGAAGAGGTCACGGGCTCCGCCTCTCGTGAGCAATCAGAGGCTCCCGGCTGACTCCCTCCTCAGGAGCGCGCACCCGCGCCCCTCCCAATCTCCCCGGCCCCGGCGCTTGCTGTGGCGGCCTCGCGCCGGGGTCGGGTCGAGACACCCTCTCGTGTCTCACCGACAACCGACCGCCGCCACACAACCGAGAGGCCGCCACCTCACATGACCCCGCCCTTGATCCTCGATACCGACGCGCTAGCCCGGCTCCGCGTCGCGCTCGGCCGCACCGCGAAGGGCCTGCGGCCCGTCGGCTTCCGGCTCGACTCCGAAGGCCTCGCACTCGCCGTGACGCTCCCCGGCCCGGACTACCTCGCCGCTCTGCTGAGCCTGCCCGGCGTGGACGCGTACCGCGACGGCGCCCGCCTCCTGACGCGCCCTCAGGGCTCCGAGGAGGAGCCCGAAGCACTCAACCTCCCCGACCTGGCCGACGGGCTCCGTACGGCCCTCGCAGGGCTCCCGGACCGTGCCGACGCCGGAGACGCATACGGAGACCTCCGGCTCGCCGCTGGCACGCCCTCGGCGCGCATGTCGGCGTATGTCCTCGACGTTGTCCGGGCCTACGTGAGGACGCTCCCGACGCTCCCGAAGCGGCCGAAGGCCCCGGAGGAGCGCCCGCCCGGAATGACGTGCGCGGAGCGGGTGCGTGAGCACCGCGAGCGGAAGCGCGAGGAGGAGCGCGCATCGGCCCGATGGGCGCTGGCGATGTTCCTCGACGACGAGGAGGCACCGGAGCCCGGCTCCCGCGTCGTCGGCGCTGACCTCTTCGAGTACGTCGAGGAGGTCCTCTACGACGCCGTCAGGTCTTTCGCCGAGATCGTCCTCGACCCGGACCCCGAGAGCGAGGACGGGCGGATCTTCCGTATGACGCGCGCCGAGCGCCTCGACGAGTGGCGAGAGGCCGCCTCCGACAACTGGCCGACCGCCGCCCCGGATCGACCGCGCACGGTCTCCCGGCGCGTCCTGTACGCCGTCGCTGAGGAGCAAGGGCACCGGGTCACCCGCCCTGGAAACGTCGTCGTCCTCACCATCGCCCGCACCCTCCGCCGACTGAAGGAAGCCACTGTGAACGCCCTCCGTCACGCCGCCGACGTCCTCGGGGATCGTCGTCCCGTCGAGGAGATCGCCGCCGAGACGTTCGACCGCATCGGCGCTCCCGTCGAGCCCGCCAACCCCGACCCGGCGCTAGTCGCGGTCGCGGCCTCGCTGCCGTTCCCGGTCGCCTCCGCTATGGCGTCCGCCGACGATCCGCGCCGCGCGCTACGGCTCGTAGGCAAGGCGTGGGCCGCTCGCCACCCGGCGACCCGTCCGGCGATCGTTGACGCCGCGAGGGCGTTCGGTCCCGACCTCGTCGCAGCCGTCCGCTACCGCGTCGCCTTCGCCGTCGAGGAAGACGCCGAGGTGACCGCGTGAGCGCGGCGAAGCGGAACCCGTGGAAGTGGCTCGCGTGCCTTGAGTGCGGCGAGGAGTTCCGCCGTACCCCCGGAGGTCGCCTCACTTGCTCGGACGCCTGCCGCGACGCCCGAGCCCGATGGATGCGGAGGAGGCGGTCCTCGTGAAGACGTGCGCCCGCTGCGGGGTGACCTTCGAGCCCGGCTCGAACCGCGCCCGCTACTGCTCCGACGACTGCCGTAAGGCCGTACGTCGAGCCCGCACGCCGAAGGCCGAGCCTGTCGGCGTCGTCGGCACGCGCCGGGAGGGCTTCGCCTTCCGGATCACGGACCCGGCGACCGGCCGGACGATCGAGGGCCGTTGGCGCCCGCGCTACCTCGACGACGAGGACCCTCGCGACCGTCTCGGTTACCTCGACCGGCGCACGGGCCCTGATGAGGACCTGGCGCATATCGAGGGCCTCCTCGTCTTCGAGGGCTCGCGGCACGGAGGCGGGATCAAGCGCGTTGCGATGCGCGACGACGGCCCCCGCCGCTGGGCGATCGATGCGCGGGGAGTCGATATCGGCGCGGCGCTCTAACGGTCGAGCACGCCGCCGTGTGAGTGGAGCGGAAGTTAGCTAACTTCCGCTCCCTCCTGAGGGAAGGGAACCCCGGTCCGTGTGTGTCGTCATGTGCGCACGCGGGCCGGGGCCTTGCCCGCTCCGACTACGTCCGAGGAGGACGCACCATGCCGCACGGCAGCACCTTCGCGAACCTCCGCGATCTGATCGACGTCTTCGGCGAGGACCTCGCCTCCGGCGCAACGATCACCTACACCGACGAGCACGGCTCATGGACTCTGCGAGACGTCGCCGTGTCTGAGACCGGCTTCGGCGGCTTCGTCGAGGGCTGAAAGCCCCGGCACCGCCGCCACCCCTGAGCCCCTCTGACGCCCGCATGGGCTGACGGGACGCTCACCCGCCCCTACGGCTCGCGAGGCCGTCGAGGGGCGTTCCTGGCCTCGCACGGGGCCGACCTCCGCCCGCCGCCGCATGGCACTAGCGCGGGCACGTCAACCCGTTCTCTAACGCTCTGATTGGAGCAACTCCGAATGACTGCAACCACCACCACCTCCGCCGCCGCGTGGCGCCCCGACGAGACGAACGTCTCGCTCAACCTCGACGGCGCGCTCCCGGAGGCCTTCGTCACCCTGATGACCACCCTCGCCGGGTCGGTCGAGGGCGACGCCCGTACCGTCCGCGTGCCCTTCGTGGGCGCCGACCCGGCCGCGTCCGTCGTCGCCGAGGGCGCCGCGATCGCTGAGACCGACGGCACCCTGAGCGAGGTCGAGATCCAGACCGCGAAGGTCGCGGTCCTGTCCGTGATCAGCAACGAACAGTGGGCCTCGCCCGGCGCCGCTGTCCGGCTGCCGCTGAGCCTTCAGCGCGCGGTTACCGCCAAGGCGAACGCCGAGTTCGTCGCCGCGCTCAACGCCCTGACCTTCACTTCCGGCGGCACCGTCGCGGGCGCAACCGACCTGGACGTGTTCAGCGACGCGCTGGCCGACATTGAGGGTGCGGGCGGCGACGCATCGCACATCCTCATGCCGTCCTCGGCGTGGAAGGCCCTGGCCGCGCTGAAGACCGGCACCGGCTCCAACCTGCCGATCCTCGGCGTTGGCGACCTGGCGACTGAGAAGGTCCGGCGCTCGATCATGGGTGTCCCGGTTCACCTCCACAACGCCGCTACGAGCGTCTACGTGATCTCGAAGAGCGACCTCGTGAGCGCGTCCTCGCCGCTCCGGGTGGACACGAGCGATGACTACGCCTTCAACCGTGACGCCAAGGCGCTCCGCGCCACCCTGCGCTTCGGCATCGCCCCGGCGCACCTCGATCAGCACATCGAGATCGGGCTCGCCTGATCCCTCGCTGCTGCGAGTGTCACCCCCGGCTCCTAGCGCCGGGGGTGGCGCTGGCCGTAGCGCCACCGGCCGCCCGCGTGGGTCGCGCGGGCCTACCCCGATCCATCCGGCTGAGCACCGATGACGATTCACCCCTTTCAGGTCATCGCCGTTGCTGAACGCGCCTAGAGAACGCTGCCGGATGGGTCGGGGCTCCCTTCATTTCACGCCACTGAGGAGGCACACATGCCGCTCTGGACCGACGCGGGCGACGTCCGAGACCGCTGGATCTCGGACTCCCCGCTGACCGCGACGGACGCTCAGATTGAGACGCTCCTACTCGACGTCGAAGACTCGATCCTCCGCGAGTTCCCCGACCTCCCCGCCCGGATCAATACCGAGGTGTTCCCCCTCGCCCGCGTCAAGCGGGTCGCCGCCCGCGTCGTCATCCGGCACCTTCTCAACCCCGACGGCCTGCGGCAGACGCAGGACGGAGCGGGGCCGTACCAGTCCGGCGTCACCTACGGCGGCAACGAGCCGGGCTCGCTCGCGCTGACCGACGCCGACCGCGCCGACCTGGCCGACGGCGCGACCTCCGGCGCGTTCACCGTGGACGCCTGGCTCCCGACCGTCGAGCCGTTGCATCCCTCGATCGACCCGCACCTTTGGGATGAGGTGTGAGCGCCGAGCGCAGCGGCTCAACCCGGCGCTTCCGCGAACTCCGAGCCCGCATGATCCGCCGCGAGATCCGGGCGAACGGCGGCGCCGTGTGGTGCGCCGTGTGTGGGGTGGGCCCCCTCGACCCGGACGCCGCGCCCGGTAGCCGGTACGCGATCGACGCGGGGCACGTCGTGCCTGTCGCCCTCGGCGGTACCGACACGCTCGCGAACCTGAGGCCCGAGTGTCCTCGGTGCAACAGAGGCGAGGGCCGACGCATCGCTGAGGAGAAGGCGCACCGCGAACGGCAGGCCGCTGCCACTGGCCCGCGTCCGCGACCGACGAGGCATGGCTTCTATGACGTGACCGGCCGCTGGGCTCCCACGACTCGGGAGTGGTGACCTCGACCTGACCCACCCGGGTACCCCGGTCGGGGTCGTAGGCCAGTCCTCGGCCTTGGTCCGACTTTCACCCCCGCCTCGCTGAAACCAAACGGACTTTTGAAACCTGACCCCGCGACCCCTCTAGGAGGTCCCAATGACCGCCCCCGCTCCCTCCCGTGGCGCGCTTTGGCTCGCTGCCGTGGCCGAGGAGTACGACCTTCCGCTAGGTAACGCGGCGCTTGCCCGCGAGTGCGCCGACCTGATCGACCGGGCCGACGCCCTCCGCGAGATCGTCGCCTCCGGCCCTCTCGTCGTCGAGTCGTACGGCGGCAGGGTCGCCCCGGCCGTCGGCGAACTCCGAGCGACTCAGGCGCTCCTACGGCAGACCCTCGCGACCCTCAATCTCGAAGACGACTGAGCCGTGCGGACCCGTCGCCGCACTCAGGCCCCGGCGTTCGCCGCCCCGGTCCGCGAGGGCTTCGTCTGGTGGGGTGACTACGCCGCCGCGTTCACCTCGTGGGCCAACGAGCACGGCTCCCTAGACGACATGGTCGGCGCCCTCACCCTCTTCCCCGGCGACGCCGAGAACGCCGCTGAGACTGCCGCGCACCTCGCGAACGGCTACGAGGCAGCACGCCGGGAGACCGCCTACGCGATGCCCGCACTCAAGCCTCCGCCCGCTGCGCCTGACCCGGCGTGCGGGTGCGCCCGCTGCCTCGCCCTTGCCCTGCCTTGAAGGAGACACCGATGCCCCGCCCGCTGCACACTCATTCCCGGCTCTTGAGGCTCCTCAAGGGCTCGAAGTACCCCTCAAGCCTCGCGCGCCTCGTGGGCGTCCTTGACGACGTCGAGCCCGGCGCCGTCGAGGCCGCGCTCGCTGACTTCGTAGCGGACGGCCGCGTCATCGCGGAGCCGGACCGCCGGGGACGCACTGTCTACACGGCCGCAGCGAAGGTCATGGGCATGACCGACGGCGCGCGGCTGGTGCGCGGCATGGGCACGACGTTCGCGCCGCTGCCGCTGCTCTCGACGACGCCCTCCCCGATGCGCCGGACCGCGTCGTGAGCGCCTCCGAGGAGGCCCGTAGGCGCCTTCAGGACCTCGGCGTGATCCCGGCCGACGCGGAGGCCGGAGGCCCCGTGAACGGCCCGTGGAACGCCGCTGAGGAGCCCGAGGACGGCCCGCTGGACCCGAGCCGCTACGTGCGCCCGGCGCGCGCCTACGGGCGCTTCGAGATCGACGGCGTTCCGGTTCGTGTCTTCGCTCCTGGCACGCTGCCGGAGCCTTCCTCCGGGATCGACTGGACCACGCCCAGCCCGGCGCTGTCCTGACCACCCCAACCCCGAAAGGCCCCAACGCATGACCTTCCCTACTGGCACCCTGACCGGCGACTTCGCTTCCCTCACGGGTGCTCCGTCGCAAGGGTCTATCGGCGTCGCGCTCGATGTGCCGATGATCAGGCACGCTGCCTCCGGGGTGTGCGTGTCTGGTTCGCTCTCGGCCCCGCTCGACGCGGGCGGTTCGTTCGCCGTGGCGGTCCCTGCCGACGACGCAGGCTGGCATGTGCCCTTCCGCTTCCGCGTGACCCTGCCCGGCGGCCGGACCGTGAATGTCCCTGTGCCGTCCCCCGGCGCCGTGATCGACGTAGCCGACTACGTGACCTAACACAAGAGCCCCGGCTCCGCTCCCTATCATGGGAACGGGGCCGGGGCTTCGTCGTTTACACGCCCTCCGCGAGCGCCGAGGACACCTCGACCATCCGGCCGACGACCTCGTCTGTGATCGCCGCGAGCGTCACCTCGTCGAGGCCGGGAAGGAGGACGTCGAGGTGTGCGGCTGCCGCTTCGTGAAGAGTCATGCCGCTGACCGTGCCCGGTCCTCCCACGGCGCGCAAGCGGCCCGATCCTTACGTGACTCGCGCTCGCAGGTCAGGGCGCGTCGTGCGACGCCTTACGCAATCGGATCGTTACCTCCGGCGCTCCGTCAGTCCGCGAGATCGACGACCACCGGCGCGTGATCCGATGCGCCGGGCTCATTCATACGCTCCTCGCGGTCGATGAAGCGCGCCCGTCACGCGATCGGCGAAGCTGGGGGAGCCGAGGACGAAATCGATCTTCAGACCGCGATCGCGCTCGAATGCGCTGCGGTAGTAGTCCCAGTAGGTGTACCCGGGCGCGTGCGCGCGGGTGACCTCGGTCCAGCCGCCGTCGAGGAAGGCCTGGAACGCCGCCCGCTCGGCCGGCGTCACGTGGGTCGAGTTCTTGAACTGGGCGACGTCGAAGACGTCCTCGTCGGTCGGGCAGATGTTCCAGTCGCCGACGAGGGCGGTCGGCGGTGACTCGGGGGAGAGCCACGCGGCGGCAGCCTCGTTGAGGCGGGCCAGCCAGTCCAGCTTGTAGAGGTAGTGGGGGTCGTCGGGCTTGCGCCCGTTGGGGACGTACAGGCTCCAGATGCGTACGCCGCCGCACGTCGCGCCGAGCGCCCGCGCCTCCGGGGCGACGGGGTCGCCCCATCCGGGCATCCCCGCGAAGCCGACCTCGACGTCGTCGAGCCCGACCCGGCTGAGGATCGCGACGCCGTTCCACTGGCTGATGCCGGCGGCGGCGACGTCGTACCCCCGCGCCTGGAGACCCATCAGCGGCAGCTGGTCCTCGCGCGCCTTGGTCTCCTGCACCGCGAGCACGTCGACGTCGTGCCGCTCGAGGAACGCCTCCACGCGGTCGATCCGTGAGCGCAGGGAGTTGACGTTCCAGGTGGCGATCCGCACCGGGTCACGGTAGCGGCAGCGACGGTGCGGATCCCTGCAGCCGCCGGAGTTGCCGATTTCTGAGGCGGAAGACCTCTTGTCCGCCCGCGCGTGGGCCGGTTCGATTGGCCAGATTTCCCATCGTTTACGAAAGGACTTCCATGATTCGCTCACGGATCAGCAAGATCTCCGTCGCAGTCGGCCTCGGGCTGGCCTCGGCGGTGGCGGGGTCGGCCGCTGTCGCGCAGGAGGACGCGGGCGGCGTACCCACGTTCCAGGAGTTCGCCGCCGACACCTACCAGGACGCCGACGGCCAGTACATCGTCAACGGTGACGAGCCGGCCGGCACCAAGGGCGACCTGCGCGGCTTCTACGACCGGATGACGGGCCCGGAGAAGGTCCGCGAGGACGGGCTCGTCGTCAACACCGTCAACGGCCAGGACGACAAGTGGTCGGCGTCGCAGGCGCTCAGCCTCACCTACTGCGTGAGCACGAAGTTCGGCACCCGCCACGACGACATCGTCAACGCGATGGCCGGTGGCGCCGGGCTGTGGGAGGGCGCGACGACCAGGATCAACTTCGTGCACGTCGCGGCGCAGGACTCCAGCTGCACCACCCGCAACAAGAACGTGCTGTTCTCGGTCGAGCCGGTGAACACCACTCAGTACATCGCCCGGGCGTTCTTCCCGAGCACGTCGAAGCGCTCACGCAACGTGCTCGTCGACGACTCGATCTGGGCGTCGGGCAACTGGGAGCCGATCGACATCCTCGCCCACGAGCTCGGCCACACGCTCGGGTTCCGGCACGAGCACACCCGGCCGGAGTCGGGCACCTGCTTCGAGGACAACAACTGGCGCCCGCTGACGCCGTACGACGCGGCCTCGATCATGCACTACCCGCAGTGCAACGGCAGCTCGGACGACCTGGAGTTCCAGTCCTCCGACGCCGCCGGCGCCCGCGCCCTCTACGGCTCCTGACCCCGCGTCAATTGGGCCCAGCGCGTCTCCGGCCTGCCGGCCGGCGGTCACGCGACCTGGCTTTCCGCGGGCCGCCGCAGGGGGCAGGATCGGAGTGTGAGGGACCTGATGAGCGTGCTGCGCGGCGTACTCGGGGTGCTCCTGGCCGCCCTCGCCGCCGTCGCGCTCCTGCTGCTCTTCGTGCTCGTGTCGTCGTTCTTCGGCGACGGCAGCGACCCCCACGGCTACGCCCGGATCTTCACCGTCGTCGTCCTCGTCGTGCTGCTGCCGGTCGGTGGTCTGCTGTGGTGGCTGTTCGTCGTCGCCGGGCGCAAGGCGCGCGGGGAGTGACGCCGTCCGGGCGCCGCGGTCCGCCGCCTGCGGCGGGATTCGGGCGGCCCGCTGCCGAGCCGTAGACTCGCCGCCCGTGGCGCTCACCATCGGCATCGTCGGTCTCCCCAACGCGGGCAAGTCGACCCTCTTCAACGCACTGACCAAGAACGACGTGCTCGCGGCGAACTACCCGTTCGCGACGATCGAGCCGAACGTCGGTGTCGTGGGGGTGCCGGACGGGCGGCTTCCCCGGCTCGCCGAGATCTTCGCGTCCGAGCGGATCCTTCCCGCGACCGTCGAGTTCGTCGACATCGCCGGCATCGTCGCGGGCGCCTCGCAGGGCGAGGGGTTGGGCAACAAGTTCCTCTCCCACATCCGTGAGTCGGCCGCGATCTGCCAGGTGACCCGTGTGTTCCGGGACGAGGACGTCACCCACGTCGACGGCAAGGTCGATCCCAGCGCTGATATTTCAGTCATCTCGACCGAGCTGATCCTCGCCGACCTGCAGACCGTCGAGAAGGCGATCCCGCGGCTGGAGAAGGAGGCGCGGGGCAAGAAGGAGCTGTTGCCGGCCGTCGCCGCCGCCAAGGAGGCGATGGAGGCCCTGGAGGCAGGTACGCCGATCATCGCCACCTCCATCGACCGCGCGCTGATCCGCGAGCTGTCGCTGCTGACCGCCAAGCCGTTCATCTTCGTCTTCAACTGCGACGCCGACGAGCTGTCCGACGAGGTGCTCAAGGACAAGATGCGCGCGCTGGTCGCTCCGGCCGAGGCGATCTTCCTCGACGCGAAGTTCGAGTCCGAGCTGGTCGAGCTCGGCGACGACGAGGAGGCCCGCGAGATGCTGGCCGAGATGGGCGTCGACGAGCCCGGCCTCGACGTACTCGCCCGCGTCGGCTTCGACACCCTCGGCCTGCAGACCTACCTCACCGCCGGCCCCAAGGAGTCGCGGGCCTGGACGATCAAGAAGGGCGCCACGGCCCCCGAGGCCGCCGGCGTCATCCACACCGACTTCCAGAAGGGCTTCATCAAGGCCGAGGTCGTCTCCTTCGACGACCTGGTCGCGGCCGGGTCGATGCTCAAGGCCAAGGAGGCCGGCAAGGTCCGGATGGAGGGCAAGGACTACGTGATGGCGGACGGCGACGTGGTCGAGTTCCGCTTCAACGTCTGACGCGACGTACGACGACCGCTCACCGGAAGACAACCACGATGGCCCGGAAGAAGCGCGACGGCGCCAGCCGGGATCTCAGGTGCTTCGTCCAGGTCGCCGACAGCCCGAGCATGGGGGTCGAGGTGTCGACGGGGCGCCCGTGGGTGGGCGTCGACCAGCAGGTCGGCCACGGCTCCGCCGACGCGCTGTTCGCCATGACGGATGAGCAGTACGCGGCCGCACTCGTCAGCGGTTGGGCGGGGCCCTTCGAAGGTGAGTGCTGGTCGGGCAAGCACGACGACCTGCGGCTCTTCGACCCGCGCAGTGGCTCGTGGCGGCCCGAGCGATGGATCCCGCGCCGGACCCGGATGCTCGCGCCCCGCGTGGCCGGCGAGATCTGGTGGCACCTCGATGCGCTCGGTGAGCCGGCAGAGGGGGAACGGGTGGGCACCTCGCGCAGCCTCGCTGCCGACACGGCGGTGATCACTGTCGGCGCGGACGGCATCGACGGCATGACGTTCTCGTTGGTGGGTGACGCTGCGTATCCGCGCCCCGCCGCGCTGATCGCCGGGCTCGTCCCGGGAGGTGATCGCGAGCAGGTGCGGGCGATCCTGGGGGACCCGGTGGACCCGACCGCTGACGAGTACAGCCTCGAGGGCGTGCGGGTGCGGCTCGGCTTCGTCGACGGCGGCCTGACCGAGGTCGCCGTGGAGCGCCCCGACGCGCTGCCTCCTCCCGGCGGACCGCTCGGCACCTTCCTCGCAGCTCTCGGTCAGCCCGAGGAGGGCCCGGCGTTCCGAGCGGCGGCGCGGCTCGCGGGAGCCGCGAACCAGCGATGGGCGGCGTCCTCGGGCATCCGGCGACGCCTGATCGCCTTCGCGACCGGCGTCGCCATGCAGGTCGAGGACGATCGGGTCCTCAGCGTGCGCGTTCCGCTCGCCTCGACACCCGACGGCGCGAACCTTCTCGATCCCTCGAGCCTGTTTCCGGGGCTGGCCTGGCCGGCCACGCGCGCGGACCTGCACGACGTCCTCGGTGCGCCGGTCGCCTCCAGCGGCGGCACGGACCTCCACCGCTACGGCCGGTCCGACCTCCTCGTCGACTACGGCCCGTCGCCGGAGCGCGAGGCCCCGATCGCGATGACGGCGGTGATGGGTGGCGTCTCGGTCGCGCACGGGTTCCACCGCTGGCGGTCGGGTGACTTCACGCGATTCCTCGACGTCCTGGGGCGTGGGTCGTCGAACGCCCTCGTCGCGCTCGTCCGCGAGGCTTCCGGCGTACGCGTGAGGATGAGCAGCGGTGTCGTGGCCGCGGTCGAGGTCGACCCCGAGGCCTTCCCGACGTTCCTCGACGGGCTCACGTGGGCCGCGACGCGAAAGGACATCACCTTCGGGTATGCCGACCACTCCGAGGAGCACGACTCCCTCTGGTACTTCGAGCAGGGCTGGGTGCACGCGCACGCGCCTGCCGGCGACCGGATCACGCGGATCACCGTCCGGACCGACTTCCCTGGGCTGCCGGACGCAACGTCGGTCAGCTCGGCTTCAAGTCGTGAGGGCTGAGCGGTGATCGGAGTTCGAGGGCGGCGAACTGACCGTCGTTCGGTTCGGTACGTCGCCGCCACCCGGAGTTCCACGGGTGGAACCCATGCCTGGGAGGGGCCGTCGGAGGACCATGCGACTCCGACAGCCCCTCCTCGTGGCAGCCCTGCTCCTCACCTCCGCCTGTGGCGGTCAGACCGACGACCGGGCTGCGGATACGGCGCCGACACAGGCACCGGCCACCGAGTCGACGTCAGGGTCGACCGCTCCGCCTGCCGGCGAGATCGGCGCCGTCGCCGAGGACGACGCCGCGTTGCACCTGTGGGTCAGCAACCAGTCGTTCGAGGACGACCCGGTCCACGTCACCGTGGAGATCGACGGGGTGACCGTGGCCGACGACGACTTCGAGGTGGGGAGCCAGCACAACTGGATCCTCTTCCCGTTGCGGGTCCCGCCGGGCGCGCACGAGGTCGTCGCGACCTCGGGCACCGGCGCCATCCTCGAGAAGACCTTCCGGATCCCGCGGTCCGGCGACCCGCGCTACGCCGTCGTCGACTACTGGAACTATGACGACGCCGACGGTCGCCACCTCGACTGGACCTTCGAGGACGAGCCGCTCGCGTTCGGCTGACCAGGCTCGGCGGCCGACGGCATTGACAGGCGCGCGGCGACGTACGACCGTCGGAAGGTGCCTGTGATCCCACCGCCCCTCTTCGCCGTCGCCGGCGGCATCGTCCAGCACCTCCTGGCTCCTGACCGCAAGCCGGGTACGGGTCGGAAGGTCGCGGCGGGTCTGGTCGCGGCGAGCGCCGTCGGGCTGGACGTGAGCGCGACGGTCGCGTTCCGCCGCCAGCACACGACCTTCAACCCCTTCGATCCCGACCGGGCGTCGAGCATGGTGCAGGACGGGCCGTACGCGTTCACCCGCAACCCGATGTACGTCGGACTGGCCGTGCTGCTCACCGCGCACGCCGTGCTCCGCGGCGGGTGGCTGACGCCGCTACCGATCGCCGGGCTCGTGCTGGCCATCGACCGGCTCCAGATCCCGGCCGAGGAGGCCGCGCTGGGTCGCCGTTTCGGGGAGGAGTACGACGCCTACCGGTCGCGGGTTCCCCGGTGGCTCGGCGTGCCTCACTGAGCAGCCGCGTCGATCTGGGAGGTGAGGTAGGCCGCGATCTCCTCCTCGCTCCAGTCGCGGGACTCGCGCAGCCCCTGCGCCAGCATCGCGAGGTACGCCGCCGACGGCCGCGTGTGGGTGACCGCGTCGAACCCGTGCGGCGCGGTGAACGTGAGCATCGGCAGCCCGTCGAGGCGACCGGTCTCGATCAGCGTCTCGTAGTGGCCAGGACCCGCCTCGTGCCGCCCGGTCTCCAGACCCTCGACGACGATCCGCTCGATCGGGTCGTCGGGCTCCGGCACCCGGTGCATCTCCTGGGCGGCGATGTCGGCGAACTGGGTCGCGGTGATCCGGTAGGCACGGGCCGCCGTCGGGCCCGGTTCGTCGTGGTCGTAGAACGCGACGCCGCCGCCCCAGGTGGGTGAGTCGCCCGCGAAGTAGATCCGGCCGGGCAGCTCGACCGCGACGTCGTCGACCGGCATCTCCTGGTGCCGGGCGCCGTCGTACGCCCGACGGGCGCCCTCCGGGCGACCGCCCAGGAGGTACGCCGCGAGCCGGTCGCGGCACATGTTAGAGCCGTAGCTGACGTACCAGATCTCGGGTCCCATCCGGTCCAGCATGCCGGATGGCGACGTCGTTCCCGGGGACGGGCGGGCCCGCGGGCGCAACCTTTTCGGCGGAGGAGAGGTCGATGTCGGTGGTCGCGCCTAGCGTCGCCGTATGGTTGACATCCTCCTCTTCCACCACGCGCTCGGGCTGACGCCGGGCGTGCGCGCGTTCGCCGACGAGCTGCGGGCCGCCGGACACACCGTCCACACGCCCGACCTCTTCGAGGGCCGGACGTTCACCGACGTCGATGCCGGTGTGGCCCACGCCCAGGAGCTCGGTGATGCCGTCGACCAGCGCGCCCGTGCCGCCGCCGACGCGCTGGCGTCCGATCTCGTCTACGCCGGCTTCTCGCTCGGAGGCATGCCTGCCGAGCAGCTCGCGCTGACACGTCCGGGTGCGCGCGGCTGCCTGCTGTACCACTGCGGCGTGCCGATCAAGTACTTCACCGACGCACCGGCCTGGCCCGACGACGTGCCGTTGCAGATGCACATCACCGAGGACGACGTCTTCGAGGACACCCCCGCCTGCCGCGAGATCGCGGCGGCGAGCCCCGCGGCAGAGCTGGTGCTCTATCCCGGGTCCGCGCACCTGTTCGCCGATCCGGGCTCACCCGACCACGACGCCGAGGCGGCCCGCCTGCTCACCGAGCGCACGCTCACGTTCCTCGCCACCCTCGACGGCCGCTGAGGCCCGGGAGTCAGTCGGAGCGGGCGGCCAGCACGCGCGCCGCCTCACGGTCGGCCTCGGTGTTGGCGACGCCGGCCCGCGATCCCGCGAGCTTGGCGCGGATGTGGTCGCCCACGGTGATCGGCGGGTACGCCGCCGAGCCGTCGGGCTCGCGGCAGGTCGGGAGGGTCTCGATCAGGGCGTCGATGTTGCCGTCGTGGAAGTACGCCGCGGACCGCCGCCGCTCGATCTTGCCGTCGACGATCGGCGGCTTGACCCGGTGCAGCGTCGACATCCACCGCTCGTTGGTCCACCGCGCCATCAGGTCGCCGAGGTTGATCAGCAGGGCGCCGTCGGCCGGCGACACGTCGTTCCAGGAGCCGTCGCGACCGAGGACCTGCAGCCCGCGGACCTGGTCGGCCCACAGCACCGTCACGATGCCGTAGTCGGTGTGCTCGCTCATCCCGGTCAGGTCGCCGTCGAGGGTGACCTCGCCGGGCGGCAGCGCATAGTTGTTCATCCGCAGCACGTCGAGGCTGTGGTCGGTGAACCGCTCGAAGAAGCCCACCGGCAGGCCGAGGGCGTCGGCGAACATCGTCGTGAGGCACCGCGCGACCCGGCCGGCCTCGTCGAAGTACGCCGACACCGCCGCCTGGAACGCCGGTGCCTCCGCGGGCCAGACGTTCTCGGGATAGTCGGCGGGGGGCAGGTCGAGCGTCGGGAAGTCGGTGTGGGCGGCGCCGATGTTGAAGGCCTCGAAGAAGTCGTGCATCCGGTTCGAGGGCGCGAGGCCGAGGCTGAGGCTCAGCGACTCGGTCTTCGGCGGCGCGTAGCCGCGGTTGATCTCCGGGGGAGTGCGGTAGCCCAACTTCTGCTCGAGCGGCAGGAGGAAGAACGAGTCGAGCGCCACGGCGAAGGCGTCGGTGACGGCGGTCGGCACGCCGTGTCCGACGACCTGGACGAAGCCGACCGTGCTGGCGGCGGCGTCGAAGGCAGCAGCGGCAGCCGCCCTCGCGTCCGGGGAGCCGTCGGGATCGACGTACGCGGAGATGTCCACGACGGGGACGTGGAAGGCGGTCTCGGTGCTCATCGGTTCTCCTCTTCCGTGGAGGTGACAGGGGGCGGAGCGTCGGGGGTGGCGGCGACGAGGTCCTCGGCCCGGGCGCGCAGCGCGGCCTTCTCGCCGGGGTCCAGCCAGCAGGCCTCGATCGCGTTGTAGGTGAACGCGGCCAGCTGTTCCCGGCGGTAGCCCAGCGCGTGCGCCAGCGCCCGGAAGTCGTGGGTCGGGTCGGTGCCGAACATCGGCGGGTCGTCGGAGTCGATGGTCACGCAGAGCCCGGCGTCGACCATCTCCCGGATCCGGCGGTGGGTGCCGTCGCCCGATCCGGAGTAGCGGCCGATGTCGGAGCTGACCGGGGTGCAGTTGAACGGGATCCGTTCCTCGACGCAGCGGGCCGTGATCGCAGGGTCGTCCACCACGTGGTAGCCGTGGTCGACCCGGCTGCAGCCGAGCTCGTCGAGCAGGGTCAGGATGTGCGCCGGCGGTCCCGACTCGGAGTGCGCCGTACGACGGAGCCCCGCGCGGCCGGCGAGCTGGTAGGCCTCGACGAACCCGCCGGGCGGCCCGTTCACCTCGGCGTAGTCGAGGCCGATGCCGACCACTTCGTCGATCCGGTGGGCGATCACCTGCTCGACGAGCTCGACCGCGTCGGCGCCGCTGCGCTCCCGGTTGATGCCGACGACCAGACGGGCGTCCACGCCGGTGTCCGTGCGGGCGTCGCGCAGACCTGCGACCACGCCCTCGAGGATGGTCGGGTACGGGACGCCGGGGTGCCCGGGCGGGCTGAGCTGGATCTCGCGGTAGAGCACGTTGTGCGCGGCGCCGCCGCTGGTCAGCGACTCGTAGGTCACCCGGTGGAAGTCGTCCACGTCGCGGATCACCGAGCCGACCACGTCGAGCACCCGCAGGAACTCGCCGAGGTCCTCGTAGCTCGCGTGGTCGTAGAGGTCGTCGGCGGTGCGGCCGGCAAGGGGTACGCCGTGCTTGGTCGCGAGGTCGACCACGGTCTGCGGCGCCACCGTGCCGATCAGGTGGCAGTGCAGGCTGACCTTCGGCAGCGCGGCGACCATGGCGTCGATCGCGGCGTCCGTCGCTGGCTCAGGCACGGTCGCCCTGCCCGAACCTGCTCAGCACTGCGGCCTCGATCACCTGGGCGACGAGGTAGAGCAGCAGCGAGACGAGCGTGATCACCACGACAAGCGCCCAGACCTTGCCGATCTGGGACTGCCCGGCGGCCGAGACGACGGCGTACCCGATCCCCTTGCCGGTCGCGAGCCACTCCGCGAGCAGGGCGCCGGTCATCGAGCCGGGGACCGCGATCCGGATCGAGGCGAAGAGCGCCGGCAACGCCGACGGGAAGGCGACCTTGCGCAGCACGGTGGCGGGCGTTCCGCCGTACACGAGCACCAGGTCGCGCATCTGCGGGCTCACCGCGCGCAGGCCGACCACGACGTTGACCAGGGCGGGGAAGAGCACGACGATCGCGCTCATCACCGCCACGATCGCGTAGCCGCGGCCGACCAGCAGGATCAGCAGCGGTGCCAGCGCGATCAGCGGCACCGTCTGCAGGATCAGCGCAACCGGCATGACCATGCTCTCCGCCGCGCGGAACCGGACGACCACGGCGGCGAGTACCAGCGCGGCAACCATCCCCGCGACGAAGCCGATACCGGCGTCGAGGAGCGTCTGCGCCAGCAGGGTGCGGATCTCCGCACGCAGCTCGCGCGCGTCCTCCTCCACGAACAGCACGTCCCACACGTCGGCCGGGCTCTTGCCGACGTACGTCGAGACCTCGAACGACCTTCAGGCCGCCCACCCACAGGAGCACCACGACGGCGAGTACGACGGCCATCGTCGCGACCGCCTTGCACGCGGACAGGAGGAAGGGATGGCGGCCGCCGGCCGGCGCGCCGCCCGGGGACGCGGAGATCAGCAGGTCGGTGCTCATGCGGCTCCCCGTGACCAGGGCGTCACCAGCCGGGCGACCAGCGCGAACAGCGCGTAGAAGAAGCCCGCGACCACCGCGCAGCCCAGGCCGATCGCCCAGGCGCCCTCGACGTCGATGTTCTGCTGGGCGATCTTGAGGGTGATCGCGACGCCGCGCTGCACGCCGCCGACGTACTCGCCGAGGATCGCGCCGAGGAACGCCAAGGGGGCGGCGACGCGGAGCGCGGCGAGGATGCTGGGGAGTGCCGCGATCAGGCGCACCTTGGTGAGCTGCCGGAGCGGACCACCGCCGAAGACCGCGACCACGTCCAGCGCAGCGCGGTCCGCTGAGCGCAGCCCGAGCACCGTCCCGACGACGGTGGTGAAGAAGACCGAGAGAGCGGCGAGAGCGGTCGCGGTGCCGGCGCGCTCGCCCTCGTCCGGGTTTCCGATCACGATGAAGAGCACCGGGGCGACGGCGACGAGGGGGATGCAGTAGCTGATCACGGCGATCTGCATCACGAGCGGCTCGATCCACGGCACGAGCAGCGTCAGCGCGGCCAACGCGATCGCGGCGCCGGTGCCGTAGAGGAAGCCGACGCCGGCTTCCTGGAGCGTCATCCCGAAGTGCAGCGCGTAGTAGTCCCAGCCCCTGTCGACGGCGGCCTCCAGCACACCAGGCGGGCGACGGGATCCGGGCGTCGGCGAGGAGGGTCAGGTCGAGCAGCCACCACGCAGCGACCACGCCGACGAACCCGCCCAGCGGCCTGGCCGGTGGATCGCAACGATTCTCGGGACACAGGTCAGTCCTCCGACCGGCCCGCGCGAAGAGCAGCTCGGAGGCGTGGTCGTGCAGCGCGTGGAACTCCGGGGTGCGCATCATCTCCGGCGTGCGCGGCCGCGGCAGGTCGACGTCGACGACCTCCTTGATCCGGCCGGGGCGGGCGCTCATCACCGCGACCTGGTCGGAGAGGAAGATCGCCTCGGAGATGCCGTGGGTGACCATCAGCGTGGTGGCCGGCTTCTCCGTCCAGATCCGCAGCAGCTCGACGTTGAGCCGCTGCCGGGTCATGTCGTCGAGCGCGCCGAACGGCTCGTCGAGCAGCAGCACGCGACGGCCGGACCACCAGCGCGCGCGCGATCGAGACCCGCTGCCGCATGCCGCCCGAGAGCTGGGCGGGCTTGGCCTTCTCGAACCCGGTGAGGCCGACCAGCGCGATCAGCTCGTCGACCAGGGCGGGATCGGCCGCCGCCGGACATCTCGAAGCGGCAGCCGGATGTTGGTCCGGACCGACCGCCACGGCAGCAGCGCGGAGTCCTGGAAGGCGATGCCGAGCCCGTGGTCGCGGCGCAGCTCCACGGGGGTCCGGCCGTCGACCAGCGCCGTGCCGCTCGATCGGCTGCTCGAGCCCCGCGAGGATCCGCAGGATCGTGGACTTGCCGCACCCCGAGGGCCCAGCAGCGAGAGGAAGCTGCCCTGGTCGGTGTGCAGGGTGGCGTCCTCGAGGGCCGTCACCTGCTTGCGGCCGTGGCCGAAGGTCTTCGAGAGACCCTCGAGGTGGATGCCGGTGCCGGCCGGCCCGGCTGTCGCCGGGATCGACGGCTTCGCGTGTCGGTCGTCCAACGAGGTCACGTCGGACCGTCGGCTCGAGTTCCGGCTTCTCCTCAGGAGCTCGTCCAGGAGGGAGAGGTCGAACAGGTCGTCCGCATCGGTCAGGTCGATCCCGGCCGCGGCCAGGGTGGCGAGGTTCTGCTCGATCAGCTCGTCGGTGATGGTGAGCAGGCCGTTGGCCTCGACGTCCTCGGTGACGATGAGGTCGCTCTGCACGTTCGCCTGCTCGACCTCCTTCTCGATGTCGAGGTCGAGGTCGGCGCCGTACTCCTCCACCGCGAGGCGGGCGCCCTCCTCGGGGTCGCGCAGGTAGTCCTGCCAGCCGAGGATCTCGGCCTCGAGGAACGCCTTCACCAGGTCCGGCTTCTCGGCGATCATCTGCTCGGTCGTGATGATGCTCTCGGCGACGAAGGGCAGGCCGTTGTCGGCGAACGGCAGGTTGGTGACCTCGTGCCCGTCGAACTGCACGGTGATCGACTCGTTGGTGAGGTAGGCCAGGAAGCCATCGACCTCGCCGTCGATGAGGGGTGCCGGGTCGTACTCGACGGGGACCTTCTCGACCGAGTCGGGGTCGATGCCGTTGGCCTCGAGGAGTGCGTCGAAGAGCGATCTCGTTGCCGCCCGCCTGGACGCCGATCCTCTTGCCGCTCGAGGTCCTCGGGCGTCGCGATGTCGCCGCCGTCGGCCAGCGACAGGATCGTGAAGGGGTTCTTCTGGAACTTGGTGCCGATGATCTTCAGCGGGGCGTCCTCCTCCGCGATGACCTGGGCGGTGGAGACGGCGTTGCTGAGCCCGAAGTCGGCCTCGCCGGTAGCGACCAGGGTTTCGATGGGTCCGGGTCCGGGGTTCATCGTCACCTTGCCGAACCCGACGTCCTCGAAGTGGCCGTTGGAGTCGGCGAAGTACTCGCCGGCGAACTCGGCGTTCTTGACCCACGACAGCTGGAGGGTGAGGTCGCCGAGGCCGTCGCCGGACTCAGCGTCGTCGGAACCGCAGCCGGCGAGAGCGAGCGCGGCGGCGGCGACCAGGCCGGTCACGCGGGACATGCGCCGGGTCGTGGAGTGGGACGAAGCCATGGATTCTCCTGCTGTGGTGGTCTTCCGGCCGAGCGCAACGGCTGTTGCTTCGGCGCGAAGGTATGAGACGGGCATTTCATGGCCCGGCGTCGCTCGTTTCGGAGATGTGAATTCCGTCGGGGCCGTGGCGTCCTCCGCCGATGCACGTAACCGCGGTCACACGATGGTCGTTGGACGAGCGGGCACCACCCCCCGCCGTCGCCCGGTCCGACCCGAGCGCCGCCCGCTGGCCGTGCTCGCAGCCCTCGGGGGCCGGGCGGCGGGGGGCCGGCAGCCCGTGCCTCGATCCACCCGTGGTGCGGGCAACGGCGAGCCGGACGTTCCGGTCGCTCAGCCGCCGGCTGGACGACCGGAACGTCCGGTTCGTCGGGGGACCGCCACGAGCTGGCCCGTCGTAGGCTGGTTGTCCACGGCATCGGTTCGACGGCGAGCGGGTCGCGGTCCGGTCGTCGACAGGTGGAGGAGCCAGCGTGAACGAGGGCATGCAGGCCAGTGCGAGGAGTCTCGACGAGGACCAACGGGTCGTCGTCAACGGGACGCCCAGGCCGCTCCGCGCCGGTCCGGGCGACAGCGCGCTCGACTGGCTGCGCGGCACCGGCCTGACCGGAGCCAAGGAGGGCTGCGCCGAAGGGGAGTGTGGCGCCTGCTCGGTCCTGCTGGCCCGGCCCGGCGTCGACACCGACACCGAGTGGACGGCGGTCAACGCCTGCCTGCTGCCCGCCGCCGCGCTGGCGGGACAGGAGGTCGTCACCGCCGAAGGGCTGGGTACGCCGGACGCGATGCATCCGGTGCAGCGCGAGATGGCGGTGCGTGGCGGGTCGCAGTGCGGCTACTGCACGCCCGGCTTCGTGTGCAGCATGGCCGCCGAGTACTACCGCCCCACGCGCGGCGGGGACGCCGAGGACGCCGCCGGTCACGCGTGCGGTCCCAACGGCTTCGACCTGCACGCCATCGGAGGCAACCTGTGCCGGTGCACGGGCTACCGTCCGATCCGCGACGCCGCGTTCGCGCTGGGCACTCCGCCAGCCGACGACCCGCTCGCGGCCCGAGCCGCGGCGCCGCCGCCTGCGTCCCTGCCCGTCCGGATGCCCGGCTTCGTCCGGCCGTCCGACCTGGCCGAGGCGCTGCGCCTCCTGGGCGAGCCGGGCGCGGTCGCGGTCGCCGGCTCGACGGACCTCGGCGTCGAGGCGAACCTGCGGGGGGCCCGGCCCGGTCTGCTGGTCGCCGTCGACGGACTCGCCGAGCTGCGGGCGCTCACCCTCGCCGAGGAGTACGTCGCCGTCGGGGCCGCCCTGACGCTGACCGAGATCGAGCGCAGGCTGGCGGGCGCAGTACCACTGCTGGACGAGGTGTTCCCGCTCTTCGCGTCCCGGCTGATCCGCAACGGCGCCACCATCGGCGGCAACCTCGGCACCGGCTCGCCGATCGGCGACCTCGCCCCCGCCCTGCTGGCACTGGAGGCCGACGTGGTCCTCGTCTCGGCCGACGGCGAGCGCGTCGTGCCGCTCGCCGACTACTTCACCGGCTACCGCGAGAGCGTGCGCCGGCCCGGCGAGCTGATCGGGTCGGTGCGGATCCCGCGACCGGTCGCGCCCGTCGCCGCGTTCCACAAGATCGCCAAGCGGCGGCTCGATGACATCTCCTCGGTCGCGGTGGCCTTCGCGCTCGACCTCGACGGCGGTGCCGGTGGCACCGTCACCCGCGCCCGGATCGGGCTCGGCGGCGTCGCCGCGACGCCGGTCCGTGCCCGCGCCACCGAGGCCGCGCTCGAGGGCCGCCGGTGGGACGAGGACACGGTCCGCGAGGCAGCGGTCGTGCTCGCCGGGGAGGGGACGCCGCTCGACGACCACCGGGCCAGCGCCGCCTACCGGCGGGCGATGCTCGAGCAGTCGCTGCTCCGGCTGCACCACGAGACCGGGGAGGCGGCGTGAGCGTCGGCAGCACGGTCCCGCACGAGTCCGCGGCCCTCCACGTCACCGGGTACGCCCTCTACACCGACGACCTGGCCGCCCGGCTGCCCGGTGTGCTGCACGCGCACCCGGTCCAGGCGCCCCACGCGCACGCGCTGGTGACCCGCCTCGACCCGGCGCCCGCGCTCGGCATCGACGGCGTGGTCCGCGTCCTGACCGCGGCCGACGTGCCGGGCGTCAACGACGCGGGCACCAAGCACGACGAGCCGCTCTTCCCGACCGAGGTGATGTTCCACGGCCACTCCGTCTGCTGGGTGCTCGCCGAGTCCCCGGAGGCCGCGCGGCTCGGTGCGGAGGAGGTCGAGGTGGACTACGAGCCGCTGCCGGCGACCCTCACGCTCGCGGAGGCGATCGCGGCCGAGAGCTACCAGGGCGCGCGGCCGCGGATGGAGCGCGGTGACGTCGCCGAGGGGTTCGCGGCGTCGCCGTACGTCTTCACCGGGGAGATCGAGTGCGCCGGCCAGGAGCACTTCTACCTCGAGACGCACTGCTCGATCGCGACCGTCGACGAGGCCGGGCAGGTGTTCGTGCAGTGCAGCACGCAGCACCCCACGGAGACCCAGGAGATCGTCGCGCACGTGCTCGGCCTCGCCAGCAACGAGGTCACCGTGCAGTGCCTGCGGATGGGCGGCGGCTTCGGTGGCAAGGAGATGCAGCCGCACGGCTTCGCGGCGGTCGCGGCCCTCGGCGCGCGGCTGACCGGTCGGCCGGTCCGGTTGCGCCTCACCCGGCAGCAGGACATCACGATGACCGGCAAGCGGCACGGCTTCCACGCCACCTGGAAGGTCGGCTTCGACGCCGCCGGCCATCTGCAGGCGCTCGACGCGACCCTGACGTCCGACGGCGGCTGGAGCCTCGACCTCTCCGAGCCGGTGATGTCGCGGGCGCTGTGCCACGTCGAGAACGCCTACTGGATCCCGCACGTGCGCGTCGACGGCCGGGTCGCGCAGACCCACAAGACGTCGCAGACGGCGTTCCGCGGGTTCGGCGGGCCGCAGGGGATGCTCGTGATCGAGGACATCCTCGGCCGGTGCGCGCCGCTGCTGGGTCTCGACGCGGCGGACCTGCGTCGCCGCAACTTCTACCAGCCGGGGCAGGCGACGCCCTACGGACAGCCGGTGCGTCACGCCGAGCGGCTGGAGCGCGCCTGGCAGCAGGTGATCGCCACCAGTGATCTCGTACGACGCCGCGAGCACATCGCAGCGACCAACCGGCTCGACCCGCACCGCAAACGTGGTCTCGCGGTCACGCCGGTGAAGTTCGGCATCGCGTTCAACTTCACCTCCTTCAACCAGGCCGGCGCACTCGTGCACGTCTACAAGGACGGCTCGGTGCTGATCAACCACGGCGGCACCGAGATGGGGCAGGGACTGCACACCAAGATGCTCCAGGTGGCGGCGACCGCACTGGGCCTGTCGGTCGAACGGGTGCGGCTGGCGCCGACCCGCACCGACAAGGTGCCCAACACCTCCGCGACCGCCGCCAGTTCCGGCGCCGACCTCAACGGCGCGGCGGTCAAGGACGCGTGCGAGCAGGTCCTCGCCCGGCTGGTCCCGGTGCGCCAGCGACTGGGGGCGGCCGCGACCTGGGACGAGGTCGTGCACGCGGCGTACCACGACCGGATCCAGCTCTGGGCCGCCGGCTTCTACAAGACCGAGGGCCTCTCGTGGGACGCGACCACGATGCGCGGCGAGCCGTTCAAGTACTTCGCGTACGGCGTCGCCGCGGCCGAGGTGGAGGTCGACGGGTTCACCGGCGGCTACCAGGTCCGGCGGGTCGACATCGTCCACGACGTCGGCGACAGCCTCTCGCCGCTCATCGACCTCGGCCAGATCGAGGGCGGGTTCGCGCAGGGCGTGGGCTGGCTGACCCTGGAGGACCTGCGCTGGGACACCTCGGACGGACCGCACCGCGGGCGGCTGGCGACCCAGACCGCGAGCACCTACAAGCTGCCGAGCATCGGCGAGATGCCCGACGACTTCCGGGTCTCCCTGATGGAGCAGGCCACCGAGGACGGCGTGGTCTACGGCTCGAAAGCCGTCGGGGAGCCGCCCCTGATGCTGGCGTTCTCGGTCCGCGAGGCGCTCCGCGACGCGGTCGCCGCCTTCGGCCCTCCCGGGGTGAGCGTCGACCTGGCCTCGCCGGCGACGCCGGAGGCGGTCTACTGGGCGGTCGAGCGGGCGCGGTCGACCGCGCGGTCCGGTGCCGGCACAGCGACCGTGCCGGCAGAGGAGGCGTGAGCGGCGTGACCGGGCTCGACTGGCTCCGCGCGCTGCAGCACCTGCGGGAGACCCGCACGCCGGGCGTGCTGGTCACGGTGACCGAGGTGCGCGGGCACGCACCGCGCGAGGCCGGCGCCAAGCTGGTCGTCTCGGCCGACCACACGTGGGGCAGCGTCGGTGGCGGCAACCTCGAGGAGGCGACGATCCGGCGGGCGCGCGGGATGCTCCTCGACGGCGGCACCGTCCCCGTGACGGAGCGGTTCTCCCTGTCCGACAAGGTGCGCGTGGAGCACGGCGTGCAGTGCTGCGGCGGCGAGGTCGTCGTGCTCCTCGAGCCGATCGGGGTGCGGCCGGCGATCGCCGTCTTCGGGATGGGTCACGTCGGCTTCGAGATCGCCCTGCTCCTCAGCCGTCACGAGCTCGACCTGCACCTGGTCGACTCGCGGGCCGACGAGCTCGCCGACGAGCGCCTGGCGCCGGTGCTGGCCGGCCCGGCCGACGCGCACGTGCACCAGGTGCCGGTGCTGCCCGAGCTCGTCGTCGCCGAGCTGCCGAGGGGGACCCACGTGCTCGTGCTGACCCACGACCACGCCGAGGACCTCGCGATCCTCGACGCCCTCCTGCGGTCCGACGTCCCGGCGAGCATCGGACTGATCGGGTCCTCGGCCAAGTGGGCCCGCTTCCGCCGCTCGCTGGCCGACCTCGGGCACGCGGCGGAGGTCGTCGACCGGGTGCGTACGCCGATCGGCGACCCCGTCGGCACCGGCATCCGCTCCAAGACGCCCGCCGCGATCGCGGTGTCGGTCACCGCGGAGCTGCTGCGGCTGGTCGCCTCCACGGTGACGAGCCGGGGCCGGTGACCCTCACCCCGCGTCCTGGACCTCGACGGTGTTGATGCCGGGCGTCTGGTCGGCCCGGGTGAACTCGACGAACTCGGCGTCGTCGTCGACGTGGACGTTGTGACCGGGGCGGATGAAGTACGCCTGGCCGGCCGAGAGGGTCTCGGTCTGGCCGTCGTTGTAGCGCACGGTCACGCTGCCCTTGAGGCAGTAGCCCCAGTGCGGCTCGCTGCAGGCGCCGCCGGGGAGGGCGGCGAACCACTCGCCGGTGTCGAGACCGGCGTGCCACTGCTCCAGGGCGACGGTCATGCCGCCCGCCTCGGTGCGGTACTGGCGACCGACACCGTCCAGGTCGATGGCCAGCTCGGTGTTGTCGCGGGTGAAGCTTCCCATGATGTCGCTCCTTGCTCGGGGGACCGCTTCTCGGTCCGTAGCCGGAACGTAGGCCTTGAACCGCGGTGCAAGGTCAAGCCCTTGACCCTGAACCCCGGTTCAAGGTCTACCGTGGACAGATGCGCATCTCCGAGCTCGCCGAACGGGTCGGGGTGGCGACCTCGACCGTTCGCTACTACGAGCGCGTCGGCCTGCTCGACGGTCCGGCCCGCACCTCCTCGGGCTACCGCGACTACGACGAGGACGCGGCCAACCGGCTGCTCTTCGTGACCCGTGCCCGGCGGATGGGGTTGAGCTGCGAGCAGATCACGTCGCTCCTCGGCATCTGGGACGGCGCCAACTGCGAAGCGGCCGGAAACCGGGTCCGCCAGCTGGTGGTGGAGAAGCAGACCGAGATCAAGGAGCGCATCGCCGAGCTGCGGCGGTTCGGCGTACAGCTCGACATGGTGCTGGGCGCGCTCGACGCCTCGCCACCACCGCCTGCGTGCCGGACCGACCTCACCTGCTGCGTGCCCGAGTCCGCGGGGCCGATCGCGATCGACCTCGTCCCTCGTCCCCGCTGAGGATCAGCCAGCGAACTGCTTGACCGGCGGCGGCGCGAGCTCGCCGCGCTTGCTCGTGCGCAGGCCGAGCCGGACGAGCTTCTCCACCTCGGCCGTCGCCGCCGCGACGCCGTCGACAACGGGTACGTCGAGGACCGTGGAGATCTCCGCGCACAGGTCGGCCATGCCGGCGCAGCCCAGCACGATCACGTCGGACCCGTCGGTCTCGAGGGCCCGCCGACACGCCTCCAGGACGGTACGCCGCGCAGCGGGGTCGGTGCCGAGGTCGACGACCGGGATGTCACCGGCGTGGATGCCCGCGCACCGGTCGGCGACGCCGTACTGCCGGGCGATGTCCCACGCGTGCGGGATCGTGCGCGCCAGCGTGGTGACGACGGAGAAGGACCGGCCGAGGTAGGTCGCGGTGTGCATCGCCGCCTCGGCGATCCCGACGACCGGTCCGGTCGCGATCTCGCGCGCGGCCAGCAGGCCGGGGTCGCCGAAGCACGCGACGACGAACCCGTCGTAGCCGCCCGCCGTGCCCGCGGAGACCTCCGCGACCACGCCGGCCGCGGCGTACACCTCGTCGTAGTGGCTCTCGACGGACTCGGGTCCAGCGACGGGGTTGACCGCGTCGACGACCACGCCCGGGCCGACAGCGGCCCGGGCGCAGCTGCCGATCAGCTCGGTCATCGACGCCGTCGTGTTCGGGTTGACGACCAGGATGCGCATCGTCAGGCGGCCCCCGCCCGGACCTCGGCGACGGCTCCGGTCCTCGACCCGGCGACGTCGGCGGCCCTGGCGATGAAGTAGTAGGCGACGAACCCGGCGCCGCAGCCGACGAACCACGAGTAGTCCGGCAGCCAGGTGATCACGTCGCCCAGCTTCGGCACCAGCACCGACGCGAAGGACAGGGCCGCGGAGATGACCAGGGCCTTCACCGCGGCGGGGTTGGTGCCCTTCGAGTAGAAGTACTCGCCGTCCTCGTCGAGGGTGTAGAGGTCGTCGACGACGATCTGCTGCTTGCGGATCAGGTAGTAGTCGGCGATCAGGATGCCGAACAGCGGCCCGATCAGGGCACCCAGCATGCCGAGCGTCCAGAAGATCGCCTCGTCGTTGTTGTACCAGTTCCAGGGGGTCAGGATCACCGAGCCGACCGCGGCGATCATGCCGCCCATCCGCCAGGTGATCTTCTGCGGGTTGACGTTGGAGAAGTCGAACGCCGGGCTGATGAAGTTGGCGACGATGTTGATGCCGACGGTGGCGATGACGAAGGTCAGACCGCCGAACAGCACCGCGGTGTAGGTGTCGATCTCCTCGATCGTGTGCACCGGGTCGGTGATCAGCTTGCCGAAGACCGGGACCGTCGCCGAGGCGGTGAGGACGACCAGCAGCGAGAACACGACGAAGTTGATCGGCAGCCCCCAGAAGTTGCCCTTCTTGACGGCATCGAAGGACTTGCCGTAGCGGGCGAAGTCGCCGAAGTTCAGCATGGGCCCGGAGAAGTAGGACACCACGAGAGCGATCGCCCCGAGCATCGCGGTGACCTGCTGCCCGACGGTCAGGTCCTTGTCGCTGAGCGAGAACGAGATGTCCCAGTCGGCGCGGACGAGCATGTAGACGCAGAGGATGATCATCGCGACGTAGACCGCCGGTCCGCAGAAGTCGATGAACTTGCGGATCGACTCCATGCCGCGCCAGAAGACCAGCGCCTGGGCGAACCAGAGGATGGCGAAGCTCAGGTAGCCGATGTAGGACAGCCCGAGGAAGCTGTGGTCGGTGGTCGCGTACGGGATCAGCCCCGGCAAGAGCTTGAGGATCACGATCGTCAGCGACCCGGCGGCCAGGAAGGTCTGCACGCCGTACCAGGCGATCGCGATCGAGCCGCGGATGATCGCCGGGATGTTGGCGCCCAGCACGCCGAACGACGCGCGACTGACGACCGGGTACGGCGTCGAGGTCACCTGGCTCGGCTTGGCGACCAGGTTGCAGAAGAACTGCACGAGGACGATGCCGACGATCAGCGCGACGAACACCTGCCAGCTGGTCAGGCCGAGGGCGAAGAGGGCGCCGGCCGTGACGTAGCCACCGACGCTGTGCACGTCGGACATCCAGAACGCGAAGATGTTGTAGGTCCCCCAGGACTGCTCGGGCAGCGGGTCGAGGTCCTCGTTGGAGAGACGTGGGTGGTACTCGCGCTTGCCGACGCCGCGGCCGGGCGGGTAGCCGGCGGCTTCGACGATGTCGGGTTCGTCGGTGTGGGTCATGGTGGGCTCCTCGGGCGACGGGGGAGGGCGTACGGCGACGTACCCCTCGACGCTAGGAACCGGCTGTTTCCGCAGACCCGCAAAGTTCGTGACATTGAGGTCACGGGAGAGATATAGGGCTATACGGCGTACGGCGCGCCGCGGCGACTCAGGTCGCGGGGCGCGCAGCGGGACGGAAGACGTCCGCGTCGTGGCGGAACTCCGCGATGCCGGACCGCAGGTGCCGGTAGTGCTCCTGCGCCTCCCCGACGAGCGCGTCGGTGTCGCGGGCCACGAACGCGGCGAGCATCCGGCCGTGGTCGTCGTAGAACGTCCGCCGCTCCCCGCTGCCGACCCGCGACATCGGCCGTGCCGGCTCGGTCATGTTCCACGCCGACTCGTACATGTGGAGCAGCCGTTCCATGCGGGTGGGCGCGATCAGCGCCATGTGGAAGGCGCGCGACGCCACGTGGTAGGCCCGGTCGTCGGCGCCGTCCATCGCTGCGTGCAGGTCGCCGTGGGCGGTGCGCACCGCGTCGTCGTCGCCCGGGCCGGCGTTGTCGACCGCTGCTCGGAGCGCTGCGACCTCGAGTGCCTCGCGGACGTCGTACAGCTCCCGGAACTCCGCGAAGGTGAGCTTGGCGACGCTGTAGCCGATGTGCGGGACGTGCTCCACGAGGCCCTCGCCGAGGAGCACCTTGAGCGCCTCGCGCACCGGGATCTGGCTCACGCCGAAGAACCGCGCGACGGCGTCGATCGGGATCAGCGTCCCGGGCGGCTCGTCCCCGCCGAGGATGGCCTGCCGGAGGTCGTCGAGCACCCGCGGCTGCTGGCCCTCAGCGGCGGTGTTGGTGAGGCGCGCGGTGAAGATCGAGCGGCGGCGGGACCCGTTCATCGCCGGGCTAGTAGCGGGTCCGGTCGGGCTTGGCCAGCCAGGCGTCGAACGGGGCAACGGCACCGTCGATGCGTCGTATCTCCACGGCCATCGACCACTCGCTCCGCGGTCGCGCGAACAGCTCGTAGAACGCCCGGTCGTCGAAGCCGCCGCGCGCCGCGTCGTCCCGGTCGGCGGCGTGGACGACGCGGTCGAGCCGGGACCAGAGCGCGGCCGCCAGGCACATCGGGCACGGCTCGCAGGACGTGTAGAGGGTGCACCCCGACAGGTCGAAGACGCCGAGCCGCTTGCTCGCCGCCCGGATGGCGGTGATCTCGGCGTGCGCGGTCGGGTCGACGTCGACGGTGACCCGGTTGCTGCCCTCCGCCACGGCCGAGCCGTCGCGCACGATCACCGCCCCGAAGGGGCCGCCGCCGTCGGCGACGTTGGCCGTCGCCAGCCGCACCACGTGGTCGAGCCACGTCGCGTCGTCGGTCTTGTCACTCATTCGACCTCTCCCAGTCGCTCGTAGGACTCCGTGATCGCCCGCACCCGACGGCTGCCGGCCCGCCCGCACGTCGTCAGGACGGCGTCGGCCAGCACGCTCACCAGGGCCATCGGTGCGGCGTAGCTGTCGAAGGCGAGCGAGTGCTGGAGCGGGCACTCCAGCCAGACGGTCGCCTGCGACGCGTGCGCGACCGCGGTGGGGTCGCCGATCAGCACGACGCCGGCGCCGGTGCGCGCCGCCTCGGTCAGGAAGTCGCCGAAGCCCTGCGGTCGGCGGCGGAAGCCCACGACGACGATCACGTCCTCGGGGCCGAGGCCGGCGAGCTCCTCGCCGGTGACCTGGCCGGGCAGCGGGGCGAGGCGTACGTCGCCGCGCGCCTGCGCCAGCTGCTGGCGCAGGTGCAGGGCGACCGGGTGGCTGTTGCGCCACCCGACGACGAGGACCCGCGTCGCGAGCGCGATCAGGCCGGCGACCTCCGGCAGCCTCGGGTGCTCGACGGCGCGCAGGATCGCGGCCTGCTCGGCCGCGGCGAGCGCCGTGGTGTCCGGGGCGCCGTCGACGCGCCGCGGCTCGCCCGAGGTGCGCAGGCTGCGCAGGTGCTCGCGCACGGCGTCGAAGTCGTCGAACCCGAGACTGCGGAAGAGCCGGCTCATCGTCGCCTTGGAGACACCGGCCAGGTCCGCGAGCTCGGCGGCCCGGTAGGTCGCCAGGTCGTCGAGGTGCTCGAGCAGGGTGGCGGCGGCCCGGCGCTCCTGCGGGGAGAGCGCGTCGTGGCGGGCGGCGATCCGCTCGTCGATCCTCATCGTGGAGGTCATCGCTCCGCCCGGGCGACGTCCTGACGGAGGGAGGCGGAGGCGGCGACCTCGAGCACCGCCTGCTCGAACGCGTCCAGCCCGCGCGCGACGTCGATCGCGCGCACGCCCTCGTCGGGGTGGTGGCTGATGCCGTCGTGACAGCGGAGGAAGAGCATCCCGATGTCGGTGATGGTCGCGATCGCCATGGCGTCGTGGCCAGCCCGGCTCCACAGGCCCATCGGGTCGGACTCCCCGGTGGACTCGATGCCGGCGACCACCGCCCGCTGCAGCCACTCCGCGCACGGGGCCGCCGGGGCGGAGTGCTTCTCCAGCGCGTCGAGGCGCAGGCCGCGGCTCGCGCAGATCCGTTCGAGCTCGGCGAGGACCAGGTCCCAGGCGGCGTCCCGCTCGTCGTCGGTCTCGGCACGCAGGTCGAGGCTGAAGTCGGCACGCCCCGGGATCACGTTGACCGCGCCGGGCCGCACCTCGATCCGGCCGACGGTCGCGATCGTCCCGGTCTCCTTGCCGATCCGCTCGATGGCGGTGATCGCCTCGCCGGCGCCCACGAGCGCGTCACGGCGGCGGTCGTACGGCGTACCGCCGGCATGCCGGGCCTCGCCGATCACCGCGATGCGGAACCGTCGGGCGCCGGCGATCGTCGTGACGTAGCCGAGGGACGCGTCGGCCGCCTCGAGGTAGGGGCCCTGCTCGATGTGCGCCTCGAGGTAGCCGACCAGGTCCTCGGGCCGGCGCGCGGCGTCGCCGACCCGGCGCGGGTCCAGCCCGAAGTCCTTGAACGCCTGGTGCAGGGTGATCCCGTCGCGGTCACGGAGGATCCACCAGTCCTCGTCCCACTTGCCGGCGACGGCCTGGCTGCCGAGCAGGGCCGTGCCGAACCGGGTGCCCTCCTCGTCGCTGAAGCCGATCACCTCGAGCGCGAACGGCAGGTCGTCGATCCGACCCTGCCCGATGCGCCGGCCGAGCCGCTCCGCGACCGCGATCGCCATCGTGACGCCGAGCATCCCGTCGAAGCTGCCGGCGTCCGGCACGGTGTCGAGGTGGGAGCCCAGCAGCAGCGCGGGGAGGCCGGGCTCGCGGCCCTCGCGCCGGCCGCAGATGTTGCCGGCGGCGTCCTGCCACACCGACAGCCCGGCCTGCTCCATCCACAGCGCCGTCAGCGCGTTGGCCCGGCGGTGCTCGTCGGTCAGGTGGGTGCGCTCGAGCCTGAGCGTGTCGGCGGAGATCGTCTCGAGCTCGGCGCACCGCTGGAGGACGACGTCGGCGGTGGTCACGAGGCGTCCCTCGCATCGGCCTCGGCGTAGACGGACTGCGCGGCCCCGACGCCGCCGCCGGCGGGCACGGCCACACCCGCGGCACGGAGCACCTGCTCGAGGGCGGCCAGCGTCACCAGGACCGCGTCCTTGCGGGCGTTGTAGCCCATCGTCCCGATCCGCCACACCTTCCCGTGGAGCGGCCCGAACGACGTACCGATCTCGATGCCGAAGTCCTCGAGCAGGCTGCGGCGTACGGCGTCGCCCCGCTCGCGCCGAGCTCCTCGGGGATCTCGACGGCGACCACGTTGTGCATCTTGTGCTTCACGTCGCCGAAGACCCCGAGACCCAGGCCGCGGACGCCGTCGAGCATCGCCGCCCCGTGGAGGGCGTGCCGCTCGACCGCGGCGTCGACACCCTCGGCGAGCAGCAGCCGCGCGCACTCGCGGGCGGCGTACAGCATCGACGCGGCCTCGGTGTGGTGGTTGAGCCGCCGCGGGCCCCAGTAGTCCATCACCATGGCGAGGTCGAAGTAGTTGCTGGCGATGGGGCGCCCCCGTGCGACGTCGGACTGCTCCCGGATGCCGGCCTCGACGTGGCGGCGGGCCTCGATGACCTCCACCGCCCGCGGGGAGATCGTGATCGGCGCGCTCCCGGACGGCCCGCCGAGGCACTTCTGCAGGCCGGCGGTGGCGACGTCGAGGCCCCAGGCGTCGGTCCGGAACTCGTTGCCGCCGAGCGACGCGGTGGCGTCGCAGTAGAACAGCACGTCGTGCTCCCGGCAGATCTCGCCGAGGTCGGCGAGCGGCTGGCACATCGTGGTGGAGGTGTCGCCCTGCACGACGGCGAGGACCTTCGGTCGCACGGCGCGTACGGCGCCCGCGACCTGCTCGGGGTCGAACACCTCACCCCACGGCACCTCGATCGTGTGCACCTCCGCGCCGCACCGGGAGGCGATCTCGCTCAGCAGGTGGCCGAACCGGCCGAACACCGGCACCAGCGCCCGGTCGCCGGGCTCGAGCAGCGACACCAGCGCGGCCTCGATGCCGGCACGGGAGGTGCCGTCGACGACGAAGGTCTGCTCGTTGTCGGTCTCGAAGACCCCGCGGTAGAGCGACATCACCTCGTTCATGGTCGCGGTCATGAAGGGGTCGAACTGCCCGACCAGCTGCGTCGCCATGGCGTGCAGCACGCGCGGGTCGACGGTGATCGGCCCCGGTCCCATCAGCAGCCGCGGCGGCGGGGAGATCTGTCCGTCGCCCGATCGGTCGAGGTCGGTCATTCGTGTTCCTTCCGGGTCAGCATCCGGCCCCACGCGTGGTCGGGGCGCTCGACGTCGATCGCGTTGCCGCGCACCACGGAGCGGGTGACGCGGCCGCCGTACCGCAGGCCGTCGTAGGCGGAGATCGGGTTGCGGTGCGCCAGCCGGGTCGCCTCGATCCGGAACTCGACGCCTGAGTCGTAGACGGCGAAGTCGGCGTCGGCGCCGACCTCGATCCGGCCCTTCCGGCCGAGGCCGACCAGGTCGGCGGTGTTGCGCGACATCCAGCGGCTGACCCGCTCGATGCCGACGCCGCGGCGCCGCGCCTCCTGGGCGACCGCGCTGAAGCCCACCTGCAGGCCGGAGACGCCGCCCCATGCCTGCTGGAGGTCGCCGTCGCCGCGGGCCTTCTCCTCCGCGGTGGCGGGGGAGTGGTCGCTGACGATGGTGTCGATGAGACCGGACCGGAGCGCCTGCCAGAGCTCCTCGCGGTTGCCCTGGTCGCGGATCGGCGGGCAGCACTTGAACTGCGAGGCGGCGTCGGGGATCTGCTCCGCGGTGAAGCACAGGTAGTGCGGGCAGGTCTCCACCGTCACCGGCAGGCCCTCGTCACGGGCGGCGGCGATGTCGTCGAGCGCGCGGGCGCTGGACAGGTGCAGGACGTGCACCCGGCAGCCGGTCTCCCGGGCGCCGTCCAGCACCTGCCGGATCGCGGCGGTCTCGGCCTCGTCGGGGCGGCTGAGCAGGAAGTCGGCGTAGGCACGGCTCGGCGGGGCGGGAGCGTCGGCCAGCACAGCGGCATCCTCCGCGTGCACGATCATCAGCCCGTCGAAGCGCGCGATCTCCCGCAGCGCGGCCAGGAACTCGTCCGGCGCGAGCGGCGGGAACTCGTCCACGCCGGACGGGGACAGGAAGCTCTTGAAGCCGAACACACCGGCATCCCACAGCGGCGCCAGGTCGTCGAGGTTGCCGGGGACGGCGCCACCCCAGAAGCCCACGTCGACCATCAGCTCGTCCGCGGCCGCCTCCTGCTTGGCGCGCAGCCCCGCGAGCGTCGTGGTCGGCGGGACCGAGTTGAGCGGCATGTCGATCAACGTCGTCGCCCCGCCGAGCGCCGCCGCCTCGGTCGCGGACACGAAGCCCTCCCACTCGGTGCGGCCGGGCTCGTTGACGTGCACGTGGGTGTCGACGACGCCGGGGACGACGTACGCCGAGTCGGCGGCGTGCAGCACCAGGCCGTCGGCGTCGGGGTCGTACGGCGCGATCGCCTCGATCCTGCCGTGGCGGATGGTGACCGTCGCCGGCACGAACTCGCCGCCGATCAGCACCTGCTGCCCGGAGATGGCGTCCAGCCTCACGTCACGCCCACCCACGCCCGTGGCTCCGGCTCGGCGCTCGCTCGCGACACCGTCGCCGAGATGAGCCCGTAGGGCCGGTCGGCAGCGAAGAACACCTCGCCCGGGTTGTCGAGCCCGAACGGCTCGAGGTCGACGAGGAAGTGGTGCTTGTTGGGGCAGGAGATCCGGATCTCGGCGACGTCCTCGCACGCGTCGAGGGCCGCGCCCGCCATCGCGTGGATCGTCTGCTGCAGCGCGAGGCTGTGGGTGGTCGCGAACGCGTCGACCATCGCGGAGCGGACGGCGGCGTGGGTGGTGTTCCAGTCGATCCGGCCGAGCCCGTCCAGCCCGCCGGCGGCGTACCGCCAGGTCGCGGTGACGCTGGTCGCGAGGATCCGGTCGTCGGTCTCCTTCAGCGTGGTGAACCGGTCGCGCGGGAAGCCGTGGAACTCGCTGCCGGTGCTCTTGAGGACGACCAGGTCGGTGAGCCCGGCGAGGACGAAGGTCGCGTCGTCGTACGTCTGCACCCACGCGGTGCGGACCTCCGGACCCGACCGCACGAACGAGTGGCCGTTGGCCGGCGATCCGCTCCCAGGTGAGCTGCTCGGCGGCGAACCAGGTGCCGGTCACCCACGGCTGGGCGCGCCAGTGGTCGGCGAGGTACAGCAGGAACGCCTCCGGGGAGGCGACCCCGTGCTCGCGGGCGAGCGCGTAGACGGAGTTCTTCTGGGTGTCGGTCGCGTGGACGTGGCTGTTGTCGCCCTGGGTGTACGCCGTCGCGAAGTCGCCCCGGAGCTGGGTGGTGACGTTGAGGTCGTGGAGCACGTGGGTGTCCGACCCCCGGCCGGCCCCTCGGTCGACCCCTCGGTCGACATGGACCAGGCGGCACTCGGCCTTGCCGTGCTGCAGGTCCGAGAGGACGTGCTGCTCGTGGTCGGTCATCAGCTGCCCCGGTAGGTGGTGTAGGCGAACGGGCTCAGCAGCAGCGCCACGTGGTGGTGTGGCTGCTCGTCGGAAACCGCGAAGGCCAGGTCGACCTGCGGGAAGAACGTGTCGCGCTCCTGCGCGGCGAACCACGGCCCGGTCGCGAACGAGAGCCGGTGGGCACCGGTGGGCAGGGGAGTGTCGAAGCGGATCCGGCCGTCGGCGTCGGTGGTCGCCTCCTCGGTCGGGAGGTGCGGCGCGGTCAGGGTCACCGCGAGCCCGGCGGCCGGCCGTCCGTGCGCCGCGTCGAGGACATGGGTGGAGCAGGTGCTGGTGGCGACGACGTCGTTGAGCCGCAGCAGCGCGATCTCGGCGAGCTGCTGGCGGGTCACCTCGAGCTCGGTCTCCGGGTCGTTCTGCAGCCGCTGCCTCGAGCAGGGTCGCGAGCTCCCGGCCGGTGCGTCCCTTGGCGCGGACGAGGTAGATCCGCCCGAACCGCTCCTCGTAGGCGGCGTTCCCGGCCCGCAGCCGCTCGACGAGGGCGGCGTCGGCGGGGTCGACGCCGGCCTGCTCGCGCGCGGAGTGCGCGGCCGACGTACCGGCGCCCTGGGGGCGCTCGCCGATCCGGGGATGGTCGTCCAGCGCCGCGTCGACGTCGTCGGCCGTCCACGACTCCGCCGCCGCGTGGGCCGCGTCGAGCAGGTCGGTGGCGGCGTCGTACGGCCTCCTGTCGGCGAGCGAGGACGCCCACGACGCGACCTTGGCGCACGCGAGCAGTGCGGCCTCCGCCTTGTCGCGGGGCAGGGCGTTGAACTCATCGATGTGCACGGGGCTCCTCCTGCTCCGATGAAACTAGCGCCGCAAAGTGCCAGGGGATCGAAACCGGCGTTTCGCCCACGTTAGATCCTCCGGCACAGCCGGAGGAGGTCGCGGTCACGACCCGGGGCGGCGAGGAGGCAGACGCCGCACGGCAGACCGGCGGCGGTCTCGAGCGGGATCGACACGGCCGGCAGGCCGCCGAGCCCGGCGAGGCAGGTCAGGCTGCATGGTCGCCTGCCGCACCTGCTGGAGGCGGTCGGGGAGGTCGGGGCCGAGCGGCGGCGCGACCGTCGGCGCCGACGGCAGCACCAGCACCCGGTCGCCGACGAAGTCGCGGATCCGCTCCCGCGCCGTCCGTACGACGCCCGCAGCCGCCTCCGCCTCGGCGTCGGTGACCGTCGCGGGCACGCTCGAAGCGTCCGCGGACGTCCGGCCCGAGGGTGTCCATCCGTTCGTCGAGCCAGGCGCCGTGGCTCTGCCAGGCCTCCCACGCCTGCAGGGTCTGGAAGGCCTGCAGCCACCCCGGCAGCTCGTCGAGGGCCCAGGTCTCGACCTTCTTCTGCGCGCCGGCAGCCAGGCGGTGACCGCGGCGGCGACGTCGGGCTCGGCCAGCCGGAGCAGCTCGGGTACGACGACCAGCAGGTCCGTGCCTCCCGGCGACGCCGGCGGCAGCAGCACCTCGCCGACCCGGTGCAGCAGGTCGGCGTCGCGGGTCAGCCAGCCGACGGTGTCGAAGGTCGGCGCCAGAGGGAGCAGGCCCGATCGGTCGACGGCGTCGTGCGTCGTGCGGATCCCGAAGAGGCCCTGGTACGCCGCCGGCACCCGGATCGAGCCGCCGGTGTCGGTGCCGAGCCCGATCCTCGCGTGCCCGAGCGCGACCGCGGCGGCCGAGCCGGACGAGGAGCCGCCGGGGATGCGGCCGGGCGCGCGCGGGTTCGGCGGGGTGCCGTGGTGGTGCGTTGGTGCCGGCCAGGGAGTAGGCGAACTCGTCGGTGCGGGCGATGCCGCGGACGGCGGCGCCGGCGTCGAGCAGCGGCCGCGACCGCCGAGGCGTGCGCGGTCTCGGTCGGTGCGCGTCGGCGAGCCAGGCCGGGTTGCCCGCGCCGACGCGCTGGCCGGCGACGGCGAAGAGGTCCTTGACCGCGACCGTCTCCCCGGCGAGCGGTCCGCTCCGGGCGAGCCGGCGAGGAGCGGGTCGCCGACGACCCGCCAGATCCGGGTGTCGAGCGCCGGTGGCGGGCACGCGACGTGGGCGGCGGTGACCCGCCAGCCGTCGTCGCGCCGCTCCCAGAGCTGGGTCTGCTGGCCGCGGCCACCGCGGTCGAGCTCGGTCACGGCGACGACCAGGGCGTGCGTCGTCGTCGACCGCCCGGACGTGGACCTCGACGATCCGTGCGGGCGGGTGCGCCGCCGCGGCCGCCGCGGAACGCCGCGGATCGCGTCGTGCCCGACGAGCAGGCCCGCCGCGTCGCCGCGCAGCGTGTCGGGCCGGGCGCGAACAGCCGGTCCAGCGGCGAGCAGGTCGTCGGCCATCAGCGCGCGCTCGTAGGCCCAGAACGCGTCGAGGAGGCCGGCGGAGGTCGCCGCGGCGCCACGCTCGGCGCGGGACGCCGGTAGGACCAGTGGTCATCGTGTGCTCCGGTCGATCGCGGCGAAGTCGCTCTTCCGGATCCGGGCGTGGACGCCCTTGACCAGGTCGACGACCTGGGAGATGTCGAAGTCGGTCGCCGCGCTGAGGTAGGCGTAGGCGAGGTGACGGTCCATGCCGTAGCGCGCCTCGAGCAGGGCGATCGCGGCGCGCACGCAGTTCTGCACGGCCACGTCGAGGTCGGCGTCGAGGCCGGTCGGGCACCAGGTACTCGGTGGTCTCGGCCAGCGGCCCGGCGAGCTCGCCGAAGCGGTCGAGCGCCTCCTCGCGGGGCACCACGTCGAGCCGGACCGTGGCCCGCAGCGACGCCTCCATCGCGGTCAGCGCGACCTCGCCGTCGCCCTGGGCGAAGTGCGGGTCGCCGACGTAGGCCAGCGCGCCGTCGACCTGCACCGGCAGGTAGAGCGTCGCGCCGACGGTGAGCAGGTTGATGTCGATGTTGCCGCCGTGCGGGCCGGGCGGCACCGAGTGCGGCCGCTCGTCGCCGGCGACGGCGACGCCCATGATCCCGAGGAACGGCGCGAGCGGGAAGCGTCACCGAGCGGCTCGCCGCCGTCGGCGAGCGGCAGCAGGCCGTGGGTCGCCGTCGTCGCTGACGACCTGGGCGAAGACGCTGACCAGGTCGGTGGCGTGCGGCCGGTCGCGCGGGTACTCGCCCGGCAGCGCGCCGCGGCCGTGCCGGTTGGAGATCACGCCGTACGGCACCCGCGGCAGGGTCTCGACGACGGTGATCGCGAGCAGGTCGCCGCGGCGTGCGCCGGCGACCGCGATCGGCCGTGACACGACGTGCGGGCCGTCGACGCCGGGCAGGTGCGGCGAGGTCGGACGCCGCGAGGGCGATCGCGTCGTCGAGCACGTCGCGACGCCGTACCTCTCGAAGAAGGCCGTGGGGTCGCGGCCCTGGTCCTCGAGGATCCCCTCGTGGCTGACCGTGTCGAAGGTGACCTCGGTGCCCGGCTCGACCTTCAGCACCGGCGCGTCGGTCGCGCACGGCAGCCGGCCCCAGAGCACAGTGTCGGTCGTCGCGGGGAGGTACGTCGCCGCACGGATCGGTCCCGAGCCCGGCTGGAGCGTGGCTGGGCCGGTCATGCCGGGCAGCCTACGCAGGCTCGTGTTACGTCGGCGTGTACCGAGTCGTATACGACCGACATCGCTGGTCGAGTAGCCGCCGAGGGACGAGGCGGCGTATCGAGACCCTCGACGGTGCCTGTGGATAGGCGTTCGACGGGACGTTGCTGGTTGACGACAGTGTCGCCATGGCCCACGTCTACATCCTTCGCTGCGCCGACGGCACCTACTACGTCGGCAGCACCCGAAACCTCGAGCGCCGGATCTGGGAACACAACGAGGGCCTGGGCGCGGCGTACACGCGGCGTCCGGGCCGTCGGCCGGTCGCGCTCCTGTGGTCGCTCGAATGCTCGAACATCGGTGACGCCTTCCGCCTCGAGAAACAGGTGCAAGGCTGGTCACGAGCGAAGCGCGAGGCTTTGATGCGCGGTGACTTCGAGCTCTTGCCTGAGCTCGCTCGCAAGGACTTCGGCCGCCGGGACCGTACGCCGCCGCCGGAATAGTCGATGCGTCTCGATACGCCCGTCGCTCGTCCCTCGCGACGGGCTACTCGACGAGCGGGCGACGTCAGGGGCCGGGGAGGCGCGAGCGCTTCATCGCGTAGATCCACCGCCGCCGCGGGTGCTCGGTGACCGACCACAGCAGGTCCGTCGAGGGCCACCAGACCAGGTCCTCGGGGCCCATCGGGGTGGCGAACCGATGCGCCCGGAACGCGCCGGGGCGGCCGACGTACACCGTGCCCAGGGTCCAGTGTCCTTGCGACGCGGTGACGTAGTAGGTGCCCTCGGCGACGACCGCGCCCTGCATCCGCACCTCGCCGCGCTCGTCGAGGTAGGGCCGTGCGAAGCCGTCGGCGTCGGTCGCCAGCAGCCCCGTCTCGGCGTCGGTCGGGAAGCGGGCGAGCCGGCGGGTCTGCTTCGCGGAGCCGTACTCGCCGGCCACCAGCCAGGGCGGGTCGGTGCTGCGGTCCAGGGAGAGGAACGAGTAGCGCAGCCGCTCCAGCCCGTCGTCGGTCCGTGCGCGGTAGGCGAACCGGACCGGCAGTACGTAGCGGTGGCCGAGCGTGTCGAGCGACGAGCCGTCGGGAACCCGGATCAGGTCGTCCATCCGGCAGGTGAAGAACCCGCGGCCCGTGCCGGCGACGTGGAGGTGCGGCCCGTGCCAGACGATGCCGCCGGCGTGGATCCGCAGGGGCTTGAGGCTCGGCCGGCCGTCCACGGTCGTGGGCTGGGCCAGCAGGACGTGCTCGTAGCGCTTGGCGGCGAGGTCGAGGAACGTGATCCGCGAGCCGTGCTCGCCCTTGTGGTACCAGGAGACGACGAGCATGTCCCGGTCGACGCCGGTGCGCAGCGAGTTCGAGATGCCCTGGGGCCACCACTCCGGGTCGCGACGGTCCGCGGTGTCCCAGGTCAGGGCCCGGCTGACCGCGCGGCCGAGCAGACGAGGGAACGGCACGAACGTACGCCGGGCGCGGCGCGGCAGGTCGTCGAGCAGTCCCTCCACACCGACCCGACCGCCGCCGTACTCCTCCAGGAGGGCGGCGAGGGCGTCGATCTGGGCGACGTTCTCCTCGGTCCGGGTCAGGTGCATCCCCTTGACCGGGGCGGTCGACTCTTCCTGCACGGCCGCCACCGTAGCCGAGGCACGGCGGGCGTACCGTTGCCGACCGTGACCTCCGAACGCCCCGGGACCGCCGACCGGATCGCCGTCGTCGGCGCCGCGATCATCCGCGAGGGGCGCGTCCTCGCGGCCCGGCGTACGACGCCGCCGGCCGCCGCGGGCCGTTGGGAGTTCCCCGGCGGCAAGGTCGAGCCGGAGGAGAGTCCGGACCAGGCCCTGGTGCGCGAGCTCGGCGAGGAGCTGGGTGTCGTCGCGACCGTGGACGGCTGGCTCCGGGGTCGCGCCGAGATCGGCGAGCGGCACGTCCTCACTGTCGCGCTGGTGTCGATCACCGGCGAGCCGACGCCGCGCGAGCACGACGCCGTGCGCTGGCTGGGAGCCGACGAGCTCGAGGACGTCGACTGGCTGGCACCCGACCGGCCGTTCCTCGTCGAGCTGGGAGCGCGGTTGTCCGACCTGGGCGGCAGGGCGGGATGATGGTGTCGTGAGGGGCATCTTCTTCGACGAGGACGACGCGCGGGCCGCGGCATCGGTGCTGGCGCGGGGCGGGTTCACCGCCGACGTCGTGCGGGAGAGGCTCGCCGGCGAGGACGACGACGAGGCCCACCCCTGGGCCGTCGTCACCGACGCCCCGGAGATCCAGCTGGAGATGCTGGTGGAGACCTACGACGGCTGGCTCGACGACGAGTCGGACGATGCCCCGGGCGGCAGCGGTACGCCGCCCCTCCCGCTCCCCGGTGAGCCGAAGCGACTCAAGCGCGACTGAGCTGCCGCGGTCGCTGGATCTCGTTATTGGGTGGGGATTCAGTCATCAGGTGACTGTCGCGCTTTGATGCGCCACGAAATGAGGCCCTGACGGCTGCCGGGCCGGTGCGCCACGCGCACCCTCCCTCAGGTCGTCGCCGGGCCCGCGTTGTGGAGCCGGGTGAGGTTGATGACCGCCGCTGCGAGGTTCAGTTCGGCGGTCGCGGCCTGGATGCCTCGGCGGGCGAAGCGGCGCAGTCGGGTCTGTTCTTTCAGGTGGGCGATGACGGGTTCGACGGTGGCAGATCGGCGTTTGTAGCGTTCGACGTTCTCGGGTTCGCGGAGCCGGTGCCGCATCGTCTCGCGTGGGTCGGCGTCCTCGGGTGGTGGGCCGTCGGCAGGATCCTCGCGTGCTTCGACGTGGACATCGCGGTTCTTCCCGGGCGCGATGAGCTTGTCGGGGCCGGTGGCGGTGAGGTTGTCCTCGGTGAAGTAGCCGGCGTCGGCCAGAACGAGGCCGATGTCCTTGCCGAGCGCGTCGGCTTGGGTGGTGGCCGCAGCCAGGGTCGGGGTGTAGCAGTTGGTGTCGTTGGCGTCTTGGGACACGTGGATGCCGAGGATGAGGTGGTCGTCGGTGACCGCGACCTGGGCGTTGTAGCCCTGCACGGATCCGCCGCCGGATCCTTCGGTCATCAATCGGGACTCGGGGTCGGTGATGTTGATCGTGTCGGCGAGCGCACCGCGTTGCCGGGCACGGGCGGCACGACGATCGCGGGCACGTTCGGCTGGTCCGCGAAGGTCGATCTGGTCGGCCGCAGTCTTTTCCTGAGCCGTGGTGAGCGAGCGTTCGGCGCCCGCCAGCCCTCGTTTCAACTCCTTGCGCTGCCCCTGAGCCCGGCGACCGGGCTGGCCCTGGAGGCCTTCGAGGGTGCGACGGAGCCGTCGGATCCTGGCCTCCTGATAGGCCACCGGGTCCACACCGGCCGGGACCGGACCCCGCAGGGGCTCGGCCTCGACCCTGGCCAAGAACTCCGCGGCGCGTGCCCGGTCGGCCCCGTCGGCTTCGGCGTGTGCGGCGTCTTGACGGTCCAGCTCCTCCAGAGCCTTCTTGATGTTCGCCGCCCGACCCTTGCGAGTGGCCAGCCCGGGCGGGAGGTCGTCATCGGACCCGCCCCGCGCGGCCGCAGCAACGTCCTCGGCGGCATCGATCGCGTCCGCGTCCGCGATGACCGCATCCGCGATCCGCTGGGCTTCTTCACGGACCCAGTCAACCGACCGGTTGGCCGACCTCGAGGCGTTCGCGGCGATCTTGGTGCCGTCGATCGCGATCACCCCGACCTTGACCATCCCCGCCGCCGAGCACAGCCGCAGCACCTGCGCGAACAGGTCCGCGAAACCCTCGCGATGCTCGGCCCGGAACCGCGCGATCGTGGAGTGATCCGGCGCGTCCTGGCCGCACAAGACCCGGAACGCGACATGGTCGCCGCAGAGCCGCTCGATCCGACGCGAAGAGCGTTCCCCGACCGCATAGGAGTAGATCAACAGCGCCAGCAACATGTCCGGGTCATAGCCCTGACGGCCAACCCCGCCAGTACGACGCCGCGCATGGAACACCGTGGTGTCGAGCTGACCGACCACCTCGAGGACGAACCAGACCAGATGATCCTCGGGCAACCAATCAGCCATGTTCGGCGGCAACAGGAACTCCTGATCCCTGATCACCGGACGATAGAAGCGAGCCATACCCCAGTATTTCGCGAACCCCGACCAGGGTCACCAACCCCGACCGGCGATTTCGCAACAGCCACCAGATGACTGGGTGTCCACCGCATCCGCAGGCCAGGGCTGATCAGTCCGACGACCCGCACGCCACCGGACCGTCGCCGGTCTGCGTGGCCGTAGCGAGTACCCGGTCGCCGTCACCGTCGACGTCGATCACGACCGCACTGCCGTCGGCCTCGACGGAGAAGTCGACGTCCTCGATCGCGAACGTCTCGGCCCACGCGTCCAGGTAGTCGGGCCGGGCCTCGGCGTCGGCCTCCGCCGCGGACTCGTCGTCGAAGAGCAGGACCGCCTGGTCGGCCTCCTCACCCGCGACCGCGGCGTAGGCGTCCGGCTCGCCGAGCGGTTCCAGGTCGAGCGTCTCGATCCCGCGGTGGCGCTCGGTCAGGTCGCGGCACGCGCTGTCCCCGGCGGCGAGGGTGGCGGACTCGGCACCGTCCTGCTCGACGTGGTCCAGCAGGTCGGCGTACTCCCCGCTGTCGGAGAGCGAGTCGGCATCGTCCCGCACCACGTCGACGATCTCGGACACGGGCCGCGCCGAGAGCGCCGAGACCAACAGCCCCTCGTCGGCGACGATCGCGATCACGGCCAGGCCCTGGGGGTAGCGGTCGGCGTAGAGGCCGAACTGGTCGGACTCGGACGGGTCGATCCAGTAGCGGTCGACGTCGTCGCCTTCCTCCACCTCGTAGCCCGCGTCCACGAGGTCCGTGCCGACCTTCCCGAGGTCGACGTCCTCGAGCATCTTCCAGACGTAGACTCGCCCGCCCTCCAAGGTCGCCGAAGCACCCCAGTCGACGCTCAGCTCACTGAACGCGGCGTCCTGCATCGGCCCGGCGTAGCGCGCCAGGTCGGTGCCCACGACGTCGTCCTTCGTCTCCTCGAGGAGGCGGTCGAGGTCGTTCTCGGACGCTCCGTGCTCGATGTCGTCGATCCCGACCCGCTCGGCGTACGTCGACCGGTCGGTGAAGGTCACGTAGCCCGACCCGGCCGGGAGGTACTCGAGGGCCTCCTCGAGCCGCGACCCGCCGTCGAGCAGCCCGCAGCCGGAGAGCCCGGACAGGGCGAGGGTCGCGCAGACCACCAGCGGAAGGGCACGGCGTGCGGTGCTCATGGGCGACATCATTACGCTTCCGGTCATGGTGGAAACAGCAGGGACGCCGGCGTTGCGACTCCTCCTCGTCCACGCCCACCCCGACGACGAGTCGATCGGCAACGGCGCCACGATGGCGAAGTACGTCGCCGAGGGCCGCTCGGTGACGCTGGTGACCTGCACCGCGGGGGAGATGGGCGAGATCCTGGTGCCCGAGCTCGAGCGGCTGGCCGCCGACCAGGAGGACGGCCTCGGGGAGCACCGCAAGGGTGAGCTCGCCGCCGCGATGGCCGAGCTCGGGGTCACCGACCACCGCTTCCTCGGGGGGTTCGGCACCTACCGCGACTCCGGCATGAAGTGGCACGAGGACGGTCACGCCGTGCGCCGCGCCGACGACAGGGCCACGCGAACACGTTCTGGCATGCCGACCTCACCGAGGCCGCCGACCACCTGGTCGCGATCATCCGCGAGGTACGGCCGCAGGTCCTGGTGACCTACGACCAGTTCGGCGGCTACGGCCACCCCGACCACATCCAGGCGCACCGGGTGGCGATGTACGCCGCCCAGCTCGCCGCGGCGCCGACGTACCGACGCGACCTGGGGGAGTCCTGGGACGTCGCGAAGATCTACTGGTCGGCGATCTCGGAGAGCAGGTTCCGCGACGGCCTGCGCCGGCTGCGCGACGCCGGCGAGGCGACGCCGTTCGAGGGCCTGGACCCCGACGGCCCGTTGCCGTTCGCCACCCCCGACGAGGACATCACGGCCGAGGTCGACGGGACCGAGTACGTCGACCGCAAGATGGCCGCGCTCGCCGCGCACGCCACCCAGATCGCCATCGACGGCCCGTTCTTCGCGCTGTCCAACAACCTCGGCAACCAGGCGTGGGGCTACGAGCACTACGTGCTGGTCAAGGGGACCCCGGGCGAGACCGGCCCGGACGGGTGGGAGACCGACCTGTTCGCCGGGACCGACCTCCCCGGGATCGCCTGAGCGCCGTGGTGCCGCGGCTCGCGACGGCGGCCCTGTGCCTGGTCGCCGGTGCCGCGATCGGCGTGGGCGCGGTCGTCGTGCACCTGTGGTGGTGGGGGCTCGCCCTCGCGCTCGTGGGCACGCTCGCGGGCCTGGTCGCCGTGCCCGGCGGCTGGTGGAGGCGGCTGCCGCTCGCGGTGGGATGGACGGCCGCGGTCGGCGTACTCGCGGCGCCCCGCCCGGAAGGGGACTTCCTCATCGCCACCAACACCAACGGCTACGTCCTCCTCGCGGCCGCCGTGGTCGTCCTCGTCGCGGGGCTGGTGGGCCTGCGGGGGCGTTCGCGGGGCGACGCCCGCGATGCCGGTACCACGTCCCGCCACGCCGCGGATTCGGGGTCGTCGGCCGCGAAACCTAGGATGCCCGCGTGACGTTCTGGGAGAAGACCGACGCCGAGAAGCCCTCGGGGGACTCTGCGCCGCCGGCACCCACGAAGCGCGAGCGCCCCGGCGGGTGGCTCGCGCTGGTCGTCGTGCTCGTGCTCGCGCTCCTCGTCGGCGGTGGGTACGTCGCCGCGTACTTCGCTGCGGGCGACAAGGTCCCGCGGGGCACCTCGGTGTCGGGGGTCGAGGTCGGCGGTCTGACCCGCGCGGCCGCGATCGCCGAGCTGGAGGAGGCCTTCGCCGACCGTGACGACGCGCCGATCACGGTTGCCGTCGAGGCGCCGAAGGGCGCCGCGGGTGCCGACGCGGCCGGCGCGGAGCGCTCCGCCGAGGTCCGACCCGACGAGATCGGTCTCGCGGTCGACGCCGAGGCGTCGGTCGACGCCGCGGGCGCCGGGCGCAGCTGGAGCCCGGGCCGGCAGTGGGACTACTTCACCGGTGGCGACGACGTCGACGCGGTGGTCGACATCGACGAGGACCTGCTCGGGGAGCAGCTCGACGTGCTGTCCCGGGGTCTCGGCCGGCAGCCGAAGGACGGTGCCATCCGCTTCACCGGCGGCGGGGTCCGCACCATCGACCCGGTGGTGGGCGAGGCGGTCGACCCCGACGCGGCCCGGGAGGCGATCGTCGCGGCGTACCTCGGGGAGAAGGACAGCGCGACCCTCACCGTCGGCCCGGCCCAGCCCGAGATCGACGACAAGGACGTGCAGGAGGCGCTCGACTCGTTCGCCAACCCGGCCATGGCGGCGCCGGTGACCCTGGTGTTCGGAAAGTCCGAGGTGACGCTGCGCCCGCGCGACTACGCCGGGGTGCTGTCGATGGTCGCCGAGAACGGCGAGCTGGTGCCGAAGGTCGACGAGAAGTTGCTGACCCGGCTGGTCGGCGACGTGACCACCGACGGCGAGCCGGTCGACGCGACCGTCCGGCTGGTCGACGGCAAGCCGAAGGTGATCCCGGCCAAGCCCGGCGTGAGCTTCGAGCCCGCCGACGTCACCGAGGTCTTCACCGGGCTGCTCACCGCCAAGGGCAAGGCGCGCACCGGTGAGGTCAAGGCGAAGGTCAAGGACGCGGCGTTCACCACCCAGGACGCGAAGGACCTCGGGATCAAGGAGCTGGTGTCCGAGGGTGTGACGCACTTCCCGCACGCCGACTACCGCAACACCAACATCGGTCGGGCGGCCGAGCTGATCGACGGCACGATCCTCAAGCCGGGCGACGTCTTCTCGCTCAACGGCATCGTCGGCGAGCGGACCGTCGAGAACGGCTTCACGACCGGCTACGTCATCAGCGACGGCATCCTCAAGCAGGACCTCGGTGGCGGCGTCTCGCAGATGGCGACGACCACGTTCAACGCGATGTTCTTCGCCGGGCTCAAGGACGTCGAGCACAAGCCCCACTCGTTCTACATCGACCGCTACCCGGAGGGGCGCGAGGCGACGGTGGCCTGGCCGAGCGTCGACCTGCGGTTCGAGAACGACACCGACTACGGCGTGCTCATCCACGCATGGGTCGAGCCGAGCAACTACTCCCGGCAGGGCACGGTCACGGTGCAGATGTTCTCCACCAAGGTGTGGGACATCGAGTCGGTCACGTCCGACCGCTACGGCTACGTCTCGCCGGGGACACGGACCCTGACCACGCCCGACTGCGAGCCCAACACCGGCTGGTCCGGCTTCCAGGTCGACGTCACCCGGATCTTCCGCAAGCACGGTGAGGACACGGTCGACCACAGGGAGACCTTCCACACCGACTACATCGCCGCTGACTCCGTGGTCTGCAAGGAGCCGCCGCCCCCGCCGAAGAACGGCGGCAACGGCGGCGACGGCGGCGACTGACCGCAACGGCGGCGACTGACCGCGGGCGCCCCGGGCCCGGCCCGACGCGCCGGCATGCGTGACGCCGCTCACGCGATGGCGTTGAATCCCGGTGTGCGCCTGACACGTCTCGCGATCCCGCTCCTGGCCTCCGTGCTGCTCCTGATCGGAGGCGGCGTCGTACCCACGGCGACGGCGGAGGTGGTCCGATCGCCGCTGCGTACGGCGCCCGGCGACCCGCCCGGTGCGAACGACTGGGGCTGTCGGCCGACGACGAGGCGGCCGACGCCGGTGATCCTCGTGCACGGCACGTTCGGTGACCGGAAGACCCTGCTCGAGACGCTGTCGCAGCGCATCAAGGACGCCGGCTTCTGCGTCTACTCCCTCGACTACGGCAACCGTGGCACGGGCGACATCCGTGAGTCGGCCGAGCAGCTGAAGCGGTTCGTCGGGCGCGTACGACGCGCGACGGGCGCGGCGAGGGTGTCGATGGTCGGGCACTCGCAGGGCGGCATGATGCCGCGCTACTACATCAGGTTCCTCGGCGGCGACCGGTTCGTCGAGGACCTGGTGGGCATCGCGCCGTCCAACCACGGCACCCGGCTCGTCCCGAGCGAGAACCCGCTGGCAGACCTCCTGCCCGGCGTCATCTGCGTGGCGTGCAACCAGCAGGCGTGGGGCTCGGCCTTCCTGCGCCGGCTCAACCGGGGCGACGAGACGCCAGGGCCGATCAGCTACACCCAGATCACCACGCGCTACGACCTGATCGTCATCCCGCACACGTCCGGCTACCTGGAGCCGGGCCGGCGCACGACCAACGTCACCGTGCAGGACAAGTGCCCCACCGTCCTCGCCGGGCACGTGCTGCTGCCGACCAACCAGGTCGCCGTCGCGATCACCCTGCACGCCCTGCTGCGCGACGGCCCTGCCCGCAAGGACTTCCGCCCGGCCTGCTGAACTGGTTTCGTGAGGTCCTCATGACGTACGCCGACAAGCCTCTCGGAGAGTTCATCGACCTCGTGGGGGAAGCGACGCCCGCGCCCGGTGGTGGGGCGGTGGCAGCGGTCACGGCCTCCCTGGCCGCCGCCCTGGTCGCGATGGCCGGAGCCGAGAACGCCGACCGAGCGAGGTCGCTCGGTCGGCGTGCCTCCGGCCTCGCCGACGAGGACGCGACGGCCTACTCGGCGGTCATCGCCGCCCAGCGGGCGGGCGAGCCGATCCAGGAGGCGCTGGCGCGCGCGACCGACGTACCCCTGGAGATCGCCGCCACGGCGGCCGCGATCGCCCAGCTGGCGGCGGAGGTCTTCCGGGACGGGCGTCCTGCTCTCCGGGGCGACGCCGCCACGGCAGTGCTGCTGGCCGAGGCTGCGGCGCGGTCCGCGGCGTACCTCGTCGAGCTGAACACCGACGCGGGTGGGGGCGGGCGCGAGCTCGTCGACCTGGCCCGCGCCCACCTCGCGACGGCGGCGGCCGCCGCCCAGGACCTGGCGCGCTGACCCTCGCGTCGAGGTCCGCGGGGCTCCCCAAGATCGGGGACACCGGAGCCATTCGCGCCCGGGACCCACGCGGACTTTGACACGGTCTGGTCCGGGAGCAGAACCGGGGACAACGAGGGGGGACATCGTTATGGGCTCATATCTGTCGAGAAACGCCGTACGCCGTGCGACGGTGACGGTCGCGCTGGCGGCATGCGGGCTGATCGGACTGCAGGCGGCGGGTGACGAGCTGGCGTCGCGAGCGCCGGTCACGGCAGCCGCTGAACCACCTGCCGTCCGGCAGCCCGTGGCGTCGGTGACCCGCTCCAAGGCGGCGCTGCCACCACCCACCACGACCGTGGCCGGCGTCGACGCGCGCTTCACGCGGGCGTCGCTCACCCGAGGAGCCGAGGGGGCTGGGGCGCAGCGGGTCGCGCGGCCCGCGGACCTGCCGGCCGTCGTGCTCGCCGCCTACCAGGCGGCGACCGTCGCAGTGCCGCGGGACTGCGGGCTGCGGGTCGAGCTGCTCGCTGCGATCGGGCAGGTCGAGTCCGGCAATCTCCACGGTCGGGAGCTGGACGCCCGGCATCGCGCCGTACCGCCGGTCATCGGCCCGACCCTGGACGGAGAGGGCCTCGCGCGGATCCGTGACACCGACGGCGGCGCGTTGGACGGCGACACCCGGTGGGACCACGCCGTCGGTCCGATGCAGTTCCTGCCGAGCACGTGGTCCGTGTACGCCGTGGACGCGGACGATGACGGCATCCGGGACCCGCAGGACGTCGACGACGCGGCACTCGCCGCTGCGGCGTACCTGTGCGTCGGCGACCGCGACCTGGGCACCGCAGCCGACCTGCGCGCGGCCGTGCTGTCCTACAACCACTCCGAGGACTACCTGTCGGCGGTGCTGGCCTGGATGGCGGCGTACGAGGAGCACGGCCTGTACGACGGCGATCAGCTCTACCTCGGGGCTCCGATGGTCCTGACGATGGGATGGTCGGAGACGACCGGTAGCGGCGACGAGCCGGCCGTTCGGGAACCGGCCCCTGGGGCGCGGGACGACGACGCCACGGACGGCGTGACCGGGCACGGCGCGCACGGAGCGACCCACGAGCCGAAGGGCGGCGGGATGGACGGTCCCAGGACCGGCCCCGGGACCGACCCCGACCCTGGCCCTCCGGAGACGACCGAGCCGGAGACGAGCGGAGCCGGAGCCGACGACCGAGCCGGAGCCGGAGCCTGAGCCCGAGCCGACCCCGGAGCCGAGCCTGAGCCCGAGCCGACCTGAGCCCGAGCCGACCCCGGAGCCCGAGCCGACCCCGGAGCCCGAGCCGACCCCGGAGCCCGAGCCGACGCCCGACCCGGAGCCGAAGCCGGCTGAGCCGGTGAAGAAGGACAGCACGGACCAGGACTGTGGACCGGGCGAGCGTTCGTCCGCGGACGAGGGTGTCCTCGTCGCGGACGGTGCTGCCGACGGCTGCGAGGAAGCGGAGGAGGCCACCCCGCCTCCGGTGCCGTAGGCCGTGCGCGCGCTCAGCCGGTCCGTCAGGCGGGTGGGAGCACCCGCCACACGACGTACTCGCCGGGCAGGCCCTTGAGCTCCATCGGCTCCGACGGGTCGGCGAGTACGACGGCCGCGTCGTCGTCGAGCGCGTCCCGCACCGCTTCGCTCGCCAGCACCTCGCCTCCCGAGGCGAGGTCGGCGATCCGGGCGGCCATCGCGACGTTGTGACCGAAGTAGTCGCCGTCCTTGGCGACGACCTGCCCGGTGTGGATGCCGATCCGGACCCGGATCTTGCCGTGCCGCCGCAGCAGGTCGGAGGGGCGGCGCAGGTCGGTCTGGATGCCGACGGCAGCCCGGCAGGCCGCCTCCGCGTCGCGGAACGCGACCATGAACCCGTCGCCCGCGGTCTTCACGACCTGGCCGCGGTACTGGGCGATCCGCGTCCGCAGCACGTGGTCGTGGGCGTCGAGCACCTTGACCCAGGTCTTGTCGCCCATCCGGGCGTTGAGCTGGGTCGAGTTCTCGATGTCGGAGAAGACGAGGGTGACGGTGCCGTCGCCGGCGGCCATGTGGACGATCTCGGCGCGCTCCTCGTTGGCCCAGGCGGCGAGGTCGTCCAGCGTGGCCTGGATGACGCCGGTGATGCCGCGCTCGCGGACCTTCGTCGCGGTGCGGATCACCCGGCTGATCGCCCGCTCGGTCGGGTTGCTCGCCGGCGGGGGGCGGAGCGCGGCGTCGAGGTCAGCCTCGAGCTGCCCGATCCGCTGCTCGTCCGCCGCGACCCGGGCCCGGAGGCTGCGCCGCTCGACCAGCAGGGCGATCACGGTGGCCAGCAGCGTCGTACACGCGACGGAGAGGGCGATCACCACGCGCAAAGGGTAGTGCTGCCGCGGATGGCACGGGGCGGATCGGGGTTGGCGCCCGCAGTAGCGTGAGATCCGTGACTTCCGCCCCCACGATCGGCACCGTCGGAGAGCTGAAGGCCGCCGGTCACCAGCTCAAGCCGCTGCGCACCGAGATCCGCGACAACCTGCTGGCCAAGCTCGCGGCCGGCGAAGATCCGTGGCCCGGTCTCCACGGCTTCGCGACCACCGTCATCCCGCAGCTCGAGCGCGCCCTCATCGCCGGCCACGACGTCGTGCTGCTGGGCGAGCGCGGCCAGGGCAAGACCCGGCTGCTGCGCACCCTCGTCGGCCTCCTCGACGAGTGGACGCCGGTGATCTCCGGCTCGGAGCTCGGCGAGCACCCCTTCGACCCGGTCACGGTCGCCTCGAAGGTCGCGGTCGAGGAGCACGGCGACGACCTCCGCGTCTCCTGGCGGCACCGCGACGACCGCTACGCCGAGAAGCTCGCGACCCCCGACACCTCGGTCGCCGACCTGATCGGCGACGTCGACCCGATGAAGGTCGCCGAGGGCCGCTCGCTCGGCGACCCGGAGACCATCCACTTCGGCCTGATCCCGCGCTCCCACCGGGGGATCGTCGCCATCAACGAGCTGCCCGACCTCGCCGAGCGGATCCAGGTCGCGATGCTCAACGTGATGGAGGAGCGCGACATCCAGATCCGCGGCTACGTCCTGCGGCTGCCGCTCGACGTGCTCGTCGTCGCCAGCGCCAACCCCGAGGACTACACCAACCGCGGCCGGATCATCACCCCCCTCCAGGACCGGTTCGGCGCGGAGATCCGGACCCACTACCCGACCGAGCTCGAGGCCGAGGTCGCCGTGATCCGGCAGGAGGCGCACCTCGTCGCCGCCGTTCCCGACGCGCTGGTCGAGCTCCTCGCCCGGTTCACCCGCAACCTGCGCGGGTCCTCGGCGGTCGACCAGCGCTCCGGCGTCTCGGCGCGGTTCGCGATCGCGGCCGCCGAGACCATCGCCGCGTCGGCGCTGCGACGGGCGACGCTGCTGGGCGAGGAGACCGCGGTGGCGCGGGTGGTCGACCTCGAGACCGCGGTCGACGTGCTCGGCGGCAAGATCGAGTTCGAGACCGGCGAGGAGGGCCGGGAGACCGAGATCCTCACCCACCTGCTGCGGACCGCCACCGCCGAGACCGTGCGGCAGCTCTTCCGTGGCCTGGACCTCGGCCTGCTGGTCGGGGCGATCGAGGAGGGCGCCACCGTCACCACCGGCGCCGGCGTGGGTGCGCGCGACGTGCTGGCCGGGCTGCCCGTGCTCGGCGAGTCCGAGCTGTACGACGACGTGTGCGTGCGGGTGTTCGGAACGGGCGGCGGGTCGGGCGACGGGGAGCGCGCCTGCGCGATCGAGCTCGCCCTCGAGGGGCTCTTCCTGGCCCGCAAGATCGGCAAGGACACCGAGGGCGGCGAGACCGTCTATGGCTGACGATCGGTCGTCGAGTAGCCCGCGAGGGACGAGCGGGCGTATCGAGACGCGCTACCGGAAGTACGACGGCGGCGACCCCCTCGCGCCGCCGGTCGACATCGCCGAGGCGCTCGACGCGATCGGCGAGGACGTGATGGCGGGCTACAACCCGGAGCGGGCGATGCGGGAGTTCCTGCGGCGTGGCGGTGCGGACCGCGCCGGTCTCGACGACCTCGCCCGCCGGGTGGCCGAGCGGCGCCGCGAGCTGCTCTCGCAGCACCGTCTCGACGGCACGCTGGAGGAGGTCCGCGAGCTGCTCGACCGTGCGGTTCTCGAGGAGCGCAAGCAGCTGGCGCGCGACGCGATGATGGACGACGGCGACCGGGCGTTCCGCGAGATGCGGCTCGACGACCTGCCCACCTCCACCGCCGCCGCGGTGAGCGAGCTCGCGGACTACGACTGGCAGTCGACCGAGGCGCGGGCGGCGTACGAGCAGATCAAGGACCTGCTGGGCCGCGAGCTGCTGGACCAGCGGTTCGCCGGCATGAAGCAGGCGCTGGAGGACGCCACCGACGAGGACCGCGCCGCGATCCAGGAGATGCTGTCCGACCTCAACGACCTGCTCGAGAAGCACGCGGAGGGTTCGGACACCCAGCAGGACTTCGACGACTTCATGGCCAAGCATGGGGACTTCTTCCCCGAGAACCCACGCGATGTCGACGAGCTCATCGACGCCATGGCGGAGCGCGCGGCCGCCGCGCAGCGGATGCTGAACTCGATGACACCCGAGCAGCGCAACGAGCTGATGCAGCTCTCCGCGCAGGCGTTCGGCTCGCCTGCGCTGATGGACCAGCTGGGCCGGCTCGACGGCAACCTCCAGGCGCTGCGCCCGGGGGAGGACTGGTCGGGCGCCGAGCGCTTCGGCGGCGAGCAGGGCGTCGGGCTCGGCGACGGCACCGGCGTGCTGCAGGACCTCGCCGACCTCGACCAGTTGACTGACCAGCTCTCCCAGTCGTACGGCGGCGCACGGCTCGACGATGTCGACCTCGACCAGCTGGCGCGGCAGCTCGGGGACTCCGCCGCTGTCGACGCCCGCAGGCTGCAGGAGCTCGAGCGGGCGCTGCGCCGGTCGGGCGCGATGGAGCGCGGCTTCGACGGCGAGCTCCGGCTCACCCCGAAGGCGATGCGGCAGCTCGGCAAGGCGCTGCTGCGGGACGTCGCACAAAGGATGTCGGGCCGGCAGGGGCAGCGCGAGCTGCGCCAGGCCGGAGCCGCGGGCGACCTGTCCGGTGCGACCCGGCCCTGGCAGTTCGGCGACACCGAGCCGTGGGACATCCCGCGGACGGTGCTCAACGGCGTGGTGCGGAGGGCCGGCGAGGACCCGACGGCGGCGCGCGGCGTCGTACGCCTCTCGATCGAGGACGTCGAGGTCGCCGAGACCGAGGCACGCACCCAGGCCGCGGTGGCGCTGTGCGTCGACACGTCGTTCTCGATGGCGATGGACGGGCGGTGGGTGCCGATGAAGCGCACCGCGCTCGCGCTGCACACGCTGATCGGCACCCGGTTCCGTGGCGACTCGCTGGACCTCATCGGGTTCGGCCGGCACGCGGAGCGGATGGCGATCGAGGAGCTCACGGCGCTCGACGCGCGGTGGGCCAAGGGCACCAACCTCCACCACGCCCTGCTGCTGGCCAACCGCCACTTCCGCAAGCACCCCAACGCCCAGCCGGTGCTGCTGGTCGTCACCGACGGCGAGCCGACCTCGCACCTCGAGCGCGACGGGGAGGTCTACTTCGCCTACCCGCCGAGCCCGCTGACGATCGCGCTGGCGGTCCGCGAGCTCGACAACGCCCGCCGGCTCGGCGCGCAGACCACGTTCTTCCGGCTCGGTGAGGATCCCGGCCTCGCACGGTTCGTGGACTCGATGGCACGCCGGGTCGACGGCACGGTCATCGCGCCGGAGGCCGACGACCTCGGCGCCGCCGTGGTGGGCTCGTACCTCGGCTCGCGCCGCGGCTCGTCGGGCCCATCGTCGTACTCCGACTGGTTCGGTGGCCGCGGCTTCTGGGTCGGCTGACCGCCTCACGCCACGCGCAGTCGTCATTGCGAGAGTGACCCGGAGGTCACTCTCGCAATGACGACCCGGCTGCCTGTGGAGGGCGGACGCGGCAGCCGCCAGGATCCGGCACCCTCGGCGCATGCGGGACGAGCGGTGGCGGGCGGTGGCTGCGGCGCAGGGCGGCCTGGTCACGCGCGCCCAGCTCCAGGTGCTCGGCGTCGACCGGTGGGCGGTGAGCCACCGCGTGGCGACGGAGCGGTGGACCGAACGCAGTTCCACCGTCATCGGGACCACAACCGGCGAGCTGACCCGGCACCAGATGATGTGGCTGGGTGTGCTGCACGCGGGCGGCGACTCCCTGGTCGGGGACCTCAGCGCAGCAGAGGTCCGTGGGCTCAAGAACTGGCACCGAGATGACATCACCGTCCTGGTCCGGCGCGGCCTGGACACCGGTGAGCCGATCCCGGGCATCCGGTTCGTGGAGACCCGGCGGCCGCTGTGCCTGTTCCGCGCGACGGGGTCGGCGCTCCCGGTCGCGATGATCGAGCCAGCCGCCCTGCACTTCGCCGCCTACCAGCGCTCGCGGCGGACCGCGGAGGGAGTCCTCGCCGCCGTTGTGCAGCAGCGGTTGACCACACCCGATGCGCTCCTGAGCTGGGTCGAGTTGATGCGCCCCTTGCGGTGGGCGCGCCACTTCCGCGCCAGCCTGGGCGAGATCGCCGGGGGAGCGGGCTCCGTCGCCGAGATCGACGTCGCGAGGATGTGCCGGACCTTCGGGCTCGTCGCGCCGCGGCGGCAGACGCGTCGACGTGACACCGGTGGTCGGCTCCGCTTCACCGACTGCGAATGGCTGCTGCGCGACGGGCGCGTGGTGGTGCTCGAGGTCGACGGGGCCTTCCACATGGACATCGAGCACTGGGAGGACGACCTCGCCCGCCAGCGTGCCCTGAGCTCATCCCGGCGGCTGATCGTCCGGTGCACGTCGCGTGAGCTGCGCGACCAGCCAGACGTCGTGGCGCGCGACTTGCGCAACATCGGCGTACCCCCTGCCGCCTGAGAGCCAGTCGTCATTGCCAGGGTGAGCCAGGGACCACTCTGGCAATGACGACCGCGGCCGCGCCCCACGACGACGACAATAGGTCCGGTGAGCGACCCCAGCCTGACCGTTCTCGCGCTGCTCGGCGTCGCGGCCCTGGCCGCGGGGTACGTCGACGCGGTCGTCGGTGGCGGCGGGCTGATCCAGCTCCCGGCCCTCCTCGTCGGGCTCCCGGGGGCCAGCCCGGTGCAGATCCTGGCCACCAACAAGCTCGCGTCGTTCTGCGGTACGACGGTGAGCTCGGTGACGTACTACCGCCGGATCAAGCCCGACCCCCGCACCTTCGGGCCGATGATGCTGCTCGCGCTCATCGGATCGTTCGGCGGTGCCTTCGTCGCCTCGCAGATCCCGCGCGAGGCGTTCGAGCCGATCGTGCTCGTGGTCCTGCTCGCCGTCGGCACCTACGTGGTCCTCACGCCGAAGATCGGCGAGGAGACGATGCTGCGGTTCACCGGGCACCGTCACCTCCTGGCCGCGATGGCCGTCGGCTGCGTGATCGGCTTCTACGACGGCGCCCTCGGACCCGGCACCGGCAGCTTCCTGGTGTTCGCCCTGGTCGGCCTCCTCGGCTACGACTTCCTCGAGGCGTCCGCGAAGGCGCGGCTCGCGAACTGGGCCACCAACCTCGGCGCCCTGCTCCTCTTCGTTCCCACCGGCGTCGTGCTGTGGGAGATCGGGCTGCTGATGGGTGCGTGCAACCTGCTCGGCGGCTACCTCGGCGCGCGTACCGCGGTCTCGCAGGGCGCCGGCTTCGTCCGGGGGTTCTTCATCGCGGTCGTGAGCGCCTTCGTGATCCGGATCGGCGGCGACGTGCTCGGCCTGTGGTGACGCCGTGGGGATAGCGTGGAGCCGTGAGCATCCCGGTCGAACTCGCTGACCTCAACCGCACGCTCGAGGGCTTCGGCAGCGGCTACCTCCTGACGACCACCGACGGCAGGGTCAAGGTCGTCACCGTCGACCCGGAGTACGACGCCGCAGGCCTGCGGGTCGCGGCGCCCGGCCGCGGCACGCTCACCAACCTCGCCGCCAACGCCGCCGTGACGCTCGTCTTCCCGCCGCTGGAGCCGCGCGGCCACAGCCTGCTGGTCGACGGCGAGGCCCGTGCCGAAGGGGAGGACGTGGTCGTCGTACCGGCAACCGCCGTGCTCCACCGCCCCGCCGCGCACGCCGACGGACCGCTGCCCGCCGACGGCTGCGGCCACGACTGCGCGCCCGTCGCGCCGCCGGCATGACCCCGTTCTGGGTGACGGCGTTCCTCGACCTCGCGACGGACGCGTTCGATCCGGGCGTCGCGTTCTGGCGCGCGGTCACGGGCTACGAGGTCTCGCCGGCCCGGGGTGACGAAGGCGAGTTCGCGACCCTGGTGCCGCCGCACGGCGACGACTTCCTGCGCGTCCAGCGCCTCGCCGACGGGCCCGACCGGATCCACCTGGACCTGCACGTGGATCGTCCGCGCCCCGCCGCCGACCGCGCGATCGGTCTCGGTGCGACCCGGATCGCCGACCACGGACCCGGCGGCCACGTCGTGCTGCGCTCGCCGGCCGGCCTGGTGTTCTGCTTCGTGACCCATCCCACCGAGGAGCGGCCGGCGCCCGTCGCGTGGCCCGGTGGCCACCTCTCGCTCGTCGACCAGGTCTGCATCGACGTCCCGGCCGGCCGCTTCGACGCGGAGTGCGCGTTCTGGGAGGCGCTGACCGGGTGCGCGCAGCGGGACTCCTCCGTGTCGGCGGACTTCCGGTCGCTCGAGCGACCGCCCGGGCAGCCGCTGCGGTTCCTCCTCCAGCGCCTCGGGGAGCGGGAGGGCACGGCCGGCGCGCACCTCGACCTCGCCACCACCGACCGGGCGGCGGAGACCGAGCGCCACTGTGACCTCGGTGCCGAGGTGCTCGCCGAGCACGGTCGCTGGACGGTCCTGGCCGACCCGACCGGCCGCGCCTACTGCATCACCGACCGTGACCCCGAGACCGGGATGCTGGCATGACCGGTCCGGTGATCCGTCCGGCGACGACGGACGACTGGCCGGCGATCCACCCCTTCTTCGCGGCGATCGTCGAGGACGGCGAGACCTACGCGTACCCCGAGGGGCTCAGCAGCGACGCCGCGCGGTCACTGTGGTTCGACGGCGCGGCCGCGGTCGTCGTACTCGAGGAGGACGGGGCGGTCCTCGGCTCCGCGCGGATGGGGCCCAACCGGCCCGGCCGCGGCGACCACGTCGGCACGGCGTCGTTCATGGTCGACCCGGCCGCGCAGGGGCGCGGGGTCGGGCGCCGGCTGGGGGAGTTCGTCGTGCGGTGGCACCGGCACCAGGGCTTCCGCGCGATCCAGTTCAACGCGGTCGTCGAGACCAACACCGGCGCCGTCCGGCTGTGGGAGTCGCTCGGCTTCCGCATCGTCGGCACGGTGCCCGCCGCGTTCCGGTCCCGTCGGCACGGGTACGTCGGACTGCACGTGATGGTGCTCGAGCTCTAGCCGCGGGACGCCGCGAAGCCCGGCAGGAACTCCTGCATGATCGCCCGGAACGGCGCCTCCGCGCCCAGCTGGCTCATCACCCCGACCCCGCCGAGCCAGGTGCGGTGGATGAGGACGTACGACGGCGGCAGGTTGAGCTTGATCGAGATCGTGTAGGCCGGGTCCCGGGGGTCGTTGATGCGCTGGAACTGCTCGCGCATCCACTCCCGGGAGAACCGGAACCGCTCGACCTGGCTCGGGTCGACGAACGGCGAGAGGTAGTCCATGAGCAGCTGCGGGTCGATCCGGATCCGGTCCTTGAGGAACCCCTCGTCGCGCAGCCCGGCGAGCAGCGCGTCGCCGTCACCCGCCGCGCAGAGCCGGATCAGCCGTCCCATCGGCTCGGGCAGCCCGCGTTGCGGGAGCCGCGCGACGGCGCCGAAGTCGAGGACGCCCAGCCGGCCCGGCGTGCCGTCGTCGGCGGGGATGATCCGGTAGTTCCCCGGGTGCGGGTCGGCGTGCAGCAGGCCGGTCCGGGCCGGCCCGGAGAAGAGGAAGCGCACGAACAGCTCGCCGTAGTGGTTGCGCTCCTCCTGGCTGCCCTCGCGGATGATCGAGGCCAACGAGGCGGTCGACTCGAGCCACTCGGTGACGAGCACCCGCGGACCGACGGCGACCACGTCGGGGACGACGATGTCGGGGTCGTCGGTGAAGGCGGCCGCGAACTCCCGCTGGGCCTGCGCCTCGAGCTCGTAGTCGAGCTCCTCCTTGGCGCGGGCCTGGACCTCCTCGACGAGGGGCTTCATGTCGACGCCGGGGATGAGCGGCCCGATCGCGCGGGCGGCCCGGGCGAGCGTGCGCAGGTCGGACTCCAGCGCGGCCCCGGCATCCGGGTACTGCACCTTCACCGCCACCTCGCGGCCGTCGTGCCAACGCCCGCGGTGCACCTGCCCGATCGACGCGGCGGCCGTCGGCGCACCGTCGAGCCACACGAGGTGCTCGCGCCAGTCCGGACCGAGGTCGGCGAAGAGGATGTTGCGCACGGTCTGGGTCGGCATCGGCGGCGCGGAGTCCTGGAGGCGGGTCAGGTGTTCGCGGTACGGCGCCGCCATCTCCTCCGGCAGCGCGGACTCCAGCACCGAGAGGGCCTGCCCGAACTTCATCGCGCCGCCCTTGAGCTCGCCGAGCGTCCGGAACAGCTGCTCGGCGGTGCGCTGCTGGATCTCCGACATCACCGCCTCGGCGGGCGCGCCCCCGAGCCGCCGCCCGAACCCGAGCGCCGTGCGGCCGGCGTACCCGAGGGGGAGCGCGGCCAGGCGCGCCGTACGGGCTGCTGCGTTGCGGGGGAGGTCCGCCATGCCGCCATTGTCACTGGTGGCGCCAACCAATATTCGGGCCGGGGGCGTGATCCGGTGGAGATTCAGGCGTGTGGTCCCTGGATCCCGACCGGATCGTCGATTCACGCTCCCCTCCACAGGTCCCGGGGAGCGGGTTGCGCCGGCCGGCCGACCCCTTCAGCGTTGCCGGATGGATGAGACGTACCGCCATCAGCTTGCCGCGCTGGTCGAGCGTCAGTCGGGCGTGGTGAGCCGTGCCCAGCTGCTCGGGCTGGGCCTCGACGACAACGACGTACGCCGCCTGCGACGGCGCCGTGAGTGGGCGCGGGTCCACGAGGGTGTGTACGTCGACCACACCGGGCCGCTCACCTGGGTCCAGCGGGCGTGGGCGGCGGTGCTGTTCTGCGAGCCGGCTGCGCTGCGCGATGCCTCGGCCCGACGCGCTGCCGACGGCCCGGGCCGGGCCCTGCATGACGACGGGTTGCCGATCGAGGTGGCGGTCGACCACCGGCGGACGATCCAGGCTCCCGACACGATCGCGGTGCAGCGGATCGTCGGGCTGCACGACAAGGTGCTGTGGAACGCATCCCCGCCGCGTCTGCGGCTCGAGTACGCCGCGATCCGGCTCGCCGCGCGAGCCCCGCGCGACATCGACGCGGTGGCGCAGTTAGCCGATGCGGTCGGGTCGCGGCTCACGACCGCCGGCCGATTGGCGGACGCGCTGGGGTCGTTGACCCGGGTGTCGCGACGCAGCTTCCTGGAGGAGGTGATCGCCGACGTCGGCGCCGGGACCTGCTCTGCTCTGGAGCACGGCTACCTCACCAGGGTCGAACGACCGCACGGGTTGCCGGGTGCGGAGCGCCAGTTCGGTGACTCTGCCAAGGGTCCGATCTACCGGGACGCGGTGTACGAGGCGTTCTCGACGATCGTGGAGCTCGATGGCCGGCTCTTCCATGCCAAGGTGCGGCGCCACGACAGCGATCTCGAGCGGGACCTCGACGCGGCGATCGTCCGGCAGACCACCCTGCGGCTCGGCTGGGGCCAGGTCTTCGACCGCCCGTGCTCGACGGCGTTCAAGGTCGGCGCGGTCCTGGCCGCCGGCGGGTGGTGCGGGGAGCCGCGTCGATGTCCTGCGTGCCCGGACACGTGGCCGGCCGCGGCGTGATCGTGATGCGGTGGAGATTCAGGCGTCACGTGACTGTCGCGCTTTGATGCGCCACGAAATGAGGCCCTGACGGCTGCCGGGCCGGTGCGCCACGCGCACCCTCCCTCAGGTCGTCGCCGGGCCCGCGTTGTGGAGCCGGGTGAGGTTGATGACCGCCGCTGCGAGGTTCAGTTCGGCGGTCGCGGCCTGGATGCCTCGGCGGGCGAAGCGGCGCAGTCGGGTCTGTTCTTTCAGGTGGGCGATGACGGGTTCGACGGTGGCAGATCGGCGTTTGTAGCGTTCGACGTTCTCGGGTTCGCGGAGCCGGTGCCGCATCGTCTCGCGTGGGTCGGCGTCCTCGGGTGGTGGGCCGTCGGCAGGATCCTCGCGTGCTTCGACGTGGACATCGCGGTTCTTCCCGGGCGCGATGAGCTTGTCGGGGCCGGTGGCGGTGAGGTTGTCCTCGGTGAAGTAGCCGGCGTCGGCCAGAACGAGGCCGATGTCCTTGCCGAGCGCGTCGGCTTGGGTGGTGGCCGCAGCCAGGGTCGGGGTGTAGCAGTTGGTGTCGTTGGCGTCTTGGGACACGTGGATGCCGAGGATGAGGTGGTCGTCGGTGACCGCGACCTGGGCGTTGTAGCCCTGCACGGATCCGCCGCCGGATCCTTCGGTCATCAATCGGGACTCGGGGTCGGTGATGTTGATCGTGTCGGCGAGCGCACCGCGTTGCCGGGCACGGGCGGCACGACGATCGCGGGCACGTTCGGCTGGTCCGCGAAGGTCGATCTGGTCGGCCGCAGTCTTTTCCTGAGCCGTGGTGAGCGAGCGTTCGGCGCCCGCCAGCCCTCGTTTCAACTCCTTGCGCTGCCCCTGAGCCCGGCGACCGGGCTGGCCCTGGAGGCCTTCGAGGGTGCGACGGAGCCGTCGGATCCTGGCCTCCTGATAGGCCACCGGGTCCACACCGGCCGGGACCGGACCCCGCAGGGGCTCGGCCTCGACCCTGGCCAAGAACTCCGCGGCGCGTGCCCGGTCGGCCCCGTCGGCTTCGGCGTGTGCGGCGTCTTGACGGTCCAGCTCCTCCAGAGCCTTCTTGATGTTCGCCGCCCGACCCTTGCGAGTGGCCAGCCCGGGCGGGAGGTCGTCATCGGACCCGCCCCGCGCGGCCGCAGCAACGTCCTCGGCGGCATCGATCGCGTCCGCGTCCGCGATGACCGCATCCGCGATCCGCTGGGCTTCTTCACGGACCCAGTCAACCGACCGGTTGGCCGACCTCGAGGCGTTCGCGGCGATCTTGGTGCCGTCGATCGCGATCACCCCGACCTTGACCATCCCCGCCGCCGAGCACAGCCGCAGCACCTGCGCGAACAGGTCCGCGAAACCCTCGCGATGCTCGGCCCGGAACCGCGCGATCGTGGAGTGATCCGGCGCGTCCTGGCCGCACAAGACCCGGAACGCGACATGGTCGCCGCAGAGCCGCTCGATCCGACGCGAAGAGCGTTCCCCGACCGCATAGGAGTAGATCAACAGCGCCAGCAACATGTCCGGGTCATAGCCCTGACGGCCAACCCCGCCAGTACGACGCCGCGCATGGAACACCGTGGTGTCGAGCTGACCGACCACCTCGAGGACGAACCAGACCAGATGATCCTCGGGCAACCAATCAGCCATGTTCGGCGGCAACAGGAACTCCTGATCCCTGATCACCGGACGATAGAAGCGAGCCATACCCCAGTATTTCGCGAACCCCGACCAGGGTCACCAACCCCGACCGGCGATTTCGCAACAGCCACCACACGCCTGGATCTCCACCGCATCACGCGACCGGAGCGATCTACCGGTACGCCTCGACTCGAACCTCGCTCGTGCGGGCCTCCTGCTGGTCGCGCACGCACTTGGCGAGCGCGAACGTGGAGTTCACGAGGAACAGCGAGCCGAGGCAGAGGAAGGCGCGGATCCAGCCGTCGACGGGCAGGAAGTAGATCCCGCCGACGACGAAGAGGAGCGCGGCGCCGAACGAGATCGCGGACTGGAGGTAGAAGGCGTAGGTCGTCTTGGTCATGGCAGCAGCCTTCCCGGAGACGACGCGCGTGGCATGAGCCGTCGTACTCAACCCGGAAGGGCGGGATCACTCACCCTGTGGCCCGAGCGCGGTCGGGCCCGTGCCGTACGGCGCATCCGCGCTCGCGTCCTTGAGTTCGACGAAGAGCACGTGTGTCGGGGTGTCGCCGATGTTCTCGCCGTAGTGCGACTGGGCGGGCAGCCAGCCGGTGAGGCCGGCCTCCATGCTGACCTCGCGCTCCTGGTCGCCCGACACGAGCCGTCGTCGGAAGGACGAGAGGGTGTGCATGACGCTGTCCGGGTGGGCATGCGGTGTCGTGCGATCACCCGGTTGGTCGCGGTACTCGAGGACCCGGACTCGATCGTTCTCGAAGACGACGGTGTAGTGGCTGGGATTGCTGGCCACGGGATCTGGACCCATGACTCAGGGTGGCACCGAACACCCTGCGAGGAAAGGCGCGCGACCGGACTCGTCGGCGGCTCAGGAGTCGGCCGGGAAGGGGACGCCGGTGTTGGCGTGGCAGCGGTAGCCGTACGGCACCTTGTGGAGGTACTGCTGGTGGTGCGGCTCGGCGTACCAGTAGTCGCCGGCGGGGGCGATCTCGGTGGTGATCTCGCCGTAGCCGCGGCCCGCCACGGCGTCGCCGTACACCTTGGTCAGCGCAGTGGCGGTCTGCTCCTGCTCGGGGGTCGTGAAGTAGATCGCCGAGCGGTACTGCGAGCCGACGTCGTTGCCCTGCCGCATGCCCTGGGTCGGGTCGTGGACCTCGAAGAACTGCTTGACCAGGTCGGCGAAGGAGACCTGGTCGGGATCGAAGACGATCCGCACCGCCTCGGTGTGGCCGGTGCGGCCGCTGCAGACCTCCTCGTACGACGGGTTCGGGGTGTGGCCACCCGCGTAGCCGACCGACGTCGACCAGACGCCCGGCACCTTCCAGAAGATCTCCTCGGCGCCCCAGAAGCAGCCCAGTCCGAAGACGGCGACCTCGAGCCCGTCGGGCACCTCGTCGGTCACCAGCGGCGTGTGCAGCACCGCGTGCTGCGTGGGGAGCGCGTACGCCGGCTCCGGGCGGCCGGGCAGCGCGCGCTCGGCGTCGACCATCTCGGTCTTGCGGGAGAAGAACATGACCCCATTGTCTCCGCGTGGGCAAGACCCACACCTCGGGAAGTGCGGACGCTTCAGCGGAGCAGCGCGTCTGCCAATCGGTTGTCCTCGATGTAGAACAGCGGAGCGCACGGCGGCATCTCACCAGCTTCGGCTGCCGAAACGGCGTTGTAGAGCAACTGACCCAGCCGGAGGTCGGGATCTTGCATCCACGCGTGCCGGACAGCATCAAGAACGGCGTCGATCCGATCAGCCTTGCGCATGCTTCGAGGCTACGACCAGCCGTGTGCCGAGCGAAGCGATTTCCGGCTGAGCGCGGCGCCCGGCCGCGAAGCGGCGATCGGGCCGAGCCCGGGGCCGAGCTTGCGAGGTCCCCGGGCGAGTGGTCAATCTGGGCGACGCGCTCGGCCAAATGAGACTGAGTAGGCTCGACCGGGTGAGCCAGGAGCGACAGCACAAGGCTGGTTTCGAGACCCGCGCCATCCATGCGGGCTACGAGCCGGACCCGACGACCGGGGCGGTCATCCCGCCCATCTACGCCACCAGCACCTACAAGCAGGACGGGGTCGGGGGCCTGCGCGGCGGCTACGAGTACAGCCGCTCGGCCAACCCGACCCGCACCGCCCTCGAGGGTGCGCTCGCGGCGGTCGAGGAGGGGGAGCGGGGGTTCGCCTTCGCCTCCGGCCTCGCCGCGGAGGACACGCTCGTCCGGGCGCTGTGCCGGCCCGGCGACCACGTGGTGATCCCGGACGACGCGTACGGCGGCACGTTCCGCCTCTTCGACAAGGTCGAGCAGGCATGGGGGCTGGCGCACAGCCCCGCCCCGGTCGACGACGTCGACGCCGTCCGGGCGGCGATCCGTCCCGGCGAGACCCGGCTGGTCTGGGTCGAGACACCCACCAACCCGCTGCTCACCATCGGCGACATCGAGGCGCTGGCCGGAGTCGCCCACGAAGCCGGAGCGCTGCTCGTCGTGGACAACACGTTCGCGTCGCCGTACCTCCAGCAGCCGCTGACGCTCGGTGCCGACGTCGTCGTCCACTCCACGACCAAGTACGTCGGCGGGCACTCCGACGTGGTCGGCGGCGCGCTCGTGGTCCGTGACCTCGACCTGGCCGACAAGATCACCTTCCACCAGAACGCGATGGGTGCCGTGCCCGGGCCGTTCGACGCGTTCCTCACCCACCGCGGGCTGAAGACGCTGGCCGTCCGGATGGACCGGCACTGCGACAACGCGGAGCGGGTCGTCGACTTCCTCACCGCCCACCCTGCCGTGAGCACCGTGATCTACCCCGGCCTCGAGACCCACCCCGGTCACGAGGTGGCGCAACGGCAGATGAAGCGCTTCGGCGGCATGGTGTCGTTCCGCTGCGTCGGTGGGGAGGAGGCGGCGCTGCGGGTGTGCGAGCGGACCGACGTCTTCACCCTGGGCGAGTCGCTCGGCGGCGTCGAGTCGCTGATCGAGCATCCCGGCCGGATGACCCACGCCAGCGTCGCCGGCACCGACCTGGAGGTTCCCGCCGACCTGATCCGGCTCAGCGTCGGCATCGAGACCGCCGACGACCTGATCGCGGACCTGGAACGGGCGCTTGACTGAGGACGCTCCGGGCGAGGCGGTCCTCTGCGTCGACTTCGGGTCGACCTTCACCAAGGCCCTGCTGGTCGACCTGGCGTCCGCGGAGGTCGTCGCGGCCACCGAGCACCGGACGTACGGCGCTCGCGACGTCCTCGACGTGCTCGACCGGTGCCGCGACGACCTGTCCGGCGCCGATCCGCGGGCAGCGGACGCCGACGTGCTGGCGTGCTCGAGCGCGGGCGGCGGCCTCTGGATCGCCGTCGTCGGCAACGAGGCTCTCGTCACCGCCGAGGCGGGCCGCCGGGTCGCTCTCTCCAGCGGCGGCAAGGTGGTCGGTGTCGTCGCCGTCGCGGGTCGCGCCCATGACGAGGTCGTCGCGCGGCTGCGCGGCCTGACCACCCCGGCCCGCGACGGCAGCGAGGTCGACGTCGTACTCCTCACCGGCGGCACGGACGGCGGCAACCGGGACGCGCTCTGCGCCGCTGCCCGGGCCCTCGTCGACAGCGGCTGGCGCGGCCCGGTGGTGGTCGCCGGCAACCTCGACGCGCACGAGGAGGTGGCCGGGATCCTGGACGGTCTGCCGGTCGTGCTCACCGACAACGCGGTGCCCCGGATCGGGGTGCTTGCGCCGGCCGGTGCCCGGGCGGCGGTCCGCGAGCAGTTCCTGCGGCACGTGATCGCCGGGAAGGGACTGAGCCCGAGGGGCGACGAGTTCGCCGCAGTGGTACGCGGCGCGACGCCCGACATCGTCCTCGCCGGCGTCGAGCTGCTCGCCCGGGGCCTCGACGAGCAGCACCCCGGAGTGGGGGACGTCGCCGTGGTCGACGTCGGCGGCTCCACCACCGACGTCTACTCCGTCGTCACCCTCGACCCCGAGCTCTCCGACGGCGGGCTCGCGCACGAGGTGGTCGCGCCGACCTCGGCCAACCGCAGCGTCGAGGCCGACCTCGGCATGCGCACCTCCGCTCCCGGGGTGGTCGACGCGGCCGGCGACACGGCCGGTGCCGGGCTGCGGGCGGCTGCGTCGCGGCGGGTCGCCGACACCGGGTTCCTGCCTCGGTCCGAGGACGACTTCGCCATCGACGAGGAGCTCGCCCGGATCGCCGTGCACACAGCGGTACGCCGCCACGCCGGCCGGTCCAGCGTCGTACTCACCCCTGATGGGCGGCGGGTCGAGCGGACCGGCGTCGACCTGCGCGAGGTCGGCCTGCTGGTCGGTTCCGGCGGGGTGCTCCGGCACGGCCGACCGGGGATCGCCGAGCGGGTGCTCGGCGGGCTTGTCGCCGCGCACCACCCCGACGGCTGGCAGCTCCCGGAGCGCGCACGGGTGGTGGTCGACGACGGGTACGTGCTGATGGCGGTCGGACTGCTCGCCGACGGGCACCGCGAGGTGGCGCACCGGCTCGCGCGATCCCTCGTCCCGGGTGTGGCCGGACCGTCTAGCCTGACGCCGTGAGCGAGACGCGAGGCCGCCTCGGCGCAGCAGACGACCGCGGTCGGCCAACTGAGGCCGAGTGCGAGCCAACGTTGCAGGTCGACCCGTGAGCGACGACGCCAGGGATCCCGAGCCGACGGGGTCGCACGACGTGGGGTCGTCCGAGCCGCAGGTCGACGAGGCCGACGCGGCCGTGGACCCGGCCGACGCGCAGGTCGACGAGCAGGTCGACGAGCACGCTGCGGCGCCGTACCGCCGGCGGATCCCGCGCCCGTGGCCGCGCACCGACGCCGAGGTCCGCCGCGATCGCGACGCCGAGGACAGCGTCCTCCACCGGTTCGTGCAGCAGCTCGCGCTGATGCGCGAGGAGCGTCGTGCCGAGCCGGGCTTCGCGACGGGACCGTCCAACCTCGGCCGGGCCGACGTGCCGATGGGGCTCGACCTCGCCGCCGCGTGGTCGTGGCGGCTCCTCGTCATCGCCGCGGCGTCGTACCTCCTCATGTGGCTGGTGGGCTACTTCGCCGTCGTCACCATCCCGCTCGCCGTGGCGCTCCTCATCAGTGCCCTCGCCAGTCCGCTCGTCGCTGCGGTGCACCGGATCGGTGTGCCGCGGGGGCTGGCGGCGCTGCTCGTCGTGCTGGGCGGGCTCGCGGCGATCGGCTCGCTGCTGACGTTCGCCGGGCAGCAGGTGGCGACCGGTGCCGCGGACCTCGCCGACTCGACGGTGAAGGGTCTCGGCGAGGTGCGCGACTGGCTGCGTGACGGCCCGTTGAACGCGAGCGACTCTCAGATCAACGACTACATCCAGCGCACCCAGGACATGATCCGCCAGGAGTCGGAGGGCGGCGAGTTCATCAGCCGGATCACCGAGTTCGGCACGGCGATCGGCCACGTGGTCGCAGGCTTCTTCATCGCGCTGTTCGCGACGTACTTCTTCCTCGCCGACGGCGACCGGATCTGGGCCTGGCTGGTGCGGCTGGCGCCCCGGGCCGCACGCGAGCGGGTCGACAGCTCGGGCCGGGTCGCCTGGCTCTCGCTGGTCCAGTTCGTGCGGGCCACCGTGGTCGTCGCGCTCGTCGACGCGGCCGGCGTGATGATCGGCGCGGCCGTGCTCGACGTGCCGTTCGTGCTGGCGATCGGGGTGCTGGTGTTCCTCGGTGCTTTCGTGCCGCTGATCGGCGCCAGCATCGCCGGCACCGTGGCGGTGCTCGTCGCGCTCGTCGACCAGGGCCCCGTGACCGCGCTGATCATGCTCGCCGTGCTCATCGGCGTGCAGCAGCTCGAGGGACACATCCTGCAGCCGTTCCTGCTCGGCCGGTGGGTGGCGCTGCACCCGCTCGGCGTGATCCTCGCGCTGGCCGGCGGTGTGCTGGTCGCCGGTGTCGTCGGCGCCCTGGTCGCCGTGCCGATCGCTGCCGCCGCCAACGCCGTCGTGCTGCACCTGGCCCAGATCGCCGAGGCGGTGGCCGAGGCGGTCGACCAGTCCGACGGGTCCGACGACGCCGACGTCACCGACCAACCCGTCCCACCCGACCCCGAGGGAGCCCTTCCGTGAACGATCCCGACGTCGCCGCCCTCGTCGCCGACATCGATGCGGCGCGGCCGCTGGTCGACGAGGTCGCCGTCCGCACACCGATGCTGGACTCACGCTGGCTCAGCGGCCTGGCGGGGGTGCCGGTCTGGCTCAAGTGCGAGAACCTCCAGCGCACCGGGTCGTTCAAGGTCCGCGGTGCGGCCGTCCGGATCGCCCGGCTCACCGAGGAGGAGCGCGCCCGGGGCGTCGTCGCGGCGTCCGCGGGCAACCACGCGCAGGGCGTCGCGCTGGCCGCTCAGCAGCACGGGATCGCGGCCACCGTGTTCATGCCCGAGGGTGCTCCCATCCCCAAGGTGCGGTCCACGCAGGGGTACGGCGCCACGGTGGAGTTCGCCGGCCGCACGCTGGAGGACGCGCTCGCGGCCGCCCGGCAGCGGGCCGACGAGACCGGTGCGGTCCTGGTGCACCCGTTCGACCACGGCGACATCGTGGCCGGGCAGGGGACACTCGGTCTGGAGATCCTCGAGCAGGTGCCCGACGCGGCGACCGTGCTCGTGCCGCTCGGCGGGGGCGGTCTGCTCGGCGGCATGGCCGTCGCGCTGAAGGCACGGCGGCCCGACATCCGGGTCGTGGGCGTCCAGGCGGCCGCTGCGGCGGCGTACCCCCACTCGCTGGCGGAGGGTCACCCGATCCGGCTCCACGACATGGCGACCATGGCCGACGGCATCGCCGTCGGCCTGCCGGGGAACCTGACCTTCGGCCTCGTCCGCGACTACGTCGACGAGATCCTCACCGTGTCGGAGGAGTCGATCTCCCGGGCGCTGGTCGCACTCGTCGAGCGGTCGAAGCTGGTCGTCGAGCCCGCCGGCGCGGTCGCGGCGGCGGCACTCGCGGACGCGGGTCCGGTGGGCGAGGGCAGGGACTTCCCGGGCCCGATCGTGGTAGTGCTGTCGGGTGGCAACATCGACCCGCTGCTGCTCGACAAGGTCATCCGGCACGGCATGACCGCAGCGCGTCGCTACCTCTCCCTGAAGGTGACCGTCGCCGACTCACCCGGCGGGCTCGCCGGCCTGCTGGCCGAGGTCGGCGCGGCCGGTGCCAACGTGCTCGAGGTCGCCCACGAGCGGGTCTCGCCGAACCTCGGCCTGGGCGAGGTCGACGTCCACCTGCAGCTCGAGACGCGCGGCGAGCCCCACGCGGAGGCGCTGTTCGCGCGGCTGCGTGAGAAGGGGTACGGCGTCGTGGACCGGGCCTGACCCGTCGACCCGGCTCATCTCTGCGCCAGAAAAGCGTCGAGTCGTCCCGAAACTGGACGACTCGACGCCGATGGCGTGCAGAGATGCGCCGACTCGACCAGGGGAGAGTCAGCCGGTGAAGGGCACGGCGTCGAGGATGACGACCGTGACGGGCTTGCCGTTGGGGGCCTCGTAGGTCACCGTGTCGCCCGGCGTGTGGCCCGTGATCGCGGCACCGAGCGGCGACTGGGGGGAGTAGACCGTCAGCCCTTCCGGCTCGATCTCGCGCGCGCCGAGCAGGAACCTCTCCGCCTCGTCGTCGTCGTCGCCCTCGAACTTGTAGGTGACGACCATGCCGGGCTCGACGACGCCGTCGTCGGGAGGCGTCTCGCCGACCTCGGCGCGGCGCAGCATGTCCTCGAGCTGACGGATCCGGCCCTCGAGCCGGCCCTGCTCGTCGCGGGCGGCGTGGTAGCCGCCGTTCTCCTTCAGGTCACCCTCGTCGCGGGCAGCGCTGATCCGGGCGATGACCTCCGTGCGCTGCGGGCCCTTGAGATCGTCCAGTTCGGCCTGGAGCTTATCGTAGGCATCCTGGGTGAGCCAGATGGTGTTCTCGGTGCCGGTCGTCATCGGGTGCTCCTGAATAGCTGGGAAACTGCTCGCGTGGTCCGTCGCCGTGGCCGGTGCGGCCACGCTCCGCCGGGTGCCGCTCGTGCGGTGGTCCGGCGATCTCGTCCTCGCGTCGCGGTGCTCGGGTCACAAGATGCTCTCGCTGTCCGCGGGGACGGATCGTCAAGTCTAACAACCCGTGGCCCGGTGGCGGATTCGCCGGCGGTCCGGTCGAGCGCCGGTCGGGGTCGGTCAGCGCGGACGCGGCTGGTCGGGTGTCGTGCACCCGAGGCTCTCGACGGCGGTCGGGCGCCGCTCGGTCGCGATCTCGACCTCGTGGTCCGGTCCGTCGGCGGCGTCGGGGGTGAAGGTCACCTGGCCGACGATCGACTTGTCCTCGGCCAGGGCCCGCACGGTGCAGGTGGCGACGACGTCGTCGTCGCGCAGGTCGACCCGGATCACGGCGATCGAGTGGTGGTCGTCGACGATGTCGCGGCTGATGATCTGCGAGTCGACCGCGGGGTCGGAGTGGACCACCGTCACCCAGGCGAGCCAGCCGAGGAAGGCGACGGCGACGACGGCCACGCACCCGATGAGCAGCGTGCGCCGGACGGGGCGCGGCGCGCCGTACCGCCGGGCAAGGGAGTCGTCGGTCCTGCTCACCCGTTCATGCTCGCACGCCCGCCGGTCCTAGACTGCCGCGCATGCCCACCAGCCGTCCCGGCCTGCGTCTCATGCATGTCCACGCCCACCCCGACGACGAGTCGAGCAAGGGTGCCGCGTCGACGGCCAGGTACGTCGCCGAGGGGGTCGACGTCCACGTCGTCACCTGCACCGGTGGCGAGCGGGGCTCGATCCTCAACCCGAAGATGGACCGACCCGGGATCCTGGAGAACATCCACGAGATCCGCCGCCAGGAGATGGAGCGGGCGCGCGACATCCTCGGCATCACCCAGGACTGGCTCGGGTTCATCGACTCCGGCTGGCCCGAGGGCGACCCGAAGCCGCCGCTTCCGGACGGCTGCTTCGCGCTGGTGCCGCTCGAGGAGGCGACCGAGCGGCTGGTGCGGCTGATGCGCGAGTTCCGGCCGCACGTGGTGACGACGTACGACGAGCGCGGCGGCTACCCGCACCCCGACCACGTCCGCTGCCACGAGGTCAGCGTCGCGGCGTTCGATGCGGCCGGTGACCCCGAGCGCTTCCCCGACGCGGGGGAGCCGTGGCAGCCGCTGAAGCTCTACTACCACCACTCGTTCAACCGCCCGCGGATGGAGGCGCTCCACGACGCGATGATCGAGCACGGCCTCGACTCGCCCTGGGCAGAGCGGTTGAAGGAGTGGAAGCCGGAGCCCGAGTGGGACGCCCGGATCACCACGCGCGTGCCGTGCGACGACTACTTCGGCGTGCGTGACCAGGCCCTGCTGGCCCACGCCACCCAGATCGACCCCGACGGCTTCTGGTTCGCGATCCCGCGGGAGATCCAGGTCGAGGTGTGGCCGACCGAGGACTACGAGCTGGTCACCAGCCACGTCGCGACGGAGCTGCCCGAGGACGACCTCTTCGCCGGCGTGACGCCCGACCTGGGAGACTGAGCACGTGCTTCCCGATCTGATCGCCCCGCTGCTGGACTCTCTTCAGGGGAGCCTGGTCTCCGCGCAGGAGGGCCCCGAACCCAACGACGTCGTCGCGGGGTGGACGGGCTTCGCGGTCTTCATCGGGCTGATCCTGGCGGTCGCGTTCCTGGGCTGGAGCCTGACGAAGCAGCTGAGGAAGGCCGACCGCGCGGCCGAGAAGGGTCTCTACGACCCGTCGGCGAAGGACGAGCGCAAGCGCAAGGCGGCGGCCACCAACGGCGACAGCGGCTCGGGCTCCTACGGCGACCCTGACTCCAGCTCGGGCAGCGACTCCGGCGGTGGCTCCGGCGACTGCGGCGGCGGTGGCGGCGGCGGGGGCGGGGGCGACTGACCGTGGTCGGTCTCGACCAGGTGCTCGGCTTCGGCCTGGCTGCGTTGGTCCTGATCGTCATCCCCGGCCCGAGCGTCGTCTTCACCGTCGGGCGGGCGATCGCCTACGGCCAGCGGGTCGCGCTGGCGACGGTGGTCGGCAACACGACCGGCCTGTTCCTGGTCATGACGCTCGTCGCCGTCGGCCTCGGCGCGGTGGTGGCGGAGTCCATGGTGGTCTTCACCGTGGTCAAGTACGCCGGCGCGGCGTACCTCGTCTGGCTCGGGATCCAGGCCCTGCGCCACCGCAGGGAGATGCGCGTCGACTCGGCGAAGCCGACGGTCCCGCTCACCTGGCGGCGGGCTGCCCGCCAGGGCTTCGTGGTCGGCGTGAGCAACCCGAAGGCGTTCATGATCTTCGCGGCACTGCTGCCGCCGTTCGTCGAGCGTGGCGGTACGCCGGTGCCGGTGCAGATGTTCGTGCTCGGCTCGGTCGCCGTCGTGGTCGGCCTGGTCTGCGACACGGTGTGGGCGGTCGCCGCGGGCCGTGCCCGCGACTGGTTCGCCGGGTCGCCGCGGCGCGGCAGCGCGCTCGGCGCGATCGGGGGTACGTCGATGATCGGCCTCGGCGTCGGCATGGCGCTCACCGGCCGCCACTCCTGACCGCTCCGAGCTCGAGCTGGTGGTCGGCGACCGCTGAGGCGAGGTCGCGGTCATGGGTGACCAGCAGCAGTGCGCTGTCGTACTCCTCCAGCTCGGCCATCAGCGCATCGGTCGTCACCTCCTGGGTGAGCAGGTCGAGCCGCGACGTCGCCTCGTCGGCGAACACCAGAGCCGGGCGCGGCAGCATCGCGCGCACGATCGCCAGTCGCTGGAGCTCTCCGCCCGAGACCTGGTCAGGACGCCGTGTCAGCAGCTCGTCAGGCAGACCGACCTCGCCCAGCAGCCGCTCGACGCGATCGACGGGCACCCGGTGCCGTCGTACGACGTCCGCGATCGCGGTCCCGGTGGGGACCAGCGGCGGGAACGATGCCGCCGGGTCCTGGTAGAGCTTCTGCAGCCGGGCACCACCGACAGCGGGCGCGTGCTCGACGGCGCCCTGGTCCACACGAGTGAGGCGGAGCAGCGCGTTGCCGAGGGTCGTCTTGCCGACGCCGCTGGGGCCGGTCAGCGCCCACCGCTCCCCGGCCCGGATCTGCAGCGACACCTCCGCGAACACCGGCGGGCCGTCGTACCCCTTGGCGATGCCGGTGGCGGTGATCAACGGCTCGCCGGGCACCTCGGGGAGCGTGTCCCGCATCCAGGCGCGGCGCCACCTCGCCGGCTCCGCCGCGACCAGGCGGGCGGTGTAGTCGTGCCGAGGCGCGTCGAGCACGCGGTCGACCGGTCCGCGCTCCACTTCGGAGGCCTCGCGCATCACCAGCACGTCGCCGCCGAGCCGGCGCGCCAGGCGCAGGTCGTGGGTGATCGTGAGGAGCAGGCCGCCGTCGGCGACGTGCTCGGCCAGGAGGTCGGCCAGCCGGTCCAGGGTCGCGGTGTCGAGCCCCTTGGACGGCTCGTCGACGATGAGGATGCGCGCGCCGGCCACCGTCGTCGCGGCGTACGCCACCCGCTGCGCCATGCCCCCCGACAGCGTGTGAGGGTACGACGCCGCGGCGTCGCCGAGCCCCAGGCCGCGCAGCGCGTCGTCCGCCGCGACCCGGGCCCGGCGCCTGTCGGCGCGCGATCCCGGCACGCCCTCGGCGACCTGCGCACGCACGCGCATCGTCGGGTCGAGCGCGAGGGACGGCTCCTGGGGGAGGAGCGCGATCTCGCGTCCCCAGAGGCCCCGGCGGTTGGTGCGGTCGGCGAGCGCGAGCCGCTGCCCCGCGATCGTCATCATCCCGTCGATCTCGAGCTCCGCCGCCAGGGTTCCCATGACGGCGTGGGCGAGGATCGACTTGCCGGAGCCGCTCTCGCCGATGATCGTGAGCGGCCGGCCGGGCTGGACCCGGACGTCCGCGACCTCGACGAGCGCCCGACCGCGGTGGAGGACGGTCAGCTCGTCGATCCGGAGCGACTCGTACCCGGCGGGTCGGGCGGGCGCGGAGGCGACCATGGTGGGATCGGTCATGGGAGGTTGTCCGTTCGTCGCAGGCCGAGGAACCCGACGGTGAGCAGGAAGAGCACGGCGACCGGCGCGATCGCCATCCAGGGAGCGACGTCGTAGAACGGGAAGGACTCGGTGACCATCAGGCCCAGCTCCGCGCGGGGCGGCTGCAGCCCGACCTTGACGAAACCGAGGGTCGACATCGCGAGGATCGACGTCACCATCCCCAAGGAGGCGAGCGTCGCCAGCAGTGGTCGCAGTGCGGGCCAGAGGTGCCGCCGTACGACGTGCAGAGGGCCGAGCCGGAGAAGCGACGCCGCCTCCACCGCCGGCGAACCGAGGACCAGGCCGGCCCGCGACCGGACCACGCGGAAGTACTCCACCCACTGGGCGAGCGCCAGTCCGAGGTAGAGGGTCCACAGGCTGCCGTCCTCCGAGAGAGCGGCGACCATCAGGACGACCAGCAGCGCCGGTAGGGCGACGAACGTCTCCGACACCGCGCGGAGGACGGCGTCGACCCAGCCGCCGCGCCAGGCCGCGACGATGCCGGCAGTGGTCCCGAGGACCAGCGCGGTCGCCACGCATCCCGCGCCGAGCAGGAGGGAGAGTCGGGTCGCGTGCGCCAACCGGGCGAGGACGCTGCGGCCGTAGTCGTCGCGCCCCAGCGGCTCGCCTGCGTTCGGCGGCTCCAGGTAGCGGTCCAGCTCCTGCGCCGCCGGGTCGCCGAGGAACAGCGGGCCGAGGACGGCGAACGCGACGAGGACCGCGAGCACGGCGAGCGCCGCCAGTCGCGCGAAGGGCAGGCGCCGCGGCCCGTCGGCAACCATCAGGTCGGTGTGGGGCGTCGCGCCGTGACCCGTCAGAGTCGCGGTCATCGCACCTGCTCCAGCCGCCGGGGTCGGGGATCGAGCCACAGGACCGCGAGGTCGACCATCGTGTTGATCGCGACGATCAGCAGGGCGAGCGCGAGGGCCGTCGCCTGGAGCACCGGCACGTCCCGCCAGAACACCGCGTGCACGAGGGCGTGGCCCAGGCCCGGCCAGGCGAAGAGGCTCTCGACCACGACCACGCCCTCGATCAGGACGACGGCCTGGACGCCGAGGTAGGGGACCAGCGTGACTGCGGCGTTCCGCAGCACGTGGCGGACGACGACGATCCGCTCGGCGAGACCCTTGGTCCGTGCGAACCGCACGTACTCCGACCTCCGCACCTCGACCACCGCGTCGCGGGTCACCCGGGCGACGAGGCCGGAGAGACCGACAGCGAGCGTCAGAGCAGGGAGTACGACGCCGCTGGCCCCTGCCTGCCCGACCGCGGGCAGAAGCCCGAGGTGAACCGAGAGGAGCAGCACGAGGAGCAGCCCGAGCAGGAACGGCGGCAGGGCGCGGACCACGGCGACCCAGGCCGTGGTGAGCCGGTCGAGTACTCCGTCGGGGCGGTGCGCGGCCAGCAGCCCGAGCGGTGCCCCGATCAGCATGGCCAGGACGAGCGCGGCGGCCGTGAGCTGGAGCGTGCCGAGCAGGTGGTGCAGCACGTCGCCCAGCACCGGGCGCGAGGTGACCAGGGACCGCCCGAAGTCGAGCTGGAGGAGGTCGAGCATCCACGAGCCCAGCTGCTGCCACGCGGCACGATCGAGTCCGAGCTCGGCACGGACCGCGGCGGCGGTTTCCGCGTCGACGAGGTCGTAGCCGTAGCGACCGGCGGCGATCCGGTACGCCGCGTCGCCCGGCAGCCGCTGGACGATGAGGAAGCAGAGGGTCGACACGAAGAGCGCCACCCCGACGGCCTGCAGCCCGCGGCGCGCGAGCACCGCGGCGACAGGGGTACGCCGGGTCACGAGCGCAGTGGCATGCGTGCTGCGACGTACGAGCAGGACGCCGAGCGACGTGCGCTGGGTCACGACGCCCACCGGACCGTCGAGAGCCGCCAGCTGCTCTCCAGGGGGTCGACGGCGAAGCCGTCCACACGCTCGGCCACCGCCGCGTTCATCCGGTACCACGCGACCGGGATCAGCGGCAGCTGCTCCTGGACCGCCGCGGCGATCGTCGCCCGGTGGCCGGCCGCCTGCTCCTCGGGTACGCCGCGCAGCAGCGTGTCGATCGCGTCGGTGACGGCGGGATCGGACCAGTTCATGACCCCCCAGTCCGAGCCCTCCCGGGCGAACGTGTCCGCCACGGTCACCAGTGGGTCGGAGACGAGCGCGAAGTGCCGGGCCACCAGTGCCAGCTCGAGGCTGCCGTCGGCGTGCCGTGCGGGGATCTCGCTGGAGTTGGTGACGTCGACCTTCACCTCGACGCCCACGTCGGCGAGCGACGCCTGGATCGCCGTCGCGAGTGCCGGCAGCTCGGCGCGGTCCGGATAGGTCAGCAGGTTGAGCTGCAGTGGCTCACCGTCCTTGGTGAGGATGCCGTCGGCGCCGGCCGTCCAACCGGCCTCCTCGAAGAGCTCCCGCGCCCGGTCGGCGTCGTGCTCGAGGGGCGGGACGTCCGCGTTGCTCCAAGAAGTGAGCGACGGCGGGAACAGCTGGGTCGCGGCCAGCTCCTTCTCGCGCAGCACGGCGTCGGCCATCGTGTCGCGGTCGAGGGCCAGGCTCAGGGCCTCGCGGACGCGGGGGTCACGGAGAACCGGGTGGTCTCCGTTGACCTTGAGCATGATCGTCCGCGGCTGGAGGCTCGACTCCATCGTCAGCCCGTCCGCGGCTTCGACGCGCTCACGACCCGCGGGTTCGAGGTGGAACGCCACGTCGGCCTCACCGCTGACCGCCATCAGTGCCCGGGTCTCGGCGCGGCCCACCGACTGGAACCTGATGTGCTCGACCTCGGGCGCCTCGCCGCGCCAGTCGTCGTACCTGCTGACCTCGATGACCGCCGGCAGTTCGACGTGTTCGACCCGGTAGGGACCGGTGCCGATCACCTCGGTGACGTGTCCCTCGTCGTCGTACGACGCCGGTGCCAGGATCTCCGTGCTGTAGTGCGTGAGCATTGCCGGCAAGGTGAGGTAGGTGTCACTGAGCTCGAACCGGACCGCCGAGCCGTCCGCCTCGATCCGATCGATCGGCGCCTCGGCGAGGGGGCTCGCCGGCTCCGCGGCGGCCAGCTCGAGCGAGGTGGCGACGGTCTCCGCGGTGACGGCGGTGCCGTCGTGGAACGTGACGTCCTCCGGCAGCTCGAAGGTCCACGTCCGGTGGTCGCGGCTGGCCGTCCATTCCTCGGCGAGGCCGGGGACGAGGCTGCCCTCGAGGTCGCTGGTCACCAGCGTCTCCGCGACCTCCAGCCGGGTGAAGAAGCCGTCGCTCGCCGCCGGGTCGAGGCTGTGCACCTCGAACGGCCCGACGACCCGGAGGGTGTCGGCCGGCGCGCTCGGGCCGTCGGGGTTGAAGCCGCAGGCGGCCAGCAGGGCGGTGGTCGCCGTTGCGGCTGCTGCGCGTGCGCGCGTGAACCGTCGCATGGTCGTGCCTTTCCGAAGAAGTCTGCACGACTCTAGATGAGAATGATTATCAATAGCAAGGCGGGGTGGCGTAGGCGTCGCGTCGCTTCGCGATCAGCCGTAGGTGTAGAACCCGCGCCCGGTCTTGCGGCCGAGCAGTCCGGCGTCGACCATCCGGGCCAGCAGGGGCGGGGGAGCGTAGAGGGGCTCCTTGAACTCCTCGTAGAGAGACTCGGCGACCGCCTTGGTGGTGTCGAGGCCGATCAGGTCGGCCAGCGCCAGCGGACCCTGCGGGTGCGCGGCACCGCGCACCAGCCCCTCGTCGATGTCCTCGGCCGTCGCGAAGCCCGACTCGAGCATCCGGATCGCCGACAGGATGAACGGGATCAGCAGCGCGTTGACGACGAAGCCGGCGCGGTCCTGGCAGTCGATGGCGTGCTTGTCGAGGCCGCGCTGCACGAACGCCCGCGCCCGCTCGGTCGTCTCCGGTGAGGTCATCAGGCTGGGCACCAGCTCGACCAGCGAGAGCACCGGCACCGGGTTGAAGAAGTGGATGCCGAGCACCTGCTGCGGCCGGGTGGTGGCGACCGCCAGCTTCATGATCGGGATCGAGGAGGTGTTGGAGGCGAGGATCGCGTGGGGTGCCTCGACCACCTTGTCGAGCTGGGCGAACAGCTCGGCCTTCGCGGACTCGCTCTCGACGATCGCCTCGATCACGAGGTCCCGGTCCGCCAGCGCGTCGAGATCGGTGACCATCCGCACCCGGCCGAGCAGCGAATCGGGGTCGTCGAGCTTCCCGCGGGCCGCGGCGCGGCGTACCGACTTCTCCAGGCGCGCCCGCCCCGCGTCGGCCGCGCGGGCGTCGGACTCGGCGACCACGACGTCGTACCCGGCCTTCGCGCAGACCTCCGTGATCCCGGCTCCCATCAGGCCGCATCCCACGACGCCGACCTTCTGGATCGCTGCTCCGCTCATCGATGACTTCCTTCCTCCTCGTTGGCCCCCGGTCCTTCCTACGCCCCGGGTGGTCGCCGTGGAAGCGACCTGTCGGCGAGCTGTGGCAGATTTCGGGCGTGGCCGAGCGACCCGACGTCCCCGTTCCGTGGGTGGAGCGCATCCGCGGCCTCCTGGCCGACCTGCCCGAGTGCGTCGAGGACTCCGCCTGGACCGGTGTGGCCTGGCGGGTCGGCCGCGCCACCGTGGCCCACGTCTTCGGCGGGGAGGACCAGCTGTTCCGGATCACCTTCCGCGCCGAGGCAGACGAGGTGATGGCGTTCCAGCACCTCGGTGCGCCGTACTTCAGGGCGTCGTGGGGCGCGAACATCGTCGGGCTCCTCCTCGACGACGACACCGACTGGGTCGAGCTCGCCGAGCTGCTCACCGACTCCTACTGCATCCAGGCGCCCGCGCGGCTGGTGGAGCAGGTCGATCGACCGGATGTGGCCGGCTGAGGGATGCGCGCGCGGCCGGAACGTGTGATCGTGTCGTGGTGATCTCCGACCCGGGCATGTACGACGAGCTCGGTGGCCTCCCCGGCTTCCGACTTCTCGGCACCGCCTTCTACGAGCGGGTGCTCGACGACCCGGTCCTGGCTCCGGTCTTCGCCGACTTCACCCGGGAGCACGTCGAGCACGTCGCGATCTGGCTGGCCGAGGTGTTCGGCGGACCTGCGTCCTACACCGCCGAGCTCGGAGGACACCCGTCGCTGCTGCGCAGCCACCTCGGTCTCCGGATCACCGACGAGCACCGGCAGCGGTGGCTCGAGCTGATGGGGGCCGCGGTCGCGGAGACCTTCCCGGACCGCGGCGACCTGCACCCCACGCTGATGGCGTACTTCGACTGGGGTACGGCGATCGCGCAGCGGATCTCGCAGGTCGAGCCTGGCGCCGACCTCGGCGACGCCGGGCCCACGCCACGGTGGGGCCGCGGCGGGCTCGTCGGCTGACCGCTGTCTCGGGGGTCTGCTCAGCCCCGCGGCTCGCCGTCGATGATCTTCACCCTGCAGTCCGTCGTCCTGCTGGTGTCGGGCTTGTAGCGGCACAGGATGATCTTGACGTCGGCGTGCTCGCGGTTGACCTTGTAGTAGCGCTTGACCGCCGAGCCGCCGTTGCGGACGAGGCGGCATCGACTGCTGGGGTTAGGACTCCAGATCTTGGCGCCGACGCCGTGGAACGAGCCGTCCCGCCACCGGATGCCGACCCATCCCCAGACCCCGTCGTAGTCGGAGCTCATGTTGGCCTTGTCGCAGACCTTGATCGTGTCGTTGCCGTTGGCGTTGTCCGCGTCGTTGTAGTAGACCGACCCCCACCAGGGATTGAAGCCGCCGGACTCGGCACGGGCAGGGGTCGTCAGTGACGCCAGGATCACCACGGCGATGCCGAACGGAGCAAGGATCCGAATGAGGTGCTTCATGCTGAGGTCTCCCGAGATCGCAGGTTGAAGGCGCCGTAAGTCAAACGCGGCGCCGATGTCAGCGTCAAGGGACCCCTGGTAACGCAGGACGCTCAGGCGATCTGCGCCCAAAGCCCGGTCAACCGCTGCACGAGTGCGCGGGAGTCCGCATCCTCGGAGCCGGCGTCGTCGGACCCCTCGACGGTTCCGTCGGCGTTCAGGAGGGCGTCGTAGAGGTAGCTGTTGGGTCCGTAGCGTGCCGGGTCGCTGCCCGCGGCCACGAAGAACAGGCCGTCGGGCGCGAGCCGTTGACCGATCGCGAGGATGGTGCGCAGGTCCTCGTCGCTGATGGTGGGGACGAACCCGAGCCAGACGTTCCCTTCCCGCTCCGACGGTCCGGGATACAGCCCGAACGACAGGACGTCCGGCATGCCGACCACCGTGTCGACCGCTCGGAGCCACGTCCGGGAGTCGTCCGGCTCCGCCCGGACAACGGCCGCTTGGTTCACCCCGGGCTCCGGGGAGTAGCCGACGCCGAGGATGCCGCCGGAGTGCTTGCCCAGGATGGCGAGCGCGCCGTGCAGACTCGTCTCGTCCGTGGCGAGCACGTCGCGCGGATGGCCGTAGGAGCCTTCCAGCGACGGGCCGAGGCCGCCCACCTGAGCGAGCGCGGCGTAGGTGTGCCGGTTCTCGGGGCGGGCCACCAGGCGTCGGAGCTGGCGGTGGCTGTCGAAGACGACCGGGCCCCAACCGGTGATGCTCGAGGGGACTCCGGCCGCCTCGAGCAGGTCGGGAAGGCGTGCCAACTGCGCGGCACCGATGTCGGCGGGGTCGATGAGGACGACGTCGAGGTCGCCGTCGCCGGACAGTCCGGTCGTGCCCGGGTAGAGCCGCTGGAGGTGGACGAGAGGTTCGAGGGCCGCTCGGTCCAGCTGCCTGCTCCAGCTGATGACGCTGTTGCCGTCGGGGGAGGCGACCTTGATGCCCCATGGTTCGTCGCCGGCCACCTCGGAGTCGTACGCGTCCAGGTCGAGGGCGAGCTGCGGTACGTCGGCACCCGATGCGGTGATCCGCTCGTACTCGTACGACGAGGCGCCACGAGCGTCGTCGTACGCCGTCGCCCGACCATCGCGGCGCAGCCACAGTGCGCGGTCCAGCGTCTCGCCGAGTGGCGGCCCTTCCCAGCCGATGGTGTCGTCGGGGCCGTGGTCGGCGACCGCCGCGATGAAGTCGTCGACCCGCAGCCGGTAGGAGTACGGCTCGTCCACGGCGTTGAAGTGGTCGCGGAAGGCGTCGACGAACCCCTCGACCTCGCGGTCGGAGGTGCCGTCCTCCAGGGTGATCTCGATGTCGCCGTTCGACGGGTCGGACGCTTCCCGGACGACGGTCGCCTCGGTGACCTCCGGTCGGTCCCGGATCCACGCCAACGTGCCCGCGCGGGACGGGTCCGGTTCGGACGAGCAACCGGTCAGCAGCCCGAGGCCGATCGCCACGGACACGACGGCGACGACACTGCGGTTCATCCGGCTCACGGCGACGGTTCTACCCGACGTCGCTCACGGCCAACCCGAAGGGTGAGGTCGCGTCGAGGCCGGCACAGGGGCCGATCGCGGGCAGCCCATCGGGAAGCATGCCAAGGGACGTTGCATGATCCGCCGCTATGGGGGATGAAGAGGACTCCGCGGCGTACCGCGACTGGTCGCGCGAGGCGAGGGCGCCCCGGCGGCCCCGTTCGATGGTGTCGTTCCTCATCGCGGCGACACCGTGGTGCTACCTGGTCGCAGTCATCCTGCTCAGCGCGCGCACCAAGGCGAAGCTCACCAACGGCTACTCCACGGAGCCGGTCTTCTCGCTCGCCGCGACGACGACGGCGCTGTGGGCCGGTGCGCTGGTGGCCTGCCTGGGCCTCGCCCTCGGCGTCGTGCGCTGGGTGCGCGCGGGACGCACCAAGGACGCCTCCCACCGCTACCAGGCGCTGGCCGTGGCGGTGCTCTCCCTGGTCGCCACCGTGCTGTGGATGACGTGGCAGCACGACCGCCACCGGGTTGGTTGGAGGGCGCGGGTGTACGGCGAGTACGAGAACTATGCGGACCGGTTCCCGCCGTCACTCCTGGTCCCGATCGGCATCGCGGCGGCGGCTGCCGCCGTCACGATGGCGATCTACGTGTGGCCTCGCAAGGGGGCCCAGGAGCCCGACAACCCCTACCGCAGGAGCGGTCCCGGGGTCGAGGCGCCTGACCTCAGCCGTCGGAATCCGGCTGGATGACCTTCGCGATCGTCGGCGGCGCGTCGGCCACGCCGTGCAGCATGGCGAGGACCTCGTCCGGGGTGCGTGAGCCCGCCGCCAGCTGGGTGCGCAGCGACTCGCGCTCGCGCCAGAAGTCGTAGCGGAGCCGGTCCGAGGCGTTGCTGTCGCTGCCGCTGGACGTGCGGAACCCATCGACGACCGAGTAGGCCACGAAGCCGAAGACGAACAGCATCAGGGCGCCGCAGAGGGAGAGCAGGAGCATCATGGCCCAGCCGAGAACGCCTGCGACCAGTGCGAGCGAACCCTCGAGCTCGTAGTCGCTGTTGTCCCGGTTGTACCACCAGAGGAGCACGGTCAGGACGGCCCACAGCGCCAGGAAGATCCATGCCGTACGCCGCCATCCCCACGTGCCGGTCAGGTCCCTCTTGCGCTGGACGGGCTCGGCCGGCGCCGGCAGCTCGGTCAGCTGCTGTCCTGCCTGCAGTGCACGGATGTCAGCCTGCACCACGTCGCGTGCGTGCCGGCGGGTCCGCTCGGTGTCCGGCACCCGCGGCGGCGTCGGTCCGGAGTCGTAGCCGCCCGCTTCGGTCGGTGCCCAGGAGGTCGACGACGACCAGGCCGCCGACGAACAGGACGAGGAATCCGGTCTTGAGGAAGCGGAACACCTTGCGCGTCCGGGACACGGGTGGGGCCGGCGGTTCGGGGACCGCGCGCGCCGCCTCGGTGAGCGCGCTTCCCTTCGCGAGCGACTGCGCAACGTCCAGCGGAGCGTCCTCGCCCTGGAAGACCGCGATCGCGGCACGTGGCTCCATCGCGCCGGTCGCGACCTTGCGCAGGATCCAGTCCCGCTCGTCCCAGAAACGATGGTTGAAGTCCGCCATCCGGTAGCGCACCCGTGCGCGCTCGGCGCGCACCACGCGGACGCCGCCCACGACGACGGCAGCCAACAGCCCGACGATCGGGGAACCGAGGATCAGCAGGATGTCGATCACCAACGTCGCCAGCAGGCCGAGGAGGCTCTCGCCCAGATGATCCTTCGGCCACCAATAGGCGCGGCAGGCCTCGCCCAGCCAGGTGATCCCCACGAAGGTCACGATCATCGCGAGGACGGTGAAGAACCGGTGGTGCGGGGAGACCGGCTTCGGCTTCGGCGGCACGGGACGAGCGCTCGGCGCCGCCCCGGATGCGAGCGCGTGGATGTCTGCGTTCAGCTGCTCGCGAGCCATCAGCTTCTCGCGGCCCAGCTCTTTCGGCTGAGCCGACACCGAGGTTGTTGTCACGCGCGAACCCTATGGGGCGTGCCCGTGACGTGAGTCGTCACCTCGGTCCAGCAACGACCAGGACTCAGGGTCTGTGCCGAAGCCAGTCGTCGTAGGGCACCGCGGCGGCGTCACTCTCCGCCTGGGTCATGATGCACTCGGTCATCCAGGTGCGGAGCGACACCATCTCCGGGGTGGACCGCGGAGTGAGCAGCTGGTGGGTCTCGCAGATCTCGTCGGCCAGGTTGTCCGCGGCCAGGAGCTCGCCGACGCCGGGGGCCATCGCCCGGGGCAGGGTCATCTCGATGTCGACGTACTCGAGCCCCGCCGCGGCGGCGTCCAGCGCGATCCGGCGACCCATGTGCCGTGCGAAGGCCGGGCGTGTCACCAACCGCTCGATGAGCAGGCCGAGCTCGCGCGGCGGTGTCGAGCCCTCCTCGGAGTCGATGAGCTGGAGCTCCCGGACCAGGTCGTCGAGTCGCTGGTCGATCCGAAGCGCGAGCTGCACCGGGCACTGGACCATACGCACCCTCGCCCAGTCCGCGGGCAGCACGCCCGGCTCCGGCGTGGCCTCGTCGCGGACGGCCACCTCCGGCGGCCGGACCTGGTGCTCGACGCCGTCACCGGCGAGGTCGGCCCAGATCCGCCGTCCGCCCGCGCGCTCCTCGATGCCCCAGGACTCCGCCAGCACCGACACGATCGCCAGTCCGCGTCCGGTGGTGCCCAAGGCCTCGACCGGAGGTGGGTCATCGGAGCTGCGCACCGGGGGTGGTGCCACCGCCGGGAGGGGGACGAGCCCGCCGGCGTCCTCGACGCTGAGCCGCACGGCTGGGTCGAGGTCGCTCATCCGGACCTGCATGTAGGCGCTGCCGCTGTGCAGTGCGGAGTTCGCCGCCATCTCGGTGACGCACAGTGCTGCGTCGTCGACGAGGTGCTCGCGACCCCAGCCAAGAAGCCCGTCAGTGATGAATCTCCGCGCTCCGGGAACGCTGGAGACCTCCGCGGCGAGACGGACGCGCAACTCGGGGTTACCACCCCGGGGCACGGTGGTCATGGGGGCATTGTGCCCTAGGTCGGCGCCGTCCGGGAGTGATCCCGTGCCGGGGCCGAAGGCCGCGGTTCCGGCGTCCTCATCTTGAGGCCGCCACGAGATCGGACTTCGACCGTCAGAGGGTCCGCAGCTCGACGATGCCGTGCTTGATCCCGTACGCGACCGCGGCGGTCCGCGAGTCGACGTCGAGCTTGGTGAAGATGTTGGACACGTGGCGATGGACCGTGCGCTCGCTGAGATGCA
>CAWHNG010000005.1:0-68447 GCA_963830735.1 uncultured Actinomycetota bacterium
TCTAACATCCGAATGTGAGCCTGCCGCCCGACGAGCAAGGTGCTGGGGCGCCCGACATGGATTCGCTCGAGTCGGCGCGCGCTGCCTTCGCGGCCCACGACTGGGCCGCGGCCTATGAGGGATTCGTCGCCCTTCGGGATCTTGACGTGCTCACTGCCGGCGATCTTCACACGCTGGGTGAATCAGCATGGTGGCTCGGAAGGATCGATCCCTGCCTGGAGGCGTTCGAAGCCGCGTACCACCGGTTTCTCGGTGACGATCAGCCGATCGCGGCGGCCATGTCAGCCTTCTATCTGGCCATCCACTCGATGTCGCGCGGATACGCCGCCCAAGGCAGCGGATGGTTGACGCGGGCACGGCAACTGGTCGCCGACCACCCCGAGACTGCGCCGCACGGCTACCTCTACTACCTCGACATCTTCTCCGCGCTTGGCGGCGGGAACTTCGACGAGGCCGAGTCCCGGGCGCAACAGATGGAGGCACTGGGGCGCCGCCTCGATGAGCCGAACCTGGCTGCCTTGGGAGTCCTGGGCCGAGGTCGCGTCCTTGTCAAGAAGGGCCAGGTGCATGCTGGGATGGCGCTGCTGGACGACGCCATGCTCGAAGCCATGTCCGGACGCCTCGATCCCGCGTGGGCGGGAACGATCTACTGCCATCTGATGGACGTCTGCCACGAGCTGGCCGACGTGCGCCGTGCGGCCGAGTGGACCCAGGCGACGAGTCGGTGGTGCGAGGCGGTTCCGGATGCCAATCTCTACCCGGGCATCTGCCGCGTCCACCGAGCCCAGGTGATGCAGGTTCAGGGTGATTGGGAAGGAGCCGAGTCGGAGGCTGATCGCGCTTGCCGCGACATGCTGGGCGTGCACGTCGGCACCGCGGCGGGAGGCCAGTACGAGCTCGGAGAGATCCGGCGGCTCCGAGGAGACTTCACCGGCGCCGAAGAAGCTTTCAAGCGGGCCCACGAGCTTGGTCGAGACCCGCAGCCGGGCCTTGCCCTCGTGCGGCTGGCGCAGGGGAGGATCGATCTCGCCGTAGCCTCGATGCGTGCCGCCCTCGGCGCGACGACGGACCCGCTCGCTCGCGCGCGGTTGTGCATCGCGCACGTCGACATCGCCCTCGCCGCTGGAGACATCGACGCCGCAGACGCGACGACCTCAGAGCTGGAGAAGACGGCTGCGTTCTATTCCAGTCCCGGTCTGCAAGCTGCTGCACACGGCGCCAGGGGCGCCGTGCTGCTGGCCGGAGGACACCCGCGGGAGGCCTTGGTGAAGCTGCGCGAGGCGTGTCGTCGATGGCAGGAGATCGAGGCACCGTACGAGTCAGCGAAGACTCGGCTGCTGCTCGCAGAAGCGTACCGAGCTCTCGCGGACGACGATGCAATGCTCATGGAGCTGGATGCCGCCGATGCCTTGTTCCGCCGGCTCGGTGCCGACTGGGACTCGCAGTCCGTCGCGGACAGACGTGGCGGCGCCACACCGCCGGCAGGTCTGAGCCAGCGCGAGGTCGAGGTGCTCCAGTTGGTGGCGGCCGGGCGGAGCAACCGCGAGATCGCAACCGCGCTGTTCCTCAGCGAGCGGACCGTACACCGGCACGTGTCCAACATCTTCGCCAAGCTCGGCGTGCCTTCTCGGGTCGCCGCGACGGCCTTCGCCTACGAGCACGGCCTGGCCGCCCAACAGAGTGGGTAGACATACCCACTACGCCTCGCGATATGGCGGCGCCTACCGATGACGCCCGTGCACGCCGTACCTAGCGTCGAAGTACGCAGAAAGCCTGCGGACATCACGAGGAGGCTGACATGGACCTTTACGCAATCTTCCGACGCGACGGCTGGGACCCCAGCGAGGTCGAGGCCGCCGACGCGCGCTCCAACGCCGAGGCCGAGAAGCTCGGCGGCACCGTCCGCAAGATCCGTTCGTACGTGCTCCAGGAGCCGAACGGGCGGCTCGGCACCATCTGCCTCTACGAGGCCGCCAGCCCTGAGGCTCTGATGGATCACGCCAAGGCCGCTGATCTGCCGTGCGACGAGGTCGTGCGAGTCGTTGCCATCGACGTCAAGAACCCCGATCCGGTGTTCACGACGGCGTGACCTGACGCGCCACCGGCGTTGTCCGTGCCGAGATCCTCGTCGGCGCCGTGGCTGGGCGCGATTGAGGCCGAGTCCTCCCACGACAACCCGGACGTGTTGGCACGCTGTCCGCTGGGCAAGGTGTTCGACATGCGATACGAGGAGGACGCGACCCGGTGACGGACCACGCCACGAAGGGCATCAGGGCCGGTCGGAGGCAGGACGAGATCTACCTCTGGTACCCGCCCGCGCTGGACGGCGCGGCGGACGAGCCCCGGATGCATGAGGCAGTGAATGGGTGAGCGCCGAGCGTCCGGCCGAGCCCGCTCAACACGGGTGCTGGTGGCGACGCTCGCCCTCGGCATGCTCACCGGCTGCTCGACCTCGACCGGTCCCCACGACCGGGAGCGTTCCGAGGCGACGAATCGGGCCGGCACCACCGATCCTGCCGTGCCGGACGCCTCGACGGCCCAGGTGCGCGGGACACTCGGCGCACTCGATCCGTGCGCGCTGCTGACACCGTCCGGCGCGGACCGTGTGCGCCGCCCCTACGCCGAGGGTCCGCACACCTGCGAGGGCCAGCTCGACGGCGCCCGCGTCCGGGTCGAGGTGGGGGTGCCGTTCGACGACGCGAGCCGCGCGGCCGCCGAGCCGCAGGAGATCGCGGGGCTCACCGCGTACGCCGATCCCGACCGCTGCCGCGTCGTCTTCGGCGTCGGCCCCAGCCATGGCATCGCAGTCGAGGTCGACGGTCGCTGCGACGTCCTACCGCAGGCGGGCGACATCGTCGGTGCCGCGCTTGCCACCGACGTCGACGGCCGGGTCCGCCCGTCAGGGCCGGACGACCACAGCGCCTGCGGGTTGCTGACGACCGCGGTGGACGATCCGGGTGCGCTCGTCGACGCGGTCGGGGACATGTCCCAGGGACTCGACTACTGCGAGGTGGCCACCGATCCGCCGTTGTCGGCGACCGGGCTCCGCCTCGACTACAGCGAGACCGGGTTCGACGAGCTCGCCCGGCTGCTGGGCGGCGAACGCGTGATGATCGGTGGGCTGGGGGCGGTCCTCGTCCGCGGAGAGGGGGTGTGCTACCTGCACACCTACCTGTGGTCGACCCATGCCGAGGGCCGCGGCTCGGTCCAGACCGAGGCGGTCGTCACCGCGCGCACGTGCACGGCAGCACGGTCGGCTGCGAGCGCGGTCGTCGCGGCAGCGGACCGCGAACCCGACGTTGCTGGCAGCGTCGCCGAACTGCTGACCCGCGCCGGGTAGGAACAAGCAACCGGGTTGCATGATTCGGCCGGCCGCCAGGATTCCGCCCCCGATGTTGACGTAACCCGACAAGTCAAACCTTGTCGTAGGCAAATCCCCGTCAAAGTTGATGCCCGACTACCGCTCCGGCTCGGGCGGGTGCAGCATCCGCAGCAGCGGTTCGGCTCCGGGGATCCGTTCCATCCACGCCGTACGACCGAACACGAGGGAAAGATTCACCGCGGCGAGGAGCAGCACGATCACGAACTCGCCATGGAGGAACCGCGCCACGACCGCCACGACGCCGCCGCCAACGGACATCACGACCACCATCGGGATCATGCGCCCGAACGGCAGCATGAACGCGAACTGCGGACCGTACTGATGCCGCTCGCCACGGGCGAACCAGTCCAGCAGCAGCGCGACCAGTTCGCTGACGAACAGGCCGATCACGACAGGTAGCCACGCAGTGCCGGCGGTGATCTCCTCGTCGGTCGACAGGAAGCCGATCCGGTCGACGAACTCGGTCACGATCGTCACGTCGGCGCCGAAGATCATCACGAGGAACATCGCCTGAAGCACCACCAGCAGGCCATACCCGATGACGAAGAACACCACTCGGGCGACCAGGTTGGGGACGTCGTCGCGTGGCGAACCGGTGGCGGTGAGGATCCGGATGATGCTGAACCCGCCGACGATCACCAGGTCGAGCCAGTACGCCACGACGACGTCGGCGACGCTCATCCACCCCAGGAGGACCGACACGAGCGGCAGCAGGTTGGCGAGCACGGCGACGCCGAGGGTGATCGCCCGGGCCTGGGCCGGCGGCAGTCGGCGAACGGCCTCGCCCATGGCCCGGACGCCGAGGATGCGCAGGATCGCGTTCATCAATGCTCGAGCCTTCCGCTGCGGTGGTCGCCCACTTCTCGCCGCACCACACGCCGCCGCAGCGTGGGCGAGGCCACCACCTCGTACCCGGCCTCGAGGAAGATCTGCAGCAGCCCGACCGACGCCTCGTCCCAGATCACGGCCTTGCCCTGCGCGGGCTCGATCGGATATCCCTCGAGCACGCGGGCGCCGACCTGCTCGCCGTACTCGACGGTGGCGACGGCGAGCTCATAGGTGAGTCCTGCCTGGCGCCAGCCCTTGCGTACGACGAAGCAGGTGACCGACCAGACTCCCTCGAGCTCGGGATCTATCCGCATCCACGGCTGTTTCCGGCTCCACAGCCGGGGGTAGTTCTCACGCGGTTCAACCGCGACCCAGCCGGCGGGGTCGCCGTCGACGTACCCGATCAGGCCGGACGTCGGTCCGACAGCTGCCACACGCGGTCTGCTCCAGGAGCGCGGCGTCCCGCTCGTCCTGGGTGGTGTCGCGCCAGATCCATCCCGGCACCTTCAGCGCCTGGCAACGGCACTTGCGGGCGCCGCCTGTGGCGAACAGCGCCTCCACGTCCTCAGCCTGCGCCTGATGGGCCGGGAGCCAGGTGAACTCCGACATGCGGCGACACTAGTCGGGCAGCCGGGCTCGCTGTCCAACAGCTTCGTGGCATACAGCCACCGAGACATCCCTGCATCCGCAGGCGGCGCCCCACGGCAGGTTGAGTCGTCAACCCTTCGACTGTGGAAGACCTGCAACGGAGTCCCATTGTCTCGCGATTCAGTGTTCTAGAGGCGAAAGTTCGATCGCCTCGTTTTGGCTGCATCTCGACACATCTCGACAACAACAACAGCCGGATCAGTGGGCCATGTCGACGAACCGCGAGTAGTGACCCTGGAAGGCCACGACGATGTCGCGGGTGGCGCCGTTGCGGTGCTTGGCGACGATCAGGTCGGCCTCGCCGGGGCGGGTGGACTCGCGCTCGTAGGCGTCGTCGCGGTGCAGGAGGATCACCATGTCGGCGTCCTGCTCGAGGCTGTTGTGCGCGGCGATGCCGTTGGCGACGAAGTTGTGCAGGCCGAGGACGGTGGCGTCGTAGACCGGTTGCTCACCGGTGGCCCTGATCGAGGTGACCGTGTCCCAGCAGACGTCGTTGGTCGCGAGGACCTCGAGGTCGGCCGAGTCGAGCACCTTGGCCACCTCGGCCATCCGCTCCCGGCTCGGCGAGTGCTTGGTCTCGGCCAGCTCGACCGGCGAAACCTCGCCGCGGAACTGGGTGCCCATCGCCGTGGCGAACTCACGGTGCGTCATCCCGTGCTCGAGGATCCCCTTGACGTCCTCCCAGACGTCGACCGGGACGTTGTCGGCGTTGGTGTTCGCGACGGCCGCCCGGATCGCCACACCGAGGGCACGGGCGTGGTCGCCCCGTGAACCGTGCACACCGATCTCGTCGATGAAACGCAGCTGGTTGTCGACGCCGTGGACATGAAGGTGCCAGCCGTCGCGGTGGCCCGCCTTGCGGACCCGCTTGATCCGGGTGAAGACGTTGAAGCGGCCGAGCAAACGGGCCAGGTCGTCGACGAGCCGGCGACTGGTCGAGGCGTAGGAGACCTGGCCGAGGCGGCGCTTCTCGTCGTACGCGACCGAGCCGTGGGTCGCCCAGATGTGGCGCAGGAACAGGCCGACCTGCTCCTTGGGCAGCGAGAACACCCAGGCGGGGACGAAGGTCTCGTGCCTCCCGAGACCGAACAGCCCGTCCTCGTCGAGCCAGGCGGCGATCGGGTTGACCTTGCCACGCGCCACTCGGTACGGCGCCGGCAGCTGCAACGTGGTGACGCTGGAGGAGGCGGCGCCATCGCGCTTGGCCTTGACGCCGAAGCGCCGCCGGGCCGCCTCCGCGACCGCGGCGAGGTTGGACTCGTCGAAGCTGGCGTAACGGATCGGCTGCCAGTCGACCAAGGAGCCGTTGCCGAGCAGGTGCGCCAGCAGGACGATCTCGTCCTCGTCGCGTCGCTCGATCTCCAACGGCGGCGGGACGTGCCGGACGGACCCGATCCGCGAGCCGGCCTTCAGCTCGGCGAGCGGCATCCAGCCGTCGTACGTGAGGAACTTGTGGTTGCCGGTCGCCTGGATCCGCCGCCCGGAGGCGAGCGTCATCTCGAAGACCGGCTTGGTGCCGCTCGGGAAGGCGTGGGTGAGCGTGCGCGGGACCAGCTTGAGCCGGTCGTCGAGCGCCCAGACCGGGACGTCCTTCGCGCCCGACGCCAGCAGCTCGCCGAGGGTGGTCTCGGCGTTGGTGTCGGCGCGCATCAGCCGGGTGTCGGCCGTGAGGCAGCCGGACTCGCGGAGGTCGCTCATCATCGGCTTCTTGTCGGCGCGCTGCTCCGGACCACGGTTGAGCTGGGAGAGCGCGATGACCGGGATCTCGAGCTCCTTGGCCAGCAGCTTGATCTGCCGGGAGAACTCCGAGACCTCGAGCTGACGCGACTCGACCTTCTTGCCCGATGTCATCAGTTGCATGTAATCGATAACGACCAACTTGAGGTCATGGCGCTGTTTGAGGCGCCTCGCTTTTGCGCGGATCTCCATCATCGTCATGTTGGGGCTGTCGTCGATGAACATCGGTGCGGCCGAGACCTTGGCGACATGGCGGGCCAGGCGCTCCCACTCCTCCTGGCCCATCTTGCCGTTGCGGATGTGGTTGAGCGGGATCCGCGCCTCCGCCGAGAGGAGGCGCATCGTGATCTCCGAGCGCGTCATCTCGAGGCTGAAGAAGACGCTGGCGAGGTTGTTGTGGATCGAGGCGGCGCGACAGAAATCCAGTGCCAGCGTTGACTTCCCCATGGCGGGCCTCGCCGCGACGATGATCATCTGGCCGGAGTGGAGACCGTTGGTGAGGTCGTCGAGGTCGGCGAAGCCGGTGGGGACGCCGTAGAGGCCGGCCTCACGGTTCTCGATCGCCTCGATCTCGTCGAGGACGCCGTCCATGATGTCGCTGAGCGGGGCGTAGTCCTCGGCCTTGCGGCGGTCGGTGACCTGGTAGACCTCGGCCTGGGCCTGGTCGACGATGTGGTCGACCTCGCCCTCGCCGGCGTGGCTGATCTGGACGATCTTGGTGCCGGCGTCGACCAGGCGGCGCAGGATCGCCTTCTCGCGGACGATCTCGGCGTAGAAGCCGGCGTTGGCGGCGATGGGGACGTTGGCCGCGAGCGTGTGGAGGTACGGCGCTCCGCCGATCCTCTGCAGCTCGCCGCGGCGCTGCAGCTCGCCGGCGACGGTGACCATGTCGGCCGGCTCGCCGCGGCCGTAGAGGTCGATGATCGCGTCGTGGATCGACTCGTGCGCCGGGCGGTAGTAGTCCTGGCCGCGGACCGCCTCGAGCACGTCGGCGATGGCGTCCTTGGAGATGAGCATCGCGCCGAGGACGGACTGCTCGGCGGCCATGTCCTGCGGCGGCGTACGGCCGGTGCGGTCGTGCGGCGCCTGACCGGGCTCGTACGGCGCGGGGCCGTCCCCCCAGTCGTCGGGCGGGCCGTCGTCGTACGAACCGGCACGCATGTCCGACTCCGCGAGACTCACCGCACCCTCTCCCTCCAGCCGCCTACGGGCGGTCGTCGATCCTGACAAGTCGCATCGGACAATCGTGTTCGGACGGTCGTCGTCGTCCGCCGACCACGGTCGGTGAGGGTTCCGACACAATCGGGACAGAATCCGGGAAGTGACGGCACGAGGTGATCCGAACCGCGAACCTACGGCCCGGTGGTGGGGCTTGGGAAGGACGTTATCCACAGGAACTGGGGATAACCGGCCATAGGTCGTGGACGACACGCACGGAGCGTGTGCACGGACTGGGGAGGAGGGTGTGGATCGCGTGGTTGAGTGCTCAGCAAAACGGCGTCTGACCTGCAGCGATGCGTTTCCACACCTGTGGAGTCGAAATCCCCTGCCGATTGGTGTGTTCACCCGTCCGCCATGTGGTCGTGGCCGGGTCGCCGGCCCCGTCCGGGGCGCTCCGGGCGAGTTTCCACAGGTCTGGTTGAGTTTTCCACCGATGGTGGAGAGAGCCCCGTGAGCGGGCGGCGTCGTACCCTCCGGCTCACTGCGGACGACCGCGAGATCGGGCGGCTGGCGGTGCCGGCGTTCCTCGCCCTGGTCGCCGAACCGCTCTTCCTCCTCGGCGACGCCGCGGTCGTCGGCCACCTCGGCACCCGGGAGCTCGCCGGCCTCGGCATCGCGGGCACGATCCTGCAGACCCTGGTCGGCCTGTGCATCTTCCTCGCCTACGGCACCACCGCGGGCGTCGCCCGCCAGCTCGGCGCCGGGCGACGGGACGCCGCGCTCACCCAGGGCATCGACGGGCTCTGGCTCGCCGTCGTGATCGGCGTCCCGACCACGGTCCTCGGCATCGTGCTCACCGGCCCGATGGTCGCCCTGCTCGGTCCGTCGCCGGCGGTGGCCGGAGCGGCGGAGACCTACCTGCGGATCGCGCTGCTCGGCGTCACCCCGCTGCTGCTGATGCTCGCGGCGACCGGCGTGCTCCGCGGCCTGCAGGACACGCGCACCCCGCTCGTCGTCGCGGTCCTCGGCAACGTCGCCAACCTGGTTCTCAACGTCCTCCTCGTGTACGGCGCCGGCGCGCTCCCCGGCCTCGGCCTCGCCGGGTCCGCGCTCGGCTCCGTCCTCGCGCAGGTCGGCTCGGCGCTCGCCCTCGTGCTCGTCGTGGCCCGCGCCGCCCGCCGCGAGGGAGCCTCGCTCCGCCCGCACGCCCCGGGCATCCGCACGGCCGCGCGCGCCGGCGTACCCCTCCTCGTCCGGACCCTCACCCTCCGCGCCTCGCTGCTCGTCACGACGTACGCCGTCGTCGTCGGCGCCGGCACCGCCAGCGACGACGCCGTCCCGATCGCGACCCACCAGCTGGCGGCGACGCTGTGGGGCTTCCTGGCGTTCGTGCTCGACGCGATCGCGATCGCCGCGCAGGCGATCACCGGCCGCTACCTCGGCGCCGGGGACGCCGCCGGCACCCGCTCGGTGACCCGGCGGATGGTCGGGTGGGGCGTGGTGTGCGGCGTGGTGACCGGCGTGCTGCTCGCGGTCGCGAGCCCGTGGCTGGGCCATCTGTTCACCCCCGACGCCGCCGTCCGCGACGCCCTGGTCCCGGTGCTCCTGGTCGCGGCGCTCGCGCAGCCGGTGGCCGGGGTGGTGTTCGTGCTCGACGGCGTGCTCATCGGCGCGGGCGACGGCCGCTACCTGGCCTGGGCCGGTCTGGTCGTGCTCGGCGGCTACGCTCCGCTCGTGCTGCTGACCTCGCGCCTCGCCCCGGACTGGCCCGGCGCCGTCCTGGTCTGGGTGTGGGTCGCGTTCTGCACGGTCTTCATGGGCGGCCGGCTGGTCACCCTCCTGCACCGGGCGTACGGCGACCGCTGGCTGGTCACGGGCGCGACCGTAGGTCGGAGCGCTGGTGGCAGTGCGCGCCGGGGCGCCGCGGGCCGGGGTGCCGCGGGCCGGGGTGCCGCCGGCCGGGGTGCCGCCGGCCGGGACGGCCGCCCGTGAAGCCGCTCCGCGTGCTCGCCCTCGGGCTGCTGGTCATCGCGCTGCAGGCCCGGGTGTCGGGCTACGACATCTACGCCGACCCGATCGGCTGGCTGATGGTGCTCGCCGGTCTCCAGGGGCTGAAGACCGCGCCGGCGGTGCGGCTCGGTGGGCTGCGCCCGACCCTGTGGGCGACGGCCGGCGTTGCGCTGGTCGTCAGCGCCGTGGTGTGGTGGCCGGCCGTCGAGGAGTCGCTCACCGACGGCGAGCCGGCGATCGCCTGGGCGGCCAACCTGCCGCGCTTCGCGTTCATCGCCGTGCTGTGCCACGCGCTGGCCAAGCAGGCGCTGGCCGCGGGCGGGGACGAGCGCGCGGCCGCGGGCTGGTTCAGCTGGGCCGCGATCGCGACCGGGCTGGTGATGATCGCGCCGGTGCTGGTCTTCGGGGCCAGCTGGTCCTGGCTCGGTGACACCGCCGCGGTGGCCGCCCAGCTCGTGCAGCTGCTGGTGATGGTGCTGTGCTTCGTCTACGGCGGCCGGGTGTGGGCCGGGGCGCGGGAGGGACGCGCTGCTGGTTCATCACGGGATGCAGCCGAGTAGTCACACCCCTCGCCGAACTCCGCAAGGGAACTGTCGACTCACCTGCATCCCGTGATGAAGCAACACCGACCGCCGGCCACTTCGCCTGCATCCCGTGATGAAGCAACACCCACCGCCGGCCTACAGCGCCGAGAGGACCTGCTCGGCCAGGGCGATCGTCTGGGTGCGGGGGTCGCCCTCGAGGTCGACGCCGTCCTCGTACTCGAGGTCGATGTCGACGTTGGCGGCAGCCGTGCACACGCGCAGGGTCGCCTCGAGCGGCGGCGACTCGCTCGCCTTCCACCACGCCTCGTCGGCTCCGACGACATCGTCGACCGGCTCCACGGTCGCGAGGATCCAGACGGGCTCCGGGCAGTGGAAGTCGCCCGCGGTGAAGTCGTCGGGGCCCGTCAGCTTCACGTTGACCTCGACCAGGTCCGTTGCGACGAAGTTGCAGTTGTCACTGGTCCACTTGACGCCCTGCTCCGTGGTCGTGCCGGTGCCACCGCCGCCCTCCGCGAAGTCGACGCCGTAAGCCGCGGACACCTCCGCGGTGGACACGGCATCGCATGCGGCTGGCAGGCCCGCGGGGGCAGCCGACGGCACTGCCTCCGTGGTGCTCGTGGCACCGGTCTCGCTGGGCGTGGCCGACGTGGTGGTGTCGTCGGAGGACTCCGGGTCGTCGCCGTCGTCACCGCAGCCCGCAAGTGCGCATACCAGCAGGAGTACGGCGACCGGCCACATCTGTCGGGGGCGCATCGTCCGAGTGTGGCCCCCTCGGCAGGGTCGCGCAGGTGTTCGTCGAAACCGCACGAGCGGCCGCCCCGGAGGGACGGCCGCTCGTGTGTGCTGATCAGGTCAGGCGGGGATCACGTTGAGGGCGACCGCGGCCGACACCTCGTCGTGGAGCTTGACCGAGACCTGGTGGTTGCCCAGCGACTTGATCGGGTTGCCGAGCACGATCGTGCGCTTGTCGATCGCCTCACCGGTGACCGCGCCGATCGCGGTGGCGATGTCGGCGACGGTGACCGCGCCGAACAGCCGGCCGCCCTGGCCGGCCTTCACCTTGACGTCGACCGGTGCGCCCTCGAGCTTGGACTTGATCTCGGCCGCGTGGGTCTCGTCGCGCACCGCGCGGGCGGTGCGGGCGGACTTGATGGCGTCGGCCTGCGACTGCGCGCCGCGGCTCCAGCGGATCGCGACACCGCGGGGCAGGAGGTAGTTGCGGCCGTAGCCGTCCTTGACCTCCACCACGTCGCCGGCGGCACCGAGGCCGTCGACCTCCTGGGTCAGGATGATCTTCATGAGTTCGTCTCCTTCCTCTGGTCCGGGCTCAGCGGCCGGCGGAGGTGTAGGGCAGCAGAGCGAGCTCGCGCGCGTTCTTGACCGCGATCGCCACGTCCCGCTGGTGCTGGACGCAGTTGCCGGTCACGCGACGCGCGCGGATCTTGCCGCGGTCGGAGATGAACTTGCGGAGCAGGGCGGTGTCCTTGTAGTCGACACCGGTCGCCTTCTCCTTGCAGAACTGGCAAACCTTCTTCTTCGGCTTGCGGATGACTGGCTTCGCCATTGTGGGGCTCCTCCTCAGAGCCCGGCCGCTTCAGTCGGCGCGGCCGGAATGGTTGGTGTTCGTGTTCTCGAAACGGAATGGATCAATCAGGCCGGCAGCGTGTCGCACGGCGGCGAAGCCGTATCGGGCGTGAGCCGTGGGGCCGAGCTTGCGAGCGCCCCGGGGCGAGCGTCCGATATGCGACACGCTCGGCCAGTTAGAAGGGAGGCTCGTCGCCGCCGACGCCCGGGGCACCCCAGGGGTCGTTGGCAGGAGCGCCGCCACCGGAGGGGCCGCCACCCTGACCACCGGCCGGGGCCTGGCTGGCCCACGGGTCGTTGGCCGGAGCGCCGCCACCCGGTGCACTGCCGCCCTGGGGACCGCCGCCCTGGGCGCCGTACCCGCCGCCACCGCTGGACCGACCGGCCCGGGTGACCTTGGCCGTGGCGTACCGCAACGACGGGCCGACCTCGTCGACGTCGATCTCGAAGGCGGTGCGCTTCTCACCCTCGCGCGTTTCGTACTGACGCGACTTCAGCCGCCCCTGCACGACGACGCGCATGCCCTTGTTGAGCGACTCGGCGACGTTCTCGGCCACCTGCCGCCAGACCGAGCAGGAGAGGAACAGCGCTTCGCCGTCCTTCCACTCGTTGGTCTGCCGGTCGAAGGTCCGGGGCGTCGACGCGATCCGGAAGTTGGCCACGGCCGCACCCGAGGGGGTGAAGCGCAGCTCCGGGTCGTCGACCAGGTTGCCGACGACGGTGATGACGGTCTCGCCTGCCATGGCGTCTCCCTATGCGTTCGCTGATGTCTGCTGTCGTGTGCCGGACCATGGTGTCCGGGACCACCGACAAGCGGTAGGCCTCGTCCACAGGCACGGCACGGGTGCTGCCCGCTGAGTCGCCTCAGTGAGCGGCGGGGCGCAGCACCTTGGTCCGCAGGATGGCCTCGTTGAGGCCGAGCTGGCGGTCGAACTCCTTGACCGTCGCGGGCTCGGCGGTCAGGTTGATGACCGCGTAGATGCCCTCGGCGTTCTTCTTGATCTCGTAGGCCAGCCGACGGCGGCCCCAGATCTCGACGTTCTCGACCGTGCCGCCGTCCTTGCGGATGACGTTGTCGAGGTACTTGTCCAGCGACGGCTGGACGGTCCGCTCGTCAAGGCTCGGGTCGAGGATGACCATGACTTCATATGCGCGCAAAGCGGTCCTCACCTCCTGTGGGCTCAGCGGCCACGGTCTCTCCGTGGCAGGAGGGCTCTGCAGTCGCTCCACCTCGGTGGCGGAGCAGACAGGGCAGGCTATCAGCGTCGTACGACGCCCGCGGAATCGTCGTGCGCGCCCGCTGCCACCCGGCGCCGGGCGATCGGGACCACCGCCGCCCTGCCGATCGCGGTCGAGGCTCCGAGCCCGAGCCCGAAGCCGCTGACCAGGGTGAGCTCCTTGCCGCCGAGCCACGACAGCACCACCGCGCCCGCCACACACCCGACGGCGCCGGCCGCGAGCACGTGCACGACCTGCAAGGGGTTCCAGCGGCACAGGAAGTGGACCGCCGGGATGCCGACCATCCCGAACGGCAGGCCGAGGATCACCGCGTAGAGCCAGAAGATGCCCACTGCGGCGGCGAAGTCGCCGGGTCGGACCGCATCGGGGCCGCCGACCGCCGGTGCGGCCAGCAGGACGGAGAAGGCGACGGTGCTGACGAGGTACGCCAGGAGGTAGCCGAGCAGACCGGGGTCGTGGCGGCGTCGTACGACGCTGCGGGCCGTGCCGTGGCCGCTCGAGCTCGTCATGTGCGCATCCTTCCCAGGGTGCTCGAGTCGACGCGCGATCCATCCACCTCCGTGCTGTGGTCACCACCCGGGTGGTCGACCGCCCGGGTGGTGTTGATAACACGTCGTTGCACGTGATGTGGGCGCCCCACGACCCGAGCCCACCACCCGGGTGTCCCCGGCCGCTCCTACGATGGCGCCATGAGCGAGCAGGCCCTGCGGATCGGTGCCCACGTCGACCAGACCGACCCGATCGCGGAGGCGCAGGCGCGCAACGCGCCGCTGGTGCAGTTCTTCCTCGGCAACCCGCAGAGCTACAAGGGGCCGGTGCTGGCCTACGAGGGCGGGGCGGAGGCGCTGCGGGCCGCCGCGGAAGCCGCGAGAGTCGACCTCTACGTCCACGCGCCCTACCTGATCAACGTCGCCACGACCAACAACCGGCAGCGGATCCCGAGCCGCAAGCTCCTCCAGCAGCACATGGACGCGGCAGCAGGGATCGGCGCCAAGGGGCTCATCGTCCATGGCGGCCACGTCACCGACGACGACGATCCCGCCAAGGGCTTCGACAACTGGCGCAAGGCGGTCGAGGCGACCGACATCAAGATCCCGCTGCTGATCGAGAACACCGCCGGCGGCACCAACGCGATGACCCGCTACCTCGACCGGATCGCAGGCGTGTGGGCGGCGATCGAGAGCGCCGAGGGCGCGGACATGGTCGGGTTCTGCCTCGACACCTGCCACGCGCACGCCGGTGGCAACAGCCTGGAGACGGTCGTCGACGACGTCCGCGCGATCACCGGCCGGATCGACCTGGTCCACGCCAACGACAGCCGCGACGAGTTCGACTCCGGCGCCGACCGGCACGCCAACTTCGGCGCGGGCCGGATCGACCCCGACCTGCTCGCCCAGGTCGTGCGCGACGCGGGGGCGCCGGTCGTCTGCGAGACGCCGGGCGGCGCGGCGGAGCACACCGCCGACTTCGCCTGGCTGCGCGACCGGGTCTGACCGCGGGCGCGCCCACACGCGGCACCCAGGATCGGGTGGGGATCCAGGCGTGGGACGCCCGGATCTCCACCGCATGACGGATCGACGGCTGGCTCAGACGGCTGGCTCAGACGGCAGCCGACGCCGCGTCGAGGAGCGGGTCGGCGTGCGCGGTGTCCTCCGCGCACCACCGGGCCCGGTAGGCGACCCCGACGGCGGCGATCTGCGAGTTGACCTCGAGCTTGGCGAGGATCGACTTGACCTGGCTCCGCACGGTCGCGGTCGACACGACGTCGGTGCGCGCGATCTCGCCCACCTGGCGGCCTGCCAGGAGGTGGCGCAGGATCTCGCGCTCGCGGTTGGTCAACGAGTCGAGCCGTTCCCGCGCGGCCCGGCGGGCGGCGTCCTCACGGCGCCAGAGGTCGATCAGGGCCTGCCGCTGCTCGCGGACGACGACCGGCAGGCCGAGCTCGATCCGGCGCAGCGTGCTGACGATCTCCTGCAGCGGCGCGGCCTTCGGCACCACCCGCCGCGCACCTCGGTGGAAGCACTCGCCCCACTGCGCCTTGTCGTTGGAGCCGGTGAGCACGACGACGGCGACCCCGGCCCGGGTGAGCTCCTCGATGATCGAGGTCGTCGCGCCGGCGAGCCCCAGGTGCAGGTCGAGGAGTACGACGTCCGGCGCCACCGCGAGCACCGGGCCCACCAGCGACGCGACCGACCGGCAGTGGCGCGGCACCTCGATCCGCGCGGCGCGATGACCGTGGACCTCGAGCGCCAGTGCGACCACCTCGGCGAACAGGTCGTGGTCCTCGACCACGGCCACCTTGAGCCCGGTCATGCCGCATCCCCCTGGCACTCGCGCTGCGGTACCTCGCTCCACCGGCCCTCGTCCCTCGGCCCGCCTCCGCGGGGGTTCCTCACGCTCATGCCGCTGCCTGCTCGGCGGTCGGCAGCACGATCACGAACGCGGCGCCCCGCAGGGACGGGTCCAGCCGCAGCGTCCCGCCCATGCCGACCATCAGCCGGCGGGCGACGTAGAGGCCCAACCCCTCCCCCGGTGAGTACGGCGCCCGCACGCCCCTGTCGAACAGCCGGCCGGCCAACGCGTCAGGCACACCGGGCCCCTCGTCGGCGACGACGACCTCGACGCGGCCGGCGCGGCGTCGTACCTCCACAGCCACGGGGGCGCCCGGCGCGTGCCGCGCGGCGTTGTCGAGCAGCGTGTGCAGCACCTGCCGGACCTCCCCGGAGCACCGGACCGTGCCCCACCCGCGCTCGCCCGCCCGGTCGCTCCACCTGATGTCGCGGCCCCGGAGCCGGTGGCTCAGCACCACGTCGTCGATCGCGGCCATCAGCGGCTCCTCGGCCGGCGGGTCGCTCGCCCGCGCGCCGAGGAGCCGCTCGAGCCGGCACAGCTCCGCCTCGACGAGGTGCTCCAGCCGGAGGCCGGCCGCCCCACACGGCCGATCCGTCCCGGCGTGCAGGATCCTGGTCGCCGCGGCAATGCCCGCGACCGAACCCCGCACCTCGTGCACCAGCTCGTCGAGCCGGTACGTGCCCGTCATCTGGTCGTCCTCGATCACCCGCAACATCGCTTCTCCTCCCTCGCGTACGGGGGTCAGGAGCGGCGATCCTCCGGGGTGATACGCCGGACGGGAGGAAATCCTTCCGCGGACCGACCCGCGCCGGTCCGAGGTCGTCAGGTGAAGCAGACGAACGGCGCGGGAGCGGAGACGCGGCCCGACGCCTCGCCGTACGGCTCCCCGAGAGCACCCGCCAGCGCGGCAGCAGGATCGAGCCCGTCCCGCAGCCCGGCGTGCACGGCGAGCAGGGTGTCGTGGGCGACCTCGTCGGCGACGGCCGCGGTCGCTGCGAGCACGCACCGCGCGCCGGCGTGCAGCCACGCGGTCGTCATGCCGATCAGCTCCTCGCCGTGCCGCACCGTCGACCGGCCGAGCTCGCACGCCGACAGCAGCACGACCTGGGGGACGGCGGGCAGCCGGTCGATGTCGTAGCCGTACCAGGTGCCGTCCACCAGCTCCACGCCGGAGAAGAGCGGGTTGTCCGCGGCGTGCCGGCCGTGCGCCGACACATGGAGTACGTCGACCCGCGCGGCCAGGTCGGAGACGGCGCCCGCCGTGGCGTCGGGGCCGGTGAGCACGGTCGCACCCGGCCACCGGGCGGCCGCCGCCGTCACCTCGGCCTCCGCCCGCTGCACCCGCGGCCCGGCGACGAACCCGGCGCGCGCGGCCCCCGGCACCGCGGCCCCCGACGCCGCCGCCCCGGACACCGCCGCCACCCCACCACCGCGCCGGGCCAGCCACGACGTCGCCGACCGGGCGACCTCGACGGGCCGGCCGGCGTCGTACCCCTCCAGCAGCGGCCAGGGCACCCCGGCCAGGACTCCGGACGGCGTGAGCACGACCCGTCGGTCCCCGACCGCCTCGAGCACCGGCCGCACCAGGACCGACGCGAGCCCTGCCAGCCGCGCGTCCAGCTCCCGCCACACGACGGCGCGGAACGACTCGGGGAGCTCGCCGGCCGCCATGTCGAGGTCAGGCAGCAGCCCGCCGACCAGCCCGTCCAGGGCGCTCCGGTCGCCGAGGTCGAAGCGGCGGGCGCCGGCGTCGGTGACGACGAGCGCGACGACCCGGCGGGCGGTGGCGACGTACGCCACCAGCGCGGTGTCGGCGCCCAGCCCCGCCTGCAGGTCCGCCAGGGGCACCGGGTCGGTGACCGTCTCCGAGCCCGGCCGGTCCCAGGCCTGCTCCCGGATCCGTCTGCGCAGCGCGGCCTCGCGGTCCGGCGTCGACCCGGCCCGCAGCTCGGTAAGGTCGGCGGTCGTCTGCTCGTCCTGCGGCGCCTGCACCCCCTGGATCCGCGACGCCAGCATCCGCGCCCGCTCCGACCACTCGAACAGCTCCGCCGGCCGCGACCCCTCCACCGCCAGGTCCAGCGCCCGCACCCCGAGCACGGTGCCGTGCCCGACCACCATCGTCTGCAGGTCGAGCGACCCGAACGAGCTCTGCCAGGCGTGCAGGTCCGCGAGCCCGGAACGCAGGTGCGCCAGGGCCGTCGTACGACGCCCGCGCGCCGCCGCGTGCTCGGCCCGGACCTCCCGGTCCAGGAGGCGTACGGCGAGGGGCGCGCGCCGCCCGACCCGCACCCGCGCCAGCACCCCGCCTGCCTGGTCGACGTCGCCGCGCGCCAACAGCACCCGGACCCGGTAGAGCGCGACCGTGACCGCGTCCCAACGGGCCTGCTGGGACAACAGCGCCGCCTCCAGTCCCGCCGCGTGGTCGAGCAGCGCCGGTCCGCGGTCGCCACGCCGCACCGCGGCGGCCAGTCGCACGGCGTCGGCCCGGGTCGCCAGCGCCGGCGCATCGGCCGCGCGGAAGTGGCGCGCGGCCGCGCGGGCAGCCACCACGGCCTCGGCCGGGTCGGCGAGCACCGCCGCCCGCGCCAGCGCGAGCTCGGCCTCGGCCTGCCGGCGCCGCAGCCGACGGGAGCCGTAGGCCCGGGCCGCGGCCCGGAGCGCCACGCGACCGTCGTCGACGAGCCCCACCGCCATCAGCACCTCGGCGCGGTCCTGCTGCCCGGTCGCCTCGCTGACCGGGCCGAGCGGGACCAGCACGACAGCGGCTCGATCCATCAGCCGCAACGCCTCGACCAGGTCCCCGGCGAGGAACCGGCAGTAGCCGAGGTTGTGTCCGGCCATCGCGGCCTCGAGCGGCAGGTCCGCGTGCTCCAGCGCCGGGACCGCCGCCCGGAAGTCGGCCTCCGCGTCGCCGACCGCGAGCAGCTGGAGATGCACGTTGCCGCGGTTGAGCAGCACCCGACCGAGCTCCTCGGGATCCTCGGCGAGCCCGGTCGCCGCGGCCGAGAACTCGACCAGGCTCTCCGGAAGTCGGCCGGCGATCATCAGCAGCATCGCGCGCTGGCCGTGGACCATCCCCTGCGTCCGCCCGCTCAGGCCGGCGCGTGCGAGAAGGTCGTCGCACCGGGCGAGCGCGGCCGGCCAGTCCCCGGTCTCGGCCTCCAGGTGCGCCAGGCTGCACTCGACCAGCGCCGACGTCTCGGTGTCGGCCGCCAGGGCGTGGGCTCGGGTCAGCAGCCGGCGCGCCTCGGCGTACCGGCCGGCGTTGTTGGCGGCGACGCCGCGTCGGTGCAGCTCTCCCGCGGTCGACACGCGCACCAGTCTTGCGCTGCCGGCGCTCAGTCGGGGGTGATCCCGGTCAGTTCTTCGAGTGTCGACCAGCCGCGGGCGACCGCCGACGCCACGTCGTCGCCGGATCCGATATCGGCCTGCAGCCGGGCGGCGAGCTGTCCGGCGAGCAGCGGCGCCGCGAACGACGTACCGCTCCACACCGCGAAGCCGCCACTGAAGTCGTCGGGGTCGATCGCCGCCCGCGTCCGGCCGAAGACCGTGAGCCCGGCCAACGGCAGCAGCCCGCCCTGGAAGGTGGTCGGCATCGTGCTGAGCAGGGCGGCCCCCGGGACGTAGCTGCGCACCCACGGACCGACGTTGGAGAACAGCGCGTCGGACCCGCCGCCGGGGTTGAGCGCTCCGACCGAGACGATCGGCAGCGTCGTCGGCTCGATCGGGAAGGGACCGTTGCCGTCGCTCCAGGGCGCGAACGCAGCCGGGAAGCAGGGCCGGCTGGTGGCCTCGTTGCCGGCCGACACCACGACCAGGGTGCCGTTGGCACCGAGGTCGGCGAGGATGTCGTGCATCGTCGAATCGAAGAGCAGGTCCTCGGGAGTCTCGTGGTAGTAGCCCATCGACAGGCTGAGCACGTCGATCGCGCGGCCGCCCTTCTCCCCGGCCCGGTGTCGTCGTACCAGCTCGGCGATCTGGGCCAGGCAGGCGACCAGGTCGGACTCGACGATCGGGCCCTCCGACGGCACCAGCCGCCAGCTGAGGATGTCGGCGTCGGGGCACGCCTGGTGCACGAGACCGGCGATGAACGTGCCGTGGCCCGACAGGGGGTCGAGGACGCCGTCGAGCGGCCCGGTGAGGTCGCCGTGGACCTCCGGGTTGCTGTCCGCGTCGTCGTACCCGATCGGGTGGCCGTCCAGCGTGACCCCGCGGTCGACCACCGGGTCCAGCCAGGGGTGCTCGCCGCACCCGGTGTCCAGGATGGCCACGACGGGGCGGCGGTGCGGGAGCTCGGGCGTACGGCGCGGCGCGGGGCCGACGTACGAGACGGGCTGACGGCCACCCGAGCCCGGCGCGCCGTACGACGCCAGCGGGGCCGAGCCGCCGTCCGCCGGATGGCCGACGTGATAGGGGTGACCCACGTGGTACGGGTGACCGACGTGGTACGGGCTGCTCGTGATGCTGCCCGCGAACACCACGTGGTCCAGCCCGACACCGCGGACGCTGTCGATGCCGAACTGCGCGCGGGTCTGCTGGAGCAGCGTCCAGCCGTCGGGGGCGATGGTGGCGCGCTCGGAGGCGACGATGATCCGCAGCGTGCGCAGCCCGAACTTCAGCCCGCGGGTGCGCGGGTCCTCGTCCTCGAGCACCACGTCCCAGCCGAGCGGCTTGGCGACGACCCGGAGCACCTCCATCGCGCCGTCGACGTCCACCGACTTCGACACGAGGAGCCGCGGACCGACGTACACCGTCGACCGCGGCCGCACCCCCTCGACCGGCAGCGCGGTCGCCGGGTCCAGGACCCGGCCCTCGACCGCGGCGATCCGGTCCCGCGGCGGCGGCACCGGGTCCCGGTCGAGGATCTTGCGGGGGCGGCTCTCGTCGTCGGGACGCAGGCTCTGCATAGGGGTGGCTCGCTCTCAGATCTCGAAGGCAGGGGTGAGGACGGTGGTCCGCTCGGGGTCTTCCGGCTCGAGGACCAGGCGCACCAGACCGGCGGCGCCGGTGAGCTCGAAGCGGCCGTTGTCACCGACCGCGACGGACGCGCCGTGGTCGCTGCCGTCGGCGCCGAGCATCCGCACGGTCATCGGCAGCGGGGGCACCACCCACCCGTCGATCCGGGCGCCGCGCGGCCACGCGCCGGCGATCCGGAGGAGCAGGTCGACGTCGCCGTGGCTGAACCGCAGGGTGTACGTCGCCGTACCTCCTCCGCGGGCGCCGGCGAGCTCGGCCGAACGCTCGACGAGCTGCATGAGCTCGTGGTCCCAGTCGGTGTCGACCAGGTCCGCCTCGGCCCGGGCGTAGCGCTGCATCCGGGCGACCAGCCCGTCGGGGACCGGGTCCCGCTCACGCCACAGCGCGGCCAGCCGGTCGAACATCTCCCGATCAGTCATGAGCGTGCTCCTGTCGTGAACTCGTCGCCGAGCGCGGCCTTGAGCTTGGCGAGGCACCGGCCCCGGGTCGGTCCGATGCTCCCGACCGGCATCTGCAGCTGGGTCGAGAGCGCGGCGTAGTCGGGCCGCGGCAGGAACGCCACCACCCGCAGCAGTCGCTGGCACCGCTCGTCGAGCAGCCGGACGGCGCTCCACAGCCGGGACTGCTCGTCGTGCTCGACGGCATGCGACTCCGCCGAGTCCACGGTCGGCCCGAACGTCTCGAGGTCGACGGGGTCGATGCACCGGTCGCGTACGACGCGGGACGCCGCCCGCCAGGCCGACCTCCGCGCGGTCGTCGTGAGCCAGCGCGCGACCGCCTGGCCGTCGGTGATCCGCTCACCGTGCCGCACGAGCGCGAGCCAGGTCGCCTGGATGACGTCCTCGGCGGCCTCGGGCGGCAGCCGGTAGGACCGCACCACGTGCCACAGCACGGGCGTCATCTCGGCCACCAGGTCGTCGAGGCCCTGGTCGTCACCGGCCCGCCACCGCGCGAAGTGCGCGGCGGCGCGGTCCCACACGCCGTCGCGCGCGACCGGCACGGGCTCGGGCTGGGCTGCGGTCATCAACGTCATCCGCTCCACGGTCGGCCCGTCCGAGAGGGATGCATACGTCGGCTCATGACAGTCAGGAGCCGACGACCCACCGGGCTGATACATGATCCGGCCGGAGGTTCCCGGTTGTCCACCATCGGGCGTGGTCCGACGCCGACTGGGCACGGCCACCGCCTCCACCGCTAGCCTGACGTCCATGCCGAGCGTGCGCCCGATCTCTCCGACCGAGCACCGCGACTTCCTCGCCACCTTGCCGTCGGCCAGCTTCCTGCAGACGCCCGGGTGGGCGCAGGTCAAGAGCGAGTGGCGCCCCGAGTCCCTCGGTTGGTACGACAGCGGCTCACTCGTGGGGGCGGCACTGGTCCTCCACCGCAAGCTCCCCAGGCTCAACCGGTCGCTCGCCTACCTCCCCGAGGGCCCGGTCATCGACTGGTCCGCCGAGCGGCTCGGCGAGTGGCTCGACCCGATGGTGCGGCACCTGAAGAAGCAGGGCGCGTTCGCCGTACGCATCGGGCCGCCGGTCGTCACCCGCCGCTGGTCCGCGGCACAGGTCAAGGACGGCATCGCCGACGCCGACGTCCGCCTGCTCGGGCAGGTGTCGCCCACCGACCGGTCCGCCGCCGGCGCCCGCACCGTCGCCCAGCTCGCCGAGCTCGGCTGGCGTCACCAGGCCGCCGAGGGCGGGTTCGCCGCCGGGCAGCCGCAGTTCGTCTTCCAGATCCCGCTGCACCACGACGACGGCACGCCGCGCACCGAGGACGAGGTCCTCAAGGGCATGAACCAGCTCTGGCGCCGCAACATCAAGCGCGCCGCCAAGGAGGGTGTCGACGTAGCGGCCGGGAGTCGGGACGACCTCAAGGCGTTCCACGACCTCTACGTCCACACCGCCGAGCGCGACCACTTCACCCCGCGCCCGCTGGCCTACTTCGAGACGATGTACGACGCGCTCAACGGCGACGTACCCACCGGCGACCGGCTGAAGGTGTGGCTGGCCCGCCACGACGGCGACCTGGTCGCGGCCACGCTCGCGATCCGCGTCGGCGAGCACAGCTGGTACTCCTACGGCGCCTCCTCCACCGAGAAGCGCGACGTCCGCGGCTCCAACGCGGTGCAGTGGGCGATGATCCGCGACGCGCTCGCCGAGGGCGCCGCCGTCTACGACCTGCGCGGCATCACCGAGACCCTCGACGCCGACGACGCGCACGTCGGGCTCATCCAGTTCAAGGTCGGCACCGGCGGCGAGGCCGTCGAGTACGCCGGCGAGTGGGACCTGCCGATCAACCGGACGCTCTACAAGGCGTTCCAGCTCTACCTGAAGCGCCGCTGAGCGAGGACGTCATGAGCCTGACCCTGACCGTCGACGGTCCGCGCTGGCGCGGCCACCTGGAGGCGTTCGCCGCCAGCCATCCCGGACTCGTGCCCGTCGCCAAGGGCAACGGCTACGGCTTCACGCTCGGCCGGCTCGCCCGCAAGACCCAGTGGCTGCGCGACCAGGGCCACGACGTCACGACCCTGGCCGTCGGCACGTACGACGAGCTGCCCGAGGTCTCCCGCCGCTGGGACGGCGACCTGCTGGTGCTCACCCCGTGGCGGCCGTTCGTCGACCCGTTGCCCGGCCCGCTCGCCGGGCGGGTGATCCACACGGTCAGCAGGTACGACGACCTCACCCGCCTGCTCGCGATCGACCCCACCGCCCGGATCGTGCCCGAGCAGATGACCAGCATGCGCCGGCACGGCATGTCCGCCCGCGAGCTGTGGCAGGCCGGTGACCTGCTCCGCAAGCACCCCGGCGCCCGGGTCGAGGGCGTCGCCCTGCACCTCCCGCTGCAGCGCGGGCTCGCACCTCGGCGAGGTCAACCGGCTGGTCAACGACTACGTCGCCGCCGCGATGCCGTCCACGGGCCCGCGCACCATCTGGGTCAGCCACCTCACCGACCGCGAGCTGGCGACGCTGGGCAGCAGGTACTCCGACTTCACCGTCCGCCCCCGGATCGGCACCAAGCTGTGGCTCGGCGACCGCGGCGCGCTCCGGGTCACCGCGACGGTCCTCGACGTCCACGCCGTCGAGCGCGGCGACTCCTTCGGCTACCGCGGCCGGACCGCGCCGAAGTCGGGCCACCTCCTCATCGTCAGCGGCGGTACGGCGCAGGGGATCGGCCTCGAGGCACCCACCGGCGAGCAGTCGGTGAAGGCCCGGGCGGCGACGTTCGCGCGGGGCGGTCTCGACGCCGCGGGGTTCGTGCGGTCGCCGTACTCCATCGACGGGAAGCAGCGCCTCTTCGCCGAGCCGCCGCACATGCAGGCGTCGATGCTCTTCCTGCCCACCGGCGCCCGCGTCCCCGAGGTCGGCGACGCAATCGACGTCCGGGTCCGCTACACCGCCACCGCGTTCGACCGCATCGTCCTCGCGGGCTAGCCGCGGACGGCCACTACCTCCGTGTTCGCTGCACTGCCGGGGTGCTGTGACTCGTCATAGCGCCCCGGTGGCTGACGTAACACTGCGTTACAGCTGTCGTCGGCCGCGGTCACCGCAACCGGGTCCCGGTCGGGCACGAACATGTCGCGCACGATCACCGCGGCGAGGTAGAGCTCGGCCAGGACCCGCACGACGATCGCGATCCAGTAGAACCCGGGCTCCCCGTTGCCGGAGGCCTGCAGGTAGCCGCCGAGGTACCACCACACACTGCAGAAGTAGAAGAGCTCCCCCGCCTGCCAGATGATCTGGTCGCGCCACCGCGGCCGCGCCAGCACGGCCAGCGGCAGCAGCCACAGGACGTACTGCGGCGAGTAGACCTTGTTGACGATGAGGAACCCCACCACCACCAGATACCCCAGCTGAGCCAGCCGCGGCCCGCCGATCCGCACGGCCCCGGGGACGGTGGTCGGGCGGGGCGCGTCGGGAGCATCGCCGGCCGCCCGGTCGGACGGGAGGGCCCGGGGAGCATCGGCGGAGACACGCGCGGCGCGAAACCACCGCGGCGACCGACCACTGACGCCGTGCGTGGCGTAGCCGCTCTGCGACCGTAGGGCCCTCCCGTCCGGGCGGGCGGTCGACCAAGGAGACCTGGCCAGCATCCCGAGCACGAACACACCCACGCACCACGCCCCGAAAACCACCCACGACCACTTGTTGATCGTCTCCGGCGCGATCGACGACCCCGCCCGCGCCTGGTCGATCACCAGCCACAGCGAGCCGAGGTCGGCGCCGCGGTCCGCGTTGAACTCCCAGAAGACCTTCCACTGCTCACGCCCGGAGAGGTACGCCGGCGCATTCGCCACCGCCCACACGATGCCGGCCCACACGAACGCCAGCGCGCACGCGACGTACCTCCGCTGCCGCAGGCACAGGATCAGCACCCCACCGAGCAGGAAGAGCGGGTAGAGCTTGACCGCCGTCCCGAGCCCGATCAGGACCCCGGTGAGCACCGGCCGGTCCCGCGACCACGCCCACAAGGCGCCGGCGACGAGCGCGACGGCGAGCAGGTCCCAGTTGATCATCCCGGTCAGCAGCAGCATCGGTGACAGCGCGAACGCCGCCGCGTCCCAGGGTCGGCCGCGGTTGGTCCGCGCCAGCAGCCAGGTGGTCAGCAGCGCCAGGATCGCGAACCCGATCGCGTTGACGAGCATGAAGATCGACAGCTCGCGGTCGACGTCCTCGTCGGCCCACAGGTCACCGACCGGCTGCTGGTAGCGCTGCTCGAGGTCGGGCGAGCCGTTGAGCCAGTGGGTCACCCAGGACGTGCCCCACGCCCAGTAGGCGATGCCGACGGGGTACTCCATCACCTCGTAGCGGGCGCGGGTCTCCTCGTCGCCGGTGTAGGGCCAGGAGTGCTCGGCCAGCCCGCGCGGCACGTAGAGCGGGCGCAGGTCGGTGTAGCACATGTGGGAGTAGACCCAGTTCTGGTCCTTGCCGTCCGCCAGCGAGCACGGCGCCTTCTGCACCACCCCGACCGCGAACACGACCGCGGTCAGCAGCAGCAGGACCCGCGTCGGGTTCCACCACCAGTGCGGGGTCGCACGCTCCCCCATCGGGCCGCCCGCCACCTCGCTGAGCGCCGCGGACGACGGGGTCGTCGTCCGTCGGGTGGACGTGCGGCATCGGGTCGGTCACCCGCGCGGTCGGCGGCGTCCGGACGTACGACGCCCGGTGCCGCGTCGCCGCTGGCTCGCCGTCCCCGTCGCGGTCGAGCTGGGTCCCGGCTCGCCCGGGTCGGCGTCGGCAGAGGTCGGCGTCCGGGACTCGGGTCGGCGTCGGGCTCGCCCGTCGGCGTCGGCTGTCTCGGTCGGCTTGGGCGTCTTGGACGGCTTGGGCGTCTTGGACGGCTTCTCGGTCGGCGACGGCTTCTTGGTCGGCTTGGGCGGCGGCGGGGTGTACGGCGCGTGCCCGTCGGCGGGCGCGTCGCCGTCGACGTACGCCGGCGGCGGGAAGTCCTCCTCGGGGACGCCCTCCATGACCCGCTCCATCACCGCGGTCCAGGTGCGGGCGGGGTAGGAGCCGCCGAAGTACTCGGGCAGCCAGTCCTTGAGCTGCTCGTTGCCCTTGCCCCGGACGTACATCACCGCCGTCGACAGCTGGGGGGTGTAGCCGGTGAACCAGGCCGAGGACACCTCACCGAGCCCGTTGGTCGCCGTACCCGTCTTGCCCGCTGCGGGCCGACCGAGCGCGAGCGCGGCGTACCCGGAACCGCCGGACGCCGAGACGACCTGCTGCAGGGCGTAGGAGACGTCGGCCGCGATGTCCTCGCTCAGCGCGCGGTGGGTGCGGACCTTGTGCTGGTAGCGGTCGCGTCCCTCGCGGTCGACGACGCTCTCGATGATGTAGGCGTCGGCCGCCTCGCCGCCGTTGGCGATCGTGGCGTAGCCGTTGGCCATGTTGATCGGGCTGACCGTCTGCGAGCCGAGCCCGACGCCCGTGTTGGGCTGGAGACCGGGAGTGTCGGTGGGGAAGCCGAAGGGGTCCTTCTTCGGCGTCTGCTCCGGCGGGATGCCCATGTCGACGGCGGTGTCGATGATCTTCTGCGGACCGTTCTCCAGCGCCAGGGTGAGGTCGATGTAGGCGGTGTTGATGGAGTTGATGGTGGACGTGGTCAGGCTGACCCGCGAGCCGTAGGACTCGTTGCCCTGGTTCTCGACGTCACCGCCGTCGGGCAGCTCGTACGGCGAGTTGCCGTCGAAGGTGTCCTTGAGCGCGAACCCCTCCTTCAGACCTGTCGCGAGCGCGAACGGCTTGAACGTCGAGCCTGCCTGACCGCCCTCGACGGCCCAGTTCAGCTGCGACTGGAGGTAGTCCTGCCCGCCGTAGATCCCGCGCACGGCTCCGGTGCCGGGCTGGACGCTGGCGACGCCGATGTGGAGCTCCTTGTCGCTGAAGCCCTCCGGCCGGGCCTCGGCCACGCCCTCCTCCGCCGCCTCCATCGCCTTCGGCGTGAACGTCGTGGTGACCTCGAGCCCGCCGCCGTTGATCTCGTCCTCGCTGAAGCCGAGCTCGAGGAGCTGCTGGCGGACCATCTGCAGGACGTGGCCCTTCTGCCCGCCGTAGGTGCTGCTCTCCTCCTGCTTCGGGAACTTCGGCAGCCGGCGCGCCGATCGCTCTCCCTTGGTGGAATCGACCTCCTCCATCTCGACCATCGCGCCCAGGACGTAGCGGTAGCGCTCGCGGAGCGCCTTCTTCGCCTCCCGCCCGTTGGCGGGGTCGAGGGAGTACGGGTTGTTGAGGACGGCGGCCAGGACGGCGGACTGCTTGAGGTCGAGGTCCTTGGCGTCGACACCGAAGTAGGCCTGCGCGGCGGCCTGGATGCCGTACGCCCCGCGGCCGAAGTAGATGGTGTTGAGGTAGCCCTCGAGCACCTCTTCCTTCTCCAGCTGGTTCTGGATCTTCAGCGAGAGGATCGCTTCCTTCAGCTTCCGCTTCCAGGTGCGCTCCTGGGTCAGGTAGAGCACCTTGACGTACTGCTGGGTGATCGTCGAGGCACCCTGGGTCGACTCACCCGAGGCGTTGTTGAAGAACGCTCGGACGATGCCCTTGGGGTCGATGCCCTCGTCGGTCCAGAACGACTGGTTCTCGGCGGCGACCACCGCGTCCTTGATCGTCTCCGGCATGTCGTCGTAGTCGATCGCGTCGCGCTCCTGGATCGCGAACGTGCCGAGCTCGGTCTTGCCGTCGGCGTAGTAGACGTGCGTCGTCTCGGTGAGGAACTCCGCGTTCGCGCTCGGGATCGGCGTGGTCTTGTAGAGGTAGAGGAACCCCGCGGCGCCGATCAGGGCGAAGACGACGCCGATGGTCAGCATCCACCGCAGCACCCAGAAGACCCGCTGCTTGCGGGTCTTCTGCTGCTTCGGCGTGCCGCTCTTCCGCCGCCACGGTACGAACGACCGCGCCGCCGGCGCCTGATCTGCCTTGCGCTTGCCTGCCACGGCGGACCAGCGTACGTGCCCGGCTGGTGCCTCTCCATTTCGACGCACCTGCGGCGTACGACACGTCCGACCCATCGAAAGTTCAGATTCGACGGATATATCGTTACGATAGGTCGTATGGCACGGCGTGGCGACACCATCGAGCTGGCGGTCCTCGGACTGCTGCACGAGGGACCCATGCACGGCTACGAGCTGCGCAAGCGGCTCAACCTGATGCTGGGGTGGGGACGGATCCTGTCCTACGGGTCGCTCTACCCCGCACTGAAGAAGATGCTCCGCGGCAACCTGATCTCGGAGGTGACGGCCACCGCGGCCACACCTCCGTCCCGGCGGCAGCGGATCACCTACCAGGTGACCGAGAAGGGCACCGAGGAGTTCGAGCGTCTGATGTCGGAGGTCGGCCCCACCGCGTGGGAGGACGACAACTTCGACATCCGGTTCCGGTTCTTCTCCAGCACCGACATGGAGATCCGGTTGCGCGTCCTCGAAGGACGTCGGTCGCGGCTCCAGGAACGCCTGGACCGGGTGCAGCGCGAGCTCGCGATGACCCAGAAGGAGGTCGACCGGTACGCCGCGGAGCTCCAGCGCCACGGTGTCGAGTCGGTCGAGCGTGAGGTCCGGTGGCTCTCGGACCTCATCAACGCCGAGCGGGACGGCACGGTCGCAAAGCGTGACGACCAGCCCGTGATCAGCCCGGTCCCTCCTCCTCCGGCGGCGCCGTCCTGACCGGCGCGGGCCCTGACCACCACGGCCGACGAGACAACAGCTCCAGACAAACAGGTCCAACAGGGCCTCACCACAAGGAAGGAATCCCAATGGGTTCGGTACGAGTAGCGATCGTGGGCGTGGGCAACTGCGCGACGTCGCTCATCCAGGGCGTGCACTACTACCGGGACGCCGACCCCACCGGCGCGGTCCCCGGCCTGATGCACGTGACGTTCGGTGACTACCACGTCGGTGACGTGGAGTTCGTCGCCGCCTTCGACGTCGACGACAAGAAGGTCGGCAAGGACCTCTCGGAGGCGATCAACGCCTCGGAGAACAACACCATCAAGATCTGCGACGTCCCGACCCTCGGTGTCGAGGTGCAGCGCGGCCCGACGCTCGACGGTCTCGGCAAGTACTACCGGATGACCATCGACGAGTCGCACGCCGAGCCCGTCGACGTCGTCCAGGTGCTGAAGGACCGCAAGGTCGACGTGATGGTGTCCTACCTCCCCGTGGGTTCGGAGGAGGCCGACAAGTTCTACGCCCAGTGCGCGATCGACGCCGGCGTCGCGTTCGTCAACGCGCTCCCCGTCTTCATCGCCTCCGACCCGGAGTGGGCCAAGAAGTTCGAGGACGCCGGCGTCCCGATCATCGGCGACGACATCAAGTCCCAGGTCGGCGCGACCATCACCCACCGGGTGATGGCCAAGCTGTTCGAGGACCGCGGTGTGGCGCTCGACCGCACCTACCAGCTCAACGTCGGCGGCAACATGGACTTCAAGAACATGCTCGAGCGTGAGCGTCTGGAGTCCAAGAAGGTCTCCAAGACCCAGGCCGTCACGTCCAACCTGCACGGCTCGCTGGCCGGCAAGACCCACGACCGCAACGTCCACATCGGTCCGTCCGACTACGTCGCGTGGCTCGACGACCGCAAGTGGGCCTACGTCCGGCTCGAGGGTCGTGCGTTCGGTGACGCTCCCATCAACCTCGAGTACAAGCTCGAGGTCTGGGACTCCCCCAACTCCGCCGGCATCATCATCGACGCGCTCCGCGCGGCGAAGATCGCCAAGGACAGGGGCATCGGCGGCCCGATCATCTCCGCGTCGTCGTACCTCATGAAGTCGCCGCCCGTGCAGCTCCCCGACGACGAGGGCCGGGCCCGCGTCGAGGCGTTCATCCGCGGCGAGGAGTGAGCTCGACCAGCTGATCGATCCGGAGGCCGGTCCCCTGTGGGGGCCGGCCTCCGGGCTATCTCGGGCTGGTCGGGTCGCGGGGCTGGTCGGGTCGGGTGTCGGCTGTGCCGGAGGGCCCTACGGTCGCAGAGCGTCTGCGCCACGCACGGCGTCTTCGGTCGTTCGCCGCGGTGGTTTCGCGCCGCGCGTGTCTCCGCCGATGCTCCCGCCGGGCCCTCCAGCTCCGCCGGCGCCCGATCCGTTCGCACGGCGTCCCCTCAGCGGCCGCCGTCGCCGACCTTGATGCACGGCAGCTCCTTGCGGAACTCCAACCGCGCCCAGACCGCCCGGTGGTCGGAGACGGCCGATCGGAGCACCGTCGCCTGGAGCGGGCTGAACCAGCCGTCGTGGAGCACGAAGTCGATCCGGGCGCGGGGAGCGCCGGCGGGGACGGTCGCGCCGGAGCCCTCGCCGACCGCCCACACGTCGCCGAGGCCCGCGGAGCGGATCGTCTGCAGCGGGGCTGAGGTCGGCCCGGCGTTGAAGTCCCCGGCGATCAGGGTGGGGAGGTCGTCGTCCCGGATCCGGTCGGCGAGGTAGCGCGCCTGCGCGACCCGCGCACCGCTGGTGCGGTGGTCCCAATGGGTGCCGTAGACGCTGACGTCGGCGCCGTACACGTCGAGGACGGCATGCACCGCACCGCGCGGGAACTTGCCGCCGGCCTGGGGAAGCGCGAGCGAGGCGGAGTCCTTGACCTCGAACCGGGAGAGGATCGCGTTGCCGATCTGGCCGCCGCCGGCGTCGGTGGCGGCGACGCCGGCGTACACCGCCTGCATCCCGGTCTCCCGGCCGAGCCACTCGGCCTGGGCGATCCGGCCCGAGCGCGGGCGACCGGAGTCGACCTCCTGGAGGAAGACGATGTCGGCCTTCCAGGAGGTGATCTCGTCGGCGATGCGCTGCAGGCTGAAGCCGCCCGGTCCGAGGGCGCTGTGGATGTTGAAGCTGAGCGCGGTCAGCGGCTCGGCCTGCGCCAGCCGGGGGCACAGCTCGGTCGGGACGCCCTCGGGGAGCGGCGGCAGCGACTCGTCACGGGTCGGGGTGAAGCCCTCGGTCGGCTCGGACGGCACCGTCGTCTGGCCGCCCAGGGTCGGCTCCGCGGCCGGCGGCTGGTCGCCGGTGTTCTTGAGCAGCAGCAGGCCGCCGCCCACGACGGCGAGCAGCAGCACGATGACGACCGTCGCCGCGACCGACCCGGAGGCGGCGGCAGGCCGCGCGGGTCGTCGTACGGCGTCGCCGTCGTCCGCCGCCTCGTCGGCCTCGTCGGCCTCGTCGGGCTCGTCAGGCTCCTCGGACCCGTCCGGTCCGTCCGGTCCGTCCGACCCCTGCGGCCCCTCCGGGTCGTCGGGTCCGGTCACCCCTCGGCCTCGGCCTTGATCCGCCGCAGGGTGGTCCGCATGCCGTCGAGGACCTCTTCGTCGAACTTCTCGAGACCGCCGAGAACGGCCTTCTGCAGGGCGGCGGAGACGGAGCTGAGCCCGTCGGGGGCCTCCCGGCGGTGCACGATCCGGGTGCCGGAGCCGGTCGGCTCGAGCGAGTAGGACCAGATCGTGAGGTTGTCCTTGATCCGGAAGGCGATCTCCCGCGGCTCCTCGAAGCGGATCACCTTCGATCGGGTCGGCCACACCTTCCAGCCGCTGCGGTTGATGTTGAGGGTCCTGGTGCCGACCCCGGGACCGCCGCGCGCGATCGTCCGGACCACCTGCGGGCTCCACGACGCCATCCGCGGCAGGTCGGACACCATCGCCCACACCGACTCCGGCGGGGCGTCGACGTCGATCGTGGCTTCCAGGGTGGCGGCGGGCGTGTTGGTGCTGCTCATGGGCGCCAACTTAGAGGACGGCCGTCGTACCGGTCATCCGACTGCGGTAGCACGTCGCGAGCCCGGCCGTCAGGCCCTGGCGCGCCGCCCACCACTCCCGCAGCACGGCCGCGGCGTCCTCCTCGGACATCGGGCCGTTGTCGAGCCGCTGCTCCAGCAGGAACTTGTAGGCCTCGCCCACCTCGCGGCCCGGCGCGATCGCGAGGATCTCCATGATCTGGTTGCCGTCGAGGTCGGGCCGGATCGAGGCCAGCTCCTCCTCCTGCGACAGCCGCTCGATCCGCGCCTCCAGGTCGTCATAGGTACGACGCAGCCGGTCGGCCTTGCGCTTGTTGCGCGTGGTGCAGTCCGCCCGGGTCAGCACGTGCAGCCGCTCGAGCTGGTCGCCGGCGTCGCGGACGTAGCGGCGTACGGCCGAGTCGGTCCACTCCCCCGAGCCGTAGCCGTGGAACCGCAGGTGCAGCTCGACGAGGTGGGACACGGCGTCGATCTGGTCCCCGGAGAACCGCAGCGCCTGCATCCGCTTGCGGGTGATCTTGGCCCCGACGACGTCGTGGTGGTGGAAGGTCACCGTCCCGTCGTCGACGAAGCGCCGTGTCCGCGGCTTGCCGACGTCGTGCATCAGCGCCGCGAACCGCGAGATGAAGTCAGGGCCCTCCCCGCTGTGCTGTCGGAGCCGCGACTCGAGGTCGATCGCCTGCTCGAGCACGGTCAGCGTGTGCTCGTAGACGTCCTTGTGCCGGTGGTGCTCGTCGCGCTCCAGCTTCAGCGCCGGCAGCTCGGGCAGCACCCGGTCGGCCAGGCCGGTCTCCACGAGGAGCGTCAGCCCCAGCCGGGGGTACGGCGCACACACCAGCTTGACGAGCTCGTCGCGCACCCGCTCCGCGGACACTATCGAGATCCGGTCGGCCATGTCGGTCATCGCCGCGACCACCGCCGGGTCGACGGTGAACCCGAGCTGGGCGGCGAACCGCGCCGCCCGCATCATCCGCAGCGGGTCGTCGGAGAAGGAGTCCTCGGGACGGCCGGGCGTCCGGAGCACGCGGTGCGCCAGGTCGAGCACGCCGCCGAAGGGATCCTCGATCGTCCGGCCGGGCACGCGGACCGCCATCGCGTTGACCGTGAAGTCACGCCGGCCGAGGTCGCCGGCCAGCGTGTCGCCGTACTTCACCTCGGGCTTGCGGGAGTCGGGGTCGTAGGCCTCGGACCGGTAGGTCGTCACCTCGACGACCCAGTCGCCCTTGCGGCAGCCGATCGTGCCGAAGTCGCGGCCCATGTCCCACCAGGCGTCGCCCCAGGAGCGCAGGATCCTCTCGGTGACCTCGGGCCGGGCCGACGTGGTGAGGTCGAGGTCGTTCGAGCGGCGGCCGAGCATCGCGTCCCGGACCGGGCCGCCCACCAGCGCGAGCTCGTGCCCGGCGGCGGCGAACCGCTCGCCGAGCTCGTCGATCACCGGAGCGATCCGGTCGAGCTCGGCGGTCACGGCCTGCTGGACGTCGACCAGCCGGAGCGGCTCGCCGGTCGGGCCGGGTGCCCCGGAGGACTCGGTCGGGGTCGGCGTCACGCGGTCGGGCACGGCGCGGAGTCTACGAGCCGCCGAGGTCCGCCGCCGACTCGCGGCCGGTCCCGTACGGGAGGGGCGACCGCCCGCACTACCCTCGGAGGGTGGCCCCCCGTCCGTCCGTCCCGCGTGCCCTCGCGGGAGTGGCGGCCGGGCTGACGGCCGCGGTCGGGGCGGCCGTCGGCGTCGTACCCGCGGCCGGGGCGCCCACCCCCGAGCCCACCGTCGCCACCACCGCCGAGCCCGAGGAGTACGACGCCCCGCTGCGGATCAGCATCGATGCGCTCACCCCGGGCGTGCTCCCCCGGAGCGGGCCGGTCGTCGTGGAGGGCACGGTCACCAACGACGACGTGGTCCCGTGGCGCAACGTGCAGCTCTACCCGTTCGTCAACGGCGCCAGCTGTCCCGGCTGCCCCGGGGCGATCACCAGCCGCGAGGGGTTGGCCGAGGCCGCCGAGACCGACCCGGGACAGCTGGTCGGCAACCGGCTGACCTCGGTCAGCGACAGCATCCGGGTGCTGCGACCGGGCGAGTCGGCGTCGTACTCCCTGCGGGTGCAGCGCAGCGAGCTCGGCGTGTCCGAGCCCGGCGTCTACTGGTTCGGCGTGCACGCCTCGGGTGAGAGCCGGGAGACCCCGCGCGACACGTTCGCCGACGGCCGGGCCCGCACCTTCCTGCCCTACCTGCCACAGTCGGTCCGCGGCGCCGTCAAGACCGCGGTCGTCGTACCCATCCGGCAGCGGGTCGCCCACACCGCGGCCGGGGCCGTCTCCCGCCCGGAGGACTGGGAGCGCGACCTGTCCTCGTCCGGATCGCTGGGCCGGCCGCTGGCGTTCGGCGCGGCGGCGACCGGCCGCCCGGTCAGCTGGCTGGTCGACCCTGCCGTCCTCGACTCGGTCCGCCGCCTCGCCCGGGGCAACCCGCCGCGCTCGGTGGGACCGACGACCGAGCCGCCGGAGGACGGGGCGACCGTCACCCCCTCCGGCGAGCCGACGCGAGGACGACTCCGAGCCGCCGGAGGCCGAGGACCTCCCCCGCCCGGGTCCGGGTCAGGCGGCCGCCGAGCAGTGGCTCGAGGACCTGCGCGGTCAGCTGCAGTCGGAGGAGGTCCTCACCCTTCCCTACGGCGACCTCGACATCCCGGCCGCCGCCGAGTACGAGCCCGAGCTCTACGAGACCGCGCGCAGCCGGGAGAGCCCGGTGCTGACCGACTGGGGATTCCCGACCACGCCGGCCCTCGCCTCGCCCAGCGGCTACCTCGACGCGAACGGCTTCGACGTCGCCGACGACGACGCGCTGGCGCTGCTGAGCGACCGGGCGTTCGGCGCCGAGGAGTTCCCGTCCGGCGCTCCGGGCGTCGCCGAGATCGACGACCACACGGTGGCCGTGACGTCGTACGGCGCCTCGACCGGCGGACCCGGGCCGGACCCGCGGCTGTCCCCTGTCGCGCTGCGCCAGCGGCTGCTCAGCGAGGCCGCGGTCCGGATGCTCGAGGGCGGCCGCCGGGCACCGCTCGTCGTCGTGCTCCCGGCCGAGCTCGACGCCGAGGGCGCCGACCAGTTCTGGACCGGGCTGGACGCGCCGTGGATCGATCTCACCACCGTCGAGGACGCCGTCGGCGACACCGGGCGCACCGTCGACGCCGACGACCTCACCTACCCCGAGTCCCAGGAGGACTTCGAGCTCGATGCCACGATCTTCAACGAGCTCGACGCGCTGCTGGAGAGCGGGCGCACCTTCCAGAACCTGCTCACCGAGAACACCACGATCGCCGACCAGGTCACCCAGGAGGGCCTCAGCGGCGTGTCCTACTCCGTGCGGGCCGACCCGACGGTCGGCGTCGAGGTGCTCGCCCGCTCACGGGCGTGGATCGAGCGCCGGCAGCGCGCGATCGGGATCAGCGCGCCGCCAGGGGTCACCCTGTCCAGTGCGATGGGCAGCTTCTCGGTGACGGTCACCAACCCGCTCACCGAGCCCGTGACCGTGCGGATCGAGGCCACCACCGACCGCGGCGCGATCGTCAACTCCGGCGACCCCGTCGTGCTGGGACCGGAGAGCCGCACCACCGTCGTGCTCGACGCCCAGACGAACCGTCCCGGCGTGCACAACGTGCGGCTCGTGCTCACCGACGTCGACGGCACCCCGCTCGGCGCCACCGCCCAGATCCCCGTCCGGTCCGGCCAGGTCGGCACGGTGATCTGGCTGATCATCGGCACCGGCGTGGGCGTGCTGTTCGTCGCGATCGCGATCCGGCTCTACCGGCGGTTCCGGCGGCAGGAGCCCGACGGCGGGGACGGTGGGGACCCCGACGAGGGTGGTGACGCGCCCGGCGACGGGCCCGCGGGCGCCGTACCCGAGCCCGAGGGGTCCGACGTGGCCGCCGAGAAGACCGGATCGACCCCGTGACCGAGGCCGGGGCCGAGCAGCGCAAGATCCTGGCCAACAGCGCGGTGATGGCGGCCGGGACGGTCGTGTCGCGGTTCAGCGGCTTCATCCGTTCGACGATGCTGGCCGCGGCGCTGGGCGCCTCGCTGCAGGCCGACGTCTTCACCATCGCCAACACCGTCCCCAACATGCTCTACATCCTGGTGGCCGGCGGTGTCTTCAACGCGGTGCTGGTGCCGCAGCTGGTCCGGGCGATGAAGGGCGACGCCGACGGCGGTGCGGCGTACGTCGACCGCATCCTCACCCTCGCCGTGCTCTTCCTCGCCACCGTCACGGTGCTGCTGGTCCTCGCGGCCCCGTGGGTGATGTCACTGCTCCTCGACAGCAGGTACGGCGAGCCGGCGCTCGCCGAGGAGCGTCAGTCGGCCGTCGACTTCGCCCGCTACTGCCTGCCGCAGGTCTTCTTCTACGGCATGTTCGTGCTCGTCGGGCAGATCCTCAACGCGCGCGGGCGGTTCGGCCCGATGATGTGGGCGCCGATCGCCAACAACGTGATCGCCGTCGGCGTGCTGGTGGTCTACCTGTTCGCGTTCGGGCCGGCCTCCCCCACCGAGCAGAACAGCGCGTTCACGCCGTCGCAGGAGGCCCTGCTCGGCATCGGCTCGACGCTCGGCATCGCCGCCCAGCTGATCATCCTGGTCCCCTACCTGCGCTCGGCCGGGGTGCGGATCCGGCCGCGGTTCGACTTCCGCGGCACCGGCCTCGGCACCACGCTGCGGCTCGGCATCTGGACCGTGCTGTTCGTGCTCGTCAACCAGGCCGCCTACGTCGTGGTGGTCCGGCTCGCGTCCGGCGGCACGGCGCAGAGCGACGAGGGCACCGGCATCTTCGTCTACTCCAGCGCGCTGCTGACCGTGATGGTGCCGCACTCGATCATCACCGTCTCGCTGGCCACCGCGATCCTGCCGCGCCTCTCCCGGCACGCCGCGGCCGACGACCTGCCCGCGCTCGGACGCACCCTCACCGACACGATCCGCACCGCGCTGGCCGTCGCCGTACCCTTCGCGGCACTGCTGCCCGTCATCGCGCTCCCGCTCGCGCAGGTGATCTGGGGGCACGGTGCCACCTCGGACCTCTACCCGCGGTTCGCGTCGACGATGGCCGTCTTCGGCGGCGGTCTGGTGTTCTTCACCGTCCACTACCTCACCCTGCGCGCGTTCTACGCGCTCGAGCAGAACCGCACCGTCTTCCTCGTGCAGTGCGTGATCGCGGCGGTCAACGTCGCGGTGGCGGTCGTCCTCGTCGGCCGTACGTCGCCCGAGCGCACCGCCCCGATGCTGGTCCTCGCCTACACCGCGGCGTACGCCGTCGGCACGGTCCTCTCGTTCGGGCTGCTGACCCGGCGGCTCGGACCCGCGGCGATCCGCGGGTCGCTGGGCTTCCTGACGCGGCTGCTCCTCGCGGCCGGCGGCGCCACCGCGGTGGCGGTGCTCGCCACCTGGCCGGTCGACGCTCTGCGCGCGGCGCTGCCCGGCAGCGGCGCCTGGCCGCTCGCGGTGCTGGAGGGGCTCCTGCTCACGCTGGTCGACGGCGCCGCGTTCGTCGTGCTCGCCAAGGTCGTGGGGCTGCGCGAGGTCACCGCGGTCCTCGAGTCCGTCCTGGGACGGGTACGCCGCCGCTAGCTCGGCTCGCGCGTGAGGGGTGGTGGCAGTGGGATGGGTTCGTCGGCCCGCTCGGGTGCATGGGTCAGGTGACCCATGCACCCGAGTGGCGAACAGGGCTCCCAGCCGCACAGGACGTGGCGACGCGTCCTCAGCGCAGGACCAGGCAGAACTCATGACCGGCCGGGTCACGGCAGACCCGCCACTGCACTGCCCGACCGTGCTCGTCGGGACGCGGCGACCACCGCTCCCCCACCCGCCCAGCAGGTCGGACCAGAACGCCGCGAGCGCAGCCGGATCGGCGGCGTTCAGGACGATCTCGCGGATCCATCCGATCGGCGCTTCGTCCTGCGCGTCGCGGCCCATCGCCCGATGATGGTCGAGATGCCCGGCGGCGGGCAACAGCGCGAGCCGACGGCCGAGGCGGACCGAACCCGGGGGAGCACAGACGCCGGCTCCGCCGATCGCGGTCCCGCGCCACCGGCGTCACCGTCGCCCCCTACGATGACCCTCGGGCGAGCAGGGAGGAAAGTGCGGTGGCGACGTCGACTCACTCGGGTGACGTGCTGGCGGGACGCTACCGACTGGTCGACCTGCTCAGCGAGAGCGGCGGCGGCCGGTTCTGGCGCGCGCACGACCGGGTGCTCGAGCGCAACGTCGCGCTGCACGTCATCGCCGAGGAGGATCCCCGCGCGCCCGGCCTGATCGAGGCGGCCCGCGAGTCCGCGAGGGTGCTCGACTCCCGGATCCTGCGCGTCCTCGACGCCGAGGCGCACAACGGGATCTGCTTCGTCGTCAACGAGTGGGGCACCGGCACCTCCCTCGACATCCTGGTCACCCAGGCCGGGCCGCTCGGCCCGCGGCGCGCCTCCTGGCTGACCGCCGACGTGGCCGCGGCGATCGCGACCGCTCACGCCGCCGGGGTGGCGCACGGCCGGCTCAACCCCGAGAACGTCCTCATCGACCGGCACGGATCGGTCCGCCTGATCGGGCTCTGCGTCGACGCCGCCCTGCACGGCATCGCCGAGCGCGACCAGGAGACCGACTGCGCCGACCTCGCCGGGATCCTCTACTGCGGACTCACCGGCACCTGGCCCGGCCCCTCCGACTCGATCGTCCCCGGCGCCCCCCACGACCACGGCTCGGTGCTCGCCCCCCGCCGGGTGCGCGCAGGCGTGCCGCGCCCGCTCGACCACATCTGGCGCGAGATCACGACCGACACCTCGTCGCGGCTGCGGCGGCACGCGATCGACGAGCCCGACATCGGTACGGCGTCCGGCATCGCCTCCCGGCTGCTCGACTTCCTCGGCGACCCGATCGGGCTGCCCGAGGCGCTCGCAGCGTCGATCCCCCAGTTCAACGAGGTCAAGCCGCTGGTGCTGCCGTCGGTTCCCGATCCGCTGCCGAACGAGCGGGACGTCGTACGCCCGCGTGCCGAGGCTCCCGGCGCCCGGGCCGCGGCCGGGTCCGCCATCTCGGCGACCGCTGGTGCGCCGGAGGCGGAACCAGAGGCGGAACCGGAGGCGGAGGCCGCGACCCAGCAGATGCCGCAGCACCTCCTGCCCAGCGCAACGACGGACACGACGGACACCGCGGACACGACGGACGGGCCGGTCGCGACCGACGCGATCCCCCCGACGGACGACGACCCGCCGATCCCGAGCGTGACCGACCTCCCGACCGAGGCCGGGATGCCGGTCTTCGGCGACGACAGGGACGACGTGGCCTGGCTTCGCGCCCGGAGTACGCCGCCGCCACCGCCGCCACCGTTCGAGGAGGTTCCGGAGCGCCCGCTGTTCGCACCCGATCCCCCCGCCGGCGAGCCCGTACGCCGCCCGCGGACCGACGTGCCGAAGCGGCCCACCCCGCCCCCGCCGCAGGTGGGCCCGTCCGGCACCGGTGAGCCCGGCCGGTCCGGGAGGTCCGGCGCGACCGGCGCGGCCGGGTTCTGGCCGTGGAACGGCGGCGCGCAGCCCGACCCGATCACCGGTGAGATCCCGGTCGCCGAGCCCGTGCCCGGCCGCAACTGGCTGCGGCTGGCGATGGGCCTCGCCACCGCGCTCCTCCTGCTCGTGGCGGTCGTCGTCGCGTTCAACCTGGGCCGCGGCCGCACCCCGCTCGGGCAGCCCGTCGAGCCGGATGACGACACCCCGACCAGCAGCACCCCTGCCGAGCCGGAGGCGACCCAGCTGTCCGGGCTCACCGCCACCGACTTCGACCCGCTCGGCGGCGGCGACGGCGAGAACCCCGAGGAAGCGTCCAACGTCGTCGACGGCGACACCACCTCGGCGTGGAACACGCTCACCTACAACGACCAGTTCGGTCCCAACGGCCTCAAGTCGGGCATCGGGATCCTCGTCGACCTCGGCGAGGAGCGCCGGGTCTCCGACGTCGAGGTGACCCTCGTCGGCGCGCCCACCACCGTCCAGCTCTTCGTCTCCGACACCGCTCCGACGGGCGAGCCGACCGGTGAGCCGCTCGCGGAGGCGACAGCGACCGGCACCCGCGCCACCCTCGAGCCGGAGGAGCCGGCGGACGGCCGCTACGTCCTGGTCTGGGTGGTCTCGCTGCCCCAGATCGACGGCGGCTACCGTGCGGAGCTGGCAGAGGTGGTGGTCCGTGGTCAGTGAGCGTCTTGGTCGCGACGCCCCGGACGGCGTCGGCCGGCCGGCGCGCGCCGGCGTCGGCGACGAGGTCGGGTCCGGCAACGGGCGCGCCCCGGAGGTGAGCGCCACGGACGACCCGCGTACCGACCCCGAGCTGCTCGCGGCCCACGTCGCCGGCGACGACCGTGCCTTCGGGGTCCTCTTCGCCCGGCACCGCGACCGGCTGTGGGCCGTCGCCCTGCGCACGACCGGCGACCCCGAGACCGCGGCGGACGGCCTCCAGGACGGCATGATCGCGGCGTTCCGCCGCGCCGGCTCCTACCGCGGCGACGCGGCGGTCACCACCTGGCTGCACCGGGTCGTGGTCAACGCGTGCCTCGACCGGCTCCGCGCGCTGAAGGTACGCCGCGCCGACCCCCTCCCCGACGACCTCGACGACGCCGGCCGCGGGTCGCTCGTCTCGGCCACCGACGAGGTGCTCGACCCGGTCGAGCACAGCCTGCGCGCGGAGCAGCGGCGGCAGGTGCTCGACGCGCTGTCGGTGCTCTCCGCCGAGCAGCGCGCGGCCGTCGTACTCGTCGACATGGAGGGGTACTCCGTGGCCGAGGCAGCGCAGATCCTCGACTGCGCGGAGGGCACCGTGAAGTCGCGCTGCTCCCGGGCCCGGGCGCGGCTCGCCGACGTGCTCCGGCCCCTGCTCGCCGCCCCCGACGAGGGCGATGTCACACCTGCACCGGGGAACCCACCGCCACCACCGGACGTCGGATCGGGGACCGGTCCGCGAGCGCCACCCACCCGCTGACCACGTCCGCCCCACCAGACCCCCGCACAGCACGCGACGACACCGCACCGCCAGGAAGGCACCATGACCACCCCCACCGACGAGCCCGACCAGCCGGTCTGGCGCGCGACGCCCGCCGAGGAGGCCGCTGTCCGGCGGCTGCTGGCCGGGGCGCGGGAGACCGGGCCGGTGCCGGACGACGTGGCCACCCGGCTCGACGCCACGCTCGCGGGGCTCGTCGAGGAGCGGGCGGGCGCCGTACCCTCGCCGGAGCCGGAGGCGCTGCCCGACGGCGTCGTCCCCCTCACGCCGCGGCGCCGGCTCCGTGCCGGCCTGCTGCTCGGCGCCGCCGCCGCCGTCATCACCGGCGGTCTGGTCCTCGGCCAGGTCACCGCCGACCAGGACGCCCGTCCCGCCGCCGACTCGGGGGCCGAGGCCGACCGCCCCTCGGTCGCGCGCAGCGGCGACGACCAGCTCTCCACCGGCGCCGACAAGGCGGAGGCCGAGGACCAGGAGCCCGGTGACGGCGGCGTCGTCGACGGCGGTGGCGCGGTCCCCGGCACCCCCGTCGACGAAACCGTCGCGGTGATCCGCCCGGACCGCCTGCTCGCCGACGTCAGGCGCGTACGCCGCGCGGAGCTCCCCGACCCGGAGAGCGGGAGCTACGCCGCGCTCACGGTCCGGCTCCCGTCCGACTTCCGGTGCAAGCCCGTCGCCCGGGGGCGCGGACTCCTCGTCGGCGTCGAGTACGACGGCCGCAACGCACTCCTGGTGTTCCGCCCGCCCATGGGCGACAGCCAGGTCGCCGAGATCCTGCAGTGCGGCACCGGCGAGGTGCTCCGGTCGACCACGCTCCCCATCGGGGAATGACGCCGCCTACCATCGGGTTCTGACCAGGCACACCCGCCCGAGGAGTCCACCACATGCCCGACACCACCAGCGCGCCCGCCGGCGAGCCGCGCAACGTCATCGTCATCGGCTCCGGCCCGGCCGGCTACACCGCGGCCGTCTACTCCGCGCGCGCCAACCTCCAGCCCCTGGTCTTCGAGGGGTCGGTGACCGCCGGCGGTGCCCTGATGACCACGACGGAGGTCGAGAACTACCCCGGCTTCCGCGACGGCATCATGGGCCCGGCGCTGATGGACGAGATGCGGGCCCAGGCCGAGCGGTTCGGCGCCGAGCTGATCGCCGACGACGTCGTCGAGGTCGACCTGTCCGGTGACGTCAAGGTCGTCCGCACCGCCACCGACACCTACACCGCGCGGTCCGTGGTGCTCGCGATGGGCTCGGCCTACCGCAAGCTCGGCCTGCCCGACGAGGAGCGCCTCTCGGGTCGCGGCGTGTCCTACTGCGCGACCTGCGACGGGTTCTTCTTCCGCGACCAGCACATCGTGGTGGTCGGCGGCGGCGACTCCGCCATCGAGGAGGCGACCTTCCTGACCCGCTTCGGCTCGAAGGTGTCCCTCATCCACCGCCGCGACGAGCTCCGCGCCTCCAAGATCATGCAGGAGCGCGCGTTCGCCGACCCCAAGCTCGAGATGATCTGGAACTCCGAGGTGGCCGCGATCAACGGCGAGGAGAGCCTGGAGTCGCTCACCCTGCGCGACACCGTCACCGGCGAGACCCGCGACCTGCCCGCCACCGGCCTGTTCATCGCGATCGGCCACGACCCGCGCTCCGACCTCGTCAAGGGCCAGGTCGACCTCGACCCCGACGGCTACGTCCTGGTCCAGCCGGGCACCACGGCGACGAACCTCGAGGGCGTCTTCGCCGGCGGTGACCTGGTCGACCGTCGCTACCAGCAGGCGGTCACCGCCGCCGGCACCGGCTGCGCGGCGGCTCTCGACGCGGAGAAGTACCTCGCCGAGATCGCCCACCTGGCCGCCGCCCCGTCCGCCTGAGCCGGGAACAACGCCCCATCGGGCACTGTTGACCCGAGACACCTGAGCAGCACCGCACCGCACCAGACCGCAAGATCCACAACCGGGCCACCGGCCCACGAAGAAGGGAAACACGCCGTGGGCAACATCGCCGCCGTGACCGACGCCGAGTTCGAGGCCGAGGTCCTCAAGTCCGACAAGCCGGTCCTCGTCGACTTCTGGGCCGAGTGGTGCGGACCGTGCCGCCAGGTCGCCCCGATCCTCGACGAGATCAACGCCGCCCACGGCGACAAGATCACGTTCTTGAAGATGAACGTCGACGAGAACCCGGTCACCCCGGCGTCGTACCGCGTCACGGGCATCCCGACCATCAACGTCTACCAGAACGGTGAGGTCGTGAAGAGCATCGTCGGCGCCAAGCCGAAGGCTGCGCTCCTCAACGACCTGGCCGAGTTCATCGGCTGAGAGATCCCTGCACGTCACCTGCGCCCGCCCCGTCCTCGTGACGCGGCGGGCGCAGGTCGTTCCCCGGGGTCCCGCTCGGCCGGCCCCGTCCTCGTCAGATGTACCCCTAACTCGCCGCGCACCGGCACCACACGCCGGTGCTCCGCGACTTAGGACTGTCACGCCCGGGTGTCCCGCGGCGCCGAGGCCGAGGTGGTGCCCGTCCAGCTGATCAGGGCAAGGTCGTGCCTGCCGGGACCTGCTGCGCGAGCGGCTCGGCAGCGTCGAGCGTTGGGTCGAGCGGGAAGATGGATCCTTGCTGGTCCTCGGTGATGAATCCCTGCGGCGTCACCGGAACCCAGAGGGTCTCCTCCCATGACGGAGGCAGGCTGACGACGGTGTTCAGGTAGAGCACGGTCGGGCTTGCGTGCGGAAGCGCCGACTCGAGCTCCTCCAGCGACAGCTCGAACGCGACGGTCAGCATGACCCGGACCACGCCGTCGCCGTCGACGGCTCCGTCGAAGACGTCGGTGGGCGCGACCCGCATGATGACCGTCTTGTCGGAGCGGTCCTCGGGGAACATGTCCGGACCGGGTTCGTACCCCTCGACCTCTCCGACGAGCGCCAGGTCGATCGGCTCCAGCTCGGCCAGGTCGCTGGGGTTCCCCACGTGCATATACCGAAGCTGCCCCTGTCCGAGGAGCTCGTGGAGACTCCCCCTGTCGACGATTGCTGCTGGGGCATCCTCACCAGCGGCAGTTGTCAAGGGATCGATCTCCGTGGCGGCAGTGCAACCGCACACGAGAAGTGAGACCGCGGCGACCGCGGCGGTGCGCACTCCTGGTCGGTGGTTCATGTCGACCTCGCTTCATCACGACCCGTTCTGGAGACGGTGCTCGATGCGGCCAGGGTTCCCTTGCCGCGCCAGATCCCGTCGCAGCGGGCGGGATCAGAGTGAGCAGATGCTCTAGCCAGCGCGGCTGAACCAAGCATCTACTCACAACCCGCCGATGCGTCTTGCAAGGGAGGGTCGGTTGTCCACAGCCTCGCGCGCGGGGCTGGTCGGTTCGCGCGGTCGGAGGTAGCGTCCAGGCACGCCGCGGACCGTCCGACCGTGGATGCTCGATCTCGGGAGGACTGCCCATGCGCCGCATTCTCTGTGCCGGTGTCGTGCTCGCCGCTGCGCTCACGCTCGGCGCATGCGAGAACGAGCCGGAATCCAGCCCCGGCCCCGAGCCGAGCATGATTCCCTCGGACTCCGCGGGGTCCGGCGCAACCAGCGAGCCGACCGACGAGCCGTCGGTGCCCACCGAGCCCACGCTTCCGGCGGCTGCGACGAAGCCGACCAAGGCCGGCGCCGAAGCATTCGTTGAGTACTACTGGGGGCTCGTCAGCTATGCGCAGTCCACCGGCGACGTGATGCAACTCGAACGTCTTGGAGGCCCGGACTGCTCGGGCTGCGACGGAGGGGCCGCCTTCATCAGCGAGATCTACCGTAGGGACGGGACGATCGTCGCTGATCCCTACCGCGTCACTGAACTTACACTTCACAAATATCCCACCTCGAGCAAGACACCGGTCTACAACGCACTCGTGACCACGCGCAGTTCACGGCAGGTGATCCACGTTCCCGGCAAGAAGACCCAACGAGTCCCCCCGATCTCCGAGAAGTGGGACCTCACGATCATCTTCACGCATGAGGCGTGGCGCGTTGACCAATTGTCGGCGACGTCATGATCGCTCGACTGCTTGTCCTTTCGGTCATGCTGGCGTGCTGCACCGTTGTCGCGCCGGGTCAGATGCCGCTCGCGATCGCCACCTGCAACTCGCGTACGAACACAGATGTCGGCGGCGGCGGAACGGCGTACCGAGTCGGCGTCAAGGACTCGCAGAGGTGCCCGCCACCGCCAACAGACGACAAAGAGACGCCGCCAACCGATGAGCCGGGGACCTGGCACCAGGAAGACATGTGCAACGCGAACGCGTGCGTCGGTTGCCCCGACGGGGAGGGACCGCAGGTCCGAATCTGGTTCGAGGCACCTGACGGCCGGATCCTCTACGAGTGGATCGGATGCCTGGAGGACGCACCGGACGTGCGTGGACTCACCACCTCGGTCGTCGCGAACGCCTTCCAGCGGATCCCGCTGCCCGCGTCCGAGCTGATCATCCAGCCCCCCGACGGCAAGACCCTGGTCAACTTCGAGACCAACTTCTACACCGAGCAGGAAACCCTGTTCCGGTCGGTCACGCTGCTCGGCCACCAGGTCGACCTGCGGATCACCGTCCACTCCTACCTGTGGCACTTCGACGACGGCGACAACCTCACCACCAGCAAGCCCGGCGCGCCGTACCCGAAGCTGCAGATCACCCACAACTACCTCCGCAAGGCCACCTACTGGCCCCGCCTCGACACCACCTACATCGCCGACTACCGCGTCGACGGCGGAGCGTGGGCGCCCGTACCCGGCTCGGTCACCATCGAGGGCGAGCCCGAACGCCTCGAGGCCATCGAAGCCGGCCCCACCCTCGTCGGATGACCCTAACTCGCTCTCCACCGGCACCACACGCCCGTGCTGCGCGACCTAGGCGGTCACGCCCGGGGGCACGCGGGGACGAGGCCCGCCGGGAGCATCATCGAAAGACACGCGCGGCGCGAAACCACCGCGGCGCCAGACCACTGACGCCGTGCGTGGCGCAGATTTTCGCGACCGCCGGGCCTCGGCACCGCGGGACACCGGTCCCCTGCCCTGACCCGTCGGTCAGCCCGGCGGGCCCTCGCGGTGGGCGGGAGTGGGCCGCCCCCGGTGGCGTACGACGCCGACGAGCTTCTCCAGGGCGGCCTCGACCTCGTCGCGCCAGGTCACCAGCGAACGCAGCTCCATCCGCATCCGGGGGGTGAGCGGGTGCGCCCGATGGGTCTTGAAGCCGACCCGGGCGAGGAACTCGGCGGGCACCAGGCAGCCGGCGTCGGTCAGGCCGGGCCGGGTGCTCGCGAACGCCTCGACCGCCCGGACGTCCTCGCGACCGACCAGGTCACGCGCCATCCCCTGCACCAGGATCCGGCCGATGCCGGCGGCGCCGTACTCCTTGGCGACGAAGGCGGTGGTCATCAGCACCGCGTCCGGGGAGACGGGGGCGGTGGGGAACATCGCGGCGCCGGGGACGTACGCCGCCGGCGCGTAGGTCAGGTAGCCGACGGGGATGCCGTCGACCAGCGCGACCCGCCCGCAGGAGCCCCAGTCGCGGAGCACCTCGGAGATCCAGTCCTCCTTCACCTGGGCGCGCTCCTCGCGGCGTACCCGCGCCCGGCGCACGGGGTCGAGCTCCCAGAACAGGCAGGTCCGGCACGGCACTCCGAGGGCGTCGAGCGCGTCGATCCGGTCCAGGGTCAGTGGGACGGTGGTGCGGGACACGGCTCGCTCCCCTCGGTATCGGTTTCCTGGGGCAGACCTGCTCCTGCCAGTATGGGCCGGTGAGGAAGATCCGCCAGAGCCAGAAGCTGCGCAACGTCCGGTACGACGTGCGGGGGCCGATCCTCGTCGAGGCACAGCGGCTCGAGGCCGAGGGCCACCGGATCCTCAAGCTCAACATCGGCAACCCGGCGCCGTTCGGCTTCGAGGCGCCCGAGGCGATCCTGGCCGACGTGATGCACCACCTGCCGAACTCGCAGGGCTACAGCGACTCGCAGGGGATCTACTCCGCGCGGACCGCGGTCGCGCAGTACTACCAGTCCCGCGGGCTGCGCGACACCGAGGTGGAGGACGTCTTCATCGGCAACGGCGTCTCCGAGCTGATCTCGATGGTGCTGCAGGCGTTCGTCGACGACGGCAACGAGATCCTGGTCCCGGCGCCGGACTACCCGCTGTGGACGGGCGCGGTCACCCTGTCCGGCGGCACCCCCGTGCACTACCGGTGCGACGAGGACAACGGCTGGATGCCGGACCTCGAGGACATCGAGTCCAAGATCACCGAGAACACCCACGCGCTGGTCATCATCAACCCCAACAACCCCACCGGTGCGGTCTACAGCCGGGAGATGGTGGCGGCGCTGGTCGACATCGCGCGCCGCCACGACCTCGTCGTCTTCGCCGACGAGATCTACGAGAAGATCCTGTTCGACGACGCCGTGCACCACCACGCGGCCGCGGCGGCCGGCAGCGACGTGCTGTGCCTGACCTTCAGCGGACTGTCGAAGGCCTACCGGGTCTGCGGCTACCGCGCCGGCTGGGTGATGATCTCCGGTCCGACGGAGATCGCCGAGGAGTTCCTCGAGGGCCTCACCCTGGTCGCCAACATGCGGATGTGCGCCAACGTGCCGGCCCAGCACGCCATCCAGACCGCGCTCGGCGGCTACCAGTCGATCGAGGAGCTCATCGTGCCCGGCGGTCGGTTCTACGAGCAGGCGATGCTCGCCGACCGGCTGCTCAACGAGATCCCGGGGGTGTCCTCGGTCCGGCCGCGCGGTGCGCTCTACTGCTTCCCCCGGCTCGATCCCGAGGTCTACCGGATCGACGACGACGAGCAGTTCGTGATCGAGCTGCTGCGCGCGAAGAAGATCCTGGTCACCCACGGCAGCGGCTTCAACTGGCCGGCCCCCGACCATTTCCGGCTGGTCACGCTCCCCGACGTGGACGTGCTGGAGGAGGCCATCGGGCGGATCGCCGACTTCCTCGCGACACGTCGCTGACACACTGGTCGCCGACACGACGTCGGCCCGCGGCGTCGTACCCCTGCCGAGGAGCGCGCCGGATGCTCGACATCACCTACCCGCCCGTGATCGTGACCGCGAAGGTCGCCTTCCGGCTGCTGGGGCAGCGGTTCCAGCTGAGCGGCACGGACAACGTGCCCCGCAAGGGCGGTGCGCTGCTGGCGATCAACCACACCGGGTACGTCGACTTCATCTACGCCGGCCTCGGCGCCCACCCCTCCAAGCGGCTGGTGCGGTTCATGATCAAGAAGGAGGCCATGGACAAGCCAGGTCTCGGCCACCTGCTCCGCAGCTTCCACCACATCCGCGTCGACCGCTCCGCCGGCCTGCAGTCGATGGAGGACGCGCAGGCCTTCCTCGAGGCGGGTGAGGTGGTCGGGATCTACCCCGAGGCCACGATCTCCCGGTCGTTCGAGATCAAGGAGCTCAAGACCGGGGCCGTGCGGATCGCCGCCGACGCGGGCGTCCCGCTGATCCCGGTCATCGTGTGGGGCGCGCACCGGCTGAAGACCAAGGACCACCCCCAGGACTTCTCACGCAAGCGGAAGACGATCGCGGTCAAGGTCGGTGAGCCGATGCACCCCACGGGTGAGGACCCGATCGCCGAGACCGAGGAGCTGCGGCAACGGATGGCGGCGATGCTCGACGAGGTCATCGCCGAGTACCCCGAGGACGAGAAGCAGCCCGGATCCTGGTGGATTCCGGTCCGGTTCGGCGGTTCGGCACCCACGCCCGAGGAGGCCGCCCGGCTCGACAAGGAGGAGCTGGCCGAGCGGGCGCGTCGGCGGCGGGAAGCCGCCCGGAAGGCTCGTTCGGCGACAAAGTGACTTGTCGATGAGTCGGCTTGTTGCTTTGTCGACTATTGGTGGGGGCTGATCAAGTCTGGCACCGGCGCGCCCCTCTCGGTCAGATCGCCCGGTCGGTGCGGTTCCGTGGGTCGACCAGGTCGACGATCCGCTGCAGGTCCCCCAGGTTCGCGAACTCGATGGTGACCTTGCCCTTGCGCTGACCGAGGTCGATCTTGACCCGGGTCTCGAGCCGGTCGGCCAGCCGGTCGGACAGCTCGGTGAGCCCGGGGGCGACCGGCTTGCGACGAGTGGTGCGAGTGGGGCTGGTGAGGTCGCCCACGGACACGATCTCCTCGAGTCCGCGGACGCTGATGCCCTCGGCGACCACGCGCTGGGCGAGCCGGTCCTGGATCTCGCCGTCGTCGACTGCGAGCAGCGCTCGGGCGTGTCCGGCGGACAGGACGCCGGCTGCGACACGGCGCTGGACCGCCGGACCGAGCTTGAGCAGGCGTAGCGTGTTGGAGATCTGCGGACGGGAACGCCCGATCCGCTGGGCGAGCTCGTCGTGCGTGCAGCCGAAGTCCTCGAGGAGCTGGTTGTAGGCCGCGGCCTCCTCGAGCGGGTTGAGCTGGGCGCGGTGCAGGTTCTCCAGCAGCGCGTCGCGGAGCATGTCGCTGTCGTCGGTCTCCCGCACGATCGCCGGGATCCGCTCGAGACCGGCGTCCTGGGCGGCCCGCCAACGGCGCTCGCCCATGATCAGCTCGAAGGAGTCGTCACCGAGGGGGCGGACGACGATCGGCTGCAGCAGGCCGATCTCGCGCACCGAGTGGACGAGCTCGGCCATCGCGTCCTCGTCGAACACCTGGCGTGGTTGTGCGTGGTTGGGCTGGATCGACGCCGGGTCGAGCTCGGCGAAGTAGGCGCCGTCGACGCTGACCAGGCCGGAGGTGCCGTCGGTGGTCCCCGCGGTAATTCCGTCGGTGGATCCGTCGCCGGATGCGCCGGTAGCCGTCTGCGGCACCGTCGATGAGGTGCCGGGCTGCGCGGGCGTCGGGGTGGGGGCCGGCTGCGTGGTAGCGGTCTGCGCCGGGGAGCCTGCGGGCGCCGTACCGTCGCTGTGGGCCGTCCCCCCGCTGTGGGAAGTCGCCGCATCGGCCCCCTCCGCGCCGGGGGAGCGGTCGTCGGAAGGCGACGGACGATCCGTCGACGCCGGAACGGGTGCCGTCGACCTCCTCCGCGGTGTCCGGAGACGTCGGCGGGGCCGGGGGAGCGGTGGGGATCAGTGAGCCGAGGCCGCGGCCCAGACCTCGTCGGGACGAGCTTCCACTCACGTCAGGCTCCTCTGGTCGCGATCTCGCGCGCGGCTTCGAGATAGCTCAGCGCGCCCGGCGACCCCGGATCGTAGGTCATCACCGTCTGGCCGTAGGACGGGGCCTCGGAGACCCGCACCGAGCGCGGGATGTTGGTCCTGAGCACCTGTGAGCCGAAGTGGTCGCGGACCTCGGCGGCAACTCCCGCGGCAAGCCGCGTGCGGCCGTCGTACATCGTCATCAGGATCGTCGAGACAGCCAGATCAGGGTTGAGGTGGGCGCGGACCATGTCCACCGTGGAGAGCAGCTGGCCGAGCCCCTCCAGGGCGTAGTACTCCGCCTGGATCGGGATGAGCATCTCCGCGCCCGCGACCAGCGCGTTGAGGGTCAGCAGGCCGAGCGACGGTGGGCAGTCGACGAGGACGTAGTCGAACCGGTCCTCGCCGGCGCTCTCCGCGGTGCCGACCTGCGGGTTCGCAAGGAGCGCCTTCTTCAGCCGGCCCTCCCGCGCGACGACGCTGACGAGCTCGATCTCGGCACCGGCCAGGTCGATCGTCGCGGGGACGACGAAGACGCCCGGGGCGTCGGGGCACGGGCTGACGACATCGGCGAGGGCCGCGCCCTCGACCAGCAGGTCGTACGTCGACGGGACACCCCGCTGGTGATCGATGTTGAGCGCGGTCGAGGCGTTGCCCTGCGGGTCGAGGTCGATGACCAGCACCCGTTGGCCCAGCTGGCCGAGCGCTGCCGCGAGGTTCACCGTCGACGTGGTCTTGCCGACGCCGCCCTTCTGGTTCGCGACCACGAAGATGCGGGTCTCCCGCGGCCGTGGCGATGCAGGCTGGTTGCTGATCCCCTGGCGGACGAAAACACTCTGCTGGGCGGCGCGGGCGAGCGGCGTGTGGTCGTCGCTGAAGTCGGGGGAGTACGCCGCGAGGTCGCCGGCGGTCTTCACCGCGAGCCCTGTTTCACGTGAAACGTCCGCCGCGACTCCGGAGGGTGCTTCCTGTGGATAACTAGCGCCCGTCTGTGGATGCCCACGCTCAGCGTCCGCCTCCGGACCGGTGGAAAACCCGCCGTCACGCTCGGTCATCCGTGCCTCCTCGTCTTTCGCCGCCCGCTGTCGGCGCCGCCCGCACCCCGTCGGCGCGCGCCCTGCCCCGTGCCGGAACGACCCGTTCCGGAACTGCCCGTGCCGTCGCGACCCCCAGAAGCCGGCAACGATACTCGGGCCGGATCTGCCCAGGTAACCCGCACGACCCGGATCGGTTCCACCGCCGGATCTTCCCGCGCCAGCTCCTCGCCGTACACCTCGATCGTCGGTTGTCCACAGCCCATCCGGGTCAACACGGGCTTCGCCGCGACGATCTCGTCCGCAGCGGCCGACCCCTTCATCGCGACCAGGGCGCCGTCGGGCGCCACCAGGGGCATGCACCATCCGAGCAGCCGCTCCAGCGGCGCCACCGCGCGTGCAGTCACGACGTCGAACGTCTCCTGACCGTGCAGAGCGTCGGCACGGTCCCGGCGTACCACCACGTTGTCGAGACCAAGGCCCTCGACCACCTCCGAGAGGAAGGTCGTACGGCGCAGCAACGGCTCCACCAGCGTGATCCGGACGTCAGGTCGGGCGATCGCCACGACCAGCCCCGGCAGGCCCGCGCCCGAGCCGATGTCGGCGACGCGGGCATCGCGCGGGAGTGCGTCGGCCAGCAGCGCGCAGTTGACCAGGTGGCGGTCCCAGAGACGCGGCGCCTCGCGCGGCCCGATCAGACCGCGCACCACTCCCTCGGTGGCCAGGAGGTCCGCAAAACGCACAACGAGCGCCTGCCGGTCATCCGGGAACAGGCGCTGCGCTGCGGGCGGGAGGTCATCGTGTTTCACGTGAAACGGCCCCGCCAGGGGAGGGGATCAGGCGTCGGTCGAAGCGGAGGCCTCGACCGCCCCGGGGTAGACCACGACGTAACGGCGGGGCTCCACGCCCTCGGACTCCGAGCGCAGCCCGGCCTCCGCCACCGCGTCGTGCACGATCTTGCGCTCGAACGGCGACATCGGGTCGAGCGACACCGGCTCGCCGCTCTCCCGGACCTGGGCGGAGGTCTCCTGGCCGAGCTTGGTCAGCCGCGACCGCTTGTCGGCACGGAAGCCGGAGATGTCGAGCATCAGACGCGACCGCTCACCGGTCTCGCGGTAGACGGCCAGGCGGGTCAGCTCCTGCAGCGCCTCGAGAACCTTGCCGTCGGGCCCCACCAGCTGGCTCAGGTCGGCGCCGACGATCGATACGGCGGCCCGGTCGGCCTCCACGTCCATGTCCAGGTCACCGTCGAGGTCTGCGATGTCGAGCAGCTCCTCGAGGTAGTCGGCCGCGATGTCACCCTCGCGTTCGAGGCGCTCCACGAGCGCCGACGGCGCCTCCTCGGCGGTCTCGGTGGACTCGATCGACTCCGACTCCTCGACCTCGATTGCGTCGGACTCGGTCGCAGCGGTGGTCTCGGTGTTCAGCTCGGTGCTCATGGCGTGCCTCCCTGGTTCTTGGGCTTCGTGCCCGGTTGTTTGCCGTCGCCGCCGGCACCCTGGCCCCCGGACTTGCGCTGGGAGCGGGTCTGCCGCTTCGGCTGCTGACGCTGGGCGGGACGACGCTCGGTCGTCTCCGGTGCGGACTGACCCTCCTCGGGCGCTTCGTACGCCGGGTAGGTCTCGCCGTGCTTGGCCGCCTTGGCCTTGTCGCGGTCCTGCTTCGCCTTGAAGGCGGGCGTGCCGGGAGCGGGGTTGTTGCGGATGACGTAGAACTGCTGGCCCATCGTCCACAGGTTCGACGTCGTCCAGTAGAGGAGGACGCCGATCGGGAACGCCACGCCGCCCAGGCCGAACGCCACGGGCAGGATGTAGAGCAGCATCTTCTGCTGCTGCGCGTAAGGCCCGGTGAGTGCGTCGGCCGGCATGTTCTTCGCCATCAGCTGGCGTTGGGTGATGAACGTCGTCGCCGTCATCGCGAGCACCAGGACGAGCGCCACGCCCATGACGAGGCCGCTCGGGTCGTCACCCCACGTACGCGCCTGCCAGAAGGACTCGGAGAGCGGGATCTTGCCGAAGACGTCGGACTGACCGAACTGCTTGGCACGGTCGACGTCGAGGAAGCCGTGCGCCTTGTTGTGCTTCGCGGCCTGGTCGAGAAGCCGGAACAGCGCGAAGAAGATCGGCATCTGCAACAGGATCGGCAGGCAGGAGGCGAACGGGTTGGTGCCCGCCTCCTTGTAGAGCTTCATCGTCTCTTCGGCGAGCCGCTGCCGGTCGTGGCCGTACTTCTTCTGCAGCTCCTTGACCTTGGGCTGGATCAGCTGCATGTTGCGGCTCGACTTGATCTGCTTCACGAACAGCGGGATCAGTGCCGCGCGGATCACCAGCGTCAGGCCGATGATGGACAGCGCCCAGGACAGGCCGCCCTCCGGGTCGAGGCCGACGGCCTTGAACAGCTCGTGCCACCCGATCAGCACCGCGGAGATGACGTAGTACAGCGGCACCATGATGAAGTGGCCGATGTCGCCGAAGATGCCCACTCAGACTCCTAGATCGGAATTGCTAGAGGTGGGTCCGCCGGCGGTCGCCGTACGGGCCCGGGAAAATCGGGGGGCCGCTCGCGGCGGCACGTGGTCGACACCGCCGGGGGACCAAGGGTGACAGCGACCGAGGCGGCGGGCCGCCAGCCAGCTGCCGCGCAGGGCACCGTGGGTCTGGATCGCCTGGACGGCATAGGCCGAGCAGGACGGGTAGTACCGGCACGTGGGGCCGAGCAGCGGGCTGATCGCGAACTGGTAGCAGCGGATCAATCCCACCAGCAGCCACTTCACGTCATCACCCGTTGCAAGCAACGGTCGAGGTCGCTCCGCAGTTCCTGGTACGACGCCGCAGCCGCCGCCGGCTGGCGCCCGCACGACCAGCACCGCCGATCCAGGCAGGGCGCGGCCGTCGGGCGATGGTTCCACGTGAAACCGGGCGGCGTGCCGGAGCTGACGCTTGACCCGGTTCCGGGTGACCGCGTTGCCGACCGCCTTGCTCACGACGAATCCGACCCGCGCCGGCGCTTCCCCGCCGGTCTCCTCGAGGAGGAGATGCGTGACGAGGGTGCGCGAGGCCGCCCGCGCACCCCTGCGGGAGGCGCGGCGGAACGCGTCAGGATCGGTGAGCCGATGCGCAGGAGGCAACACGATTGCCCGGACCTGCGCCTCAGACGGCGAGGCTCTTGCGACCCTTCCGGCGACGGTTGGACAGGATGGCGCGGCCCGCACGGGTGCGCATCCGCAGTCGGAAGCCGTGCGTCTTGTGACGACGGCGGTTGTTCGGCTGGTACGTCCGCTTGCTCACGAATCGACCTCTCAGGTGTGAGACTGGGAAGGGCCACCCGGAGTGGATCGGTTCGGGACCTGTAGATTCGGCTGGCACCGCGCACCCACGGGTTGACCCCGTGGACATGCGGCACCGGTCGACACCGGATGACCGCCCAACGGTACGCGGCCGCCGGAGAACGGGTCAAACCGACGGCACCCCTCCCAGCACGTCCGATGGCCGGATCCGAAACCAGGCCGTGAGCAGGCGGGACCAGGACCGGGGCCGGGACCAGCCCAGCAGCCGCGCCGGACCACCGTGCCCGGCACCGGCGCCCCCGCTATCCCAAGACTGTCCACACAACCTGTGGATAGCGGGTTGATCGACCGTCACAGCGCGGGTTAAGTTCGACCTCTCCGGGTTTCCCCGCCGATTCCGGTGCCTGCCTCGTCCCACGCGTTCCACGGTCCGCAACCTGTCGCCCCCAACAGGCCTCTGACCAGCAGAAACGTGCGAGAAGCAGCACTTCGAACCGGACTCGGTCCTGTCTCTCCCACCTCGGCGAGGCAGTGTTCACAGCCTGTGGACAAACTTGTGGAGGCAGCGCGCGGAGTCGGCACCGCCGGCGCCGCGAACGACGAACGACGAGAGGGAACCGTGACGGGGACGTCCGACCACGACCAGACCCAGCCGAGCCACCAGCCCGGCCGCGGCAGCGACGACACCGACCAGGGGGCTGACCACCGCCTGGACCTCGACTCCGCCTGGCGGGCGGTGATCGACGACCTGCAAGCCCACCAGCGGGCGTGGCTGCACTCCAGCCAGGCGCTCACCATGCACGGCAGCACGGCGATCGTCGCGGTCCCCGACGACTTCACCCGCAAGCGGCTCGAGGGGCGGCTGCGCGGCCAGCTCGAGGACGCCCTGACCGATCGGTTCGGCACCGAGATCCAGCTCGCCGTCACCGTCGACACCAGCCTGCGGCACGAGGGCGCGCCCGCGACCGTGCAGACCTCCGCCGGCGAGGACGCGGCGTCGTACTCCCGAAATGACGACTTGTCGACAAAGCCACAGGTCGACACGTCGACAGCGCTCCCGACGGCCGGCGGCAGCGCGACGTCGTACGACGCCCCGGAGCCCGCCCGTGGCACGCCGGCCGCCGCCGGATCCTCCCTCGAGGCGCGGCTCAACCCGAAGTACACCTTCGAGACGTTCGTCATCGGCTCGTCCAACCGGTTCCCGCACGCGGCCGCGGTCGCGGTGTCCGAGGCGCCGGGCAAGTCCTACAACCCGCTGCTCGTCTACGGCGAGTCCGGCCTGGGCAAGACCCACCTGCTGCACGCCATCGGCCACTACGTCCGCAGCCTGTACGCCGGTGCCAAGGTGCGTTACGTCAGCTCGGAGGAGTTCACCAACGAGTTCATCAACGCGATCCGCGACGACCGGCAGGACCGGTTCAAGCGGCGCTACCGCGATGTCGACGTGCTGCTGATCGACGACATCCAGTTCCTGGAGGGGAAGACCCAGACCCAGGAGGAGTTCTTCCACACCTTCAACACGCTCCACAACGCCAACAAGCAGATCGTGCTGACCTCCGACCGGCCACCGAAGCGGCTCGAGGCCCTGGAGGACCGGCTGCGCAACCGGTTCGAGTGGGGCCTGATCACCGACGTGCAGCCGCCGGACCTGGAGACCCGGATCGCGATCCTGCGCAAGAAGGCCGCGATGGACCGGCTCACCGCGCCGCCGGACGTGCTCGAGTTCATCGCCTCGAAGATCCAGACCAACATCCGCGAGCTCGAGGGTGCGCTGATCCGGGTCACGGCGTTCGCCAACCTCAACCGGCAGGAGGTCGACCTGACCCTCGCCGAGATCGTGCTCAAGGACCTGATCCCCGAGGGCGGCGAGCCGGAGATCACCGCGTCGCTGATCATCGCCCAGACGGCGAACTACTTCGGCCTCTCCATCGAGGAGCTCACCGGCCCGAGCCGCGGCCGCCACCTGGTGATGGCCCGGCAGATCGCGATGTACCTCTGTCGCGAGCTCACCGGCCTCTCGCTGCCCAAGATCGGCGCCCAGTTCGGCAACCGCGACCACACGACGGTGATGTACGCCGAACGCAAGATCAACCAATTGCTCGGTGAGCGCCGGGCCGTCTTCAACCAGGTCAGCGAGCTGACCAACCGGGTCAAGATGCAGGCCCGCCAGTCCTGACCGTCGAGCTCGGGCGCGGATCGACGCCGGCCCGACACCGGTGCGGGGCGGCTGTGGAACCACGAGAAGAATTGGTACGAACTACACGGGGAGGATCTGTGGACGAACCGGTGCACGGATCCACCGGGTCACGCCGCGTCCACACGACCTGCAGCGTCGTACCGATTTCATCCACAGCCTTCCTGCACAGTCCACAACGCATCTGACCTGCGGCGATAGGTCTTGTCCACAGAGTCCACCGCCCCTATGACCACTACGAGAATTCCCATGCAACCCAATGACGTGAACGAACTCCGGGTCGCCCTCCTGTGGATCACCGACCCCCGTGGCAGGATGCTCCACTGACACCCGTGTCATTCGACACCCGATCACCCAGCCCCTCACCGGCTTCCACCCTCCACACCAAGGACGCACCGTGAAGTTCCGAGTCGACCGCGATGTCCTGGCCGATGCCGTTGCCTGGGCCGCCCGCAGCCTGCCGGTGCGCCCGAGCTCCCCGGTGCTCGCCGGCCTGCTCATCGAAGCCACCGACGACGGTCTGGTTCTCTCGACGTTCGACTACGAGACCTCGGCGCGCGCGACGCTCTCGGCCGAGGTCAGCGACGAGGGCAAGGCCCTGGTCAGCGGCCGGCTGCTCTCCGACATCTGTCGCGCGCTCCCGACCAAGCCGGTCGACGTCAGCCTCGAGGGCGCCCGGGTCTCGATCACCTGCGGGTCGTCACGCTTCTCGCTGCAGACGATGCCCGTCGAGGACTACCCCGCGATGCCGGACATGCCCACCTCGACCGGCACCGTCTCGAGCGAGGTCTTCGCCCACGCCGTCGCCCAGGCCGTCACCGCGGCCGGTCGCGACGACATGCTGCCCGTCCTCACCGGCGTCCGGCTCGAGATCGAGGGCGACACGATCGCGCTCCTCGCCACCGACCGGTTCCGCCTCTCCCAGCGTGAGCTCACCTGGAGTCCGGGGTCGCCCGACGCCTCGCTCGCCGCACTCGTCCCGGCGAAGGTCCTCGGCGACACGGCCAAGTCGCTCACCGCCGGGCCCGAGGTCACCATCGGCCTCTCGGCGAGTGGCAGCGGCGACGGCATCATCGGCTTCGAGGGGAGCGGCCCCGGCGGCATGCGGCGTACGACGACGCGGCTCCTCGACGGCGAGTTCCCCAAGGTGCGCAGCCTCTTCCCGTCCGAGCGCCTCACCGTCGCCCGGATCGACAAGGCGGCGCTCATCGAGTCGGTCAAGCGGGTGTCGCTCGTCGCCGAGCGCAACACCGCCGTCCAGCTCGCGTTCCACGACGGATCGCTGACCCTCGACGCCGGATCCGGCGACGACGCGCAGGCCTCCGAGTCCGTGCCCGCGGAGATCGAGGGCGACGACCTGGTCACCGGGTTCAACCCCCAGTTCCTGCTCGACGGGCTCTCCGCGATCGACGAACCGGTCGTCGAGCTGGCCTTCACCCAGGCCTCGAAGCCGGTCGTTCTGACCGGCACCGCCGAGGGCGCGGACGACGACGATCCGTCGGTCGGATCGTTCCGCTACCTGCTCATGCCGCGCCGGCTGCTGAGCTGAGCGGCGGGCGATCGGCGGCCCGATCCACGCAAGAGGTTGTGGTCCGGGCGTTCCCTGCGGGTGCCCGGCCACGCTAGTTTCGTCCCCGACCCTGCCGCCCGCCGGCAACGCCCGGCCCCGCACCACCGGAGGAACCCATGCACCTCGGACTCGTCGGCCTCGGGAAGATGGGCGGCAACATGCGCACCCGGATGCGCGAGCGAGGGGTGACGGTCACCGGCTACGACCGCAATCCCGACGTGTCCGACGTCGACAGCCTCAAGGGCCTCGTCGAGGCGCTGCCGTCGCCGAAGGTGGTCTGGGTGATGGTGCCCGCCGGCGACGCCACCCGTGCGACCGTCGCCGAGCTGGGCGACCTGCTGGGCGAGGGCGACCTGGTCGTCGACGGCGGCAACTCGCGCTGGACCGACGACACCATCAACGCCGCCCTGCTTGGGGAGTTGGGCATCGGCTTCGTCGACTGCGGTGTCTCCGGCGGAGTCTGGGGCCTGAAGAACGGCTACGCGCTGATGTGCGGCGGGTCGGCGGACGACATCGCGAAGGTGCAGCCGGCCTTCGATGCGCTCAAGCCCGACGAGGGCGGCTTCGTCCACGCCGGCCCGACCCCCGGCGCCGGCCACTTCGCGAAGATGGTCCACAACGGCATCGAGTACGCCATGATGCAGGCGTACGCCGAGGGCTGGGAGCTGCTCGAGAAGGTCGACCTCGTCGAGAACGTGCCCGCCATCTTCGACTCGTGGCGCGACGGCACCGTGGTCCGCTCCTGGCTGCTGGACCTGCTGACCGAGGCGATCCAGGACGACGAGCACCTCGACGCTCTCCGCGGCTACGCCGACGACTCCGGCGAGGGCCGCTGGACGGTGGAGGCGGCGATCGACAACGCCGTACCCATGAACGTCATCGCCGCATCGCTCTTCGCGCGGTTCGCGTCGCGCCAGGACGACAGCCCGGCGATGAAGGCCGTCGCCGCGATGCGCAACCAGTTCGGCGGGCATGCCGTGCACACCGCGCCGCCGCCGGGTGGCGAGGCCAACCCCGACGACGCCTAGGCTCCTAGAGCGCGAGGGCGAGCCGGACCACGGCGAAGCCCAGCCAGGCGCCGATCACGGCGACGGTGACCGGGTGCCTGACGATCCGGTCGAGGTCCGGCGGAGGAGTACGGCGCAGCCGCGCGCGCACCACGAAGCCCGCGAGCACCAGCACCGCGACCACCGCGACCCAGCCGAACGGGTGCGCGAGGAACGACTCGCGCCACCAGCCGTGCGCGAGGTAGACCCACGAGCGGGTCAGTCCGCAACCGGGACACGGCAGCCCGGTCAGCCGGCGGAACGGGCAGATCACCGGCCCGTCCTCGATGTGCTCGGGGGAGAACACGAGGGCGGCCGCCCCGAACGCGACGACCCCGCCGGCCGCGAGCAGCTCGGCGCTCGCGAAGCGCGGCAGCGCGGGCCGCTTCGAGAGCCGGTGCTGCCCCGTGGGCGGGGTCGTCGTGGTGGACATGGGGAGGCGGGACCTCAGCGGAGCGGGCGGCCCTCGACGTCCGGGATCTTCCGGAGCAGGACCATGATCAGGTCGATGATCGACCACACGCCGCAGCCGCCGCAGGTCAGCAGCTTGGCGACACCGAGGCCGTTGTAGCCGAGGTAGAACCGGTCGACGCCGAAGGAGCCGAGCAGCCAGGAGAGCAGGACGGTGGTCAGCCACTCCTTGTCGGAGTAGAGGCCGGGGATGTCCTTGGCCTGGAAGTACTGCTGGCTGTCGGCGTTGCGGACCGCGGTGTCGGACTTGATCTGCCCGGTCACGGCCATCTGGCCGAGGGACCCGAAGTCGATCGGGCCCTGCTCCTGGCCGAGGACGTTGATGTAGAAGGGACCGCCCGGGTTGGGTGCGCCGTATCCGCCGGGGGCCGGCGCGCCGTAGCCACCACCGGGAGGCTGCTGCGGCGGTGCACCAAAGGGCGTTGGCTGGTCGCCCGGGGCGCCGTACGGAGGGTTCGGTGGTTGAGTCATGAACAGCAGCCTAGGGTGATCAGGCCGGATTCAAACATGGCCGTGGCGAGACGTCGCCCACGCGCCGACGGACCCGCGAGAACGAGGAGGGTGGACCAGTGCACGTCGCACACCTCTCCCTCCACGACTTCCGCTCCTACGCCGACGTCGACGTCACCCTCGAGCCGGGCGTGACCTCCTTCGTGGGCCGCAACGGCCAGGGCAAGACCAACCTGGTCGAGGCGGTCGACTACCTCTCCCGGCTCTCCTCGCACCGGGTCGCCAGCGACGCTCCGCTCGTCCGCGCCGGCGCCGACCAGGCCGTGGTCCGGGCCGCGGTGGTGCGCGACGGACGTACGGCGGTGCTCGAGGTCGAGCTCAACCCGGGTCGGGCCAACCGGGCGCGGATCAACCGGTCGCCGCTCTCCCGCGCGCGGGACCTGGTGGGGATCGTCCGCACCGTGGTCTTCAGCCCCGAGGACCTGAGCCTGGTCAAGGGCGACCCGTCCGAGCGACGGCGGTTCCTCGACGACCTGCTGGTGCTGCGCACCCCGCGGTACGCCGGCGTCCGCGCCGACTACGACCGGGTGCTCAAGCAGCGCAACACGCTGCTCAAGACCATCGGCATCGCCCGCGGGAGCAGCAAGGACGCCGCGCGCGCGACGCTCTCGGTCTGGGACGACCACCTCGCGACCACGGGGGCCGAGCTCCTCGGGGCCCGGCTGCGGCTGACCGACGACCTGGCGCCGTACCTCGCCAAGGCGTACGAGGCGGTCGCCCGCGGCGCCTCGCACGACGACGCCCGGATGACGTACGCCGCGTCGGTGCCCACCGACGGGCCTCCGGCCGACCCGGAGGCGACGGCCGAACCGGACTCCGCGCGGGGCCCCGACCTGCGCGCGGCCTTCCTCGCCGAGCTCGAGCGCCGCCGGGCCGACGAGATCGACCGCGGCCTGACCCTCGTCGGCCCGCACCGCGACGACCTGCGGCTCACCCTCGGCGCCGGCGAGTACCGGCGGCTGCCGGTCAAGGGCTACGCCTCCCACGGTGAGTCGTGGTCGTTCGCGCTCGCCCTGCGGCTCGCCGCCTACGACCTGCTCCGCGCCGACGGCGACGACCCGATCCTGATCCTCGACGACGTCTTCGCCGAGCTCGACACCGACCGGCGTGCGCAGCTGGCCGCGCTGGTGGCCGGCGCCGAGCAGGTGCTGGTGACCGCGGCGGTCCCGGCCGACGTGCCCGTTGAGCTGGCGGGGGCGACCTTCACGGTCGCCGACGGGGAGGTACGCCGTGGCTGACTCCCCGGCCGGCGGCACTCCACCCGGTGACCCGGTCTCCGGCGCCCCGCGGCCGGAGGACGAGCAGCCCGAGGACGAGCACCGGCCGGACGGGCTCGACCTCGCCCGGTCGATGGTCCGCGGCCAGGCGGGATCAGGCACCCCCGTCGACAAGCGGCGGCGTCGTACCCGTGCGGGGAAGGGGCGGGCCGACCGCCTCCGGCCCGGCGAGATCGCGATGAGCGGCGCCCACCCCGACGAGCGCGACCCGCAGCAGCTCGGGAGCGAGCTCGACCGGCTCATCGACGACCGCGGCTGGGCGCTCGACCTCCGCGTGCGCGGGGTGTTCGCCCGGTGGACCGAGATCGTCGGCCCGGAGATCGGGGCGCACTCGACGCCGGAGACCCTCACCGACGGCACGCTCGTGGTCCGTACCGACTCCACCGCCTGGGCCACTCAGCTCCGGCTGCTCGCCGGCACGGTCCTGCAGCGGCTCAACGCCGAGCTGGGCGCCGGCACGGTCACCGTGGTCGAGGTGCTGGGCCCGCACGCGCCGTCGTGGAAGCACGGGCGCCGCTCGATCAGCGACGCGCGCGGCCCGCGCGACACCTACGGCTGAGCTCGAGGCGTGAGCGGCTGTAACGCAGTGTTACGTCCACTCCCGGGGTGGCCCGCCGAGTAACAGCACCCCGGGAGTGCTCCGTCCACGGAGGTAGTGCAATGGCGACGGCCACGCTGGACGGCGGGTACGACGATCTGGCGCCCCCGCTGCCATAGGGGGACATGTCCGACCCCCTGCTCGGCGCTCGCAGACGCCGTTCCGGTCCGCTCAGGGCCACTTGCTGTCCACAGACCCCACCCGTGTGGGGGTCGGTGCGTGCCTGGGCGCCGCTGAGCCGGTACCATGACGCTGGGCCGGGCACGCGTCCTCCGACGGCGTCTGCAGCGGCCTTCTGCATGTCTCGCGACATCGCCCCGCCGTGCCGTCGACCAACGACTCGAGGTCTGTGTGTCCACCGAAGAGCAGCCCGTCCCGACCAGCTCCCCGGGTCTCAGCAGCCAGCTTCCGACAGGTGACTACGACGCCTCGGCGATCCAGGTCCTCGAGGGTCTCGAGGCGGTCCGCAAGCGTCCGGGCATGTACATCGGCTCCACCGGCGAGCGCGGTCTGCACCACCTGATCTGGGAGATCGTGGACAACGCGGTCGACGAGGCGCTGGCCGGCCACTGCGACCGGATCGTGCTCACCCTGCAGCGCGACGGATCGATGAAGGTCGAGGACAACGGCCGCGGCATCCCGACCGACACCGCGCCGGGCCAGGAGGTGCCGGCGGTCACGCTGGCCCTGACCATGCTCCACGCCGGCGGCAAGTTCGGCGGCGGCGGCTACAAGGTGTCCGGTGGTCTGCACGGTGTCGGCGTGTCGGTCGTCAACGCGTTGTCGACCAGGCTGGTCGTCGAGGTGAAGAACCGCGGGCACCTGTGGCGGCAGACGTTCTCGCTCGGCGTCCCGGACGCGCCGCTCGAGCAGGTCCGTCCGCTCGAGGAGGGGGAGGGGACCGGCACCACGGTCACCTGGTACGCCTCGGAGGACATCTTCGAGACCACGTCGTACTCCCTGGAGACGATCACCAGCCGGATCCGGGAGATGGCGTTCCTCAACAAGGGGCTGGAGATCGTCATCCGTGACGAGCGCCCCGACGCCGCGGAGGTCGTCGAGGCGGTCCACGACGGCACGGTCGACAACGAGATCGACGTGACCGGGTCCGACGCGATCCACCTGGGCGAGGGCGGCGGCTCCGAGCAGGTCTTCAAGTTCGAGCGCGGCCTGGTCGACTACGTCGAGCACCTCAACCGGCGCAAGGACAAGGCCAACCCGACGGTCATCTCCTTCGAGGCCGAGACGCCCGACAACGTCGAGAACCACATGAGCCTCGAGGTGGCGATGCAGTGGAACACCTCGTTCACCGAGTCGGTCCACACCTTCGCCAACACGATCAACACCCACGAGGGCGGCACCCACGAGGAGGGCTTCCGCTCGGCGCTCACCTCCCTGGTCAACCACTGGGGCGAGGAGTGGGGCCTGATCAAGAAGCGCGAGGACCGGGTCAGCGGTGACGACATCCGCGAGGGCCTGACCGCGATCATCTCGATCAAGCTGGGCGAGCCGCAGTTCGAGGGCCAGACCAAGACCAAGCTCGGCAACACCGAGGCCAAGGGCTTCACCCAGCGGGTCGTCAACGACCAGCTCGGCGCGTGGCTGGAGCAGAACCCCGCCGAGGGTCGCGACATCATCCGCAAGTCGCAGGCCGCCGCCTCAGCCCGGATCGCCGCCCGCAAGGCGCGCGACCTGGCCCGTGGCCGCAAGGGCCTGCTCGGCGGCGGCGGCCTGCCCGGCAAGCTGTCCGACTGCCAGTCGACCAATCCGGAGGAGTGCGAGGTCTTCATCGTCGAGGGTGACTCGGCGGGCGGCTCGGCGCGCCAGGGCCGCGACCCGCGGATCCAGGCGATCCTCCCGATCCGCGGCAAGATCCTCAACGTCGAGAAGGCACGGATCGACAAGGTGCTCGGCAACACCGAGGTGCAGTCGATCATCTCCGCGCTCGGCACGGGCATCCAGGAGGAGTTCGACCTCGACAAGCTGCGCTACCACAAGGTCGTGCTGATGGCCGACGCCGACGTCGACGGCCACCACATCAACACCCTGCTGCTGACGCTGCTGTTCCGGTTCATGCGCCCGCTCATCGACCACGGCCACGTGTTCATGGCGCAGCCGCCGCTCTACCGGCTGCGCTGGAACAAGCCGGCCGAGCACGAGTTCGTCTACTCCGACGCCGAGCGCGACCTGCTCCTGGCCGACGGCAAGGCGGAGGGCAAGAAGCTGCCCAAGGAGAACCCGGTCCAGCGCTACAAGGGTCTCGGCGAGATGAACGCCAAGGAGCTGTGGGAGACCACGATGAACCCCGACCAGCGGCTGATGCTGCAGGTCACCCTCGACGACGCGGCGCACGCCGACGAGATCTTCTCGATCCTGATGGGCGAGGACGTCGAGCAGCGCCGGTCCTTCATCCAGCGCAACGCCAAGGACGTCCGATTCCTCGATATCTGAGTTTCTAACCAGAATCCTAGATTTCGCTAGATCACGACAGAGAGAGCAATCGTGACCAACACCCCGACCGACAGCCCGGGCTCCCGGCGGACGCATCGAGCCGGTCGAGCTGCAGACCTCGATGCAGCGCGCCTACATCGACTACGCCATGGCCGTGATCGTCGGGCGCGCGCTGCCCGACGTACGCGACGGGCTCAAGCCGGTGCACCGCCGCGTCCTCTACGCGATGTACGACGGGGGCTACCGCCCCGACCGGGGCTTCTCCAAGTGCTCGCGCGTCGTCGGCGACGTGATGGGTCAGTACCACCCCCACGGTGACACCGCGATCTACGACACCCTCGTGCGGCTCGCCCAGCCGTGGGTGATGCGCGCGCCGATGATCCAGGGGCAGGGCAACTTCGGCTCGCCGGGCAACGACGCCGCGGCGGCCATGCGCTACACCGAGTGCCGGATGGACCCGCTCGCGCTCGAGATGGTCCGCGACATCGACAAGGACACCGTCGACTTCCAGCCCAACTACGACGGCCGCTCCCAGGAGCCGGTCGTCCTGCCCGCGCGGATCCCCAACCTGCTGGTCAACGGCTCGGCCGGCATCGCGGTCGGCATGGCCACCAGCATCCCGCCGCACAACCTGCGCGAGGTCGCCGAGGGCGCGCACTGGGCGCTGGAGCACCCCGACGCCGGCCGCGAGGAGCTGCAGGACGCGCTCATCGAGCGGATCAAGGGCCCCGACTTCCCGAACGGCGCGCTCATCGTCGGCCGTGAAGGCATCGAGCAGGCCTACCGCACCGGCCGCGGCTCGATCACGCAGCGGGCGGTGATCGAGGTCGACGAGGACAGCAAGGGTCGGACCTGCCTGGTCATCACCGAGCTGCCCTACATGGTCAACCCCGACAACCTGGCGCTCAAGATCGCCGAGCTCGCCGACTCCGGCAGGGTGCAGGGGATCAGCGACGTCCGCGACGACACGTCCGACCGGACGGGCCAGCGGCTGGTCGTCGTACTCAAGCGGGACGCGGTCGCGCGCGTCGTACTCAACAACCTGCTCAAGCACACCGAGCTGCAGACCAACTTCAGCGCCAACATGCTGGCGCTGGTCGACGGCGTGCCGCGCACGCTGAGCATCGACCAGTTCATCAGCAACTGGGTGACCCACCAGATCGACGTGATCCGCAGGCGCACCGCCTACCTCCTGCGCGAGGCCGAGGAGCGGGCCCACATCCTGCGCGGTCTCGCGAAGGCGCTGGACATGCTCGACGAGGTCATCGCCCTGATCCGCCGCTCGCCCGAGGTCGACGACGCCCGCGACGGCCTGATCGCGCTGCTCGACATCGACGAGATCCAGGCGATGGCGATCCTCAACCTCCAGCTGCGTCGCCTCGCCGCGCTGGAGCGCCAGAAGATCATCGACGAGCTCGCCGAGATCGAGCGCACCATCGCCGACCTCAAGGACATCCTCGCCAACGAGTCGCGCCAGCGCCGGATCATCGCCGACGAGCTCGCCGAGATCGTCGAGAAGCACGGCAACGAGCGGCGCACGCAGATCATCGCGGCCGACGGCGACCTGTCCATGGAGGACCTGATCCCCGACGAGGAGCTGGTCGTCTCGATCACCCGCGGCGGCTACGCCAAGCGCACCCTGCGCGGGCAGTACCGGATCCAGAAGCGCGGTGGGAAGGGCGTGCGCGGCGCCAGCCTGCGTGGCGACGACGTGGTCGAGCACTTCATCGCGACCACCAACCACCACTGGCTGCTGTTCTTCACCACCGCAGGTCGGGTCTACCGCACCAAGGCCTACAACCTCCCCGAGGCGTCCCGTGACGCGAAGGGCGGTCACGTCGCCGGACTGTTGAGCTTCCAGCCGGACGAGTCGATCGCTCAGGTGCTGGCGATCCGGGACTACGAGCAGGCGCCGTACCTCGTCCTCGCGACGCGCAACGGCCTGGTCAAGAAGACCCGGCTCGGCGACTACAACAGCCCGCGCCAGGCCGGCGTCATCGCGATCAACTTCCGCGAGGACGACGACGAGCTGATCGGCGCGGAGCTGGTGTTCGCCGAGGACAACATCCTGCTGGTGTCCCGCAAGGGGCAGGCGATCCGGTTCCCGGCCGACGACTCCCAGCTGCGGCCGATGGGGCGCGCGACCTCGGGCGTCACCGGCATGAAGTTCCGCGACGGCGACGCCCTGCTGTCGATGTCGGTGATCCGGGCCGCGCAGATCGCGGTCGAGGACTCCGACGAGGCGGCGGCCGCGGCCGGGCAGCAGGTCCAGTACGTCTTCACCATCACCGACGGCGGCTTCGCCAAGCGCACCCCGATCCACGACTACCGCTCGCAGTCCCGCGGCGGACTCGGGATCAAGGCGATGGCGCTGGCCAACGAGGCGCGCGGCGTGCTCGTCGGTGGCTTCATCGTCGAGGACGGTGACGAGATCCTCTCGATCACGCAGAGCGGCCAGGTCGTCCGCAGCCCGATCAACGAGGACTTCCGGCCGACCGGCCGCTCGACGATGGGCGTGAAGTTCGTGTCCCCGAAGAACGGCGACGCGGTCGCGGTGGTCGCCCGTTCGGTCGAGGACCGGGTGGTCGACGAGGAGGAAGCGGAAGGTACGCCGCCCGCGGCCGACCCCGAGGCCGACCCCGGGGCCGCGGAGACGACGGAATCGCCCGATTCCGGCTCGGATGACACAATCGAAGAGATTGTGGAGCAGACCGGGCCCATCGAGACGGGCGAGGCCGGAGCCGACGACGGTTCCGGGGAGAGTGAGGGTTGATGACCGACCGTGCCACGGAGCCGTCGACGCGACCCCCGGTGGAGGGTGCCCCCGTGGGCACCGAGGACACCGCGATCCGTCCGCCCCTGGACGACAAGCCCGCGCAGCCGCTGCCCGACCTGCCGCCGCCCCCGCCCGGTGCCCTGAGCCCGTCGCTGCCCGAGCCCCTGGCCGGCGGTCCGGTCGGCGGTCCGGCCGCCGTCGACGAGGACGGGCGTCCCGAAGCCGACCCCGCGACCACCACCGCGGTCCGCCCGCGGGTGCCGCGCCGGGCCCGGCTGCGGCTGACCCGGATCGACCCGTGGTCGGTCATGAAGACCTCCTTCCTGCTCTCGATCGCGTTCGCCGTGGTCACGGTGGTGTCCGTCGCGATGGTGTGGCAGGTGCTCGGCGCGGCCGGCGTCTGGGACTCGATCAACAGCACCATCCAGGAAGGCATCGGCGGCGAGGACATCGCCTCCTTCCAGGTGCAGGACTACCTCGGTACCTCCCGGGTGCTCGGGTTCACCATGCTCGTCGCCGCGATCGACGTCGTCCTGATCACCGCCAGCGCGACCCTCACGGCGTTCCTCTACAACATGGCTGCCGCGCTGCTCGGCGGCATCGAGGTCACCCTCGCCGAGGACCAGCACTGAGTTGTTCTGGCGCTTCGCGCTCGCGGCCGGGCTCGTGGGCCAGCCGCTGATTCACCACGGTATGCAGCTGAGTCGTCGCATCCCGTGTGGAGTTGGGCGAGGGGACCGAGGATTCGTCTACATACCGTGATGAATCAGCAGGAGTCGACCCCCGACCGCTCGGGACGTCGCGTGCGGCGACGTAGGGACCGAGCCGTTTTGTTGCGCCGGGATCGGGTCGGGTAGTGTTCCCCGTCGGCCGATCCGAAGGGGCTTCCACCCTGACGTGAGGCCACCCCGGGCCTATAGCTCAGACGGTTAGAGCGCTTCCCTGATAAGGAAGAGGTCACAGGTTCAAGTCCTGTTAGGCCCACACACACAGCAGATCCGGAGGTCAGCATGGTGAAGAAGCTCGTCCTGATCGCCCTCGCGGGAGTCGGGGTCGCGTTCGCGGCCAAGAAGCTCCAGGAGAGCAAGGCGGAGCAGGCGCTCTGGGCAGAGGCGACCGATCGGCTGCCCGAGGCCTGAGCGGTCCATCCGCCGGTGCGGACCCCGGTCCGACGCCACCACGGGGCCTTGGCGCAATTGGTAGCGCACCTGCTTTGCAAGCAGGGGGTTGCGAGTTCGAGTCTCGTAGGCTCCACCAGAGAAACCGCAGGTCAGCCTGCGGTTTCTGTTATTTCGGGACCCGGCCCTACTCGATGCGGAGTGCATCGTGGGGGACCAGCGGGGAAGCGCCATCATGATCGTGAGTCGCACGGGCGAGCCAGATGCGCCGGAGCGGACGAGGAAGATCTGACAACCAAATCCTGA
>CAWHNG010000006.1:0-26822 GCA_963830735.1 uncultured Actinomycetota bacterium
CCGCCGCGGCGCCGCCCTCCAGCCGGAACCGGAGCCGGCCGGCCTTGAGGTCCTGCCGGTTCTTGGGGTTCTCGAACAGCGCCAGCAGCTGCCGGGCGAACCGGTCCAGGTCGGTGTCGTCGGCGATCCGCACCGCATCCAGCCGCTCGCGGAGCTGCGGAGGAGTCACGTGCTCGGAGCCCGCGACGCCCGTGGTGGAGGGGGGCTATTCGGTGTCGACGAGGGGACCGGTGCCGGGGTGACCGGGCGCGCGGCGGGAGCGGCCGCCGTCGACCCCACGAGGTCGGCGACGACCTCGCGGACGACGTCCGCGATCACCGCACGCAGGTCGGAGGGTGTGCTCACGTCAGTCCTCGGAGCGCTTCCTCGGCAGCATCGGCAGCCTGCCGTACGTCGGCCTCCTTGCCGGCCAGGTAGACCCGGCCGGTGGCGCCGATCATGCGGTAGTCGACGACCTTGATGTCGGCGGCCTTCTCGGCCTCGTTGGTCGCCACGATCGCGTACGACGCCGGCTGGACCTCGAGCACGTACATCGACTCGCCCGGCAGCACGATCCACCCGATCTTGCTGCGGTCGATCAGGAAGGCGCGCCGGCGGTTGATCGAGCTGATGATCTTGCCGGCCAGGATCTGTGGGCGCACGCACTCGCGGCGTCCGCGCCGAGCGCGTCGAGGACGCCCTCGGCGGCGGCCTTGACCCATCCCGTCTCGCCGTGGAACTCCAGGTAGCCGAACTGCCGCTCGACCACGAGGATGCCGGCGGCGACCTCGGCGTGCTTGAGCGCGACGTCGGTGATCGGCTCGATGTCGATGCCCGGTGCCACCTCGATGATCTGGGCGGCCATGTGGGCGCGGGGCAGGGCGCCCTTGATCCAGGTGCCGAGTAGCACAGGGTCTGCGGCTGCAGCCGGTCGATGAAGATGAAGGAGCGCAGTTCAGCCATGGGTCAGCCCTTGATGAGGTGGAGAGTTCTTCGACGACGAGGCGTCGTACCTGTTCGCGGAACGCCGCGTCGTCGGCGCTCGTGGCGCCGCCTGCGGTCCGCGACCGATCCGGTCGATCAGCGCGTCGACGTTCGACGGCACGTGCCTGCGGGGCGCCCGGTCGTCGTTCGACGCCAGCGGGTACGCCGGGACCGGGCGTGGTGGTCGCGCCACGGGCTCAGCCCGGCGTACGCCGGCATCGCCTCGGCGGGGTCGCTGTTGTAGGCGATCCGGGTCCAGTTGACGAGGTGCTTGGGCTGGAGGTTCTCGCCGAGCGCACTGCGTCCGACGAAGCCGGTGCCGATGGTCATCGTCGGCGCAAGGTCGGTGTCGAGCCCGGAGCTGCCGGTGCTGTTGCCGACATTGACCGAGACCCGCAGCACGGGCACCTCCGCGGCGTACTGCAGGACCGTTGCGGGGTCGCTGGAGTGGATCGCGGCGCTGTGCCCGGCGCCGGCGATGCGCACGATGGCGCGCGCCGTGGCGATCCCGGTCACCGCGTCGGGGACCCGGATCATGCCGAGCACCGGCGAGAGCTTCTCGTGGGTGAGCGGCTCCTCGGGAACCGCCACCGCGAACGGCGCGACGAGCACCTTGGTGCGCGGGCCGACACGGATGCCGGCCTGCTGCGCGATCCATGAGGCGTCCTTGCCGACGACGTCGACGTTGAGCCGGCCGAGCGGGAACATGTAGTCCCGCAGCCGCTGCGCGTCGTCCGCGCCCAGCACGGCCGCACCGGCCCGCTCCATCTCGCGCACCAGCTTGTCGGCGACCGCCTCCTCGACGACCAGCACCGACTCGTTGGTGCACAGCACCGAGTTGTCGAAGGCCTTGCTCTCGACCAGGCGCTGTGCGGCAGCGCGTACGTCGGCGGTCGCGTCGACCAGCACCGGGACGTTGCCCGGGCCGACGCCGATCGCGGGGTTGCCCGAGCTGTAGGCCGAGCGGACCACGCCGGTGCCGCCGGTGGCGAGGATGACGTTGGTGCGTGCGTCGCCCATCAGCGACTCGACCAGGGGGATCGTCGGCTCGGCGACGCACTGGACGATGCCGTCCGGGGCGCCCGCCTCGATCGCGGCCCGGGCCAGCAGCATCGCCGCGTCGTTGCAGCACTCCTGGGCCATCGGGTGCGGGCTGACGACGACCGCGTTGCGGGTCATCAGGCTGAGGATCACCTTGAAGAAGACGGTGGCGACGGGGTTCGTCGACGGAGTGAGGGCGAGGACGACGCCCGCGGCCCGGGGCACCTCGACGATCTTGTCGTCGACCCGCACCCGCGGGGTGACGAAGTCCTGGCCGGCGTAGGTGTCGAGCAGCCCGCGCGAGCAGGCCTGGTTCTTGCGGACCTTGTGCTCGACGACACCGAAGCCGGTCTCGCGCACGGCCCACTCGGCGTACTTCTCGGCGTTGGCGTGGGCCACCTCGGCGACGGCGCGCACGATGCGGTCCACGTCGCTCTGCGAGTACGACGCGAAGGAGCGCGCCGCCCAACGGGCGCGCTCGAGCATGTGCCCCGCCTGCGCGGGTGCGGTCACGGGTCGATTCGGCTGGTCTGCCATCAGCTTGCCCTCCGGCGCGACAGAGCGGGGTCGGCGGCCGCACGGGCGATGGCCAGCGCGGTGCGGTCGAGGAGCTCCTCGACGAGGTCCGGGGTCATCAGGATCCCCGGTTTGTACTGCAGGACGCGGGGGTCGAGCGTGGAGAAGATCGCCCACACGCCGAGCTCGTAGAGCTGGCGCATCACGTACTTCGCACCCTCGGGGTGGGCGAACTCCAGCCCGAGCACGACGCCGTTCTGCCGGATCCCGACGAACCAGTCGGGGTGCTGGGCCTGGATCTGACGCAGGCCGGAACCGACCAGGTCCGCGATGTAGTGCACCATCGAGCGCACCTCGGGCCGACGGCTGATCTCCAGCGTCTTCAACGCAGCGACGCAGCCGATCTCGGCGCCGCCGAAGGTCGAGATGTGACCGAAGCCGTCCTCGCGCAGCCACGCACCGGCCCGCTCGCTGAGAAGCACGGCGGCGATCGGGTAGATGCCGCCGGAGAGGCCCTTGCCACTGACCAGGATGTCCGGCTCGATGCCGTGCTTGGTGATCCCCCACAGCTCACCCGTACGCATCAGGCCGGTCTGCACCTCGTCGGCGATGTAGAGGGCGTCGTACTTCTCGCACAGCGCCTTGACCGCTTCGAGGTAGCCGGGCTCGGGAAGCGGGAAGCCGTACGTCGCGGGGATCGTCTCCATGATCACAGCGGCGACGTCGCGGCCCTGCAGCGCCTGCTCCATGGCGGCGAGGTCATTGAACGGGACCTGGGGGAACTCCTCGGGCCGGTCGGAGAGGAACAGCTTGGAGAAGCGGTCGTCACCGGTGGCCACGGCGAGGCCGGTGTGGCCGTGGTAGGCCTTCACGATCGAGACGATCTTGCGCTTCTGCATGGCGTGCCGGGCGCTCTTGAGCGCGATGTCGATCGCTTCGCCGCCACCCGAGGCGTAGGCCACCTTGGTCAGGCCGGCGGGCGCCGACTCCACGAGCGCCTCCGCCAGCGCCGTGCGTCCGAGCGAGGGGAAGTGGTGGTTGCCGACGTCGAAGCGGTCCATCGCCTTCTTCACCGCGGCGACGACCTCCGGGTTGCGGTGCCCGAGGTTGTAGGTGCCGCCGTTGAGGTGGACGTCGATCAGCCGGCGGCCGTCCATGTCCCACAGCAGGTAGCCCTCACGTCGGTCGATCACCAGGTCGATCCCGCTGTCGGACCAGAACTTGGTCTTGTCGGGGTTCCAGTAGTGCGCCGACTTCTCGAGCATCTCTGCCTTCGAGTCGAAGCTGAACGCGTCGTAGTCGTGCATCGCCATCCCTTGGTGTCTGTCTCCACGTCGCATGGTCTCCGGAAGCCGTGTGACGACAAGCCTGTTTGGTCTGACCGAAAAAGTCAATGGTCTTGGCTCTGCAAAGATTGTCATACCGAAAACCTTGAATCGGTCTGTTTGGTAGTGCCACGATGCGGAGTCCGCTGTGAGCCATCACACAACCGGTCGTGCCCCTCGGGCACGGGAGAGTGAGTCCGCATGTCTGTTGAGGAGACGCCCAGGGCGTCGGAGACCGAGAACGGCGTCCAACGGCTGAAGCCGAACGCCGTCGGCCTGCTCGGGGTCATGTTCATGGCGGTCGCCACCGCTGCCCCGATCACCGCGATGGTCGGCAACGTGCCGATCGCGATCGGCTTCGGCAGCGGCGCCAACGCGCCGGCCGGCTACCTCGTCGCCACGATCGTGCTCGGGCTCTTCGCGCTGGGCTACTCGGCGATGGCGAAGCACATCATCTCCACGGGGGCGTTCTACGGCTTCATCTCGCACGGACTGGGCCGCGTCGCAGGCATGGGCGCGGGTGCGCTGACCACGCTGGCCTACGTCGTCTTCGAGGCCGCGCTCGTCGGCATCTTCGCGTTCTTCGCCGCGGGCTTCTTCTCCGCGCACACCGCGCTGGACATCTCGTGGGTCTGGTTCGCGCTGGCGATGCTCGCGGTCAACGCCGTGCTGACCTACTTCGACATCAACCTGACCGCAGTCGTGCTCGGCGGCTTCCTGATCACCGAGGTCGTCATGCTCGGCGCGATGACCGTCTCGATCCTGGTCTCCGGCGGCGGCCCGCAGGGCTGGTCGCTGGGTTCGCTCAACCCGCTCAACGCCTTCCAGGGCCTCAGCGGCAGCGTCACCCACCCGGACACCGGCGCCACGTTGGCGGTCGCGGGCACCGCGGGCATCGGCCTGTTCTTCGCGTTCTGGTCGTGGGTCGGCTTCGAGTCGACCGCCATGTACGGCGAGGAGTCCCGCAACCCGAAGAAGATCATCCCGCTCGCCACGATGCTCTCCGTGCTCGGCATCGGCGGCTTCTACGTCATCGTGTCCTGGTCGGCCATCGTGGGCACCGGCCCCGACAACGCGGTCGCTCTCGCCCAGGACGGCGCCACCGCCGGACAGATCTTCTTCGGCCCCGTTGAGCAACACCTCGGACACTGGGCCGTAGTGCTGTTCGAGTTCCTGCTGATGAGCGGCTCCTACGCCTGTGGCATGGCCTTCCACAACTGTGCGTCGCGCTACATCTACGCGATCGGCCGCGAGGACTTGATCCCCGGCTTCGGCAAGACCCTCGGGGCCGCTCACCCGGTGCACGGCTCGCCGTACATCGCCGGCTTCACGCAAACCGCGATCGCCACCGTGATCGTGCTCGGCTTCTACTTCACCGACCGCGACCCGTACGCCCAGCTCTACGCGCTGATGGCCATCCTCGGCACCACCGCGATCCTGATCGTCCAGGCGTTGGCCGCCTTCTCCTGCATCGCCTACTTCCACGTCCAGGGGAAGCACCCCGAGACAGCGAACTGGTTCCGCACGTTCCTCGCCCCCCTGATCGGCGGCATCGGCATGGTCTACGTGATCTGGCTGCTCGTGGAGAACGCCGGCTTCGCCGCCGGCGCCGCGGCCAGCGACATCGTGTTCAAGCTGTCGCCGTGGATCGTCGCCATCGTGGGCCTCTCCGGACTCGGCTTCGCGTTCTGGGCCAAGCGGTTCGCCCCCGAGCGCTACGACACGATCGGGCGGGTCGTCCTCGATGACGCGCACGAGCGGACCGATGTCTGAGACCCGGAACAGGCCCGTACCGGACGGGCTGCGGAGGGCGTACTCTGCGAAGATCGCGACCTTGGAGACCCGATGAGCAGTCGCCCTTCGGCGCTCGACCTGGTGGCCGACGTGGCCTCCATCTGTGTCGAGCCCACCCCCGCCGCGGTGCGCGCTGCCGCCGTGCTGGACTGCATCGGCGAGGCCATCCCACTCGAGGCGGCCGCGCTGTCGACCTTCGACCCCGTCGAAGGCCGGCACGTGACCGTCGCGGAGATGGGCTACCCCGCGCCGGTTCTCACCTACCTCAACGACGGCTTCGCCGCTGACGACCCGGCGTTCCTCACCATGCGGTTCCGGAACCCGACGCCGCTGCGGTGGTGCGACATCCCCCACTACACCGAGATGTTCAGCGCCCACGAGGTCTTCATCCCGGGCGGCTTCCACGAGGGCGTGACCAGCTGCCTGTTCACCCGCGACGGGCGCTACACCGGTGCGCTGCACCTGAGCTCCGACTCTCCGCTGCCGATCAGCGACTCCGCCGTGGAGACGCTGATCGCGTTGCAGCGGGTGATCGCGCCGCTGATGGACGCGATGCGCCCACCGGAGGGACGCAGCTGGACCGAGCTCCTCGACGCGGCCGACGAGGCCGCCCTGCTCACCGCGGACCGACGGCTGGTCACGATTCCGGGACTGCGCCGGGACCGCTGGCTGGCCGATGCCTCACCACTGACCGCGGAGCTCGTCGCGCAGCGCGACAGTCCGGCCGCGCGGTTCACATGGGTGTCACCCGAGGGCCGGTGCCACGAGGTCCAGACGACCAGACTGGCCACCGGCGTCCTGGTGACGCTGCGGGAGGCGGCGGCGCCGTACCGCCTCTCTCCGCGGGAGGTGCAGGTGCTCACGCTCGTGGCCTGCGGCCTCGGCAACCCCGACATCGGGCTGTCATTGTCGCTGAGCCCCCGCACGGTCGCGACCCACGTGGAGCACATCCTGGCGAAGCTCGGCTGCGCGACCCGGGTCGCGGCAGCGAGCATGGCGGTGGCCGAAGGGATCGTCCCGCTCGCGGGACCTCCGTCCACCGCCCTGCTCGTGAGCACCTGAGCTCCCTCGCCGGCCTCAGACGCCGAGGTCGACCGGCGTGCCGATGGTCCAGCCCCCGTCGACCAGCAGGTTCTCGCCGACGACGTGGTCGGCGAGCGACGAGCTCAGGAACAGCACCGCGTTGGCGACGTCCTGGGGGGTCGCCCACTTCCCGCGCGGGGTCTGGCCGGCCAGCGCGTCGTGGGTGGCCTGGTCGTAGAGCGCGGTCATGTGGGTGGTCACGAAGCCGGGAGCGACCGCGTTGACGTTGATCCCCCGGCCCGCGTAGTCGAGGCCGGCCTGACGCGTGAAGTTCACGATCGCGCCCTTGGTGGCGCAGTACGCCGCGAAGCCCGGGTTGCCCCGGAATCCGCTGATCGAGCTGATGTTGACGATCTTGCCGGGCCTCTCCCGGCGGAGCAGGCCGCGGACCATCTCACGGGTGCAGTGGAAGGTTCCGTCGACGTTGACGAGGAACTGCGTGCGCCAGGTCTCGTCCTCGGTCTCGTGGACGCTGCCCTCGCGGAGCACGCCCGCGTTGTTCACAAGGATGTCGAGCCCGTCGAGGCGCTCGTCGAGCTCGGCGAACACCGAGGCGACGTGGGCGCTCGCGGTGACGTCGAGCTTGACGAACTCGGCCGATCCGGCTTCGGCGGCGATCAGCGCGACGGTGGTCTCGCCGCCCTCGCGGGCCTCCTCGGTCAGGTCGGCGACGACGACGTGCGCGCCGACCTTGGCGAGGGTCAGCGAGATGGCCCGTCCGATGCCGGAGGAGCCGCCGGTGACGACGGCCTTCTTGCCGGTGAGGTCGATCATGGGGTGGTTTCCTTTCCTACGGGTGGTCAGTGCGCGGTGCCGCACCAGTCGAGCGCCAGTGCGGCGTAGGTGCGTGCGGCGAGGTGGACCTCATCGATGAGGCAGTACTCGTCGTCGGCGTGGGCGACCCGGAGGTCGCCGGGGCCGTAGCTGATCGCCGGGACGCCGGCAGCCGTGAGGAAGCTGCAGTCCTCGACGGCGCAGAAGCCTGCGACCGGCGGCGGTCCCTGGTACGGCGTCTCACCGGCCACCCGTTCGTGGGCCGACGAGACGGCGGCGGTGATCGCGTGCGCCGCCTCGCCGGGGTCGTTGGCCGGCCAGTTGAGCTTCCACTCGACGGCCGGCGGGTTCTCCCGCAGCCATCCGTCGGTCTGCGCGATCGCGTGGATCTGGGCCTCCACCTCGGCCTTGACCGCCGCCGGGTCGTCCTGCGGCGGGTACCAGATGCAGTACTCGATGGTCATGTACTCGGAGAGGATGAACGGCACGAGCACGCCGTGCGGGCCGCCTTGGACGACGCCAGGGTGGATGGTGAAGTGGCCGGGCGCGAAGAGCGGGTGCGACTTCGTGAACGCCCACTCCTCCTCCAAGCGCTGCATGGCCTGGAAGACGAGCATCCCCTTGTCGATCGCGTTCACCCCCACCGCGCTGCCCCCGCCACCGGCGCGGATCGTCTGGCCGCGCATCGAGGAGTGGGTCGCCTTGCCGCGCACGGTCACCGAGAACCACAGCAGGCCCGGGGTCACCGGGATCACCCCGAGCGTGGTCGGCCCGCTCGGCTCGGCGACGACCGCGGCATCGGCACGGTAGCCGTGCTCGATGGTCGAGGTGACTCCGCACTCGTGGTCCATGACCTCCTCCCCCACGACGGCCTGGACGATCAGGTCGCCCTGCAGCGACACGCCGGCGCTGCGCAGGGCCTTCACGGCGAAGGCCTGCGCGACGAGGCCGGCCTTCATGTCGCTGGCGCCGCGACCCCAGACCCGGTCGCCGTCGACCCGCCCGGAGAACGGGTCGCCACTGGTCCACCGGTCGGGGTTGCCAGGCGGCACGACGTCGACATGGCCGTTGAAGATCAGTGACCGGCCACCGCCGGAGCCCTTGACCGTGCCGACGGCGTTGGTGCGGCCCTTCTCGACCGCCCACCGCTCGACGTCGGCCCCGGCGTCGGTGTAGATCTCCGCCATCAGGTCGGAGACCCGGCCTTCGATCCCGACCACCTCGTCGTACACCTGCCCGGGGTACTTCGGGTTCACGCTCGGGATCGAGATGACCTCCGAGAGGGTCTCGACGATGTCGTTCTTGAGTGCGTCGACGGCGGCCATCACCCGCTCGTGGGCGTCCTCCGTACGCGATTCCTTTGTCTCGGTCGTGCTGGTCATCTCTGTGCTCCTTCCGGCGCTTCGGGTCAGTGGGTGGGGGTGGCGGCCTGCGGCGTCGTACGACGCGACTTGCCGGCCTCGAAGAGCTCGTCGACCCGGCGCCGCTCCTCGTCGGACTGCGGGATGGCGTAGGCCAGCACCAGGTAGACGACGAGGTTGACGCCGAGGGCGACCACGCCGCTGGTGACGCTGCCCAGGCCGGGCATGTCGTCGGGGTACTGCCAGGTGAGCACCGCCGCGACCAGGAAGCCGGTCGACATCGACGCGAGCGCCGCGACCTTGGTGGCGCGCTTCCAGAACAGCCCGAGGAACATCGGCACCGAGAGCTGGACGATGCCCTGGTAGGACATCTGGGCGAGCAGCTGCAGACGCGGGTAGTCGAAGGCGATGTAGGCGAACGTCGCCGAGGCCAGCATGTAGACGACCATCGAGCCCTTCGCGACGACCTTGAGCTGGAAGTCACTGCGTGGCGAGATGACGTGGACGATGTCGTTGGCGATCTGGGCGCCGCACACCTGCACGCAGCCGTCGATCCAGCCCATGCTGGCGGCGAGCACGATGACCAGGGCCATGCCGAGCAGCCACTCGCCGCCGCGGTCGTAGAGGAGGGTGAACCAGCCGTCCTGCGGTGCGGCGGCGATGTCGGTCATCGACGCGGCGGACAGCGCCACCAGGGTCAGCATGAGGTAGAAGCCGCCGGCGACGAGCATCGTCTGGAGCGTGCCCTTCTTGACGCTCCGGACGCCCTTCGCGGTGTAGATCCGCTGGTAGCTCGTCGGCCAGCACAGGGAGCCGATGACGCCGGTGACGATGAGGGAGAAGAGGTACCACTCGCCGTAGGCGCCGCCGTCGCCCGGGACGCGGAGGAGTGCGTCGGGGAGGTCGCCCAGCGCGGTGAAGCCGCCGGCGTCGGCCGGCCCGAAGAGGATGCCGAGGCAGATCAGGGCGGCAAGACCGTAGGCCACGATGCCCTGGACCAGGTCGGTGATGACCAGCCCACGCATGCCCATCTGGACGGTCCAGATCTGGCGGACCGCGATCACGGCGACGCCGACGACGAGGCAGGTGGTCACCGACCACTGGCCGAAGCTGGCGAAGCGGAAGATCAGGCCCATCGCCTGCATCCCGAGGGTGATCCACGGGAAGAGGCAGACGACGCCGATGGCGCTGGCGATCACCCGGACCGCCTGGGAGTCGAACCGCAGACCCATCATGTCGGGCTGGGTCTTGAGGTCGTAGTGCTTGCCCCACAGCCACGCCCGCTCGGCCATGAGGTACATCGCGGTCACGCCGAGGAGGGAATAGGCGAGGGCGTAGAAGCCGAGCACACCGGCACCCGCGCTCAGACCGAAGAAGGCGGTGTACGTCGCGCCCGGCCACCACGAGTTGGTGTAGGACATCGCGATGTACCAGCTGCTGAACGAGCGGCCGCCCACGGCGTAGTCCGAGAACGACTTGGCGTTGCGGTTGGTGGCGTAGAGCACGAAGACGATGAGCGCGAAGAACGCCGCCAACAGGCCGAGCGTGACGACCATCGAGCCGGTCATGGTGGTGGCCATCAGACCGTCACCTCCTCGGGCTCCTCGCCCACCTCGTCGCGGATGTTCTCGAAGATCCACAGCAGCCAGACGGCTCCCGTGGCGAGCAGGGCGTCGAAGATCCAGTAGGCGACGCTGAACGGGACGCCGAGGATCAGCGTGGAGATCCCGCTTCCGGCGAGGTAGAGCGGCGGCGCGACGGCCAGCAGGATGCTGGCGCCGAAGAGCAACCAGAAGATCGTCATCTTCGTCCGTGACGACATCGCTCGGATGGCGCTTCTCATCTGTCCTCCAGAGTTTCGGTCTGACCGAGATAAACCGAAACTAGGTGGCGCGGATCACGTTCGGTATCGGGGCAATCGCCCGATCTCCGTGTCACGACCTCGTCCGGCATCCGTCAAGTGACGGATGCCGTGGTTTGAGGCGCTCGCGAAGCCAGGACCGCACGGCCCTGCGGGTCGATCGCCAACACCTCGCGACCCGCCCTACATAACGTCCGTGGTCAGAACACCTAGCGCAGTCGCCCGCAGCAAAGGCGACGACCGAAGCTGCAAGCGTGCGGCACCGCACAGCACGTGGTCCCGGGAATCGGCGAAGCCCCGGGTCGGGACCCGGGGCTTCGTCAGTGGTGCGCGAGGGGGGAGTTGAACCCCCACGTCCTTTCGGACACACGGACCTGAACCGTGCGCGTCTGCCTATTCCGCCACTCGCGCGTGCAGCCGGGACAGGCTATCCCAGGGCTCCTCGGGCACCCAAACCGGCACGGTGACGAGGACGGTCGTGTCAGGTCCCGGGCAGGTGCGGGGTGCACCGATACGATCGACCGGACCCCCGGACGATCGACACGACGGACCTTGCCAGAGGATCGGGGATCAGGCCCCGATCAGCGTCGACCAGGGAAGGAGGGCACCGCGATGGGTGGACTGCAGCGGTTCGAGCAGAAGCTGGAGCAGGCGATCTCCGGCGTGTTCGCCAAGACCTTCCGCAGCGCGGTGCAGCCGGTGGAGATCTCGGCGGCCCTCCAGCGCGAGCTCGACAACAAGGCGCAGATCCTGTCCCGGCAGCGGCGGCTGGTGCCCAACAGCTTCCAGGTCGAGCTGTCGTCGACCGACCTCGAGCGGCTGGCGCCGTACGACTCCGCGCTGGCGAGCGAGCTCGCCGACCAGCTCCAGGAGCACGCGGAGATGCAGAGTTACGTCTTCCCCGGGCCGATCAAGATCGCGTTCGAGGCCGCCGACGACCTCGGCACCGGCCGGTTCCGGGTGCTCGGCAAGGCCGAGGCTGCCGTCGAGGGCTCGTCGCGGCGCGCCGGACGGGAGCGGACCCGGGCGGTCCTCGACGTCAACGGCACCCAGCACCCCCTCCTGCCGCCCGGCCTCGTCGTGGGCCGCGGGAGCGAGGCCGACCTGCGGATCAACGATCCCGGGGTGAGCCGCCAGCACGCGGAGTTCCTGGTCAGCACGCAGCAGGGCTCGGGCGTCGCGCCCGGTCAGGGTGCACTCCACATCGAGGTACACGACATGGGCTCGACCAACGGCATCACCGTCGACGGCAAGAAGGTCTCCCGGGCCGTGCTCGGCGAAGGGTCCCGGGTCCAGGTCGGGCACACCTCGATGACGGTCCGGCTGCTCGGGGAGGCGACGGATGTCTGAGCTGACCCTCTTCCTCATCCGGATCGCCTACCTCGCGATCCTGTGGATCTTCGTCCTCTCCGCGATCTCGGTGATCCGCTCCGACATGTTCGGCGCCCGGGTCCCGACCGTCGCCCCGACCACCGGTCGCCCGCCCAAGCAGGCCCGGCAGAAGTCGCCCCCGAAGCGGCGCGGCGCGCCCACCCACGTCGCGGTCGTCCAGGGCTCCAACGCCGGCGCGACCGCCGCGCTCGCCGACGCCCCGATCCTGATCGGCCGCGGCAACGACGCGGCCATCCGGCTCGACGACGACTACGTCTCGACCCGGCACGCGCGGATCGCCACGTCGGGCGACCAGTGGTTCGTGGAGGACCTCGGCTCCACCAACGGCACCTACCTCGGCACCCAGCGCATCACCCAACCGACGACCATCATGCTCGGCTCGCAGGTCCGCATCGGCAAGACGATCCTCGAGCTCCGGAAGTGAGCGCGCGTAGATGACCGACGACGTGACCGACCCGACCGACGACGCGGCCGAGGCCACCGAGCCGAGCGACAACGCGGCCCCCACAGCCGACGACGGCGACGGCCCCGGCAACGGCAACGGCGCGATCGACGCGGCGACCGCCACCACGGTCGACGCCCCCGCCACGGCCGGCGACACGATCCCTGTCCCCGACAGCCCCGCCGGCCCCGCCGGCTCCGCCCTGCGGCTGCGCTACCACGCGATCTCCGACGTCGGCCGGGTCCGCAAGGACAACCAGGACTCCGCGTACGCCGGACCGTGGTTGCTCGCCGTGTGCGACGGCGTCGGCGGCGCGGCCCGTGGTGACATCGCCTCCAGCACCGCGATCGGCGAGCTCCGTCAGCTCGACGAGCCGCCGGGCTCGGTCGACCTCGTGGCCCGGGTGAGCGACGGGCTGCACGAGGCCCACGAGTCGATCGGCGCGCAGGTCGACCAGGACCCGGCGCTCAACGGCACGAGCACGACGGCCACGGTCGCCCTCTTCGACGGCAGCCGGATCGCGATCGGCCACGTCGGCGACTCGCGCGCCTACCTCTTCCGCGACGGCGAGCTCTCGCAGCTCACCACCGACCACACCTTCGTGCAGAGCCTGATCGACGAGGGCCGGATCACCGAGGAGGAGGCGCGGGTCCACCCGCACCGCAACCTCATCCTCAAGGCGCTCGACGGCCTCCACGAGGTCGAGCCCGACCTGTTCTCCGTCGAGCTCGTCGCCGGCGACCGGCTCTTCCTCTGCAGCGACGGCGCGTGCGGCGTGCTCGAGGCCGGCCGGATCGCCGACATCCTGTCCGGCGGCAGCCCCGAGTACGCCTCCATCGAGCTGGTCCGGTCCAGCCTCGACGCCGGCAGCTCCGACAACGTCACCTGCGTGGTCGCCGACGTCATCACCGAGGACCAGCTCGCGGCCGAGACCGAGGCGGACCCGGCCGACGTACAACCCCAGATCGTCGGCGCCGCCGCCGAGCTCAAGCGCCGCTCCCCGCGCGGCCTCTTCCGCGGCCACCGCTCGGGCGACACCGGCGAGCTCGAGCCGGTCGAGGCCGAGATCCCCGAGGGCATCGACTTCGCGATCCGCGCCGACCCGCCGGTCGACCCGGAGACCTACCGCTACGCGCCGCGGCCGCCGAAGCGCTTCCGCTGGGTGCGCCGGCTGCTCGGGCTCCTGGTGCTGCTCGGCATCGCCTGGATCCTGCTCGCGACCGGCTACTGGTGGACCCAGCAGCAGTACTACGTCGGCGAGTCCGAGGGCAGCGTCGTGATCTACCGCGGCGTCGACGTCCCCGGCCTCTCCGCGGTGGACATGATCAGCGACCTCGAGATGACCGAGCTCGCCGAGTCCGCGGCCGACGACGTCCGGCAGGGCATCCCCGTCGACGACTACGAGGACGCCACCCGCACCATCGCCAACCTCGCCGACAACGCCCGCGAACAGCCGGACGAGACGCCTGAGTGAGATGACCACGAACGCTGGCCTGCTCGGCTTCGTGCACCGCCGTCGGCGCGGTGCCGAGCTGTTCCTCCTCGTCCTCGCCCTCGTCGTGGGCGTGGGGGCGTACGCCGCCGTCGGGCTCGGCGTCGACGGCGAGGTCCCGGCCAACATCGTCGGGTACGGCGGCTGGCTGGCCGCCCTGGTGATCGCGGCACACGTCGTGGTCAGGATCGTGGCGCCGTACGCCGACCCGGTCCTGCTGCCGGTCGTCGCCGCCCTCAACGGCCTCGGCCTCGCCATCATCCGGCGGATCGACCTCGCCGTCGACACCAGCAACGCCAGCAAGCAGCTGATGTGGATGACGATCGGCGTGGTGCTCTTCGTCGGGGCCCTGGTGCTGATCCGCGACCACCGGATGCTCGCCCGCTACACCTACACCCTCGGCCTGCTCTCGATCGGCCTGCTGCTGCTCCCGATGCTCCCCGGCATCGGCGACGAGGTGAACGGCGCCCGGATCTGGATCCGTGTCGGCGGGCTCGGGTTCCAGCCCGGTGAGGTGGCCAAGGTGCTGCTGGTCATCGCGTTCGCCGGCTACCTCGTGGTGCACCGCGACGCGCTGGCCCTCGCCGGGCGACGGTTCCTCTTCGTCGACCTGCCCCGCGGCCGCGACCTCGGGCCGATCCTCGCGATGTGGCTGATCAGCCTGGCGATCCTCGTCCTGCAGAAGGACCTCGGCTCGAGCCTGCTGTTCTTCGGCCTGTTCCTGGTGATGCTCTACGTCGCCACCGAGCGCGCGGGATGGCTGTTCGTGGGTGCGCTCATGTTCTTCGGCGGCGCTGCGGCGGCGTACGTCCTGGTGCCGCACGTGGGCGCCCGGGTCGACGTCTGGCTCGACCCGTTCGGCGACCCGAACGGCTCCGGCTACCAGCTGGTGCAGAGCATGTTCGGCTTCGCCTGGGGCGGCCTGATCGGCACCGGCCTCGGCGACGGGATGCTCACCATCACCTACCAGGGCGAGACCCGGCTGCGGGTCCCCGAGTCGCACAACGACTTCATCATGACCGTGATCGGCGAGGAGCTCGGCCTGACCGCGGTGATCGCGGTGCTGCTGCTCTACGGCCTCATCGTCGAGCGCGCCCTGCGCGCGGCGCTGATCTGCCGCGACGGCTTCGGCAAGCTCGTCGCCGTCGGGCTCGGCAGCGTGCTCGCGCTGCAGCTGTTCGTGGTGGTCGGCGGCGTCACCCGGCTGGTGCCGCTCACCGGCCTGACCACACCGTTCCTGTCCTACGGCGGCTCGTCCCTGGTGGCCAACTGGGTGATCGTCGCGATCCTGCTGCGGATCTCCGACCAGGCCCGACGCCCCGTGCCCGACCTGACCGGCCCGCCCGAGAACCCGGACGAGCAGCAGACCCAGATCGTCAAGGTCCAGGAGGGAGCCCGATGAACAAGCCCATCCGGTCGGTCTCCATCTTTTGCCTGTTCCTCTTCCTGGCGCTGATGGTCAACGTCACCTACCTGCAGTTCTGGCACGCCGACGACCTCAACACCCAGACCGGCAACGCCCGGCAGGCAGAGGCGTCCTTCAGCCGCGAGCGTGGCCAGATCCTGGTCGGCCAGAGCCCGATCGCGCGCAGCGTGCCGGTCGACGACCAGTACGAGTTCCTGCGCCGCTACCCCAAGCCCTACCTCTACGCCCCGGTCACCGGCTACCTCCAGCTCGGCAGCCAGACCGGTCTCGAGCGCTCCCAGAACGACGTGCTGTCCGGGGAGGACCCGCGGCTGTTCGTCAACCGCCTCGTCGACCTGGTCCGCAACGAGACCAACCAGGGCGGCAACGTGCTGACCACCCTCGACCCCGACGCCCAGCAGGCGGCGTACGACGCGCTGCTCGCGGCGGTCGGACCCGAGGGCGAGGGGTCGGTCGTGGCCATCGAGCCCAAGACCGGCCGGGTCCTCGCGATGGTGTCGCTGCCGTCGTACGACCCCAACCGGCTGGCCACCCACGACAGCCAGGACGCCGCCGAGACCTACCGCCGCCTCGACGGCGACGAGCGCGAGCCGCTGCTCAACCGGGCGATCCAGACCCGGCTCTTCCCCGGGTCGACCTTCAAGATCGTCACCGCCGCGGCCGCCATCGAGAACGGCCTGTACGACGCCGACAGCGACGTGCCGTCCGGCGCGACCTGGCAGCTGCCCGGCACGTCCGGCTCGCAGAACGTCGTCGACAACGAGGGCCGCTCGGCGTGCGACTCCGAGGAGGTCAGCTTCGAGACCGCGATGGCGCAGTCGTGCAACACCGCGTTCGCCAAGATGGCGGTCGACGTCGGCGCCGAGGACCTCCGCGCGATGGCCGAGGCGTTCGGCTTCAACAGCGACTACCTCCAGGACCTGCCGCTGCAGGCGCAGTCGGTCTACCCGACCGACGTCACCGACGTGATCGACGGCGAGGAGCAGGCCCCGCGCGAGCTCAACGACGCCGAGACCGCCCGCACGGGCTTCGGCCAGTTCGAGGTCCAGTCGACGCCGCTGCAGATGGCGATGGTGGTGGCCGCGATCGCCAACCAGGGCACGCTGATGCGGCCCTACCTCGTCGAGGAGATCCAGTCGGCCGACTACCAGTCGCTGGAGATGATCGACGACGAGGAGCTGCGCGACGCGATCTCCCCCGAGACCGCGAGCCAGCTCACCGACCTGATGGTCGCGACCGTCGACGACGGCACTGCCTACCCCGCGGCGATCGAGAACGTCAGCGTCGCCGGCAAGACGGGCACCGCCCAGCGCGGCGTCGAGGGTGCGGCGCCGTACGCCTGGTTCACGTCGTTCGCGCCCGCCGAGGACGCCGAGATCGCGGTCGCGGTGATGATCCAGGAGGCGCCCGGCAGGGAGATCGCCGGCGGCCAGCTCGGCGGCCCGGTGGCCAAGGCTGTGATGGAGGCGGTGCTGCAATGACCGAGCAGGGACCCGAGCAGTACGCCGACGCGGCCCGCCGCTACCGGCTCGACGACCGGATCGCGACCGGCGGCATGGGCGTCGTGTGGCGCGCGACCGACACCCGGCTCAACCGGCAGGTGGCGGTCAAGGTCCTCAAGCACGAGTACGCCGACGACCCGACCTTCCGGGCGCGGTTCGAGACCGAGGCGCGGCACGCCGCGTCGCTCCACCACTCCGGCATCGCCGGGATCTTCGACTACGCGGCCGAGCCGGAGTCGCTGGGGGCCGGCGCGGCGCCGTACCTCGTCATGGAGCTGGTGGAGGGCGCCCCGCTGTCCACCCTGCTGTCGCAGGCGAAGTCCGACGGCCGGTCGCTCGACCCCGACGTCGTGCGCGACCTGATGGCACAGGCCGCCGACGCGCTCGCGGTCGCGCACCGGGCGGGCATCGTGCACCGCGACGTGAAGCCGGCCAACCTGATGGTGACGCCGGACGGGCGGGTCAAGGTGACCGACTTCGGCATCGCCCGGGCCGCCGACGCCGCCCAGATCACCCGCACCGGCGCGGTGATGGGCACCCCGCAGTACCTCTCCCCCGAGCAGGCGCGCGGCAACGCCGCCACCCCGGCCTCCGACGTCTACTCCCTCGGCGTGGTGACCTTCGAGTGCCTCACGGGTCGCCGGCCGTTCGAGGCGGAGACGCCCGTCGCCACCGCGCTCGCCCACCTGCAGCAGCCGGTTCCGGACCTCCCCGCCTCGGTCCCGGCCGACCTCGCGGCGGTCGTCCGCCGTGCGCTGACCAAGGAGCCGGCCGACCGGTTCACCGACGGCCACGCGTTCGCGGCCGCCCTGCGCAACCCGGCCGGCGCCGCTGCCGCGGGGGCCGCTGCTGCCGGAGCGGGCGCCGCGGGCGCCGTACCCACCGATGCGGCGACGGCCGTCATCCCGCCGGTCGGCCCGACCCCCCAGCCGACTGCCGAGACCCCCCGCGCGATGCCGCTGCCACCCGCCTCGGCGGCACCCACGGGTCGGAAGCCCGAGCCGGCGGGCGCCTACCAGCCTCCGGCGGACGAGGGCTCGCGACCCCGCTCACCGTGGCCCGCCGTGCTGATCGTGCTGCTGCTGGTCGCGGTGGCGGTGCTGCTGGCCTGGTTGCTGCTCGGCGGCGACGACGAGACCCCGGTCGCCGACGACACCGAGCAGACCTCCGAGACCACGGAGGCCTCGACGCCGACCTCGGAGGCGACCACGCCCACCACCGAGGCGACGACCCCGACCACGGAGCCGACCACGCCGACCACGACCGCGGCACCGACCGTCGACCTCGACCCGGGCGCCTACGAGGGCCGGCCGTACCCGGACGTCCAGTCGGACCTGCAGAACCTCAACCTCAACGTGACGTTGTCAGAGGTCGGCAACGACGGCACGCAGACCGAGGACGCCGTCCAGCGGATCGACCCGTTCGGCGAGGTCGCGGAGGGGTCGCTGATCACCGTCTACTACTACGGGCCGCCGCCGGTGGAAGTGCCGACCGATGAACTGACCACCGAGGAGGGACAGGGCTGATGAGCAGCTCAGGGCCGACGGACCACCCCCCGGGCAGCTCGGGGACCGTCGGCGGCCGCTACCAGCTCGGGGAGCTGTTGGGCCGCGGCGGCATGGCCGAGGTGCGCAAGGGCGTCGACACCCGGCTCGGCCGGGTCGTCGCCGTCAAGCGACTGCGCACCGACCTGGCCACCGACGCGACCTTCCAGGCCCGCTTCCGCCGCGAGGCACAGTCCTCGGCCTCCCTCAACCACCCCGCGATCGTCGCGGTCTACGACACCGGCGAGGAGCCGAGCGACGACGGGTCGGGCGTGGCGCAGCCCTACATCGTCATGGAGTACGTCGCCGGCCGCACCCTGCGCGACATCCTCCGCGAGGGCCGCAAGATCCTGCCCGAGCGCGCCCTCGAGATCACCAGCGGCGTCCTCTCCGCCCTCGACTACAGCCACCGCGCCGGCATCATCCACCGCGACATCAAGCCCGGCAACGTGATGCTGACCCCGACCGGCGACGTGAAGGTGATGGACTTCGGCATCGCCCGCGCGATGAGCGACGCCGCGTCCTCGATGACGCAGACCGCTGCCGTGGTGGGCACGGCGCAGTACCTCTCCCCCGAGCAGGCGCGCGGCGAGACCGTCGACTCGCGCTCCGACGTCTACTCCGCGGGCTGCCTGCTCTACGAGCTGGTCACCGGGCGGCCGCCGTTCGTCGGCGACAGCCCCGTGGCGGTGGCCTACCAGCACGTGCGCGAGCCCGCGGTGCCGCCGTCGCACCACGACGCCGACCTGACCCCGCAGATCGACGCGATCGTGATGAAGGCGCTCGCCAAGCGGGTCGAGGACCGCTACCAGTCCGCGGCGCAGATGCGCACCGACATCGAGCGCTACCTCGCCGGGCGGCCGGTGCAGGCCGTCGTACCCTCTCCGCCGGACGACGGGACGCCCCCCACCACCGCGACGCGCGTCGTGCCGCCGGTGCCGCCGGACGGCACCGACACCGCGGTCCGGCAGCCTGCGGTGCCGCCGGGCAACGGCGGCAACGACCGCCGCGGCCGCGGCCTGCTGTTCCTGCTGCTCGGCATCCTGGTGATCGCGCTGCTCGCGGCCGCGTTCGTCGTCTGGCCGAAGCTGTTCCCCGAGGGCGAGTCCGAGATCAAGGTGCCCGACGTCAGGGCGCTGCCGGTCGACGACGCGCGCGCCGACATCGGCGACGCCGGCCTGCTCGCCAACCACGCCGAGGCCTGCAACGACGACGACCGCTACGACGTCGGTGCCGTCACCGAGCAGGACCCCCCGGGTGGTGAGTACGTCGCCCCCGACACCACCGTCGAGCTCGTCGTGAAGTCCGGTCCCTGCGAGTTCGAGATGCCGAGCGTGCTCGGGCGGCAGAAGGCCGACGCGATCGCCGACCTGGTCAGCGAGGGCATCCTGCGGCGCAACATCCGCTTCACCAGCGAGGAGTGCGACACCGACGAGCCCGCCGACGAGGTCATCGAGCAGACGCCGCGCGCCGACGAGTCGGTGTCCCGCGACACCCAGGTCGAGCTGTGTCTCTCCGACGGCCCGGAGCAGGTGCCGAACGTCGTCGGCGACCGGCAGGGCGCGGCCCGCCAGAAGATCGAGGCGGCCGGCTTCACGGTCGACGTGCGCCCGGACCCGGACTCCCGGAGGCCCAAGGGCGAGGTCGTCGACCAGACTCCCGACGCCAACCAGACCGCCGACCAGAACACGGTCGTGACGATCTACGTGTCGGTCTACGAGGAGCCGACCGAGCCGCCCACCCCGGTCGACACCGACGGCGACGGGCTGAGCGACGAGGACGAGGCTGCGGCCGGCACCGACCCGGCCAACCCCGACTCCGACGGTGACACGTTCACCGACGGCGACGAGGTCGCAGCCGGCAGCGACCCGCTCGACCCGGCCTCGGTGCCCGAGGAGGACCAGCCCAACGGCGATCCCGGGGGCGGCGGGGACAACCGGGACAACGACCTCCCGCTCGACGTGCCGCGCGACTGACGAGCGGCGGCCCGGTCAGCCGAGCGGCTCGGCGTACTGCAGGTCGAGCAGGCCCTCGTACGCCGGCGCCTCGACCTCGTCCTCGGTGCGGGACTCCCAGCCGATGGCGATGAGCGGGTTGGCCGCGTCGGCCTGGATGCCGGCGACCAGGGCGTCCTCGGACAGCGCGCCGAGCAGGACACCCGGGTCGCCGACCGCCTCGATCTCGAACGGCTGCGCGTAGGGAAGGCCCTGGAGCTGGACGACCGGCCCGTTGCACTTGATGCCGGTGGTGCTGACCACGCGCTGTCCCTCGATGGTGACCGCGCTGGCGCCGGCCCGCCACAGCGCGTTGACGACCGCCTGGAGGTCCTGCTGGTGGATGGCGTAGCGCGTGACCTTGTAGCGCTTGGTCTCGAGGTTGTCGTTGAAGACGTCATCGGGTGAGTCCGCCATCACGATAGAGACGCCGGGGCCCGTGCGCGGCTCGAGGCCCGCCGGGTCCCTGAGCTCCTCGATCCGCCCGCGCGCCCGGGACACGCTCGTCGACCGCACGTCCTCGCTGAGCCGGTCGATCTCGCCGTTGAGGTCCATCAGCCGGTCCTCGAGGTCGGCGTACTCGTCGGCCTCCGCCTCGACCAGGCTGGCCAGGTCGGTGTAGCGGCCGGCCCGCAGGTCGGTGCCGCCGCTGTCGGCGGCCGAGACCACGAAGAGGGCCCCACAGAGGACGACGACGGCCGGCGTACCGAACCGCCAGGCCAGCGGGCGGCGTACGCCGTGGTGCTCGGGGGGTGCGGCGTGGCTGCCCTCAGCGGTACGGCGACCCGACGACGTGCCGTGACCCGTCGGGCCTCCCGCATGCGCACCCGTCATACTGTCTAGCCTAGGCCCGGCCGGTCAGCGGCGGCCGCCGCACCTGTCGATTCCTACGCCACCGCCCGCGTCGAGGAGCATCCGTGTCCAAGCTGTCCCGCCTGAAGAACATCCGGAAGGACTCTTCGGACTTCCTCGCCCCCGAAACCGGCCCGGTGTTCACCGTGCGGTTCGTGGTGGCGCTCGTGCTCTTCCTCGGCGGCATCGGCTGGATCGCCTACTACTACACCGGCGTCCGGCCCACCGACGGGTGGATCGACGGCGTCCCGATCGCCGACCAGAAGGGCACCGGCCCGAAGTCGGTCCAGGAGCTGAAGGACTGGAACTACCTCATCGGCTTCGGCGTTCTCATGCTCGGGCTGGCCGTCTCGGCCCACAAGTCCACGCCGCTGGGCCGCGGCCGCGGCGTCGTGGTCGGCATGCTCGGCTGCTTCCTGGTCGGCCTGCTGTGGATCTGCACCTACTACGTCGCCGGCACGTCCACCCCGCCGGCCGACATCCCGGTCTTCAACGACCTGGCGCAGAAGAACCTCTTCGTCGGCATCGCGTTCATGGCCGTCGGGTTCACCTTCGCCACCAAGTGGGAGTGACCCCCGCCTGACGCGAAGCGTCGACCCACCGCCGACGACGGCCCGGATCCGCACGGATCCGGGCCGTCGTCGTTCCACAGGGTTGTCCACAGCTGGGGACGAACTACAGACGTGTCATTCACCCACAGGGGTGGATAACCCTGTGGAGAACTCGGGCTGCCCGGGGGCCGCTTGTCGCTTCATCACGGTCACCTCCCGAAGCCGCGCCCACCCAGCCGAACTCCACCCGGGAAGCAGGAGCTCGCCTGGGTACCGTGGTGAACCAGCACGGCGCTCACGCCAGCACCACGGAGCGCGCGACCGTCGCCCCGAGGAGTACGGCGACCAGCAGCCCCACGCCGAGCGCCTGCACCACGGTGCGCCGCTCCCGGGGCGCGTAGGCCAGGACCGCCGCGACCAGCGCGCCGCCGACGAACCCGCCGAGGTGGCCCTGCCACGACACGTTGGGGACGACGAACGTGATCACCACGTTGGCCGCGAGCCACGCCAGCAGGCCGGAGATGTCGCCGCCGACCTTGTGGCCGATCACCAGCAGGGCACCCAGCAGCCCGAAGACGGCACCGGAGGCGCCGAGCGTCGTGGAGTTCTCGGCGGCGAGCCAGTAGACGCAGACCGACCCGGCCAGCGCCGAGACGAGGTAGAGCGCGATGAAGCGGAGCCGGCCCAGCGCCAGCTCGAGCTGCGGCCCCAGGAACCACAGCGCCAGCATGTTGAAGCCGATGTGCCACAGCTCGACGTGCGCGAACGCACTCGTCAGCAGCTCCCAGAACGCGCCGTCGGCGACGCCGGGGATCCAGACCCCGTCGCCCGGCGGGTCGGTGCTGGTCGCGCAGAGCCGCTCGGTCCCCAAGGGGTACGTCGCGCCGGGCGTCTCCTCCGAGCCGCACACCCCGATCGGGGACAGGGCGATCCAGTCGACCAGCCAGCTCCGGGCCCACCCGGTGGCGAGCACGGCCAGCCAGACCGAGAGGTTGAGTCCGATGAGCACCATCGAGACGACGCCGGGCCGGGAGGGGCGGCGGCCGCCGTACGCCGTCCGCCCTGACCGCGTTTCCTTCGCGCCCTCCGCGACACAGGTCGGGCAGTGGAAGCCGACCGCTGCCTCGCGCATGCAGTCCGGGCAGATCGGCCGGCCGCAGCGCTGACAGCTGATGTAGGTCTCGCGGTCGGGGTGCCGGTAACAGGTCGGCACCCCGCCGGGAGTGGTCATCGGTGGTCGGACCTGTCGGGCTCAGGCCCCGGTGATCTCGACGCTCTCGATGACGATCGGGTCGACCGGCCGGTCGCCGGCACCGGTCGGGGCCGCGGCGATCGCGTCGACCACGTCACGCCCGGCCTGGTCGGCCACCTCACCGAAGATGGTGTGCTTGAAGTTCAGCCACGTCGTCGCGCCGACGGTGATGAAGAACTGCGACCCGTTGGTGCCCGGGCCGGCGTTGGCCATCGCGAGGAGGTAGGGCTTGTCGAAGGTGAGCTCGGGGTGCGGCTCGTCCTTGAAGGTGTAGCCCGGGCCACCGGTGCCGGTGCCGAGCGGGCAGCCGCCCTGGATCATGAAGCCCGGGATGATCCGGTGGAAGCCGAGACCGTCGTAGAACGGGCCGGAGCGGCCGTTGGGCGTGGAGTAGTCCTTCTCGCCGGTGGCGAGGCCGGTGAAGTTGGCGACCGTCTCCGGCGCGTGGTTCGGGAACAGGTTGACCAGGATGTCGCCCTTGTTCGTCTTCAACGTGGCCTGCAGGTCTGCCATGACGTCCTTCGCTCAGGGTGTCGGGATCGACCCGGTCGTCGGTGTCGCGGGTCGCGGCTCGATCCTACGGGGGAGGGGCATCGGTGGTCGCGACCGTCTGGGCATGGTGGGATGGGGGTACTGCACGACTTGACCGCGCGGTGGTCTCGACATCGCGCGCACGCCTGTTCTCGGACAAGGAAGGTTGGCCCATGGGTCTCCGCAAGAAGAAGTCGTTGCTCGACCAGGCAGAGGAGTACGTCGACGCAGCGATCGAGCAGCCAAGGACTTCATCGACGACACCGCCCGGCCGGCACTCGTCGACGCGAAGGTCCACGCCAAGGACTTCATCGACGACACCGCCCGGCCCGCGCTGGCCGACGCGAAGGTCAAGGCGGCGGACAAGGCCGCCGACGCGAAGCTGAGGGCCGCACCGGTGGTCGCCGCGGGTGCTGCCGAGATCGCCGACCGGGCCCACCAGGCCAAGGAGTTCGCCGAGACCAAGGCCGCCGAGGTCTCGGGCAAGCCGGCCAAGAAGAAGCGGTCCAAGCTCAAGCTGCTGGTCCTGCTCGGCCTCGTCGCGGGGGTGGGCGCCGCCGTCGCGAAGAAGCTGCAGGGCGGGTCGGTCGAGAGCAACAGCTGGCAGAGCAACTACTCCCCGGCTCCGCCCCCGGCCGGAGCGGCCGGCCCGGGCGACGCCGTCGGCACCACGGCCACCGGGGCGACGGCCACGGGTGCCACCGCTTCGGACGCCGTGGCCGACGAGCCGGTCCCGACGACCGGCGACCCGCTCACCGACCCGCTGCCCGAGGTCGACCCCGACGCCGACCCGGAGAACCGCCCCGAGGCCTGAGCCCGGGCGCCTGGGCCGCAGCCCGGCTCAGGATCCGACGAGCTCCGGGTTCTCCTCCCGGAGCCGTCGGGCGACCCGGCGCTCGACCCAGAAGATCAGCACCGGCACCAGGCCCGCGACGAGCATGAGTGCCAGGCTCGACAGCTTCCACCGCGCACGCTGGGTCAGCAGGAACGCGACCACGACGTAGACCATGTAGATCCACCCGTGCACGAGCCACACCGGCGTCAGCGCCTCGCCGAGCTCCTGCAGGCTGCTGCCCTCGGCCAGCAGGTACTTGAACAGGGAGCCGATGCTCCCGACGATCAGCAGCACGCCGACGACGAGGGCGAGCACACGGTAGGCACGGAACAGCGTCACGGGCCCGAACCTACCCGGACGGCACCGACTGCGGATCGGCGGCGGGCGCCGTACCCCTGCCGCCGGTGACGTCCCGCACGTAGCGCCACCACAGGAACGCCGCGAACGCCGCGAAGACCCACCACTCGATCGCGTAGAGCAGGTTGCGGAGCGCGGTGAAGCGGCCGGGCGGGGGCAGCTGGTCGAGGGTCGCGGGCTCGAGCCCCTCGGTCGCCGCGCCGCTGCGCGCCGGGTCGGTGGCACCGGTGTCGAGCACGACGTACGCGCTGTAGAGGTCCTGGTCGACCCGTTGCACCAGGTCGGCGGTCCGCAGCTGCGGCAGTACGTCGTCGCCGGGGTCCTCGTCGGCCACCCCGGTCCCCTCGGGCGGCTGCAGCCAGCCGACGACCTCGCCCTCCCCCTCCGGCGGCGGTGGTACGGCGCCCGCCGCCACCTGGCCGGCACCCAGCCCCGGACCACCGGCACCGCCGCGTCGTCCGGGCCGCCGACGGTCAACGGCGTCACCACCCATCGCCCCGCGCGGCCCTCGGCGTCCTCGCGCCCGTCGATGAGCACCGTCCCCTCGGGCAGCCAGGTGCCGGCGATCTCCACCGGGCGACCCACGTCGCGGCCCGGGAACGGGTCGTCGGGACCGAGCACGTCGCTCACGGGCACCGGCGCGGCGCTGGTCAGGTCACGCCGTTCGGCCTCGCGGTGCGCCTGCCACGCGTCGAGCTGCCAGAGCCCGAGGCCGGTCGCGGCGCCGACGCAGATCAGGCCGACCAGGTGGGCCCCCAGCACCCGGGGGCTCCACCACACGCTCACCGGCCCAGCCTACGGCGCCCCGAGTCCTCCCTCGTGGCCGGTCGAGTCGTCCGGGATGGTCCGTCGAATCGTCCGGGATGGCCCGTTCGATGGGGCTGAGCACCGGACCTCAGCGCGCCACCGTCGCCCGAGCCGGCGCCGGTGTTCGCCGGTCACTCGTCGGCGCAGACCGCGAACGGCAGGTGCCGCCCGAGCGCGAGCTCAGCGGCGTCGGCGCCGTTGCCCAGGTCGAACCCAGCCGCCCGGTCGACGGGTCGGCCACCCCGCGGGTGTAGCCCACACCGAACTCCGGGCGGGTCCGCGGCATGACCTCGGCCAGGCCGAGCCGGGTGAACACGTCGGGCCGGTCCTCGCCGAGCCGGACCGTGATCACCTCGGCACCGAACGCCACCGAGAAGCCCTCGAGCGGCTCGAGCCCGTCGAGCTCGGCGGCCGGCGCCTCGGCGAGCTCCTCGCGCATCCCCTCGCCGAACACGTCGTCGAACGGCACACAGCCGCGTTCGACGTACGTCGCGCTCGCGCGCTCCCGACCAGCGCCGCCAGGTCGCCGTCGGCCGCCCAGCAGTCGTCGCCCTCAGGCAGCGGCGCCGACGACACCAGCCCCCGCTCGGCATCGAGGGTGGCGCCGGCCAGCGGGCCGGCCTCCTCCTCGATCGCCCGGCGTACGCCGTCCAGCGCGACGTCGTCGTGCAGCACGAGCACCCATCCGTCGAGCCCGTCGGTGCCATAGTGGGCCTCCCACGACACGTCGTCCTGCCCGAAACCGTATCCGCGCAGCTGGCCGTCGCCGGCCGCAGCACTGCCTCGACAGCGTGGGCAACTGCTCGAGCCCCGCCAGAACCTCGCCCGCTCGGCCTCCGGTGACGTGCCGTCGAGCGTCCCGAAGCCGAGGGACAGCCGCAGCTGGTCGAAGTCGGTGACCTGAGCACCGTCGCATCGGCCGGGATCAGGGCGAGCGCGGCCGCCGACGGCGCCAGCTAGGGGTCGTAGTCGGTCGAGGCGTTGGACGCCTCGGGGTCAGGCGGGTAGTACGGCTCCGGCCCGTCGCTGCACGCGGTCACGGTCATCGCGACCGCCACCAGCGCGGAGCAGACCCGGACGTTCACGGGCCAGAGTCTGCCATGACGTACGACGCCGCGGCCTCGTCG
>CAWHNG010000007.1:0-1006512 GCA_963830735.1 uncultured Actinomycetota bacterium
GACCTGCGTGACACGGGCCGTTCGACGACGTACCCGCCGGGCGAGCCGGGCTACACCTTCGCCGATCTGGCCGACGACGCCGTCGGGATCCTCGACGCGATCGACGTACGCGCTGCCCACCTGGTCGGCGTCTCGATGGGCGGCGCGCTCGGCCAGGTCCTCGCCGTGCTGCACCCGGACCGCGTCGCGACCCTGACGTTGGTCGCGACCTCGCCCGCGCTGACGGGCGGACCGGGCGACCTGCCGCCGCCGGAGCCGGCGCTGATGGACTTCTTCGCGTCGGCCGAGGACCGTCCGCCCGTCGACTGGTCGGACCGCGAGGCGGTGGTCGCGATGCTGGTCGAGGACCAGCGGGCCTTCGTCCGGAGCGAGTGGGACGAGGACCGGTGGCGGGCCGTCGCGGAGCGGGTCGTCGAGCGGACGCCTGCCCTGCCGGGCGGCCTCGGGAACCATGGTGTGCTGGAGGAGGGGCGGGACCCGGCGGCGACGTTGGCCGACATCACGGTGCCCACGCTGGTGGTCCACGGCACCGCGGACCCGCTGTTCCCGGTCCCGCACGGTACGGCGCTGGCCGCAGCGATCCCCGGAGCCACGCTCCTCACCCTGGAGGGGATGGGGCACGAGACGCCGCCGCCGGCCACGTGGGACGACGTCGTGGTGCCCGCGCTGCTGCGGCACACCGACCGCGGTTGAGCCTCGGTCAGTTCGGCCAGATCACCCGGTCGTTGCCGTTGCTCCGGACGATCACCCGACCGCAGTTGGTGTTGCGCCACTTGAGGTTGGCGTTGCCGTCCGCGCGCGCGTTGTCGAGGGGGTCGATCTCGTCGATGAAGATCAGGGTGCCGACGTGGAGCCCGCGGAAGGTGCAGTAGAGCCGGTCGGCGGATCCGTCGTTCGTCACGATGATCGTGTTGTTGCCCTCCTCGCCGTACACCTCGTCACGGCCCGGGCCGGGGAGGATCGTGTCGTCGCCCTGGTCGCCGGTGATGTCGGTGGTGTTGACGCCACGAGCCAGGCTGCCGTCGTCACCGGGGCCGGCGTCGATCCAGTCGTTGCCCGGCCCGCCGTCGACCTCGTCGTTTCCGGCCGACCCGTAGATCCGGTCGGCACCGTCGTCCCCGGCCACCGAGTCATTGCCGTCCCCGCCGTCGATGCGGTCGTTGCCGTCGTGCCCGTGCGCGCGGTCGCTGCCGGCGCCACCACCGATGGAGTCGCTGCCCCGCATGCCGTTGATGTCGTCGTTGCCGCCGCCGCCGGTCAGCAGGTCCCGCCCGCGGCCACCGACGATCTTGTCCCGGCCGCCCTGGCCGGCGCCGACACCCTTGCGGCCGTCGCCGACCTTGATCCGGTCGTTGCCCGGCCCGCCGTCGACCAGGTTGTTGCCGGTCCCGCCGAGCAGGGTGTCGTTGCCGCCGCGGCCGAAGATCCGGTCGCTGCCGCCGGAACCGTTGAGGTAGTCGGCACGCTTGGTGCCGACCATCCGGTCCGAACCGCCGGTGCCGGTCCGGTTGGCCGCATCGGCCAGCGCGGGGGTGAGCACGACGAGGGCGAGCGCCGCTGCGGCGGCATACTTATGCAGGGTTCCGATAGTCATAACGCGTCCAAGGGTGAGGGATCCGTGTCGTGCGGCCCCGCCCAGATACCGCATATTGGGTACGACGGTAGTCGCGCTCCCTCGCGCTGTCAGCCCATTCGGGGTTATCGACGCGCCGCCGGCGCCGTACGGCACACCGGCGCGGACCCCACCCGGGGAGCTACTCCCACTCGATGGTGCCGGGCGGCTTCGACGTGATGTCGACCGTGACCCGGTTGACCTCGGCCACCTCGTTGGTGATCCGCGTGGAGATCCGCTCCATCACGTCGTAGGGCAGCCGTGCCCAGTCGGCGGTCATCGCGTCCTCCGACGTCACGGGCCGCAGGACGACCGGGTGGCCGTAGGTGCGTCCGTCGCCCTGGACGCCGACCGAGCGGACGTCGGCCAGGAGCACGACGGGCATCTGCCAGATCTCGCGGTCCAGGCCGGCTCGGGTCAGCTCCTCGCGCGCGATCGCGTCCGCCTCACGGAGGACGTCGAGGCGCTCGCGGGTGACCTCGCCGATGATCCGGATGCCGAGGCCCGGCCCGGGGAACGGCTGGCGCCACACGATCTCGGCCGGCAGGCCGAGCTGCTCGCCGACCAGGCGCACCTCGTCCTTGAACAGGGTGCGCAGCGGCTCGACGAGCTCGAACTCGAGGTCGTCGGGAAGGCCGCCGACGTTGTGGTGGGACTTGATGTTGGAGGTGCCCGCTCCCCCGCCGGACTCGACCACGTCGGGGTAGAGGGTGCCCTGGACGAGGAACGCGACCTTGTCGGCGTGCTCCCCCGTCACGGCAGCGGCCAGCACGTCGGCCTCCGCGGCCTCGAAGACCCGGATGAACTCGCGACCGATGACCTTCCGCTTCTCCTCCGGGTCGGTGACCCCGGCGAGCGCGTCGAGGAAGCGCTTCTCGGCGTCGACGACGACCAGGTTTGCCCCGGTCGCCGCGACGAAGTCCCGCTCGACCTGCTCGGTCTCGCCCTTGCGCATGAGCCCGTGGTCGACGTACACGCAGGTCAGCCGGTCGCCGATCGCTCGCTGCACGATCGCCGCGGCCACCGCGGAGTCGACGCCGCCGGACAGCCCGCAGATCGCCTTGCCGCGGTCGCCGATCTGGGCGCGGATCGTCTCGATCTGCTCCTCGACGATGTTGACCATCGTCCAGGTCGGGCGGCAGCCGGCGATCTTGTGCAGGAAGTGCTCGAGGACCTGCTGGCCGTGCTCGCTGTGCAGCACCTCGGGGTGCCACTGGACACCGGCCATCCGACGCTCGGTGGACTCGAAGGCCGCGACGGGCGTGCCCGTCCGTCGAGGCGAGTACGTCGAACCCGGCCGGCGCCGCGACGACGCTGTCACCGTGGGACATCCACACGTTGTGCTGAGCGGGCAGGTCGGCCAGGAGGGTGCCGGCCGCCGTGACGGTGACCGGCGTCCGGCCGTACTCCCGTGCCCCGGTGGCGGCGACCTCGCCGCCCAGGCCCTGCGCCATCAGCTGGAAGCCGTAGCACATGCCGAACAGCGGGGTGTCGGCGGCGAAGAGGGCCGGGTCGATGCCGGGCGCGTCCTCGGCGTACACCGACGACGGGCCACCGGACAGGATGATCGCCTTCGGCCCCCGGGCGAGCATCTCCGCGATCGGCATCGTGTGGGGCACGATCTCGGAGTAGACCCGCGCCTCGCGCACCCGGCGCGCGATCAGCTGGGCGTACTGCGCGCCGAAGTCGACCACCAGGACCAGATCATGCTGCAGGGGCTCGGGCGCGGTCATGCCCGGGATCCTATCGAGCCTGATCCCTCTCCCCGAACCCGCGTCGCACCCGGCATCTGCGTCGTGAAATCGGCAGATCCACGACCCGTTCGCCGGGTACGAGCGGCAGCCGGACCGGAAAAACGCACCAGGGCCCGGCCGGGGAGGGAGGGTGGCCGGGCCCTGGTTGTCCACGCAGCTGCTGGACAGTGCCTGGACCGAGCCCGGACTTTCGGGAGGGAGCGTGAATCTCCGGGCTCGGATCGATCAACGACGCCGTCTCGGACGGGTTACGCCGTCGCGACGCAACTTCGGCGACTTTCTCCGACGGGGTACGACGCTCAGCCGATCCCCACGATCGGCAGCCGCAACGCAGCGGGGGCAGAGTCGGGCACCACGGGCTGCTTCGGCGCGACGGGCTGGATCCGCTCGTACCCCTGCCCGAGCGCGGGCCGCGGGTCGGTCTCGCCCTTGTTGGGCCACATCGACATCGCCCTCTCGGCCTGGGCGGTGATCGTCAGCGACGGGTTGACGCCCAGGTTGGCCGAGATGGCGGAGCCGTCGGCGATGTGCAGGCCGGGGTGGCCGTAGACCCGCTGGTACGGGTCGACCACGCCGTTCTCCGGGCTGTCGCCGATGGCGCAGCCGCCGATGAAGTGGGCGGTCAGCGGCTTGTCCAGCGGCTCGCCGATGCTGCCGAACGCCGACTCGCTGCCCATGTACTTGCTCATCAGCCGGACGGCGTCGTACGCGACGGGGATGTAGGTCGGGTTCGGCGCGCCGTGGCCCTGCTCCGACGACATGTAGCTGACCCCGAGCCGCTTGCGCCACACGGTGGTGATCGAGTTGTCCAGGGTCTGCATCACCAGGGCGACGATGGTGCGCTGGGACCAGGTGCGGACGCCGTACACGTCCTTGAGCGTGGAGCGCTTGGCCACGATCTGCTTGGCCCACGTCTTCCACCGGGCCTCCGTGCCGGTCTCGTCGACCAGCACGGTCGTCATCAGCGGCATCGTGTTGGGTCCCTTGCCGTAGCGCACCGGCTCGATGTGGGTGTGCTCGTCGGGATGGAACGACGAGGTGATCGCGATGCCCTCGGTGTAGTCGACCGAGGTGTCCGGCGCGATCGCGCCGAGGATGGCCTCGGAGTTGGTGCGGGTGAGGACGCCGAGCCGGTCGGAGAGCCCCGGCAGGTCGCCCTCCGCCTTGAGCCGGTGGAGGAGCCGCTGGGTGCCGAGCGCCGCCGCCGCGAAGACCACGTGCTCGGCAGTGAAGGTCTTCACCGCCGAGCGGCGGGACAGCTTGGCCTTCGTCCAGCGCGTGTCGACGCGGTAGCCGCCGCCGTCGAGCGGTCGCACCCGGGTGACCGTGGTGAGCGGGTGCACGACGGCGCCGTTCTGCTCGGCGAGGTAGAGGTAGTTCTTGACCAGGGTGTTCTTGGCGTTGTGCCGGCAGCCGGTCATGCACTCCCCGCAGTTGAGGCAGGTGTTGCGCTCGGGCCCGGCGCCGCCGAAGAACGGGTCGGCGACCTTCTCACCGGGCCCCTGGCCGGGACCGCCGAAGAAGACACCGACGGGGGTGTGGTGGAACGTGTCGCCGACGCCCATCTCGTCGGCGACCTTCTTCATCACCTCGTCGGCCGGCGTCATCTGCGCGTACTCGGTGACGCCGAGCATCCGCTTCGCCTGGTCGTAGTACGGCGCCAGCTCGGCCTTCCAGTCGGTGATGTGCGCCCACGACTTGTCCCGGTAGAACGCCTCGAGCGGCTCGTAGAGCGTGTTGGCGTAGACCAGCGAGCCCCCGCCCACGCCGGCGCCGGCCATGATGAAGCAGTCGTTGACCAGGTCGATCCGCTGGATGCCGTAGAGGCCGACCTGCGGCTGGAAGATGAACTTCTTCAGGTCGAACCCGTTGTCGGGGAGGTCCTCGTCGTTGAACCGCGCACCCGCCTCGAGGACGCCGACGCGGTAGCCCTTCTCGGTCAGCCGCAGCGCGGTGACCGAACCGCCGAACCCGGACCCGATGACCAGGACGTCATAGTCGAACTCACCCATCAGGCCCGCCCTAGCTTGTTCAGGACGCGCAGGCTGAGGGTCATCGCCTTCGCGTAGTTCTCCTCGGACAGACCCAGCATCGGCGAGAACCGCAGCACCCGCTGCGTCGCGACCGACTGCGACTCGGTGTAGCGGTGGATGCCCTCGGCCCCCTGCCGCCGCCCCATGCCGGACTCGCGCATGCCGCCCATCGGCGAGTCGATGCTCGCGAACGTCGCGGCGAACGCCTCGTTGATGTTGACCGTGCCGCACTTGACCTGGCGCGCGATCGCTCGCGCCCGGTCGCCGTCGCGGCTGTAGATCGCGGCGTTCAGGCCGTAGTCGCCCTCGTTGGCGCGGGCGACCGCGTCCGCCTCGTCGTGGAAGCGGTAGACGGAGATCACCGGGCCGAAGGTCTCGTTGCCGAAGCACGTCATCTCCGGCGTCACGCCCTCGAGGATCGTCGGCTCGAAGAAGTACGGCGCCAGGTCGGGCCGCGCCCGGCCACCGGCCAGCACCCGGGCACCCTTCTCCACGGCGTCGTCGACCTGCTCGGTGACGGTGGTGAGCTGGTCCTCGGAGATGAGCGTGCCCATGTCGACGTCCCAGCCCAGCGTCGCCCCGAGGCTCATCGCATTGGTGCGGGCCACGAAGCGCTCGACGAACCGGTCGTAGATCTGGTCGGCGACGAACATCCGCTCGGTCGAGACGCACAGCTGCCCGGCGTTGGAGAACGTCGCCCGCACCGCACCCTCGGCGGCCCGCTCGACGTCGGCGTCGCGCAGGACGAGGATCGGGTTCTTGCCGCCGAGCTCGAGCGAGCAGCCGATCAGCCGCTCGGCGCACTGCTTCGCGATGACCTTGCCGGTCGCGGTGGAGCCGGTGAAGCAGATGTAGTCGGAGCGCTCGATGATCGGCGTGCCGAGCTCACGTCCGGGCCCGGCGACGACCATCCACAGGTCGGGCGGGAAGCCCGCCTGCTCCAGCAGCTCGGCGCCGAGCAGCGCCGTGAGCATCGTCTGGGCGTCGGGCTTGGTGACGACCGCGTTTCCCGCGAGCAGGGCGGGGAGGCCGTCGCAGAGCGCCATCGTGAAGGGGTAGTTCCACGGCGAGATGATGCCGACGACGCCCTTGGGCACGCGGTTCTGGTCGACCCGGGTCAGGACCGGGATGACGCCGCTCCGGCGCTCGGTGTCGAGGTGCCGGTGGGCGGTCCGCCCGTAGTAGCGCGCGGTCAGCGCGATGTGCAGCGGCTCGTCGAAGGCGTGCTTGCGGGCCTTCCCGGACTCCAGCTGGATCAGGTCCAGGATCTCCTCCTGGCGGTCGAGCACGATGTCGTGCAGCCGCAGCAGCGCCGCGGCCCGCTGGTCGATCGAGGTGCGGGCCCAGGCCTTCTGCGCCACGCGTGCGCGGCGGAACGCCTCAGCGACGTCGTCGGCGCTCGACTGCGGGATGTTGGCGAGCGGCGCGCCGTCGAGCGGCGAGATGGACGGCACGGTCGCGCCCGTGGTGGACACGATCCGGTCGGTCAGGGCTGCGACGTACCCGCGTTCGAGGGCGTACGACGCCCGCGGGTCGTGCTCGGGATCGTGCGGCCCCCCGACGAGGGGGCTGCCGGCGGAGCCTGGCTGGGAAGCACTCATGGTCGAAGGGTAGGTGAGCACCGTCACCCTCGGCTACCGGTCGGTAGCAGATGTGCTCCTTTACACATCGACGCGTGCTGTCCAGTGCTCCGGCGGGGGGCGCGCGGGCGACTCCGCGAGGACCTCGGCCTCCGGCCGACGCCCGCCGACCCCACCCGTCAGGGCTTGGCGTAGCTCGACGCGCCCCACCAGTCGACGATGACGGCGGGCTCGTCGCCGATCACCCAGGCGTCGTGGCCCTCGGGGAGCGAGGTGACCTCACCCGCGTGCACGACGAGCTCGGTGCCGTCGGCCATCCGGACGCCGAGGGTGCCGCTGACGTGGTACTGGAAGTGCGGTGCCTCGCACAGGTCGGTGCCCGCGATCGGCTTGACGTGCTCGGACCATCGCCAGCCGGGCTGCAGGGTCAGCCGGCCGATCTCGGCTCCTCCGACGTCGACCAGGTCCACGCAGCCGCGCTCGAAGGAGCGCGTCTCGTCAGGCTTGTGGAAGCTCTTCTGCTCGGTCCGCTGGGTCCGCTGGGTCTGGGTCATGATGCTCTCCTCCGATGTCGGCGCCGCGACTCCCGCGGTGCGTTGTCCCTGGAGCGTGGCCCGTGACCCTTGCAGCGGGTTTGCAGCGCAGCCGGGAGCGGCGCGCGTAGCATGCCCGCGTGGGAGCACTCTCCGTGCGTGTGCTCGGGGACCTCACCGTTGACGGAACCGATCTGGCGCGCCTGGACAGGAAGTCGAGAAGCCTGCTCCAGCTGCTGGCGCTCGCCCGCGGACGTGCGGTCGGTCCCGACGCCCTCGTCGACGCGCTCTGGGGCGAGCATCCGCCGACTCGCCCCCACGACCAGCTCGCGGTGCTGGCCAGCAGGCTGCGGCGCGTGCTCGGCCGGGAGCGGGTCGAGCGCGCGGACGGTGGCTACCGGCTGCGGGCGGACTGGCTGGACCTCGCAGAGCTCGACTCGGTGGTCGCCGAGGTCGAGCGCCGGTACGACGCCGCCGAGCTCACCCGCGCGGTCGCGGCCGCCCGGGTCGCGCTCACGCTGCTGCGCGGTCCGGTCCCGGAGGTGCGCGACGGCGCCGCCTGGGCCGCGGCCGAGCGGTCGGCGGTCGTGCGACTGGTGCAGCGCGCCCGCCGCGTCGCGGCAACCGCTCTGCTGGCGGCCGGCCACTGGATGGATGCCCTCGAGCTCGCCGCGGCGGACTGCGCCGACGATCCGCTGGACGAGCAGGCGGTCCGCACGGTGATGCGCGCCCAGGCGGCGGGCGGGCGCCCCGGGCTCGCGCTGGCGGCGTACGCCGTGCTGCGGGACACGCTCGCCGACCAGCTGGGCGCCGACCCCGCCCCGGAGACGGACGCCCTCCACACCGCGATCCTGCGGGGCGAGGTCACGGCGGCAGCGGCGTCCCGGGTCGGGCCCGCCCTCGTCGGGCGCAGCAGCCAGCTCGCCCACCTCGACGGGCTGGTCGGGCGGGCCGCCGAGGACCGCACGGCACGCGTCGCCGTCGTCACCGGCGAGGCGGGCATCGGCAAGACCACCCTGCTGGAGCACTGGGCAGCCGCCAGGCGTGACCTCGGCGACCAGGTGCTCCGCGCCTCCTGCAGCCCGCTCGACCGCGCGGCGCCGCTCGACGTCGTGCTGACGGCGATCGGCGAACGGCTGCGCGGTGCGCCGGACGCCACCACGCTCCTCGGGGAGGACGCCGCGACGCTCGCTCCCCTGCTGGGCAGCGCGGCCGGCCCCCGGACGTCGTCCCCACCGGTCGACCCGTCCCTGGGCCCCTCCGTCCTGTACGCCGCAGTGACCGGCGTCCTCGCGCGGATCGCCGGCGACCGGGGTGCGGTCCTCGTCGTCGACGACGCGCACCTCGCGGGGTCGCCGCTGGCGGACTGGCTGACCTACCTCCTGAGGCGGCGGATCCCGCTGCTGGTCGTGCTCGGCACCCGTCCGACGCAGGGTCCTCCACTGCCGGCGACCGACGAGGTCGGGCTCGGTCCACTCGACCGCGGCCAGGTCGCCGAGGTCGTCGGTGAGCAGCGCGCCGACGACCTGTTCGTGCGCTCGGGCGGACACCCACTGTTCCTCGCGGAGCTCGCGGCCGTCCCCGCGGGCGACCTTCCGGAGTCGCTGGTCTCGGCGGTCACGGCCCGGTGCGACCAGCTCGGCGCCGCGGGCGACCTGGTGCGGACCGCGGCGGTGCTCGGCCCGGACCTCGACGTCGACCTGCTCGCCGGTGTCCTCGGCCGCCGCACGCTCGACGTGCTCGCCGACGCCGAGCTCGCGACCCAGCAGGGACTGCTGGTCGACGATGCGGGCCGGCTCCGGTTCCGCCACGAGCTCGTGCGCGAGGCCCTCGTGTCCGGCACGTCCGCCGGCCGGTCGGCCGTCCTGCACCGCGAGGCCGGTCGCGCGCTCGCCCGGCGTCCCGAGGCCGATCCCGCCGCCGTGGCCGAGCACGCCCGGCTGGGCGGCGACCGCGTCCTCGCCGCGGCGTCGCTGCGGACCGCGGCGGCACGGGCCGCGGAGCGGTTCGACCACGCCACGGCAGAGGAGCTGCTCGACCAGTCGCTGGCCCTCGCCCCCGACGACGGCGCTCTGCTGGCGCGGGCCCGGGTCCGCATCCGGCGCGGGCGGTACCTCGGCGCCGAGGACGACGTCGCCGCCGCGACCGAGGCAGGGCCCGAACGGTGGGAGACCGCGGCGTGGGCGGCGTACTTCGGCCGCCGCTTCGGCGACGCCATCCGGTACGCCGACGACGCGACGCTCGCCGCCGAGTCCAGCCGGGCGCGCACCCGCGGGCTGGTCGCCTCGGGCCGGATCCTGCACGCGGGCGGTGACCTGGCCCGGGCCGAGCAACGACTGGCGGAGGCGCTGCGCACCGCGACCGGCGAGGAGCGGCTGGAGGCGGCCGCCTGGCTCGGCGTGCTGCACGCCCACCGAAGCCGGGTGGGAGACGCGCTCGAGCTGCTGCGACCGGCGACGCGCCCCGGGCTGAGCGCGGACCACACGTCGGCCTCCCTGCACGCGCTGCTGTTCACCGGTCACGCGCTCGGCGTCGCCGGCCGCGCCGCCGACGCGCTGGACTGCTTCACCCGCTACACGGGCGAGGTGGCGCGGCGCGACGTACCCCGCTTCGCAGGGCGCGGCGTGAACTTCTCCGGCTGGGTGCTGCGCAACGTCGGCGCAACGGGCGCCGGCCTCGAGGCCCACCACGAGGCCGAGGCGAGCGCGCGCGAAGGTGCCGTGACGGCGGAGGTCCTTGTCGCCGCCCTCGAGGACCGGGCCGAGGAGCGGATCCGCGCCGAGGACCCGCAGGCAGCCGCAGTCCTCCTCGACCAGGCCCGTGCGGCGCTGGTCGGTGACCTCGTGTTCGGTTGGCGGCTCCGGATGAAGCTGCAGCTCCTGGACGCTCAGGTCCGGCTGCTCTCGGGCGACCCGGCGTCCGCGTCGGGCATCAGCGCCGACCTGGCCGCGGCGGCGCGGCAGGCCGGTGTGCCGCGGTACGAGGCCTGCGCCGCACTGGTCGGGCACCGGGCGCGCGCGGCGCTCGGCGAGCCGGTCGACCTGGACCGGGCCTGGGCCGACCTCGGCGCGGTCGAGCGGGCGGTCGGGATCGAGGCGTGGTGGTGGGCGGGCCGGACCGGCGCTGACCTCGGCGAGCAGCGCTGGCTGACCCACGGCGAGGAGCTCGTCGTCCGACTGGCCGGCGCCAGCGGGCCGCACGCGGACGCGCTCCGCACGGATGCGGCGCGTCGGTTCGCGGACTGGCGCACGATCACCCCGCCGCGAGCGCCAGCATCCTGACGACCAGCGGCGGCATGCCCTCGACGGCGGCCTCCGCGGTGCGCCGTACGTCCTCGCGGTCGTCGGGTGGGAGCCCGGCCACGTACGGCGCCAGGTGGGCCATCCCGAGCCGCCATGCCGCCAGGTCCGCGGCGGACGACAGCCCGGTCTCGACCTCGACGACCTCGACGCGGACGGATCGATAGCCGGCGGCGGTCGCCAGCCGCGCGAGCGCGTCCGGCTCCCCGACCTGCGGCTCGGACTCCGTCTTGAGGGTGCGGTACCACTCGGGGACCTCGAAGCCGAGGTCCGCGAGCGCCGCGTCGACCGCCGCCTGGGCCGGGTGCGCCCACCCCGGCGCGAACGCGGAGGCCACGAGCGCCGGCGCGACCCGGCGCAGCTCGCGGACGGCGGCGCCCGGGTCCGGGACGTGGCCGAGGGAGAAGGCGGCGACGGCGAGGGCGAAGGACCCGTCCCCGAACGGCAACCGCGCCAGGTCGGCCACGGCCGCCAGGGCCGGAGCCCTCGGCAGCATGCCGGGGGCGAGGTCGACGGCCACGGCCCGCGCCGCGCCCCGCCGCAGCGCCACCGCTCCCGCGACGCCGGTCCCGGCCCCTGCATCCAGGACGGTCGCGCCGCTGACTGGGACCGGTGCCAGGTCCAGCAGAGCCGCCGCGAGCCGGGAGTAGACGCGCGCCGGCCCCCGGCGCCACGCGGGCGCCGCGGCGTCGTAGGCCGAGGCGATCGGAGCCGTCATGCGAGCAGGGGTGCGCCCCGCACGGCCTGCTCCTCCCACCAGGCGAGCTCGTCGTCGTACCCTCCGAGCGCCTTCTCCCAGCCGAACTGGACCAGCGCCCCGAGCAGGCAGAGCCGCAGCTGGGTGTCCCACCACTCCTCGGTGTCGATCCCGTGCCGCTCGAGCGCGGCGCGGTAGCTCTCGATCGCCCGCTCCTTCGTGACCGGCAGCCGCCGGCAGTTGATCGCGAGGTACCACGCCAGGTCGGTGGCGGCGGCCGCCCGGCCGGGCGTCTCCCAGTCCAGGAGCACGGTCCGGCCCCGGTCGTCGGTGCCGAGGTTGTCGAGCTTCCAGTTGCCGTGCACGAACGTCGCCGGTGTCTGCGCGAGCGCCGCGACGAGCGGCGCCGGGTCGTGCACGAGGGGTACGACGACGCGCGCCGCCCGCGGCGCCACGCTCTCCAGGAGCGGCCACCCCTCGGCCACGAGCCTCGGCACGAGGTGGTCGGAGCCGAGCGCCGCCTCCCGGGCGGCCATCGCGGGCGACAGCTCGAGGTAGCGGGTGGTCGCCGGGACGACGTCGACGTCCGCGGTCGTCTCCCAGAAGGTCGCGTGCAGGGCCGCCATGTGGTCGAGGAAGGACTCGTTCTGGTCGGCGCCGATCGGATCGTCTGAGACCGGCACCAGCCACCGTCCGACGTCGTGCATCAGCAGGGCGGACCGCGTCGGGCACGCCTCGTCGTGCGCGACGGCGACGATCGGCTGGGCGATGCAGTCGGGCAGTGCGTGGAGGATGCCGCGGCGCCACAGCTCGACCGAGGCGGAGCCGGGCACCTCGGCCGCGCGCAGCGTCCAGTCGCGGTCGTGGTCGAGGTGCTTGACGACGTAGGCCTCTCCGTCGATCCGCACCCGCTCGAGCACGGCACCGGACTTGCCTGGCCCGTCGACGGGGACCCGCTCCCCCGCACCCGCCAGCATCGCCTCGACGGAGGTGAGCACGGGCCGCGGGTCAGGCGTGGGCGACTGCGACATCGGGTGCTCCTCCGGCTCGGTTCCATCCTGGCATCACCGAGCGTGCCCCGACAGCCTTGCAGCGACCTTGCAGCGACCTTGCAGCGCTCCCGAGATGATCGCGTCGGTCAGTGGCCCGGCACCTCGGTGCCGGGGTGCAGCTGGGGGGCGGCCACACCGCAGTGCGGGCAGCCCTCCACCGGCAGCCGGTGCTCGTGCTCCTCGGTGTCGGGCTCCTCGGCGGCGGCCAGCGGGCGCCGTACGAACACCGCGGCGAGGACCGCCCCGGCCAGCAGCAGGACGGCATTGATCACCATCGCGGTCCGGTAGCCCGCGTCGAACGCCACCGGGTCGGTGTAGTCGGCGCCGCCGATGCCCGCGGCGACCGGGATCACCGCCACCGCGAGCAGGCTGGCAGTGCGGGCGACGGCGTTGTTGACCCCCGAGGCGATGCCGGCGAAGCGGTCCGGCGCGGAGTCGAGCACGGTCGCGGTCAGCGGCGCGACCAGCAGCGTCAGCCCCGCCCCGAAGACGAGGACGGGCGGCAGCACGTCGCGGAGGTACGACGCGTCCGCGTCGATCCGGCTCATCCAGAGCACACCGACGGCGGCGACGGTCGGGCCGAGCGTCATCGGCAGCCGCGGACCGATCCGCTGCGCGAGCGCGCCGGCCCGCGACGAGAACAGCAGCATCAGCACCGTGACCGGCAGGATCGCCGAGCCCGCGAGCAGCGGCGTCCATCCCGCGACGACCTGGAGCTGCAGGACGAGGAACACGAAGAACACGCCGAGCGCGGCGTACTCCAGCAGCGTGACGGCGTTGGCCGCGCTGAACTGGGCGTTGCGGAAGAGCGAGAGGGGCACGAGCGGGTGCCGGGAGCGCGCCTCGACGACGACGAACGCGACCAGCGCGAGCAGTCCGGCCGCGCCGGTCGCGAGGACACCGCCGGTGAACCCCACGTCCCCCGCCCGGGTCAGCCCGAAGGTCAGCGCGCCGAGCCCCAGCGCCGCCAGCGCGGTGCCGGCCACGTCGAGCCGGTCGGCGGCACCGGGGTCGCGGCTCTCCGGGACGTGCCGCGCCGCGATCACCACGATCGCCGCGGCGACCGGGACGTTGACGAGGAAGACCAGCCGCCAGCTCCACTCGACCAGCACGCCGCCGACCAGCGGCCCGATCGCCGCCGCGATCCCGCCGAGGCCCGACCAGGCACCGACGGCGGCCGCCCGGTCGTCGCCGCGGAAGGACGCCGAGATGATCGCCAGGCTGCCCGGAGTCAGCAGTGCGCCGCCGACGCCCTGCAGCCCACGGGCCGCGACGAGGGTCCCGATGTCGGGGGCGACCCCGCAGAGCAGGGAGGCGACCGCGAACCACACGACCCCGATGACGAAGATCCGCCGGCGCCCGAACCGGTCGCCCAGCGAGCCGCCGAGCAGGATCAGCGAGGCCAGGGTGAGCGTGTAGGCGTTGATCGTCCACTGCAGCCCGGCGAAGCCGGCGTCGAGGTCGGTCCCGATCCGGCCGAGCGCGACGTTGACCACCGTCGCGTCGAGCATGACCAGGCCGGAGCCCAGCACCGTGGTGGCCAGCACCCAGCGACCGCGGGGGGTGCCCATGTGCAGGACATCCGCGGCCTCGGTGCTCACGCGCGGGTCATTCGGCGACGACCTCCACCCGCTGGAACTCCTTGAGCTCGGTGTAGCCCGTGGTCGCCATCGAGCGCCTGAGCGCGCCGACGATGTTCATGGTGCCGTCGGCGACGCGCGAGGGGCCGAAGAGGATCTCCTCGATGGTGCCGATCTGCTCGAACTCCACGCGCTGGCCCCGCGGGAGCTCGGCGTGGTGCGCCTCGGCGCCCCAGTGGAAGCCGCGCCCGGGCGCGTCGGAGGCCCGGGCGAACGGCGAGCCGACCATGACGGCGTCGGCGCCGCAGGCGATGGCCTTGGCGACGTCGCCGGAGGTCCCGATCGAGCCGTCGGCGATGACGTGGACGTAGCGGCCGCCGGACTCGTCGAGGTAGTCGCGGCGGGCGGCGGCGACGTCGGCCACCGCGCTCGCCATCGGTACGGCGACGCCGAGCACGGTCCGTGTCGTGTGCGCCGACCCACCCCCGAACCCGACGAGTACGCCGGCCGCGCCGGTCCGCATGAGGTGCAGCGCCGCCTGGTGGGTGGCACATCCGCCGACGATCACGGGCACGTCGAGCTCGTAGATGAACTCCTTGAGGTTGAGCGGCTCCGCCTGGCTCGAGACGTGCTCGGCGGACACCGTCGTGCCTCGGATGACGAACATGTCGACGCCTGCGTCGACGACGACCTTGGCGAACTCCTTGGTGCGCTGCGGGGAGAGCGACCCGGCGACGGTGACACCCTCGTCCCGGATCTGGCGCAGCCGCTCGGTGATCAGCTCGGGCTTGATGGGCTCGGCGTAGAGCTCCTGCAGCTTCGCGGTGGCCTCCTGGCCACGAAGCCCGGCGACCTCCTCGAGCAGGGGCTCGGGGTCGGCGTACCGGGTCCAGATGCCCTCCAGGTTGAGCACCCCGAGTCCGCCGTACTGCCCGACGGCGATGGCCGTCGACGGCGACATCACCGAGTCCATCGGCGCCGCGAGGATGGGCAAGGAGAAACGGTAGGCGTCGATCTGCCAGTCGATGCTGACCTCTTCGGGATCACGCGTGCGCCGCGAGGGCACGATCGCGATGTCGTCGAAGGAGTACGCCCGGCGGGCGCGCTTGGCTCGCCCGATCTCGATGTCGCTCACCGGAGAAGAGTATCGGGACGCTCTGTGCCGACAGCCTCGCGCCACCGATCACCGCGGCCTCGCGTCGCGGGCTCGTGCGTGGATCGTTCGGACCAGCCGGTCTAGACCGTTCGGACTACTCGGCCAGGACCGATCGCCCGGATTCAGCCAATCCCAGGACCGCTGCGGATCTGCGGCCGATCCTTGGAGAGAGTCCGCGCCGCGGAGTCGGTGCGGCTCTCGGAAGGATCTCATGGTTCAGCGGTGGAGTGTCGCGGCACCGATCAACCGCTTGGAAGCCGCTGCCGCGACCCCGGCTCGGCCGCGCCCGCGGCGCTGGCTTCGGATCTACGCGGCGATCGTGATGCCGGTGTGCGCGTTGTACGTCGCGCTCCCGGAGCCACCGCGCTACCTGTGGACCCTGATCGGGGTCCTCTCGCTGGCCGGGCTGGTGACCGGCACGGTGGTGAACCGGCCCCGGCACCGGCTGCCCTGGTGGCTGGCCGCCGCCGGTGTCACCTCGCTCATGTTGGGTGACGCGGTCTACGACGTCCTGACCGGGGTGCTGGGCCGGGAGGACCCGTTCCCTTCGGTGGCGGACGCGATCTACCTGGCGATGTACCCGCTGCTCGCCGGTGGGTTCCTCGTGCTCATCCGTGCGACGACCCCGCGCGGCGACAAGCATGCGTTTCTCGACGCAACCATCGTCACCGTCGCGCTCGGCCTCCTCGCCTGGGTGTACCTGGCCGGGCCGTACCTGCAGGACCCCACCTTGACCTGGGCGCAGAAGGCGGTCTCTATCGCCTACCCGCTGGGGGACGTGTTGATCCTCGCTGTGCTGGTGCGATTGCTGATCGGTGGCGGGCGTCGTCCGCGGGCCTTGTGGTTGCTGACCCTCGGCACGGTGGGTCTGCTCGTCTCGGACGTGCTGTACGGGCTGATCCAGCTGAACGGGTCCTGGTCGACCGGCGGCACCGTGGACCTGGGTTGGATGCTGTTCTACGCCGCCTGGGGTGCGGCTGCCCTCTGTCGCGACATGGACGGGCTGACCGAGCCCGTGCGGGGCACGGTGCTGCGCACGTCCCGCTGGCGGCTGCTCCTGTTCACGATGGTCCCCCTGGTGGCCCCCGGCCTCCTGGCGTGGCAGGCGTGGCGGAGCGGCACGGGGGACGTCCCTTTGACGGCTGTGACCTCAGCGGTGCTGTTCCTGCTGGTGTCGCTCCGGCTCAAGGGCCTCGTCGATGCGGCACGGCAAGCCGCGGAGCGCGAGCACGCGATGCGGCGCACCGGCGAGGCCCTCGTCGTGGCTTCCACTCCAGAGGCGGTGTGCGCGGTGGGCGTCACCGCGGTCCAGCAGATCACCGGGAAGCCGCTGCGGGTCCTCGTCGCCACGGGGACGCCGCTTCGGATCGTTTTCGACTCCGCCGATCCCGAGGCATCGCCCAGCATGGACCTCGACATGGTGCTCCAGCGGCACCAGCGTGAGCTGCGCCGTCGACAGTTCGTGGTGACGACGGCCGAGCAGTGCGGGCGGGAGCTGTCCTCGGCGCTGGGGCCGAGGGTGGACGTGCTGCTCGCCGCGATGCTGCGCGGCGATGAGGTCTGTGGCCTGCTGGTGATCAGCGGAGACGCGGTGGATCGCGCGGAGATCCTCGACCCCCTGTGCACGTTGGCGTCCCAGATGATGCTCGCGATCGACAGCATCGAGCTCACCGAGCAGGTCACCAAGCGCCGGAGCGAGGCCCACTTCCGATCGCTGATCCAGCACGCCGCCGACATCATCCTGGTGGTCGACGAGCAGCTGCACCTGCGTTTCCACACGCCGTCCGCGCAGTCGGTGCTGGGCTGGGACGCCGAAGACGGCTCCGACCGAACGATCGAGTCCGTGGTGGTGGCCGGCGACGCGGCGCGGGCACGGTTGCTGCTCCGACGCGTCCTCTCCGATGAGTGGCGTCAGCGCGCGGCCAGCACTCCGGACGACGAGTGGCGAGTCCTGGACCGTCATGGCGAGGTCCGCCTGTTCGAGGTCGAATGCCGGAACCTGACAGCCGATCCGAGTGTCAGCGGGGTGGTGGTCACGCTCCACGACATCACCGAGCGACGCAAGCTGGAGAACGACCTGAAGCACCAGGCGTTCCACGACTCGCTGACCCAGCTGCCGAACCGGGACCTGTTCCTCGACCGCGTCGAGCACGCCCTGGCGCGGAGCGGTCGGCACCAGGAACGGCTCGCGGTGTTGCTGGTCGACCTGGACAACTTCAAGGTCATCAACGACACCCGCGGCCACGCGGCCGGCGACGAGCTCCTCGGTCAGGTCGCCGCCAGGCTGCAGTCCATGCTTCGGGTCGAGGACACCTGCGCCCGGCTCGGGGGTGACGAGTTCGCGATCCTGGCCGAGGGCCTGGTCACTGACGAGGAGGCAAGCCAGCTCGCGAGCCGGATCGCCGAGCAGCTGCAGGCGCCGTTCGAGATCGGCGGCGAGGCCGTGACCGCGGCAGCCAGCATCGGGGTCTCGACCAGCATCTACGGCGCCAACGCATCCGAGCTGCTCCGCCAGGCGGACCTCGCCATGTATGCCGCGAAGGACGCCGGCAAGGGCGGCATGCAACTTTTCCGTCCGGAGCTGCTGGACCACATGGAGCTGCGCGCCCGCAAGGCCAGGGAGCTCGAGCAGGCAGTCCAGCAAGGAGAGTTCGTGCTGCACTACCAGCCGATCATCTCCCTCGACACCGACCGGGTGATCGGCTGGGAGGCCCTGATCCGGTGGCAGCACCCAGACCACGGGCTGCTCCTTCCCGGAGAGTTCATCGACATCATCGAGGAGAGCGACCTGGCCGTGGCGATCGGTGCGTGGGTGATCGACGACGCCATCGCTCAGGCCGCCCGGTGGCAGCGACACACCCCCGCCGACGGGATGCTGAAGATGAGCATCAACGTCGCGCCCCGGGAGCTGGCACACCCCGGGTTCGTGCACACCGTTCTGACCGCACTGCACCGACACGGCCTTCCGGCGGAAGCGCTGGTGCTGGAGATCACCGAGCGCATGCTGGCCGGCAAGGAGCCCCAGATCATCGATGCCATGGCCCGGCTCCAAGAGCTCGGGGTGCGGCTCGCCGTGGACGACTTCGGCACCGGCTACTCCGCGCTGGGCTACCTACGGCGGTTCCCGGTCAGCACCCTGAAGATCGACCGCAGCTTCGTGGCCGGCCTCGGCACGTCCCCCGACGACCACGCCCTGGTCGAGGCCATCATCGGTCTCGGCGAGACCTTCGACCTCGACCTGGTCGCCGAAGGGGTCGAGACCGAAGAGCAGCGCCGCCACCTGCTCCGCATGGGCTGCCACGCCGCCCAGGGGTATCTCTTCTCGCGCGCCCTGCCCCCGGAAGACGCCGAGTCCTTCCTCATCGCGCGAGCACCGCTCGCGCCGCCGAGCCAGCACTAGCACCGCGCTCCTGATCTGCCGACCGGCTACCCGGCCGGCTGCTCCACCACCCCTCCGACAGAACGTAGATACCTGCCATGACCACAACCCCCGTGTCCGCGCCGACATACGCCAACAGCCAGCACTACGAGGACCTGGACCGGCTGCGCCGGCTGAACCCGATGTACGACGCGGTGATCGACGAGATCGACGGGCGGATGATCCGCATCGGCGACCAGTGGCTGGCGGACTTCGCATCCTGCAACTACCTCGGCTTCGACCTCGACCCGGAGATCATGGATGCGGTCGAGCCGATGGTGCGCCGCTGGGGCACGCATCCGAGCTGGTCGCGGCTGCTGGGCAACCCGCGACCCTACGTCGAGATCGAGGAGCGGCTCACCGCGCTGCTCGGCGCTCCGGACACGCTGGTGCTGCCGACGATCTCCCACATCCACACCACCGTCATCCCGCTGCTGGCCGGGCAGGGCACCGTGCTCATGGACAGTCAGGCGCACAAGACCATCTACGACGGCTGCGCCATCGCCCGGGGTCGCGGGGCCACCCTGGCGCGCTTCCCCGCCAACGACCCGTGGGCGCTGGAACAGGAGCTGCGCATGACCGCGCCCGGCGCACCTCGGCTGGTCTGCATGGACGGGGTCAACAGCATGACCGGCAACGTCCCCGACCTCGCCACGTTCGCGAACATCTGCCGCGAGTACGGCGCCCTGCTGTACGTCGACGACGCCCACGGCTTCGGCGTGATCGGAGAGAGCCCCGACGCCGCCCAGCCGTACGGTCGGCGCGGCAACAGCATTGTTCGGTACGCCGATGAAAGCTACGACAACGTGGTTCTCGTCGGTGGCTTCTCAAAGGCGTACTCGTCACTGCTGGCCTTCCTGGCCCTGCCCACGGAGCTGAAGAACTTCGTGAAGGTCGCCGCCCCGACCTACCTCTACTCCGGGCCCTCTCCGACCGCATCCCTCGCCACCGTCCTGGCCGGCCTCACCGTCAACGACGAGCGCGGCGACAGCATCCGCGCCGACCTCCACCGCAAGACCGCCCGCGTGCTTTCCACGGTCAACGCCCTCGGCCTGTACACGCCCAACACATCGGGTCTGCCCATCGTCGAGCTACCCCTGGCCCGAGCCGAGGACATCGACAAGGTGGGCGAATTCCTGTTCTCCCGGGGCATCTACGTGACGCTCGCGGCATACCCGCTGGTCCCGCGAAGCCAGGTCGGCTTCCGCGTCCAGGTCACCGCCGCGAACACCGACCAGGAGATCAGCCACCTCTGCGACACCCTCCGCGAGCTGTGCCAGCGGTTCGACATGGCTCCTGCGAAGACCGAGATCTGATGCAGATCATCGACGACGACGGCGCCCGCACCAGGGTCCGCCTGCTTCGGCCGCTGGCGCTGCGGGACTTCCGCCTGCTCTGGACCGGAATGACCTTGTCGTTGCTGGGCGACGGAGTGCTGCTGGTGGCACTGGCGTGGCAGGCCTATCAGCTCTCGAACACGCCCGGAGCCATGGCCGCGGTCGGGGTCGCCCTCACCCTGCCGCAGGTCCTGCTCGTCCTCTTCGGTGGAGTCGTCAGCGACCGGTTCCAGCGCCGCCTGGTGATGCTCGGCGCGGATCTCGTGCGAGGGGCCGCGCTGGCCGTACTGGTCGTCCTTGCGGCGACCGACGTGCTCCAGATGTGGCATCTGGTCGCGTTCGCGGTCGTGTACGGCGCCGCGTCAGCCTTCTTCATCCCGGCCTTCGACGCACTCGTCCCGAGCATCGTCCCCGAGGAGCTGCTGGTGGAGGCGAACGCACTCGACCAGTTCGTGCGCCCCGCGGCGCTGTGGCTGGCCGGACCCGCCCTTGGCGGCGTTCTCGTGGGCTGGGCGGGAGCCTCGACGGCGTTCGCGCTCGACGCCGTCACGTTCGCGGTCTCGGCCGGCTGCCTGGCGAGGATGTCGCGCCTCCCCAGCCAGGAGTCGGAGAGCATGACGGTGCGGACGACGATCCTCGAGCTGCGCGAGGGGTTCCGATTCGTGCGCAGCCAGCCCTGGCTGTGGGTCACGTTCGTCGCCGCCACGTTCACCTACCTGTTGTTCCTCGGCCCCATCGAGGTACTCCTCCCCTACCTGGTGCGCAACGAGCTCGGCGGGAGCGCCGGGGACCTCGGTCTCATCCTGGCTGCCGGTGGTCTGGCGGCCCTCGGCGCGGCGCTGCTGATCGGGCAGACCGGGCTGCCCGGCCGCACGATGGTCTTCACGTACATCGTGTGGGCCCTCGCCACCCTCGGTGTCGCCGGCTACGGCGTGGCGAACTCGAAATGGCATGCGATGGGTGTCGCCGCGGTGATCGCCGCGTTCGAGGCTCTGGGTGCCGTCGCCTGGACGACCACGAAGCAGCGGCTGGTGCCGGCGGCGATGCTCGGCCGGGTCTCGTCCTTCGACTGGTTCATCTCGATCTCGCTGGTTCCGGTCTCCTACGCGCTGACCGCCCCGGCGGCCGCCGCCTGGGGAGTCAGGGAGACGCTCGTGGGGGCCGGCCTCCTCGGCGCCGTCGTCACCCTGGCGTTCCTGTTCGTCCCCGGCGTCCGCATGCCCGACCGGCGCCTCGCGACGGTGCCCGCATGAGAGAGTCCGTCGCGAGGGCCGCCGTTGACGCGCTCGGTACTGCGTTCCTCTCCGGTGACCCCGACGCGGTCCTGCAGCACTTCGCCGGCACCGGCGAGGTGATCTACGCAGGATCCGAACCCGGCGAGGTCGCGGTCGGCAAGGCAGCGCTGCGGTCTCTCCTCGAGGAGCTGTTCCAACGCGACGAGCGCTACTCCTGGCGCACGACGTCGGTCGCGACGGCCGGAAGCGACCACGTCGTCCATCTGGTCACCGAAGCAATCCTCCTCATCCACCCCTACCGGGACGGCGCCGCGCAGTCGCCCGCCGAGCAGATCCCGTATCGGATCGCCGGTGTGCTCGAACGCGAGACCGACCGTTGGCTGTGGCGCTTGTGCCAGGGCTCCGAACCCGCCCAGACCTGACGCCGAGCAGACGACCCACCGACACAGCAGAAGAGGATCGATCGGGCGACCGGAGCGACCGCGCTTGGCCCGCGCGATCTCGGTGTCGCCACCTGCAACGACGACCGAGGTCTGGCCGCCAGGCGACCCGGAACCGAGCTCACCTCGACTGCGCGGCCGGCAGCGTGTCGCACGGCCGCGAAGCGGCACGCGGCGAAGCCGCGTATGCGACACGCTCGGCCCAATCCAAGCTAGCGGTGGTAGTTGGGAGCCTCGATGGTCATCTCGATGTCGTGCGGGTGGCTCTCCTTGAGCGAGGCGGAGGTGATCCGGATGAACCGGCCCTTGTCCTGCAGCTCGGGGATGGTGCTCGCGCCGACGTAGAACATCGACTGCGAGAGGCCGCCGATGAGCTGGTGGGCGACCGAGGCGAGCGGGCCCTTGTAGGCGACCTGGCCCTCGACCCCCTCGGGGACGATCTTGTCGTCGCTGGTGACCTCGGCCTGGAAGTAGCGGTCCTTGGAGTAGGACTTCTTGCCGCGCGAGGACATCGCGCCGAGCGAGCCCATGCCGCGGTAGGCCTTGTACTGCTTGCCCTGGTGGAAGACGACGTCGCCCGGCGACTCCTCGCAACCGGCGAGCATCGAGCCGATCATGACCGACTCGGCGCCGGCGACGATCGCCTTGGCGATGTCACCGGACTGCTGCAGGCCGCCGTCGGCGATGACGGGGACACCCGCGGGTCCGGCGGCGAGCGCCGCTTCGTAGACCGCGGTGACCTGGGGTACGCCGCAGCCGGTCACCACCCGCGTGGTGCAGATGGAGCCGGGCCCGAAGCCGACCTTCACCGCGTCGGCACCGGCGTCGACGAACGCCTGCGCGCCCGATCGGGTCGCCACGTTGCCGCCGATCACCTGGACGTGCTTGGTCGCGGGGTCGGTCTTGAGCCGGCGGACCATGTCGAGCAGCAGGGTCACGTGGCCGTGCGCGGTGTCGGCGACGAGCACGTCGACGCCCGCCTCGATCAGCCGGGTCGCCCGGTCCCACGCGTCGCCGAAGTATCCGATCGCGGCACCGACCATGAGCCGGCCGTCGGCGTCCTTGGACGCGAGCGGGAACTGCTCGGACTTCACGAAGTCCTTGACCGTGATCAGTCCACCGAGCCGGCCCTGCTCGTCGACCAGCGGCAGCCGCTCACGCTTGTGCTGGCGCAGCAGCATGGTCGCGTCGTCGCGGCTGATGCCGACCGGGCCGGTGACGAGCGGCATCGGGGTCATCACCTCGTCGACCTTGGTCGTCGCCCACTCCGCGACCGGCGTGAACCGGAGGTCGCGGTTGGTGCAGATGCCGAGCAGCCGGTTGTCGGAGTCGACGACCGGGAGGCCGGAGACGCGGTACTCGCCGCAGATCCGGTCGAGCTCCTCGAGCGTCGCGTCGGGACCGATCGTGACGGGGTTGGAGATGATGCCGGTCTGGGTCCGCTTGACCAGGTCGACCTGGTAGGCCTGCTCCTCGGCCGACAGGTTGCGGTGGAGGATGCCGATGCCACCCTGCCGGGCCATCGCGATGGCCATCCGGGACTCGGTGACCGTGTCCATCGCGGCACTGACCAGCGGTGCCTTGAGGAAGATCTCGCGGGTCAGCCGGCTGGTGGTGTCGATCTCGTCCGGCACCAGGTCGGAGTGACCGGGCAGCAGCAGGACGTCGTCGTAGGTCAGACCGAGCGCGGCGAACTTGTCAGGAACCTCCGTGACCTCCATGACCGAATCCTACTGGCCGCCCCCGGCCTCACTCGCGGTGGGCGGAGCGACGGACCTGGCGCGCCAACCACGGATCGGCGAGGCTGGGGCGGTGACTGCACGCACGGTGGGCGAACTCCCTCCCCACGTCCTCGTCCTGTTCGGCGCGACCGGTGACCTGGCCTCGCGCAAGCTCTTCCCCGGGCTCTACCGGCTCGCCTCGGCCGGACGGCTCCCCCGGCACCTGGAGGTGATCGGCAGCGGCCGGCGCTCGCCGGGCACCGACGAGGAGTTCCGGGCCCACGTCCGCGGCGCCCTCGAGGAGTTCGTGAACGACGAGGAGATCGACGAGGAGATCGTCGGACCGCTGCTGGAGCGGATCCGGTTCGTCCCCTCCTCCGCCGACGACGGCGGGGCGCTTGCCACCGCGGTCGAGGACGCGGAGGACCGGCTGCTGGCCGAGGCGGGCTGCCTGCTCGGCGACGCACGCCGCCTGTTCTACCTCTCGGTCCCGCCGAAGGCGGTCGAGGGCATGGTGCAGATGCTCGACAAGGAGGATCTCGTCGACCGCTCCCGCGTCGTCGCAGAGAAGCCGTTCGGCACCGACCTCGCCACCGCCCGCGAGCTCCACGCCGTGCTGTGCCGGGCGTTCAACGAGGACCAGATCTTCCGGATCGACCACTTCCTCGGCAAGGAGGCGGTGCAGAACATCCTCGCCCTCCGCTTCGCGAACGGTCTCTTCGAGCCCGCGTGGAACCGCCACACGATCGAGTCGGTGCAGATCGACGTCCCCGAGAAGCTCACCGTCGAGGGCCGGGGCAGCTTCTACGAGGGCACCGGCTGTCTGCGCGACATGGTCACTACCCACCTCTACCAGCTGCTCGGCTTCGTGGCGCTCGAGGACCCGCACGCGTTCCGGGAGTCGGCGATCCGCGCGGCCAAGGCCGCGGTGTTCGCGGCCGTTCGACCGCTCGACCCCGAGCGCGTGGTCTTCGGGCAGTACGACGGCTACCGCGACGAGCCCGACGTGGCGGGCGACTCCGAGGTCGAGACCTTCGTGGCGATCGAGACCTGGATCGACAACGACCGGTGGCGCGACGTGCCGTTCTACCTCCGCACCGGCAAGGCGATGGCCGAGGGGCGGCGCACGATCACGGTGCGCTTCCGCGACCCGCGGCACCGGTGGCTGAAGCCCGAGGGCGGCGGCACCCCCGAGCCCAACGAGCTGGTCATCGAGCTCGCCGACCAACCCCGGATCGCGATCGACGTACGCGCCAAGCGACCCGGTCCGGACATGGCTCTGGTCGAGGGCGTCTTCCGGCTCGACCTCGTCGGTGACGCGCCAGGCACCGACCCCCTCGAGGCCTACGAGCGGCTGCTGCTCGACGTCATGCGCGGCGACCGCACCCTGTTCATCAGCTCCGACGAGGTCGACCGGCTGTGGGAGATCTGCCAGCCGGTGCTCGACCGGCGCCCCCCGGTGCAGGCGTACCCCCAGAGCTCGTGGGGCCCCGAGTCCGCCATCGCCCTGCCCCTGGGCGGCTGGCGCCTGGGCAACCACGTCCCGGACCGGGGGCTCACCCGCAAGTGATCGCGTGGCCGCTGGACGTCAGTGGTGGGACCACTCCTCGGACTGGGTGAGCCGGTAGAGGTAGACCAGGGGTGGGAGCACGAGCACCACGGCGAGGCCGACCACGAAGACGAGCCCCTGGAGCGTCGCGGGGGCCCCGGCGGCGTCCTCGATCGTCATCTCGTCCACCAGGAGCCACGGGTACTGCCCGACGCCCCAGCCGCTGACGACCGCACCGACAGCGGCGACGGCGGTGAAGCGGGCGATGGCGTACCGACGCGTCCACAGGAGCCACAGGGTGGCGGCACCGGCGATGCCGGAGATGGCGACGAGCGGGGCCGCCTTGCCGGTCAGACCATCGGTGAGCGTCGGCGCGTGGTTGATGATCGGCAGCAGGCCCGCGAAGACCACCGCGCCGGTGGCGATGCCGACACCGAGCGATCGGATCCGCAGCAGGTCGGCAAGCTCCGGCTGACCGCTGCGCTCGGCGTCGGCGGTGAGGAACGAGCCGGCCAGGAAGGCGCAGGTGCCCACGGCGATCACGCCGCCGAACAGCGAGGTCGGGTTGATCCACGACCCCCAGAGGTCGCCGTTGCCGCCGGCCGGGACCTGTCCCGACGCGATCGCGCCGGCGACCGTGCCGAGGAAGAACGGGGTGATCACCGACGAGATCGCGAACACGGCACCGAAGAACCGGGCCTGGCCGAGGCTCTCGGCGAACTTGCGGAAGCCGAAGCTCGCGCCCCGCAGCACGATTCCCAGCAGCGCGAAGAGCAGCGGCAGGATCAGGGTCGTCATCGCGGCGGCGAACGCCTCGGGGAAGCCGGTCCACCAGATCACCAGCACGTAGATCAGCCAGACGTGGTTGGCCTCCCACACCGGACCGATGCTGTGGTCGACCAGGGTCCGGATCTCGGCGCCGCGGCGGGCGTTGCCAGCGGTGAGGTCGAAGAATCCCGATCCGAAGTCGGCGCCGCCGAACACGGCGTACGCCAGGACGCCCGCGAACAGGGACGCGGCAACCATGAGCTCCAGACTCATCGGGCCTCTCCCGCTTCCTCGAGCTCGGCATCCTCACTCGGCCCGTACGGGCTCGCGATCGTCTCGCCTGCACGCCAGCGTCTCGCCATGGAGCGGAGCACGACGGTCGCGAAGAAGGTCATCGCGCCGTAGACGACGACCGTGACCCCGAACAGCCACCACAGGCTCGAGTAGGAGCCGGCGGCCTCCGCGGTGCGCATGTGGCCGTAGACGATCCACGGTTGTCGGCCGACCTCCGTGGCGATCCACCCGGCCTCCAGGCAGACCACCGCCAACGGCCCGCACACCGCGATCGCTCGGAGGTAGAGGCGGTTCTTCAGGAGGTCACGCTTTCGCCATCGGGCCAGCCAGAACAGCGCGACGATCCCGGCGAACGCCGAGCCCAGACCGACCATCGTCTGGAAGGCCCAGTGCGTGATGTTGGCCGGCGGGCGGTCTTCCTCCGGGATGTGCTCCCAGCCCTCGACCGGCTTGGTGAACGAGTTCTGCGCGGCCAGCGAGCCGAGCACCGGGATGTCGATCGTGCCCTTGATCTCGCCGTCGACGTAGATCCCGCCGAGACGCAGCGGCGACGGGCTCTCGGTCTCGTCGGCGAACTCGAACGCGGCCAGCTTCGCCGGCTGCCGGTCACCGAGGCCGAAGCCGAGGAGGTGCCCCACGAACGGCTGGGTCAGCGCCGCCACCGTGGCGAAGACGAAGGGGACCATGAAGCCGAGCCGGTGGTGCTCGTCGCGGCGGCCACGCAGCATGCCGACGGCGTAGACACCCGCGACGCAGAAGCCGACGACGACGTACGCCCCGACCCACATGTGCGCGAACTGCCCGAACGCCTGGATGTCGGTGATCACCGCCCACGGGTTGACGTCGGTCACCTCGCCGAAGGGCGGGTCGGGCTGGGTGAAGCCCGACGGCTTGTTCATCCATGCGTTCACCGCGACCACCATGAAGGTGCCCGAGACGCCGGCGAATGGCCATCGGCAGCAGCATCAGGACGTGCCGCTTGCCGGTGGCATCCGACCCCAGCCGTAGAGGTAGATGCCGAGGAAGATCGCCTCGATGAAGAAGGAGACCCCCTCGAACGCGAACGGCAGGCCGAGGACGTCGCCGTAGGTGCCCATCAGGCCCGGCCAGAGCAGTCCCATCTCGAAGCTGAGCACGGTGCCGGACACGGCCCCGATCGCGAACAGCACGGCGGACGACTTCGACCACCGCTTGGCCAGCTCCAGCGCGACGGGGTCGTCACGTCGGATGCCCCGCAGGTGCATCACGAAGATCATCGCCGGGAAGGCGACTCCGAAGCACGCCAGCACGATGTGCCAGCCGAGCGAGAGAGCCATCTGCTCTCGGGCGGGTAACAGCCCTTCCGGCTCCGCGGCCGCGGCCAAGCGGACGACGGTCTGGGCGACGGCATCGACAGTCACCTCGGGATCCTACCATTGTGAAAGCTTTCACAAAGTGCCTCGGGGTGATCACAGGGGTGATCACGCGATCACCCTCACGGGGTTCGCCGCACTCCCCCGCGACCTTGAAAGCACCGCGAGTCGGCGCGTCCAAGACGCGCCGACCCGCGGTTCGGTTCAGACGGCTCGTGGGTTGCGACGAGCCGGTTCGCCGATCAGTGGCCGTGGCCGTGGCCGTGGCCGGCGGAAGCGGCCTCGTCCTCTTCCTCGGGCTTGTCGACGATCAGGGTCTCGGTCGTCAGCAGCATCGCCGCGATCGAGGTCGCGTTGACCAGCGCCGAGCGGGTGACCTTGACCGGGTCGAGGACGCCCTGGGCGACCAGGTCGCCGTACTCCTCGGTGGCGGCGTTGTAGCCGTTGCCGGGGCCGAGCTCGCGGACCTTGGTGGTGACGACGTAGCCGTTGACACCGCCGTTCTCGGCGATCCAGCGCAGCGGCTCGTCGGCGGACTTGCGCACGATGCGCACGCCGACCGCCTCGTCGCCGGTGAGGCCGAGGTCCTTGTCGAGCACCGAGACCGCGTGGATGAGCGCGGAGCCACCGCCGGGGACGATGCCCTCCTCGATCGCGGCGCGCGTCGCGGAGACGGCGTCCTCGATGCGGTGCTTCTTCTCCTTCAGCTCCACCTCGGTGGCAGCGCCGACCTTGATCACGCACACGCCGCCGGCCAGCTTCGCGAGCCGCTCCTGGAGCTTCTCGCGGTCCCAGTCGGAGTCGGTGGACTCGATCGAGGCCTTGATCTCCTTGACCCTGCCGTCGACCTCGGCGGCGTCGCCGGCACCGTCGACGATGGTCGTGTCGTCCTTGGTGACCACGACGCGCCGGGCCTGACCGAGCACCTCGAGGCCGACCTGGTCGAGCTTGAGCCCGACCTCCGGGGAGATGACCGTGCCACCGGTCAGGACCGCGATGTCCTGCATCATCGCCTTGCGGCGGTCACCGAAGGCAGGGCTCTTCACCGCGACGGCGTTGAACGTGCCGCGGATCTTGTTGACCACCAGCGTCGAGAGCGCCTCGCCCTCAACGTCCTCGGAGAGGATGAACAGCGGCTTGCCCGCGGCGATGACCTTCTCCAGCAGCGGCAGCAGGTCCTGGATCGCGGAGATCTTGCCCTGGTTGAGCAGGATGTAGGGGTCGTCGAGGACGGCCTCCATCCGCTCCGGGTCGGTGACGAAGTACTGGCTGATGTAGCCCTTGTCGAACTGCATGCCCTCGGTGAACTCGAGCTCGGTGCCCATGGTGTTGGACTCCTCGACCGTGATCACGCCGTCCTTGCCGACCTTGTCGAAGGCCTCGGCGAGCAGCTCGCCGATGTGGCTGTCGCGCGACGAGATGGTCGCGACGGAGGCCATGTCCTCCTTGGAGTCGACGTCGCGGGCCGCGGCGAGCAGCGCGTCGCTGACGGCCGAGCTCGCGGCGTCCATGCCGCGCTTGATGCCCATCGGGTTGGCACCGGCGGCCACCGCCCGGAGGCCGTGGTGCACCATCGCCTGGGCGAGGACGGTCGCGGTGGTCGTGCCGTCACCGGCGACGTCGTTGGTCTTGGTCGCGACCTCCTTGGTGAGCTGGGCACCGAGGTTCTCGAACGGGTCGTCCAGCTCGATCTCGCGGGCGACGGTGACACCGTCGTTGGTGATCGTGGGGGCGCCCCACTTCTTGTCGAGGACGACGTAGCGGCCCTTGGGGCCGAGCGTCACCTTGACTGCGTTCGCGAGGGCGTCGACGCCACGCTCGAGGGAGCGGCGCGCGGTCTCGTCGAACTCCAGGATCTTCGGCATTGGGTTCCTCCTTCTAGGAGATGGGGCCCGAGCCCGGGAACGGCGAGCTTGCGAGCCGATCCCGGAAGGCGAGGAGATTGAGTAGGCCGAGGCACACCGACGCGTCAGCGGCGGCGTGCCTCGGCCGTATCGAAATCAGGAAACGACAGCGAGCACGTCGCGGGCGGAGAGGATGAGGTACTCCTCGCCGGCGTACTTGACCTCGGTGCCGCCGTACTTGCTGTAGATGACCTTGTCGCCGACGGCGACGTCGAGCGGGACGCGGTTGCCCTTGTCGTCGATGCGACCCGGACCGATCGAGAGGACCTCGCCCTCCTGGGGCTTCTCCTTCGCGGTGTCCGGGATGACCAGCCCAGAGGCCGTGGTCTGCTCCGCCTCGAGCGGCTTGACAACGATGCGGTCCTCGAGAGGCTTGATGTTGACCGACACGAGTCGACCTCCACTTTCCATGTTCGTCCGTGTGTTCGGCAAGGAACCTGACAAAGGGCCGAAGCCCTCACGTTGGGGCTTGCCTTGGAGGTACGCCGTCGCGGGGGTCGTACGATCGCCGGCAAGCACTGGCACACTCGGGTCGAGAGTGCCAGTGACGAAACTAGCACTCTCCGCCAACGAGTGCCAGAGCGGGGCCCGTCAGTCGACCGTCGGTCCGACGGGGTACGACGCCGTGTGCCGGATCGGGAACGACGGGGCGTCGGCGTCGTACTGGTCCACCCCGACCACGTTCGTGGCGATCGTGATCTCCTCCGGCGCTGCGTCGAGCCGGAACACGTAGAGGCCGCCGTCGGCGTGGCGCAGGCCCTGGTCCTCACGACGGACGTCCTTCCGCGACCGCACCGCGACCGGTTCCTGGCCGTCGACGGTGACCCGGACGCTGCGCACGTCGGCGTCGTAACCGCGGCGGCCGCCGTCGAAGAAGCGCAACGACCAGGCCTCGACCAAGACCGGCACGCGTACCCAGGTCCCGCCGTCCTCGACCCACCCGAGCTCGGGGTCGTAGGGCGTCACGACGACCTGCTGGATCCGGCACTCGACCTGGTCCCCCAGCGCCACCCGCAGCCGCGCGGGCACGGCGTCGCAGGTCGACGTCACGGGAGGGGTGACGTCGCCGTAGAGAGGCTCGGCGATGCCCGGCTCGACGCGGCCCTTGGCCAGGTCGATCCGCTGTGACTCGCCGTCGTAGGTGACCTCGAGCGCGACCCGCTCCGGGTCGTCGGGCACCACGACGTAGCCCGCCTTCGCGGCGACGACCCCGGCGCCGGATGCCCCGTCGGCAAGCTCGGACTCGTCGGCCGCGAGGTCGTAACGGTCCGCGCCGACGACGAGCGCGACCTCGAACTGCTCCCCCGAGGGCTGGGCTGCCAGGACCGACGCCGGGCGGAGCTGCCACGCGACCGGCAGGTAGCGACGGTCACCGGTCTCGATCACGGCGGCGTCCGGCTCGTGGCGGGAGATGTCCTGCACCGGGTGGCCGGTGCGGACCACGAGGGTGCCGCTGGGGAGCTCGACCCGGTAGGAGAGGTCGGCGCTGTGGAGCGAGCCGGCGCCGGACTGGAGGAAGGTGCCGACCGCCGGACCCTCCTCGCCGGCGGCCCGCACGAGCGGCGGCACCGCCAGGGCGCCGACGACGGCAAGGAGCAGCACGAGGCACACCGTGCGGGGCGAGGCCGGGCTCATCAGGGGACCTCCGGCAGACGGACCCGCCAGCGCACCGGGACGGTCGGGCGGGACGGGGCGACCGACTCGTTGGGGTCGACGAAGTACGGCGTACCGGACGCCGGCCGCGCCACGATCTCCAGCGCCGCGGGGTCGGCGGTCCGAGCCACGTCGAAGACCAGCATCCGCGGGCCGTCGACGTCCTGGAACGTCAGCGGCCCGGCGACCTCGTTGACGTCGATGGCCGGTACGACCGGGGTCTCGCCGTCGAGGGCGAAGGTCGTCGCGCGGGGCCACTCCCCGACGCTCATGTCCGCGTCGTACTCCGCGACACCGCGCGGGGTGTCGGCGACGACGCCGTACAGCGGGGCTCGCGTGAGGGTGACGACGAACCACGCGCGCCCGTCGGGCGCCCAGCCGAGCCCGGCGATGTAGGGCAGTCGGGCGACCCAGTGGACGGTCAGCCCACCGCGGCCGCCGCCGCTCCTGACCCGGAACCCGTCGGGAAGCTGCGCAGGCACCTTGACCTCGCGCTCGGTCTGCGGCAGGTCACGGTACGGCGCGAACGCGCCCTCGTCGGTGACCACGGCCTCGCCGCGGCCGTAGGTCACGACCTGCTCCTGACCGTCGTAGGTGACGACGACGTCGAACACCTCGGGATCGCCCGGCACGGCCACCTGCACGGTGCTGTCGCCGAGCAGCAGAGCGCCGCCGCGCGGCGCGATCCCGATCGTCCGGGCTCCGTCGACGCGCACGGGGTAACGCTCGCCGTCGACGACGACGGCGAGCTCGACGTCCGCGATGTCGACGCCGGGGCCGGCGACCGGAATCGGCCGGAGCCGACTCGCGTCGTCGTCGAAGCCCCAGGTCAGCGGGACGAACGAGCCGTCCGGCGGCGGGCGGAGGACCGTGCCGTCGGGGTCGTCGAGCAGGGTCGCCCGCGGCTCACCGATCGTGAGTCCCATCGTCGCGAACGGAAGCTCGACGTCGACCGAGGAGCCGTCGTAGTCACCACCCTGCTCGATGGTCTGGCCCGACCGGGCCTCGGGCGCCGGGGAGCCGGCGGCCAGCACCTGCGTCCCGACCGCCACCAGCAGCACCAGCAGGAGCGCGACGGCTGCCACGATCCACGCCGGGGTCCAGCGGCGCGTGGGCGCGTCGGGCGCGTCGGGCTCGTTGGTCACGGAGGGAACCTAACCACGGGTCCGCTGACGGAAACCGGCTGGGAGGATGGACGGATGGACCTCGACGGCTTCCGGTGGCTGCTGACCGACGACGGCCAGGCGCTGCTGGAGACGGCCGCGGCGCTGGCGGCGCCCGGCGGAGGGGACGAGCTCCATGTCCAGGCCGAGCTGCGTCGTACCCACTCCGCGGGAGAGGTGGCAGCCGCCCTCACCCAGGTCGACCTGCGGCGACGGGCCGTCACCAAGTTCGGCGACCTCGCGAGACGGATGTACTTCACGCCGGACGGGCTCGAGCAGGCGACCCGGGCGTCGGTGGCGGCGCACCGCGCCGGCCGCGTCCAGGCGTACGGCGCCCGCACGCTCATCGACCTCGGCTGCGGCATCGGCGGCGACCTGGTCGCGTCAGCGCGGGCCGGCGTGATCTGCGCCGGGGTCGACCTGGACCCCCTGCGGGTCGCCGTCGCCGAGGCAAACCTGGCCGCGCTCGGCCTGCCCGGCGCGGTGCAGGTCGCCGACGCGACCACCGTCGACCACTCCGGCTTCGACCTCGCCTTCGCCGATCCGGCGCGGCGCACCGGTGCCGGGCGGACCTTCCGCGTCGACGACTGGACCCCGCCGTGGGCCTGGGTCGAGGAGCTGCTGACCCGCGACGCGTGCGTGAAGGTCGCGCCGGGCATCCCGCACGACCTGGTCCCCGACGGCGTCGAGGCCGAGTGGGTCAGCGACCACGGCGAGGTGAAGGAGGCCGCGCTCTGGTCGGGTCGCACCGCGACGACCGCCCGGCGTGCGACCGTCATCGGGACCGGCGGTCTGGCGACGATGACCGACGAGGACGACCCGGGCGCGGCCGTCGGCGTCCGCCCGGTCGGCGGCTACCTCTACGAGCCGGACGGCGCGGTGATCCGGGCCGGCCTGGTCACGGCGGTGGCCGCGGGCGTGCACGGCGGCCTGCTCGACCCGAAGATCGCCTACGTGACGTCCGACGACGCCGTCCGCACGCCGTTCGCCCGCGGCTACCGCGTCGTCGACGAGCTCCCCTACCGGGAGAAGCAGCTGCGGGCCGCCCTGCGCGAGCGCGGGATCGGTCGGCTCACCGTCAAGAAGCGCGGCGTCGACGTCGTGCCCGAGGTGCTCCGCAAGCGCCTCGCCCTCAGCGGCGAGGGCGAGGCGACGATCGTGCTCACCCGCGTCGACGGGCGCGGCGCGGTGTTCCTCGTCGAGCCGTTCTGACCCGAGCGGGCCGACAGGGCGGCGACCGGCTGCGTGCCTTCGGCACGAAGTTTCCGAAACCGCGTGATGAATCGGCTCCTCCTCCGTCTGGACCAGTGGTCAAGGAGAACCCACTGACGGAGGAGTGAGACACGTGACCACGACCCAGCGGATCTACAAGCACCGCGCCACCGAGCCCCTGCCCGACGTCGACCGCGCACCGGCGGCGGGCGCGCACCGCGCGTCGAAGGCGGTGGACATCGTGATCGCCTCGGTGTTGTGCGTGGCACTCGTGGTGCTGCTCCTGATCCTGCGCGCGCAGACCTGACGTGCGCCTGTACCTCGCCTCGCTGGCCGCGGTCGTGGAGGAGCTCGTCATCCGTCCGCTCCGACGGTTGCGCTGAACCGCCGACCCGGCTCGAGCCAGGCCCGACGGCTCAGGCGCTCTCGGGCAGCCGCATCGTCCGCCCGCCGCGGGCGATCACGGCCCGCTCGGTGCGGATGACGCGGGCGTGCAGCGCGCGGTTGTCACCGATCCGCACCGCCTTGGGTACGACGCCCCGCGCCCTCCGCGCGGCGAGCGCCGTGGCCCGGAACGCCGCCTCGTGGGCGGGCGTCCACAGCAGCGCGTAGAGCCGCCGCACCTCCCGCGGCAGCATGCCCACCACGCAGAGGTTGGTGACCTGCACGCCGGGCGCCATCACCAGCGGCACCGGCATCGCAGTCGCGATCGACCGGCCGACCGCCCGGGCCTCCTCGGTGAGGTGCATCCGGCCCGAGGAGTACCAGCCGGCCATCCACCGGTCGAACGCCAGCGCCGAGGTGGGCGCGACCTCTGCCGGCATCCCGAAGAGGGTCCCGAACCTCACCCAGTCGGCCCACAGGCCCTCGCGCTCACCGCGGGTCAGCGGCCGGACCAGCGTCTCGAACGCCACCCGCGAGGAGTCGGCCAGCATCGCCATGGTCCACAGCATCAGCTCGGGGTCGAAGGCGTCGTACGGCGTCCCTGCCGGGAACGTGCCCTCGTCGCGGTCGAGCTCGCCCCTGACCCGCTCGTGCATCGAGTGCACGGCGCGCAGCACCTTGTCGGCCTCCGCGCGGGTGCCGAAGTAGACGGTCTCGAAGATGGTGGCGGTCCGCGCCAGCCGCTCGAAGGGCCGCTCCTTGGCGAGCGTCGAGGCGGAGGTGCCGACGTAGGGCACCGGGTTGGTGGCGCCGATGATCAATGCCCGCTGGCCGTAGGTCTGGCCGACCGCGCGGTGGGACTGCACCCACCGCAGCATCGACCCGTCCGGGAAGTAGCCGTCGTCGTACGCCATGGGAGCCTCCTGCTTCGCAGCGTACGACGCCGCACGGCCCCTGGGTGGTCAGCCGAGATGGACGGTCCGCTCGAAGGTCCAGGTCAGCCGCTGCGCGCCCTCGGACCACGGGTCGGAGTGCGGCTCACCGCGGAAGACCCGCTTGATCTCGAGGGTGCCGTCGAGCGCGGTCTCGTCCACCTCGAACACCAGCCGTCGGTACCACTCGCCGTCGGCAGCGGCCTCTTGGTCGACCGGCAGCTCGTCCACGGCCCTCTCACCGTCCAGCGTCACCACGGCGTCCCCCGTCGTCACGTCGTAGTCGGCGTCCGGGTAGCGGGGCGAGTCGAGGTAGTAGACGTCGCCGACCGACACGTCGACGACCACCCACGCGCGCCCGGTCGGAGCCCACCCCAGGTCCCCGTAGTAGGACAACGGGCTCGTGCCGACCACGGTGCACCCGAGGGGCGAGACGCGCACCTTCGGCGTCTCGACCGGGCCCTGGTCGCACGTCTGCTCGTAGCGACGCGGCGCGTCCCGGTTCAGCAGGTGGTCGAGGTCGGAGTCGCCGATCCCCGTCATGCTCTCGACGCTCTGCGTGCGGCCGTCGTAGGTGAGCTCGAGACCGACGTCGCTCAGCTCGATGTCGTCGGGGACCACGACGTAGTAGGCCTGGGCGCCGTCTTGGGCGTCGAGCTCGCCGACGGCGTACTCCTCCCCGTCCACCAGGAGGTCGAGCTCGACGTCCACGCCCTGCTTGCGTTCGTACACGAACGTGTCGCCCGGCTGCTTCGCGATCGTCCAATGGACGGTCAGGAACGCGGTGCCGTCGTCCGCGCGATGGTCGATGCCGAGCTCCTCGGCGTCGAGCTCGTCGATCTCGGCCAGCGGTCCCCCGACGAGGAGGTCGTACCGGAGACCGGGAACGGTGATCGAGACGCTGCGCCCCTGGAAGTCGGACCCGCCGTCGGACCCGATCACGTCGCGCAGCGCGGCGTGCGGGTTGTCGTCCTCGCCAAGGGAGCAGGCGGCGAGCGGGAGCAGGGCAGCGAGGACGGCGGCGCGGGCAACTCTCACGGGCGGGATCGTCTCACCCAGGACATCCCGCGAAACCGGAACCTCCTTCGAGGACTCCCGGGGCGGATTGCAACCAATCTCCGGCGGATCGCGTCCTCCACCCAGCACAGTGAAACAAGGCCCCGCAACGGGTCATCGGAAGCCCGCACGGCTTCGACGACAGACGGAGACAGCGATGACGAGATCCCGAGGGGACGACGCCCGATGAGCCGCCGTGCCCGCCGCGGGACCCGCGACGCGGAGTTCACCGAGTACCTCACCGTCCGGCAGCCCGCGCTGATGCGCACGGCGTACCTCCTCACCGGTGACCGCCAGCAGGCCGAGGACGTCCTGCAGACCTCGCTCGCCAAGCTCTACCTGGCGTGGGACAAGGTCCAGGACCGCAACGCGGTCGACGCGTACCTGCGCCGCATCATGGTCAACGAGCACAACTCGCTGTGGCGGCGCGGCTGGAAGAAGCGCGAGTACGCCGCCGACGAGCTCCCCGAGGGCAACCCGCACCACGACGCCTACGACGACGGCACGAACGACGAGCTGTGGCGCGTCGTGCAGACCCTCCCACCCAAGGCGCGTGCGGTCGTCGTACTCCGCTACTACGAGCAGATGTCCGAGGCCGAGACCGCCGACGCGCTCGGCATCTCGATCGGCACCGTGAAGTCCCAGTGCAGTCGCGCCCTGTCCGCGCTCCGCGAGCGCGTCCCCACCGAGCTCCACCCGCGCTACCGCGAGGAGGGCCGATGAACGGCCAGAACCAGCACCCGAACCAGCCCGGCAGGCCGGGCGACCCGAACGACAGCGCATGGGAGTCCGCGATGAGCCGTGACTTCGACGCCCGCGTCCGTGACCTCCACGAGGCGCCCCTCTCCCTCGACTCCGTGAAAGGCAAGGCCATGACCATCCAGCGCAACCGCAGGATCGCGGTCGCCGGCGGTGTCCTCGCCGTCGCGGCGGTGGTCACCCCCGTCGCGTTGATCGCTGCCGACAACGCCGGGTCGGCGCCCGAGCCCGGACCCGCCGGGCAGAGCTCCGAGAACCCGACGGGTCCCACCGACCCGACGGTGACCGTCACCGACCCCGCGACCGGCGACCCCGGCGACATCGGGCTCGACTACCTCCTCGACGGCACCTGGCACCGCGCCGACGGCTCCGAGGTGACGCTGCCGGACGACAGCTACTACGGCGGCGTGATCTGGAACGACCAGCTGGTCGTGACCCGGGTCAGCAGCGAGGTCTACGCGACCACGGACGTCATCGACGGCGACGGCACCGTGGTCGACTCGTTCGAGACGACCGGCACGGTCGCGGTCAACGAGGCCGGGACGACGATTGCGTACGTCGACGACCAGGGCGTTCTCCAGACCCGGTGGGACGGCGGCCAGGTCGCGATGGCGGACGGGCTGCAGTCCAACGACACGGTCGCCGCGGTCGTCGGTGGCCCGGACTGCAACGAGGCGGTGGACGGCTGCGTGGTCTACACCAACAACGGCGCCGGCCCCGCGGCGTCGTACGACTCGCACGGCGTGAACGACTCGGTGATCGAGGAGAACCAGAAGGTCAGCGATGCCACCGAGGCCGGTGCCGTCACCGTGATCAGCACGATCGAGGACGACCACACCTGCGGCGGTCTCTACGACGTCGTCGACAACGGCTTCCGGTGGGAGGGCTGCGACTTCCAGGCGCAGCAGATCGCCCCCGACGGCGAGCACGTGGCCGGCCTGCCGAGCTACTACGACGGACTCGGCCCACGGGCGATCGCCGTCCTCGACGCCGAGGACGGCACCGCGACCGCCGAGTTCCCCGCCGAGGGCGACATGGGGTACCTCTCGCAGTGGGCGTGGGCCGACAGCGACCACCTCGCGTTCGTCGTGTACGACGCCGCGGGCTGGCGGATCATGAGCCTGACCCCGGACGGCACCCTGACGGAGGTCGTCGGCGCGGTCCCCGGCAACGAGATGGAGACGCCGTTCGTGCTCATCCAGCACTGACGGCGTGCCCGCCCACAGGCAGGACGGGCCGTGGTTTGGCGGCGCGACGACCGGGTAGTCGTCGTCGCGTCCCCCCAACCGTCCCACGGGAGCACTGCGTGTCATGACGTCACCGGAAACGTTCACCCCGTCCGAGCAGTCCCTGGACGCCCTCGACGTCCTCGACGACCTCCAGGTCGACCAGGAGGCGCTGCGCGAGATCGCCTCGATCCTGTTCACCAACGCCACCACCCTCGAGTGGCAGCTGCCGGAGGTCCCGGAGCACGCGTTCGGCCTGTCCGAGCGCGGCGAGGCCATGGGGCGGCACACCCGGCTGGCCCACGACTTCGTCGTGCAGTCGGTGGCCGAGGTCGTGCGCGACCTCGTCGGGCAGCAGCAGGCGATCCTCGACTACGCCGGGTCCGCCGCGCAGGCCGACGAGCAGACCCACGACGACCTCACCGCGCTGCTGGCCCGACTTACCGCTGCCGCACCGTGGGCCGACGGCCCGACCCCCGACCGGGGAGCCCAGGAGCACAACGACACGGAAGGACTGACGTCGTGACCCGCGGACCGCACCTCAACCGCCTGCACGGAGCTGTCGACACCGCCCTGCCGACCGTCATCGACGAGGACGGCGTCAAGCAGTGGCTCCACGCCGAGCAGCTGCTCCGCAACGTGAGCGAGGCGCTCGCCGCGGCCTCCGAGAAGGGTCGCGCCATCGGCGGCAAGACGGGCCCCGCTCTCGCCGAGGCGCTGCTGCGCTGCGCCACCGGGATCGACGAGCGGGCCGACCTGCTGCACATCGGTGCCGAGGCGCTCAACGACTCCTCGGTGGCGCTCTCGACCGCGCAGGCACGGACACTCCTGCTCGACCAGGACGTGCCGCTGCCGCCCGACCCGGGCCCCTACCAGCCCCCGGCCGACCCGGACGCGGACCCGATCAAGGCCCGGGCGGAGCACGACACCGCCAAGCAGGGCTTCCAGGACGCACTGGACAGCCGGGAGGCGATCGCCCAGCAGATCGCCGACGACCTCGACGCCCGGCTCGACACGACGACGACCTCGATGAAGGAGATCCACGGCCTCGTCGACCTCCCGAACGACGAGAAGGAGCAGGAGGGTCCCGGCGACGAGAAGGGCCCGATCGTCCCGCTCAAGCGCGGCGGACCCAACGCCCTCGGGGGAACGGCGCCGACCGGCTCCTTCGAGTCGTTCGCGGCCGGCATCAGCCTGGCCGACGCGCCTCCGGGCATCAGCCCCGCGATCATCTCCGCAGGTGGCGGCGTCCTCGGTGGCGGCCTCGCCGCCGGGCTCGCCCGGTCCGGTGCGCTCTCGGACCTGCGCGGCTCGCTCAACCCGGCCGTGGCCAGCGCTCCGGCCGCGCTCGGCGCGTCCAGCCGGGTCGGCAGCAGCGGCACCCTCGGCGGTGGCGCCGGCGGCGCCGGTGGGGGCAGGTCCGGGGGGCACTCGGGACTGGGTGACCCGGTGGTCTCGGGTCGCGGCCGGTCGCGCCGTACCCGCGACGACGACCAGCAGGTCGACACCGGCGACGACGAGTGGCTCGACGACGACGGCGTCGGGCTCGGCATCCTGGGCTGATCGGTCGGGCTGATCGGGGGCCCAGCCGCTCGACGTGGCGATCCGGCGCGCACGGGGGGCGCCGGATCGCCCTTGCTCCGTGTGCCGCCGGTCGGTCAGCGAGCCAGCACCTCGGTCACCGGCAGGCTCGAGTCGGCGGGGAGGTCGAGCGGCGACGGTGTGCGTCCGCGCGCGACCATCGCCGACCCGAGCGCGGCGACCATCGCGCCGTTGTCGGTGCACAGGCCGGGGCGCGGCACCCGCACCCGGATCCCGAGCGCGCCGGCCCGGTCCTCGGCCATCGCCCGGAGCCGGGAGTTGGCGGCGACGCCACCACCGATCAGCAGGTCGTCGACGCCCTCGGCGCGAGCGGCGTCCAGCGCCTTGCGGACGAGTACGTCGCAGACGGCCTCCTGGAACGACGCCGCCACGTCGGCGACCGGCACCGGCTCCCCCGATCGCTCGCGCGCCTCGACCCACCGGGCGACGGCGGTCTTGAGACCGGAGAAGGAGAAGTCGAAGCGGTGCCGCTCGAGGTCGCGGCGGCTGGTCAGCCCGCGCGGGAAGTCGATGGCGACCTGGTCGCCCTCCCGGGCCATCCGGTCGATGTGGGGACCGCCGGGGAACGGCAGCCCGAGCAGCCGGGCCACCTTGTCGAACGCCTCGCCGGCAGCGTCGTCGATGGTCGCGCCCATCGGGTCGATGTCCGCGGTCACGTCGGCCACCCGGAGCAGGCTGGAGTGACCGCCGGACACCAGCAGCGCCAGGCAGGGCTCGGGCAGCGGCCCGTGCTCGAGCTGGTCGACCGCGACGTGGGCCGCGAGGTGGTTGACGCCGTACAACGGCTTGCCGAGGGCGAACGCGAGCGACTTCGCCGCCGCGACCCCGACGAGCAGCGCGCCCGCCAGACCGGGGCCGTGGGTCACCGCGATCGCGTCGACGTCGTGCAGCGCGACGCCCGCGGTCTCGCATGCCCGCTCGATCGTCGGGACCATCGCCTCGAGGTGGGCGCGGCTGGCGACCTCGGGTACGACGCCGCCGAACCTCGCGTGCGCCTCGACGCTGCTCGCGACGGCGTCGGCCAGCAGGGACTGGCCGCGGACGATGCCGACGCCGGTCTCGTCGCAGGACGTCTCGATCCCGAGCACCAGGGGTCCGTCGGTGGTCACGGCGGTCATTCTCGCGCACCCGGGTAGGGCGTCACCGGCCGCTCCAGGACGACGGCGGTCGTGCCGTCGCGGTAGTAGCGCGCGCGGCGGGCGATCTCGGCGAAGCCCGCACGGGCGTAGAACGCCAGCGCCGCCACGTTGTCCTCCCGGACCTCGAGCAGCAGCCGTTCCGCACCGCCCTGCGCCGCGATCCGGTCCACGGCGGACAGCAACGCCGACGCCACGCCTGTGCGTCGGTGCGCGGCGGTCGTCGCGACCCGCTGCAGCTCGGCGACGTCCTGCACGACGCTGACGACGGCGTGGCCGGCGAACGCCCCGGACCGCTCCGCGACGAGGTAGGTCACCGTCGGCAGTAGCCCGGCGACGCCCTCGGCGACCAGGCCCTCCGACCACGGACCCTCCGGGAAGGACGCCGCCTCCAGCGCTGCGATCGCGGGTACGTCGTCCGGGCCGGCCGGCCGGATCACGGTCTCCTCGGCGCTCACGAGACCGGTTTCGGCGCGCGCGGGATCTCGGCGTCGGGCCGGCGGAGGTAGAGCGGCTCGGGATCGTGCAGGTCGACGAGCCCGTCGGCGACCGCGCGCGCCAGCCACCCGGCGGACGGCCGAAGGGGACGCCGGGCGTCGGGGAAGTGCTCGGGATAGAGCGAGGCGCCCTCCCCCACCGTCGGGAGGTCGGTCGCGACCTGGGCGGGCCGCTCGACGACCGGGCCGGCGATCCGGCGGCCGGCGGCGTCGTACGACGCGAGGTAGACCTCCTTGCGCCGGGCGTCGGTGGCGACCACGAAGTCGGAGGTCACCGTGCCCGTGCCGACCGCCTCGGCGGCGAGCACGTCGAGCGAGCAGGCGCCGTGGACCGGGACCCCCAGCGCGAGGCCGAGAGTGCGCGCGGTGACCAGTCCGACCCGGAGCCCGGTGAACGGGCCGGGACCGACGCCGACCGCGACCGCGCTGACGTCGCGCGGGGCTGCGCCGACCTTGCCGAGCACGTGCTCGACGAGCGGCATCAGCTGCTCGCCGTGCCGCATCGCCGCGTCGGAGACGGCCTCGGCGACGACGTCACTGCCGTCGTGGAGGGCGACGGTGACGGTGGGAGACGCCGTGTCGAACGCGAGCAGCACGCGACGAGGTTAGGTCATCGGGGTGCGGCGGCCGTTCGGCAGGATCTCCACGCCGAGCCAGCGCGGCCCGAGCGGCTCGATCTCGAGGGTGCGCGGGTCGGGTGCGTCGAGGTCGTCGACGGCGTCCGTGCCGCCGGCGCTGCGGGTGATCCGGATCTCCAGCGGCGACTCGGCGAGCGCCTCGGCCAGGCCCTCCCCCCACTCCACGACGGTGACCGCCTCGTCGAGGGACGTGTCGAGGTCGAGGTCGTCGAGCTCGGCGGTGCCACCGAGGCGGTAGGCGTCGACGTGCACGAGCGCGGGGCCCGTGCCGGTCGGCGGGTGGACGCGCGCGATCACGAAGGTCGGCGACGTGATGTCACCTCGCACCCCCAGCGCGGCCCCGAATCCCTGGGTGAAGGTGGTCTTGCCGGCGCCGAGGTCACCGCTGAGGACGAGTACGTCGCCGGCCCGCACCACCCGGGCGACGTCCGCCGCGACGGCACGCATCGCGTCCGGCGTGGGGACGTCGACGACGGTCGGGAGCGCCCGCGCGAGCTCGACGTACGGCGCCCGCCGGCCCGTCTCGGTGAAGCCCTGCATCCGCCAGAAGCGCAACGGCCCCGGGAGTTCCTCCCGGGCGAGGACGACCGCGCGGTCGCCGACGCCCAGCTCGCCGGCAGCCCGCAGGGCAGCGTCGACCAGCGCCTGCGCGACCCCGCGACCGCGGGCCGCGCCGAGCACCCCGAACCGGCGCAGGTAGACCGCACGGTGCTCCGCGTGCGGGTCGAGCACCACGGTGCCGACGGGCCGACCGTCGATCTCGGCGACGAGGCCGCCGGCGGGCGTCAGTAGTGCCGCGATCGACTCGTCGGTCTCGCTGAGAGCGTCGGTCGGCGGGTCCAGCGGTGGTCGGTCGGTGAAGGCCGCGCGCACGATGGCGGCGACGGTCGGGGCCGCCTCCGGCCCGACCCGCCGGATCAGGAGATCGTGGGTGGGGTCGGTCACCGGGCCGCCGTACCCGCTGTCGCCGCGGAGATGAGCTGGTCGAGCTCGGCGTTGACCAGGTCGTGCCGCTCGAGCAGCGCCAGGTGGCCGGCACCCTCGACCTCGAACAGCCGCGAGCCCGGGATCCGGGCGTGCAGCTTGCGCGAGTGGCCGATCGACGTGAGCTTGTCGGCCGTCCCGCAGATGATCGAGGTCGGCACCCGGCCGAGCACCTCGACGCAGTCGAACTTGTCGAGGCCCGAGAAGTGCGGGAAGAACTCGGCGACCACCTCGAACGGCGTGGCCGAGAGCATGTCGTCCACGAACTCGACGTACCCCTTCGGGACGTCGTCGCCGAAGGCGTAGCGGTCGGTCGCCACGGTCGCGACGACCCGGCCGACGCGGCGGAGTCCGTCGACCGCCCGGTGGCCCTTGCGCAGGGTCGCGACGGCCCGCTTGGCGACCGGGCCCGTGAGCCGCGCCGGGAGCATCGGCAGCAGCATCCGGCTCGGGTCGAGACCGCCCGCGGTGGTCGAGATGAGACCGACGCCGACGACCTTGTCGCCGATCAGCTCGGGGAACTGCTCGGTGAGCGCGACGATCGACATGCCGCCCATGGAGTGGCCGACGATCACGACCGGGCCGTCGGGCGCCACGGCGTCGATCACGTGCTTGAGGTCGCGACCGAGCTGCTCGAAGGTCGCGTGCTCGCTGGCGGAGTTGCCGGACCTGCCGTGGGAGCGCTGGTCGTAGTAGACCGTGCGGACCAGGTTGCGGTAGGCGGCGCGCTGGAAGTGCCAGCAGTCCAGGTTGAGGCAGAAGCCGTGCGCGAACACGACGGTGACCTCCGGCTGGCTGCGGAACCGGCGCAGGATCCCGCCGCCGGACACCGGGGCCTCGACCTCGTCGACCTCCACGTGCAGGGGTACGCCGTCCTCGGCCACCACCGTGATCGGCTCGGACCGCAGCGAGCCGAACGCGACGTCCTGGCCCGCGCGGCGGCTGATCGAGCGTTGCTGGCGCGCGATCCCGAGGGCGGTGCCGGCCGCGGCGACGCCGGCCGCTCCGGCGAGGGACCCGAGGATCGTGCGTCGTACCGCGCTCATGCTTCGACCTGCTCGGCCTCGGTGTCGACGTACCTGCGGGGCATGCGGCCTCCGATCCTGGTGACGATCTCGTAGTTGATGGTGCCGGCGGCCTCGGCCCAGTCCTGGGCGGTGGGTACGCCGGCCGCGGGCGCCCCGAAGAGCACGACCTCCGCCCCGGCCGGCGGCCGGTCGCCGTCGAGGTCGACGACGAACTGGTCCATGCACACCCGCCCCCGGATCGGCCGCCGCTTGCCGCCGACGCCGACCTCGGCCCCGTGGTGGCGGCCCGAGGCGTGCCGCGGGATGCCGTCGCCGTAGCCGACCGGGACCAGGCCGACGGTGGTCGGGTGGTCGGCCGTCCACAGGGCGCCGTAGGAGACGGCGTCGCCGGGCTCGAGGTCCTTGACCATCGCGAGCCGGGCCCGCACCGTCATCGCGGGGGTGAGCCCGAGGTCGGCGGTGTGGCCGGGCGCGGGGTCGAGGCCGTAGACCGCGATGCCGCAGCGCACCGCGTCGAACCGGGAGCTCGGGCGGAGCACCGCGGCGGCGGAGTTGGCGAGGTGACGGATGTCGGGGTCGAGGTCGGCGGCGTGCGCGGCCTCGACGGCCCGGCGGAAGGCCGCCTCCTGGAGGTCGTTGGCCGGGTGGTCGGGCTCGTCGCTGCAGGCGAAGTGGGACCAGAGCCCGGTGATCCGGACCGTGCCCTCGCGTTCGGCATCCTTGGCCCGGGCGAAGAGGCGCTCCCACTCCGCCTCGGGAGCACCGCCGCGGTGGAGGCCGGTGTCGACCTTGAGCTGGACCCGGGCGGGGCTGTCGGTGACGTGCTCGGCCCGGAGCCGGCGGGACGCCGCGACGATCTCGTCGAGCTCGGCCGCGGAGTAGGCGGTGACGTCGATGCCGGCTGCGATCGGGCGGGTGTAGTCGTCCCCCGGGACGGTCAGCCAGCACAGCAGCCGACCGGTGTCACCGGCCTCGCGCAATGCGAGCGCCTCCTCGGCGGTGGCGGTCGCCAGCCACTCCGCGCCGCCCTCGCGCGCCGCCCGGGCGGCAGGGACCAGGCCGTGGCCGTAGGCGTCGGCCTTGACGACCGCGATGAGCTGGACCCCGGTGAGCTCGCGCAGCCGGCGCACGTTGCCGCGGATCGCGCCGAGGTCGACGACGATCTCCGCGCGGGGCGGCGGAGTCGTCGCGGACGGCCGCTCATCGGACATGGGTCGATCCTCCCATCCCGGGATACGTCAGGCCGGGAGGAGTCTCGCGACCAGCTCGGGCAGGGCGCGGGCCACGTCGCCCGCGACGATCGGGCCGCGGGACGCGGCGAGCGTGGCTGCCGAGCCGTGCAGCCACGCGCCGGCGGCTGCGGCGTCGTACGGACTGAGGCCGGAGGCGAGCAGCGCCCCGATCAGTCCGCCGAGGACGTCGCCGGCGCCGGCCGTGGCCAGCCAGGGCGTCCCGGAGGTCGTGACCCGGGTGGCGCCGGGGCGGCCTCCCGCGCGGTCGCCGGGGGTGGTCACCAGGGTGCGGCGGCCCTTGAGGAGCACGGCGGCGTCGTACCTCTCGGCCGCCGAGCGGACATGTCGCAGCGGGGCCGCCTCCACCGCGGCACGGTCGGTGCCGAGCATCCGGGCGAGCTCGCCGGCGTGCGGGGTGAGCACCGCGGGGCGTCCGGCGACCAGGTCCGCGAAGGCCAGTGCGTCGGCGTCGACGACGAGGGGTACGTCGTCGCGGAGCGCCGCCGAGAGCGCGTCCTCCGCGCCCCGGTCGCTGCCCGATCCGACCACCCAGGCCTGCACCCGTCCGCCACCGACGACCTCGGGGTGGGCGGCCCGCACGAGGTCGAGCACCTCGCCGTCGCCGACGTACCGCACCATCCCGGCGAGGCCGCACGCGGCCCCGGTGACGCTGAGCAGGCCGGCGCCGGGGTAGGCGGCCGAGCCCGCGCGGACCCCGACGACACCGCGCGTGTACTTGTGCGCGTCCGCCGCGGGCCGCGGCAGGAGCGCGGCGACGTCGGCCTCCTGGAGGGCCCCGACCGGGGCGTCCGCGAGATCGAGGCCGAGGTCGACGAGGTCGACGGCGCCCGCTGCTGCGGCGGCGGGATCGACCAGGAGGGCCGGCTTCCAGGTGCCGAAGGTGACGGTCAGGTCGGCGGTCACGTGCGGTCCGTCGACCTCGCCGGTGTCGACCGCGACCCCCGACGGGACGTCGACGGCCAGCATCGGGATGCCGGCGACCGCGTCGACCGCGGCCGCCGCGGCGGGCCGCAGTCCCGGCCGGCCGCCGATCCCGACGATCCCGTCGACCACGACGTCCGGGCGGGTGGCGAGCGGCGGTGGACCGGTCGTGGCGGGTACGACGCTGCCGCCGGCCGCCCGGAGCGCGTCGACGCCGCCCGCGTGCGCGTGGTCGGAGAGGAGCCACGCCTCGACCGACGTACCGCGCCGGGCCAGCACTGCGCCGGCGTACAACGCATCGCCGCCGTTGTCGCCGGAGCCGACCAGCAGCAGCACGCGGCGGCCGTAGCCGGACCCGAGGAAGTCGAGCACGGCGTACGCGAGCCCGTGGGCCGCCCGCTGCATCAGCGCCCCCTCCGGCAGCCGCGCCATCAGCGCAGCCTCGGCAGTGCGGACCTGCTCGACGGTGTGCGCGCGGATCACGGGATCCAGGCTAGTGCGGGCGGCCCCGGGCCCGCTGGGGGTTGTGTGCCTCAGAACGACCTATGGGTCGTTGTGGGACACACGACCCCGGGGCCGGGCGCGGGCCTGTGGATGGCGGACGGCTTGGGATTGAGGGCAGCCGGGTGGCGGGCAGGGAATCGGTATGGACGCACGGATCGAAGAACTCGCTCACCGTCAGCGCGGCCTGCTCGCGCGACGCCAGCTCACCGCACTCGGCATGGGCTGGGACGCTGTCGACAACCAGCTGGCCTCCGGTCGATGGGCGGAGCGCACCCCGCGGGTGGTGAGCGCGTTCACCGGCGACCTGGCCGTGGACCAGCGTCGCTGGCTGGGGGTCCTCCACGCCGGACCCCGCAGCATGCTCGGCGGCCTGACGACCGGGGCTCATCTGGGTCTGAGCGGGTGGGAGCGCGACATCGTCACGGTGCTCGTCGACGACGAGCTGAGCTTCGAGCCGGTCGACGGCATCCGGTTCTTCCGGAGCCGCCGCCCGCTCGAGTTGCTACGGAGTCCGCGACCCGGCATCCCGACCTGCCGGCTCGAACCCGCCCTGCTCCTCTGGGCGGGGTACGACGCACCCCTGCGGGCCGCGCACGGCGTGCTGGCTGCTGCCGTCCAGCAGCGGCTCACGACACCGGCGCGTCTCCAGACCTGGCTCGATCAGCTCAAGCCCTTGCGCCGCGCCCGCGGCTTCCGGCGGATGCTCGCCGACGTCGCCGGAGGCGTGCACTCCGGCGCGGAGCGGGACGTCGCGAACCTGTGCCGCGACTTCGGCCTGGCGTCGCCCGACCGGCAACGATCGCGCCTCGACTCCGAGGGCCGCCGGCGCTGGACGGACTGCGAGTGGGACCTGCTCGAAGGCGGAGTCCTGGTGCTGGAGGTCGACGGCTCGTTCCACATCGAGGTCCTGCAGTGGACCGCCGACCTGCGACGGGGCCGTCGCATCGCGGGGCCGGGACGGACGGTCGTCCGGGCTTCCGCGTTCGAGGTGCGCCACGAGCCCGCAGAGGTGGCCAAGGACCTGCGGACGCTCGGTGTCGGGCCCGGCACCGTGCCATCGCGTCGTGTGCCTGACACCGCGGCCTGACGCCCTGCTCGCCGCACCCGATGAGTCGTGTGCCTGAGAACGCCCTATTCGCCGGTCTGAGACACACGACTCCCTCGGTGGCGAGCACGTGTGCGGGCCGGATCGGGGTCGTGTGCCTGATAACCCCCTATATGCCGTGCTCAGGCACACGACTGCCTGGGAGGTCTCGATCCCATGCGAGTCGTGTGCCTCACGACCCACCATGCGACGTGCTCAGGCACACGACTGCGCCGGTGTCCGCCCGCGAGCGGCCTCAAGCACACGACCTGCCGCTCAGGGGCACACGACAAGGCCGGGTGGGCTGCCCGGCGACTCACCCGGCACGACCTACGCCCCGCTCCTGGCCGACGACCAACGGGCACCGACTCCGCGGACCCACGGCGGCCGATCCAACGGGCAACGACGGGTCAGGACTCGAGGACCACCACGGCGGAGGCGATGCCGGCGTCGTGGGAGAGGGAGAGGTGGACCGAGGTCACGCCGAGCTCGGTGGCGCGGGCGAGCACCGTTCCGCGGATCACGAGGAGCGGGCGGCCGGTGTCCTCGGAGACCACCTCGGCGTCGTGCCAGGCCATCCCGTGCGGGGCGCCGAGGGCCTTGGCGAGCGCCTCCTTCGCCGCGAACCGCGCCGCGAGCGAGGCGATCGGGAGGTCCCGCTCCCCCGCGGTGAAGAGCTTGTCGCGCAGGCCCGGGGTCCGCTGCACGGACGCCGCGAACCGCGCGAGCTCGCACACGTCGATCCCGACGCCGATGACCGCCACTGCGCCGCCGCCTACTCGACCGTCACGGACTTGGCGAGGTTGCGCGGCTGGTCGACGTCGTGGCCGAGCGCCGTGGCGAGCTCGCAGGCGAACAGCTGGAGGGGCACGATCGCGACCAGGGGCTGCAGCAGCACGGGCACCCGCGGCAGCCGGAGGAGTACGTCGGCGTACGGCTCGATCGAGGTGTCGCCCTCCTCGGCGAGGCAGATCGTCCGCGCTCCGCGCGCCCGCACCTCCTGGATGCCGCTGATCATCTTGCCGTGCAGGCTGTCGCGTCCGCGGGGCGGGACGACGCACAGGATCGGGAGGCCCTCCTCCACCAGTGCGATCGGGCCGTGCTTGAGCTCGCCGGCGGCGAAGCCCTCGGCGTGGAGGTAGGCGAGCTCCTTGAGCTTGAGCGCCCCCTCGAGGGCGACGGGGTAGCCGGCGTGACGGCCCAGGAAGAGCACCGAGCGGGCGCCGACGTGCTCGCGGGCGAGGGCGTAGACCGCCTCGGCACCCTCGAGCACCTCCTCGATGTGGCCGGGCATCGACTCGAGCTGGCGCATGATCTCGCCGATCTCGTCGCCGTACCGGGTGCCCTTGACCTGCGCGACGTAGAGCGCGAGCAGGTAGCACGCGACCAGCTGGGTCAGGAAGCCCTTGGTCGAGGCGACGCCGATCTCGGGACCGGCATGGGTGTAGATCACCGCGTCGGACTCGCGCGGGATCGAGGAGCCGTTGGTGTTGCAGATCGCCAGCACCTTGGCCCGCTGCGACCGGGCGTGCCGGATCGCCTGGAGCGTGTCGGCGGTCTCGCCCGACTGGCTGATCGCCACCACCAGCGTGGTGTTGTCGACGATCGGGTCGCGGTAGCGGAACTCCGAGGCGAGCTCGACCTCCACGGGGGTGCGAGTCCAGTGCTCGATGGCGTACTTCGCGACCATGCCGGCGTAGAACGACGTCCCGCAGGCGATGATGATGATCTTGTCGAGCTCGCGGATCTCGTCGTCGTCGAGGCGCATCTCGTCGAGCTGGAGCAGTCCGGCAGCGGTACGACGGCCGATCAGCGAGTCGGCGACCGCACGGGGCTGCTCGAAGATCTCCTTGCGCATGAACCAGTCGTGACCGTCCTTCTCGGCGGCCGAGAGGTCCCAGTCGACGTGGAACTGCTCGACCTCGACCGGGTTGCCGAAGAAGTCGGTGACCGTGACGTCGTCGCGCGTGATCGTCACGATCTGGTCCTGACCGAGCTCGAGCGCCTCGCGGGTGAAGTCGATGAACGCCGCCACGTCGGAGCCGACGAAGTTCTCCCCCTCGCCGAGCCCGACGACCAGCGGCGAGTTGCGCCGTGCCGCCACCACCCGGTCCGGGTCCTCGGCGTCGACCGCCACCAGCGTGAACGCTCCGTCGAGCTGCTGGCACACGCGCTGCATCGCCGTCGCCAGGTCGACGCCCGACTGGACCTGGAGCTCGACGAGGTGGGCGGCGATCTCGGTGTCGGTGTCGGAGAGGAGGACGTGGTCGTCGGCCTCGATCCGGGACCGCAGCTCGACGAAGTTCTCGATGATCCCGTTGTGCACGAGGGCGACGCGGCGGGCACCACCCGCGTGCGGGTGGGCGTTGGCGTCGTTCGGCCGGCCGTGGGTCGCCCAGCGGGTGTGGCCGATGCCGACGGTGGCGGGCGGGAGGTGCTCCTCGGTCAGGGCCTTCTCGAGGTTGGCGAGCTTGCCGGCCCGCTTGACGATGCCCAGCCGCCCGTCCTCGACGACCGCGATCCCTGCGGAGTCGTAGCCGCGGTACTCAAGCCGGCGCAACCCCTCGATGACGGTGTCCTGGGCTCGCCGGGGTCCGACATAGCCGACGATCCCGCACATGACGCCCAACTCTACGGGCCTCCGAGCCCGGGCCTGTCCGAGGCACGAGGAAAGGCCCGGAAAGGCGAGGAGATCGAGGAGGATCGGGCACACCGGAGCGCAGCGACGGGGTGCCCGATCCGTCTCGAGATCCGGTACTGGAAGAATCCCCGCCATGTCGACCGAGGGCGGGCGCGGCAACGGTCACGGCGAGGAGTCCTCGCCGTACCTCGAGCTCGACCGCGCCACCTGGGCCGCCCTCGCCTCGGAGACCGAGAGCCCGCTGACACCCGACGAGATCAACCGGCTCCGCGGCCTCGGTGACGCGCTCGACCTCGACGAGGTCGTGCAGGTCTACCTCCCGCTCTCCCGCCTGCTCAGCCTGTACGTCGAGGCGGCCGGCTCGCTGCACCGCGCGCAGGAGGACTTCCTGCACCGTACGACGCCGCCGCGCACCCCGTTCGTGATCGGGCTCGCCGGCTCGGTGGCCGTCGGGAAGTCGACCACCGCACGCCTGCTGCAGCAGATGCTGGCCCGCTGGCCCCAGCACCCCAACGTCTCGCTGGTGACGACCGACGGCTTCCTCTACCCCAACGCCGAGCTCCAGCGACGCGGCCTGCTCGAACGCAAGGGCTTCCCCGAGTCCTACGACCGGCGCGCGCTGATGAAGTTCGTCGTCGACATCAAGTCCGGCAAGGACGAGGTCGAGGCGCCGGTCTACTCCCACCTGGTCTACGACGTGGTCCCCGACGACAAGATCGTCATCAACAGCCCCGACATCGTCATCCTCGAGGGCCTCAACGTCCTCCAGCCGGCCCGCGCCCGCGAGGACGGCCGCACCGGCCTGGGTCTCTCGGACTTCTTCGACTTCTCGATCTTCGTCGACGCGGGTGTCGGCCACGTCCGGGACTGGTACGTCGACCGCTTCCTCAAGCTGCGCGAGACCGCCTTCCGCGACCCGCACTCCTACTTCGCGAAGTACGCCCGGCTGAGCTACGACGAGGCCGTCGACGAGGGCCGCCGGATCTGGGACGCGATCAACGGCCCCAACCTGACCGAGAACGTCCTCCCCACCAGGTCCCGCGCCACCCTCGTGCTCCGCAAGGACGCCGACCACTCGGTGCGCTACGTGCGGCTGCGGAAGATCTGAGCGACCCGGACCTGAGCTTGCGAGGCGTCCGGGCAGGCGCCAGGTCGAGTAGCGGCACGGCTGAGGGACGAAGCCGTGACCCGCGTATCGAGACCTCGACAGGCGTCTCGATACGGCCTCGCCCAGCGGCTCGGCCTACTCGACGAACGACAAGCGCTCGCGGACCACGGCCGCCAGCCCGTCGGCGACGCCCTGCGCCTGGTCGACGGTCGGCGCCTCGACCATCACCCGGACCAGGGGCTCGGTGCCCGAGGGCCGCAGCAGCACCCGGCCGGTGCCGGCGAGCTCCGCCTCGGCCTCGGCGACGGCCGCCAGCAGGACCTCGTCGTCGCAGCGCGCCCGGTCGACACCCGAGACGTTGACCAGCACCTGCGGGAGCCGGGTCATCACGCCGGCGAGGTCGCGCAGAGACCGTCCGGTGGCCTGCATCCGCTGCAGGACGTGCAGCGCGGTGAGCAGCCCGTCGCCGGTGGTGGCGTGCTCGCGCATGATCACGTGCCCGGACTGCTCGCCGCCGAGGGAGTAGCCCCCGGCACGCATGTCCTCGAGCACGTAGCGGTCGCCGACCGCGGTCTGCCGCACGGTCACCCCGGCTGCGGTCATCGCCTGCACCAGACCGAGGTTGCTCATCACGGTCGCGACCAGGGTGCCGTCGACCAGGCGACCGGTCTCGTGCATCGCCAGGGCCAGGATCGCCATGATCTGGTCGCCGTCGACGATCTCGCCGGTGTGGTCGACGGCCAGGCACCGGTCGGCGTCGCCGTCGACCGCGAAGCCGGCGTGGGCGCCGTGCTCGACCACGGCCTGCTGCAGCGGCCCGAGGTGGGTGGACCCGCAGCCCTCGTTGATGTTGAGGCCGTCGGGCTCCGCGCCGATCGCGATCACGTGGGCGCCGGCGTCGGTCAGGGCCTTCGGACCGACCTCACTGGCTGCGCCGTTGGCGCAGTCGAGGACGACCTTGAGGCCGGCGAGCGGCTTGTCGAGAGTGCCGACGAGGTGCGCGGAGTACTCCGCCACGGTCGGGCCGTACGGCGTGACGCGGCCGACCGCTGCGCCGGTGGGCCGGTCCCACTCCTCCCCGACGTGGGCCTCGATCTCGCGCTCGAGGGCGTCGTCGAGCTTCACCCCACCGCGGGCGAGGAACTTGATGCCGTTGTCGGGCATCGGGTTGTGGGAGGCGCTGATGACGACCCCGACGTCCGCGCCGAGGGCGTCGGTGAAGTGCGCGACCCCGGGCGTCGGGAGCACCCGCAGCCGGAGCACGTCGACGCCTGCCGACGCCAGGCCGGCGACGACCGCGTGCTCGAGGAACTGCCCCGAGATGCGGGTGTCGCGACCGACCACCGCCAGCGGGCGGGGTCGGCTGGAGTCCGCGTGCTCGACGAGCACACGGGCAGCCGCAACGCCGAGGTCCAGGGCCAGCTCCGCCGTCAGTGAGGCGTTCGCCAGACCCCGGACCCCGTCGGTGCCGAAGATGCGCGGCACGTGAGGCGGATCAGCGCTTGGAGTACTGCGGGGCCTTGCGGGCCTTCTTGAGACCGGCCTTCTTGCGCTCGGTGGCCCGCGCGTCGCGGGTCAGCAGACCGGCCTTCTTCAGCGAGGCGCGGTTGGCGTCGAGGTCGACCGCGTTCAGCGCACGGGCCACACCGAGGCGCAGCGCGCCGGCCTGACCGGTGATGCCGCCGCCGTGGATGCGGGCGATGACGTCGAAGCGGCCCTCGAGGCCGGTCGTCGCGAACGGCTCGTTGACGACCTGCTGGTGCAGCTTGTTGGGGAAGTAGGAGTCGAGCGCGCGACCGTTGACGGTCCACTGGCCGGTGCCGGGGACGATCCGGACGCGGGCGACGGCCTCCTTGCGGCGGCCGGTCGCGGACGCCGGCGCGATGGTCGCGGGGCGGGCGGCGCTGTCGGCCGACTGCGCGCTCTCGGAGCTGTAGGCGATGCCCTGCTCGTCGGCCTCGAAGGTCTCCTCGACCTCGCCCGCCTCGGTGATGTTCTCGGTGGTGTCAGCCACGGTAAGTCCTCGAAATCCTCTGCGTCGAACGACAAGTCACTGGGAGATCTGGGTGATCTCGAAGGGGACGGCCTGCTGGGCCTGGTGGGGGTGCGTCGGGCCGGTGTAGACCTTCAGCTTCTTGATGATCTGTCGGCCGAGGCGGTTCTTCGGCAGCATGCCCCACACGGCCTTCTCGATCGCCTTGCGGGCGTCCTTGTCGATGACCTCACCGATCGGGGTCGCGGTCAGACCGCCGGGGTAGCCGGAGTGGCGGTAGACCATCTTGTCGGTCCGCTTGTTGCCGCTCAGCGCGACCTTCTCCGCGTTGACGATGATGACGTAGTCACCGGCGTCGACGTTGGGGGCGAAGATCGGCTTGTGCTTGCCGCGGAGCAGGTTGGCTGCGGTGACCGCGAGGCGGCCGAGGACGACGTCTGTTGCGTCGATCACGAGCCACTGGCGCTCGATGTCGCCGGGCTTCGGTGCGTACGTACGCATGGTGCGATTCAACTTTCGTTCGTGTCGGACACGAGCGGGGGATCCCGGTCGTGGCATCTTCTGACGAACACTGCCCTGGCTCCCCCGGAATTCGACGCAGGTCAAACGCTGTGGGGACGGGTCTGCCCTCGCGAACGAGAGCGGCAGGAGACGCGACCGGCAAGGTTACGGGCGTTGCGTCGTACCGGTCAAAACGGCGAGGAGCGCCGACCTTCGGGACACCGGCTACCGGGCCCCACCCGCGGGCGACTACGGTGCAATGCGTGACTGACTCACTCACCGTACGAGACAACCGCACCGGCGCGGAGTACGACATCCCGATCACGGACGGCACCATCAAGGCCGCCGACCTCGGGCAGATCAAGACGGCCGACGACCAGCCCGGCCTGGCGACGTACGACCCCGGCTTCGTCAACACCGCCTCCTGCCGGAGCTCCATCACCTACATCGATGGGGAGAAGGGGATCCTCGAGTACCGGGGCTACCCCATCGAGCAGCTCGCCGAGCACTCGAACTTCCTCGAGGTGGCCTACCTGCTGATCCACGGCGACCTGCCGACCAAGGAGCAGAGCGAGACGTGGGTCCACGAGATCACCTACCACACCTACGTGCACGAGAACGTGCGGACGTTCATGCAGGGCTTCCGCTACGACGCGCACCCCATGGGGATGCTGATGGCGTCGGTGGGAGCCATGTCGACGTTCTACCCCGATGCGCACCGGATCAGTGACCCCGACAACCGGCACATGCAGATGGTGCGGATGATCGCGAAGATGCCGACGCTGGGCGCGTGGGCGTTCCGGCACGCGCAGGGCAAGCCGTACATCTATCCGGACAACGAGCTCAGCTACACCGAGAACTTCCTCTCGATGCTGTTCAAGATGAGCGAGCAGAAGTACGACGCCGACCCGCGGCTGGCCAAGGCGCTCGACACCCTCTTCATCCTGCACGCCGACCACGAGCAGAACTGCTCGACCAACGCGGTCCGCTCGGTCGGCTCCTCGCAGGTCGACCCCTACTCGGCGGTCGCCGCGGGCATCGGCGCCCTCTACGGGCCGCTGCACGGCGGCGCCAACGAGGCCGTGCTCAAGATGCTGCGCCGGGTCGGGTCGAAGGAGAACATCCCGGCCTTCATCGAGGGTGTGAAGGACGGCAACGAGCGGCTGATGGGCTTCGGCCACCGCGTCTACAAGAACCACGACCCGCGTGCCCGGATCATCAAGAAGGCCTGCGACGACGTCTTCGAGGTCACCGGGGTCAACCCGCTGCTCTCGATCGCCAAGGAGCTCGAGAAGATCGCGCTCGAGGACGAGTACTTCGTCAAGCGCAAGCTCTACCCCAACGTCGACTTCTACTCCGGCCTGATCTACGAGGCGTTCCAGTTCCCGCCGGAGATGTTCACCGTCCTGTTCGCGATCGGCCGCACCCCCGGCTGGCTGGCCCAGTGGCTGGAGCTCGTGCAGGACAAGGAGCAGAAGATCGCCCGGCCCAAGCAGATCTACACCGGTCCCCGGACGATCGACTTCGTGCCCGCGGAGCAGCGCTGGGCCTGATCACGCCCCCACGGCTGAGCTTGCGAAGCCGTGGACCAGGGCGGGAGGTTGAGGAGCGTCGGCTCGGTCCGAGCGTGCGAGGACCGAGCGACGCGTCTCGAAACCAGCCCCCACGGCTGAGCTTGCGAAACCGAGCCCCGATCCGCGTCGTCACGTTCGTCCTCGACGAGCCCGACGGCGCGGGCCGGGCGCTGCTGCGTGAGCAGGTCCAGGCGGAGGTCGCGGCGTCGTACGGCGAGGTCGGGCGCCTCTGCCCGCACTGCGGCTCCACCGAGCACGGCCGGCCGCGGGTGCTCGGGCGGCCGGACGTCTTCGTGAGCGTGTCCTACGCCGGTCCGCTGGCCGTCCTGGCGACGGCTGCGGTGCCCGTGGGCGTCGACGTCGAGGCGGACGGCCCGGCGCCGGAGGGCTTCGCCGACCTCGCTGCCTGGACGCGTGCCGAGGCCGCGCTCAAGCTGACCGGCGAGGGCCTGCGCCGCGACCCGTGGGCGGCACTGCCCGAGGGTGTGCGGTGGTCGGCGCTCGACGGGCTGCCGGCGGGGTACGTCGGGTCGGTTGCCACGTGGGAGCGGGACGGGCCGACCGCCGGTCGGGCGGCGCTGTAACACGCAGTTACCCGATCTGGGAGAACGTCGACGGTGCTGGGAGACCGTTGCAACGGTCTCCCAGCGACGTCGACGGTCGCCCAGCGCGGTGGACTTCGTGTTACAGCAGCACCTGCCGCTGTTGCGGCTCAGCCCGGGAACGGCGGGAGTGCGGCGTCGTACAACCAGGGCTTGAGCAGGACGGCGACGTCGCGGCCGGTCCGCTCCCCCGCGAACGCCAGGAACTGCTCGGTCGTGACGGTGCCGCCGCGGTGGGCGGCGACCCAGTCCCGCAGCAGCGCGAAGAACGCCTTGTCGCCGACGGCGACGCGCAGCGCGTGGAGGGTGAGCGCGCCCCGCTTGTAGACCCGGTCGTCGAACATCGTCTCCGGGCCGGGGTCGGCGAGCACCAGGTCCTGCGGCAGGTCGGCGAGCCGGCCGTGGTGGTGGCGCGCCCAGCCGTCGCAGCTGCGCGGGCCGCCGGACTCCTCCGACCACAGCCACTCGCTGTAGCAGGCGAAGCCCTCGTGCAGCCAGATGTCCTGCCAGCGCTCGAGCGTGACGGTGTTGCCGAACCACTGGTGCGAGAGCTCGTGGGCCACCAGCCGCACGTGGGACCAGTCCGGCGAGCAGAAGTTGCGGCCGAAGGTCGACAGGCTCTGGCTCTCGAGCGGGATCTCGAGGTCGTCGTCGGTGACGACGGCGGTGTAGGTCGCGAACGGGTACGGCCCGAACCACTCCTCGAACGCCGCCATCATCGCGCCCTGCTGGTCGAAGGACCCGGCGAGGTCGGTGCCGGGGGGCGCGACCGTGCGGATCCGGGCGTCGGCACGATCGGGGACGACGAAGTAGCGGCCGATCTGCACGGTGGCGAGGTACGTCGCCATCGGCTGGTCCATGACGTAGGTCCACGTCACGGCACTGCCCTTACGCTGCCGCCGGCCCGGCTCCCCGTTGGAGACGACGTGGTAGCCCGGCGCGGTCGTCACGGAGATCCGGTACGTCGCCTTGTCGTCGGGCCGGTCGTTGCACGGGAACCACGTCGGCGCGCCGTGCGGCTGGGCGGCGACGATGACGCCGTCGGTGAGCTCCTCCCAGCCCGCGTCGCCGTGGTGGCGGTCGATGACCGGCTTCGGGTGGCCGGAGTAGCGCACCGCGACGGCGAGCTCGGTGCCGGCCGGCACGCTGTCGGCCAGGTCGAGCACGAGACGGTCGCCGCGGGCGGCGTACTTGCGGAGCCGGGTGCCGGTCACGCGGACCTTGTCCACCTTGAGGTGGGCGAGGTCGAGGACCAGCCGCTTGGTGCGCTCCTCGGTCACCAGCGTGATCCGGGCGTCGCCGTCGAGGCGGTTGCTCTCGAGGTGGTAGGCGAGGTCGAGGTCGTAGTGCTGCACGGAGTACGACGGATCGCCGTGCCCCCGGAGGTAGTCGTCGGCGGTCGGGAGCGGCACTAGTCGGCCCACGGGGCGATCGGGTTGCCGATCCACCGGGTCTTGTCAGGCACCGTCTCGCCTCTCATCACCAAGGACACCGGACCGACCGTAGCGTGCTTGCCGAGCACCGCGGCCGGCAGGATCACCGCGTTCGGGCCGAGGGTCGCCCCGCGCCGGATCCGGACGGTGTCGGTGGCGAGCAGCCGGTCGTGGAACAGATGGGTCTGGACGACCGTGCCCTGGTTGACGGTGGCCCCGTCGCCGAGGTCGACGAGGTCGGGCTCGGGCAGCCAGTAGGTCTCGCACCACACGCCCCGGCCGACCCGCGCGCCCATCGACCGGAACCACACGTTGAGCAGCGGCGAGCCGGTGGCCAGGCCCGCGAACCACGGCGTCGCGACCACCTCGATCATCGTGTCGGCCAGCTCGTTGCGCCACACGAACGAGCTCCAGAGCGGGTGCGTGCCGCGGCGTACCCGGCCCACCAGCAGCCACTTCGCGGCGGTGGTGGCGAGCGCGGCGACGGCACCACCCAGCGACGAGTCCGAGGGGTACGGCGACCAGCCCCGCCGCTGCGCCGTACTCCTCCCACGCGGCGAGCGCGCCGAGCACGACCGCGGCGTACAGGCCGACCGAGAGCGCCACCGGGAGCAGCCGGGCGGCCTCCCAGCACCCGCGAGCCACCTTGAGCCGGGTGGGCGGGGCGTAGGTGCGCTCGTCGGCGGAGTCCTGGGCCGAGCGCCGCAGCGGCGCGGGCGGGCTGCCCAGCCAGGACGCGCCGGCCTCGACGGTCTTCCGCGCCGGCGCCGCGGAGAGTACGGCGACCAGCGACCTCTTCGGGACCTTGCGCCCCGGAGCCGCCATCGCCGAGTTGCCGACGAACGCGCGCTTGCCGACCTTCACCCGCTCGACGCGGAGCCAGCCACCGCCGAGCTCGTAGCCGCCGATGAGGGTGTCGTCGGCGAGGAACGCCTGGTCGTTGACGTGGGTCAGCGATGGGATCATCAGCACCGTCGACGCCTCGACGTCGCGCCCGATCCGGGCACCCAGGAGCCGCAGCCAGACCGGGGTGAGCTGGGAGCTGTAGAGCGGGAACAGCCAGGTCCGGGCCTCGTCGAGGGCCCGCATCGTCGCCCACACGCTGACCGCGGGGCCGCTGCGGACCGGGTGGACGCCCGGCTTGAGGCCGACCGCCGCGAGCCGTACGACGCCGAGGACCATCCCTGCGAGCACGACCATCCCGGCCAGCGTCGCCGGCAGCAGCCAGGGCAACAGCGCGCCCACGAGGTCGCCCGGGCCGTCGGTCTCCCCCACCGACGCGAGCGCGAGGACGGGCCCGCCGACGACCACGACCGCGAGGGCGGGCAGCGAGCCGAGGAGTGCGGCGAGCACGGCGTAGACGCCCACCCATCCGAGCGAGCTGTCCGGCCGCTCCGACCAGGGGCCGCGGGCCCGGCTGAGCACCTTCTCGGCGGGCGCGCCCGACCAGAACTCACCGGCCGGCACCTCGCCGAAGACCGCCGAGCCGGGCGCGACCTCCGCGTCGTCGCCGACCGCGGCGCCGGGGCACAGCATCGACCGGGTGCCCACCCGGGCGCGCCGGCCGATCCGCACCTCGCCGAGGTGGAGGGTGTCGCCGTCGACCCAGTAGCCGGTCAGGTCGACCTCCGGCTCGACCGACGCCCCCTTGCCGAGGGCGAGGAAGCCGGTGACCGGTGGGATCGAGTGCAGGTCGACGTGGCGGCCGACCTGCGCACCGAGCAGGCGCGCGTACCAGGTCATGTACGGCGCACCCGCGAGGCTGGTCGCGCCCAGCTCGTCGACGACGCGCTCGGCCGCCCACAGCCGCAGGTGCACCTTCCCGCCGCGGGGGTACTCCCCCGGCGCGATGCCCGCCAGGCAGGCCCGGGCGCCGGCCGCGGCGAGGAGCATCCGCCCCGGCGGGGTCACGAAGACCAGGAGAAGGGCGAGCAGCACCGGCCACGGTGCCGCCGGAAGCCAGCCGACGTCGAGGACGTCGTGCACGACCCGGGAGGCCAGCAGCAGCCAGGCGATCCAGCGCGGCGCGGCCAGCATCCGCAGCAGGGGTACGGCGACGACCTGGCCCCGCTGTGTCTTGACCGGGATCGGCCGCACCCGGCGGGTCTGCTCCGCGAGCGGGCCGCGGGCCTCCTGCTCGTCGAGGTAGCCGGCCAGCCCGCCGAGCGTCGGCTGGTCGTAGAGGTCGGCGACAGTGAGCTCGGGGTACTGGCCGCGGAGCATGGTCACGACCTGGGCGGCGGTCAGGCTGCCGCCGCCGAGGTCGAAGAAGTCGGCGTCGAGGCTGTCGGGTGCGGCGCCGACCACCTGCTGCCACACCTCGGCGACCCGGGCGGCCGTGCCGTGCAGGCCGAGGTCGCCGGAGTCGGCGGAGGGCAGCGGCCACGGCAGCGCGTCGCGGTCGACCTTCCCGGAGGTGCGGGTCGGGATGTCGTCGACGACCGCGAGCCGCGGGACCAGGGCGGCCGGCATCGTGGCGCGCAGGTGCGCCGTCGCGGCCGCGGCGTCGTACTCATCGGTGGTGGAGAGGTAGCCGACGAGGAGCTGGTTGCCCGTGGCGGAGCGGCGTACGGCGGCAGCCGCGCCCACCACCCCGGGCAGGGCGAGCAGCGCGGAGTCGATCTCGCCGAGCTCGATCCGGCGGCCGCCGAGCTTGATCTGGTCGTCGGCGCGGCCCGCGAAGAGCAGGCCCGCGGGGTCGTGGACGACGACGTCGCCGCTGCGGTAGGCGCGGTCCCAGCCGAGGGTCGGCATCGGGGCGTACTTCTCGGCGTCCTTCGCGGGGTCGAGGTAGCGCGCCAGCCCCACGCCGCCGATGATCAGCTCGCCGCGCTCCCCGACGGGCACCGGGTTGCCCCCGGCGTCGACGACCGCGAGGTCCCAGCCGGCCAGGGGCAGGCCGATCCGCACCGGCCCGTCGGCTTCGACGAGCGCACCGCACGCGACGACCGTCGCCTCGGTCGGGCCGTAGGTGTTCCACACCTCGCGGCCCTCGCGCACCAGGCGCGCGGCGAGCTCGGGCGGGAGCGCCTCGCCGCCGAGGATCAGCAGCCGGACCCGGTCGAGGGCGTCGTCGGGCCACAGGCTGACCAGCGTCGGCACCGTCGAGACGACGGTGACCTCGTTGGCGGACAGCCACGGGCCCACGTCGACCCCGCTCCTGACGAGCGCTCGCGGTGCGGGCACGAGGCAGGCGCCGTACGTCCAGGCGAGCCACATCTCCTCGCAGCTCGCGTCGAAGGCGACGCTGAGGCCGGCCATCACCCGGTCGCCGGGGCCGATCGGCGCCTTCTGCAGGAACATCCGGGACTCCGCGTCGACGAAGGCCGCGGCGTTGCGGTGGCTGACCGCGACGCCCTTCGGCGTACCGGTCGAGCCGGAGGTGAAGATGATCCACGCGTCGTCGTCGACCGAGGGATCGCGGCGCTCGCCCGGCTCGCGCCGTACCCGCGCCTCGACGGCGAGCCCGGCCCCGATCAGGGCTGCGACCTGCGCCTCGCCGAAGACCAGCCGGGCACGTTCGTCGGGGTCGTCGGCATCGACGGGGACGTACGCCGCTCCCGCGCACAGCACGCCCATGATCGCGACGTAGAGGTCGGTCGTACCCGACGGCAGCCGGACGCCGACCCGGTCGCCCGGGCCGATGCCGAGGTCCGCGAGCTCGGCGGCTACCTGCTCGGCGGCCTCGGCGAACTCGGCGTACGTCACCGTGTCCGCGCCGCTGTCCAACGCCATCGCGTCGGGGTGCGCGGCCACGGTGGTCCGGAAGATGTCGACCAGGGTGCGCGGGGCGGGAGCCTCGTCGCCCCTGAGCAGGGCGGACGGGCTGTCGATCACGCCGTCATCGTGTCGGACCCAGGTGAACGGAGCGTTGCGCGGTCCACGGACAGGGTTTGTCGGTCGGTGTGCGCTGCGCCACAATCTCCCGGTGAGCACCCTCTCCGACCGCAGGGAAGAGCGCTGGCCGCCCGCCAGCCCGCCGGAACCGACCTACCTGGACGACCGCCTGAACTACTGGGCGGACGCCACGCCGGACGCGACCGCCATGTCGTTCCGCGACCGGAGCTGGACCTGGCGGGAGTGGCACGACCGCGTCCACCGCGCGGTCGGGGGTCTCCGTGACCTGGGCATCGGCCGCGGCGACGTCATCGCCTTCGTCGACAAGAAGCACTCCGCCCGGGTCGAGATCTCCCTCGCGGCGTCGTGCATCGGGGCCGCGAACGCGATCGTCGACTGGCGGCTCGACCCCGACGCGCTCGTGGAGGTGCTCGACGAGTCGGGCGCCCGGGTCGTGTTCGTCGGCTCCGAGTTCGCGGCGACGCTCGACGCCGTGCGGGACCGGCTCGAGCACGTCGAGAAGGTCGTCGAAGTGACCGTGGACGGCGGACCCGACTGCGCGTACGAGGCGTTCGTCGCGTCCTCGGCCCACGTCGACGGCGGACCGGACGTGGTGCAGGACGACGTGTGCATGATCCGCTACTCCAAGGGCGACGGAGGCCGGCCCACCGGCATCCGGCTGACCCATCGCGAGATCATCGACTCCAACGCCAGCGACGCCGGTCTGGAGTTCCTCCCGGTGCTGGCGCAGGTGCACGCGGGGCAGCCGACCGCGATCGAGCGCGAGGCCTGAGCCAACCCACAAGCTCGTCTCAGCGCTCTCACAGCGTTGCGAGCCACCGTGGGAGGCATGACCGCGACGTACCCTCCTCCGGCACCGCCGACCGCTCCTCCCCCCGGCCCGTTCGGAACGCCTCCGCCACGGGCGCCCCGGCGGGGCGGGTTCGCGGTCGCCGTACTCACCGGAGCACTGCTGGTGGGCGGCGTCGCCGGCGTCGGCGGCGCGGCCGGCTGGAACGCCCTGACCGACGACGGCGGCAGCGGGAGCGACAGCGGTACGACGCAGCCGGCGATCTCGGTCGCGGACACCACCGACGGAGACGCGCCCGCCGGCAGCGTCGAGAAGGTCGCCGCCACGGTCCTCCCGTCGGTGGTCGCGCTCGACGTCACCGGCGGTGGATCGGGTGGCAGCGGATCCGGGGTGGTCCTGACCGAGGACGGCCTGGTGCTGACCAACGACCACGTCGTGTCGCTGGCCGGCTCGGTCGACCCGAAGGACGCCGAGGTGACGCTGTCGTTCGCCGACGGCACGCGGGCGACCGGCACCGTGGTCGGCACCGACCCGCTCACCGACACCGCACTGGTCCAGGCCGAGGACGTCTCGGGCCTCACGCCGGTGACGGTCGGCGAGTCGGCGAACCTCGACGTCGGCGAGCAGGTCGTCGCGATCGGGTCGCCGTTCGGTCTGGACGCGACGGTGACCAGCGGCATCGTCAGCGCGCTCGACCGTCCGGTCGGGGTCGGCCAGGACGCGCAGGGCAACACGACCGCGTACCCGGCGATCCAGACCGATGCCGCGATCAACCCCGGCAACAGCGGCGGGCCGCTCGTCGACATGGACGGTCACCTGGTCGGCATCAACGCCTCGATCCGGACCGCCGGCACGTCGATCGACGCCGAGGGCGGCTCCATCGGCCTCGGCTTCGCGATCCCCATCGACGAGGTAATGCCGATCATCGAGCAGCTGCGGGCCGGGGAGACGCCGACCCACGCGCGGCTGGGGATCCAGGTCAGCGACGTCGCGCCGGGAGGCGGCACCGGCGGCACCGGCACGACCGTCGGCGCCCAGGTCCGCGAGGTCGGCGACGGCACCGCGGCCGACGACGCGGGGCTGCGGGCGGGCGACGTGATCACGGCCGTCGAGGACCACCCCGTCGAGAGCGCCGACGGTCTCGTCGCCACCGTGCGGTCCTACCGGCCCGGCGACACCGTCACCGTTACCTACCTCCGCGACGGCGATCAGCACACCGCCGACCTCGAGCTCGGCTCCGACTGACGTCGAGCCGGCTCATCTCTGCACCCGTACGACGTCGAGTCGGCTCATCTCTGCACCCGTACGACGTCGAGCCGGCTCATGTCTACACGCGCCGACTCGACGCTCCGCACGCGCAGAGACGCGCCGACTCGACGGGTCGGGGTCAGGCCAGCTTCTTCTGGAGCTCCCCGAGCCGCGAGATCGGGCGGAAGCCGAGCCGCTCGTTGATGCCGATCATGTGGTCGTTGACCTCGGCGTTCCAGGTGACCAGCCGGCGCCCGGCGAGGTCGGCGGCCGGGTGGCCCGACTGCAGCGACTGCAGGTTGGCGACCTTGACCGCCGTACCGAGCCGGTGGCCGCGGTGGTCCCGGCGGACCAGCGTGCCCCACTGGTAGACCCAGCTGGGATCGTGCGAGGGCACCACGAGGTCGGTGTAGGCGACGACGCGGCCGGTTCCGTCGAGCGCGACCGTGTGGAAGCGGGTGCGCCCCTGGCGAGCCAGGATGTCCTCACCGAACCGGAACGCCTCGACGTCGACCGCCTCGTCCTCATACTCCCGGTCCCCCATCGGCGCCTCGGTCATGAGCGTCGAGGACAGCTCCAGCCAGCTCTGCACGAGGTCGTCGGGGACCGACCCGACCCAGGACCGGAGCTCGTACGCCGGGTGGTGCGGCGCCGTCTCCGCCGCCAGGTCGTCGAGCAACGCGGAGTCGATCGGGAGCGCGACCGCCCGCTGGACGTCGCCGAGACCGAACGCGTAGCCGTGCCGGCGGGCGAACTCCACGCCCGCAGTGCCGGCGCCATCCGCCGCAGCGTCGTAGGGCCAGGCGGCCTCGGCGTCGAACCGCGACCTGCCGTTCTCCCGGGCGGCCGCCTCCACCTGGGCCAGCACCTGCGAGCCGAGCCCGCGGCGTCGTACGTCCGGACGGACGGCGACGTAGACCTCGGCGGAGCTGGTGTTGTCGAGCAGCGGCAGGCCGAGGTTGCCGGCGGCGACGACCTCGCCGTCGAGCCGTCCGGCGAACAGCAGCGCGCGGCGCGCCTTGCCGGGGTTCTGCAGGCTGACGAGCAGCTCGGGCAGCGCCCAGACGGTGGCGGCGTCGCCGACCTCGTACCGGTCGGCGACTGCGATGACCTCCAGCCACGCGGCGACGGCCGCCTCGTCGGAGGGGTCCACCGGTGTGATCTCCAGGTCGCTCATCGGACGCGCGCCACCCTTCCCTCGTCCCAGACGGGATCGTCGGACTCGTACACGTCACCGTCGGCCCCGAACACCACGAACCGGTCGAACCCACGGGCGAACCAGCGGTCGTGGGTGACCGCGACGACCGTGCCGGCGAACGCCTCCAGCCCCGCCTCGAGCGCCTCGGCGGAGGCGACGTCGAGGTTGTCGGTCGGCTCGTCGAGCAGCAACAGCGTCGCGCCCGACAGCTCGAGCAGCAGGATCTGGAACCGTGCCTGCTGACCGCCGCTGAGCGACCCGAACCGCTGCTCGGCCGCGATCGCAAGCTCGTAGCGGTCGAGCACCCGGCTGGCCTGCTCGCGGCCCATGCCCTGCCGGCCGTCTGTCCGTCCCTTCACAGCGCCGTCGCCTCGATGAAGTATTTCCAGGAGAGTCCGGTCGGTCAGCTCGGGGTGCGCGTGGGTCTGCACGAACCACCCGGGCCGGACGCGGGCCCCGAGCTTGGCGAGCCCGCGGTGCCGGACCGGCTCGACCACCACGTCGCCGACGGGGCGGTGCCCGACGTCGGGGTCGGTGCCGCCACCCGCGAGGAGCCGGAGGAAGTGGGACTTGCCGGAGCCGTTGGAGCCGAGGACGGCCACGCGCTCGCCGTACCAGACCTCGAGGTCGAACGGCTGCATCAGGCCGGTGAGCTCGAGACCCTCGCAGACGACGGCGCGCTTCCCGGTGCGGCCGCCGGTGAGCCGCATCGAGACCTGCTGCTCGCGCGGCTGCTCGGTCGGCGGGCCGGCCTCCTCGAACTTGCGCAGGCGCGTCTGCGCGGCCTGGTAGCGGCTCGCCATGTCGGAGTTGTACGCCGCCTTCTGCTTGTACATCAGCATCTGCGCACGGAGCTTGGCGTGCTCCTCGTCCCATCGCTTGCGCAGCTCCTCGAAGCGGGCGAAGCGGTCCGTCCGTGCGGAGTGGTACGACGCGAAGCCGCCCGGATGCGTCCAGACCTGGTTGCCACCGTCACCTGCTCCGAGCTCGACGGTCACGATCCGGGTGGCCGTGTTGGCGAGGAGCTCGCGGTCGTGGCTGATGAAGAGGATCGTCTTCTCCGAGGCGGCGATCCGCTGCTCGAGCCAGATCTTGCCGGGCACGTCGAGGAAGTTGTCGGGCTCGTCGAGGAGCAGCACCTCGTCGGGGCCGGCGAGGAGGTACTCGAGCACGATCCGCTTCTGCTCGCCCCCGGAGAGGGTGCGCAGCTCGCGGTACTTCGCGCGGTCGTACGGCACCCCGAGTGCCTTGACCGTGCACACGTCCCAGGTCACCTCGAGGTCGTAGCCGCCCGCGTCGGCGTACTCCGCCAGGGCCGTGGCGTAGGTCAGCTGGGTGGCCTCGTCGTCGTGGTCCATCAGCCGGAGCTCGCAGCGGTCGATCTCCGCGGCGGCGCGCTGGATGCGGGGTGGGGCGAGGGAGCGCAGCAGGTCGCCGACCGTCGGGGCGGCGCCGAGGCCTTGGTCGACCATCTGCCGCATCACGCCGAGCCCGCCCGAACGGGTGACGCTGCCGGCGTGCGGCGTCAGCTCGCCGGTGACGATCCGGAGAAGGGTCGTCTTGCCCGCCCCGTTGGCGCCGACGAGCGCGACCTTCGCGCCGTCACCGACCCGGAACGACACGTCGCCGAGCAGCACCCGCCCGTCGGGCAGCTCGTACCTGACGCCGGCGACCTCCACATGACCCACGAGGGTCGATTGTCCGTCACTCGCGGAGCCACGGCCACCGATTTAGGCAGGTCCGACGGTGCCGAGGATCCGCCGGGTCTCCGCCTTCTTCGGCGTGACGGCCAGGATCGCCCACCTCCCGACCGTGACGTAGCCCGCCCACAGCGTCTCCCCCGACTCATCGGAGCGGACTAGCTCGCCCTCGGCCATCGCCGGCTGGTACGACGATCGGCGCAGGAAGTGCAGTCCCTCGGTCAGCGGGCTGCAATCGGTCGACGGCTTGAACTGGGCGAGGCCGCCACAGTCGCGCTCCGCCCAGTCCGTAGGAACCCAGCCTGAGACGCCGGCGTGGACGAATCGGTCCATCGGCTCTTCCGGGTCGAGGATCGCCGTCTGGGACGCGACCTCGATGGGCGTCGGCGGCCAGGTGCCGCCGTCGCGGAGTTCCCGGTCGCCGATCGGCTCGTCGAGGTGGAGCGTGTGCTCCTCGGGCTCCCTCGCCTGGCAGGTCGCGGCGCCCTCGATCTGGTCGCTGGTGAGGGTGACGATGACCTGTTCGTCGTCGGCGAGCACCTCGGGCTCCCCGAGGTGCGGGAGCACCGAGCGGCCGCCCGCGCACTGCAGCTCGTTGACGAGCACGGTGATCTCGGTCGCGGTCGGGTCGACGCCGCCCGCGGGAGCGACGACGGCGACCCGCGACCGGCCGTCAGGGAGAGCGCGCTCCAAGATGCAGTCGCCCCAGCTCACGCCGCCCGATCCGCCGGGGCCCGGCTCGATCCGGACCCAGTCGCCGTCAGCGCCCGGCCCGTCGGTCGTCCACTCGCCCACGCCGAGCGTGGAACCCGTGGCGTCCTCCGCCAGCACGATGTACGACGCCGCGTCGACCCCCTCGCGTCGAATCGCCTCAGGCGCCTCCACGGAGTCGTCTTCGAACGCAGCCAGGAACGCGTCGCGCACCCTGCCCTCGTCGATCGACGGTGACGGCACACCGCCGTCCATCACGGACACGGGCCAATGGCCGCTATCGGGGCCGCAGGTGACCTCGACGTCCCCCAGCAGGTCGCCAGGCCCGGCCGGCCCGGGGTCTTCGGCGCGGCGCCCGCCGTCGCCTCCCGCCAGCACCGCGGCGGGCACGGCGACGAGCGCGACGGCGACCGCGGCTCCCACCGCGATCCGCCGGCGGCGTCGTACTCCCGCGCGGGTGCGGGCGCCGGCCGCCAGCCCGGCCGCGGAGGGGGCGCCGTCGGCGCCGTACGTCAGCCCGGCCCGGAGCCGGTCCTCGAAGCTGTCGCCGGGCTCAGTCATCGTTCCGCTCCTCTCCCAGAACCTGTCGGAGCACGGCGATCCCGCGCGACACCCGGGAGCGCACCGTTCCCTCGCGCACGCCGGTAAGGGCGGCGATCTCGCCGTACTCCAGCTGCTCGTAGAACCGCAGCACGACCGCGGTCCGTTGGTCCTCGGGGAGCCGTCGGCAGGCCTGCCAGAGCAGGTCCCGGTCGTCGACGCCGAGACCCTCCCCGCCCTGCGCGCCGGCCACGGTCGCGTCGCCGCGGAACTCCGCGGTCGGCGACTCGCGCCGACGGAACTTCCGCCACCACGAGGTGTGCTCGTTGACGACCATCCGACGCACGTAGGCGTCGACGTCCTCGACCCGCGAGATCCGGGACCACCGCGCCAGCGCCCGGGCGAGGGCCTCCTGGACCACGTCCTCGGCGTCGGCGGCGTTGCCGGTCAGCAGGTGGGCGAGGCGCAGCAGCGCCGGGCCACGCGCCGCGACCCAGTCGTCGAACGCGACCGGAGCGACCTGCTCCGCGCCCCCGGCGCTCTCCGTCACCATCGTCTCCACACCCCTCCAACGGCGCCCGGGCCGATCCTGTTGCGAGTCGTACGGCGACATCCCGCGAGCCTGCGGCGACTCGCTCCCCGCTCCGTGGGCGACGCGACCACGGTGGTCACCTGCGACCGATCGTGTGCATGGGTCACCTGACCCATGCACACGATTGCATCCGATCCCACCACCTGAGGACCGAGCGCGGTCCGCCACAGGTCAGCCGCGGCGGACCTCCAGGACCCGGAAGCCCTTCGCGCTCGCCACCCGCTCGGCCGGAAAGCCCTGCTCGCCGAGCCAGCGCTGGAGCGAGTCGGCGCCGAGGTTCTTGCCGACGACGAGCACCGCGCGGCCGCCGGGCGCCAGCCGGGGCAGCCAGGTCAGCAGCAGGTCGTGCAGGGCGGCCTTCCCGATCCGGATCGGCGGGTTCGACCAGATCTCGTCGAAGGTCTGCTCTGCCGGCACCTCCTCGGGAAGCGCGGCCGTGAACCGGTCCGCGACACCGACCTTCCCGGCGTTCTCGTTCGCCAGCAGCAGCGCGCGCCGGTTGACGTCGACGGCCGTCACCGACGCGGACGGCGCGGCGACCGCGCACGCCAGCCCGATGACGCCGTACCCGCAGCCGAGGTCGAGGATCCGCCCTCCCACCGGCGGTTCGGTCTCGCGGAAGAGCACGGCGGTGCCGATGTCGAGGCGACCCTGCGCGAAGACCCCGGAGCCGCTGACCAGGTCGAGGTCGTGCCCCCAGACGCTCGCGCGCACGGGCGCACGCTGGAACGGCACGCTGGGGTCGGCGGAGAAGTAGTGGTCCTCACCCACGGCCAGCCCCCGTCTCCTCGGTCGTACGGCGCGCCGCGGTCCTCTCCGCGCGCGAAGCGAGCTCCTCGTCGGGCGGGTAGACGACCTCCTCGAGGGTCAGCCCGTGCGCATGCATCACCACCACCGCGGGGTCGCGACGCTGTGCGGTGAGGATCTCGGCCGCCCATTCCGGGGCCTTCCGCCCCTCGCCGACCGCGACCAGGCAGCCGACCAGCGCCCGCACCATGGAGTGGCAGAACGCGTCGGCCCTCACCGTGCCGACGGCCACCCCGGCGGCGTCCCGCGACCACGAGAGCTCGAGCAGGGTGCGGATCGTCGTCGCGCCCTCACGCTGCTTGCAGAAGGAGGCGAAGTCGTGGAGGCCGACCAGCGTGGCGGCGGCCTCGTTCATCGCAGCCAGGTCGAGGGTCCGCGGCCAGGCCACCACGTGCGCGCGGCGCAGCGGGTCGACGGCCCCGGCGCTGTCGGCGATCCGGTACGCGTAGCGCCGCCACAGCGCGCCGAACCGCGCGTCGAAGCCCTCCGGCGCGGGCGTGATCCGGTGGATCCGGACGTCGGGGTCGAGCACGCCGTTGACCCTGCGCGCCAGCCGCTCGGCGTCGACGACCGCGTCCTCCGGCGGGTCCACGTGCGCGACCTGCCCGCGGGCGTGCACCCCGGCGTCGGTGCGCCCCGCGCACACGACCTGGAACTCCCCCGCCGGCCGGCGGAGCACCGTCGCGAGCGCCGTCGTCAGCTCGCCCTGCACCGTCCGCAGCCCGGGCTGCGCCGCCCAGCCGTGGAAGTCGGTGCCGTCGTAGGCAAGGTCGATCCGCAGCCGCACCCGGCGCAGCCTACGGCGTCAGCACGGGCTGGTGCTCCACGAGACCGACGCGTTGCTCGGCAGCGGATGTCCCTCCGCAGTGGTGCCGGAGCTGTCGGACACAGTCACGCAGACCGCCACCGCCGAGTCCTCGACCGCGCCGGCGTCACCGATGTCCTCGCCCTCGGGGATGACCACGTAGCTCCTGATGTCCCTGGTGGTGTCGTCGTCCTGGTCCGTGCTGGCCTCCAGAACGTCGAGCTGACGACCGAGCACGACCTCCATCTCGACCTCGATCCGCTGCCCGTCGATGTCGTCGGCGGATCCGTCGAGACGCTCGGCCGCGACGATGAGGGCGTCGTCCAGCTCCTCCTGCGAGACCTGGACCGTGTCAATGGTGACCACGGTCGCGACCAGTCCGACGACCACGATCGCGGTCTTCAACCAGCGCCCCAGGAGAGTCACGAGCACCTCGATGGCCGGGTCCGGGCCGGGATACGGCTCCTCCGAGCTCGCGCTGCTGTTCGCGCGGACGCGCGGGTCCCGGACCTGTCCTGTCCACGTGCCGACCCAGCCGACGAAGAGGAGGACGAGCAATGCGAAGGCGCACCACAGCGCCCAGACGATCGACATGGACCCACCGTCTCCCCAGGAGCGCCGCGCGAAACCGCACCGCCTACCGTTGGCCGGGTGACGCGGCGGGTGGTGGTGATCGGCGGCGCGAACGTCGACGTCAAGGCGCGATCCTCGGCGCCCCTCCTCACGGGCACGAGCAACCCCGGCCACACCGTCCTGGTCCCCGGCGGCGTGGGCCGCAACGTCGCGGAGAACCTCGCCCGGCTCGGCACGCCCGTCGCCCTGGTGTCGGCCGTCGGCGCCGACCCGCTCGGCGACCACCTGCTGGCCGCGACCGCGGCGGCCGGCGTCGACGTCGCGGAGGTACGGCGCTCGCACGCCCACCCGACCGGCACCTACACCGCCACGCTCGCCCCCGACGGGGAGCTCGCCGTAGCGGTCGCGGACATGGGCGCGATCGATGCGCTCCGAGCCGACGACCTGCCCGACGGTCTGATCGCAGGCGCTGCGCTGCTGGTCGTCGACGGCAACCTCGCGCCCGCCGTCGTCGGGCACGCGCTGCGGGTGGCGGCGGCGAGCGGCGTACCAGTCGTGGTGGATCCGGTCAGCGTGCCCAAGGCGGCCCGGCTGCGCCCGGTGCTCGGCGGACCGGTCCACACGATCACGCCGAACCGTGACGAGCTCACCGCCCTGACGGCTCCGGACCCGGACGCACCGGACCCGGACGTGGCCACCGCGGCCGCCCGCCTGCACGACCGGAGCGTCGGGCTGGTGTGGGTGCGACTCGGCACGGAAGGGTCGCTGCTGGTCGGACCCGACGCCACCACGCGGCTCGCACCGGTGCACACACCGGCCAGAGACGTCGTCGACGTCACCGGCGCGGGCGACGCCATGCTGGCGGCGTATTGCCATGCCCTGATGGGCGGCGCGGCGCCGGGCGAGGCGGCGGCGTACGGCCACGCCGCGGCCGCCCTCACCGTCAGCGTCCCCGAGACCGTCCACCCCGCCCTCACCGACGACCTGGTCAGGAGCCTGCTGTGACCGCTACGCCCCACCCGATGCTGCGCCTCACCGAGGAGGTCACCGCCGCGCTCGCCGACGGGCGACCGGTGGTGGCGCTGGAGAGCACGATCATCAGCCACGGCATGCCCTACCCCGACAACGTCGCGATGGCCCGCGAGGTGGAGACGATCATCCGCGACGCGGGTGCGGTGCCGGCGACGATCGCGGTCCTCGACGGGGTGCCGCGGATCGGGCTCGAGGACGACGCGCTCGAGCTGCTCGGCTCGCACGGCGACGTGACCAAGGTGAGCCTGCGGGACCTGCCGTACGTCGTCGCGCGCGGCCTGCACGGCGCCACCACGGTGGCCGCGACGATGCGGCTCGCGGCGCTCGCCGGGATCGCGGTGTTCGTGACCGGCGGCCTCGGCGGGGTGCACCGCGGAGCACCGGAGACCTTCGACGTGTCGGCCGACCTGACCGAGCTCGCGACGACCGACGTCGCCGTGGTGAGCGCCGGGGTGAAGTCGATCCTCGACATCGGGCTCACCCTCGAGCACCTGGAGACCCTCGGCGTGCCGGTCGTCGTCCACGGCAGCGACGAGTTCCCGTCGTTCTACTCGCGCTCCTCCGGCCACCCGGCCCCGATGCGGGTCGACTCCCCGGCCGAGGTGGCCGCCATGATGCGCGTGAAGTGGGCGCTGGGGCTGCGCGGTGGCGTCGTCGTCGCCAACCCGATCCCGGTCGCGGACGAGATCCCGGCCGACGAGATCGGCGTGGTGATCGACCGCGCGCTGGCCGACATGGACGAGCGGGGCATCCGCGGCAAGGACGCGACGCCGTACCTCCTGGGCCGGATCGTCGAGGTCACCGGCGGCGCCTCGCTCGCCGCCAACATCGCGCTGGTGCGGCACAACGCCCGGCTGGGCGCGGAGATCGCGAAGGCCTACGCCCGAGTCACGTAGTCGGATGCGTGCCGGCGGTTGAGGTGCGAGGAGCGCTAGCGACGAGCCTCGAAACCCCGGACCTCTCAACCAGCGGCGATCTCCAGGTCCGCCCGGCGCGGCGGGTCGGCGCCGAGGCGGCCGACCGTGACCGCGGCGCACCGCACGGCGTGGGAGACCGCGGCGTTCCAGGCGTCCGCGTCGAGTGCGGCCAGGCGGTCCCGGCCACCGGCGCCGAGGTGCTCCCAGAGTGCGTCGAGGAGTCCGGCGCCGAACGTGTCGCCGGCGCCGATCGTGTCGACCACCTCGACGGCGGGCGCGTGCACGCCGCCGGTCGACCACGCCCCGGGGCTGCCGACGTGCCACGACGCGCCCTCGCCGCCGCGCGTCACGACGACCGCGGCCGGGCCGAGCGCGAGCAGGTCCGCGGCGGACTCGCCGATGTCGCGGTCGGGCCACAGGGCGAGGAGGTCCTCGTCGGACGCCTTGACCAGGTCGGCCCGCGCCACCATGCGTCGTACCCGCTCGTGCACCTCCGGCCCGACCCCGGTGATCGCCGGTCGCAGGTTGATGTCGTAGCTGACGGTGGCGCGGTCCGCGAAGCGGTCGACCAGGGACAGCACAGCGTCGGCCCCGGGCTCGAGCACCGGCGCCAGGGAGCAGACGTGCACGACGTGCGGGTCGTCGGCGGTCACCGCACCGAGCCGCCACGCGACGTCGAAGTCGTACGTCGCCGCACCGTCCGCCCCGATCCGCGCGACCGCGGTCGAGGTGCGCGGCACCACGTGCGGGTCCCCGGCCAGGACGACGGCGTCAGCGGCGAGGTGGTCGGCGATGGCCGCGCCGCGGTCGTCGTCGCCGTACGACGTCGCGAAGCGCACCGGTCGATCGAGGCGGGCCAGGGCGACCGCGGCGTTGGCCGCGCTCCCACCGGGCCTCTCGGCCTCCGAACCGTCCGCGCCGACGACGATGTCGACCAGCGACTCTCCCACGACCAGTGCCTGTCCAGTTGTGTGCACGGCACCACTCTGGCACGTCCGGCGGCCATGGCGCGATGGCTGTGCCGACGAGTGGGCTCGATGAAATAGGGTCGGGCCGTGGCCCTGCAGACGTCCCCCGAGAAGCCGGCTCCCGTCCGGCAGATCGCGAACGCGATCGCGGGCTGGGTCGACCGGCTCGGCGCGGTGTGGGTCGAGGGCCAGGTGGCGCAGGTCAACCGGCGGCCCGGGGTCGGCACGGTGTTCCTCACCCTGCGTGACTCGGTCGCCGACATCTCGATCACGGTGACCTGCTCACGGGTCCTGTTCGACGGGCTCCAGCCGCCGCTCGTCGAGGGCGCGAGCGTCGTGATCCACGCCAAGCCGTCCTTCTACGCCAACCGCGGCAGCCTCTCCCTCCACGCGCGCGACATCCGGATGGTCGGTCTGGGCGAGCTGCTGGCGCGGCTCGAGCAACGGCGGCAGCTGCTCGCCGCCGAGGGACTCTTCGCCGCCCACCGCAAGCAGCGGCTCCCGTTCCTGCCCGGGGTGGTCGGGCTCGTCACCGCGCCCGGCTCCGCGGCGGAGCGCGACGTCATCGACAACGCCCGACGCCGGTGGCCGGGCGTGGCCTTCGAGACGGCGTACGCCGCGATGCAGGGCCCGCGGTCGGCGGCCGAGGTGATCGACGCCGTACGCCGCCTCGACGCCCGCCCCGACGTCCACGTGATCGTGGTCGCGCGCGGCGGCGGGTCGGTCGAGGACCTGCTGCCGTTCTCGGACGAGGGGCTGGTGCGGGTCGTGTCCGCGGCCCGGACACCTGTCGTGTCGGCGATCGGCCACGAGCCCGACACCCCGCTGCTCGACCTGGTCGCCGACGCCCGCGCCTCGACGCCGACCGACGCCGCCAAGCTGATCGTCCCCGACGTGCTCACCGAGACCGCGGGGGTGGCGCAGACGCGGGAGCGGCTGCGCCGGACGGTCGACGCCCTCCTCGCGCGGGAGCAGGCGGCCCTCGACGCGCTGCGGTCGCGCCCGGCGCTCGCCGATCCCCGCACTCTCCTCGACCGCCGCGCCGAGGAGCTCGACGGCTACCGCGACCGGATCCGACGCAGCCTCACCCACCGGCTCGACCGGGCCGCCGACGACATCACCCACCAGCGGGCCCGCGCCCGGGCACTGTCACCGCTCGCGACCCTCGAGCGGGGGTACGCCGTCCTGCAGGACGCGGACGGCCACGTCGTGACCTCGGCCGCCGGGGTGGCGGCGGGCGCTGCGATGAGCGTCCGGGTCGCCGACGGCCGTATCCACGTCACCACCACCCGCACCGAGCTGCTCGAGGAGAGCGATGAGCACTGATCCGAAGGGCAAGCCGATGCGTGCCGAGATGGGCGCCGAGGGCGCCGAGCCTGACGAGGGCGACCGTCCCACCTACGAGGAGGCGCGTGCGGAGCTGGTCGAGGTGGTGCAGCGGCTCGAGGCCGGGGGCACCAGCCTCGAGGAGTCGCTGGCGCTGTGGGAGCGCGGCGAGCGGCTCGCGACCGTGTGCCAGGAGTGGCTCGACGGCGCGCGGGCGCGGCTCGACGCCGTGGTCGGCGGCAGCGAGGAGTAGGTACTGACGTCGTGACTCAGCCGCCGACCGGCTCTCGGGTGAGCCGCTCGATGAGCTCCTGCAGGTCCTCGGCCGGCGCCGATCCGTAGACGAGGACGACCTGGGTCTCGTCACGCGGGCCCTGGTCGCCCTTCCCGCCCGGGACCTCGGCGGCATAGGCAGTGTCGCCCTTGTCGTCGGTGTAGCCGTCCCACTCGTCGGCGACCGAGCCGTCGGCGGTGAAGCCCTCGGTCTCGGCGGGCTCTTCGTCGACGTACGTCGCCAGCAGGCGGGTCAGGTCGTCGTCGGCCTGCCGGATGCCGACGAACTTCCCGTCGTCGGTGAGGAGCCGGATCTCGTAGCCGCCGCCCCCGTCGGACGGCACCTCGGCGGCGGTCGCGACCCAGCCCTCGGGGAGCGACGACGGGTAGACCGGACGCAGGCCGGACTCCTGGGCGGTGGCGATGCCGGCGCTGAGGTCCACGTTCTCGGGGTCGACCTCGAGGTCGCCGCGGAACAGGCCGAGCACCCACATCACGACGGCGACCGCGCCCACGGTCAGCACCAGGGCGACGATCAGCCCGGCGACCGACCGCTGGTACCTGCCCGGGCGGCCGGGCTCGCTCGTCGTACTCATCGGCACCAGTTTCCCAGGCGGCGATCAGCGCTGCGCGAACGGGGCCGGTCGGTGGTCTCGCGCAAGCGCTCCGGAAGGCGGCCCGGCTAATGTTGCGGCCTCACTGCCCGCCCCGGGGCGGTGGGGGTCCGGTCGGTCACTGACCACCCACTCTCGAAAGGCCTGCCATGAAGCTCAGCGCACGCAACATCGTCAAAGGCACCGTCGTAGAGGTGACCAAGGGTGCGACCACGTCGCACGTCCGCTTGGACATCGGCACCACGACGATCACCTCCTCGATCACGAACGAGGCAGTCGAGGAGCTGGGGCTGACGGTCGGCCAGGAGGCCTACGCCGTCGTGAAGGCCTCGGACGTGATCATCGCGGTCGACTGAGAAACTGCATGGACCACCCACCGCGTGTGCGGTTGGTGGTCCATGCCAGCAGTCCCGGAGGGCGCCGCGGCTCCGGCTCCGCCCGCCGTCCCGCGTCCCGGCGCTTCAGTTCTGCTTGAACCTCGCTGCCTCTTCGGAGCCGCCCGTGGCGTTGCCTTCGCTGTAGGAGTGAGCGCCGACGCCAGCCAGCTTGCCGCCCTCGACGATGAGGTACTCGTCGCGGATCGGCGTCCCGTCGAAGAAACCCTCGAGGATCTCCCGCGTGCCCGCGGCGTAGCGGGCCTGTGCGGACAGGCTGGTGCCGGAGATGTGGGGCGTCATGCCGTTGTACGGCATGGTGCGCCACGGGTGGTCGCCCGGTGCCGGCTGCGGGAACCAGACGTCGCCCGCGTAGCCGGCGAGCTGACCGCTCTCGAGCGCGCGAACGATCGCGTCGCGATCGGTGAGCTTCCCGCGCGCCGTGTTCACCAGGTAGGCACCCCGCTTGAACAGCTTCAGCGTCTCCTCGTTGACCATCTCCTCGGTCTCCGGGTGGAGCGGGCAGTTGAGCGTGACCACGTCGCACACGGGATACATGTCCTCCGGCGTCTCGTGCCAGGTGAGGCCGAGCTCCTCCTCCACCTCGAGCGGCAGGCGGTGCCGGTCGGTGTAGTGAAGGTGCATGCCGAAGGGCTTCAGGCGGCGCAGGACCGCGAGGCCGATCCGGCCCGCCGCAACCGTGCCGACGTGCATGCCCTCGACATCGTAGGAACGGGTGACGCAGTCGGCGATGTTCCAGCCGCCCTTCCGGGCCCAGTCGTGGGAGGGAAGGTAGTTGCGCACCAGACCCAGGATCATCATGACCACGTGCTCGGCGACGCTGATCGAGTTGCAGTAGGTGACCTCGGCGACGGTGATGTCGTTGTCGATCGCAGCCTGCAGGTCGACGTGGTCGGAACCGATCCCGGCCGTGAGCGCCAGCTTCAGGTTCGGTGCCTTCGCGATGCGCTCCGCGGTGAGGTAGGCGGGCCAGAACGGCTGGGAGATCACGACGTCCGCGTCGACGAGCTCCCGCTCGAACTCGGAGTCCGGACCGTCCTTGTCGGACGTCACGACCAGGGTGTGGCCGTTGGACTCCAGGTACTCGCGCAGCCCGAGCTCGCCGGACACGCTGCCCAGCAGGGTCCCCGGCGTGAAGTCGATCGCCTTCGGCGTGGGCAGGGTCTGGCCGTCGCCGTAGCCGTCGACGATCGGAAGATCGTCGCGGGCGTAGGTGGTCGGGTAACCGTCGACCGGGTCGTCGTAGAGGACGCACAGAATCTTGGCCATGATGTCTCCTTCTGCGAACGGCACCGTCGCCGTTCGACTCATTGGTGTGACGGAGATCTCAGACTCGTTCCACCGACGACAGCCTGTCCAAGACGTGGTCCCGACCAGCTGATAGGCCGTGCCGATGACTGGTCGTCCGATCGGGGAACGGGGGTCAGCCTTCGGGGAGCACCATCGGCGTCGACAAGACGGCCGCCATTCCGGCCGTGCGCGCGGTCGCGATCAGCGCCGAGGTCATCAACGAGCTGGGCCGACCGGCCCGGGTGACCAGTGCGACGCCGGCGTCGATCGACGGATTGACGAGGCGTACGGCGCGGGCCCCACCGGGCACACCGAGCGCGTCGATCCAGGTCTGCGGGACGATCGTCGCCCACCGCCCCCGGGCGACATGGGTCAGCAGCACCACGACGGAGTCGGTCTCGAGTCGTGGCTCGACCCGCAGGCCGTGCCCGGCCAGCGCCTCGTCGATGAGCTGGCGGCCGCGCATCCCCTGGTGCAGCAGGCACAGGGGCAACCGCAGAGCGTCGGACCACGTGACGGCCCCGAACCGATCGGGCAGCAGAGCGGAGTCCGCGAGCAGTACGTGATGGTCCTGGTAGAGCGGGGTGACCTGCAGCCCGTCGATGTCCAACCCGTCCGGATAGATCACGCCTGCCTCGAGCTCGAACCGTCGCACCCGTTCGACGATGGCGGCCGATCGCAGGCTGGTCTCGACACGCACCCGCACCAAGGGATGGTCGGCGCAGAACGGATCGATCAGCAGGGCCGCGGTGCTCGAGGCGGACGGGATCACCCCGAGCCGGAGCTCGCCGGACACGCCGGCGCGAAGGGCGTCCAGCTCCTGGCGCAGCTCATTGTGGTCGGCCAGGATGCGACGCGCCCAGAGGACGACCCGGTCGCCCTCGGGCGTCAGTCCCTCGAAGCTGCGGCCGCGTCGGACGAGGGACACCTTGAGCTCGCGCTCCAGCTTCCGGATCGCCTCCGACAACGCCGGCTGCGACACATGGCACGCTGCAGCGGCGCGGGCGAAGTGTCGCTCGCGCGCCAGGGCTACGAAGTACTCGAGCTGCCGGAAAAGCATGCGCGGATTGGACCACAAAGGCCGCGGCGACGATAGACAGCGGCGATCAAAGTTCCAGAGTTTGATCTATGAGGCCAGCGCGATCCTCGATCACTTCTCGGGCCGCGCGCTGCGCCCGGCCTGGGATGTGGCTGCCGGCCAGCCGAGAACCAGATCTGATCGACCAATCTCCGCAACTGCGGATCTCACTTAGTGACACCGCTCCCGCAGATGCGGCACACTTCCCCCGTGAACGACTACCGAATCGCCGAGGCGGCCGAGATTCTCGGCGTCAGCGACGACACGCTCCGGCGCTGGATCGATGCCGGCAAGGTGGCCGTGACGAGCGACGGGGGTCGCACCGCCATCGCCGGCCCCGCCCTCGCCGTACTCGCGGCGTCGCTCATCGACGAGGCCGAGCACGACCGCGTCCGCGCCGACTCCGTCAGTGCCCGCAACCGGATGTCAGGAATCGTCACGAAGGTCATCAAGGACACCGTGATGGCGCAGGTCGAGATGGTGTGCGGGCCCTACCGCATCGTCTCGCTCATGAGCGCCGAAGCCGCCACCGATCTCGGGCTCGAGGCAGGCGTCCGCGCCATCGCCTCAGTCAAGTCGACGAATGTCGTCGTCGAACGTCCCAACCCCGCAAGGAGCACCCGATGATGCCCACCCGACGCCGCCACCTGGCGGTCGCCGCGACCACCCTCGCCCTCACCGCGGCCCTCACTGCCTGTGGCAGTGACAGCGACGACGGAGGTGGCGACGGAGCAGACGGCGGTTCCGAGGAGACGACGCTCCAGGTGCTCGCCGCCGCCTCGCTGACCGACGTCTTCGAGGACCTGGCGGAGACCTTCGAGGCCGAGCACGAGGGCGTCGAGGTCGAGTTCTCGTTCGGATCGAGCACCGACCTCGCCGAGCAGGCCGCCGACGAGGCGCCGGGCGACGTTCTCGCGACGGCCGACGAAGCCGCGATGACGATCGCCGAGGACGCCGGCGTCGCGACCGACCCGGCCGCGTTCGCGAGCAACGTGCTCGTGATCGTCACGCCGCCGGACAACCCGGCGGGCATCGAGTCGCTCGCCGACCTCGACGGCGCGACCTGGGTCCGCTGCGCCGACGAGGTCCCCTGCGGCAAGGTCGCGCTGGCCGTCCTCGAGGACCAGAACATCGACGCCGAGCCGGCCAGCCTGGAGGAGGACGTCCGCGCGACCCTTGACAAGGTCGTGTCGGGTGAGGCCGACGCCGCCCTCGTCTACGCGACCGACGCGGTCGCCGCCGGCGAGGACGTCACGACGATCGAGATCCCGGGCGCCGAGGAGCAGCTCACGACGTACTTCCTGGCCCCGCTCGACCAGACAGGAGACGCCGACCTCGCCCAGGAATGGGTCGACCTCGTCACCGGCACTGAGGGCCAGGCAGTACTGGAGGAAGCCGGCTTCGGAGCCCCGTGACGAAGGAGTACGCCGACCGCGACCCCCTCGGGCGGGCACCGATCCTGCTCGTCGTGCCCGCCGCGCTGGGGGTCGCGGTCCTCCTCATCCCGCTCGGGGCGATGGTCGCGGCCAACGACTTTGCGAGCCTGCCCGACCAGCTGCGCTCGGAGGCCGCGCGCGACGCACTGTGGTTGTCGGTCGTCACGTCGACCGCCGCGATGGTCGTGAGCGTCGTGATCGGCCTTCCGCTCGCGTGGCTGCTCGCCCGCGTGGACTTCCCCGGCCGCCGCCTGCTCCGCGCGGCCGTCGTCGTCCCGATGGTGCTGCCACCGGTGGTCGCCGGTGTCGCGCTCCGCAGCGCGTTCGGCCGCTCCGGGATCCTCGGTGAGCCGTTGCTCGCCGCGACCGGGTTCGCGTTCCCCTACACCACGTGGGGCGTCGTGCTCGCCCACGTCTTCGTCGCGATGCCCTTCGTGGTGATCAGCATCGAGGGCGGCCTCCGCTCCGCGGGCCAGGAGTACGACGCCGCGGCCGCCACCCTCGGCGCCAGCCGGTGGACGACCTTCCGCCGGATCACCGTGCCGCTGGCGCTCCCCGGCATCCTGGCCGCGATGGTGCTCGGCTGGGCACGCTCGCTCGGGGAGTTTGGGGCGACGATCACCTTTAACGGCAACTACCCCGGCACCACCCAGACGATGCCGACGCTCATCTACATCGAGCGGCAGTCCGACACCGACACCGCACTCGCGCTCAGCCTGGTGATGCTCGTCGTGTCGGTCGGAGTGCTCGTCGCGCTCCGCGAGCGCTGGCTGGTGGCCGCGTGACCCTGCAGGTCGACGTCCGGGTGCCGGGACGGCTGGCTGCGGCCTTCAGCGCGGAGCCGGGCGACGTGGTCGCTGTCGTCGGCCCCAACGGCGCGGGGAAGAGCACGCTCGTGCATGCGCTCGCCGGCCTCCAGGCGGCGGCCGGCAGCGCAGTACTCGACGGACGGGAGCTGTTCGGCCTCCCGCCGCAGCAGCGCGACGTCGGCCTCGTGTTCCAGGACCGACGGCTGTTCCCGCACCTGACCGCGGTCGAGAACGTCGCCTTCGGACCCCGCGCTCGCGGCACCGACCGCCGCACGGCTCACCAGCGTGCCGCCACCTGGCTGGCCAGGCTCGGGATCGACGAGCTGGCCGGCCGCAAGCCGCGCGAGCTGTCCGGCGGCCAGGCGCAGCGGGTCGCCATCGCACGGGCGCTGGCGACCGACCCGCAGCTGCTGCTCCTCGACGAGCCGTTCGCCTCCCTCGACGTGGGCGTCGCCGCGACCCTGCGGATCGAGCTCGCCGCCCACCTCCAGGACTTCGCCGGCGTCACCCTCCTCGTCACCCACGACGCCCTCGACGCCCAGACGCTCGCCAACCGGGTCGTGGTCATCGAGGACGGCAGGATCGTCCAGCAGGGCACTCCCGGCGAGGTCGCCGCGCGCCCGGTCACCGACCACGTCGCACGCCTGGTCGGCCTCAACGTGCTGCGCTCCGGCGACCGGCTGCGGGCCTTCCCTCCGTCGGCCGTGACCGTCGCGCTCCACGCACCCGACGACTCCACGCGCAACCACTGGTCCGGGGTGGTCCGGAGCGCCGCCCCGCACGGCGACCAGGTCCGGCTTCAGGTCGCCGTGTCCGACGTCGGAGCCGCCGGCGACAGCACGGTCATCCTGGCCGACGTGACGCCGGCCGCCACCCGCGAGCTCGCCCTCACACCGGGCCGCCAGGTGTGGCTCGCCGTCAAGGAGGTGGCAGTGACGACTTACGCAGCCGGCGACACCCAGGCGGGCTAAAGTGCGGCCCATGGACGACCCCGCCTCAGTGGCCCCCTCATTCGCCTCCTCCACCACACAGCCGGCCCCCGATCGCAACCTCGCACTCGAGCTGGTCCGGGTGACCGAGGCAGCCGCGATGGCGGCCGCCCGCTGGGTCGGGCGGGGCGACAAGAACGGCGCCGACGGCGTCGCTGTCAACGCGATGCGGGTGATGATCTCGACGATCGGCATGGACGGTGTCGTCGTCATCGGTGAGGGCGAGAAGGACAACGCCCCGATGCTCTACAACGGCGAGCGCGTCGGCGACGGCCACGGCCCCGAGTGCGACGTCGCCGTCGACCCCATCGACGGCACCACCCTCACCGCCAAGGGCATGAGCAACGCGATCTCGGTGCTCGCCGTCGCGCCGCGAGGCTCGATGTACGACCCCTCCGCCGTGTTCTACATGGAGAAGCTGGTGACCGGCCCGGAGGCAGCGGGCGTCGTCGACATCCGCTACCCCGTCGCCGAGAACGTCCACCAGATCGCGAAGGCCAAGGGCGCCTCTCCGTCGGACGTCACCGTGGTCCTGCTCGACCGCCCGCGCCACGCCGGCCTCGCCGAGGAGATCCGGGCGACGGGCGCCCGCATCAAGTTCATCACCGACGGCGACGTCGCGGGCGCGATCACGGCCGCCCGTCCCAACAGCGGCGTCGACCTCCTGCTCGGCGTCGGCGGCACGCCCGAGGGCATCATCGCGGCCTGCGCGATGAAGTCGATGGGCGGCACGATCCAGGGTCGGCTGTGGCCGACCGACGACGCGGAGCGCCAGCAGGCGATCGACGCGGGTCACAACCTGGATCCCGACTTCGTCCTCACCACCGACGACCTGGTCACCGGCGACGACTGCTTCTTCGTCGCGACCGGCATCACCGACGGCGAGCTGCTCCGCGGCGTTCGCTACCGCGGCGGCGGCTGCACCACCGAGTCGCTCGTCATGCGCTCGCGCACCGGCACGATCCGCACGATCAAGTCCGAGCACCAGCTCCAGAAGCTCCGCAGCTTCTCGTCCATCGACTTCGACTAGCACCGAATTGGCGCTGCGCTCATGGCGCTCCGCCCGTCGGACGACGCGGGCGCCGTCAGGCGGTGGCGCCGCCCTCGAGGTCGGACCAACGCGCCAGCGCCTGCCGCCGCAGCGCGGCGGTGACGACGTCGATCACCCGCGGGTCGACGGCCATCCCGAGGTGGGAGGCCCGCACCTCGACGGCCCGGCCCTGCGGGTCGATGCAGGCGCGCCAGTCGACCACGCCGTCGCGGCGGGAGTAGACGTTGGTCATCGCGACGTCGTCGGTCAGCGGCTGGCGGACCTCACCGAAGCTCTCCTCCGCGCAGCTGCCGCCGACGCAGTCCGGCGACATCACGCCGCGCAGGCCGACGCGGCTCAGCCGGGTGAGGACATCGACGCCGCCGGTCAGCAGCAAGTGGTGCGCACCGGGCGCGAGCATCGGGCTGCCCATGGTGACGATGCCGGCCACGAGGTCGGGCCGCCGGGCCGCCAGTCCGCGCGCGATCATGCCGCCGAGGCTGTGCCCGACGATCTGCACCCGCGTGCCGCGCCGCCCGGCGATCTGCTCCAGCCGCTCCTCCAGTCCGAGCGCCGCCTCGAGGGTGCACCCGACGTTGGCGTGGATGTGCGACCGGTACGCCCGGAAGCCCCTCCGTCGCAGCGCCGCACCCATCAGCGACAAGGTCGCGTCGCCCGCCAGGAAGCCCGGGACCAGCAGCACCGGTTCCGCGGCGCGGACCGCGTCCCGCCCCGCATAGGGAGTACGGCGCGCCGCGCGCCGCTCGCCGCCCCGGCGCGCTGCCAGGCGTCCCGCCTCCGCCACGACGCTGCTCTCGCGGAGCAGCGCCGCGAGCGGTGGCCGGCGGAATCCCTCCGGCAGCAGGTAGGGGGCGAACATGTGTGACACGTGTCCAACGTTACGTGGTTGAAACATTCACTTCCCCCTCCTCGGCAGACTGGTGCCATGACGACGTCCGAGGACAGCACTCCGGTTGCACCCCACACTGCGCGCTCGGACGAGCTGACCGCATCCCTGACATCCGGCATAGAGCTGTGCTACCAGACCTTCGGCAGCCCCGACGACGAACCGCTGCTCCTGGTCATGGGGCTCGGTGGTCCGATGATCTGGTGGGACGACGACCTGTGCGAACGGCTCGCTGACCTGGGCTTCTACGTCATCCGTTACGACAACCGCGACACCGGCAGGTCCAGCCGCGCGGAGGGCCGGGTGGCCAAGGCGACGCTGGTGCGGGCCTTCCTCGGCAGGCCGGTGCGGGCGCCGTACTCCATCGCGGACCTGGCCGACGACGCCTTCGGCCTGCTCGACCACCTCGGCCTCGAGTCTGCCCACCTGGCCGGCGTGTCGATGGGCGGGATGATCACGCAGACGATGGCGATCACCGCGCCGGAGCGGGTGCGCAGCCTGACCAGCATCATGTCCAGCACCGGGCGGCGCAGCGTGGGCTGGCAGCACCCGGTCCTGCTGCCGACGCTGATCACCCCGCGCGGCCGCGACCGGGAGACCTACGTCAAGGCGGCGCTGAAGGTGTGGCAGCTGATCGGCTCCCCCGGCTACCCGCCCTCGGACGAGCGCCTGGCCAGTCGCGCCGGCGACACATACGACCGCGGCGTGACCACGGCCGGCGTGATGCGGCAGATGACGGCGGTGCTGACCCAGCCCGATCGCAGCGCCCGACTGCGCACGCTGCACGTGCCGACGACGGTGATCCACGGCCTCGCCGACCGGATGGTCCACGTCTCCGGCGGCCGCGCGACGGCGATCGCGATCCCCGGGGCCGAGCTGCTGCTCATCGACGGCCTCGGCCACGACCTCCCCGCCGCGCTCTTCGAGACCTTCGCGACCGCGATCCGGCGTACGGCGGACCGCGCGGGCTGATCTCTCGCAGCAAGGGCCGCCGCCCGCAACGACACACCGAGAATCCGGTGGACTAGACAAATCCTCAACTTCCGGCGAATGTTGATCTGGTCACACAATCGGGAGGATTCGGATGTTGAATCGCTCGGGATGGCCGGCGATCGTGCGAGATCCGAGGGGGAGGGTTCCGCATCGACGACGTCGGGCGCGCCGCTCCGTCGCGCTCGCCGCGATCGCCGCACTGTCCACGACCTTGCTGAGCGCGTGCGGCGACTCTGGCAAACCGGTGCTCAACTGGTACGTCAACCCCGACGGCGTCGGGACGTTCGAGAAGTACGCCGAGTCGTGCAGCACCGACGACTACGACATCTCCGTGCAGCTACTGCCGTCCAGCGCCACGGACCAGCGCATCCAGCTGGCGCGGCGGCTGGCAGCCGAGGACTCCTCGACCGACCTCATGAACCTCGACCCCGTCTTCGTCGCCGAGTTCGCCAATGCCGGCTGGCTCGCCGAGGTGCCGAGCGACCTGTCGCAGGAGATCGCCGAGGGCGACGACTACCTCGAGGGCGCGGCCGAGACGGTCATCTGGGACGACAAGGTCTTCGCCATCCCGTTGTGGGCGAACACCCAGGTGCTCTGGTACCGCAAGTCGCTCGCCGAGGACGCCGGTCTCGACATGACGCAGCCGGTCACCTGGGAGGACGTCATCCAGGCCGCCGCGGACAACGAGGGCACCGTCGGCGTCCAGGCCAACAAGTACGAGGCCTACGTCGTCTGGATCAATGCACTGATCCAGGGCGCGGGCGGATCGATCGTGACCGACACCGAGGCCGGGCGGGACGCGAAGGTGGAGGTCGACTCCGACGCCGGCAAGCAGGCGGCCGAGATCATCAAGATGCTCGCCGACTCCGCCGCGGCCCAGCCGGACCTGTCGGTGTCCAACGAGGGCACGAGCCTCGGCCAGATGTTCCCGGCGGAGGGCGCCGGTGAGTTCATGGTCAACTGGACCTTCGTCTACAAGAACTACGAGGGACTCATCGGCACCGAGGGCGGTCCGGCCGACAAGCAGGAGTTCGAGGACCTCGGCTGGGCCCGCTACCCCGCCACCGTCGAGGGCGAGGAGTCCAAGCCTCCGATCGGCGGCATCGACATCGGGGTCGGTGCCTACTCCGAGCACCCGGAGTGGGCGATGGAAGCAGCCCAGTGCATCACGTCGAGCGAGGCGCAGGTCGACCTCGCGCTGACCGACGGACTGATGCCGTCCACCAACTCGGCCTACGACGAGGTCGCCGCGAGCGGCGACTACCCCGAGGACCTGGTCGAGCTGTTCCGCACGAGTGTCGACGAGGGCGGTCCCCGCCCGAAGAGCGCGTTCTACGCGATGATCTCCGGTGCCATCCAGGCCCGGTGGCACTCTCCGGGATCGGTCGACCCGGACAGCACGCCGAAGAAGTCCGCGGACTATCTGCAGGCCGTCCTGCGAGGGGAGGCGTTGTTGTGACGACCACGACCGTGCCCGAGAAGACGACAGCCGGGAAGCGTGCGGCCGTCAGCGACCGCAGCAAGGCGGAGAACCGGCTCGGACAGCGACTGGTGGCTCCGGCCATCATCCTGATGCTGATCGTGACCGCCTTCCCGATGCTGCGCGCGATCTGGCTCTCCGTCTACGACTACTCGCTCACCGCCCCGGACGATCAGGAGTTCACCGGGATCAGCAACTACGTCACCGCGCTGACCGACCCGCTCTTCTGGACGACCACCGGCGTGACCGTCCTCTACATGGTGGTCACGGTGGCGATCGAGCTGGTGATCGGCTTCGCGTTCGCGATGGTCATGCACCGCGTGATCTTCGCCCGCGGCGTCGTACGCACCTCGATCCTGATCCCCTACGGCATCATCACCGTCGTCTCCGGCTTCGCCTGGCAGTTCGCGTTCTCCTACCAGAACGGCTTCGTCAACGGCTGGATCCCGTTCATCGGAGACGACTTCAACTGGTTCGGCGACACCACCTCCGCAGTGATCGCGATCTGCGTCTCGGAGATCTGGAAGACCACGCCGTTCATGTCGCTGCTCCTGCTCGCCGGCCTCGCGCAGGTCAGCGAGGACATGCTCGAGGCGGCGAAGGTCGACGGCGCGACGTGGTGGCAACGGCTGTTCAAGGTCATCCTCCCCAACATGCGGGCCGCGATCATGGTCGCGGTGCTGTTCCGGGCCCTCGACGCCTACCGCATCTTCGACAACATCTTCGTGATGACCAACGGCGCGGAGCGCACGGAGTCGATCAGCTTCCTGACCTACCGGCAGACGATCGAGCAGTTCCAGCTCGGACTCGGGTCCGCGCTCTCGGTGCTGCTGTTCCTCTCGGTGCTGCTGATCGCGTTCCTCATCATCAAGCTGTTCCGCGTCGACCTCGCCGCGGCCCGACAGGAGGGGTGAGTCGACGATGAAGAAGCTCGGAGTCCCGCTCGGGGTCGTGCTGATCCTGATCTGGTGCCTGCTGCCGGTCGTGTGGATCATCTCGCTCTCGTTCAAGTCCGAGGAGTCGATCACCAACGGCAACCCCGGGTTCTTCCCCTCCGACGGCACCGGCGCCGGGTGGGCGAACTACAAGGCGGTCCTCGACAACGACCAGTTCACCCGCGCGATCCTCAACTCGATCGGCATCAGCCTGATCGCGACCACGCTGTCGGTGATCGTGGCGACGCTGGCGGCGTACGCCATCGCTCGGCTGGAGTTCAAGGGCAAGCGACTGGTGCTGTCGATGGCGCTCGCGATCGCGATGTTCCCGGTGGTGTCGCTGGTCGGTCCGCTCTTCGACATGTGGCGGGCGTTCGGGATCTACGACACGTGGCCGGGGCTGATCATCCCCTACATGTCCTTCACCCTGCCGCTCGCGATCTGGACGCTGTCGGCGTTCTTCCGCGAGATCCCGTGGGAGATGGAGCAGGCCGCGCAGGTCGACGGCGCGACCTCGTGGCAGGCGTTCCGCAAGGTGATCGTCCCGCTGGCCGCGCCCGGTGTGTTCACCGCCGCGATCCTGACGTTCTTCTTCGCGTGGAACGACTTCGTGTTCGGGATCTCGCTGACCTCGACCGAGGCCGCCCGGCCCATCCCGGCGTCACTGGCGTTCTTCGTCGGCGCCGACCCGTTCAACCGGCCGGCTTCGCTGCTCGCCGCGGCCGCGGTCATCGCGACCATCCCCATCATCATCATCGTCCTGATTTTCCAGCGCAAGATCGTCGCCGGCCTGACGTCCGGCGCAGTGAAGGGTTGATCAGATGGCTGCCATCACGCTCAAGAACATCGTCAAGCGGTACGGCGACGGCTTCCCCGCCGTCAACGACGTGTCGATCGACATCGCCGACGGCGAGTTCGTGATCCTCGTCGGCCCCTCGGGGTGCGGCAAGTCGACCCTGCTGCGGATGATCGTCGGGCTGGAGGACATCACCACCGGCGACATGATGATCGGCGACCGTCGGGTCAACGACCTGGCGCCGCGCGACCGCAACCTGTCGATGGTGTTCCAGAACTACGCGCTCTACCCCCACCTCACCGTCTACGAGAACATCGCGTTCCCGCTGCGGCTGGCGAAGATGAACGACGCCGACGTGGACAGGCTGGTCAAGGAGGCCTCCGCCACCCTGGAGCTCGACGAGCACCTCCAGCGCAAGCCGGGCAACCTCTCCGGCGGCCAGCGGCAGCGGGTGGCGATGGGCCGGGCGATCGTGCGGCAGGCCGACGCGTTCCTCTTCGACGAGCCGCTGTCCAACCTCGACGCCAAGCTGCGCGGCCAGATGCGCACCGAGATCTCGCGTCTCCAGAAGAAGCTCGGCATCACGACGGTCTACGTCACCCACGACCAGACCGAGGCGATGACCCTGGGCGACCGGGTCGCCGTGCTGCGGAGGGGGATCCTGCAGCAGCTGGCCTCGCCGCGCGAGCTGTACGAGAACCCCGGCAACCTCTTCGTCGCAGGCTTCATCGGCTCGCCGCCGATGAACTTCCTCCCCGCCGAGGTCACGGGCACGACCGTGAGGCTCCCCTTCGGGGACGTGGAGATCCCGCCCGAGAAGGCCGCCCGCGCCGAGGGCAAGGGGCTCCTCATCGCCGGCGTCCGCCCCGAGCACTTCGAGGACGCATCGCTGGCCGAGGCCAAGGGCGAGGGCGCGACGCGGTCGACGTTCCGGGCGCCCGTGGAGGTCGTCGAGTGGCTCGGCAACGAGACCTACGCCTACATCCCCTTCGAGGCGCCGCCGGAGGTGGAGCAGCAGCTGCGCCAGCTCGAGCAGGAGCTCGACGGCGAGTCGCTGCGCACCCAGCTCGTGGTCTCGCTCGACGGTGCCAGTCGGATCAAGGAGGGCCAGGAGGCGGAGATCTGGCTCGACGCCACCAAGCTGCACCTCTTCGACCCCGCCAGCGGCGAGAACCTCACCGTCGACCGTGAGCACGCCGGCGAGATCCCCGACCTCGGCACGGGTGAAGCGGTGATGGCCTGACCTGCTGACCCGCGCGAGCGCAGGTCAGCGGCGGAGCTGCCGGGCGGCGTCGGCCAGCAGCTCCACCACGTGCACACCGAACGTGACGTCCAGCGGATGGCGGACGCCGGTCTCGGCGGCCTCGACGAGCTCGACGGCCGCCGTGCGCAAGGCGTCGGCGACGCCGCCAGGGCGGGGCGGCATGGGGAGCAGGCCGCTCTCGCCCCACAGCACTGCCTCGACCCCGGCCGCTGCCGGCGGCGCGAACACGGTCAGCGTCGCCGTGCTGGTCGCGCCCGAGGCGTGGGAGAAGGTCAGCACGACGAGGTCCGCCTCACCGCCGGTCGCGGTCACCCGGGTGATCGGTCCCAGCGCGGCCGACAGCGTCGAGACCGCGTGCGGACCGATGTCCCACAGCGCACCCTGATCCCACCGCCACGGCGACCAGACGCTGCTGCCGCGCGTCTGCAGGGCGCCGAACCAGCGCAGCCAGCCGCCGCCCCAGCCACCGGTCGCCGCCGCCTGCGCAATCCACTCGCGCATGGCCGGGACGAACCGGTCGGTGAAGAACACGACCGACGCGACCCCGGCCGCCGCCGCGGCGTCCCGCACCGCGCGGGCCTGGTCGACGGTCGTCGCCACCGGCTTCTCGAGCAGCAGGTGGCGCCCCGCCTCCGCGACCGTCACGGCCAGCTCGGCCTGCACGTCCGGCGGCACCGCGAACGCGATCGCGTCGACATCCTCGACGAGCGCGGCGACGTCGTCGTACGCCGCGGTCCCGAGCGTCTCCGCGAGCGCAGTCGTGCGCTCCGGAGAGCGTCCCCACAGGCCGACGAGCTCGACCCCGGGCGTCGACGCCAGTGCCGGCCCGTGGGTGCTCTGCGCCCACGGGCCGGTCCCGATCAGTCCGAACCTCATTGACGTGGCCCTCTCCTTCGGTCGCCGGCGTCGTCGGACCCGCCGAGGGTGAGCCAGGCGAATCCCCACGCCGGCAGGTGCACACGGCCGTCGCGGACCTCTACCCTGCCACCGGTGCCGTGCAACGGGGTGACCCACCCGACGTCCGTGTCGGGCAGCAGGTCGCTCAGTGCGACCTCCTGCGGGTGGTCGCTGAAGCAGGCGAGTCCCAGGACCGGAGCCGCCCGGCGGTGGCGTCGGAGGTAGCCGAGGACGTGCGGGTCGACCGTCGGGAGAACCTCGGTGCTCGCGTCGGACCGGAACGCCTCCGTCGTGCGCCGCACCGCACCGAGCCGCCGGAGAGCGTCGTAGACACGCTGCTCGACCGTGCCTGCCCGGTTCCGGCGCGCAGCCACCTGCCAGTCCATCCGCGGTCGGTGCACCCACCGGTTGTCGGCCTCGTGTCCTGGCTCGGCCGCCCAGCCCTCGTCGTTGAGCAGGCCGAGCTCGTCGCCCATGTAGACCAACGGGATCCCGCCGAAGGAGTACGTCACGGCGTGCAGGGTCTCGATCCGACGCAGCGCGGCGGTGATCCGATCGGCGTCGCCGGCCCGGAGCGCCTCCTGCAAGCCCGCCAGCGAGGCGCACGAGCCTGAGGTGCGGGCATCCCCCGTCGCCGCGTCGGACTGGAAGTCGAGACCCCGCGCGAATGCGCCGGGGTGCCGGCCGGCGTAGAACGCTGCGAGGAACCGGCGGTGCACATCCGGGTCGAGCCCGACCGCCCGGGCGTCCTCGTCCGCGACCGCCCAGCCGATGTCGTCGTGACACCGCACATAGGTCACCCAGGTCGTCCCGTCGGGCGCCGCCGGTCGTCGGGCGAGCGCCGCTGCCGCCAGCCGGGCGTCCCTGCTGGCGAGCGACGACCACAGCATGACCATGAGCTGGTTGTCGTACGCGAGGTCGCACTCGGGGCGGAAGAGGTCGTGGGCGCCGAGGTAGGGCACGAGCAGGTCGGGGCCGACGATCGCCTCCGCCTTGAGAACGGCGCCGGGCCGGGCGAGCCGGGTCAGCGCCTTGAGCGCCTGCAGGATCCGGTGTGCCTCGGGTTGGTTCTGGCAGTCGGTGCCCTTCCGCTTCCACAGGAACGGCACGGCATCGAGCCGGAGGATGTCGACGCCCCGGTTGAGGAGATCCCCGATGACGCCGAACATCGCACTGAACACGGCAGGGTTCGACCAGTCCAGGTCCCACTGGTACTCGTTGAATGTCGTCCAGACCCACTCGTCGGTCGCCGGCAGGTGGGTGAAGCTGCCCGGAGCGAAGTCGGGGAAGACCTCCGGCAGGGTGGCCTCGAACGCGTCGGGCTCGGTGCGGTCGGGGAAGATCCGGTAGAAGGCTCGATACGAGGGGTCGCCGGACTGCGCGACCTGCGCCCACTCGTGCTCGCGGGCGGTGTGGTTGAGCACCAGGTCGGTGCAGACGGTCATGCCTCGGCGGTGGGCCTCCTCCGTCAGCGCGACCAGGTCGGCGACCGTGCCGAGCCGCGGGTCGACCTCGCCGTAGTCGGCCACCGCGTAGCCACCATCGTTCTCGCCCTCACGCGGTCGAAGCAGCGGCATCAGGTGCAGGTACCGCACGCCGAGGTCGGCGAGGTGGTCCAGTCGCGCCACGACGTCCGTCAGGTCCTCGGCGAAGCGGTCGACGTAGCAGATGTAGCCGATCTGGTCCTGGGCGAGGAACCATCGCGGATCGACCTCCCGACGGCGGTCGAGCGACGCCAGCGCCGCGCTCCGTGCTGCGGCCGTCTCCAGGGCATCGGCGACGAGCGCGTTCGCGAACGCGACCGGGTCGACCCGGCTGCCGTAGACCGATGCGAGGGCTTCGTGCAGGTCGTCCCGGACCGCGTCCAGCCGCGCGAGGAAGGCATCGCCCTCCAGCGCGCCGAGCCGAGCGCGGACCACGGACGATTCAGTCGGAGAGCCGCTCACCGGTGTCGGCGTCGAAGACGTGGACGTGGTGGGGGTCGGTGGTGACGTGGAGGACCTCGCCCTTGTGGGCGCTGTCGCGGCCCTCGACGCGGATGATGACGTTGCCCGGGGTGCCCTCGACGTCGCTGGTGCCGTAGACGTAGGCGTCGGCGCCGAGCTCCTCGATCACGGTGACGGTGACGGGGAGGCCGCCGGAGTCGGGGCCGACCAGGCGCCAGTTCTCGGGGCGGACGCCGACCACGACGTTGCCCTGCATGCGGTGGGCGGCGGCTTCGTCGACCGGGACGTGGAAGGCGCCGATCTTGACGGTGCCCTGGTCGGCGCGACCGGAGAGGAGGTTCATCTGGGGTGAGCCGATGAACCCGGCGACGAAGAGGTTGGCGGGCCGGTCGTAGAGCCGAAGGGGGCTGTCGACCTGTTGGAGGATGCCCTCCTTCATCACCGCGACCCGGTCGCCCATGGTCATCGCCTCGACCTGGTCGTGGGTGACGTAGACGGTGGTGACCTGGAGGTCGGCCTGGATCTTGGCGATGTCGGTGCGGGTCTGCACGCGCATCTTGGCGTCGAGGTTGGACAGTGGTTCGTCCATGCAGAACACCTGGGGGTTGCGCACGATCGCGCGGCCCATCGCGACCCGTTGGCGTTGGCCGCCGGAGAGGGCCTTGGGCTTGCGCTGGAGGTATTCGGTCAGGCCGAGGATCTTGGCGGCCTCGTCGACCCGTTGGGCGCGTTCGGTCTTGGAGACCTTGGCCATCTTGAGCGCGAAGGCCATGTTGTCGGCCACGGTCATGTGGGGGTAGAGGGCGTAGTTCTGGAAGACCATGGCGATGTCGCGGTCCTTGGGGGCCAGGTGGGTGACGTCGCGCTCACCGATCCGGATGGATCCGCTGTTGACCTCTTCGAGGCCTGCGAGCATCCGCAGGGTGGTGGACTTGCCGCAGCCCGAGGGTCCGACGAGGACCATGAACTCGCCGTCTTGGACCTCCAGGTCCAGACCCGGCACCGCCGGCTTGTCCGCACCCGGGTACCACCGCTGGGTCTTGTCGAAAGTGATGCTGGCCATGTCGTACAACTCCTTCACCGGCAGGTACGTGCCGGACGATCCATCGTGAGGGCTGAGAAGAGGGGGACGCAATCGACCATCAGGTCTCCCGCATCCAGGCGGTCGCGTCCGGTGGGAGGCGTCCGCTGTCGTCGAGGTCGACGCTGCAGAGGACGACGTCGCCGTCCACGTCGATCCAGCGATCGCTGAGGTTGGCGACGCACCGGAACCGCGAGCCACGCCGGAACGCCAGCGTCCCCTCCGGAGACGGCATCCAGGTCAGGTCCTCGCCGCGGAGGTCGTCGATCTCGCGCCGCAGGGCCAGCGCCTCCCGGTAGAAGCGCAACATCGACCCGGGGCGGCGCTCCTGGGCCTCCACGGTCAGCGAGTCCCATCCGCGCGGTTGCGGCAACCAGGTCTCGGTGCCGGCAGCAGAGAAGCCGAACGGGGGCGCGTCGCCGTCCCAGGGCAGCGGGACCCGGCAGCCGTCCCGCCCCGGGCGCGCTCCGCCGGAGCGGAAGAAGACCGGGTCCTGCATCGCCGCGTCGGGAAGGTCCTCCACCTCGGGAAGTCCGAGCTCCTCGCCCTGGTACAGATACGTCCCGCCCGGTAGGGCAAGAGTCAGCAGGAGCGCTGCGCGCGCCCGGCGCACACCGAGTGCGACGTCGGTCTCGCCGTCGGCATGGCCCGTCTCTCCCGCCGCGGGCTGACGGCCGAACCGGGTCAGGTGACGCACCTCGTCGTGGCTCGACATCACCCAGGTCGCCGGCGCACTGATCTGACGCAGCGTCTGAAGCGTCCGATCGATCACGTAGTACAGCTGCGCCGGATCCCACCGGGCATGGACGTACTCGAAGTTGAAGGCGGTGTGGAGCTCGTCGGGACGCAGGTAGCGGGCCAATCGGTCCGGCCCGTTGACGACCGCCTCAGCGACGAAGACCCGGTCGCCGCCATAGGTGTCGATCAGGCGACGCCAGCGGCGCAGGATGTCGTGGACCGCGTCGCGGTCCCAGTGCGGGTTGTCCACCCAGTGCGCCGCGGCGAACAGGCTGTTGGCGTCGTAGTCCGCATCCGGCAGGAGCGGGTGTTTGGCCATTGCCGGCACTGCGTCGACCCGGAAGCCGTCGACCCCGCGGTCCAGCCAGAAGCGCAGGATCGAGTCGAACTCCGCCAGCACCTCCTCGTTCTCCCAGTTCAGGTCGGGCTGCTCCGGCGCGAAGGTGTGGAAGTACCACTGCCCGGGCGTCCCGTCGGGCTCGTGCACCCTGGTCCACCCGGCCTCACCGAACGCGCTCATCCAGTTGTTCGGCGGCAGCGCACCGTCGGCACCCCGCCCGTCCCGGAACAGGTAGCGCTCACGCTCGGCGCTCCCACGTCCGGCGGCCACGGCATCCCGGAACCAGCGATGCCGGTCCGAGGTGTGGTTGGCGACCAGGTCGATGATCACCTTCAGACCGCGGTCGTGGGCGGCGTCGAGCAGAGCGGTGGCATCGTCGAGCGACCCGAACATGGGATGGATGTCGCGGTAGTCGGCGACGTCGTAGCCGCCGTCGACGAGCGGCGAGGGATACCAAGGGGTGATCCAGATGGCGTCGACCCCGAGACCGACGAGATAGGGGAGCCGGCTGACGACGCCCTGCAGATCACCCTCCCCGTCGCCGTCGGAGTCGCAGAAGCTGCGCGGGTAGATCTGGTAGATGACGGCATTCCGCCACCACTGCGGGGCTGCGTCCTCCGGCCCCGCCGTCACGTCGACGCCGTCCTGCGCGCTGGTCTTCATCTCCACGCCACCTCAGCCCTTCACCGCGCCGGCGAGCATCGCCTTCGAGAACTGACGCTGGAAGAGAAGGAACACCAGGATCGTCGGCGCCATGATCAGCAACGACCCGGCGTTGAGGAGTACGACGTCCGTCGAGTGCTGGCCGACGAAGTTGAGCAGGGCGCCCGCCATGGTGCGGTCCGTCGGCTCGTCGATGAGGACGATGGCCTGGAGGAAGTTGTTCCACGTCCACAGGAAGAGGAGGAGGCACATCGACGAGATCGCCGGCATCGCGAGCGGCACCTGGATGTGGCGGAAGTTCCTCCACGTGGATGCCCCGTCGATCGACGCCGCTTCGGTGAGCTCGCGCGGCACCGAGATGAAGTGCGCCCGCATCCAGAAGACCGCGAACGGGATGAAGATGCCGATCAGCGCGAGCATCAGGCCGAACCGGTTGTTGAGCAGCCCGTAGTCGCGCATCTGGTAGTAGAGCGGGCACGATCGTCGCCTCGTGCGGGAGCGTCAGTCCGAGCAGGAGGAGCACGAAGAAGAGCGGACCCGCCGGGGATCCTGAGCTGCCCCAGCGCGTAGCCCGCCATCGTCGCGACCAGTGCGGTGACCGGCACGACGACTGCCACGAGGACCAGGCTCGACCAGATGAGCGGCGTGATGTCGGCGACCTTCCATGCGTCGACGAAGTTGCCCCACTGCGGGTCGGACGGCCATTGGATGCCCGCCGGGACCGAACCCTGGGGCTGCAGCGCCGCGGACAGCATGGATACCAGGGGGAAGATCGACAACAGCATGGTCAGGAGCAGGAGGGTGATCCCTGGCACGCGTTCCCGGGCTGAGCTGAGCATGTCACTTCTCCTTGAAGAGTCGCTGGATCGGCACGATGACCACGAGGATCAGGACGGTGAGGACGACGGCGAGAGCGCTGGCGACCCCGATCCGCGACTCGGTGAAGGCGAGCTGGTAGATCATCACGCCGGGCACCATGGTTGACGTTCCCGGACCACCCTGGGTCGACATCAGCACGATGTCGAAGCTGGCCAGTGCGGCGATCACGGTGACGGTGACGCAGACTCCGATCTCGCTGCGGAGTCCCGGCAGGGTCACGGCGCGGAACGTCGAGAAGAAGCCGGCGCCGTCCAGACGGGCGGCCTCGTAGATCGCGGTGTCGATCTTGCCGATCCCGGAGATGAGCAGCACGGTGCAGAAGCCGAGTCCGAGCCAGGTCCCGATGATGCCGACCGAGGGCAGCGCCCAGGTGAAGTCGCCCAGCCACGCGCGGCTGACGCTGTCGAGGCCGACCGCGTCGAGCGCCTGGTTGACGGCACCGTTGGACGACAACATCCAGACCCACGCGATGGCCGCCGCCGCTCCCGGGATGATCTGCGGGAGGAACAGCGCGGTCCGCGCCGCGGTGACCAGCCCCCGCAGCTTGATCTCCTGGAGCAGCGAGGCGATGAGCAGTCCGCCGGTGACCGGGACCAGCGCGAAGAAGATGATCAGGAAGAACGAGTGCCCGATCGCGGACAGCAGCTCCGGCTCCGTCAGCACGCGGCGGTAGTTGTCGATCCCGGCGGGGGTCGCCGGGGTGATGCCGTCCCACTCGTAGAACGAGTACTGGATCGTGCTCAGGGTCGGCCGGAGGACGAAGACGGCGTACATCACCGCGGCCGGCAGAGCGAACAGCCAGCCGCCCCAGCTCCGCCGCGACCGGGCCGCCCGGGGGCGGGCGTTCCGCCCGCCCCGGGCCTCCGTGGTCGTCTCGCTCCCGAGCGATGCGTCGAGGGTGCTCACTGCAGGTCTTCCTCGTACGACGCCTGGATGTTCGCCAGGTAGTCGGCGGGCGAGACCCGCCCCTCGACGAGCTCCTGGGTCTGCGCGATCCAGTCGTCGTTGATACCGCTGGTGGCGTTCTGCACGAACTGGACCTGTCCGTCGCCGTCGACCAGGGCCGCGAAGGTCTCCTGGATCTGCGCCTTCAGGCTCCCCGCCTCGGTGGTCGGCGGCTCGCCGTCGCCGCTCGGCGCGGCGCCGGAGTCGGCGACGATCTGCCGGGCCTCGGGCGAGGTGAGGAAGTCGAGGAAGGCCGCGGCGGCGTTCTTGTCGTCCGAGCCCGCCGGGATGCCGAAGTTCGAGACCGGGTCGGACATTCCGAACGGCGTACCCGCATCACCGACGGGGAACGGCGCGAAGCCGACGCTGTCACCCATCTCGTCCTGCAGCGCAGACGCGTCCCAGCTTCCCGAGACGTAGAAGAGCGACTCACCGTCGACGAACCGGCCGAGCGCGCCCGTGCCGTCGGTGCCGTTGGTGTCGTCGTTGAAGTAGCCGTCCTCGGCCCATCCGGCCACTGTCTCCACTGCGGCCACCGCCTCAGGGGTGTCGATGGTGGCGTCCGACGCGTTGAAGACCCAGTCGTTGACGGGCTGCGCGCCGAGCGCGTTGTTGATCATCGACTGGACCGTCGTCGAGATCTGGCCGGTCTGGTTGCCCGCCAGGATCGGAGTGATGTCGGCGCCCTTCGCGTCGGCCAGCGCGCCCTCGAGCTCCTCCACTGTCGCCGGCGGCTCCTCGAGGCCGATCTCCTTCGCCAGGTCCTTGTTGTAGTAGAGGCCGGTCAGGACGAACCCGCTCGCCATCGTGTACTGCGTACCGGATCCTCGGACGCCGTCGTCGTCGACGCGGTACATGGCCAGCTGGCCCTCCGGGAGCTCGTCCCAGCCGTACGCGTCGGCCCACACGTCGAGCTCGGTCAGCTGCTGGTTGCCGACGATGTCGGCCAGCGCGTTCACGCGGGCGATGTCCGGCGGGTCGTCGGAAGCCAGGACACGAGGCGCGTTCTGGGCCTGGACGTCGTCGGGGTCGTACCGCGCCTCGATGGTGATGTTGGGGTGCTGCTCCTCGAACGCCGCGATCAGCGCGTCGTCGACGGCCTTGAGACCGGCGCCGTCGTAGAGCGTCAGCTCGATCTTCTCGTCACCGAGGTCGGTGCTCACCTCGTCGGGGTCCACCTTCGTCGAGCCCACCGGGTCCGATCCGGGCGGCCCGCAGGCGGCGAGGGAGGCCGCCGCGCAGGCGACGAGCCCTCCGGCCAGGGCTCGACGGACTCGGCCAGGTGCGGCGCTGGCGACGTGTCGACGTGTCATCGGGGTCCTCCACAGTGCGTTACGAGAAGTTGGAAGCGTTTCCATGCAAAGGTGGCATACGTCACTTCCAAGCGTCAAGCCCCTATCTTGCTGCGATCGCGCGGCGTGGACCCGCAAGGTTGCGAGAGTTGTTGGAAGCGGTTCCAGAATCTGGGTAGAGTGTGCGCATGGCCGAACCGTCGCGAACGAAGGGCCACCGCCGTCGCCCGGCGACTGGTCGCACCACGCCACCGGTGCCCGAGCCGGGGCACGCCAACATGGCCGACATCGCGAGGGCGGCGGGCGTGTCCATGGCGACCACGTCGCGCGCACTCAACGACCTCCCGGGGGTAGCACCGGCCACCAGGGCGAAGGTGCTGCGGGCCGCGGAGGAGCTGGCCTACGTCGTCTCGCCCGAGGCGGCGAGCCTCGCCGGCGGGTCGACCGGGCGCGTGGCCGTCGTCGTCCCGCACCTGTCGCGGTGGTTCTTCGGCGAGATGCTGAACGGGATCGAGGCGGTCCTGCGGTCAGCGGGCCTCGACCTGATGCTCTACCACGTCGGCGAGGACGAGCAGCACCAGTCGTTCTTCCGCACCCTTCCGGCCCGCCGCAAGGTGGACGCCGTCCTCGTCGTCGGCCTCCCCGTGACCGAGCCGGAGCAGGAGCGACTCTCACTGATGGGGGTCGAGATCTTCGCGGCCGGCGGCCAGCTGGCGCCGTACCCCTTCGTCAGCATCGACGACGCCAGTGCCGGCGGCCAGGCCGTGAGCCACCTGCTCAACCTCGGGCACCGGCGGATCGCGATGATCGACCCCATCGACCCCAACGCAGCGGAGTGGCCGATCGACGGGCGCGCCCTTGCCTACACCAGCGGGCTGGAGGCCGCCGGGATCGAGGTCGACGCCGACCTGTTCCGCCGCGTCCCCTGGGGGCCCGAGGCCAGCGCGGAGGCGATGGCGGAGCTGCTGAGCCTCTCCCGACCACCGACGGCGGTCTTCGTCCACTCCGACGAGATGGCGTTCGGCGCGCTCCGCACGGCGCGACGCGCTGGCTTCAGGGTGCCGGACGACATCTCGATCATCGGCGTCGACGACCATCCGTTGTCGGCCCAGCTCGACCTCACCACCATCGGTCAGGACGTCCTGAAGCAGGGGCGGATCGCCGGCCAGCTCGTGGTCGACGGTCTCGCCGGGCGACCCGTGGCCCCGGCGACGATCCTCCCGACCCGGCTGGTGCCGCGAGGAAGCACGCGCGCACCCGCACGCTAGACCGTTCGACCCCTCCCCGTTGTGCCGCTGCGTGCGGCCGGCGCTCGTTGACGCGAGAGGCAACCGATGACCGAGCAGCGCCTGCCGCCCACGCCGGACGGCACCCGCGACCATGCCCTCCCCCGCCACCGCGTGCGGCCGCCCTCCGGGTGGGTCAACGACCCGAACGGCCCGGTCCGATGGAACGGCCGCTGGCACCTGTTCTTCCAGCACAACCCTGCGGCAGCCGTCCACGCCGACATCTGCTGGGGTCACGCCAGCAGCCCCGATCTCGTGCTCTGGCAAGACGAGCCCGTCGCGCTGACGCCGACACCCGGCGGTCTGGATGCAGCGGGGTGCTGGTCGGGGTGCGTCGTCGACGACGACGGCGCTGCGGTCGCGGTCTACACCGCGGCCGCAAGCGGCCCCGAGACCGCTGTCATCGCGCTCGCGCACGCGGAGGACGACGACCTCCGTCGGTGGCGGAAGTCCGAGGTGCCGGCTGCGGTGCCGCCACCCGGCCTGTCCCTCCTGGGGTTCCGCGACCCGTTCGTCTTCATCCATGACGGCCGCCGCTACGCGATCGTCGGCGCCGGTGCCGAGCCGGGCGGTCGCGGCATGGTGCTGCTGTTCGCGTGCGACGACCTTGCGGCGTGGCACTACCTCGGAGTCCTGCTCGACACCACCGACGCCGTCGCGGCGACGTACGCGCCGGCCGACGTGTGGGAGTGCCCGAGTCTGGCGTTGCTCGGCGACCGGTGGGTGCTTGTCCTCTCCCTGGTCAGCGGCGCCCACCTCGGCCGCGTCGCCTACCTGGTGGGCGACCTGGCGGAGTCGGACGGCGTGCTCCGGTTTGCCCCGTCGACCGGCGGACTCGTCGACCACGGGCACGACTTCTACGCCCCGATCGTCCTCGCCGCGGATGATCGCACGCTGCTGTGGGGCTGGGTTGTCGAGGATCGTCCCGAGGAGGACGTGCTCGCTGCGGGCTGGTCGGGAGCCCTCACGGTCACGAGGGAGCTCGCCCTGTCGGCCGGTGGCGAGCTGCGGAGCCGTCCCGTCGACGAGCTCGGGTCGCACCACGGCGAGAGCGAGCGAGTCACCTTGGACGCCGGCAGCGCCATCGCGCTACCCCCAGGAGCGTTGGACCTCCTGGTCCAACTGCACGCACCGACGCTCGGCACCGTCACGATCGGCCTCCTCGACGGCATCGACCTCCACCTCGATCTCGTTCGTTGCGAGGCGACGCTGCGCGCGGCACCGTACGACAAGTCCCGACGAGGCTGGGAGACGCGGGCCTCGTTCGAGTCCGACGGCGACCGGCACGAGGTGCGCATCCTTCTCGACGGGTCGGTCGTGGAGATCTTCGTGGCGGGCGGACCGGTCTACACCGAGCGCAGCTATCGGACAGACGACCGCCGCCTCGTACTCTCGAGCAGCAGTGACATCCACGCGGACGTCGTCGTACGACGTGTCGCTCCGACCGACCGATAGGTGCCCCCATGCAGACCCGCCGTCTCGGAGACCTCGACGTCAGCGCCATCGGGCTCGGCGGGATGCCGCTGTCCCGGCCCGGGCGTACCGGTGGCCTGCCGGACCGTGACCAGGCGATCGCGACGGTGCATGCGGCCCTGGACCTCGGCGTGACGCTCATCGACACCGCCGACTGCTACGCGCCCGACCACACCGGGCTCGGGCACAACGAGGAGGTCGTCGCGGAGGCGCTGCGGGGTCGCAGCGAGGAGGTCGCGGTCGCGACCAAGGGCGGCATCCGGCGCGACGGCGCGGAGTGGCCGATCGACGGCCGGCCCGAGTGGATCAAGGAGGCGGTGCGCGGCTCGCTGCAGCGACTCGGTCGCGAGCGGATCGACCTCTACCAGCACCACCGCCCCGATCCCGAGGTGCCGTACGCCGAGACGATCGGCGCCTTCAAGGACCTGTACGACGAGGGGCTGGTCGCCCGGGTGGGTCTCTCCAACGCCGACCCCGACCAGATCCGCGAGGCGCACGCGATCCTCGGCGATGCGCTGGTCAGCGTGCAGAACCAGTTCAGCCCGAGCTTCCGCACGAGCGAGCCGGAGCTGGAGCTCTGCACCAGGCTCGGCCTCGCGTTCCTGCCGTGGAGCCCGCTCGGCGGGATGACCCATGCGGCCGACCTCGGGTCGGAGTACGCCGCCTTCGCCGACGTCGCCGGCAAGCACGGCGTCAGCCCGCAGCAGGTGTGCCTGGCCTGGATGCTGGCCAAGGCGCCGAACGTGATCCCGATCCCGGGCGCGAGCCGCCCGGGATCGGTCACCGACTCCGCGAGCGCCGTACACCTCGTGCTCGACGCCGAGGACCTCGCGCTCCTGGGCTGAGTCTTGAGGCTGGCCCCGAGCCGGGCGTCCGCAGCCGTGGATTCATCACGGGATGTTGTCGAGTCGTCACTTCCCCCGCGGAACTCCGGACCTTCTGACCGATGTGTGGGTCAGGTTCGGCCGGGGAGGGCGGGTCGGTGGCGTCCGAGGCTGAGCATGGCGAGTGCGATGAGTGCGTGTGAGGTGTGGAAGCCGAACGCGAGTCGGGTGAGCAGTCGGATCCGGGTGTTGACGCCCTCGATGAGCCCGTTGGACAGCCGGTGCTCGATCGCGGTCAGGATCCGGTCGCGGTAGGTGCGGACCTTGCGAGCCAGGTCGACGAACGCGGGGATCCGACATCGGCGGGCCCAGGACAGCCATCGGTCGAGCTCGGCCGCGGCGTGGTCTGGTGGCATTTGGAAGATCAGCCGGAGGGCTTCTTTGAGTAGGTAGGCCCGGTGCAGGCGGGGGTCGGCGGTCGCGATCCACTCGAGCTTGGCTCGTTGCCGAGTGGTGAGGTTCTCGGGGTTCTTCGACAGCGCGAACCGGGAGCCCTTCAAGCCGCGGGCCAGGTCCCGGCCCGGGAGCCACTGGCCGCGACGTGCCCACCCGGACAGAGCAGGTGGGTCGTGTTTGGCCAGCGCTCGGGCTTGTTGCCAGGCGTCGATACGGACCCGGGCGAGGGCGTCGTTGGCCCACTTGACCACGTGGAACGGGTCCAGGCCGATCACCGCGTCGGGACAGCGGTCGGTGACTTCTTCCTCGATGTAGCGAGCGCCGTCGGCCGAGACGTGGGTGATCTGGGCACACCGTTGCGGCCCGAGCCGGTCGAAGAACGGCTTCAACGCCGCACGGCTGCGTCCTTCGCCGGCCCACACCAAGATCCCGGTGTCGTGGTCGACGACCACGGTCAGGTAGCGCATGTTGCGGCGGTAGGCGATCTCGTCGATCCCGATCCGCCGCAGCCCGTCGAGCCCGTCGCTGGCCGCGGCCGCTTCGGCGGCGTCCCAGACCCGGGCGATGATGGCACCGACGGTGCGCCACGCGATCCGCATCAGCTCAGTTGCGGCCGCCTTCGATGTCTTGGTGGCCAGCCAGGCGACCTGGGCGTCGAAGGTGTGGGTGTGTCCGGCGCCGTGCGTGGCCCACGGGACGTGGGCCACCACCACGCCGTGCTCGCGGCAACGCACGCGTGGTGCGTCGGCTTCCAGGAAGCACATCGTGGTGCCCTGGTCCATGCTGCGCCATCGCCGCCGACCAGCACCGGCGTCGTAGCCCGGGCTCGGTCGCCGGCACCGGCCACATCGTCGGCGTTGCCGAGCCATCGGACGGACATCGATCACCAGCTCGTCGCCATCACGGCGGACGTTCTCGATCGCTGTGTGTTCCAGTCCCATCAAGCCACGCCATAGGCTGAGCATTGCCACGCCGTTCTCCTGCCGACCCGGTTTCGTTCCTAGACAGCTCGAAACCTAGACAGGGAACGGCGTGTGCTCGTCAGGGCGCGCTCAGATCACCCACACATCCAGCAGAAGAGCCGGAACTCCGCACGGGAGGTGCCGGCTCGCCTGCATACCGTGACGAATCGTCGCCGGGTCAGCGCACGCCGGGCTCGACGTACACGCTGCTGCCGAGCTCGACGAACTCCGCCGACTTCTCCTTCATGCCGAGCGCGGCGTCCTCGGGGGTGAGGTCGGCGCCGAACCGGTCGCGGACGTCCTGGCTGATCCGCATCGAGCAGAACTTCGGGCCGCACATCGAACAGAAGTGGGCCGTCTTGGCGTTCTCGGCCGGCAGCGTCTCGTCGTGGAACTCCTCGGCCGTGACCGGGTCGAGCGACAGCGCGAACTGGTCGCGCCACCGGAACTCGAAGCGCGCCTTCGACAGCTCGTCGTCCCAGTCGCGGGCACCGGGGTGACCCTTGGCGACGTCGGCCGCGTGCGCGGCGAGCTTGTAGGTGATCACGCCGGTCTTCACGTCGTCGCGGTTGGGGAGCCCGAGGTGCTCCTTGGGCGTGACGTAGCAGAGCATCGCGGTGCCGTGCATCGCGATCGTCGCGGCGCCGATCGCCGAGGTGATGTGGTCGTAGCCGGGCGCGACGTCGGTGGCGAGCGGGCCGAGCGTGTAGAACGGCGCGCCGTGGCACCAGTCCTGCTGCAGCCGGACGTTCTCCTCCACCAGGTGCAGCGGCACGTGTCCGGGGCCCTCGACCATCACCTGCACGTCGTACTTCCAGGCGCGCTCGGTCAGCTCGGCAAGAGTGCGGAGCTCGGAGAGCTGGGCCTCGTCGTTGGCGTCGGCCGTGCTGCCGGGGCGGAGGCCGTCACCGAGGGAGAAGCTGACGTCGTACTGGGCGAAGATCTCGCAGAGCTCCTCGAAGTGCGTGTAGAGGAAGTTCTCCTCGTGGTGGGCCAGGCACCACCCGGCCATGATCGAGCCGCCGCGGCTGACGATCCCGGTGACCCGACGGGCGGTCATCGGGACGTAGCGCAGCAGCACGCCGGCGTGGATCGTCATGTAGTCGACGCCCTGCTCGCACTGCTCGATGACGGTGTCCCGGAAGATCTCCCAGGTGAGCTTGTCGGCCTCGCCGTTGACCTTCTCCAGCGCCTGGTAGATCGGGACGGTGCCGATCGGGACCGGGCTGTTGCGGATGATCCACTCCCGGGTGGTGTGGATGTCGTCGCCCGTGCTGAGGTCCATCACCGTGTCGGCGCCCCAGGTGATGGCGTGGGTGAGCTTGTCGACCTCCTCGGCGATGCTGCTGGTGACCGCGCTGTTGCCGATGTTGGCGTTGATCTTCACCAGGAACCTCTTGCCGATGATCATCGGCTCGGACTCCGGGTGGTTGACGTTGGCGGGGATGATCGCGCGGCCCGCGGCGACCTCGCTGCGGACCAGCTCCACGTCGCACGACTCGCGTGCGGCGACGTACTCCATCTCGGGCGTGACCACGCCCTGCCGGGCGTAGTGCATCTGGCTGACGTTGCGGCCCGCGACCGCGCGCCGCGGCTCCCGGCGATCGCCCTTCCACTCCTCGCGTGCCTGGCCGGCGCGGAGCGCGGCCTTGCCGTTGTCGACGAGCTGGACCTCCCGGCCGGCGTAGGTGTCGGTGTCGGCGCGACCCTCGATCCACGCTGCGCGCAGCGGCGGCAGTCCGACCTCGGGGTCGCTGCCGGGACCCTCGGTGCAGTAGCGGTCGAACGTATCGCCGTTGGTGAGGGCGACCCGGATGAACGGGACGCCCAGCTCGCCGGCCTGGATGCGGGTGTGGGCGGGGTGAACGGTCATGCGGGTGCTCCTTCGGTGAGGGACATCGGATGGGTGTGGGCGATCGGGCCCCGGCCGCGGCCGAGGGTCCAGGACCTGCTGGTCTCGAGCTGGCGGGTGGTGAAGGCGGCGGCGAGCGCGGCCGCGGTGGCGAGCGGCAGACCACGGGCGAGGTACGCCGCCAGCGCCGCGCTGTGGGTGCAGCCGGTGCCGTGGTCGTTGGTGGTCGGGACGGCGGCGTGCCGGATCGGGACGGGCTCGGCCCCGGGGACGCAGAGCAGGTCGACGCACTCGCCCACCGGGCCGCCGCCGGTGTGGATCACCGGCGTCGGGACCGACCCGATCGCGGCCGCCTCGTCGGCGTTGGGCGTGCTCACCGTCGCGACGGGCAGCAGGTGGTCCCGGTAGGCCGCGACCACCGAGTCGTCGCCGAGGACGGCGCCGGAGGTCGCCACGAGCACCGGGTCGACGACGAGGATCCGGCCGGCGCAGCGTTCGGCGACCAGCCGCACGACCTCGGGGGTCGCGAGCATGCCGGTCTTGACCGCGACCGGTTCGAGGTCCTCGAGCACGGCGTCGAGCTGGGCCGACACGACAGCGGTCGGGACGGGGTGGATGGCGCGGACACCGGTGGTGTCCTGCGCGGTGACCGCCGTGACGACGCACGCTCCGTGGACGCCGAGGGCGGCGAACGTGGCGAGGTCGGCGGCGATGCCGGCCGCGCCGCCGGAGTCGGTGCCGGCGACGGTGAGCACGACGGGCGGGTTCACGTGCTCTCCCCCATCGCGTCGAGGAGGGCGGCGACGACGTCCGCCGGCTCCGGCGCGCGCATCACCGCACCCATCACCGCGACGCCGTGGGCCCCGGCGGCGCGGGTCGACGCCGCGTTCTCGGGCGTGACTCCGCCGAGGGCGTACGTCGGCAGGGGCAGGTCGGCGTAGGCGCCGGGCGGCAGGGGCGGGCCGTAGCCGGGCTTGCTGCGCGTCGCGGCGTACGGCGACAGGGTGGCGTACGACGCCCCGCAGGCCGCTGCGCGACGTACCTCCTCGGCGTCGTGGCACGACCTCCCCCACCAGCCTTCGCCGTCGGGGACGGCCTGGTCGGCCGCCAGGTGCGTGCCCGCGGCCACCGGGTCGGGGAGCCGCGACGTGATGACGGTCAGCCCCGCGATCGCGGTCAGGTCGGCGACCAGCGCCTGTCGGCAACCGGCCGGCAGGTCGTGCTCCCGGACCACGACCGTGCGCAGGCCCGCCTCGGCGCACTCCGCGATGGTCCGGACCAGGGCCCGGCCGAGTCGGAGCTGGGCCCGGTCGGTGAGCAGCAGCACCCGCCCGAGGTCGGCGTCCTCGCGCCGCCCCGCGGTCATGCGATCCGCCCCGCCATCGGGCTGGACGCGCGGGCCACGGGTCGGCGCGGGATCCGGCCGGCGTGCCGGGCGGCGTACCCCGCCTCGACGGCGAGCCGGAGCGCCCCTGCCATCAGCACCGGGTCGTCGGCCCGGGTGACCGCGGTCGCCGCGAGGACCGCGTCGCAGCCGATCTCCAGCGCCAGCGCGGCGTCGCTCGCGGTGCCGACACCGGCGTCGAGCACGACTGGCACGTCGACCGCGGCGCAGACCGCCTCGATCGCGTGCGGGTTGAGCACACCGAGACCCGAGCCGATCGGCGAGCCGAGCGGCATCACCGCGGCGCAGCCGGCGTCGGCGAGCCGGCGGCACAGCACCGGGTCGTCGGTGGCGTACGGCAGCACGGTGAACCCGCGCGCGACCAACTGCTCGGCGGCGTCGAGCAGTCCCACGGCGTCGGGCAGCAGGGAGGTCTCGTCCCCGATGACCTCGAGCTTGACCCAGCCGGTCTCGAGCGCCTCCCGCCCGAGCTCGGCGGTCAGCACCGCCTCCCGGACGGAGAGGCAGCCGGCCGTGTTGGGCAGCAGCCGCACGCCGGCACGCCGGAGGGTGGCGAGCAGCCCGCCGTCGGCGACCTGCGAGCGGCGCCGGATGCTGACGGTCACCAGCGCGGGCTCGGCGGCGGCCAGGACCGGCTCGAGCAGCGCGAGGCTCGGCAGTCCGCCGGTGCCGAGGAAGAGCCGCGACGGCAGCGCCACCCCCGCGATCGTGAGGGGCGTCGGTCCGGTGTGGTCAGCCACCTTGCACCGCCGTCACGATCTCGACGGCGTCGCCGTCGGCGAGCGGGGTGGAGTGGTACGACGACCGCGGCACGACCGTGTGGTTGAGCGCTGCCGCGGTCCCCCTTCCGGCCTCACCGACCAGGTCGGCGAGCGTGCTCCCGGGCTCGACGGCCCGGGACTCTCCGTTGACGGTCACCTGCATGCGGATCTCCTTCCGGATGGGACGGCGGTGAAGCGACGAGGGTCGAGGACCGGCTCGACCAGGCCGGTCTCGAGGTGGTCGGCGACGAGGCGGGCCGTAAGCGGCGCGAGCAGTACGCCGTGGCGGTAGTGGCCCGCCGCGAGGACGACCCCGTCGTCGCCCGACGGCCCCACGAGCGGCAGGTTGTCCGCCGTACCGGGCCGGTCGCGGGCGACCGCCTCGACGAACCTCGCGCGGTCGACCGCCGGCCAGAGCTCGCGGGCCGCGGTCAGCAGTCGGTGGACACCGCCCGCGGTGACGACCGGCGCCTGGTCGTGCTCCTCGCTGGTGGCGCCGACGACGACCTCGCCGCTCGCGCGCGGCACGAGGTAGACCGGCTCGTCCCGCGCCCAGCCACGGACCGTCACGGCCGGCGGGTCGTCGCTGTGGACGCGGAGGATCTCGCCACGGACGCCCCGCACGAGGGTGTCGTACGGCGCCGGCAGCCTGCTCCCCGTCGCGACCACCGTCACGTCGGGGCGCCCGCCGCCTGCCACGACGGGCGCGACCGGCACCCGGTCGAGGAGGGCGCGGACCACCGCTCGCGGATCGACGCTGTGGTCGTCGGCCAGCCACGCACCGCCCGCCGTCCGCGCGAGCGTCGGCTCCCGCTCGGCGACCTCACGCCGGTCGAGCTGCTCGGCCGACCGGCCGTGAGCGCGCAGCAGGTCGACCTGGCGCCGGACCTGCTGGAGGTCGCCGGCGTCGAGGCCGGCGAGGAGGGTGCCGGTCGTCCGCAGCGGCACCCCGAGGCGGGCGGCGAAGTCCGGCCACAGCGCGAGCGACGCCGCCCCGAGCCGGAGCAGATCGTGCTCGCCGTGCCACACCTCGGCCGACGGGCTCAGCATGCCCGCGGCGGCGTACGACGCCCCGCTGCCCGGGTCGGGGTCGACGACGGTGACCCGGTGGCCACGGCGCAGCAGCTCGTCGGCCACCGCGAGCCCGACGATGCCGGCCCCGAGGACGTGCACCTCCATGCCGGTCACCCGAGCGCCGCCACGAGCTCCTTCGCCTGCGCTATCGGATCGGGATGTCGCCAGATCGCGCCGATCACCGCGACGCCGTGGGCGCCGGCGTCCCGGACCTGCCGCGCGTTGTCCACGGTGATGCCGGCGATCGCGATCAGCGGAAGGACGCCGGCGGCCGCGGTGACCGCCGCCGTCCCGAGCGGGTCGGGCAGCCCGGCCTTGGAGTCGGTGCCGAAGACGGGTCCGAAGCCCGCGTAGTCGGCGCCCGCCGCCTGCGCGGCCTCGACGTCGGCGCGGGACCGGCAGGTCGCGCCGATCACGAGATCGGGTGCGATCCGGCGGGCATCGGCGACGGCGAGGTCCTCCGCGCCGAGGTGTACGCCGCCGGCGCCTGCTGCCAGGGCCACGTCGACCCGGTCGTTGACGGTGACCAGGGCGTCGTACGGCGCCACGGCGTCGAGCACCCGTCGGGTCAACGCGACCAGGTCGCGGGTGCCGAGGTCCTTGGCGCGGACCTGGAAGCCGTCGACGCCGACCTCGGCGAGCGCGGGCAGGAGGGAGAAGTCGTCTCGGTCGGAGACCAAGCAGAAGATTCGTGCAGTCATGGGTTCCGTTCCTTCGCCGGCATGATCCGGATCAGGTGTGACGGTCGGAGCGGCTTCAGCTCCCTCTCAGCCCGCTGCCGCGGACTCCCGTGGGTCAGGTGCCACCGTAGCGCACCCACGAGGTGCCGCCGTAGGGTCGGCCGCGGTGTATCACTACACGAACCTCTCGGCTGCCCTCCGCGACCAGCAGTCGCCGTTGCGGCGCTACCTGCAGGACCGCTTCCCGAGCACGAGGGCGCTGCAGACCGGGTTCCGGCAGCGACGCGGCGACCTGCTGGTCGACGGCGGGACCGCCGACCCGGCCGTGCTGGGAGCGGCGTTCGACCTCGCTGTCCGCTACCGGGTCGCGCCCGAGCACCGCCCCACGGTCGCGCTGATCGGCTTCACCCAGCGGACCCGCGAGCTCGCCGTCGTCGATCGGGTCGCCCACGTCGCCCGGGACGCGGCGCACCGCGGAGAGCCCGGACGGGACCTGCTCGACCGCGCCTGCTGGGCGCTCGCGCTGTGCACGGACGTGTACCGCCGCGGCCTGGTGCTCGGCGTCGGGGTCGCGCCGCTGATCGCGGCGGGGCGGTTCACACCCGACGAGCTCCTGGCCGCCGCGCCCGCCGACGCGCTCCGCCAGCTGCGCGACCTCGGCGAGGTCGCCGCCCACGCGCTCCTGCCCCACCTGCACCCGCCGGTGCACGTCGGCCCGACCTTCGACGGATCCACGCTGTGCAACGCCGATGCGGACCTGGTCTGCGACGGACTGCTGGTCGACATCAAGGTCCGGTTGGGGGTACGCCGCCGGCGTACCGGCCAACGGTCGGACTCCCTCGCCCGCCTCGACCTCCTCCAGCTGCTCGGCTACGTGCTGTTCGACCGCTCCGACCACTACCGGATCCGGGCGATCGGCCTCTACTCCGCCCGCTACGGCACCTTGGCGACCTGGCCGCTCCAGGAGGTGCTGCGCGTCCTTGCCGGCGAGGACGTCGACCTCGCCCGCGAGCGTGCACGGGTGTGGCAGCTGCTGGGCGGCACGTGACCCGCCGGTGTCGGCGGCGCGTGGCAGGCTGCGCGTCATGACCGGTAGGAGCGACGACACCGCGCCCGGTCGGATGGGCGGGAGCCCGGAGCGCCCGGCGCGGTTCTTCGACGGACCGGAGGAGTTCGCGGCCTGGCTCGCGCAGCACCACGACACCGCGACCGAGCTGTGGATGGGCCTGCACAAGAAGCACGTGCCCGACCGCCGGCTCACCTGGGCGCAGGCGGTCGTGGAGGCGCTGTGCTGGGGCTGGATCGACTCGGTCGCCCAGCGGATCGACGAGGACGCCGTGCGCCAGCGCTGGACCCCGCGGCGCAGGGGCAGCAACTGGAGCCGGATCAACATCGAGACCGTCGAGCGGCTCAAGGCGGAGGGCCGGATGCAGCCGAGCGGGCTCGCCGCCTACGAGCAGCGGCGCCCCGACCCCGCCGGCTACAGCTACGAGCTGGACGGCGACCCGGAGTTCCCGGAGGAGTACGCCGCACGACTGGCCGGCGACCCGGCCGCCGCCGCGTTCTGGGAGGTCGCGACGGCGTCGTACCGCCGGATCTGCATCACCTGGGTGCTGTCGGCCAAGCAGCAGGCGACCCGCGACCGGCGGATGGAGCAGCTGCTCGCCGACCACGCCGCAGGGCGGCTGATCAAGAGCCAGCGGTACGGCGAGACGCCGCGCTGGGTCGAGCGGGCGGCCACCGCCGCTCGGGGCGCCGGTGACGCGTAGGCCCGCGACGCCCCGGAGACGTCATCGCGTCGACGAGCGGCACAGCGCCGGCGCGCAGCCCTCCCACCGCTCCAGGCGGAGCCGGAGATCGCGGACCCACGCGTTGTCGTGGTCCTCGGCGAAGACGTTGCGGTCCTCCCACGGCACGTCGTAGCGGTACAGCTCCCAGGCGTAGTTGGTCCCGCTCCAGGAGTCGTCCAGGTCGAACCGGACCAGCAGGCCGCGCTCGCTGCGGACCGCCAGGAACGACGGGACGATGTCGATCGTGCCGCCCGACCCGTCGTCGTTGTCGACCTCACCCGGCTGCGAGCGCGCGTAGGTGTGCTCGTAGAACGCGTAGCGACCGCCGGGCGCGTGCGGCTGCGTCAGGCTGTCGGCGAAGCTGCTCCCCGAGCGGTACGAGGCCGGCTTGAGCCCGGCGAGCTCCTCGAACGTCGGCGCCAGGTCGATGTTGTTGACGAACTGGTCGCGCGCTCCCGGCACCACGCCGGGCCCGGCGACGATGAGGGGCACCCGGGCGTCGGAGTCGTACGGCGTCCCCTTGCCGCCGTTGAGCTGGTGCTGGCCGAGGTGGAACCCGTTGTCGGCGGTCAGCACGACGTAGGCGTCGGGTCCGGCGGCCTCCCGGACCCGGGCGATCAGCCGGTCGACCGACTGCACCATCCGGGCCCGGTCGCGGTAGTCCCGCAGCGCGGCCTCGTCGGTCAGCGACACCGGGTTCGTGCGCCACGCCGGCGCCGGGCTCGTCGAGCCGTCGTCGTGGAGGTACGTCGGCGCGTTGTCGTCGCGCGGGTCGCCGTACCCGACCAGGTCGGCGAGGGTGAGGTCGGCGCACGACCTCGGCCCGCAGTTCCCGCCGGTCGGGTCGTCGACCGGCGCCCGGTCACGGAACGCGGACGGGAAGGTCGGGTTGTCGGGGTACACCCGGCGCAGCGCGCCGTGCGGGGCGTACGTCGCGATCTCCAGGAAGTACGGCGCAGTGCCGGCGCGGTGCTCCTCGATGAAGTCCACCGCGAGGTCGGCCGCGACGTGGCCGGAGTAGGAGCGGTCGATCTCGTCGACGGGGAGGGACCTGTCGGGCGCGGGATAGTGCCGGAGCCGGAGGGTCCCGTCGGCCCGCCGGTGCGTGGTCCGGTAGCCCCAGCCGTTGTAGCCACCGCCGAGGATGGCGTCGAACTCGGTCCAGCCGGGCGGCAGGGGCGGTGGCTGGAGCGTGCCGTCGGGACCCGGCAGCGCCTCGTAGCGGTTGAGGTACTTGCCGACGAACCCCGTGGTGTAGCCGTCATCCTCGAGCGCGACGTTGAAGCTCCGCTCCAGGTTGCCGTTGCGCGCGAACGCCTCATAGCCGCCGATCGGCTGGTCCGGGTCGTTGGGCGTGTTGGTCAGGACGCCGGTCTGGTGCGGCGGTTGGCCGGTGAAGACCGACGCACGGGACGGGCAGCAGAGGGAGTCGACGACGAAGGCGTTGCGGTAGACCGCCCCCTCTTCGGCGAGGTCGCCCGCCTCTCGCATCGTGGCCAGCAGCTCGAGCGAGAAGTCGTCCATCAAGATGAAGACGATGTCGGGCCGGGCCGGGGCCGCCGCGGCGGTGACCGGTCCGGCATCCGCGCCGCGGCTGGCCGCGGCGAGCTGGAGGAACCCGAAGGCGAGGAGGAGCGCGCACGCGACGGCGACGACGCGACCGCGGGCAGTACGGCGAAGGGTGGAGCGAAGGGTGGACCCGGACCCGAGCATGGAACACCTTCTTTGATAAGAGAATATAGATAGATTAACTAGACTTAACAGGAAGTAGAAGGTAACAGCGCTCCCGCCCAGCGCACGGGATTGACGGCGACACGCAAGCGACGCCCACTGCAGCGTCAGGCGACTACCGACGCCGCGGAGGCGTGAAGTTGACCAGCTCGACCTGGGGTCCGCGGTGGCCGCGCACCCGTCGACCCACGACCTGATCGAGCCACCGGCCCGGCGCCTGCAGTTCGAAAGTCACCCCGTCGCCGCCCGGTCGGGGGTCCGCCACCCTGGCGCCGGCAACGACATGCGCAGACACAGTGAGCAGGAGCGGAACGGATCTGTCGCGTAGCGTGCCGAGCCAGATCGCGGCCTTCTGCCGGGATCCCGGTCGCCAGGGGCCGGCGAGCACGTCCCGGGTCTCGGGCCAGACCATCGATGCGTCGATCGTCCTGCTGCGAGGCAGTCGCACGATGATCACTCCGTCTGGAAAGAGCTGCACGAACTCGTCCGCGCGAACCGGGGGGAGCTCCAGGAGCGCATCCACCCGCGTGGCGTCGTACAGCTTCATCCGGCCGGACGTCGCCGGCCGGCCGACGACTCCGGTCGCGAGCAGGTGCTGGCTCGCGGAGAGGCTCAGCCCGCGCACCGCGGCCAGGCGGCGCGCCGCCTCCCGTTCGGTGATCGGCTCCATGCCCAAGCGTCGACCGCAACGGAGCACGACAAAAGCGGAGCTCGAACGGCTGTGGACAACCACGACTCCCCGGGTCCCGCGTCCCGTATCCAACCGGAAGGACGGGCCGGGCCTTCGCCGACCGATTCCTGGTGGCGACTCGGTCTCGCGCGACTCCCGTCAGGGGGCGAACGGTGCAGTCAGGTGCATGGGTCACTTGACCCATGCACCTGACTGCCGAGAACCGACCGGGTCGGCCAGGATCGACCGGCCGTCGTGACGACGGGCCACCGGCCGGGTGGGTCACCGCGCGGATGGGGTCACCGGGCGAGCTCGGTCTCCGCCTCGAGCCGATCGAGCTTGTGCGGGTTCCGGACGGCGTAGATCCGCGAGATGCGTCCGTTCTCGACCACGAAGCTCAGTGCCGTGTTGAGCTCGCCGTCCATGACGATCCGGCCGCCGAGCGCGCCGTTGAGCCAGAGCGTGTCGACCACCGCACCGGGCGCGACCTTGGAGAAGACGGATAGGAACTTCGCGACCGTGTCCGACCCGATGATCGGGTGGCGGGCGGCCGCCACCAGCCCTCCACCGTCGGCGACGACCACGATGTCGGGGGCCATCACGTCCATCAACGCCTGTACGTCGCCGGTGGTGAGCGCGGCGAGGAACCGCTCGACGACGCGCTGCTGCTCGGACCGGTCGACCTCCATCCGCGGCCGGCGCGCGGCCACGTGCTCGCGGGCGCGGTGGGCTACCTGCCGCACGGCGGCCGGGGTCTTGTCGACGGCCTGCGCGATCTCGTCGTAGGGCAGGTCGAAGACCTCCCGCAGCACGAACACCGCCCGCTCGGTCGGCGTGAGGGTCTCGAGCACCGTCATCATCGCGATCGAGACGCTCTCGGCGAGCTCGACGTCCTCGGCGACGTCGGGCGAGGTCAGCAGCGGCTCGGGCAGCCACTCGCCGACGTAGTCCTCCCGTCGGCGCGCCAGCGTGCGGAGCCGGTTGAGCGCCTGCCGGGTGACGATCCGCACCAGGTAGGCGCGTGGGTCGCGCACCTCGGCCGGGCCCGCGTCACCGCCGGACTCATTCCTGACTCTGGCCGCCCACCGCAACCAGGTCTCCTGCACCACGTCCTCGGCGTCGGCGCGGGAGCCGAGCATCTCGTAGGCGACCGTGAACAGCAGGCTGCGGTGGGTGACGAACGGATCGTCCATGGTCACGAGGCTACGACGGTCGGCTCGGCCAGCGGCTTGAGGCCGCACGCGGCGGCGAAGCCGTCGGACTCGATGCCGAGGGCGACGTTCGGCCTGGTCGTGAAGTTGGCGAACGCGACCACGGCGGTGAGCTCGACCAAAGCGGCGTCGCCGAGCTGCGCGCGCAGGCCGGCCACCATCTCGTCGGTCACCGTCACCGGGGTCTCGCTCATCGCCACGGCGTACTCCATCACCGCCCTCTCGAGCGGCGTGAACACGTCCGAGTCACGCCAGCGCGGCACCTCGCGCGCCTTGTCCATGTCGATGTCGTGGTTGCGCGCCTCGAAGTAGTTGAAGTCGAGGCACCACGTGCAGCCGATGTACGACGCCACCGCCATGTGCGCGAACGTCTTGAGACTCTCGTCGCACGCGTCCCACTTCTTGAGCTTGCCGCCGATCCCGGCCATGCCCATGAGCACCTTCTGGTTGTGCCAGTAGACGCCGAGCGACGACGGCACCTGCCCGAGCGTCTTCTTCATGATCCGCTTCAGCATCGCCCCCTTGAAGCCCGTGATCTCGGCCGGGGGAATCCGGGTCTCGCTCATCTCTCCTCCAGTCAGCTGGTTGGTCATGCCATGGAGACACCGGGCGCGCGCTGCATGTGACAGCGGCGAGGGATATTCTCGACAATCGTGGCTGACGCAGAGTTCCGGTACTCCGACCTCCTCCCGAGCGGCAAGGACGAAACGCCCTACCGCCTGATCACCACCGAGGGGGTCTCGACCTTCGAGGCGAACGGCCGCACCTTCCTCCAGGTGGAGCCGGAGGCGATCCAGCGGCTGACGGCTGAGGCGATGCACGACATCAGCCACTACCTGCGTCCCGCGCACCTGACGCAGCTGCGCAGGATCATCGACGACCCCGAGGCGTCAGGCAACGACCGGTTCGTCGCGCTCGACCTGCTCAAGAATGTCAACATCTCCGCGGGCGGCGTCCTCCCGATGTGCCAGGACACGGGCACCGCGATCGTGATGGGCAAGAAGTCCGAGGGCGTGCTGACGGGCAGCGACGACGGCGAGGCGATCAGCAGGGGCGTCTACGACGCCTACACCAAGCTCAACCTGCGCTACAGCCAGCTCGCACCGCTGACGACGTACGAGGAGAAGAACACCGGCACCAACCTGCCGGCCCAGATCGAGCTCTATGCCACCGAGCAGGGCCCCAAGGGGCCGGAGTACAAGTTCCTCTTCATGGCCAAGGGCGGCGGCTCGGCCAACAAGTCGTTCCTGTTCCAGGAGACGAAGGCGATCCTCAACCCGAAGCGGATGCTGAGCTTCCTCGACGAGAAGATCCGCTCGCTCGGCACGGCCGCGTGCCCGCCGTACCACCTCGCCGTGGTCATCGGCGGTACGTCGGCCGAGTTCGCGCTGAAGACCGCGAAGTACGCCTCCGCGCACTACCTCGACAACCTCCCGACTTCAGGCGCAATGAGCGCGCACGGGTTCCGCGACCTGGAGCTGGAGGAGGAGGTCTTCAAGCTGACCCAGTCCTTCGGGATCGGTGCGCAGTTCGGCGGCAAGTACTTCTGCCACGACGTGCGCGTCGTGCGCCTCCCCCGGCACGGCGCGTCCTGCCCCGTCGCGATCGCGGTCTCCTGCTCCGCCGACCGTCAGGCGCTCGGCAAGATCACCGCCGAGGGCGTCTTCCTCGAGCAGCTCGAGACCGACCCGGCCCAGTACCTCCCCGACACCGAGGAGCAGCACCTCATCCAGGGCGGCGAGGTCGTCAAGATCGACCTGACCCAGCCGATGTCCGACATCCTCGCGACCCTCTCGCAGCACCCCGTGAAGACCCGGCTGTCGCTGACCGGCCCGCTCGTCGTCGCCCGGGACATCGCGCACGCCAAGATCCAGGAGCGGCTCGACGCCGGCGAGGACATGCCGCAGTACCTCAAGGACCACCCCGTCTACTACGCCGGACCGGCCAAGACCCCCGCGGGCTTCGCGTCCGGCTCGTTCGGCCCGACCACCGCCGGCCGGATGGACTCCTACGTGAAGTCGTTCCAGGCCGCCGGCGGCTCGATGGTGATGCTCGCCAAGGGCAACCGCAGCAAGCAGGTCACCGAGGCGTGCAACGAGTACGGCGGCTTCTACCTCGGCTCGATCGGAGGTCCCGCGGCCCGGCTCGCGCAGGACTGCATCAAGTCGGTCGAGGTGCTGGAGTACCCCGAGCTCGGCATGGAGGCGGTCTGGAAGATCGAGGTCGAGGACTTCCCCGCGTTCATCGTGGTCGACGACAAGGGCAACGACTTCTTCACCGACCCCTCGGGTGCGGTGACCGTGCCCGTCAGTGGGATCCGGGTTCGGTCGGCGGAGTGAGGTGCCGTCAGGCTGACGACCTCGACAGGAGCCCGGCCCCTTCCAGCATCCGCTCGACCCGCTCGCGCTCCAGGTCGTGCAGCGGGCCGTTCGGAAGGTCGTGGAGCCGCTCCTCGAGGTCGAGGGCGTGGCACGCGGTGACGAGCACGTCGTCGTACGCCTCGACCCAGCCGCGCAGGCGTGCGACCGGCATGCCGCGCGGCGCGCGCCGGATCTCGGTACGGATCCGCTGGGCGTCGGCGGCGATCCGCTCGATGGGCGGGCCGAACGGCCGCACCGGCGCGGGCCGGGCCACATGCAGCGCTCGGCCGACTCGGACAAAGCGGTCGCGGTAGCTGCTCCACCCCGCTAGAACCCAGAGACCTGCCAGCAGCGCGACGACCACCCCCACCTTGAGGAGCAGGTCCGCGTCCATGAATCGATGATTCATCGCCATCCGGCCCGGGACAAGGAGTACGCCGCGCCGACGCCGACCCGACGGGTCACGCCCTGAGTGGGATCCTCAGCCGCCAGCCGACCTCGATGTGGTCGGGATCGGTGATCCGCGGGTTGGCGGCGACGATCTGCGGCACCGTGAACCGACCGAAGTCGCGCAGCTTGCGCACGATCCCGGTCAAGGTGTCGCCCGGCTCGACCCGGTAGAGGAGCCAGCCGGCGAGGTCGGGGAACACGATGACCTTCACCCGTCTGGTGTTGAAGCCGGGGCTCGGTCCCTCGTCGGGCAGACCCGGGTTGTCGCCGAAGACCTCGACCGTGCACACCGTGCCGGCCCGGGGCGGCCGATCCACCTCGAGCACGGCGGAGAACTCCCCCACGCCGATCCCGCCGCCGGCGGACTGTGCCGATCCGGTCCCGATCACCTTGCCCTGTGGGTTGAGGATCCGCATCCCGATCGTTCCCTCGAATCCCGCACCGATCCCCGCGACCACGAACCTCCGGCCGACCAGGTCATTGGCGGCGGGCTGCCGCACACGTACGTCCGTGATGAGTCCCATCGAGTCCCTCCCTCTTTCCGGCCCCAGACCTCCATCGTGATCCGTCTCCGGGAGCGCCGCAGCGATTCGGGCGGTTTGGGTGGGTCCTGCGTGGGACGTGGAATCGGAGCGAGCGCGGCGCCCGCGGGCACAGACGTCGGATGGCGTCGGCTCAGGCGGCGACCGACGCCTCCGACGCCTCCGAACGGGCGGGCCTCCGGTTGCGGAAGGCGAGGTGGTCCAGGCTGAGCCGCCCGGGGCCGACCGCCCCGACCAGCAGGGCGCCGGCTCCCAGGACGCCGACGAGCTCCCAGCCGCCCTCGCCCACGAAGGGCTCGAGCCCACGGTGGGCGAACCAGAACGCACCTGCCATGTTCGCCACCACCAGGGCAGCGGCGACGGGCGTCAGCAGACCGAGCAGCAGCAGGATCCCGCCGCCGAGCTCGGCGGCGGCCGCGAACAGGGCGGCCGCATCCGGGGCCGGCACGCCCATCTGGGCGAAGCCGGCCGCGGTGCCGGCGAGTCCGAACTCGTCGACCTTCTGCCAGCCGTGCGCGACGAGGACGACGCCGAGCACGGCGCGAGTGATGAGCAGGGCGCCGTCCTGGACGGCGGCCGGTGTGCGGGTCCCGAGCATGGGAGAACCTCTTCCCGAGTAGTTGACTTTTCATCTACACGGTAGGCGGGCCGGCTGAACGCTCCCTGAGAAGAAGCCACGACGCGGAACCCTCGCCCCCGCACCGTGCGTTGGACCGGGAAAGCCCCCCACCGAGGAGACGGACGATGCGCTGCCCGACCGACGAGACCACGCTGGTGATGAGCGACCGGAACGGGATCGAGATCGACTACTGCCCCCAGTGCCGCGGCGTCTGGCTCGACCGCGGCGAGCTCGACAAGATCATCGAGCGCTCCTTCCAGCAGCCGGCGCCCCAGCAGGCACCGCCGCAGCAGGCACCGCCCCAGCAGTACCAGCAGTACGACGACCGCCGGCGCGAGTCGTACCCGCCGCAGCAGGGCGGCCACTACAAGAAGCGCAAGAAGGAGAGCTGGCTCAGCGAGCTCTTCGACTGATCGGGCGGCGCGCCGGCCGTCCTGCGCACTTCACCAATACGGGGCATTCGCCCACGGATGACCCCGACGAGACTGGTCCGGACCTGGGGGAAGACAGGTTCGAGCCAGGGGCGGTCGACAGTGCGCAGAACGATGGGAACGATCCTCGTCACGGTGATCCTCGCGGCGGGGCTCGCCGCCGTCGTACCGGCGCGGGCTGCCGACACCGGGAACTCCGCGCCACACCCCGGCCGGATCGTCAGCGACGATCCGGCGTCGTTCACGCCCCACGTCATGGACGGCGCGGTCTACTCGATGACGAGGGTCGGCGACCTGATCATCGTGGGTGGCGACTTCACCCGGGTCCGCAACCAGGGCAGCTCCACCGACATCGCCCGCCGCAACGTCTTCGCCTTCAACGCGTTCACCGGCCAGGTGAGCACGACGTTCGCGCCCAACCCGGACGCGAGGGTCTACACCGTCACACCGGCGGCCGACGGCACCTCGGTCTACATCGGCGGCGCGTTCTCCAGCGCCACCTCGGGCGGATCGTCAGTCGCGGTGAGCCGGCTCTACCGGGCAGACGTCGCGACCGGCACCCGGATCGCGACGTTCAACCCCGGCACCCTCAACGGACAGGTGCGCGATGTCTCGGTCATCGGCAACCGGCTCTGGGTCGCCGGCAAGTTCACCCACGTCCAGGGCCAGCCCCGACGCGGGCTGGCCACGATCAACGCCACGACCGGTGTCCGCGACGACTTCTACACCGGCGTGATCGCCGGCGTACACCGCGGGACCACGACCAACGTGCAGAAGATCGCGACCAGCCCTGACAACAGCCAGCTGATCGCGATCGGCAACTTCGACACCGTCAACGGGGCCCACCGGCACCAGTTCGCGGCCTTCGACATCTCCGGCGGCAGCGCCCAGCTGGCGAACTACTACACCACCCAGTTCGAGTCCCCGTGCAGCGCGTCCTTCGAGACCTACATGACCGACGTGCAGTACTCCCCCGACGGCAGCTTCTTCGTCATCTCCACGACCGGGGCGTACGGCGGCGCCGCCGCCTCCATGGCAGGGACCAGCGGCTGTGACGTGGTGGCCCGCTTCGAGTCCGGCGCATCGGGCACCGACGTCCGGCCGTCCTGGACGGCGTACACCGGCGGCGACACCACGTGGACCGTCGAGGTGACCGACGACGTCGTCTACGCCGGCGGGCACATGCGCTGGCAGAACAACCCGGCCCGCGGCGACGCCGCCGACGAGGGCGCCGTCTCCCGGCCCGGCATCGCCGCCCTCAACACCCGCAACGGGATGCCGTACTCGTGGAACCCCACCCGCACCCTCGGTGCTGGCGTCCGGGACATGATCGCCACCGACGAAGGGCTCTACGTCGGCTCGGACACCGACGTGTTCGCCGGCGAGACCCACCGGAAGGTCGCGTTCCTGCCGCTCGCGTCGGGCGAGGTCCTGCCTCCTCAGGAGGACCACGCCCTCCCCGGTGACGTCTTCCGGGTGGCCACCGGGAGCGACCAGCTCGTGCGCAGCGAGTTCGACGGCACCCAGGTGACCACGACGGCCAACGCTCCGAACGGCTCCGGCTGGGGATCGACGGTCGGTGCGTTCATGGTCAACGGGATCCTCTACACCGCCTACTCGAACGGCAGCATCACCCGGCGTACCTTCGACGGCGCCAGCTACGGGCCGGCGGTCACGGTCAACGCCGCCGACCAGCTGGTGTTCCAGGACGACTGGCACAACGGCGACGTACCGACGATCACCAGCCTCTTCTACCACCGCGGCTGGATCTACTTCACGAAGTCCGGGTCCTCGCAGCTGTTCCGCCGCGGGTTCGAGCCCGAGTCGGACGTCGTCGGCCAGCAGCAGTTCGCGGTCGGCTCGGTGGCCGGTGTGAGCTACAGCAGCATGCGCGGCGCCTTCGTCGCGAACGGCCGGCTCTACTTCGGCTCCGGCGACGGGACGTTCGCCGTCGCCGACTGGTCGGGCCACGGCGCGGTCGCCGGCACCTCCAGCACCCTCAGCGCGGCCGGCAGCGGGTGGTCGTCACGAGCGATGTTCCTCTACCAGGGCACGCCGGTCGTCACCCCCGAGGACGAGCCGCCCGTTGCTTCGTTCACCGTCAGCTGCGCCCAGCTCGTCTGCTCGTACGACGCCAGCGCCTCCGACGACCCGGACGGCACGATCACCGACTACGCCTGGGACTTCGGCGACGGGCAGGGCACGTCCGGCGCCGGCCCGACGACGACCCACGAGTACGCCGCCGGCGGCGCCCGCACCGTCACGCTGACGGTGACCGACGACGACGGCCTGACCGGCACCACGACCCGCACGGCCAACCCGTCGGACGGCGCCAGTCCCGTGACGCTCGTGGCCTCGACCTCGACGACGGGCAACCGGCAGAACCACCAGGTCACGGTCCCTGGCTCAGTGCAGGCCGGTGACCTGCTGCTGGTCTTCCTGGTCGCGAACACCACCACGCCGACCTACAGCACACCTGCCGGCTGGACCCAGATCGAGGCAGCCGCCGGTGACGGGACCGTGGGCCGTCTCTACAGCCGGGTCGCGACGGCCGGCGACGCCGGCAGCACGGTCACGGTGGTCTCGAGCGGCTACGCCAAGGACGTGATGAGCATCGTGGCCTACCGCGGCGCCAACGGGACCACGCCCGTCGCCGACAGCGCGGTGGCCCTGCAGACCAGCAGCACGGCGGCGCACGTGACACCGGGAGCGATCGCGCCCGACGGCGCGCACTGGCTGGTCAGCTTCTGGGCGGACAAGAGCAGCGGGACCACCTCCTGGACCCTGCCGCCGGGAGCGGTCCAACGCTCGACGGCATCGGGTTCCGGGAGCGGTCACATCTCCGGCGTCGTCGCCGACAGCTTTGGCCCGGTGCCCAGCGGACCGACGGGCGGCCTGACCGCCACCGCCGACGCCGCCGGGACCGCAGCCATCACCTTCAGCGTGCTCGTCGCGCCGAGCTGACCGACCGCGGGCTCGGGCGCGGACGGCAGCCGCACCAGCTCCTCGAGCTGACGCACGATGCTGGCCGGCGGGACGGGCCGGGGACCGGCGAGGACGCCGAGCAGGGCGTCGACCGACTGCGCGACCGTGAACCGCTCCGCTGCGAGTGCCCGCGCCCGCGGACCGAGCGGCCCGGCGTCGATCGCGCGACGGATCCCGGCCGCCAGCGCCTCGGCGTTGTCCGGGTCGACCAGGACCACACCGCCGCAGTCGGTCTCGGGCAGACCCCCGTCGTCGGACGCGACGACGCGACAGCCGGCGTGCTGCGCCTCGATCGAGACGATCCCGAACGTCTCGTGCCAGTACTGGCCGTTGGACGGCATCACGACGATGTCGTGCTCGGCCATCAGGGCCGCCATCCGCGACGGCGTCAGGCGCGCCGGGACGAGGGTGATCCCCACGTGCGCCTCGAGCAGGGCGCGGATGATCCGCCCCTGCGGCCGGTCCGCGCCCGCGGTCGTGACGGTGAACGTGAGCCCGGTGTCCTGCGCGACGAGGTCGCTGTGGAGCGCCGCGAGCAGGGTGTAGATGCCCTTCTCGGGGGTGAGCCGGCCGGCGTACAGGACCCGGGTGCTGCCCACAGGGCCGGGCACCCGCGGCTGGGTCGCGAAGATCGGCTCGGCGAACGGGTGCACGACCTGGATCGTCGCGACGTCGACGTCGAGGAAGTCGGCCCACAGCCGGGCGGCGAACCGACTGGTCGCGATGAGCGTGCGGTCCCGGGTCGCGGCGGCCGCGGCCACCCGATCGTGCTCCCGGAGCGGCGGCGGCACGTGCAGGATCTGGTACGCCGGCAGCCGCGTCTCCACGAGCGGGGCCTCGCTGACGAAGACCACCGGATCGTCGAGCGAGCCGATGTCGGCGGTGGTGCGGAGCGAGCGGAACGGGATGTCGACGAACTCGTCCCGCCCGTCGTCCGTACCGAGCCCGACCGTGACGATCTGCGCGGCGATGCCGCGCCGGTTCAGCTCGCGCACCTGGCCGACGGTGTAGTTCTCCGACCCTCCGGTGCCCGCGGGCAGGCGTTCGTGGGGCGACCAGACGAAGGAGATCACTGCACTCCAAGGAGCGGTGTGCTGCTGCGAGTCCACCTCGCTACCGCATCGGCTTGCTGCTGGTGCCAGTGCCCGTGCCTCCGCGGAGCCCGCGTCGGCGGCCTGGCAATTGCAGTTCCTGCTCTCACCGTAGGCGACAGGTCCCCGAACGACGACTCCTGGCCACCCTCGGCCGATGATGGTGCCGTGGAGTACGTCGAGGTGACCCGCACCCGGTCCGAGCGCGGAGAGCTCGTGCTGCGTGAGCGACGGGACCCGCTGCAGCCCGGGACGCCACACCTCGAGCTCCGCGCCAACGGGGTGTTCGTGATGGACACCCTCGAGCACACGTCCGAGCGGGCACTGGCCTCCCGCGCCCTCGGGTTCGCGGCCGACCCGCGCCGGGTCATCGTCGGCGGACTCGGCCTCGGCTTCACGCTGGCCGAGGTGCTCGCCGATCCGCGCGTCGAGCTCTGCACGGTCGTCGAGATCGAGCCCGACCTGGTGGCCTGGCTCCGCGACGGCACGGTGCCGCACGGGCCGGCCCTGCTGGCCGACCCGCGGGTGCGGGTGGTCGTCGAGGACGTCGCCGTCGCGCTGCGGGCGGCGCCGGCTGCGTCGTACGACCTGGTGCTGCTGGACGTCGACAACGGTCCGGGCTACCTGGTCCACGACGCCAACGCCGAGCTCTATCGCGCGCCAGCGCTCGCCGACGCGCGACGCGCCCTCGCGCCGGGCGGGCTGCTCGTGGTGTGGTCGGCCGCGCCGGCACCGGCCCTGCGGGCCGCGATGGCGGCGGTCTTCGGCGCCGCCGAGGAGGTCGCGTACGACGCCCCGGCGCACGGCCGGGTGGGCGAGTACTTCCTCTACGTCGGATCTCCGCCGGTCGCGCCGAACTCCCCCTTGTAGTGCGCCGAGAGCCCCGGGTAGTAGTCGTCGAAGGAGATGATCGCCGGGTCCCCGCCGGTCTCGGCGGCGACCATCCGGTCGAGGTAGTACTCCCAGCCCGGGCCGACGCTCTCGGCCATCGGCGGGTCGGGCACCGACTGCGCGAAGACGAGGGTCGTGACGCCGTCGGACTCGACGAGGTCGAGCTCGAGCTGCCAGGTCACGAGGGTCTCACCGTCGTACGGCGCCGTCGTGGTGATCGCCAGCCGGCGCGGTGGCGTGCACTCGTCGATGGCGAAGTCCTCCTCCGGCATGCCGTCACCCTCGTAGAGCATCCGGAAGACGACCCGGCCCGTCGCGGGGTCGCCGGTCCAGCTGCCGATCCAGCGCGCGAGCCGGTCGGACTCGGTGATCGCGGCCCACACGTCGTCGATCGGGGCGCGGAAGGTGCGCTCGAGCACGACGTAGGGTCGGCCGTCGCGCACCTCGCGACGACCGGTGGCGGTCGGGACGGTCATGCGGTCTCCTCCTGGGTCGTGCTCTGCCCGGACGCGGCGTCGCCGCCGGACCGGCGGTCGCGGCCGACCCGACGGACCTCGAGCTCGAGGCCGTCGAGGTCGCTGGCCGAGTACGGCGCCTCGGGCGCGAGCCGCCCGAGGAGGTCGTGGACGGGCTGCAGCCCGCTGCGCCGGAGCCGGTAGTGCCGCTCGCGGCCGCGGTCCTCCGCGGTGGCGAGCCCTGCCTCGGCGAGCAGGCGCAGGTGCTTGCTGATCGCCGGCCGGCTGATCTCGTGGTCGGCGGCGAGGTCGACGACGCGTGCCGGTCCGCCGGCGAGCCGTCGCAGCAGGTCGCGGCGAACGGGGTCGGCGAGGGCGGCGAAGGCATCCACCCAATATTGGTAACTGATTAGTTACCAATAGTCAAGCCCGTGCGAAACTGCCATCGGGCCGCCGCACTCAACCCGCACGGGCACTCCTGCGTAGGGACGGTTGAGACAGCAGGGCGACGAAGGGACGCGGTGTGCGACGAGGGCAGCGGGACGAGGAGTTCGAGGAGTTCGTCGTCGCAGCGTGGCCACGGTTGCGGCGCGCGGCGTACCTCCTGAGCCATGACACCCACGAGGCGGACGACCTCGTCCAGACGGCCCTGGCCTCGACCTACGCGCGGTGGCACCGGGTCCGCAAGGACGACGCCTACTCCTACGTGCACCGGGCCGTCGTCAACGCCTACATCGACGGCACCCGGCGACGCCGCCCGGTGCCGGTCGCGCACGACCCGGACCGTTCGGCCGCGACCGACGGGCCCGACAACGCCGTCGAGGACCGCAGCGAGCTGACCGACCTGCTCGCCCCGCTGTCTCCCCGCGAACGCAGCATCATCGTGTGGCGCTACTACTGCGACGCCCCCGAGGCCGAGGTCGCCGAACGGCTCGGCATCTCCACCGGGACCGTGAAGAGTACGGCGTCCCGCGCGCTGGCCCGGTTGCGTTCGACCACCACCACCCAGGGAGAGACGCGATGACCGACCCCACCGAATCCGCCACCCTCGAGCTGCGTCGGATGGTCGACGAGGACCCCACCCACGCAGGGTCCCCGGACGTCGGGGCCCTGGTGCGCTCCGGCCGGCGTCGCCTCGCCCGGAACCGGTCGATCCTCGGAGGTACGGCGCTCGCCGCCGCCGCCGCCGTCGTCGTACCCACGCTTCTCCTCGCCGGCGGATCCGACGACGCGGCGACCGACCCCGCGAACGGCGGCGTGGCCGACCAGCCGTCGGCGCCCCCACCGACGACGATCACGCCGACGACCATCAACGGGGTCGAGTGCGGCGTGCTGTCGTGCATCGACCCGGAGAACGCCCACGTCGAGTCCGGCGACCTGGTGGGCGAACCCCTGGTCGTGGGTCTGCTGCCCGGAGGCGGCAAGGAGCTCGTCTACGTCATCAACACCGAGGGCGTCGACTTCGGGACCGGCGAGGAGGGCAAGGTCGACGTGCTCAAGGCCGGCTACCGGATCGACGGCCGGCTGTACTCGACCGTGTGGGCGCTCCAGCCCGGGTACGACGGCGACAGCCCGACCCGGTTCTGGTCCAACCCGGGCAGGATCGCCGCCCGCGACGGCAGCGGTGACCACTACGTCGTCGTGGGGTACGTCGACGGCACGCCCGACGAGATCACCTGGTCCGCACCCGACGGCGGCTCGGGTGCGGTGGCCGGCATGCAGGCCATGGACGGCTACACGATCTTCTACCTGACGCAGCCATTGCCCGAGGACTACGTGCCACCGGGAGTCGTCAAGAGGAAGGACGGCTCGGTCAATATCACCAACGGTGGCGACTTCCCGCCCGACCTGACCATCCACACCTCCGACGGCTGGTCCTGCACGCTGGAGAAGTGCGGGTCGATGGGCTGACCGGTCCCGCTCCGGCTCACGGCGGTCGCCAACGGCGAGCCGGCTGCGGTCGGCCAATACCCGCCGGCTTCGCCGGAGACGCGCTCGGCCCGATTGACGCAGTAGCGTCGAGGTGTGAGCGCCGGCACCGAACCAGACACCGACTTCCGTATCGAGCACGACTCCATGGGCGAGGTCCGGGTGCCTCGCGACGCCCTCTGGAAGGCGCAGACCCAGCGCGCGGTGGAGAACTTCCCGATCAGCGGCACCCCGATCGAGCCCGCGCTGGTCCACGCCCTCGGCGAGGTGAAGGCCGCCGCGGCGACCGCCAACGCGGAGCTCGGCGTCCTGGAGCGCGACCTCGCCGACGCCGTGGTCGCTGCCGCACGCGAGGTGGCCGGCGGCCGGCACGACGACCAGTTCCCCATCGACGTGTTCCAGACCGGCTCCGGCACCAGCTCCAACATGAACGCCAACGAGGTGATCGCCTCGCTGTGCGCCGCCGCCCTCCCCGACGGGCAGAGCGTGCACCCCAACGACCACGTCAACGCCAGCCAGTCGAGCAACGACACCTTCCCCACCGCGGTCCACGTCGCAGCGACGCTGGCGGTCGTCCGCGACCTGCTGCCGGCGATCGACACGCTGGCGGGCTCGCTGGAGACGAAGGCGACCGAGTTCGCCGACCTCGTGAAGTCCGGTCGCACCCACCTGATGGACGCGACACCGGTGACGCTGGGACAGGAGTTCGGCGGCTACGCGGCGACGGTCCGGTACGCCGGCGAGCGGCTGGGCGCCGTACTCCCCCGGGTGCGGGAGCTGCCGCTCGGCGGCACCGCGGTCGGCACCGGCATCAACACGCCGCCCGGATTCGCCGCCGCGGCGATCGCCGCACTGAACGGCGCGACCGGCCAGGAGTTCACCGAGGCGCGCAACCACTTCGAGGCCCAGGGGACACGCGACTCCCTCGTCGAGCTCAGCGGTGTCCTGCGCACGATCGCGGTCGGGCTCACGAAGATCTGCAACGACCTGCGCTGGATGGGCTCAGGCCCGACCACCGGGCTCGCCGAGATCCACCTGCCGGACCTCCAGCCGGGGTCGAGCATCATGCCCGGGAAGGTCAACCCGGTGCTGCCGGAGGCGACCCTGATGGTCTGCATGCAGGTCGTCGGCAACGACACCGCGGTGACGATGGCCGGCGCCAGCGGCGCGTTCGAGCTGAACGTGGCGATGCCGGTCATCGCCCGCAACGTGCTGGAGTCGGTCCGGCTGCTGTCCTCCTCGATGCGCACCGTGGCCACCCGCTGCGTCGACGGCATCACCGCCGACGCAGACCGGATGCGGCGGTACGCCGAGTCGTCGCCGTCGGTCGTCACCCCGCTCAACAAGTACGTCGGCTACGAGGCCGCCGCGAAGATCGCCAAGCAGTCACTCGCCGACGGCGCGACGATCCGGGAGACCGTCCTCGCGATGGGGTACGTCGACCGCGGCGAGCTCACCTTGGAGCAGCTCGATGCCGCCCTCGACGTCGACTCGATGACCCGACCCTGAACCCCGCGGTTCAGGCCCCGCGAGCGGCGCGGGCGACCTGACGGTCGATCTCCTCACCCAGCTCGCGGCGCAGGTCGTCGTGCTGCGGCCCGAGCGCCTCGACATCGACGTCGACCTTGCCCGTGAACCAGTGCAGCGCGCCCGGCCAGCCGATGACGTCGTCCGGCTCCCAGTGGTAGCGCGGGGTGACGTGGGCGTGGAGGAACGCGTCGGTGTTGCCCTGGATCTCGAGGTTGATCCGTCGGAACTCCGGATCGCGGCGCGCGCACACGGCGGCCACGGCCCTGCCGAGCACCGCCATGTCCTCGAGGAAGGCCAGCTGGTGGTCGGGCGACAGGTCGGTGAGCTGGTCGATGCCGGGCGTGTCCGTGATGAGCACGCAGTAGCCCGGGAGGTGCTGGACGTCGCCGATCACGGCGAAGCCGGCGCGCATCCTGCGCAGGACGGTCGGGTTGGTCCCGGCGAGGGCGCTTCCGACCCGGTCCTGCCGGTGGTCGGCGGGCGCGTCCGGCGTATCCGCCTCAGCCACGCTTGTCGTTGCCGGCGACGCCCTCGGCCAGCGGAACGAGGATGATCGCGAGGCCCAGCGCGACGACGAAGCCCCAGAAGTTCAGCTCGTCCCAGCTGCCCTTGTCGAACGCCTTGACGATGAACCCGCCGATCAGCGCCGAGATCACGCCGACGGCGACCGTGACGCCCATGCCGAGCTTGTGCCGACCGGGCCGGAGGATCCGCGCGAGCACCCCGATGACCACGCCGATCAGCAGCAGCCCGAGAAGTTGGATGACGATCATGGAACCATCAGACACCCGCCGGCCAAGACAGGGCCGACAGCGTCACCGTCAGAGCGAGCATCAACCGCGGCGCGGCAGCGCGGCGCGACGAAGGAGCGACGCGCTCGCGCACCACGCCACCGCCGTCGGGTGTCGTGGGCACGCCGAGCGACGGAGCGCAGGGAGCGAGGCACGAGCGACCGGAGCGGAGGAATCGGCGTGTCCACGCGCCGACCCGCAGGCCGCCCAACAGCCTCACGCCAGAGCGAGCATCAACCGCGGCGCGCTCGGCCCATCCCACTCCGTCGAGGACGCCAGGCAACCTCAGACCGAGCGAGCCCCGACCGCGCGGCCGGCAGCGTGTCGCACGGCCGCGAAGCGGCACGGGGCGAAGCCCCGTATGCGACACGCTCGGCCCGAATTGACTCAGTACCAGCCGTGGGACTGGCTGTGACCCCAGGCGCCGCAGGGGCTGCCGTAGCGGTCCTGGATGTAGCCCAGGCCCCAGGTGATCTGGGTGACCGGGTTGGTGGCCCAGTCCGCACCGGCCGACGACATCTTCGACCCGGGCAGCGCCTGCGGGATGCCGTACGCCGACGACGTCGGGTTGTCGGCGTAGACGTTCCAGTTGGACTCGCGGGTGTACAGCGAGTCGAGGCAACCGAACTGGTCACTGCTCCAGCCGAAGTCGGAGAGCAGGGCCATCGCGATGTCCTCGGGGTCGGACTGCGACAGGCTCCGGGTCTCGGTCATCGCGGCAGGGTCACCGTCGACGAGTCCGGCTCGCTTCGCGGGATCTGCGGCACCGCGCTGGTCGTCACGGGACAGGATCGGGGCGCGCTCGCCGAGGTCGACGGCGGCCTGCTCGGCACCGGCGTCGCCGCGTCCCAGCGCGCCGTCGAGGTCGGCCGCGGCACCCGCGACGTCCGGGGACTTCTCGAGCATGCCGGCGCCGACGGCGAGGCCGGTCGACGGCGAGAGCGACCGACGACAGGACGACCGCGTTGCGGACGGCCTTGCGGGGTGCTTCCTGGAGATGGGCATTACGGGATGCTCCGCGGTGTTTGGGCGCGGGCAGAACGGGCTTCGTCAAGGTTGAATCCGATGATCGACGTCCGGGTCAGGTCGCCCTCCGAGAGGGCCGACTCCGTCGTCGACGCCGCTGGCGACCCGACCACCCTGCCCTGACACCCCCGCGGCATGCAAAACGGGAACGCGCAGGTCAGGGCCTGTGTGGCCCACTCCTCACCACAGGTGTCACACCGGTCACAGGAGGCCGTTTCCGCCCGTTCTCGCCCAGCGCGCCCCGCGTCGGTCCGCCCAGCCCTCGGCGTGGCGGCACAGCCAGAGCGCCATCGAAAAGATCGCAACCGCCAGTCCGACCAGGCCGACCTGCAGTGCCGCCTCCGGGACAAACGCGCGGAGGGCGATCGGTGCCGCGGCGAGGGCATAGAGGGCGAGCGGCACCCGCGGCACCTCCGTGCCGAGAAGGACTGCGACGAACAGCCAGGTCGCGAGCAGGAACGTCACCGACGCGACCGTGAACGCGGTGCCGAGTGCGGATGCCCGCAGCGCGGTCACGAGGCTGGGCTCGACCTCAAGGAACACCAGGTTGATGACGAACTCCACACCCACGAGCGTCGCGAGCGCCAGCACGTTCAGCGACAGCGCCGCGGTCGCGACCCATCCGCCCTTGCGCAGCGCCCTGCCGGCCAGTCCGACGACGAACACGATCGCCAAGCCCTGCGCCAGGGGTGCGACGAGCTGGGTGAGGGCCGAGGTCGGCACCAGGTCGGCCCGCTTGGCGGCGTTGAGGAGCAGGATCGCCGCACTGGCGAAGCCTGCTGCCGCCGCGACGCGCAGCGCGGTCGGTGAGGTCAGAGCGGGCGCGGCTGCAGCGACCCCGCCGGAACGTGTGTGAACGAACTGGGACATGACGCCTCCGTTGATAACGTGCGTTATTGATAACGCTTGTTATAGTCCGTGGTGTGGCGCAGAAAAGCAAGCAGACGGACCAGACGAGGTCGCAGCCAGCCGACCGGTCCCCGACAGACCCCTCGTGGGAGCCGGACGACGCAGTTGGGAGCTCGATCGCGGAGCAGCTCGTCAGCGGTGGCCTCGACCTGATCCGGAGCGAGGGGACGGGCGAGCTGTCCGCGCGCCGTCTCGCTGCCGCCGGCGGTCGGTCGACGATGTGCCTCTACAGCAAGTTCCGCAGCCGCCAGGGCCTGATCAACGCGTTGTACGCCGAAGCCGCCTCCGCACTGCTGGCGACGCTGGACGCCGACGACGATCCCGCAGCCACCTACACGGACTACGCGCGGAGCGAGCCCCGGCTCTACGTGTTCCTGTTCGGCGCCGACCTCTCAGCGTTGGGGCTGGAGCCGGAGGCCCGCCGCGACCTCATCCGTCAGTGTTCCCGCCGTCTGGCACACGACGGATCTGACGGCATCGACAACTGGGGTCGCCTGCACGGCGCGATCTGCGCGGAGCTCGCCGGCGCCAGCTGAGCCGACGCCGGCGCGCGGACCCGACCCTCTCGCGCCCCCGGTTTTCGAGACGACTCCCGCTAGACGACGACCTCGATGGTCGCTTCGGCCGGACCCGCTCGTGCCTCGCTCCCCGGCCTCAGACGACGACGTTCTCCAGCATCTCGGTCACCAGCGCCGCGATCGGCGACCGCTCGGACCGGGTCAGCGTGACGTGCGCGAAGAGCGGGTGGCCCTTGAGCTTCTCCACGACCGCGACGACGCCGTCGTGCCGCCCGACCCGGAGGTTGTCGCGCTGCGCGACGTCATGGGTCAGCACCACCTTGGAGTTGGCGCCGATCCGCGACAGCACGGTCAGCAGCACGTTGCGCTCCAGCGACTGCGCCTCGTCGACGATCACGAACGAGTCGTGCAGCGACCGGCCCCGGATGTGGGTCAGTGGCAGCACCTCGAGCATGCCCCGGTCGAGGATCTCCTCGACCACCTCGCGGGAGGTCAGCGCGCCGAGGGTGTCGAACACCGCCTGCGCCCAGGGCGACATCTTCTCCGACTCCGAACCGGGGAGGTAGCCGAGCTCCTGCCCGCCCACGGCGAACAACGGCCGGAAGACGACGACCTTCTTGTGCTGCCGCCGCTCCATCACCGCCTCGAGACCCGCGCAGAGCGCCATCGCCGACTTGCCGGTGCCGGCGCGCCCGCCGAGCGACACGATCCCGACCTCGGGGTCGAGCAGCATCTCCAGCGCGATCCGCTGCTCGGCGCTGCGACCGTGGATCCCGAACGCCTCCCGGTCGCCCCGCACCAGGTGCACCTGCTTGTCCGGGCCGACCCGGCCCAGCGCCGTACCCCGGTCGGAGAGCAGCACCAGCCCCTGGTGGCACGGCATGTCCCGTGCCACCTCGAGGTCGAGCGTGCCGTCGTCGTACAGCTCGTCGAGCTCGGCCGCCGCGACCTCGAGCTCGGCCATGCCCGAGTAGCCGGCGTCGGAGTCCGAGATCGCCTCGCCGCGGTACTCCTGGGCGTCCAGGCCGACCGCCGACGCCTTGATCCGCAGCGGCAGGTCCTTGGAGACCAGCGTGACGTCGTGGCCCTCGTCCGCGAGGTTGCGTGCGACCGCCAGGATCCGCGTGTCGTTGTCGCCCAACCGGAAGCCCGAGGGCAACGAGGCAGCGTCGGTGTGGTTGAGCTCGACCCGGATCGACCCGCCCTCGTCCCCGACGGGGACGGGCGTGTCGAGGCGGCCGTGGCTGACCCGCATCTCGTCGAGCATCCGCAGCGCGCTGCGCGCGAAGAAGCCCAGCTCGGGGTGGTGCCGCTTGCCTTCCAGCTCGGTGATCACGACGACGGGGAGGACCACCTCGTGCTCGGCGAACCGGCGCAGAGCACCGGGGTCGGCCAGCAGGACGCTGGTGTCCAGGACATAGGTACGACGACCGCTGCCGGGCGTGGCGGTCCCGCTGGTCGCGGGGGCCTCGCTGAGGTCGGGGCTGACGGCGGTCTCGGGCGTGGAGGACGACACGTGACACCTCACAGACCGCGCGTGCACCCACGCCCGGCCCTCAGCTCAACTGATGGACCGGGACGCCGGCATGCCCTGCGGCATGGTCTACCCGAACGCCGGAGTGCCGGCGCCTCCTCACCCGGACGGCGCGGCAGGGACTACTCCCCTGCCGCCCGGGCCGGGCGATTCTGTCGTGAACGTCCACGAACGGGCCTCCCGATATGGCGGGCTTCCCCACCCGCCAATACGAGTGAAAGTACGCCGCCTACACGTCCGGTAGCAGCGACACGCCGAACCTGTGGATGAACGTCACGTAGCCGCAACATACGGCCGCCCGGCATCAGGCGCGGCGGTAGCAGAGGTCGGTGATGGAGCGGCCGGCCGCGACGCCCTTGCGCTCGAACCTGGTCACCGGCCGCTCGTCCCAACGCTCGACGACGCCGCCGTCGAACGCCGGCTCGGCATCGAGCACCTCGACCATCTGCCGGGCGTAGTCGGCCCAGTCGGTGGCGAGCCGCCACACGCCGCCCGGCCGCAGCCGGGTGGCGACCAGGGCCGCGAACTCAGGGTTGACCAGCCGTCGCTTGTGGTGGCGCGCCTTGTGCCAGGGGTCGGGGAAGAACGTCCACAGCTCGGCGACGCTCCCCGGAGCCAACAGGTGCTCGACCGACCACACCGCGTCCACCCCGCACAGACGCACGTTGCCGGCGCCGGCCTCCGCGAGCCTGCCCAGGGTCGCCGCGACCCCCGGACGCCAGACCTCGAACGCGAGCACGTCGTACGACGGCCGCGTGGCGGCCAGCGCGGCGGTGGCCTCCCCGATCCCGGAGCCGATCTCCACGACCAGGCCGTCGCGGTCCTCCGACCCGCGGCCGAACCAGGTGTCGAAGGAGAAGCCCGGGCGGTCGACGGCCTCGTCGGGAATCACCCACTCCTCGTGGTGGGCGACCCACGCCTCTGCCTGGAGTGGTGTGAACCGGCTGCCGCGGCGGGAGTAGGTGAGAACCTCCCGCATCCGGCGGCCGTCCTCGGTCAGCTTGTGGTGCGGCCGTGCGGGAGGGACTCCGGGAGACTGGTCGCGCTCCTCCACCAGATCAGTAGGTCGCCGAGGCGGCGGTGCCACCGATGAAGATCACGATGATCACGACGTAGACCAGCACGAACAGCAGTCCGAGGATCAACATCACCGAGCCCGCGATGCCGAGCGCCCATCCGATGGTCACCTGGGTCTCGCCGCCGATGGTGCCGCCCGACTCCTTGATCTCCCGGCGCGCGCGACCGCCCATCACCCAGGCGAAGGGCGCGACGATCTGGCACAGCGCCATGCCGAGGATGCCGAGCACCAGGATCGTCGTGGCCTGCGGGTGGTCGGGGGCGACGCGGTAGCCGTACGGCGTCGGCTGACCGCCTGCGGGGTGGTACGGGTTCTGCGGGGGCTGGGGCTCGGTCACGGGGAGATCATGCCCGACGGAGTCGGCGTCACACCAAGTAGCGGCACCTGCGGGCGCAGGAGTCGTGCCGCGATGGTCGCGCGCCGCGGACGGGTCGCCGACACGGCGCAAACTCCGGAGGGGCTCGCTGCGCTCGCGGAAACAGAGTTTCCGCCGAGTCGGCTCCGCTCCCGCAGCAGAAGGATCTGCTGACCAAAGCAGAAGCCCCCCTCGCCTAGCGGCTCGGGGGGCTTCTGTTTGGTCAGCAGGTCACTTCGTGATCTTCGTGACCCGGCCGGCGCCGACGGTGCGGCCACCCTCACGGATCGCGAACCGCAGGCCCTCGTCCATCGCGATGGGCTGGATGAGCTCGACCGACATCTCGGTGTTGTCACCCGGCATGACCATCTCGGTGCCCTCGGGGAGGGTCACGACGCCGGTCACGTCCGTCGTGCGGAAGTAGAACTGCGGACGGTAGTTGTTGAAGAACGGCGTGTGACGGCCGCCCTCCTCCTTCGAGAGGATGTAGACCGAGGCCTCGAAGTTGGTGTGCGGGGTCGTGGTGCCCGGCTTGATGACGACCATGCCGCGCTCGACGTCCTCGCGCTTGGTGCCACGGAGCAGCAGACCGACGTTCTCACCGGCCTGGCCCTCGTCGAGCAGCTTGCGGAACATCTCGACGCCGGTGACCGTGGACTTCATCGAGCCTGGGCGGATGCCGACGATCTCGACCTCCTCGTTGACCTTCACGATGCCCCGCTCGATGCGGCCCGTGATCACGGTGCCACGACCGGTGATGGTGAAGACGTCCTCGACGGGCATGAGGAACGGCTTGTCCGTCTCACGCTCGGGCGTCGGGATGGACTCGTCCACGGCGTCCATGAGCTCCATGATCGAGTCGCCCCACTTCTCGTCGCCCTGCAGCGCCGGGAAGGCGGCAACGCGCACGACCGGGATGTCGTCGCCGTCGAACTCGTACTCGGAGAGGAGCTCGCGCACCTCCATCTCGACGAGCTCGATGAGCTCCTCGTCGTCGACCATGTCGCACTTGTTGAGCGCGACGACCAGGGCCGGCACGCCGACCTGGCGCGCGAGCAGCACGTGCTCACGGGTCTGCGGCATGGGGCCGTCGGTCGCGGCGACCACGAGGATCGCGCCGTCCATCTGCGCGGCACCGGTGATCATGTTCTTGATGTAGTCCGCGTGACCCGGGCAGTCGACGTGCGCGTAGTGGCGCGCCTCGGTCTGGTACTCCACGTGCGCGATCGAGATGGTGATACCGCGCTGGCGCTCCTCGGGAGCCTTGTCGATGTCCTCGAACGCCGAGGCCTCGTTGAGCGCCGGAAGCTTGTCGTGCAGGACCTTGGTGATCGCCGCGGTCAGCGTGGTCTTGCCGTGGTCGATGTGACCGATCGTGCCGATGTTCACGTGCGGCTTGGTCCGCTCGAACTTCGCCTTAGCCACTGGGGCTCCTCCTGGTGTGATTTCCTACTTGACTCGTACAGTGCTGGCCGAAGCCAAATGTGGTGGTGCCGAGGGTCGTACGGCGATTACTCGCCGCGCGCCTTCTTGATGATCTCGTCGGCGATGTTCGTGGGAACCTCGGCGTACGAGTCGAACTCCATCGAGTACGACGCCTGCCCGGAGGTCTTGGACCTCAGGTCGCCAACGTACCCGAACATCTCGGACAGCGGCACGAGGGCACTCACGACGATGTCGCCGTGACGCTCCTCCTGCGCGCGGATCTGACCGCGACGGCTGTTGATGTCGCCGATCACCGTGCCGAGGAAGCCGTCCGGCGTGGTGACCTCGACGGCGAACATCGGCTCGAGCAGGACCGGCTTGGCCATCCGGGCGGCCTCCTTGAAGGCCTGCAGACCGGCGATCTTGAACGCCAGCTCGGAGGAGTCGACGTCGTGGTAGGCGCCGTCCTCGAGCGTGTACTTGACGTCGACCATCGGGTAGCCGGCGAGGACGCCGAACTCCATGGCCTCGCGACCGCCCTGGTCGACCGAAGGGATGTACTCCTTCGGCACGCGACCACCGGACACGTTGTTGATGAACTCGTAGCCGGCGCCGAGGCCGGTCTCCGGGTCGACGTTCGGCGCGAGGGTGACGATGACCTTCGCGAACTGGCCCGACCCACCGGTCTGCTTCTTGTGGGTGTAGCTGTGCTTCGCGACCTCCTTGCGGACGGTCTCGCGGTAGGCGACCTGCGGCTTGCCGACGGTCGCCTCGACCCGGAACTCGCGCTTCATCCGGTCGACCAGGATCTCCAGGTGGAGCTCGCCCATGCCGGCGATGATGGTCTGCCCGGTCTCCTCGTCGCTCTTGACGGTGAAGGTCGGGTCCTCGTCGGAGAGGCGCTGGATCGCCGTACCGAGCTTCTCCTGGTCGCTCTTGGTCTTGGGCTCGATCGCGACCTCGATCACCGGGGCCGGGAACGTCATCGACTCCAGGATCACCTGGTTCTGCGGGTCGGACAGGGTGTGTCCGGTCTTGGTGTCCTTGAGGCCCATGACGGCCACGATCTGGCCGGCGCCGACCGACGCGATCTCCTCACGCTTGTTGGCGTGCATCTGGTAGACCTTGCCGATCCGCTCCTTGCGGCCGTTGACCGAGTTGACCACGGTCGAACCGGCCTCGAGCTTGCCGGAGTAGACCCGGACGTAGATCAGCTTGCCGAGGTGCGGGTCGGTCGCGATCTTGTAGGCCAGACCGGAGAACGGCTCGTCGTCGGACGGGAGGCGCTTGATCTCCTCGTTCTCGTCCTTGACGGAGTGACCGATGATCGCGTCGACGTCGAGCGGCGACGGGAGGTAGTTGACGACCGCGTCGAGCAGGGGCTGCACGCCCTTGTTCTTGAACGCGGTGCCGCACAGGACCGGGTTGAGCTTGTCGGCCAGGGTGGCGCGACGGATCGCGGCCTCGAGCTCCTCGACGGTGAACTCGCCCTCGTCGAGGTACTTCTCCATGATCTCGTCGTCGGCCTCGGACAGCGTCTCGAGCAGCTTCTCGCGGTACTCGGCGGCCTGGTCGGCCAGCTCGGCCGGGATCTCCTCGACGGCGTAGTCCTCGCCCATCGTGGTCTCGCCCCGCCACACCAGCGCTCGCATCCCGACCAGGTCGACGACGCCGATGAAGTCGGACTCGGCACCGATCGGGAGCTGCAGGACCAGCGGGGTGGAGTTGAGGCGCTCGACCATCATGTCGACGCAACGGAAGAAGTCCGCGCCCGTGCGGTCGAGCTTGTTGACGAAGCACATCCGCGGCACGGCGTACTTGTTGGCCTGACGCCACACCGTCATCGTCTGCGGCTCGACGCCGGCGACACCGTCGAACACCGCGACCGCACCGTCGAGGACGCGCAGCGAGCGCTCCACCTCGGCCGTGAAGTCCACGTGGCCGGGGGTGTCGATGATGTTGATCTGGTGGCCCTTCCACCAGCAGGTCGTCGCGGCGGACGTGATGGTGATGCCGCGCTCCTGCTCCTGCTCCATCCAGTCCATCGTGGCCGCACCCTCGTGGACCTCACCGATCTTGTAGGTGATGCCGGTGTAGAAGAGGATGCGCTCGGTGGTGGTGGTCTTGCCGGCGTCGATGTGCGCCATGATGCCGATGTTGCGGACGACGTTCAGGTCCGTCGTGATGTCGACTGCCACGTGAGTCAGCGTTCCTTAGCTATGGGACGTGGATGAGGGATAGCCGGGTCGGCGGGGACCCGGGTGCGGGCCCCCGCCGTAGGTCACCAGCGGTAGTGGGCGAATGCCTTGTTGGACTCGGCCATCTTGTGGGTGTCCTCGCGCTTCTTGACAGCCGCACCGAGACCGTTGGACGCGTCGAGGATCTCGTTCATCAGACGCTCGCTCATGGTCTTCTCGCGACGCTCGGAGGCGTAGCCGACCAGCCAGCGGAGCGCGAGCGTGGTGCCGCGGTTGCCCTTGACCTCGATCGGGACCTGGTACGTCGCACCGCCGACGCGGCGGGACTTGACCTCGATCGCGGGGCGGACGTTGTCCAGCGCGCGCTTGAGGGTGAGAACCGGGTCGGTGCCGGTCTTGTCGCGGGTGCCTTCGAGCGCGGAGTAGACGATGCGCTGCGCGACCTGCTTCTTGCCGTCCTGCAGCACCTTCGACACGAGCTGGGTGACCAGCTGCGACCCGTAGACCGGGTCGACGTCGAGAGGTCGCTTCGGAGCGGGGCCCTTGCGCGGCATATCAGCTCTTCTCCTTCTTCGCGCCGTAGCGGCTACGCGCCTGCTTGCGGTTCTTCACGGCCTGGGTGTCCAGGGCGCCGCGGATGACCTTGTAGCGAACACCGGGCAGGTCCTTCACACGACCGCCGCGGACGAGCACGATCGAGTGCTCCTGGAGGTTGTGACCCTCACCCGGGATGTAGGCAGTGACCTCGACGCCGCTCGACAGGCGCACGCGGGCGACCTTGCGGAGGGCGGAGTTCGGCTTCTTCGGGGTGGTGGTGTAGACGCGGGTGCACACACCGCGTCGCTGGGGCGAACCCTTCAGGGCAGGCGTCTTGTTCTTGGACACCTTGTCCTGGCGGCCCTTGCGGACCAACTGATTGATGGTGGGCACCTGGTGGTTCCCTTTCCTGTCGCTCTCAGTGCCGGCGCTCTGCCGGGCACGGGGTGTTGCTCGAAGCTGTTGTGCCGTGATGGTGCGCCCGTCTCGGGGCCGACTCTTGCCGCTGTTTCCGGGCACGCGCGACGTGTCCGGGTGTCCCAGACACGAAGAGCGAGATTACCGGCCGCCCATGGCACGGTCAAAATGGCGCAGCAGGCGTCCGGAGCGCCCGCGGGACCACCTCAGGTGAGCCAGCCGGTGAGCGGGCTGATCGCGAAGTAGACGACGAACAGCGCCGCGACGATCCAGAGCAGCGGGTGCACCTCGCGGACCCGCCCCCGCACCACCTTGATGAAGACGTAGGACAGGAATCCCGCGCCGATCCCGACCGAGATCGAGTAGGTGAACGGCATCAGCACGATGGTCAGGAACGCGGGGATCGCGATCTCCACGTCGTCCCAGTCGATGGTCCGCACCTGCTGCATCATCAAGAAGCCCACGAGGACCAGAGCCGGCACGGCGGCCTCCGAGGGCACCATCGCGACCAGCGGCGCGAACACGATCGTCGCGAGGAACAGCAGACCGGTGACCACCGAGGCGAGCCCGGTGCGAGCGCCCTCCCCCACGCCGGCGGCGGACTCGATGTAGGAGGTGTTCGACGAGACTCCCGCCGCGCCACCCGCGGCCGCCGCGAGCGAGTCGACCACGAGGATCCGCTCGGTGTGCGGCGGCTTGCCCTCCTCGTCGAGCAGGCCGGCCTCGGCGCCGATGGCCGTCATCGTGCCCATGGTGTCGAAGAAGTCGGCGAGCAGCAGGGTGAACACCAGCAGCAGCGCGGACACGACACCGACCTGCTCGAAGGAGCCCAGGAGCGAGAACTCACCGAGCGTCGCGAAGTCCGGGGTGGCGACCAGGTCCTCGGGAAGGTCGTCGGGCAGGGCGGGCACCGTGAGGCTCCACCCGCCGGGGTCGACCGCGGCCGGACCGAGCTTGCCGACGGCCTCGACGAGGACGGCGACGGCGGTGGTCAGCAGGATCGAGATCAGGATCGCGCCGCGCACCTTGAGCACCCAGAGGCCGACGACCAGCAGCAGCCCGAACACGAACACGAGGACCGGCCACCCGCTGAGCTGTCCCCCGTCGCCGAGCTGCACGGGCACGGTGGTCTTCGCGGCGTCGGGGATCCGGCGGACGAAACCGGCGTCGACGAAGCCGATCAGCGCGATGAACAGCCCGATCCCGACCGAGATCGCCACCTTGAGCTGCGCCGGCACCGCGTGGAAGACCGCGGTGCGGAAACCGGTGAGCACCAGCACCAGGATCACCACACCCTCGATGACCACGAGACCGAGCGCGTCGGCCCAGGTCATCTGGCTCGCGATCGCGAAGGCGAGGAAGGCGTTCAGACCGAGCCCGGTGGCGAGCGCGAGCGGGTAGTTGGCGACCAGCCCCATCAGGATCGTCAGCACGCCGGCCACCAGCGCCGTACCTGCCGCGATCGCCGGGAGGTTCGGCGCGTCGCCGCCCCCGAGGAACTGCCCGTCCACGTCCGGCGCGAACCCGAGGATCAGCGGGTTGAGCACGACGATGTAGGCCATCGTGAAGAAGGTGACGACGCCGCCCCGGACCTCGCGGCCGACGCTGGAGCCGCGTTCGGAGATCTTGAAGAACCGGTCGACGGACGAGCCCGAGGCCACCGAGGTGCTCATGTGTCGCAGCATCCCAGAGACTGGGGCCATGCTGACACCGGGCCCGCCCGTCCTCGCCTCGCTGCCGGAGCTGCTGGACCGGGCCCGGGCGCTGGCGGCCGGGCCCGGGCGGCGACTGCTCGGCATCACCGGAGCGCCGGGGGCCGGGAAGTCGACCCTGACCGACGTGCTGCTCGACCGGCTGCGCGCGTCGGACGGCATCGGGGGACTCGGGCCGGGGGCGGTCGCGCACCTGCCGATGGACGGCTTCCACCTGGCCGACGTGCAGCTCGAGCGGCTCGGGCGCCGGGACCGCAAGGGCGCTCCGGACACCTTCGACGTCGACGGGTACGTCGCCGCGCTGACCCGGCTGTGCGAGCGGCCCGACCGCACGCTCTTCGCGCCCGGCTTCGAGCGCGAGCTCGAGCAGCCGATCGCCGCTGCCGTCGCGATCGAGCCGGCCGCGCGGCTGGTGGTGACCGAGGGCAACTACCTGCTGCTCGGCTCCGAGGGCTGGGAGTCGGTGCGGCCGCTGCTCGCCGAGGTCTGGTACGTCGACCTCGACCCCTCCGTGCGCCGCGAACGGCTCATCGCGCGCCACGTCCGCTTCGGCAAGTCCCCCTCCGCGGCGCGCGCGTGGGTCGACCGCAGCGACGAGGCCAACGCCGAACGGGTCGCCGCGACCCGGGCGGCGGCAGACGTCGTCGTGGAGATCGACGCCGTCCGCTGACCGGTTCGGCGCTGTGCCAGCGCATGCACGACGAGGGCGAGCGCGAGGCCGACGAGGACGAGGGCGCCGCCCACGAGGAGGGTCCAGCGGGCGCCGTACCTCTCGCCGACCCAGCCGATGACGGGCGCGCCCAGCGGCGTACCGCCCATCACGATCGTCATGTAGAGCGCCATCACCCGGCCCCGGAAGGCGGGGTCGGACTCGACCTGCAACGTCGCGTTCGCGGAGTTGAGCAGGGTGATGGTCGCCAGGCCGATCAGCGGGACGAACAGCATGAAGGAGACGTACGACGGCAGCAGGCCGGCCACGATCTCCGCGATCCCGAAGCCCGCGGCCGCCCCGAGCAGCAGCCGGAGCCGCACCTTCGGGCGACGGGCCGCCAGCAGCGCACCCGACAGCGATCCGACCGCCAGCGCCGACGCGAGCAGGCCGAACTCGCCGGCGCCCTTGCCGAACTCCTCGGTCGCCATCAGGGCGGACGTCATCTGGAAGTTCATGCCGAAAGTGCCGGCGAAGAAGACCACGACGAGGATCAGCAGCATCTTCGGCTGACCCGCGACGTAGCGGACGCCTTCGAGCAGCATGCCGCGGCGCCGCGCCGCCGGCTTCGGCGTGAGGAGGGCGCGGGTGTCCATCCGCTCGAGCTGGGCGATGACGGCGACGTAGGAGACCGCGTTGAGCAGGATCACCCAGCCGGTGGCGCTCATGCCGCCGCCGAGCAGGCCGATCAGCACGCCGGCGAGCGCGGGACCGACGATGCGCGCGGTGTTGAACGCGGCGGAGTTGAGGCCGACGGCGTTGGTGACGTCGTCGGGGCCGACCATCTCGGAGACGAACGCCTGCCGCGCCGGGGCGTCGAAGGCCGCGCCGATGCCGAACGCGAAGGCGAGGGCGTAGACGTGCCAGGTCTCCGCGACGCCCAGCGCGGCGATCACCCCGAGGGCGAGCGCGGCGATGGCCATCGTGGCCTGGGTGAGCTGCAGCAGCCGGCGCTTGGGGAAGCGGTCGGCAACGACGCCGGCGTACGGCGACAGCAGCAGGATCGGCAGGAACTGCAGCCCGGTGGTGAGGCCGAGCTCGGTTCCGCCGTTGCCGGGGATCGTGAGGACCAGCCAGTCCTGGGCGACGCGCTGCATCCACGTGCCGACGTTGGAGACGACGCTGCCGGCGAGGTAGAGGCGGTAGTTGTGGTGGGCGAGGGATCGGAACGTGGGACTCGTGGTGGACTCCTCGGGGTCTGGCGGTCGGTCGGTGGTCGGTCAGTCGGCCTGGGCCAGGCGTTGCAGGAGGGGCGCTGCCGCGCGGAGTACGGCGCGCTCGTCGGCGGTCAGCTCACCGAGCCGCCGGGACAGCCACGCGTCGCGGCGGGCCCGGTCGGCGAGGAGCCGCTCGCGGCCGGTGTCGGTCAGGCGCACGACCACCTGCCGGCCGTCCGTCGCGTGGGCGTGCCGTTCGACGTACCCCTCGGTGACCAGGCAGGTGACGGTGCGGGTCATGCTCGGTGGCTGCACCCGCTCGTGCGCCGCGAGCTCACCGATGCTGAGCTCGCCGTTGCGGTAGAGCGCCCCGAGCACCGCCATCGCGCCCATGCTCAGCTCGTTGGCGGGGTCGCGCTCGACGGCCAACCGCCGGCGCAGTCGCATGACCGACAGCCGGAGCTCGCTGGCGAGCCCGGCGTTGGTGCGCACGGTCTTCTCGGGTGTCGGCATGTCCTTAGCGTAAGTCATTACCGTTGCTAAGTATTCCTCCCGAGCAGGGCAGGCCGCGAGCCTGCGAGCGGGCGGCGTGGTAAGCGAGGAGGTCGGGAGTAGCAGCCGCCAGGGCGAGATTGCGAGCCCGGGATCAGGCGTATCGAGACCCGGTGACGCCGGGCGGCCGGCGAACGAGCTTGCGAGCGCGGACCGGAACGTATTGAGCCACGACGACACCCGGCGGAGCGTGCGTCCGCCGGGTGTGCCGGACGTGTGCCCGGGAGCGGGCGGTGACGGGTCGGGTGCCTGACACCGCTGCACGGGGGCGGGTCGTGTGCCTGACGCCGCTGCACCGGGGCGGGTCGTGTGGCTGAGAGCCGGTGATCGCACGCGCGTCGAGCGCCGGTAGCCGCGCGCCTCTGGGTCGTGTGCCCCACAACTCGCCATGGGCCGTTCTCAGACACACGACTCATTGCCGCGCGACCGGGCGATCCGGCGACGCTGGGGCGGATGCGCCCCACAACCCGCGATACGGTCCGTTCTCAGACACACGACCTGACTTCCCGGCCCCGAGGGCGGGCACCGGGTCGTGTGCCTGTCACCGAAGGCGACCGCACTCAGGCACACGACCGAGCGAGCTCGCGGGCTATCGCCGGGCGCACCAGCCGGCGGGCGGCGGGCAGCGGACGGCGACGTACGATCAATGCGTGGAGCTCCGGGACGAACAGCCGACCAAGCACGAGATCGGCAACCGCACCTATCTCATCGCTCCCGTCGAGCCGCTCGACGTCGACGGCGTGCGGACGGTGCAGGTCGGAACCGGACTGTTCTTCCTCGCGTTCCTCGGACTGCTGCCGTTCTACGGCCGGCTCGAGGAGGACGGCCGGACCTGGCTGCTGTGGATGTGCCTGGCCGGCGTCGGTCTCGGCATGCTCGGCCTGGAGTACTGCCGCCGCCGGAGGCGCTACCGCGCCGAGCGCGACGCATCCGACGAGCAGGCCTGACGGACGCCGGTCGGCTCCTTACCTGCGCAGGTTCCTACCGGCGCGGAGCACTCGCCCGGGTCGGCCCGCCGGCCGACCGCGGCCTGGGACGCTTCCCGGCCGCGAGCGCGGAGCGCCGGCAGATCAGGTCGCGACGGCGCCGCCGGAGGCGGCATGCGCGGAGCGCTCGCCCGGGTCGGCCCGCCGGCCGACCGCGGCCTGGGACGCTTCCCGGCCGCGAGCGCGGAGCGCCGGCAGATCAGGTCGCGAAGGCGCCGCCGGAGGCGGCATGCGCGGAGCGCTCGCCCGGGTCGGCCCGCCGGCCGACCGCGGCCTGGGACGCTTCCCGGCCGCGAGCGCGGAGCGCCGGCAGATCAGGTCGCGACGGCGCCGCCGGAGGCGGCATGCGCGGAGCGCACGCCCGGGTCGGCCCGCCGGCCGACCGCGGCCTGGGACGCTTCCCGGCCGCGAGCGCGGAGCGCCGGCAGATCAGGTCGCGACGGCGCCGCCGGAGGCGGCATGCGCGGAGCGCTCGCCCGGGTCGGTCCGCCGGCCGACCGCGGCCTGGGACGCTTCCCGGCCGCGAGCGCGGAGCGCCAAACAGCTCAGAAGAGCTCGATCTCGTCGACCCCGATGGTGTCGAGCGCGGGCGGGGCCGGGGGCACCGGCGTGTGCCGCTTGCTCAGCCGCACCTCGGAGTGGGCGCCGCACCCGTGGTCGAACGACACGACGCGCCCGTCGTCGTTGGCGTCGCCGTTGGCGCACACCCCGAACACCTCCGACAGCGGTCCGGCCAACCGGACCAGGAAGCCACAGGTGCTGCAGCTGTCCGGCGCCGAGCGGGCGATCGCGGCGTCGGGGCCGGCGTCACCGTCGTACCACCGCTGGGCGGCAGCGTCGCGTCCCTCCGGCGAGAGCGTGCGGGCGCGGCCGAGGCCGAGATCCTTGGCGACGGTGCGGATCTGAGCCTTCGCGTCGGCATCGAGCGGGTCGTCGCCGAAGGAGTACGTCGGCACCAGGCGCGGGTCGTCGTCGGAGACCGGCAGCAGGTCACCCGGTGACAGGTCGCCAGGGCGGAGCCGCTCGCGGTAGGGCACCCAGGGCGGGGCGACGAGCGCGTCGGTGCCCGGGAGCAGGACGACCTCCACGACGGTGACCTTGCGCTGCCGCGAGGCGCGGGTCAGGGTCGTCGCCCAGTGCCACCCGGCGTACCCCTTGCGGGTGCAGGCGAAGAGGTGGGTGACCACCCGCAGCCCGTCGACGTGGCGGCCGAGGTGCTCGCCGACGTCCGCTGCCGGCACGTCCTCGAGCAGCGCCGCGCGTGCCTGGTCGACGGCGTCGGCGACGACGGCGTCGGTCAGCTTGCGCTCGAGCGTGGACACGAGGCACAGCATCCCTCATCGGGGCAGGTCCCGTCACCCCGGGGTGGGAGCGAACAGGCAAGATAGGCCCGTGAACTCGGAGCGTCGCGACCCCCCGCCCCCGCCCGGTGGCCCGCCGCGCGGCTCCGGCTCGGGCTACCCGCCGCCTCCGCCCCCGCCCGGGTCCTCGTCCGCGTCACCTCCACCCCCGCCCGGGCCGGACGACAGCTTCTTCGACCAGGACGCGTACGACCCGCCGGCGCAGCCGAGGGACCAGGTCGACCCGGCCACCGGCCGCACCGTCGGGCAGAACCTCGGCAGCGGCGCGGCCGCCACGGCCCGCGGCGTCGGCGGGGCGCTCCGGGCGACCGGCCGGTTCGGGCGGTTCACGTTCCGCCAGGCCCGCCGCGCTGCCGGCGCACAGGGTGCCGAGCGCTCCGGCCTCAACCGGCTCATCGAGCTCCACGCGTGCAACGCCGCCGGTGACGCCGCGGTCGCGATCGCACTGGCCGGCACCATCTTCTTCGCCGGCGCCACCAGCGACGCGCGCGACCAGGTCGCCCTCTTCCTCGGCCTGACGATGCTGCCGTTCGCGATCGTGGCGCCGCTGATCGGGCCGTTCCTCGACCGGTTCAGCCACGGTCGCCGCTGGGCGATCGGCGCGACGTTCGCGATCCGCGGCTTCCTGTGCTGGGTCCTCGCCCAGGCGATCGCCGACGAGTCGATCTGGTTCTACCCCGCCGCGCTGGGTGTCCTGGTGGCGTCCAAGGCGTACGGCGTGACGCGCGCTTCCGCCGTACCCCGGCTCGCCCCGGCTGAGATCAGCCTGGTCAAGGCCAACGGCCGCGTCTCCCTGGCCGGCGTGGTCGGCGCGTCCCTGTCCGCCCCGCTGGCGGGTGGGGCGGCGTACTTCGGCGCCGAGTGGGCGCTCCGCTACGCGTTCCTGGTGTTCGTGCTCGGCACGGTCGCCGCGATCGTGCTGCCGGCGAAGGTCGACTCGTCCGCGGGCGAGACCCCGATGGGGACCGACGCCGCGACCGGACGCCGCCGCGGCAACCCGCCGCAGGTCGCGTTCGCGCTCCGCGCCAACTGCGGCCCGCGATGGCTGTCGGGGTTCCTGACGATGTACATGGCGTTCCTGTTGCGGGCCGAGCCGATCCCGGGCTGGGAGGACCGCACCACCCTGCTGATCGGGCTCGTGATCGGCGGCGCCGGACTCGGCAACACCCTGGGCATCGTGCTGGCCTCCGTGGCCAAGAAGATCAACCCCGCCGTCACCGTCGTGGCCGCCCTGCTCGCCGACATCGCGATGGTGGCGGTGACGGCCGTCTTCTACAGCCTGATCCCGCTGGTCGCGCTCGGCCTGACCGCCGGCCTGACGCAGTACCTCGCCAAGGTCTCGCTGGACTCCACGATCCAGACCGGCGTCCCCTCGAGGTCGCACGCGAGCGCGTTCGCACGTGGCGACACCACCCTCCAGCTGGCCTGGGTGGTCGGCGGCTTCGTCGGGATCGCGATGCCCTGGTGGCCGCAGTTCGGCCTGGCCGTGGCCGCAGTGGTCCTCGGCGCGTGGGCGGTCTTCGTGCTCGGCAGTCGCGGCCGCGGGCGCCGTACCAAGCCGGTCGAATCGCCTGCTCCTGCGCGTTAGCTAGAGCTCCAGCTCGTCGGCGAGGGCGCGGAGGAGCTTGGCGACCGGCTTGGCGGTCCGGGACTCGGGGTGGCGGCCGCGGCGGTAGGTCTCGCCGACGCCGTCGAGCAGGCGAATCAGGTCCTCGACGATCGGGACCATCTCCTCGGGCTTCTTGCGGCGAGCGTGGGACTGGTTGCGCGCGACCGAGGTCTGCGACTCGAGCACGCGGACCTGCAGCGCCTGCTCACCGCGCCGCCCCTGGGCGATCCCGAACTCCACGCGGGCGCCGGGCTTGAGCGTGGAGACGCCCGCGGGCAGCGCGTCGGCGTGGACGTAGACGTCCGGCCCGTCGGGTTGGGAGAGGAACCCGAAGCCCTTCTCCGCGTCGAACCACTTCACCTTGCCAGTCGGCACCGACTCGCCCTCTCTCCGATCGGCGCGCCGCGTCGTACGGCTGCGCCTCGCCTTCGTCCGCGCCGTCATCGTGCGCGACGGCAAATCGTAGGCCATCCACGGTCGCCGGCTCGACCGAGTTCCGGCCCGCCCGCACCGGGTACCCCCGGACGTCACCCACACTTCCCACCACCCGTCCCGTGCGTCACAATGAACGGCTCCGGCCGGTGCGGGCATCCCCGAGCACGCAGCGGCGGCTTCGGAGGGAGCGACGATGGACGGCGTACGACGCCCGCGGCGTCGCCGCGTTGCCGCCCTGGCCCTCGGCCTCGGCCTCAGCAGCCTCGTCGGCGTCACCACGCTGACCACCTCCGCCGCTCGCGCCGACGACGACTCCGACACCGCCCTCTACCTCGTCACGCTCGAGGGCCCGGGCACAGCAGGACTCCGCGGCCCCGCCGCCCACGCGCCCGACGCCGCCGACGACCTGCTCGCCGAGCAGGACGACGTGCTGGCGACCGTCGACGCCTCCGAGCCCGTCTACCGCTGGACGACCGCCCTCAACGGGTTCGCCGTCGCGCTCGACGCCGACGACGCGCGCATCCTCGCCGACGATCCGCGGGTCGCCCTCGTCGAGCGTGACGCCGTCGTGCCGCTCGCCTCGGCCACGCAGGCACCCGCCGGAGCCGGACCGGGACACACCGACCTCTCCAACCGGCCCGCCGACCGCCTCTCCGGCCGCCTCCCGAACCGGTCGAAGTCGGGAGCGGGCACGGTGATCGGCTTCGTCGACACCGGCATCGACCCCGGCAGCCGGGCGTTCTCCGTCGCCGCGCCCCTCGGCGTGACGTCCGACCGGTTCCGTGGCGACTGCGCCGACGCGCCCGACGACCCGCGCTGGGCGGCGACGGACTGCACCGCGAAGGTCGTGGGGGCGCAGTACTTCGTCGAGGCCTTCGGACCCGACCGGCTCCGCGCGGCCGCCGTGCTCTCGCCGTTCGACACCGACGGTCACGGCACCCAGATGGCGTCGATCGCCGCAGGCGTCGCCGACGTGGCCGTCCGGGCCGGCGGCAGGCGGCTCGGTCGGTTCGCCGGCGTCGCCCCACGGGCGCGCGTGGCGGCGTACAAGGCCTGCTGGAGCGCGCCGGACCCGTCCGACGACGGCTGCGCGACCGCCGATGTCGTCGCCGCGATAGACCAGGCCACCGCCGACCGGGTCGACGTCCTCAACCTCTCCATGGGCGGCCCGGGCGAGATCGACACGGTCGAGCGGGCCCTCCTCGGCGCCGTCGAGCAGGGCATCGTCGTCACCGCGGCGGCCGGCAACCGGCCCGACCGCACGTACGCCGCGCACCCGGCGCCCTGGGTGGTGACCGTCGGCGCGACCACCGGCGCGGACCGGACCGGCGAGGTGGTGGCCGGGCGCCGGCGGCTGCACGGCGCGATGGCGTCGACCGGGTCGCTCGGGCCTGCCCCTCTCGTCCTCGGCTCCCGGGCGGTCGCGCCGGGCGCCACCACGAACGAAGCGCGGCACTGCCTCGCCGGCAGCCTCGATGCTGCCGAGGTCGCGGGCGCGGTCGTGGTCTGCCGGCGGGGCGCCGGCGCCCGCGTCGAGAAGTCACGGACCGTGGCACTCGCCGGCGGCGTCGGGATGGTGCTGGTCAACCGCCGCCCCGGCTCGACGGACCCCGACCTGCACGGCGTGCCGACGGTGCACCTGTCCGAGACAGATGGGCGTCGCCTCCTCCGCTGGGCCCGCCACCGCACCCGGCCCGTGGTCAGCCTGGTCTCCCGCGGCGTCGAGCGCGGTCGGGTGCGGGTGGCGCCGTTCAGCAACGCCGGCGACCCGACCTCGACGATCCTGAAGCCGGACCTCGTGGCGCCCGGCACCGAGGTCCTCGCGGCCGTACCGGGCGGCTGGGACCTCGTCAGCGGTACGTCGCCCGCATCCGCCCACGTCGCAGGGGTCGCCGCCGTGCTGCTCGGCCGCCGTGGCGCCGAGCCGGCCGAGGTGCGTTCCGCGCTCCTGACCACTGCCGACCGCCTGACCGGTGCCGCCGCCGGTCTGCGCGCGGGTGCCGGCCGGGCCCGGATCGCGCCCGCCCCGCCCTTGGCCTACCTGGTCCGCGGGACCGACTACCGCGCCTGGCTGGAGGGCGACCGGGCCGATCTGGACGCACCGCAGGCGCTGCTGAGCCGGGGCCGGCTGCGGCTGCGTCGTACCCTCACCAACGTTGGCACGCGACCGCTCGAGGTCACCGCGCACGCGTCCGGCTTCGCCGGCGCCGTGACCGTCTCCCCCGCCAACGCCTCGCTCCGCCCCGGCCAGCGACTGCGGTTCACGATCACCGTCGCCGCCGCACCAGGACGCACCGACGACGGCATCGTGCACTGGCACGCGGACGACGGGTCGTCGGCCGACGTCCCGGTCGTGGTCACCCGGTGACCACCGACCCGGTCGCCCCGCGCCTGCCGGCCCCGCCGCTGCCCGTGCGCACCGAGCGCCTCCTGCTGCGCACCGTGCAGCCCGACGACGCCGATGCGTTGCGTTATGCCGCCGACCCGGAGGTCACCCGCTACCTGCCCTTCGCTGCGCTCGACGAGGACGGCCTCGCCCGGCGGCTCGAGCGCCTGGTGTCCTCGACCGCCCCCTCGGAGCCCGACGACACCCTCTGCCTCGTGGCCGTGCACGAAGGCGCCGTGATCGGCGACCTGATGCTGCGGCTCAAGACCCGCGCGGCACCCGACAGGGCGCCGTCGGTCGCCGAGCTCGGCTGGGTGTTCGCGTCCGACTACGCCGGCCGCGGCTTCGCCACCGAGGCCGCGCTGGCACTGGTCGACCTCGCCTTCACGCACTACCCGCTGCACCGGCTGGTCGCCCAGCTCGACCCGCGCAACCTCCGCTCGGCGCGGCTGTGCGAGCGGATCGGGATGACCGCCGAGGCGCACCTGCGCCGCGACTGGCCAGAGTCCGACGGCGCCTGGTCCGACACCGCGATCTACGGCCTGCTCCGTGACGAGTGGGCATCGCGATGCGAGGACGCGGCCGGTTAGTCCCACCGCGCCGTCGGGCTCGCCAGGGCGCTCGATCACCATCGACGTCGACCACCCCCCGAACCCACAACCCGAGCTCGCCAACCAATCAGTTGGTTGCGCCGATGGACGCGCACTCCGGCGGCCTCGGCCGACCGAGCGCAGGTCCGGCAGCGCCTGCGGGACCGCGAGGTCACAGCGTCAGGTGAGCCGCTCGACCCGCATCGTTCGGTCGCCGAACCGCACCTGGTCACCGTCGACCAGCGTGGCCGGGCGTCCGGGGCTGAGCTGCTTGGAGGCACCGCCACGGGCGAGGTAGGAGCCGTTGGTGGAGCCGCGGTCCATGACCACCAGCGCGCCGTCGGGCGCGACCTGGAACTGCGCATGGGTCTTGGAGAGCGACATGTCCTCCGACGGCAGGGGTACGACGTGCAGCACCGGCTCACCCGGCCGCGGCTCGGGACGCCGGCCGATGAGCGCGAGACCCTCGACCACGAACGAGTGACCGGTGTCGAAACTGACCCGCCACCGCACCCCCACCCGGGCGGCGTCCGGCTGGGCCGGCGCCTGCGCGGGCGGTTGTACGACGGGGGCCGCGGGCACCGTCGTCGGGTGCCGGCCGGACGTGGGAACCTGCGGCTGCTGGGCGGGCGTCGGGCGCGCTGGCGGTGGAGTCGCGGCCTGTGGCGCGGGGGCTCGGGGCGCAACCGCAGGTGGAGTGGCGGCTGCCGGCGGTGCCGCAGCGGCCGGCGGCTGTGCCTGCTGCTTCGCCGGCGGCCGGGGCTGCTGGTAGGGCTCGCGGCGAGGAGCAGGCACCTGGGCCGGCGCGCCGACGTCGGCCCCCGATCGGGGCTGCTGCGCGGGCTGTGGCGCCTGCTGCGGCGTCGGCTGCTGGGCCGGCTGCGGCCCGGCCTGAGCCTGCGGAGGAGCCTGGGCCGCCGGCCGGGGTTGCTGCGGCGGCCGGGCTGCCGGCTCGTCGCGACCCGGCGGCTGCGTCGGCTGCTGGTCGGGCGGCACGGCCTGCGGCGCCTGCAACGCCGGCGACGCCGGCGACGGCGGGGCGGTGATCTGGGCGGGCACGGAGTGGGACACGACGGGGGCCTGCGCCAGGGAATGGGGCAGCGACTGCCCCAGCGACGCCGGCGGGGCCGCGATGTGCGGCGGTAGGCCGAAGTCGGGCTCGGGGTCGGCCTGGACGGCTGGCTCGGGATCCGGCAACAACCGCAGTGCGGTCAGGTTGACGACCGGCTGGGGTGCCTCCGCCGCGACCGGCTCGATCATCGACGGCGGACGGGTGTCGACGACGACCGCGTCGCCGATCCGGTCGTGGAGGGCGCGACGCTTGCCGGTCGGGTCCATCGCGGCGCTCCACCCCAGGGTCGCCGCACCGAGACCCAGGGTGGGGAGCCCGGCGAGGCCCAGCACGACGGTCCGGCCCAACGCGGGCAGTACGCCGACCGGGCGGCCGTCGGAGCGTCGTACGACCCGGAGCCCCAGCATGGCCTTGGCCGGGCTGAGCCCGGTGGTGCCCAGCACGACCGCCGCGATCAGGCCCAGCACGACGACGGTGCCGGCGAACACCGTGATCGCGCTCGGGACGCCGAGGTCGGCGAGCCGCCAGGCGGCGTACGCGACGCCGGCGGCCACGCCCCAGCCGATCAGGCGGTCGACCGCGAACGCGGTGGCCCGGCGCTCAGGGTCGGCGCTCGGCAGGGACGGGGACCCCGGGGAAGGAGAAGCCAGGGACGCGGGGCCGGGGCGGTGCCCGGCGGTCATGGTGGACATCGGTCAGCGCGTCCCGAGAACGGCGCCGGTCACGGCCGCATGACCTGGATGGTGATCCCGTCGCCGAGGTTGATGATCGCGCCGGGGATGAGCTGGACTGCGATGCCGGGCTTGAGGTCCTCCGGACCGAGGCCGGGCTGCACCAGCACGGTGCCGTTGGTCGACCCCATGTCGGTGACGACGGCACTGCCGTGGTCGGCACCCGTCCCGGGTCGCACCTCCACGTGGGTCGAGGAGATCTCGTGGAGACGGCTGGGTACGGTGACCAGCATCGGCTGCTCGGTCGAGGTGAACCGGCGGGCCTCGGGGGCGCGACCGATGAGCACGACCCGATCGACGGCGATGGTCTGGCCGTCGGAGATCAGCAGCTTGGCGACCGGGCGGTCGACCGACGGCCCCGACGGCGCGACGGGCGCTGCCGGCGCGCCGGGCGGCGGTGGCGGGGCGGCCGCCTCACCGCCCCTGGTGTCGCCGTCGTGGTCCGTGCTGCCGCCCGGAGGCGGCGGCGGGAAACCGCCGACAGGCTCCCAGGAACCGATGCCCAGCGGCGGCGCAGGCGCAGCAGAGCCGGCGGGCGGGCCGGGTGGCGGCGGTGGGGGCGGGTACGCCGGCGCCACCTCCGTCATCGGCTCGGCGCTGACCGGCGGCTGACCCGTCGGGTCGGGTGCCGGCTCGTCGAACGGGGACTGCATCGCAGCGGGCAGCACGGTCGGTGGCTCCTCGGCCATCGGCCCGTCGGCGGTCGGCTCAGCGGCGGCAGGCTCGGCGGGCGGCGCTGCCGGGACAGGTGGCGCTCCCCAGGGCGTGACCCATCCCGGCGGCGTGTCGCCCTCGGACGGCAGCGGGTCGGAGAGCGGGTCACCCGGGATCGAGGGCATCACCTCGGTCTCGGTGCCGTCGGCCGGTTCCGGTGCGGCCTCGTCGACCATCGCGGGCTCGTCCGAGGTGGCCGGCTCGTCGAACGGGGCCGGCTCGTCGAACGGGGCCGGCTCGTCGAACGGGGCCGGCTCGTCGACGTCGGCGGCTTCCGTGCCGGGCTCCACGATGGGCTCCATGCCGGCCTCCATGGGAGGCGCGGGTTCCGGCGTACCGATCTCGGCATGCTCGGCCGCAGGCACGTCGACCGGGACGTCGGCGGCCTCCATGCCGGCCTCCATGCCGGGCTCCGTGCCGGCCTCCGTGCCGGGCTCCACGATGGGCTCCGTGCCGGGCTCCATGGTGGGCGCGGGATGCGGCGTACCCATCTCCGCCTGCTCGGCCATCGGCATGTCGACCGGGACGGCCGCGACGTCGGATCCCCCGGCCGGCTCGGCAGCGGGCGTGCCGGTCACGGCGGGGCGGTCGACCCGACCGACCCGCACCAGGCCGATCACGACGGGGAAGTCGTTGGTCGAGGGGGCCCCGTCGGCGTCGGGGAGCGAGACCTGCAGCGCGGTGACACCGTCGACCGTCTGCTCGGCCCAGGTGGAGGAGGCGGTGCCCTCGATGACGACCTCGTCGTCGGCCGTGGCAAGCGTCGCTCGGACACCGGTGCCACGCAGGAGCACCCGCGTGGAGTCGCCTGCGCCGATCAGGACGAACGCCGGGATCTTGCTCAGCCCCGAGGCGAGCAGGCTGTCGAGTACCTCGTCGAAGGCACCACCGCCGTCGACCAGCGACCAGAGGTCGAGCATCTTGTCGCGCTGCGACTCAGGCAGCAGCACGGTGACCTCGGGTCCGAACACCGCGAACCAGGGTCCGGGTCGGTAGGACCAGGCGCCGCCGGCGGCGTCCGCGCTCGTCTCACTCATGGGAGGGCTCCCAACTTCTGCTCCAGACTCGAGCGCTGCGCGTCCGAGTCGTACGGCGTGTCGTTGCCCAATCCCACCACATCGACGACGACAGCGGTTGCGTTGTCGTGTCCGCCGGCCGCCACAGCGGCTGCGACGACCCGGTCGGCGGCATCCCGCGGATCGTCGCACTCGGACAGGATCCGGGCGATCTCGGTGTCCTCGATCATCCCACTCACCCCGTCGGAGCACAGCAGCAACCGCTCCGCCGAGGGCAGCGGCAGCAGGAAGTAGTCGGCCACACCGCTGACGTCGCCGCCCAGCGCCCGGGTGATCACGTGACGGTCCGGATGGTCGGCCGCGTCGCCGACCGTGATCCGACCGGCGTCGATCAGCTCCTGGACGACGCTGTGGTCGACGCTCACCTGGTGGAGCGTTCCGCCGGTGAAGCGGTAGGCCCGGGAGTCACCGACGTTGGCGAGCAGCCAGCGGTGAACGCCGTCATCCTCGACCAGGAGCGCGGCGACGGCGGTGGTGCCGGCCCCGAGTCGCCGAGTGCCCTGGCTGTGCGCGGCGTCGTACCCGGCGATCCGCTGCTGGACGGCCCGGAGAGTGGCGGCGATGGCCTCGGCGCCGCTGGCGGCGTCGTACTCCCGGTCGGCGAGGTGCCGGAACTCCTCGACCGCGAAGCCGCTCGCGACCTCACCGTGCTCGTGGCCGCCCATGCCGTCGGCGACGACGAAGGCGGGCGGGGCGACGAGGTAGGCGTCCTCGTTGCCCTGGCGGACCGCGCCGACGTCGGTGGCGGCGCCGTGGTGGAGCTCGACGGGGATCATCGGCGCCTCCCGACGCGAGGAAGTAGCGTTGACCGGGTGACGGACGACAGTGGGACCGGTTCGGGGCAGGCGTCCGGCCACCGGTCGCTCGCCGCCCAGCTGCGGTCGTGGTCCGACGACCAGCTGACCCGCCTGCTCACCGAGCGTCCCGACCTGGCCACGCCCGCGCCTCACGACTTCGGTCAACTGGCATCCCGCGCCACGGCCCGGAACTCGATCGCACGCGCACTGGATCTCCTCACACAGGGCGAACTCTCGGTGCTTGATGCCCAGGTGATCGCGGGTCAAACCACCCGGTCCGAAGTCGCGTCCATGGTCGCGGCCGACGAGGCGTACGTCGACGCGGCACTGACCCGGCTCGTCGACCTGGCGGTGGTGTGGGAGTCCCCCGAGGGTCTGCGCGCGGTCAGCGGCGCGGCCGACTGCCTCGCGGGTGGGCAGGGGGCGGGGGTGAGCGGCGTCCGGCCACGGTCGTCGCAGGCACCTGCCTCCGGCGAGGTCGAACGCCGGCTGACTGCCCTCTCCCCCGCGGCCCGCGCGCTCCTCGACCACGTCGTCGCCGGGGGTGGGGAGGCGACGGCAGGCTCCGCGCGGCGGGGGCTCCGCCCCGACCAGGCGGAGACCCCGGCCGAGGAGCTGATCGCCCACCGGCTGTTGACGCCGGGGGCGGACGAGCGGTTCGTCGTACCCGGTGAGGTCGGCATCGCGCTCCGCGGCGGCCGCACGACCACCGCGCCGGTCGACGTCGCCCCCGGGCTGGCGACGACCGAGCGCCCGGAACGGATGTCGACCGCGGTCGCGGTCGGCTCCGCCGCTGAGTTCGTACGACGCTGCGAGCTTCTCCTGGAGTGGTGGGGCACGCGCCCTGCGTCCAACCTGCGCACCGGTGGGCTCGGGGTGCGTGAGCTCCGGGCGGCGGCCGCCCACCTGCAGGTGGGCGACGCCGAAGCAGCCCTGCTGATCGAGACCGCGTCGGCGGCGGGGCTGGTCGGGAGCCGGGCAGACACCGACGGCAACCCGGCCTGGGTGCCGACCGACGCGTTCGACGAGTGGCTCGGCTCCGACCCGGCCACCCGCTGGGTGGTCCTGGCGCGGGCCTGGCTGACGAGCCCGCGGCTCCCCGGGCTGGTGGGCAGCCGAGACTCCGACGGCAAGACGTGGAACGCGCTCGTCCCCGACCTGGCATCGCCCCTGATGCCCGAGGTCAAGGCGATGGCGCTCGGAGAGCTGGCCGACCTGCCCGGGGGCACCGCGCTCGCCGCGGGTACCGGCCTCCCCTCCCTGGTGGCGCGGGTGACCTGGCTGCGGCCACGCCGGCCGCGGACCCGTGCGGAGCAGGTCGGCTGGGCGGTCGACGAGGCGGCGCGGATCGGGCTCACCGGGCTGGACGCGCTGGCGCCGTACGCCCGGCCGCTGATCGGGGGCGACCTCGACGCCGCGCGCGGCACCCTGGCCGCGCTCCTGCCGTCCCCGGTCGACCACGTGCTGATCCAGGCCGACCTCACCGCGGTGGCGCCCGGGCCGCTGGAGGCGGGGCTCGCCCGGTCGATGCACCTGGTCGCCGACGTGGAGTCCCGCGGCACCGCGACGGTCTACCGGTTCACGCCGGCATCCCTGCGGCGCGCCTTCGACGCCGGCTGGTCGACCGCGGAGGTGCACGCGTTCCTGGCCTCGGCGTCCCGGACCCCGATCCCCCAGCCGCTGTCCTACCTGGTCGACGACGCGGTGCGCTCCTTCGGGCGGCTGCGGGTGGGTGTCGCCGAGGCGTTCGTCCGGTCCGAGGACGAGACGGCGCTCAGCGAGCTCATGCACGACCCGCGAGCCGCCGCCCTGGGCCTGCGCCGGATCGCGCCCACCGTCGTGATCAGCACGACCCCGGTCGACGTACTCCTCCCGAGGCTGCGGGACCTCGGTCTCGCCCCGGTCGTCGAGGGCCCCGACGGGACCGTGCGGGTCGGGCGCGCCGTCGAGCTCCGGGCGCGCACCCCGCACCAGCGCGGCACCGCGCCGGACACCGCCCGGCAGACGGTCCAGGTCGCCTCCGCGGTGCACGCGCTGCGCACCGGCGACGAGGAGGCGCGGCACCGGCCGGCGTCGGCGAGCACCGCGGGCGGCGCGCTCTCCGCGCTCCGCGACGCCATCGAGCGACGGATCCCCGTCACCATCGGGTTCACCGACAACCAGGGCGTCGTCGCCGACCGCATCGTCCGTCCGGTCGCGGTCGAGGGCGGGCAGCTCACCGCGCACGACGCCGACGCCGACCCCACCGACGTCGACGCCCACCGCACCTACCCGGTGCACCGGATCAGCACCGTCACTCCCCTCCCCTGACCCCGCCGAGTCGGCGCATCTCTGCACCCGTACGACGCCCAGTCGGCGCATCTCTGCGCCCGTACGACGCCGAGTCGGCGCATGTTGACACGAGCCGACTCGACCCCCATGGCACGCAGAGACGAGCCGGGTCGACCCCCACGGCACGCAGAGACGAGCCGACTCGACCCCCACGGCACGCAGAGGCGAGCCGGGTCGACCCGGTCCGTAGACTCGTGCGGTGACCGATGGCCCGCTGATCGTGCAGTCCGACAAGTCGCTGCTGCTCGAGGTCGACCACGAGCAGGCGGCGGAGTGCCGACGCGCGATCGCACCGTTCGCGGAGCTCGAGCGCAGCCCCGAGCACATCCACACCTACCGGCTCACGCCGCTGGGACTCTGGAACGCCCGCGCCGCCGGCCACGACGCCGAGCAGGTGATCGACACCCTCCTCACCTTCAGCCGCTACTCCGTCCCGCACGCGCTCCTCGTCGACGTCGCCGAGACGATGGCGCGCTACGGCCGCCTCCGGCTGGACAAGCACCCGAGCCACGGCCTCGTGCTGGCCACGACCGACCGGCCCGTGCTCGAGGAGGTGCTCCGTGCCAAGAAGATCCAGGGGATGCTCGGCGCGCGGGTCGACGGCGACACGGTCGTGGTCCACCCCTCCGAGCGCGGCAACCTCAAGCAGGCGCTGCTCAAGCTCGGCTGGCCCGCCGAGGACTTCGCCGGTTACGTCGACGGCGAGGCCCACGCGATCGAGCTCGCCGAGGACGGCTGGTCGCTGCGCGACTACCAGGCCGAGGCCGCGGAGTCGTTCTGGCACGGCGGGTCCGGCGTCGTCGTACTCCCTTGCGGGGCGGGCAAGACCCTCGTCGGAGCCGCCGCGATGGCGCACGCGAAGGCGACCACGCTCATCCTCGTCACCAACACCGTCTCCGCACGGCAGTGGAAGGACGAGCTGCTCCGGCGTACCAGCCTGACCGAGGAGGAGATCGGCGAGTACTCCGGCGCGGTCAAGCAGGTCCGGCCGGTGACGATCGCGACGTACCAGGTCGTCACCACCCGCCGGAAGGGCGTCTACCCGCACCTGGAGCTCTTCGACGCCCGCGACTGGGGCCTCATCGTCTACGACGAGGTCCACCTGCTGCCGGCCCCGATCTTCCGGATGACCGCCGACCTGCAGGCCCGCCGCCGGATCGGTCTCACCGCCACCCTGGTGCGCGAGGACGGCCGCGAGGGCGACGTGTTCTCCCTCATCGGGCCGAAGAGGTACGACGCCCCGTGGAAGGACATCGAGGCGCAGGGCTGGATCGCGCCCGCGGACTGCGTGGAGGTGCGGGTCACCCTGCCGGAGGCGGTGCGGCTCGCCTACGCGACCGCCGAGCCGGAGGAGCGCTACCGGCTGGCAGCGTGCACGAAGGAGAAGCTCGCGGTCGTCCGCGACCTCGTGCAGCGCCACGCGGGGCAGCCGACGCTGGTGATCGGCCAGTACCTCGAGCAGCTGGAGGAGCTCGGCGAGGCTCTCGACGCCCCGGTCATCACGGGCGCGACGACGGTCAAGGAGCGGCAGCGGCTCTACGAGGCCTTCCGGTCCGGCGAGCTCGGCCTGCTGGCGGTCTCGAAGGTCGCGAACTTCTCGATCGACCTGCCGGGCGCGGAGGTCGCCATCCAGGTGTCGGGGTCGTTCGGGTCGCGCCAGGAGGAGGCGCAGCGGCTCGGCCGGCTGCTGCGGCCGGGGAAGCCGGGACCGGACGGCGAGCGCAAGATCGCGCGGTTCTACACCGTGGTGTCGCGCGACACCGTCGATGCCGAGTTCGCCCAGCACCGGCAGCGGTTCCTGGCGGAGCAGGGTTACTCCTACCGGATCGCCGACGCCGAGGACGTCTTCCGGGCGGCGGACGAGGCCTGAGGTCACCCCGACGGCGGAGTGCTGGGCGCGGGGGCGCGATGCTGCGGCGACGACGCGGGCGTCCTACGCATCCGGACCCAGCACCCGCCTGACGCCGGACAGCTCGCGGGACGTCATGCGTGACGACACCCCTCACCCACGGCGCGTACGACGTCCCGCCGCTCGTCCGACGCACGAGAGCCCATCACGCGGGTACCGCAGGACGCTCGCCGGCCGACGTGTCCGGGCGCGCCCGTCGGGTCAGACGTCGACGGTCCCGCCGGTCCGCCAGTACCACCCGTCCTCACGCGCGAGGAACCCGTCGTCGACGAGGTAGCGACGCAACGCGGCATGGTCGTCGTGGACCGTCTTGAGCACGGCGTCGACGTCGCGCTCGTGGTAGGTGCGGCCGGGCTCGAAGCGTTGGGCGACGCGGTCGAGCACCACCCGCCGCTTGAGGTGCCGGGTCGGCATCGTGTGCAGCCGGCCGTCGGGGGCGAAGAACCTGCGCAGCAGCTCGCTCTCGCGTGCACGGTCGTCTGAGCGGTCCTCGGAGCGGTCCTCGGAACGGTCGTCAACAGGGTCGTCCGCGGCGGGCATGGCCACGAACCTGCCACGACCGCCACCGGACGGCCACCGTTCTGCGGCTACTCGACCTCGTCGAGGAACTGCTTGTGGTTGCGGATGACCTCGGAGATCACCACGGTGAGGAACTGCTCAGCGAACGCCGGGTCGAGCCCCGAGCTCTCCGAGAGCGCCCGCAACCGGGCGATCTGGACCGCCTCGCGGGCCGGATCGGCCGGCGGCATCCCGGCTCGCGCCTTGAGCCGCCCGACCTGCTCGGTGCACTTGAACCGCTCGGCGAGCAGATGGACGAGCGCGGCGTCGAGGTTGTCGATGCTGGAGCGCAGCCGCTGCAGCTCGTGTCGCGCGTCGTCTTGGTCCACACACCCATCTTGACCGACCCGCGGCGTCGTACCCACCCGCGCCCGCGACGTGAGCACTCACCGGCCACCTCTCCCGCTTCGCCCGACGGTGGGTTTGAATGGTGCACGTGGACGACGGCCGACAACACGACCCTCTCCCGCTGCCGTGGCCCCTGCCCGACGGGGGGAGCCTGCGCGCCGAACTCCAGGAGGCGTACGCCGCACCGACCCGGGCGTACCACGACGAGCGCCACCTGGCCGAGGTCCTCGGCCGGCTCGGCGAGCTGGCCGACGCCGGCTCGGGCTTCGACCTGACGCCGGTCCTGCTCGCCGCGTGGTTCCACGACGCGGTCTACGACGGCGAGCGGGACGCCGAGGAGCGGTCGGCGGCCTGGGCCGAGGAGGCGCTGCCGTCGCTCGTCGGGCCGGAGACCGTCGCCGAGGTCGCCCGACTGGTGCGCCTCACCGAGCTGCACGATCCCGCCGACGACGACGTCAACGGCTGCGCGCTCTCCGACGCCGACCTCGGGATCCTGGCGACGGAGGACGGCCGCTACGAGGAGTACGCCGCCGCAGTGCGGACCGAGTACGCCCACCTCTCCGACCACGACTTCACCCGCGGCCGCCGCAGCGTGCTCGCGGCGCTGGCGGCCAAGCCGCTGCTCTTCCACACCCCGCACGGCCGCGCGCACTGGGAGGACCGGGCCCGCCGCAACATCGAGCGTGAGCTGACCCGCCTCGCCGGCTGAGCCTCAGCCCGTGCCCTCCAGGACCAGCTCGCGCAGGTCCTGCAGCAGGGCGAGCCGGCCGCGCTGCTCCTCGACCCACGCCTCGACGTCGCCCTTCATGCTGATGAGCTCGTCGATGATGGCAAGGATCGTCCGGGCGTCGTCGATCAGGTCGGTCACGGCGTCGAGGCCGTTGAGCGCCACATCGGAGGCGAACACGGCCCAGCCCGCCGGGCCTGCCGCCCGGGTGAGCAGCTTGCGCACCAGTCGCCGGCCGCGCTCGATGAGCTCCATGATCCGGTCCTCGACCTTGATCGCCAGCTTCTCGCTGAAGTCGGCGATCTCGTCGAATACCACGGAGCCGCGATGGATCAGCCGACCGCTCGCGTGCGCGAGCAGGCCGCGCCCCGACAGCCGGAGGAGGTACGCCGACGCCGCCTGCCCGCCCCAGCGCGGGTCGACCCCGAGACCGAGCCGGAACACGTTGTCGCCGTAGGTCACCAACGCGTCGCCGACCTGGTGCACGGCCTCCGCGTTCTGCCGGATCCTCGGGTAGTCACCGGTGAGCGGGTGGACGAGGAGCTCCTCCAGGCTGCCCTCGGGCAGCCGGGGCAACCCGGCCCCGAGATCGTTCAACACGTCGACGCCCCGGTTGACGACGTCGCGGATCTCGCACAGCGTCGCGTCGAGCGCCACGAACTCGGCGTCGTGGGTCATCGTCCGCCCGCCGCCGTCGGGCTCGGCGAGGTCGAGCGGGTCGGCGTCGAGCAGCCCGACCCTCCCGCTGAGGTCCTCGAGGAAGGACTGGTCGCCCATGTCAGCTCACCACCGGCATCATGTCGGCCACCATCTGGTCGATGGCCTTGAGGTCCGCCGTCGTCGCCACGACGCTCTCGCGCAGGTCGGCCCACTCGGCCGCGCACAGCCGGTCGACCACGCCGAACAGCTCGCGGAGCAGGTCCATCTCGTCGGCCAGCGGCCGCAGCAGGCAGACCGGGCTCGGCTCGAACCCCTCCTTCTGGCAGATCCACCGCGAGGCGTGGGCGATGATCTCCGCCCACTGCCCCGCCAGGACGTCCATCTCGGCGGGCAGCCCGTCGAGGTCGGTCCACGAGGTGACGTCGATGTCGCCGTCGGCGAGGAGGTCGGTGGTGAGTGCTTCGACGATGCGTCCGGGTGTGAGCTCTTCTGACATGGCTGCTGCCTCTCGGTCGGCGCCGCGCAGGCGCGGTACGTGGTGTCCCCGGAGGTGCCCGTCCCGGCCGGCTTGCGAAACAACAGCACAATGGACCTGTGGATGACAGCGTGATCTATGCGGCGCGAGCGCTCGTGCTCGCCGACCTGGAGGCTCGTGGGCTGGCTCTCCCGGTCGCGGTGTCGTTCCTGGACGAGGCGTGCTCGCAGCGCCGGTGGTGGCTGGAGCAGTGGCCCGCCGGCAAGGAGTACGTCGCCGGCCTGGTCGCCCAGGACGTCCAGGACTCGCTCCGCGACGAGCTCGCCGGCCATCACCCCGCGGCCCGATGGCCGGTGTGCGAGCACTGCACCGGCGGGCCCGTGCACCCGCTGCACATCGATCCCGACCTCGGCGGCCCCGACCCGGTCTGGGTCTGCGAGGAGAGCGGGGTCGCCGTCGCGGCGCTGGGCCGGCTCTCAGCCGACTGACTAACCCCCGAACTGCAGCCGCACCACGTGCTGGTCGGCGGGGTAGACCGTGCGCGAGACCTCGACCGGCCGGTCGTTCCAGAGTGCCCGGCGCTGGTGCCGCATCACGGCCGAGCCCGGCTCGATCTCGAGCAACCGGGCCTCCTTCCCGGTGACGATCCCGGCCGACACGGCGTCCTCGACCCAGGTCGGCCGGCAGTCGCGCGCGGCGAGCTCGTCGTACAGGCTGTCCGGGAGCGTTCCCTCGACGAGCCCCGGCACGAGGTCCACAACGAGGTAGGCGTCGGAGAGGCAGACCGCGCGGCCGTCGGCGAACCGCAGCCGGCGCCAGTGGACGACGTCGGCCCCCTCGGGTACGCCGAGCGCACGTGCCACCGACGGCGCCGCCGCGCTCCGCTCGGCGACCAGTGTGCGGGCCTCGGCGACGACGCCACGACGCGCCATCTCCTCGGTGAAGCTGGTGACCCCCGTGGGCAGCCGACGCGGCCGCGCGACGAAGGTGCCGCGGCCACGGAAGCGCTCGAGGACGCCCTCGGCGACCAATGCGTCGAGGGCCTGGCGCACCGTCATCCGGGCCACGCCGAACCGGTCGACGAGCTCGCGCTCGGACGGCGCGGGAGCGCCGGGGGCAGACCCGTCCACGAGGTCACGGACGTACTCGCGGATCACCGCGTGCTTCGGAGCGCGGTGATCGGCAACTCCCTGCTGTGCTGGATCCACGCCCGGAGACTAGGTCCGGGCGGGCCCGGACGTCCGGCGAATCGGCAATCCTTTACCTATCGTGACCTGCCGGTCGGCGATGCCGCGGGCCGCGCGTCGTACGAACGTCTGTTCGAACCGGTGCTAGCCTGGTGGCGTGGACTTCCAGACCACCCTCTTCGCCTCCGACGCAGACGCGTCTCCGACCGACCGGCCCGGGTTCGACGACCTCGAGCGGCGCGTGCTCGGCGAGGGCGCCTGGGTCGACGTCGCCCGCGGCTGGCTGCCCGCCGCCGACGACGTCTTGGCCACGCTGGTCCGCGAGGTCCCGTGGCGGGCCGAGCGGCGCCGGATGTACGACCGGATCGTCGACGTCCCGCGACTGGTCTACACCTACATGATCGGCGAGGACCTCCCCCACCCGGCGCTCACCACGGCCCGCGACGCGCTCACCGAGCACTACCTCGCCGAGCTCGGCGAGCCGTTCCGCACGGCGGGCTGCTGCTACTACCGCGACGGCCGCGACAGCGTCGCCTGGCACGGCGACACGATCGGGCGCGGCGCCACCCACGACACGATGGTCGCGATCGTGTCCGTCGGCGATCCCCGCCGGCTCTGCCTGCGGCCCCGCTCCGGCGGCGAGTCGGTCGCGGTCGAGATGGGCCACGGCGACCTCGTGGTGATGGGCGGCACCTGCCAGCGCACGTGGGAGCACGCCGTGCCGAAGGTTGCTTCGGCGGGTCCGCGGGTCTCGGTGCAGTTCCGCCCGTTCAACGTGTTCTAGGAGGCTGCACCCGAGGAAGGCGCGGAAGCGTGGCTGGCCACGCCGGCTGACTAGGATTCCTCGACATGACCGGACTCGGACAGTTGCGCCGGCGACTGACTGACCGATCAGGCACTCGGACCGCCCCCTCGGATGCGGCCGCCCGCCGCGGTGACCGGCTGCGGGTCGCCTACCTCGTCCCCGGCCTCGCCGCGCGCGACGACCTGGTGCGCTCGGTGACCAACCAGGCGAACGCCCTCGCGGCCGACCACGACGTCCGGCTCGTCGCCGTCACCCCACGGGCCCTGCGGGCGGCGTACCCGCTCGACCCGGGGATCGAGGTCGTCCACCTCACCCACGTCGCGCCCCACCTGCCCTGCGCGCTGCTGGTCCCCGGCCTCGTCGACGCGTACGACGCCGCGACCCGCGGCCACCTGGCGGCCGCCCCGTCGCTGCTCGTCCCGGCCGCGTGGGACCCGCGGTTCAGCGCGCTGACCGACGTCGCCCTCGACGGATTCCTCCCCGACCTCCGGGCCGACGTGGTGGTCACGACGACGCCCGCGCTGCTCGCGGTGGCCGTCCAGCTCGCGCCGCCCGAGGCGGTCGTCGTGCACCAGGAGCACGGCCGTCCCGCCTTCGAGGACGCCGCGCTGACCTGCCTGACGGTCTACGCCCCGCGGGCCGACGTCGTCGCCTGCCCGACCGCCGACCTCGCCGACCGGCTGCGCGAGGCCATCGGCCCGGCTGCGCCGGAGATCGTGGTCGTCCCGCACCCGCTCCCGCTCCGCTCGCTCCCGAGCGAGCCGACGCCCGCCCTCGCCCGGCTCGCCGACTCCGACCGGCCCACCACCATCGTCGCGGTCGCCGACCTGGTCGAGCGCAAGCAGCTCCACACCCTGATCCGGGCGTTCGGGCGGATCGCCGACGACATCCCCGACTGGCGGCTGAGGATCGTCGGCGACGGCCCCCTGGGCGACAACCTGCAGCGACTCGTCCGGCACCTCGGGCTCGAGCGGCGGGTCGAGCTGGCCGGCGGGGACGAGGATCCCGACGTCGTGTTCGCGGGGGCGGCCGTGGCGGCGTTCCCCTCCCGCGCCGACGGGCTGCCGCCCGCACTGCTCGAGGCGATGGCAGCGGGGCTGCCGGTCGTGGCCTTCGACTTCCCCACGGGACCGCGGGAGGCGGTCACCGACGGCAGCACCGGCGTGCTCGTCGCTCCGGGCTCCACGCCGGAGCTCGCCGCCGCCTTGCTCCGGCTGGCCACCGACGAGGGTCTGCGGAAGCAGCTGGGCGACGCCGCTCGCGACGCGTCGCGGGCCTACGCACCCGACCGGATCGCCGCCCGCTGGGTCGAGGTCTTCACCGCGGCCCTCGCCCGGCGCGCGCAGGGGCGGCTGGTCGACCGCGCCCTCGCGGTCGCGGATTCAGTGAGTACGACGCGCGCAGGCCGCACCGCCGCATCGGCAGCAACGGCCGCATCGGCCGCACCGGAGATCGCCGTCACGCCCGCACGGGCCCGGCACGCCGCGATGTCCCTCGTCGCGGAGTGCGCGACGAGGACGGCCGGCGACACGTGGTTCGTGCTCCCCCGGCCGGCGCCAGAGCCGCCGAGCGTGGTGCTGCCGATGGCGGCGCGCGACGACTTCCTGCAGGCGCTGTCAGAGGCGGGGGCGGCGCCGTACCTCTCCCTGGTCGAGGCGGAGCAGCGCGGCTGGCCCGAGCGCCGCGGCCCGGTCACCGAGCTCGCCGCCGACCTGCGCCGCGCCCGCACCCAGCTGCTGCGGATCGAGCCGTGGCCGACGGTGACCGGCGACGGCGGCCGACGGGCGAGCCTGCTGGGGCACGGGTGCGCCGTGGCGGTCGAGTTCTGGGCCGACGACGGAAGTGGCGCGCTGATGGCGCCCGGCGACGACCCCGTCCTGGAGCGGGTGCCGGCCGGGCTCCCGCGCGCCGAGGCCGAGGTCGACGGGGTGCGGGTGCCCGTGCCGACAGATCCCGCCGCCCCGCTGGCGGACCGCTTCACCGGACCCGTCGACGTCGTCTACACCTGGGTCGACGGCGACGACCCCGCCTGGAACGCCGCGCGCGCCGAGCGGCTGCGGGCCCTGGGGCTCGACGACGACACCCGGTCCTCGACCGGCCAGGCCCGGTTCCGGTCCCGCGACGAGCTGCGGTACAGCCTGCGCAGCCTGCATCTCTTCGCGCCGTGGATACGCACGATCCACCTGGTCACCGCCGGCCAGGTCCCGGACTGGCTCGACCGCGACCACCCCCAGGTGCGAGTCGTCGACCACCGCGACGTGCTGCCCGCCGACGCGCTGCCGACGTTCAACTCACACGCCATCGAGACCGCGTTCGCGCGGGTCCCCGGCCTCGGCGAGCACTTCCTCTACCTCAACGACGACTTCTTCCTCGGCCGCCCGGTCGGCCCGGACCAGTTCTTCACCCCGGCGGGAGCACCCCGGGTCTTCCTCTCGCCGCACGCGCTCGGCGCCGAGACCGCCGACGCGCCGCCGTACCTCCACGCCGGGTGGAACAACCGCCGCCTGCTCCGCGACGCCTTCGGAGTCTCGATCACCCGCACGCTCGCGCACGCGCCGTACGCCCACCGGCGCTCGACGCTCGAAGCCGTCCAGGAGCGGTTCGGCGACGACGTCGCGCGCACCGCACGGTCGCCGTTCCGGTCGACCGACGACGTGTCGATGCTGTCGTCACTCGCCCAGCACTACGGGCTGATCACCGGGTCGGCCGTCACCGGCGACCTCGCGACCACCATGGTCGGGCTGGGCGCCAACGACCTGCGCCCGAAGCTGCGCCGGCTCCTGGGCCGGGAGTACGACGCCATCTGCCTCGCCGACGACCAGACCTTCGGCACCGAGCCGGCCGAGCTCGAGCGGCTGCTCGCCGACTTCTTCGCGGAGTACTTCCCGATCGCCGCGCCGTGGGAGCGCGGCTGACGGGTCGCAGGGGCTCGGTCAGTCGGTGCCGTGCTCGGCGATGAACGCCAGGATCGACTCGGACAGCTCCGGACGGCAGACGATCACGTCGGGCAGGTAGACGTCGGCCTGGTTGTAGACCAGCTCGCTGCCGTCGACCCGCGAGGTGAACAGCCCCGCTGCGCGGGCGACGGCGACGGGCGCCGCGGAGTCCCACTCGTACTGCCCGCCGGCGTGGACGTAGGCGTCCGCCACGTCGCGCACCACCGACATCATCTTCACGCCGGCCGACCCCATCGGGACGAGCTCGGCGTCGAGCGAGGCCGCGAGCGCCTGGACGAACGCCGGCGGCCGGCTGCGGGACACCGCGATCCGCGGGCGGTCGGAGGTGCGCTCCGGCACGACCGGTGGGTTCCCGGTGTTGAAGGTCTCCCCCAGCACCGGCTGCGCGACGGCGCCGGCCGTCAGCGTGCCGTTCTCCCACAGCGCGACGTGGACGGCCCAGTCGTCGCGCGGCGGCTCGGAGAACTCGCGGGTCCCGTCGAGCGGGTCGACGATCCAGACCTTCGCGGCGGACAGGCGGTGGTCCTTGTCGGCGGCGTTCTCCAGGGCCTCCTCGGAGAGTACGGCGTCCGCCGGCCGGTGCTCCGCGAGCAGCTCCATGAGCAGCTCGTGCGCGGCCTGGTCACCCGCGTCCTTGAGCGCCTTGCCCTCCAGGCCCTCTGCCCGCACCTCGAGCAGCCGGCGCCCGGCGGCCTCGGCCAGCCAGGCCGCGAAGAGGTGGTCGTCGGCGAGGATCTCGGGGGCGGGGGCTCCGGCGTCGAAAGTCACCGGGTCAGCGTAATGGCGGGTCCGCGCGAGCGCCGTACCGGATCGGCGCGCGGGTGTGCGTACCGGACTGGTGCGCGTGCGGGCGCGGTGGCCGGCGACCGGAACCCGGCGGTCGCAGAGCGTCTACGGAGACGCGCGCGGCGCAGAGGTCACGCGTCCGGCGGTTACTGACGCCGCGCGCGTCTCCGCCGATGCTCACCGGCGGGTCCCGGTCGCCGGCCACCGCGGGCGCCCGGCCGCCGCGGCCACCACGGCCGCGGGCCACGCGCCGCCTCAGGAGTTGAAGCTCTGCTGGGTCTTCTCGAGCCCGTCCGTCACGAGCGACTCGACCGCGTCGGCGGCGGTGTCCACCTGGAACGGGAGCTCCTTGCGCTCGACCGTCGAGTAGTTGGACAGCACGAAGTCGGCGACGTCCTGCCGACCCGGCGGCCGCCCGATGCCGGCCCGGACCCGGTAGAACTCACCGGTGCCGAGGGAGCCGCGCAGCGATCGCAGGCCGTTGTGGCCGTTGTCGCCGCCGCCGCGCTTGACCCGCAGGGTGCCGAAGCCGATGTCGAGCTCGTCGTGGATCGCCACGATCCGCTCCGGCGGCACCTTGTAGAAGGTGGCGAGCGCCTTGAGCGGGCCGCCCGACTCGTTCATGTAGGAGCGCGACTTGGCCAGCACGATCCGCGGCCCCGGCGTACCCGGCGCCCCGAGGCGACCCTCGACGACCTCGGCCCGGCCGGTCTTGTGGGCGCGGAACGGGCTCCCCATCCGGCGCGCGAGCTCGTCGACCACCAGGAAGCCGACGTTGTGCCGGTGCCCGGAGTACGACGTCCCGGGGTTGCCCAGGCCGATCACCAGCCACACGTCGGTGTCGGCCACGGCGTCCTCCTCGACGGTGGTCTCGGTCCTCACGGTCCTCAAGGGAGGGGGGCTCCCCGGTGCGTCACCTCGCACCGGGGAGATCATTCGGCCCAGGAACCACCTGAGCCGAGAGAGGATCACTCCTCGTCGCCACCCTCGGCCGAGGACTCGGCGGGCTCGGTCGCCTCGTCCCGCTCGATGCCGGCCTCGGCCTCGGCCTCCTCCAGACCCGCCTCGACCTGCTCGGCGGTCTGCGCGGCGGTCACGTTGACCACGAGGGTCTCGGGGTCGGTGAGCAGCGTGGTGCCGGTGGGCAGGGGCACGTCGCCGGCGAGGAACTGGGTGCCGGCCTCGGCGCCGGTGATGTCGACCTCGAAGTACTCGGGGATGTGGGTGGCCTCGGCCTCGACCTGAAGGGTCGTGTTCTCGGTGACGACCAGGGTCTCCGAGGCGGCCTCGCCGACGAGGTTGACGGGAACGTCGACGGTGACCTTCTCGCCACGGCGGACGGCGACGAAGTCGACGTGCTCGAGGGTACGGCGGACCGGGTCGACCTGGACCTGCTTGGTCAGGGCGAGCTGGCTGGAGCCCTCGATGTCGAGCTCGAGCAGCGCGTTGGCGCCACCGTGCTTGATCGCCATCATCGTGTCGTGGCCCGGGAGGGTCAGGTGGATGGGGTCGTTGCCGTGGCCGTAGACGACAGCCGGCACCTTGTGCTCGCGGCGGATCCGACGGGCGGCGCCCTTGCCGAACTCGGTGCGGGTCTCGGCGGTGATCTTCTCGGTGCTCATACGGGTCTCCTCGTGGTGGTGGTCGGGGCCCCGGAAAAGCGGAACGCCGCGCTTCCCTCACCCGGTGACCGGTGGGCGCGCGGCGTCGTACGGAACGAACCGGCCCAGTCGATCACGGAGTCACAGAAGCGGGAGCTCCCTCGCCGAGGCAACCGGAAGAGACTACCCGGCGGCGCGACGGCGGACGAAATCCAGACGTCCTCAGTCGAGGTACGGGTCGGTGACCGCCCTGAGGTCGGCGAGCGCCTCGCGCAGCACGCGCATCCGATCGGCACCGAGGTGGCGGGTCCACTCCCGCTCGATCGCACGCTCCTCGCGGCGCGCGACCTGCTGGACCTCCCGGCCCCGGGCCGCCATCGTGACTCGCTTCGCGCGGGCGTCCTCGGGGTCAGGAATGCGGGACACGTAGCCCGCCCGCTCGAGCTGCTCGACCAGGACGCTCGCGCTCTGCTTGGTGATCCGGGCGCGTTCGGCGAGCTCGGTCACCCGACTGCCCTCCTCGGCGATCTGCGCGCCGATGCGGCCCATGGCCGGACTGAGGTCGTCGTAGCCGGCCGCGCGCACGGCGGCGTGGATCCGGGCCTCGGCGTACCGCGCGCTGATGAACATCAGCAGCGCCGGATTGAGGTCGCTCATCGACATCCTCTTGACAGATTGGTCAGTGCATCTGACCATATCAGTCAGTCATCCTGACTGTCTCAGGTAGGTCGGAGGTGTCGGCGATGGACAAGGCCGAGGTCTGGCAGCACATCCATGCCGAACGGGCTGCGCTCGCCAGGACCCTGGCCGAGCTGCCCGACGAGGGCTGGTCGCACGCCACGCTCTGCACCGGCTGGACGGTGCACGACGTCGCCGCTCACGTCATCTCGACCCCGCAGATCGGCTGGGGCGACGTCGCTGCGATGTCGGCACGCAACCTGGGGCGGGGCTACAACACGATGATCTACCGCGAGGTGAAGCGTCTCGGTGCGCGTGAGACGCGGGAGTCCATCCTCGCCGACTTCGAGAAGTACGCCGCCAGCACCCACCACGTCCCGACCACCACGTCGATCGAGCCGCTCATCGACGCGCTCCTCCACCACCAGGACATCGTGCGGCCGCTGGGCCTGACCCACGCGATGGACCCGGAGGCAGCCGTCGTCGCCGCCGATCGGGTGTGCCGGCTGTCGTTCCTGATGGGCACCCGGCGCATGCTCCGATCGGTTCGGATGGTGGCGACGGACGCCGACTGGACCCGCGGCGCCGGCCCGACGATCACCGGGCCGATCCAGGAGCTGCTGATGATCGCCTCCGGCCGGCAGCCCGACCGCTCCCTGGTGACCGGCGACGGACTCGCTGCCGTGCCGACGCCGAGCTGACGCGCCACCGAGGGATACCTCGATATACTTCGGCGAAGTATCTCCACCGATCACGTCGCCGTCGACGGAGGCCACATGGCTGCCAATCCCTACACGCCCGGCCAGGTCCCCCGCATCCTGGCCGGCCGCGCCGCCGAGCTGCGCAAGATCGAGGACCAGCTCGCCCGGGTCGTGACCTACGGCGAGCTGGGCGGGCCGCTCCTCGTCTTCCACGCCCCGCGGGGGCTCGGGAAGACCTCGCTGCTGAGGGCGGCACAGCGACGCGCAGACACGCTCGGCTTCGTGTCCGCATGGGTGTCCTGCTCCCGTGAGCGCCCGGTGCTCCCCGAGCTGGTGCGGAGCATCCAGACCGCCTTGGAACGGGCCGACGTGCTGCCGAGGGGCGGTGCGGGAAGCCGCTGGCGGAAGCGGCTCCGGTCCGTCACGATCGAGGTCGGCCTCCCCGGCGCAAAGGTCCAGGCAGAGGTCGCGACCCGACCTGCCCCGGACGACGAGCCAGCGGTGTCGGCCCCGATCGGCGCCCTCGAGGCGCTTCTGCACGACACCGCGACGTTGGTACGACGCCGCGGCGGCGCCGGCCTGCTGCTGTTCTTCGACGAGCTCCACGCCGCATCCGCCGACGACATGTCGGTGCTCCTCAACACGCTGCAGAACCTCGACGGCGCCCGCGAGACCAACCCGCTCGCCGTGGTCACCGCCGGCCTTCCGGTGACACCGGAGGCACTCACCCGCGCCGCCACGTTCGGGGAACGCAGCGCGCTCGTGTCGCTCGACGTGCTCAACGACGAGGACGCCCGGACCCTCCTGGTCGCTCCGGCCAAGACCGAAGGTGTCACCTGGAGCCCGGACGCTCTCGACGCCGTCGTCACCGAGGCACGCGGCTACCCCTACCTGCTGCAGCTGATCGGCAGCAGCACCTGGGACGCCGCGCGACCCGACGGGGGTGACCGGCTCACCCTCACCCAGGTCGGCAAGGGACTGCCCGCGGCACGGGACCAGCTGACCGCGATGCACCGCGCCCGCTGGGGGGCGGCGACGCCCCTCGAGCGCTCGTTCCTGGCAGCGATGGCCGCCGCCGGCCGCGACAACGTCACCCGCGCGGAGATCGCCGAGCGGATGGGCCGCGAGTCCCGCGCGATCAGCGTCCCCCGGGAACGGCTCATCGAGAAGGCGCGTCATCGAGCCCGTCGGCCACGGCCTGGTGCGCTTCACCCTGCCGGGATTCGGCGACTACGTCCGCGGCCTCGACGACACCTGACCCAGCGGCCGGATGTCGGCTGTCGCGGGGACGCCGAGCGACGGAGCGGAGGGAGCGAGGAACGAGCGACCGGAGCGGAGGAATCGGCGTTCACGCGCGCCGACACGAGGACGCCAAGCTGCCTCGCACCGAGCGAACGTCGACCGCGCGGCCGGCAGCGTGGCGCGAGGTACGAGCGACATGCTCGGCCAATCAGGCGTGGCCGTCGAACATCGAGGTGACCGAGCCGTCCTCGAAGACCTCACGGATCGCGCGGGCGACGAGCGGCGCGATCGACAGCGTGGTGAGCTTGTCGAACTGCTTCTCCGGCGGCACCGGCAGCGTGTTGGTGATGACGATCTCGCTGGCGCTGCAGTTCTTGAGCCGGTCGACGGCCGGGTCGGACAGGATGGCGTGGGTCGCGGCGATGATCACCCCGGCCGCGCCGTCGTCCATGAGCGCCTCGGCGGCCTTCACGATGGTGCCGCCGGTGTCGATCATGTCGTCGGTCAGCACGCAGATCCGGTCGCGGACCTCGCCGACCACGCGGTTGGCGACGACCTCGTTCGGCCGGTCGGTCCGCCGGGTCTTGTGGATGAAGGCCAGCGGTACGCCGCCGAGCCGGGCCGACCACCGCTCGGCGACCTTGATCCGGCCGGCGTCCGGGGACACGACGGTGAGCGGCTGGTCGCCGTACTTGGAGTTGATGTAGTCGGTGAGCACCGGGAGTGCCATCAGGTGGTCGACCGGGCCGTCGAAGAACCCCTGGAGCTGGTCGGCGTGGAGGTCGACGGTGATGATCCGGTCGGCTCCGGCGGTCTTGAGGAGGTCGGCCATGAGGCGCGCGGAGATCGGCTCGCGGCCGCGGTGCTTCTTGTCCTGTCGGCTGTAGCCCCAGAACGGCATGACCACGGTGATCCGCTTGGCCGAGGCGCGCTTGAGCGCGTCGACCATGATCAGCTGCTCCATGATCCACTCGTTGATCGGTGCCGTGTGGCTCTGGAGCACGAAGGCGTCGCACCCGCGGACCGACTCCTCGTAGCGGATGTAGATCTCACCGTTGGCGAACTCATAAGCCTGGGTCGGCACGAGGTGCTGTCCCAGCAGCACGGCCACCTCGTCCGCGAGCTCGGGGTGGGCCCGTCCGCTGAAGACCATGAGGTTCTTCTCGGTGGTCCGCTTCAGTCCGCTCACGGGTTGCTCCTGGCTCGCTGGAGGGGGTACGTCTGGATTGTGCCTGCCTCGGCGTTCGCGCCCCAAGTCCTGGGCCGTTTTCGGACTGTTCACCCTCCGGTCGCCGCTGCCGGAGGCCCCCGATGGGCCCGTCCCTTGCTGCTGCACCTCGGTCGAGGACACCGCGACGCCGAAGTGCGCGAAGGGGTCGCAGCCGATCCCGAACGAGAAGCGTGACCAGGCGGTCTGTGTGACGCCGAACGCCTGATTCAGTCCGCGCTCGGCCCGCCGGCCGGGTCGGCGGCCGCGGCCTCGACGGCCGCCGACGCCGCCTCGGCCTGGGCGGTTCCGGCACGACGCGCGAGCACCCAGCCGGGCAGGTTGCGCTGGGGGCTCGCGCTCACGGCCAGGGCTCCGGGCGGCACGTTGCGGCGTACGACGGTGCCGCCTGCCGTGGCGGCTCCGTCGCCGATCTCGACCGGCGCCACGAACGTGTTGTTGGAGCCGGTCTTGGCGTGCCGGCCGACGACGGTGCGGTGCTTGGCCACCCCGTCGTAGTTGGCGAAGATCGTGCCGGCGCCGATGTTGGTGCCCTCGCCGATCTCCGCATCGCCGACGTAGGAGAGGTGCGGGACCTTCGCCCCCTGAGCGATGTGGGCGTTCTTGGTCTCGACGAACGTGCCGATCTTGCCGTCGGCGTCCAGCCGCGTGCCGGGGCGCAGGTAGGCGAACGGTCCGACGGTCGCGCCGTCGCCGATCACGGCGAGCTGGCCGTGGGTGCGGACGACCCGGGCGCCCCCACCGATCTCGCAGTCCTCGAGGGTCGTGTCGGGCCCGATCACGGCGTCCTCGCCGACCTGGGTGGCGCCGAGCAGCTGTGTGCCGGGGAGGAGCGTGACGTCCGGGGCGAGGTCGACGGTGACCTCGATCCAGGTGGTCTCCGGGTCCATCACCGTCACGCCGTCGCGCATCCAGCGGTCGACGATGCGGCGGTTGAGCTCGCGCCCGAGCGTGGCGAGCTGTGCCCGGTCGTTGGCTCCTTCGGTCTGCCAGACGTCGTCGATCGGGTGCGCGGTCACGGTCAGCCCGGCGTCACGGGCGAGCTGGACGGCGTCGGTCAGGTAGTACTCGCCCTTGGCGTTGTCGTTGCCGATCCGGACGATCGCGTCGTTCAGGAACCCGGCGTCGAAGGCGAGGATCCCGGAGTTGATCTCCGCGATCTCCCGCTGCTCGGGGGTGGCGTCCTTCTCCTCGACGATGGCGAGCACCTCGGCCTCGCCGTCGCGGACGACTCGGCCGTAGCCGTGGGGGTCGGCCACCACGCCGGACAGGATGCTGACCGCCGCCTGCGCCGCCTCGTGGTCGGCGGCGAACGCGGTCAGCGTGTCGCCCTGCAGGAGCGGCGTGTCGCCGTACGCGATGAGGACGGTGCCGCCCTGCGGCGCGCGGCCGTCGCGCGCGAGCGCCTCGAGCGCGACCCGGACCGCATGGCCGGTGCCGAGCTGCTCCTCCTGCACGGCGAGTACGACGCCCGGCAGTGCCTCCTCGATGTGGGGAGCGACCTGCTCGCGCTGGTGACCGACGACCGCGACCACCTGACCGGCGCCGGTCGCGCTCACCGCCGCGAGGACGTGCCCGATCATGCTCCGGCCACCGACCCGGTGCAGCACCTTGGGCGTCTTGGACTTCATCCGGGTGCCACCGCCGGCGGCGAGCACGATGACGGTCAACTGGTTCATGCTTCCCCTTGCTCGTCCGGGTGCCGCGGGCGCGCCCGGTCGGTCGCGCCCAGCCTCTCACCTCGGCGTAGCCGAAGGGCACCCGGTTCAACACCGGACTGCTAGGCGACGAGCCGGACGAACAGCGCCACCAGCACCGCGTGACTGGGATCCGCCCGGCACCTGGCGCCGGGCGGATCCCGCTTAGCCTCGATCCACCGATGTGCAGCACGGTGATCGCCTGCGCCAGGTCCGGCGCCGCGACCGTCTGACCTGCGCAGATGCACCGGTCTGGCTCCCCGGGTAGGAGTCGAACCTACGTCGCTTGTCCTGATTCAAAGTCAGGCGGGCCCTGCCGGCAGACCAACCGGGGAATGCTCCAAGGTTAGGGCCACCGGGGAGTGGGTCACCTCAGCAGGTCGCGTCCGACCACCATCCGCTGGATCTGGTTGGTGCCCTCGAAGATCTGGGTGACCTTGGCGTCGCGGAACAGTCGCTCGACCGGGTACTCCCGCGTGTAGCCGTTGCCGCCGAGCACCTGGACGGCGTCGGTGGTGACCCGCATGGCGGCATCGGAGGCGGTGAGCTTGGCGATGCTGGCCTGCCGCGAGAACGGCCGGCCGGCATCCTTGAGCCGCGCCGCGTGGAGGTACGTCGCCCGCGCCCTCTCCACGTCGGCGGCCATGTCGGCGAGCAGGAACTGCATGCCCTGGAACTCGCCGATCGCGCGGCCGAACTGCTCGCGCTCCCGCGCGTAGGCGACCGCATGGGCGAGCGCGGCCTGCGCGATGCCGGTCGCGACGGCGGCGATGCCGAGCCGGCCGGCGTCGAGCGCGGAGAGGGCGACCCGCATGCCGGCTCCCTGCTCCCCCACCAGCTGGTCAGCCGGGATCCGGGCACCGTCGAAGAGCACCTGGGTCGTGACGTCGCACGCCAGGCCCATCTTCTTCTCGGGGGCGCCGAAGCCCATCCCGGGAGTGCCCTCAGGGACGACGAACGCGGACAGCCCGCGCTTGGCGTCGCCGCCGGTGCGTGCGAAGAGGATGTAGTAGTCGGCGCACGAGCCGTTGCTGATCCACTGCTTGGTGCCGTTGACGACGTAGTCGTCGCCGTCACGGCGGGCCGAGGTGCGGATGCCGCTCACGTCGGAGCCCGCCTGCGGCTCGGACAGGCAGTAGGCGCCGAGCCAGTCACCGGACAGCATCCGCGGGAGCCACGCCCGCTTGAGCTCCTCGGACCCGTTGGCGTCGACCACGTTCGCGGTCAGCGAGTGCACGCTGACGCCGACCCCGACGCTGGGCCACGCAGTCGCGATCTCCTCGACCACCTGGAGGTAGACCTCGTAGGGCTGTCCGCCGCCGCCGTACTCCTCGGGGAACGGGAGGCTCAGCAGGCCCGCCTTCCCCAGCAGCCGGTAGGCGGCCTCGGGGAACTCGGCTGCCTCCTCGGCCTCCGCCACCCGCGGCGCGAGCTCCTTGGTCGCGATCTCCCGGGCGAGCGCCAGCAGCTCCACGGCCTCGTCGGTCGGCAGCAGCCGCTCCACGTTCGTTCCCACGGTCCCACGGTAAGACGTCCGTCGGGGAACGCACCGATCGGGACCGGTGAGGCTGATGTGACGATCGAGACGCCCCAGGAGGCCCATCCGTCACGATTGGTCAGTTCTTCGGCGCCCCTCAGTAGGACAGGGTGACGTAGGGGCCGACGTCGAACCGCCCGGTGGTCTGGACCGTGACGCTCTGGATGCCGACGGGACGGCCGTCGCGGTAGGTGATCAGCGCGACCCCGGCGGGGCGCCGGAGCTTGCTGCCGAGCGCGATGGCGTACGCCGCACCGCCGGTCGTGCCGACCGTGTAGGTGTAGCCGGTCTCGCCGTTCTCCGCGACCACGGAGGCCGGTCCGTCCTGCACGTGCGTGTGACCGCCGACCACCAGGTCGACGCAGCCGCGCTCGAGCGCCTCGTCGCCGAGGTTGGCGTCGTGCACCAGCAGGGTGCCGACCCGGTCGCCGTCCTTGTCGGCGGCGCAGGCGGCGTCGGCGAGGCGGGCGCCCACGTCCTCGAAGCTCAGCCCGGTCTCGTCCCGCCAGTTGCCCAGGCCGCTGGAGCGGGGGTCGTCGACGCCGAGCAGTCGCGAGCCGCGAGGTCCCGGGACGACCTCGCCGTCGAAGTAGGTCCAGCCGAGGTCCTCGAGGTAGTCGCGCACGAAGGTCCCGTTGTCGTGGTTGCCGGCGACCGCCCACCGGTCGTAGTCGTCGAAGGCCTGCGCGAGCGAGTCCAGGGAGAACGCCTCCCACGACTCTCCCGTCGAGGTGTCGTCGCCGGCGTCGAGCACCGCCGTCGCACCGGCCGCGTCGGCGATCGCCCGCGCGACCGGGTCCATCCCGGTGTTGTCGTGCCGGTCGCTGACCACGATCGCGACCGTCTCGTCGTCGGCAGGATCCCGGAACGCCAGCGACCTTGCGGTCTCGGTCAGGTCGTCGTAGAAGGTCCGGCTGATCTGGTACGTGCTGACGGCGCTCTCCACGAGCCGCCGGGTCTGCCGGGCAGGAGCGCCGCCCAGCACCTCGATGCCGACCGCCTCCTCGGGCAGGTCGATCTCGGGGCCGAGGAACTCCGCGAGCGACTGCCAGTCCTCCTCGTTCGCAGGCGGGTCGCGGTGCCAGGGCTGGGCGATACCGACGCCCACCAGCACCACCACGACGCCGACGACGAGGCCGGTGGGCGAGCGCGCGCCGCGCAGCAGGTCGGCCCGGCGGCGCGGGCCGACGGCCCCCCACACCAGCAGAGGTACGGCGCCCAGCGCGCCCCCGCGGATCGCGGCGTCCACCGCGAGCCCGCGCACGGCGTCCCGCACCTTGTCGATCTGCGGCTCGGGATGGCTGGCGATCGCGGCGTACCTCTGGGTGAGGCCCTGGACCGACGACGCGTCGGTCTTGCCGAGCACGATCTCGACCCCGAGGTCCGACCCCGAGTCGGCGCGCAGGTCCGGGAGCACCGGGCCGGTCCGGACCACGACCATGCCGCTCAGGTCGGGGCGGATCGTCGCCCGGTGGCTGGCGACGTCGAGGGTCCGCTCGCTGGAGAGGAAGAGCGCCGACGCGATGGCCGAGGACAGGATCAGCCAGACGAGCAGCCAGATCGCCGCCCGCACCGGCCGGACACGCCCGGCCCAGTCGCGTGCCACCGTGGATGTCACTCCGGCTAGTCGCGCTAGTCGCGCGCCCGGGAGATCGCGTAGAGCGCGACCGAGGCCGCGACGCCCGCGTTGAGCGACTCGAGCACGCCGGCCATCGGGATCGACACCAGGTGGTCGCAGGTCTCCGCGACGAGCCGGGACAGTCCTCCGCCCTCGGCTCCGACCACGACGACGAGTGGTCCGGTGACGAGGTCGGTGTCCGCGCAGAGGTCGGGCAGCGTCAGGTCGCCGTCGGCGGCGAGGCCGACCACGAAGCACCCGGCTTCCTGGTAGGCCTTCAGCTGCCGGGTCAGGTTGCCGGCCTGTGCGACCGGGATCCGTGCGGCGGCACCGGCCGACGTCTTCCACGCCGAGGCGGTCATGCCTGCCGCACGCCGTTCGGGCACGACCACGCCGTGGGCGCCGAAGCCGGCCGCGCTGCGCACGATCGCGCCGAGGTTGCGCGGGTCGGTGATCGAGTCGAGCACGACGACGAGCGGCGCCTCACCCGCCTCCTGCGCGGCGTCGAGCAGGTCGTCGGGATGGGCGTACTCGTAGGCCGGGATCTTCGCCGCCAGCCCCTGGTGCACGGCACCGTCGGTCAGCCGGTCGAGCTCGGCCCGGCTCACCTCGAGCAGGCCCACGCCGTGCTCGGCCGCGAGCCGGAACACCTCCCGCAGCCGGCCGTCGCGCTCCGCGCCCTCGGCGACGTAGACCGACGTGACGGGCACCCGCTCGCGCAGCGCCTCGACGACGGGGTTGCGGCCGGCGATCCACTCCATGTCCCCGGGGGTACGTCGCCGCGGGCCGCCCCGGCGGGCGGCCGTGTCCTTGGCCTGCTTGGCCTTGTGCGCCTTGTGGTAGGGCCGGTCGACCGCGCGGGGAGTCGGGCCCTTGCCCTCCAGCCCGCGCTTGACCCGCCCGCCGGAGCCGGCGGTGGGCTTCTTGTTGGACTTGCGGATCGCTCCGCGTCGTTCCGAATTACCAGGCATTGCTCATGTCCATTCCGTCTGCACGGGTTTCGAGGCTCCTCGCTCGTTCCTCGCTCGGAGCACCTCAACCACCGACAGTCCAGGTCGGTCCGTCAGGGGTGTCGGTGACCTCGATGCCGGCCGCCTTGATCTGGTCGCGGATCGCGTCGGCCCGCGCCCAGTCCTTCGCCTCGCGGGCGCGGGTGCGCTCCTCGAGCAGGCCGGCGACGAGCGCGTCGACAGCGGCCGAGAGCTTCTCGTCCGAGCCGCTGGTCGTCGTACCCCAGGCGGGGTCGACCGGGTCGAGGCCGAGGAGGTCGAGCATCGCGCGCACCGCCGCGGCGCAGCGTCCGGCCTCGTCGGTCGAGCCGTTGCCCAGCATCCGGTTGCCCTCGCGGACGCAGTCGTGGAGGACCGCGACGGCCGCGGGGGTGCCGAGGTCGTCGTTCATCGCGGCGACGAAGGCGTCCGGGACGTCGGTCGCCGCATCGGCGGGCACGTGCTCGGTCGCGCGCTCGAGGAAGTTCTCGATCCGCCGGAAACCCACGGCCGCCTCGTCGAGCGCCTCGAAGCTGAACTCCACGTGCGAGCGGTAGTGGGCGGCGACGAGGTAGTAGCGCAGCTCGATGCCGCGGTAGTTCTCGAGCACCGCCGGGATGGTCAAGGAGTTGCCGAGCGACTTCGACATCTTCTCGCCGGACGTCGTGATCCACGCGTTGTGCATCCAGTACGACGCGAACGGGCGCCCCGCCGCACGGGACTGGGCCTGCTCGTTCTCGTGGTGCGGGAAGCGGAGGTCGACGCCGCCGCCGTGGATGTCGAAGGCGGGTCCGAGGTACTTCCCGGCCATCGCCGAGCACTCGATGTGCCAGCCGGGACGCCCCGGCCCCCAGGGCGAGGGCCACGCGGCCGTCTCCGGCTCGGAGTTCTTCTTCCAGCCCTTCCACAGCGCGAAGTCGCGCGGGTCGCGCTTGCCGCGCGGGTCGGCGTCCTCGGCGGCCTGCATGTCCTCGACACCCTGGTGGGTCAGCTCGCCGTACGCCGGCCACGACCGCACGTCGAAATACACATCGGTCGACCCGTCCGTCTTGTTGGGGGCCGGGTAGGCGTGGCCGCGCACGATCAGCTCGGTGATCAGCTCGATCATCTCCGGCACGTGCCCGGTCGCGGCCGGCTCGTAGGTCGGCGGCGCGACGTTGAGGGCGGCGTACGCCGCGTCGAGCTGGCGGTGCATGTCGTAGGCGAGGTTGTACCAGGGACGGCCCTGGTCGGCGGCCTTGGTCAGGATCTTGTCGTCGATGTCGGTGATGTTGCGGATGAACGTCACGTCGTAGCCGAGATGCCGCAGCCAGCGCTGCAGCACGTCGAAGTTGACCCCGGACCGGACGTGGCCGACGTGCGGCTCGCTCTGCACCGTCAGCCCGCAGACGTAGAGACCGGCCCTGCCCTCGACAAGAGGCACGAAGTCACGGACTTCGCGGGTCGCGGTGTCATACAGGCGGAGGGTCACCGGGCCAGTCTAGGGAGAGGCGTACGGCGGCCGCGCATCGTCACCGACCTCGGCGGAGCGTGTGACAGGAGTGACGGATGTGACGTACCGTCGAAGTCATGCGCCGTCGGATCGCCACCGCTCTCGCCGTGCTCTCACCGACCCTCGGGCTGCTCGCCGCGGCACCCGTCGCGGCCCAGGCCCCCGAGCCCCCCGGGGCCGCCCGGGCCGCTGCCGCTCCCGGTGACCGCTCGGTCCGGCTCGACCGCTGGTCCAGCGGCGCCCAGTGGCGCCAGGGGACCCTGCGCGGGCTCCGGGTCGAGGACGGCGGGCTGACCTTCGAGACCCCCGCCGGGCGCCGGACGTACGCCGGCCGCAGCTACGACACCGCCCGCTGGATCTCGCCGTGGACCGCCACCGGGTTCGGCTTCGACGAGCTGATCGCGTCGTGGTCGGCGCGCACCCCCGGCGACTCGCTGCTCGAGATCAGCGTCCGCGGCCGCAGCGGCGCCGGCGCCGTCACCTCGTGGGACACGCTGGCGCGCTGGGCCGCCGGCGACCGGCACGTCAAGCGGACCAGCGTGTCCGGGCAGGACGACGACGGCACGGAGGTCGCGGTGGACACGTGGCGGGCGTCGGGCCTGGCGGCGTTCCAGGTCCGGGTGAGCCTGCTGCGTCGTACGGGCAGGACGGCGGAGCCGAGCATCGGCGCCGCCTCCGTGATGACCTCGCGGGTGCCCGCCTCGGCCGGGCCGACCTCGGCGCCGGGCCCCGCGCGCGGCACCGTGCTCCGGGTCCCGCGCTACTCCCAGATGGTGCACCGCGGCCACTACCCGCAGTGGGGCAGCGGCGGGGAGGCGTGGTGCTCGCCGACCGCGACCTCGATGGTGTTGGGCTACTACGGCGCCCTGCCGCCGGCCCGCAGCTACGGCTGGGTGCCCGACGGGCACGTCGACCCGTGGGTCGACCACGGCGCGCGGATGACCTACGACTACGCCTACGACGGCACCGGCAACTGGCCGTTCAACACCGCGTACGCCGCGCAGCGCACCCGCGACGCGTTCGTCACCCGGCTCCGCTCGCTGCGCGAGGCCGAGCTGTTCGTCGCGGCCGGCATCCCGCTGGTGGTGTCGATCGCGTTCGGCCCCGGCGAGCTCGACAACGCCCCGATCGGCTCGTCGAACGGCCACCTGCTGGTGATCGCAGGCTTCCGCGACAACGGCGACGTCGTGGTCAACGATCCTGCGTCGAGCAACCGCCGCGGCGTCCGCCGTACCTATGACCGCGGTCAGCTCGAGAAGATCTGGCTCGAGGCCTCCGGCGGCCTGACCTACGTCGTCCGCGACGCCGCCCACCCGCTCCCCCCGGGCGCCCACAGCAACTGGTGACCGTCGAGTCGGCTCATCTCTGCACCCGTACGACGTCGAGTCGGCTCATCTAGAGACGCGCCGACTCGACGATTTCGAGTCAGGTGGCGGAGAAGTCGGTGGAGTCCCAGCCCGTCGCGCCGTCAGGGAGTACGTCGCGGACCGCGCCGGTCTGGACGAGGCCCTCCTTGTCCGTCGCGCGCACCCGCAGCTCGTGGTCGCCCTTCTCGACCTCGAGCTCGACCCGCCACTGGACCCAGGTGTCGTCGTTGGGGACCTTCGCCAGGGTCGCGGGCTTCCACGCCCCGCCGTCGAGGGAGACGTGGACCTCCTCGATGCCGGTGTGCTGCGACCAGGCGGTGCCGGCGCACACGACGGTGCCGGCCTCGACCGACCCGCCGGACTCGGGTACGTCGATCCGCGAGGACATCTTGACCGGGCCCTGCTCGGACCATCCCTTGCCGGTCCAGTACGCCTCCATCTGGTCGAACCGGGTGACCTCCATGTCGACCACCCACTTGCAGGCCGAGACGTAGCCGTAGAGGCCGGGGACGATCGTGCGCACCGGGAAGCCGTGCTCGACCGGCAGCGGCTCGCCGTTCATGGCGACCGCGAGCATCGCGTTGCGCTCGTCCATCAGGGTGGCGAGCGGGGTGCCGCAGGTCCAGCCGTCGTCGGACCTCTGCAGGACGGCGTCGGCGTCCTCGTGGGGCCCCGCCTCGGCGAGGATCGCCGCCAGCCGGGCGCCGCTCCACCAGGCGTTGCCGATCAGCTCGCCGCCGACGGGGTTGGAGACGCAGTTGAGGGTGATCCAGTCCTCGGTGATCTCGCGGGAGACGAGGTCCTCGTAGGTGAGGACGATCTCCCGCTCGACCATGCCGTGGATCCGCAGCTCCCAGTCCTTGGGCACGATGGTCGGCTTGATGATGGCCGTGTCGATCAGGTAGAAGTCCGCGGCGGGCGTCCGCCACGGCGGCACCCCCTTGACACCGACCTCGGCACCGCGCGGAACCTGCCCCTCGGTGACCTCGTCGAGCCGCAGCAGCCGGCGGCTCTCCTCCACCTCGCGACGACCCGAGCCCCACCACCGGCCGACGATCCCCGCCAGACCGGCCACGGCCGCCGCCGCGCCGATGGTCACGAAGAACCGGCGCCGGCTGTGCGTCGGCTCGCTGGTCGGCTCCCCCGACTCCTCGACCAGCTCCCACTTGCGCAGCCACTCCGCCAGCACCGCGATCACCACCACCCAGGTGATCAGCCCGACGACGACGGGAACGAAGTCCCACGCCGTCGTGGCGGGCTTGACGGCGACGGCGACCGCACCGATCGCCGCGAGCACCACGAACCCGGCGACCGACGCCCACCAGCGCTGCCGAGCCACCCGGCCCAGGAGCGCGAAGACGATCGTCATGATGAGGAACATGCCGATGAGCAGGACGTTCTTGTCCTGGGAGCGGAAGGTCTGGATCGCCCACTCCGCCAGCCATCCCGGGGTCAGCGCGATGACCCCCTCGGCGACGGCCACCGACGGCGATTCGCGCACGTGCAACAGGCCCGCCGCGGCATAGCTGACCGCCAGACCGACGGCACCGGCGACGACGCCGGCCAGCCACCACCAACCACGAGATGTCCTCACACGACCGATTCTGTCCCAGGTCCGGTCATCCGAACCCCTGTACGACGGACCCGGCGCGCCGGTGCGGCATGATCGGCCCGTGCACACCACCGGTCCGGCGACGCCCCGGGTGGGCGTCGGCAGCGACGTACACCGCCTGGTGCCGCGGTCCGCGGACGACCCGCCGCTCGCCCTCGCGGGGCTGACCTGGCCCGAGGAGGACCACCGTCTCGACGGTCACTCCGACGCCGACGTCGCGGCCCACGCGGCCTGCGACGCGCTGCTCTCGGCGGCCGGCCTGGGCGACCTCGGCAGCAACTTCGGGACATCCGAGCCGCAGTGGGCGGGCGCCGCGGGCGCCGTACTCCTGGCCGAGACGGTACGCCGCGTGCACGCCGCCGGGTTCACGATCGGCAACGTCGCGGTCCAGGTCATCGGCAACCGGCCCCGGCTCGGTGCCCGTCGGGCAGAGGCCCAGCAGGCGCTGACCGTAGCGGTCGGGGCACCGGTCTCGTTGTCCGCGACGACGACCGACGGGCTCGGCCTCACCGGCCGGGGCGAGGGGGTGGCCGCGATCGCGACCGCCCTGCTGCTGCCCGGTGCGGCGCCCGACGACGAGGAGCACTGATGGGTACGACGACCGCGAGCCTCCGCACGACCGACGGACTCGACCTGCACGTCACCGTGCGCGGCCGCGACGACGCGCCGCTGACCGTGCTCCTGGCGCACTGCTGGACCGCCGACGAGGACGACTGGCACTACCAGGTGCACGACCTGCTGGCGGCGTACGGCCACGAGATCCGGATCGTCACCTGGGACCACCGCGGCCACGGCCGGTCCGACGCCGCACCGGCCGACGCCTGCACCGTCCCGCACCTGGCCCGCGACCTCGGCCTGGTCGTCGACACGTTCGCACCGACGGGGCCGCTCGTCATCGCCGGCCACTCGATCGGCGGCATGACGATGGCCGCGATCCCCGAGGAGCGCCCGGACCTGGTCGGGCGGATCGCCGGCCTGCTCTTCGTCTCCACCTCGTCCGGTCGGCTCAACACGGTCACCCTCGGCCTGCCGCGTGCGACCGCGCCGCTCGTCCGCGCCCAGCTCCCCTACGCCCTGGCGACCCGGGCCCGGCTGCTCAGCCGGTCGAAGCGGCAGCGGGCGCCGTTCCTGGAGCGGCGGATCGTCAACACGTTCCTCTTCGGCAGGCCGCGCCGCCCCCGGGACGCAGGCCTGGTCGTCGACCAGATCATCAACTGCCCGCCGGCGACGATGTCGGCGTTCTACCGCGACATGATGACCCACGAGCGCGCCGGCGTGCTGCCGGCGTTCGACGGGATCCCGACCACCGTCCTGGTCGGCAGCCGCGACCTGCTCACGCCCCCGCACCACGCGCGCCGGATCGCCCACAACATCCGCGGCGCGCGGCTGCTCATCGCCCCCGACGCCGGCCACATGCTCCCCCTCGAGCGCAACGGGCTGGTGACCGACGAGCTCAAGCTGCTCGTCGACGGCGCCCTGGCCCGGCTGACGTCCGGAGGCGGTCGGCACGCGCGGAAGGATCAGGCCGCGTCGACCTTGCGGTGACCGACCAGCACGACACCGTCGACGATCTTGACGTCGTAGGCGGGTACGGCGACGTGGGCGTCCTCGAGGCAGCGACCGGTACGCAGGTCGAAGGCGTGCTTGTGCGCGGGCGACGCCACGAACGGTACGTCGCCGCGGCGACCCACGATGCCCTTCGCCAGCCCGCTCGACGCCCGCAGGAACGGGTCGTGGTTGCCGAGCGCGTAGATCGCGTCGTCGCCCGTGCGGAAGATCGCGATCGCCTGTCCGTGGACCAGCGCGGTGACGCCACGATCGACCTCGAGCTCGGCGACCCGGCAGACCGGCTGCCACTCGTCGGTCCGAGCCGATCGGGCTGTCATGGCCCGAACCTAGGTCTGCTCTGTTCTCGCTGACGTTTCGCCGTGTAACGGCCATGAAAACGCTTGCCAACAGCCGGCCGCACTAATCTGCACCCCGTGCCGTCCCCGAAGCCGTCCTCCGCCGAGCCCGCCGGTGCCCCCGACGGTGGTCTCCGCGCCGCCGATCGGACCGCTTCCGTCGGCGCTCCCGGCGCCGCGGTCGTGATCCTCGCGGCAGGCAGCGGGACCCGCGTGGGGGCCGCGACCAACAAGGTGCTCCTCCCCCTGCTGGACCGGCCGGTGCTGGCGTGGTCGCTGCGCGCGGCGCTGGCGGCTGAGGGGGTCCGCTCCGTGGTCGTCGTGTGCCGGCCGGAGGACCGGGCCGCGGTCGGTGCGGCGCTCGCCCCCGAGCTGGGCGATCGGGAGGTGCTCCTCGTCGACGGCGGCGCCACCCGGCACGCCTCGGAGGACGCCGCCCTGGCACTCCTGGCGCCGGCGATCGAGGCCGGCGAGATCGACGTGGTCGCGCTGCACGACGGCGCCCGCCCGCTCGCGGGCGCCGACCTCTTCGAGCGGACGATCGCGACCGCCCGCGAGCACGGTGCCGCGGTCCCCACGGTGGTCCTGCCCGGGTTGCTCGCGCGGGACCCGGATGCCGCGGGCGACCGCGCGGGCGACACGGCCGGAGACACGGCCAGCAACCCGGTCGGCACGCGGGACCTGGTCGGTGTGCAGACGCCGCAGGCCTTCCGCGCCGGGCCGCTGCTGGCGGCGTACCGATCCGCAGCCGTGGACGGCTTCGACGGAACCGACACCGCCGCGTGCCTCGAGCGCTACGGCGACGTCGCGATCGTCGCCGTACCCAGCCCTCCCACCAACCTCAAGGTGACCTACCCCGAGGACCTCGCGCTCGCCGCTGCCCTGCTCCGCTGAGGGCCGAGCCTGCCGAGCGCTGCGCGTCAGCCACGACGAGCCTGCGATTCGGCTCAGCCGGGCGCGGAGAGCGCCTCGAGGATCCGGAGGTCGTCGTCGGAGGCGACCCGGCGGGCGGTGGGCGGCGCGTCCACCAGCACCACGGGGTACGACGCCCGCAGCCACGTGACGAGCGCGACGAGGTCCGTGGTCGGCAGTCCTCCGGCGCCGGCCAGGTCGGCGACCGCTGCCGGTGGCAGCACGACGGGCGAGCACACCGCGACCAGCCCGTCACGGTCGATCGTCGCGCCCAGGAGCCCGCCCGCGACCTCCTTGACAGTGTCCGTGACCGCCCGGACGCCGACGACGACCGCGTCGTCGTCGAGGCACCGCTCGACGCACGCGGCGAGGAACTCCGGCGGCGTGAGCGGGCACAGTGCGTCGTGGAGCAGCAGCGGCGTACCCCTGTCCGCGGCCGCGTCCCACAGCCCGGTCTGGTCGAGCAGGTCGACCCCGGCCGCGCCGACGGCCCAGGCGGCGGCCGCGACCAGCGCCTCGCCGTGGATGAGCCGGTAGGGCAGCGAGCCGCGGTCCTCGTCGAGGACCAGCCCGGACACGGGGATGTCGTACGGATCGTGGGTCATGGCGCCCCCAACGTAGGCCGTCCGCTGGTCATCTGCCGTCACCGGGTCCGCACAGCGAAGTGCCCCCGAGCCAGACGGTCCCGGGGGCACTTCGACGTTCGGTTCAGGAGGCGAGGACCTCGTCGAGGATGGTCTCGGCCTTGTCCTCGTTGGTGTGCTCGGCGAGCGCGAGCTCGGACACCAGGATCTGACGGGCCTTGGCGAGCATCCGCTTCTCGCCGGCCGAGAGGCCGCGGTCCCGCTCACGGCGCCACAGGTCGCGCACGACCTCGGCGACCTTCATGACGTCGCCGCTGTGCAGCTTCTCGAGGTTCGCCTTGTAACGACGCGACCAGTTGGTGGGCTCTTCGACGTGCTCGGCACGGAGGACACCGAACACCTTGTCGAGTCCCTCCTTGTCGACGACGTCGCGCACTCCGACCAGGTCGAGGTTGCAGGCAGGGACCCGGACAACCAGATCCTGCTGGGCTACGATCCGAAGTACGAGGTACTGCCGATCCTCTCCCTTGATCTGCCGCATCTCGATGTCCTCGATGACAGCGGCCCCGTGATTGGGATAGACGACCGTTTCGCCGACGGTGAAAGTCATATGTGATGTACCCCTTCCTAGGAGGACATCCTATCACGCCTCAGGGTCACCTCAGAAAGCGTTTGCGCAGGTCAGCACGGCAATAGGGCAGTAGGCCGGGGTTGACAGATGCCCCTCGCTGTGGTCCAGGTCTCCCCCACGAGGGGTACGGCGCCCCGCGGAACCCCGCCGCCGGCCGGACCCGGACCCACCCTCGGGCTCACCCGCGAACTCACCCGCGAGGGCGCCGCAGGGGCATCGATTCGGCTCCGATCCGCGCGGTCCGCCCCGCCAGGAAGCGTCGTGGTCAATACTGCTCGCCATGGTGAAACTGCAGCGCTGGCGAGGACGCAGCTCTGCCGGGGAGGGAGACCCGGTCCGGGACGGCGACCCCACGGAGGTCGAGAAGACCCACGGGTCGGTCGACACCGAGGAGCGCGATCTCGAGGACGTCGAGCAGGCGGAAGATCCCGAGGAGGCCGCCGACGTCGAGGACGACGGGGCCGAGGACGACGCGCCCGACGACGACGGGGACCACGACGAGGACGACGAGCCCGCCGAGGACGACGAGGACGCCGAGGACGGCCCCGCGACGGCGACCACCCCCACGGCCGGCGCCGCGACCCGGGCGAGGTCGGGCCTGCTCGGCACCATCCCCGTCCTGCTGTTCCGTGCAGCGCACGCGAAGCAGGCGGTCCTCACCGCCTTGTGCATGGGTGGTGTCGCGGTCCTCACCGGCCGCGCCCCCCGCGAGGTCGGCATCATCGTGCTCACCGTGCTGGTCGGGCAGACCATCCTGGGCTGGCACAACGACGTCGTCGACCGGTTCCGCGACGCCGAGCACGAGATCCCCGGCAAGCCGGTCGCCGACGGGCGGCTCGACCCGGGCAGCGTCTGGTACGCGATCATCGTCGCGGGCCTGCTGCTCGTGCCCCTGTCGGTCACGACCGGGATCACGGCCGGCTGCATCTACATCGCCGCGGTCGCCGTGGGGATGCTCGGCAACGTGGTGCTCCGGACCGGCCTGCTCTCGTGGGTGTCCTGGGCGCTCTCGTTCGGCCTGCTGCCGGCGTACCTCTCCTATGGCGGCTGGGGTGGCCAGGCGGTCGGCAACCCGCCGGAGACCTCGATCACCGTGCTCGCCGCGCTGCTCGGGATCGGCGTCCACTTCATGCGGTCCGTGTGGGGCCTGGTGGCCGACCATGCCGACGGGTGGACCTACCTGCCGCTGAAGCTCGGCCTGAAGATGGGGGCGACGCGACTGCTCGCGCTCTCGACGCTCTACACCGCGGTCATCGTGATCCTGCTCGCGGTGTTCGGGGCGCGCGACGGTCTCAGCCGCTGATCCGCCCGTGGTCCTCGCCGTGCCCGGGCCCTGTGGCCGCTAGAGTGTGGCCGCTCGACCAGCCGACCCCGACCAGCGGAGGCCCGCCGAAAATGCTTCACCGACGCTCAACCGCGTTCACCGCGTTGATCCTCGCGGTCCCGGCCGCTGCGACGCTGACCTCATGCGGGTTCGACTACCCCACCGACCGGGTCAACACGATCGCCGCCGGCGCCAACAACCGCGACGCGACCGTCGACGCGCTCGGCATCCGCGTGGTCGCCACGGCCGACGGCACCGGCCGGCTGATCGGCAGCCTGGCCAACAACACCGACGACGACGCCGCGCTGACCACGGTGGCGGGCGACGCCGGTAGCGTCACCGCCGAGCTCGAGCCCGTGACCGTGGAGGGCAACAGCGAGGTCAACCTCGCCGAGGACGTGACGATCCCCGTCACCGGCGACTTCACCGCGGGTGACGTGATCAGCCTCGCCCTCACCTTCGACACCGACGAGTCGGTCGCCCTCGAGGTGCCCGTGGTCAAGGCGTGCGGTCAGTACGCCGACATCGAGGTCCCCGCCGGCGCTGAGGCCGGCGGCTCGGCCGGCGAGGGCGGCGAGTCCGAGTCCGACCCCGCCTCCGAGTCCGAGTCCGAGTCCGAGGATCCCGCCGAGGAGGCGACCGACGAAGCGGCCGAGGCGGCCGAGGAGGAAGCCGAGCACGAGGCCGAGGAGGATGCGGTCGAGCACGAGGCCGAGGACGGTGGCGACGCGACGTACCTCTGCGACCACCCGTCCGAAGGCGGCCACGACGAGGGGGGCCACTGATGACCTTCACCCTGATCCTGCTCCGCCACGGCGAGAGCGACTGGAACGCGAAGAGCCTCTTCACCGGCTGGGTCGACGTCGACCTGACCGAGAAGGGTCGCGCCGAGGCGATCCGCGGCGGTGAGCTGCTGGTCGAGGCCGGCGTGCTGCCCGACGTACTCCACACCTCGCTGCAGCGCCGCGCCATCACCACCGCCAACCTCTCGCTCGACGTCGCCGACCGGCACTGGATCCCGGTGCGCCGCTCGTGGCGGCTCAACGAGCGCCACTACGGCGCGCTGCAGGGCAAGAACAAGAAGGAGACGCTGGCGGAGTACGGCGAGGAGCAGTTCATGCTCTGGCGGCGTTCCTTCGACACACCTCCCCCGCCGCTGCCCGACGACGACGAGTTCTCCCAGGTGGGTGACCCGCAGTACGCCGACCTCGGCGACGAGCTGCCGCGCACCGAGTGCCTCAAGGACGTCATCGCCCGGATGCTCCCCTACTGGGAAGCGGGCATCGTCCCCGACCTGCGGGCCGGCAAGACCGTGCTCGTCGCCGCCCACGGCAACAGCCTGCGCGGGATCGTCAAGCACCTCGACCAGATCAGCGACGCCGACATCGCGGGCCTCAACATCCCGACCGGCATGCCGCTGGTCTACGAGCTCGACGACGACATGCGCCCCACCGTCCCCGGCGGTCGCTACCTCGACCCCGAGGCCGCCGCCGAGGCCGCTGCCGCCGTGGCCAACCAGGGTCGCTGACCGCCGAGCAGGCGGTGCCTCGCGGTATCAGATTTCCCCGGTCGACCGGGGAAGTCTGATGTTGTCCGGCGAAATATTGCCAGACAACGTCAGGAATCCCCGGCGGACCGGGGATTCCTCCACCGCCTACGCGCCGACCGACTCCGGGTTGTGCCCGGTGACCACGAAGACGACCCGGTTGGCGACAGAGACGGCGTGGTCGGCGATCCGCTCGTAGTAGCGGCCGAGCAGGGCGATGTCGACGGCGGCCTCGACGCCGTACGCCCAGTCGTCGCCGAGGAGCTCGGCGAAGCTGCGGCGGCGGAGCTGGTCCATCTGCTCGTCGTCGCGGCCGAGGGCGATGGCGGCCTCGACGTCGCGGTGGACGATCACGTCGCAGACGCGGGCAACCATGTCCTCGGCCACCTTGGCCATCGCCACCATGGTGGGCTTGACCATCTCGGGCACGGCGAGGTCGGGCACCCGGAGCCGGGCGATCTTGGCGACGTGGACCGACAGGTCACCCATCCGCTCGAGCTCGCTGACCATCCGCAGCGCCGCGACGACCGTGCGCAGGTCTCCGGCCACCGGCTGCTGCAGCGAGAGCAAGGTGAACGCCCTGTCCTCGACCTGCTCGCGGGCGAGGTCGATCTCGATGTCGGCGCTGATCACCTGCTCGGCGATGGCCGGGTCGCCGGTCATCAGCGCCTCGGTCGCGAGGGCGACGGCGGTCTCGACCCGCCGCCCGATGGCGGCAAGTTCGGCGAAGATGGACTCGAGCTCGTCATGGAAGGCCTCACGCATGAGTCCCAGCCTAGGTCGACGGGTTGACCGACCGGCGAGAACCGGTGAACGGGCGGTGAACATCGGAAACGTCGGCTTCGGCGATTCCCGGGCGCCCGCGCGTGTCGCCGTACGATCAACACGTGGACCCGACGCTGCAGGCAGCCCTTGCCGCGCTGTCGGGCGCGTTGGTGGCCGGCGGCGCCGTACTCGCCTGGCACGTCAGCGACCGGCAGCAGCACCGGCCGCAGCCCACCGCCGAACCGCTGCTGCCGCCCGGGGTCGCCGCCGTGCTGTCGGTGCTGCGCAGCAGCGCGGTCGTCGTCGACGACCACGACGTGGTCGTGAAGGCGTCGGCTCCGGCGTACGCCATGGGCTTCGTCCGGGGTACGACGCTCGTCTCCGCCGAGCTGGCCCACCTCATCGCGGACGTACGACGCGACGGGCAGATCCGGGAGGTCGAGCTCATCGTGCCGCGGGCCAGCGGGCCGGCCCGCAACGTCACCGCCCGGATCGCGCCGCTCGGCACCCGGCTGGTGCTCGCCCTGGTCGAGGACCGCACCCGTGAGCGCCGGGTCGAGGCGGTGCGGCGCGACTTCGTCGCCAACGTCAGCCACGAGCTGAAGACCCCCGTCGGAGCGATCCGGCTGCTCGCCGAGGCCGTCGAGGAGGCGTCCGACGACCCGGAGGCCGTGCAGCGGTTCGCGACCCGGATGCTCACCGAGAGCGACCGACTGGCGCGTCTCGTCCAGCAGGTCATCGAGCTGTCCCGGCTCCAGGGCGACGAGCCCATCGAGTCGCCCCACACCATGGCGATCGACCACGTCGTCACCGTCGCGGTCGACACCAGCGCGATCGACGCCGGAGCCAAGCGGATCCAGGTCGTCGCCGAGGGCGAGCACGGACTGGAGGTCTTCGGCAACGACGAGCAGGTCACCGCCGCGGTCGCCAACCTCGTGGCCAACGCCGTCGCCTACTCCGAGGAGGGCTCGACCGTCCTGGTCCGTGCCCGCGCGGTCAGCGGCTTCGTCGAGATCTCCGTCGTCGACCAGGGCATCGGCATCCCCAGCGAGGACATCGACCGCATCTTCGAGCGCTTCTACCGCGTCGACCCGGCCCGGCACCGCTCGACCGGTGGCACGGGCCTCGGCCTCTCCATCGTCAAGCACGTCGCGGCCACGCACGGCGGCGACGTACGCGTGTGGTCGGTGGAGGGCCAGGGGTCGACGTTCACGCTCTCGTTGCCGCAGCACGCGACGTACGACACGGAGACCGGAGCCGCCGGCTCCCCCGTCACCGACGCGGGGACCCCCGAGGCCCCGCCCCCCGTCCCGGTGCCCGACCGTTCGTCGGCGCCGACCGCAGAAAGTCAGGAGGAACGCCCATGAGCACCCCACCGAGTTCTTCACCTCCCCCAGGCGGTCTGCTCGGAGCAGCCGACCCGCACTCCCCATCCGCCGGCGAACAACTCGTCGGGGACCCCGCATGACACGGGTACTCGTCGTCGAAGACGAAGAGAGCTACAGCGACGCCCTCGCCTACATGCTCCGCAAGGAAGGGTTCGAGGTGGCCATCGCCGCCGACGGCAACGCCGCCCTCACCGAGTTCGACCGCAACGGCGCGGACATCGTGCTGCTCGACCTGATGCTTCCCGGCATCCCCGGGACCGAGGTGTGCCGCACCATCCGGCAGACGTCCAACGTGCCGGTGATCATGGTGAGCGCGAAGGACGACGAGGTCGACAAGGTGGTCGGGCTCGAGCTCGGCGCCGACGACTACGTCACCAAGCCCTACTCCCCGCGCGAGCTGGTCGCGCGGATCCGGGCGGTGCTGCGACGCGGCACCGAGGCCGACCTGCTGCCCGACACCCTCGAGGCCGGGCCGGTGCGGATGGACGTCGAGCGCCACGTCGTGACGGTGGACGGTCAGGAGCAGCGGCTGCCGCTCAAGGAGTTCGAGCTGCTGGAGATGTTCCTGCGCAACCCCGGCCGGGTGCTCACCCGCGGTCAGCTCATCGACCGGGTGTGGGGCTCCGACTACGTCGGCGACACCAAGACCCTCGACGTCCACGTCAAGCGGCTGCGCGCCAAGCTCGAGCCGGAGCCGAGCGAGCCGAAGTACCTCGTGACGGTGCGCGGGCTGGGCTACAAGCTCGACGTGTGATCCGGGGCCGCCGCACTGCGGCTGCTCGTGGCGGCGTCCTTGACGGCGGTGGCGACGGCGTGGTGGACGTCGGCGTGGAAGACGCTGGGGATGATGTAGTGGGCGTTGAGCTCGTCGTCGGTGACGGTGCGGGCGATGGCGTGGGCGGCGGCGAGGAGGAGGGCGTCGTCGATGGTGGTGGCGGCGGCGTCGAGGAGGCCGCGGAAGACGCCGGGGAAGGCCAGGACGTTGTTGATCTGGTTGGGGTAGTCCGAGCGGCCGGTGGCGACCACGGTGGCGTGGGCGTGGGCTTCTTGGGGGTCGACCTCGGGGACGGGGTTGGCCAGGGCGAAGACGACCGCGTCGGGGGCCATGGTGGCGATGTCGTGGCCGGTGAGGATGTTGGGTGCGGAGACCCCGATGAAGACGTCGGCGCCGGCGACGGCGTCCTTGACGGTGCCGGTGGTGCCGGTCTTGTTGGTGGTCTGGGCGACCCAGTCCAGGGAGGGGTGCAGGCCGGGTCGGTCGGGGTGGATGATGCCCTCGACGTCGACCACGACGACCTGGGTGGCGCCGGCGGCGAAGAGGAGCCGCAGGATCGCGGTCCCGGCTGCGCCGGCGCCGCTGAGCACGATCTTGATCTCGGCGATGTCCTTGCCCACCACCCGGAGGGCGTTGGTGAGCGCGGCGAGGACCACGATCGCGGTGCCGTGCTGGTCGTCGTGGAAGACCGGGATGTCGAGCAGGTCGCGCAGCCGGGCCTCGATCTCGAAACACCGGGGGGCGGAGATGTCCTCGAGGTTGATCCCGGCAAAGCCCGGGGAGATCGCCCGGACGACCTCGACGATCTGGTCGGGGTCCTGGGTGTCCAGGCACAGCGGCCAGGCGTCGATCCCGGCGAACCGCTTGAACAGGGCGGCCTTGCCCTCCATCACCGGCAGCGCCGCGGCCGGGCCGAGGTTGCCCAGCCCCAGGACCGCGGAGCCGTCGGTGACCACCGCGACCGCGTTCCGCTTGATCGTGAGCCGGCGGGCGTCCTCGGGGTTGGCCGCGATCGCCTCGCACACCCGCGCCACCCCCGGGGTGTAGACCAGGGAGAGGTCGTCACGGTTGCGGATCGGGTGCTTGGAGGCCATCTCGATGGTGCCGCCCAGGTGCATCAAGAACGTGCGGTCGGAGACCTTGTGCACGACCACACCCTCGATCCCACCCAACGCGACCACGATCGCGTCCGCGTGCGCGGTGTCGATCGCCGCACAGGTCACATCGATCCGGAGCCGGTCATGACCCGACGCGGTCACATCCAACGCGGTCACCACCCCACCGGCCCTCTCCACCACCGTGGTCAGCGTGCTGGTCGCCTGACCCCCGGCCGGAAGCTCGAGACGGACAGTGATCGAGTACGAGATGCTCGGCGCGGTTCCCACGCCCTGCATCCTGTCAGCCGGTGGGGCTACGGGCGAGTCACATGGGTGGGCGGGTCCTGCAGGCCCGTCGGCCGGATCTGGTGGTGAGGTGACCGAAATCCGCGCGACCGGCGACGGTGCCGGAACGTAGCGTTGCGGCGTGGATCAGCGCCCCGATGCCCCGCCCCGTCCGTCGGCCGAGCCCGGTGCGGATCCCGATGCCGCGGCCGGGTCGGGGTCCGAACCCGGGTCCGAGCCCGGGTCCGAACCCGGGTCCGAACCCGGGTCCGAGCCCCGCGCCTGGATGCCGCTGGCTGCCGTCGGGGTGACGCTGTTCTTCTGGTCCTCGGCGTTCGTCGGCATCCGGCACCTGGGCCACGACTTCTCCCCCGGCGCGCTGTCGCTCGGCCGGCTGCTGGTGGGTGCGGTCGTGCTCGGCGCGGTCGCCCTGTCCCAGGGGCTGCCGCGGCCGACGCCGCGTCAGTGGGGCTCGATCGTGACGATCGGCGTGCTCTGGTTCGGCGTCTACAACGTCGCCCTCAACGCCGGCGAGCAGCGCGTCGACGCCGGCACCGCGGCGATGCTGATCCAGGTGTCACCGGTCCTGATCGCAGTCCTGGCCGCGCTGTTCCTCGGCGAGCGGTTCACGACGTACCTCGTGCTCGGACTGGTTCTCGCCTTCTCCGGTGTCGCGGTGATCGGTCTCTCCACCTCGCCCGGCGGTGACCGCGACCTCGTCGGGGTCGGGCTGTGCCTGGTGTCGGCCGTCGTCTACTCGATCAGCCTCGTCCTGCAGAAGCCGCTGGTCGCCCGGCTCTCGGCGCTCCACGTGACCTGGCTGGCGTGCGCCGTCGGCGCGGTGGCCTGTCTGCCGTGGGCGGGTGCGCTCGTCGAGGAGGTCGCGGCGGCGCCGATGTCGTCGACGCTGTGGCTGGTCTACCTCGGGGTGTTCCCGACCGCGATCGCCTTCACGACCTACGCCTACGCCCTGCGCCACATGAGTGCGTCCTCGCTCGGTGTCACGACCTACCTGGTGCCGCCGCTCACGATCGTGATGGGCCTGGTGTTCCTCGGCGAGGCGCCGCCCACGATCGCGTACGTCGGCGGGGTGCTCGCGCTGGTCGGGGTGGCGGTCGCACGGCGGAGGCCGGCGGCGCGGCGTACTCCCTGAGCGCGGTCGTCAGGGCGAGGGTGACCGTGGGGTCACTCCGGCTCGGACGGCTCGCTCTGCTCCAGCCAACCCCGGAACGCCTCGAGGTTCTTCGTCGGCTCCCCGCGCAGCTTGCGCCACTCCCACTCCTTGCGGATCGAGGTGGCGAAGCCGAGCTCGAGGATGGTGTTGAACGACTCGTCGGCGTAGGTCAGCACGGACCCGAGCAGCCGGTCGAGCTCGTCCGGCGTCGCGATGGCGTGCGGCAGGCGGGCGTCGAGGTAGATGTCGCCGTGGTGGTCGAGCGCGAACGCGACGGCGTACATCTTGAGGTTGCGCTCGAGCAGCCACCGGTAGACCCGCTCGAACTCCTCGTCCGGGCGGCGGCACACGAACGCGTGGATGCCGAGGGAGTGCGGGCCGACGTCGATCCGCACGGGCGTCTGCAGCTTGCGCTCGCCGGGGAGGGAGAAGGTGAAGAGGCCGGGCTCCGGCTCGTCGAACTCGATCCCGGAGTCGGCGAGGTGGTCCCGCACGACGGCGGCGGTCGCCTCACTCATGCGACCGACTCTCGCATGAGGCTGGTCGCCCGCTGGTAGACCTCCAGCGTCTGGGCGGCCGTCGCCTCCCACGAGAACTGCTCGGCCTGGCGGCGGGCGCCGACCGCGAGCCGGTCGCGGAACGCCGGGTCCGCCACGATCCGGCCGATCGCCTCCGCCCACGTGTGGGCGTCGTGACCGTCGACCAGGAGACCGCTGCGCCCGTCGCGGACCGCAGTGGTCAGGCCGCCGACGGCCGCCGCGACGACCGGGGTGCCGCTGGCCTGCGCCTCGACGGCGACCAGGCCGAACGACTCGTTGTAGGAGGGCACGGCGACCAGCGTGCTGGCGGCGTACCACTCGGCCAGCTCGGTCTGCTGCACCGGCGGCACGAACCGGACCAGGTCGTCGATCCGGAGCTCGGCGGCCAGCGCGGCCAGGGACGCGGGGCGCTCGAGTCCGGTGCCGGAGGGGCCGCCGACGACGGGTACGACGAGCCGGTCGCGCAGCTCGGGGCGGCGCTGGACCAGCTCGGCGACCGCGCGCAGCAGCACGTCGGGGGCCTTGAGCGGCTGGATCCGGCCGGCGAAGAGGAGGACGACGGCGTCGTCCCGGATGCCGCGGGCGGCGCGGGCCGCCGCACGGGCGGCCGGGTCGAGCGGCCGGAACATGTCGGTGTCGACGCCGGGGTGGACGACCTCGACGCGGCCGGGGTCGGCGTCGTACAGGTTGATGAGCTGCTTGGCCTCGAGGTCGGTGTTGGCGACCAGCACGTCGGCGGCCTCGACCACCTGCTCCTCACCGATCACCCGCGCCAGCGGCTCCGGGGTGTCGCCGTCCGCGAGCGCCTCGTTCTTGACCTTGGCCATCGTGTGCATCGAGTGCACCAGCGGGACGCCCCACCGGTCGCGCGCGAGCGCGCCGACCTGCCCGGAGAGCCAGTAGTGGCTGTGCACGACGTCGTAGTGGCCGAGCGGCTGGGACGCCTCGGCCCGGAGCACCTCGCGGGCGAAGACGCACAGCTGCCCGGGGAGCTCGTTCTTGGTCAGTCCCTCGAACGGCCCGGCGTGCACGTGGCGGACGGTCACGCCGTCGGTCAGGGGTACGACGGGATCGAGCGCCGAGCTGGTCGCGCGGGTGAACACGTCGACCTCGATCCCCCGCTGCGCCAGCCGGCGGGCGACCTCCACGACGTAGACGTTCATGCCGCCCGCGTCACCGGTGCCGGGTTGGTCGAGCGGCGACGTGTGCAGACTGATCATCGCCAGTCGCTGGATCCTCGCCATGCTCGCCTCCTGCTCAGGTGCCGCTGTGGTGCTGTGCGGACCCGATGCGGGGCCCGAGGATGTGAAACCGCGGAACTCGTCCGTGCATTCCCGGCTGCCAAACTGGGCTCGTGAGCGCGAGCACCCCCACGTCCCCCGTCCCCCTGTCCGGCCGTCAGGCCGTCGTCACCGGAGCCTCCAGCGGGATCGGCGCGGCCACCGCGCGCCGCCTGGCCGCGGAGGGCTTCGAGGTGATCTGTGCGGCCCGGCGGGTCGACCGCATCGACGCGCTCGCGGAGGAGATCGGTGGCACACCGGTGGTCTGCGACGTCACGAACGCGGAGGACGTCGCAGCACTTGCCGACGTGGTCGGCCGGCGGCTCGACGTACTCGTCAACAACGCCGGTGGTGCGTTCGGAACGACCCCGGTCGCCGAGGCAGACGCCGACCAGTGGCGACGGATGTACGACGTCAACGTGATCGGCCTGATGCAGGTGACCCGGGCGCTGCTGCCGGCGCTCGTAGCGAGCGGGAACGGCGTGATCGTCAACGTCGGGTCGACCGCCGGGCGGGTCGCCTACGAGGGCGGGGGCGGCTACACGGCTGCCAAGCACGGCACCAAGGTCGTCACCGAGACGCTACGCCTGGAGCTGTTCGACCAGCCGGTGCGGGTGGTCGAGGTGGCGCCCGGGATGGTGCGCACCGAGGAGTTCTCCCTGATCCGGGCCGGCGGCGACCAGGCCAAGGCCGACGCGACGTACGCCGGCGTGGCCGAGCCGCTGGTGGCCGAGGACGTCGCCGACGCCATCACCTGGGCGGCGACCCGCCCGTCCCACGTGAGCATCGACGAGATCGTGATGCGGCCGAAGGCGCAGGCGGCGCAGCACAAGGTGCACCGGGTGCTGGACTGAGAGGGTCGGAGCCAGGCTCGCCCGGCCCCGGTCAGCCCTCGCCGAGGGCGCGGTCCAGCGCGGCGGCGACGTGCAGCGTCGTACATCCGAACACCGGCAGCTCGGAGTCGGCCTGCTTCACCAGCAGCTCGAGCTCGGAGCAGCCCAGGATCACGCCACCGGCGCCGGCGTCCCAGAGCTCGTAGATCATCGAGACGACCGCGCGCCGGGAGCTGTCGAGGACCTTCCCGTGGACCAGCTCGTCGTAGATGATCCGGTTGAGCTCGTCGTGGTGCGCGGCATCCGGGACGAGCACCTCGAGGCCGTGGCCGGCGATCCGATCGGTGAAGAACGAGCGCGACATCGCGAACTCGGTGCCGAGCAGCGCGACCGCCTCGACGTCCTTGGCCTTGCCGGCCTCCGCGACGACGTCGCCGAGGTGGAGCAACGGGATGTCGACGGCCGCCTCGACCTGCTCGGCGACCCGGTGGAAGGTCGTCGTGCACAGCATGAGGAAGTCGGCGCCGGCCCGCTCCACGCCCTGGGCGGCCTCCGCGAGCACCCGGGCGACGCCGTCCCAGTCCTCGGCCTCCTGCATCGCGGTGACCTCGGCGAACTCGACCGAGGCCATCACGGTCTTCGCCGAGTGGAGGCCGCCGAGCCGCGCCTCGACACCGCGGTTGAGCGCTTCGTAGTAGGCCGCGCTGCTCTCCCAGCTCATGCCGCCGATGAGTCCGATGGTCTGCATCCCCGCAGTCTCCCATGACGGCGTACGGCGCGGGAGCGCGCCGATGTGAGTGCCCGCTGCGACCGCCGATAGGCTGAACGGCGGCCGATCCGGCCCCGCCGCGACCGACACCGACTGACACCGACGGACACCCGTCGGCAGTCATCACCACGAGAGCAGACGACGTACGCCCATGCCCCAGATCAAGAGAACCGACCTGCGCAACGTCGCCATCGTGGCGCACGTCGACCACGGCAAGACGACCCTCGTCGACGCGATGCTCCACCAGGCCGGCGCGTTCAGCGCCCACCAGGCCGAGGGTGTCGCCGAGCGGGTGATGGACTCCGGTGACCTGGAGCGCGAGAAGGGCATCACGATCCTCGCGAAGAACACCGCGGTCCACTACAAGGGCCCCTCCGCTCAGGAGATGGCCGACGGCGACATGACCATCAACATCATCGACACCCCGGGCCACGCCGACTTCGGTGGCGAGGTCGAGCGCGGCCTGTCGATGGTCGACGGCATCGTGCTGCTCGTGGACGCGAGCGAGGGCCCGCTCCCCCAGACCCGGTTCGTGCTGCGCAAGGCGCTCAACGCCGACATGCCCGTCGTGCTGGTCGTCAACAAGGTCGACCGCAGCGACGCCCGGATCGCCGAGGTCGTCGACGAGACCTACGAGCTCTTCATGGACCTGCTCGACGACAACCACAGCCAGGACGCGCTGGACTTCCCCGTCGTCTACGCCTCCGGCAAGGCCGGCATCGCCTCCCTCGAGAAGCCGGCGGACGGCACGCTCCCCGACGGCACCGACCTCGAGCCGCTCTTCCGCACCATCCTGGAGACCATCCCCGCGCCGGTGTACGACGAGGGCGCGCCCCTCCAGGCGCACGTCACCAACCTCGACGCCTCCCCGTTCCTCGGCCGGCTGGCGCTCCTCCGGGTCAAGCAGGGCGAGCTCCGCAAGGGCCAGCAGGTCGCGTGGATCCAGCGCGACGGCGCGGTGAAGAACGTCAAGATCACCGAGCTCCTCATCACCGAGGGACTCGAGCGCAAGCCCGGCGAGAAGGCCGGGCCGGGCGACATCGTCGCCGTCGCCGGCATCCCGGACATCACGATCGGCGAGACGCTGGCCGACCCGGAGAACCCGGTCGCGCTGCCGCTGATCCACGTCGACGAGCCGGCGATCTCGATGACCATCGGCACCAACACCAGCCCGCTGGTGGGCCGGGTCAAGGGTCACAAGGTGACCGCGCGACTGGTCAAGGACCGCCTGGACGCCGAGCTGGTCGGCAACGTCTCGCTGCGGGTGCTCCCGACCGAGCGTCCCGACGCCTGGGAGGTCCAGGGCCGCGGCGAGCTGGCGCTGGCGATCCTGGTCGAGCAGATGCGACGCGAGGGCTACGAGCTGACCGTCGGCAAGCCGCAGGTCGTCACCCGCGAGATCGACGGCAAGGTGCACGAGCCGTTCGAGCGGCTCACGATCGACGCGCCCGAGGAGTTCCTCGGCACGATCACCGAGCTCCTGGCCAACCGCAAGGGCCGGATGGAGGGCATGACCAACCACGGCACCGGATGGGTGCGCATGGAGTTCGTCGTACCCGCCCGCGGCCTGATCGGCTTCCGCACCGACTTCCTCACCGAGACCCGCGGCACCGGCATCGCCCACCACATCTCGGAGGGCTACTTCCCGTGGGCCGGCGAGATCCGCTCGCGCGCCTCCGGCTCGCTCGTCGCCGACCGCTCCGGTGCGGCCACGGCGTACGCCATGACGTCGCTGCAGGAGCGCGGCCTGATGTTCGTCGAGCCCGGCACCGAGGTCTACGAGGGCATGATCGTCGGCGAGAACTCCCGCGCCGACGACATGGACGTCAACATCACCAAGGAGAAGCAGCAGACCAACATCCGGTCCGCCACCTCCGACAACTTCGAGAAGCTCATCCCGCCGAAGAAGCTCTCGCTCGAGCAGTGCCTGGAGTTCTGCCGCGAGGACGAGTGCGTCGAGATCACCCCGGAGATGGTGCGGATCCGCAAGGTCAACCTGGACGCCAACGAGCGTGCCAAGGCGGCGTCGCGGGCGCGGAAGGCGAACAAGTAGGGGGCAGATTTCCCCGGTCGACCGGGGAAATCTGATGTTGTCTGGCGAAATTTGACCAGACAACATCAGGGATCGCCGGACAACCCCAGCGCCCGAAGGCCACGCGTGCGCGCGACGAGCGGGCCAAAATCCGTCCACAGGCTTGCTGATCGCGCATCTTGTCCACAGTTGCGCGAGGCGCAGTTGGTCGTGGGCACTGGCGATCCGGACGATGACGGCTATGGACCCCCGACTCATCGCGATCTGCGACGTCTACGGCGTCTTCCTGCGTAGGGAGGCGGCCGAACTCGGATACCACGATCGCGAGATTGCCCGGCTGGTTGCTCGTGGCGTCTGGCGACGCGTCCGCCATGGCGCGTACGTCTACAACGAGACCTGGCGAGCCGCCGACCATGGACAACGCCATCGCTTCAAGGTCATGGCCGCGATGCGCCAAGCTTCGACGGACGTGGTTGCGTCACACGTGTCCGGTGCACTCATGAACGAGGCGCCTTCCTGGGGACTGCCGCTCGACTTCGCGCACCTCACGCGCACTGACGCAAGGACAGGACGTAAGGAGGCCGGCGTCCAACAGCACCGCGGCGTCATCATGGATGGCGACGTGATTGAGATCGCCGTCTGGAAAGTGATGTCAGCGACGCGGTCCGCTCTCGAAGTCACCACCCTCGCGCCGGTGGAGCCGAGTCTGTGCGTCATGGACAACCTCCTCCATCGGGGCTGCACGACCCCACAACTCTTGCGCGAGCGTTACGAAGCGAGCATGGAGCTCTGGCCGTCGACCCTCACCACCGACCTTGTCCTGCGCCTCGCCGACGGCCGGTCGGAGTCCGTAGGCGAGACCCGCTGTCGGTACCTCTGCTGGCGTTGCGGCATCCCGGCGCCGACGCCACAGGTCGAGGTGTACGACGAACGCGGCCGCCTCGTCGCGCGGGTCGACCTTGCATGGCCCGAGCACGGGGTGTTCTTGGAGTTCGACGGCAGGGAGAAGTACTTCAAGTACCGCCGCGACAACGAGACGCTCGACCAGTTCATCCTGCGGGAGAAGCGGCGAGAAGAAATCGTCTGTGCCATCACCGGCTGGACATGCATCCGGGTCACATGGGCCGATCTGGCGAACCCGGAGCTGGTCGCGATGCGGATCCGCAATCTGCTCTTCGCGGGGTCCGGCGTGGCGTGAGCCCAGGTGGCGGGCCGGTCGACATGCGGAGGGCCGGGATCGTCGCAAGTGGCGTACACCGATCAACGTTGTCCGGTGGTACCTGACGTTGTCCGGCAATATTTCGACGGACAACGTCAGATTTCCCCGGTCGACCGGGGAAATCTCACCTCCCGAACGCAGGCTTCTCCTTCGCCAGGAACGCCCGCACACCCTCCTTGAAGTCCGCACCGGTGTAGACCTCACGCAGGACGTCCTCCTCGCCGGCGGGCGAGGCCTCGGCGACCCGCGCGCGGTCGAGGAGCTGTTGCTTGGTGACGCGCAGGGTGACCCGGGAGGCGTGGCCGATGCCGTCCACCAGCGCGGCGACCTCGGCGTCCAGCGCCTCGGCCGAGTCGACCGCGGCGACGAGGGCGCCGGCGGCGTACGCCCGGTCGGCCTGCACCAGCCGCGAGGCCAGCAGCATCTCGCGGGTGAGCGGCTCGCCGAAGACGGCGGCACAGCGGTAGACGATCGAGGCGGAGAGCGCGTTGCCGAGGGTGCGGGCGATCGGGTACCCGAACCGCGACGACGTCGTCGCCACCCGCAGGTCGCAGTGCGTCGCCACCGCCAGCCCGCCACCGACGCACACGCCGTCGACCGCCGCGATCGTGACCTGGGGCAGCGCGAAGAGCATCTCGAGCAGCTCGCGGATCCAGTTCTCGTAGGCGACCGCGTCGGCCTCGAGGAAGTCGGAGATCTCGTTGCCCGCGGCGAACGCCTGCCCGCCCGCGCCGCGCAGCACGACGACGCCGTAGGCCGGGTCGTCGCGCAGCTCCGCGCACAGGTCGCGCAGGTCGCCGTACATCGCCTTGGTGAAGGCGTTGCGCCGCTGCGGGCGGTTGAAGGTCACGGTGACGACGCCGCGCCCGGCGTCGCGGTCGACCAGCAGGTCGTCGAGGGGCTCGCTCACGGACGACGAGAGTACGGCGCCCGCGCCCCCGCTCCTCACGCGAGGTAGATCATCGCGAGGCCGACCAGCCCGATCAGCCAGCTCGCGAAGCTGCCGACCAGGAAGGCGTCCGCACCGGCGTCGCTGCCGACCCGGGCGCCGGCCTGGAGCCGCGGGAGGCGGAGCAGCACCTTGGCGGCGACCACGATCGCGGCGGCGGTGATCTCCCCGATCGCGCCGAGGCCGACGATCACGATCCGCTCCATCGGACCGAGCCACCGGCCGCCGTCGGGCCGCTGCTCGTGGGCCGGCGGCGCGCCCACCGCGTCGAGGAGCAGCCGGACGATGACGTTGGCGGTCGCCAGCTGCAGGAGGACCGCACCCGCGGCGACGGTGACGTCCTCCGCCGGCCAGCGGGTGAAGATCGTCGAGCGGAGCTGGTCGGGCCAGGCGAGGTGCGGCTCGAGTCCGCCGGCGCCCAGGAGCGCGACGACCGCACCCGAGCCGAGTCCCGCGAAGGCGATCGCCCGGAGCCAGGGTGCGAATCGGCTGGGCGCGGTGCGGGCGTGACCGCGCATCGCCGCGGACGACGCGATGACCCACAGGACCAGCCCGACGACCATGCCGAGACCGAGCAGGAACCCCTCCGCCCACGACGCGGCCGTCCACCACAGGAAGCCGGCGGTCAGCCCGGTCCCGGCGAGGACGATCAGGGCCTGCCGCGGCAGCGAGACGGCGTCGCGGTCGGCGCGGAGCAGGTCGCAGCCGCCGATGATCGCGGCGTAGGCGCCGAGAGCCATCAGTGCCATGGGTTCCCTGTCGTGTCCGGGCGGATCGGTCGTGGTGTGGTCGTGGTGGTGTGGCATCGTGGTGCGCGGGACGAGCATTCCGCACACGCTCGTCCCGAGGCGAACCGGCGCGCAGGATCGATCGCCGCCGCGGCCGACGGACCGTCAGGCCGCGGCGGTCACACCCGCGCCCGAAGCGCGTCGACCCGCCGGTTGCTCACCAGCCCGGCGGCCAGCGCGCCACCGATCGCCCCGAACAGGTGTCCCTGCCACGAGACGCCCGGCTGGCCGGGCAGGACGCCCAACAGCACACCGCCGTAGACGACGAGCACCACGATCCCGAGCGCGATCTCCCACGGCTGACGGTTCACGAAGCCGCGGATCGCCAGGTAGACGATCCAGCCGAACACCAGGCCCGATGCGCCGAGGTGGACCGAGTCGCTCCCCGCGACCAGCCAGACGCCGATGCCGCCGACGACCCAGATGATCGCCGTCGCCGCCAGCCCGCGCGCGAGCCCGGTGGCCAGGGTGAGGAACCCGAGCACGAGCACCGGCACGGTGTTGGCCGACAGGTGGCCCCACCCGCCGTGCAGGAGCGGCGCGAACACGATCCCGAGCAGTCCCTCGTCGGAGCGCGGGCGGACGCCGTACTCGTCGAGGCGGTGACCAGCCGCGGTGTCGGCGACCTCGAGCACCCAGAGGAGTACGACGAAGCCGCCGGTCGCGACCGCGGCCCACTGCCACGAGGGCCTGTCCCTGCCGTTCACCCGCACGACCCCAGTGTGACGGCCGCGGCCAACCGGCCCTGTGGATAGCGCGCTGCGTCGGACCGTGATCCGGAGCAGGCTGGGCGCGTGCCGGTCGAGACGCTCCTCCACCTCGGCGGCGTGGCAACACGTCGCCAGCTGGTCGACGCCACCTCCCGGCCGAGGTTCGAGGCCGCGCTCGGAGCCGGCGAGATCATCCGGATCGGTCGGGGCCGCTACGCACTGCCGTCGGTCGACGAGGCGAGGGCCGCCGCCCACCGCATCTCCGGGGTGCTCTGCCTCACCAGCGCTGCGCTGGACCACGGGTGGGCGGTCAAGCTGCCGCCCGATCTGCCCCAGGTCTGCCTTCCGCGAGGTCGCAAGCCGCCGGCGGACGCGGCGACCGTCCAGCTCCACTGGCTCAGGCTCGGCCCCGACGACGTGCGCGACGGCGTGACCACGCGCTCTCGGACGCTCGCGGACTGCCTGAGGATGCTCCCGCTCGACGAGGCGCTCGCGATCGCCGACTCTGCCCTGCGGACCGACTTCCCGCGAGCGCAGCTGCTCGCGCTGGCTCGCGACGCCCGCGGGCCGGACTCCGCCCGGATGCGGCTGGTCGCCCAACGCGCCACACCCCAGGCGGCCAACCCGTTCGAGAGTGTCACCCGCGCGATCTGCGACTCCGTGGCCGGGCTGCGGGTGAAGCCGCAGGTGACGCTGCATCGCGTCGACCCGGAGGTGGTCGGTGGCACCTTCCTGGGCCGACCCGACCTCGTCGACGAGCACCTGCGGATCGTGATCGAGGCCGACTCCTTCGAGTGGCACGGCGACCGCGCGGCGCTCCGGGACGACGCGCGCCGCTACGACTCGTTCGTCGTCGACGGTTGGCTGGTGCTGCGCTTTGCGTGGGAGGACGTCATGTTCGATGCCGACTGGGTGCGGTCGATCCTCATTGCCGCCGTGGAAGAACGCACCAATCAGCTCTGTCCGGCCTGTAGGCGCGCCTCCTGAGTCACATCAGCCTCAGGCGTCCCGATCGGTCAGTTCTTCGACGTCCGTCCAGGTCAGCACCCAGTACTGCACGCCGAACGGCGCCGCGTCGCAGTGCACGGTCGGCAGCGCGCGCTCGTCGAGCAGCCTCCCGAGAGCGCGGATCCCGTCCACGTCGGCCCAGAGGTCCTCGGCGAGCGTCGGGTCGATGGCCGCGAGGGCTGCCGGGTCCGGCGCCAGCAGCGCGGCCCGCAGGGCCTCGTCGAACGCCTCGGCACGCTCGTCGAAGTGGCCGGGCGCCTTGAGGGTCCGCTTCGCGGAGCCGTTGCCGACCACGAGGACGCCGGTGGCGTCGCCCTCGGCGCACACCGACGCACCGGCTTCCGCCACCAGGTGCCGGGCGACCCGCGCTCCGGCGCCACCGGACGCACCGCGCGGGGCCACGACCAGCACCCGCGGCCCGAGCAGCCCGACGGCAGCGCGGCAGGCGGCGCGCAGGTCGGCGACGGGGTCCTCGATGCCGGCGTACTCCGGCAGCAGTGCGGGCACGCCCGGCACCAGCGCGACCGGCCTCACTGCAACCCCCGGATCGCGCGCAGCGGCGGCCGCCGCCCCGCGATCGACCACGCCATGTCCACGGTCTGCCGGGTCTCGACGACCTCGTGCACGCGGTAGATCCGCGCCCCGGCCAAGGCGCAGACGGCTGTCGCGGCGAGCGTCCCGACCAGCCGCTCCCCGACCTCCAGGCCCAGCGTCTCGCCGACGAAGTCCTTGTTGGACAGCGAGACCAGCACCGGCCAGCCGGTGTCGACCATCTCCCCGATCCGGCGGGTCACCTCGAGGGAGTGGAAGGTGTTCTTGCCGAAGTCGTGCGCCGGGTCGATCACGATCGACTCGCGCGCCACCCCGGCGGCGAGCGCTCGCTCGGCGTAGGCGGTGGTGTCGGCGATCGCGGCGGCGACCACGTCGTCGTACTCGATCCGGTAGGGGCGGGTCCGCGGCGTCACACCGCCGGTGTGCGTGCAGATGATCGCGGCGTCGTACTCCGCCGCCACGTCGACCAGCTCGGGGTCCGCGCCGCCCCAGGCGTCGTTGAGCACGTCGGCGCCGGCGGCACAGGCCGCGGCGCCCACCTCCGCGCGCCAGGTGTCGACCGAGATCACGAGGGAGGGGTACGACGCCCGCACCCTGCCCACGAAGTCGACGACCCGGTCCTTCTCCTCCGCCGGCGAGATCTCCTCACCGGGTGCGGCCTTGATCCCCCCGATGTCGACGATCTCGGCCCCCTGCTCGACAACGTGCGCCACCCGCTCGAACGCGGCGGACTCGGCCCAGGTGGCGCCCTTGTCGTAGAACGAGTCGGGGGTCCGGTTGACGATCGCCATCATCAGCGGGACGTCGTCGGCGAACTCGTGACGGCCCAGCCGGAGGGTCACAGGTAGTTCTCCGCGCCGAACCGCTCCTGCACCTCGACCAGCCTCTCCGACGGCTCCGGTCCGGGCAGGAACTGCCGCAGCGGCACGCCGAGCGTGTCCCCGACCGGATAGCGCCCGGCGCGGGTCAGGATGGCCGCTGCCACCTGGACCGCCATCGCCCCGAGGTCGAAGAGCGACTGGTGCCCGTGGGCGCGAGCGCCGAGGTCGACCTGGGCGATCCCCTCCTCGTCATGAAACAGGAGCGTGTCGATCAGCGCGGCGACGTCGACGCCGTACCCGGTCGGCACCAGGAGCGTCTTGAACCAGTCCCGCCGCACCGCCCACTCCCCCGCCAGCGGCTGCACGACACCCGCCAAGCGCGGGAAGAGCAGCGCGATCAGCGGCCGCGCGACGAGTTCGGTGACGCGTCCGCCGTCCAGCGGCCCCTGCTCGCCGGGCCGTTCGTAGAACCCCTTCACGAGCTGGACCTCAGGGGTGCTCAGCAGCGGTCCGAGCAGCCCGGGCACGAAGTGCGTGTCCCAGTCGGTGAGGTCGGCGTCCATGAAGACGATCAGGTCGCCGGTAGTCACGAACATCGACTTCCACATCGCCTCACCCTTGCCGGGATGGGTGCCGAGCTCGGGACGGATCTCCGACGCCCGGTGCACCGAGGCGCCGGCCGAGGCCGCCACGGCGTAGGTCGCGTCGGTCGAGTCACTGTCGATGACGACGATCTCGTCGATCAGGGCCACCGTGTCGACGAGCCGCTCTCTCACACGGGAGACCACCTCGCCGACCGTTCCGGCCTCGTTGCGCGCCGGCACGACGAGGCTCACCTGCTGGTCAGCCTTGGCCAGGAGCAGGTCTGCCAGCGACCAGTCGTCCCAGTGGTGGGTGCGGATGCCGCCCGTCGATCCGCCCGCCTGCATGGCCGCAAACCTACCCAGGCGTCCGGCCGGCACGGCATGCGAGGCCCTCGTGGCCGATGGGACCGGTTCGTCGTGCTGTCGGCGACGGGCGCGATGGTTCGCCCGGAATTCCAACCCACCGCCCCCCGCGACCCGGCATAGTGAGCACCACTCGGGACCTGCGTTCGATTCTCTACGTTCGATTCCTTGGGGGGAGAAGGGTCCGGCTCCACATGCGTGCTCTCCGCAGATGGGGAAGGAAGTTCCGCTGCCGCGCGAAGTACGGGCGCGCGTGCCCACACGGCAGCAGCCACACGGGCGGGCGCCGTACCCGTCCGGCGCACCGCGATGCGCCCGACGCAGCCGACGCACCGACGCGCGCTCAGCGCTCCAGGAAGCGCCGGATCGCCTCGCTCAGCGACTCGGCGTAGCGCCGCTGCCCCTCCGGGCTCGCGAGCACGGCCGCCTCGACGGGGTCGCGCATGTTGCCCGCCTCGAGCAGCACGGTCGGGACGTCGGCGAGGTTGAGCGTGCCGAGGTCGGCGCGCACGTCGAGGCCGTCCACGCCGGTGTACGACGACACCTCGAAACCCTCACGCACGAGCGCATCCCGCACCACCACGGCCAGGTCCGCGGAGTCCTCGGCGATGTCGTCGGTGTAGCCGGTCACGTCGGCCGGGACGACGACGTGGAAGCCGTGCGCGCCCGCCGCGTAGGTCCCGTCCGCGTGGATGCTGATCTTGAGGTCGGCCGTCGGCCCCGGCTGCCCGGGGTTGCCGGCGCGGCCGCGCTCGTCGACGCACGGTCCCCACGCGTCGGCGCTGTTGGAGTCGCGGGTCAGCAGCACCCGCGCCCCGGCGCGCTCGAGCAGCCGCTGCGTCCGGCGCGCCACCTCCCAGGTGAAGGTCGCCTCGGGGTAGCCCGCGTCGGACGACGTACCCGTCGTGTTGCACGGCTTGGTGAACCCACCCGCATCGACGGGCTCGCTGATCTCCTCGGGGAAGGCGCCGTTGCCCAGCTGGTGTCCGGGATCGAGTACGACGACGCGCCCCGCCAGCGGGCGGTCGTGCTCGTCGCGCTTCGACTTCCCGCGGTCCGCGGCGTCAGATTTCCCCGGTCGACCGGGGAAATCTGACGAGGCACCCGAGCCCCCCGAAGACCCCGAACCACCCGGCCACCCCCCGCCGACCCCGAACACGGCAACGCCCACGACCCCGAGCCCCACGACGCTCGCCACGAGCACCCCGAGGAACGTCACCAGGCGCGAGCCCACCGCCGGCTACTCGTAGCCCAGCACGGACCTGCGCTTCTCGCCCCACGCGAGCGCGGAGGCGATCGCCTCGTCCAGGGAGAGCTCCGTCTTCCAGCCCAGCAGCTCGGAGGCCTTGTCGGCGTTGGCGAACGCACCGACCGCGTCACCGGGCCGCGGCGGCGCCTCGTTGACGGGCACCGGGCGGCCGACGACCCGCTCGACCGCCGCGAGGAGCTCCCGCACCGTCACGCCGTCGCCGCCGCCGAGGTTGATGTAGGTGCAGCGCGCGCCGACCTTCTCCAGGACCGCGTCGAACTGCTCGACCGCGGCGACGTGCGCCCGCGCCAGGTCCCACACGTGGATGTAGTCGCGGATGCCCGTGCCGTCGCGGGTCGGGTGGTCGGTGCCGGTGATGGTGAACGTGTCCCGCAGCCCGAGCGCCGTCTGCGCCATCAGCGGCACGACGTGGGTCGCGTCGCGCAGGTGGTAGCCGGTCTCCAGGTCGGGGTCGGCTCCGATCGGGTTGAAGTAGCGCAGGATGATCGTGCGCAGGTCGGTCGCCGCCGACATGTCCTCGAGGACCTGCTCCATCATCCGCTTGGTGCGGGCGTACGGCGACGTCGGCTCGACCGGGTCGCCCTCGCGCACCTCGAACTCCGGCTGCAGCGCGTAGAGCGACGCCGTCGAGGAGAAGAGCAGCCGCGGCTTGCCGAGCGTGGTCAGCTCGTCGAACAGCTCGAGCGACTTCGCGACGTTGTCGCGGTAGTACTCGTACGGCAGCTCCACCGACTCCGGTACGACGATCCGCGCCGCCATGTGGATGGTCGCGTCGAGATCGGGGTGCTCGTCGACGATGCGGCGTACCAACGCCCGGTCGGCGATGTCGCCCTCGTAGAAGATCCGGTCCCCCACGAACCGGCGCGGCCCCGCCAGCAGGGAGTCGAGGATCACCGGCGTGTGGCCGGCCTGCTCCAGCGCCTTCGCGGTGATCGAACCGATGTAGCCGGCGCCGCCGGTGACCAGGACCTTCATGCGCGCCAGCGTAGACGCCGCCGGGCAGTCACTCGTCCAGCAACTCCAGGAGGTACCGCCCGTAACCGGACTTCAGCAGCCCCTGCGCGATGTCGGCGAGCTGCTCGTCGGTGATGTAGCCCATCCGCCAGGCGACCTCCTCGGGGGCGCCGACCTTGGTGCCCTGCCGCGCCTCGAGCGCGCGGACGAAGTTGCCGGCGTCGTTGAGGTCGTCGAAGGTGCCGGTGTCGAGCCAGGCGGAGCCACGGGGCAGCACCTCGACCTGCAGCCGCCCCTCCTCGAGGTAGAGCCGGTTGAGGTCGGTGATCTCGAGCTCACCGCGCGCGGACGGCTTGAGCGACTTCGCCCGCCCGACCACGTCCGGGCCGTAGAAGTAGAGCCCCGGCACGGCATAGCTGGAGCGCGGCTTCGCCGGCTTCTCCTCCAGCGACAGCGCCTTGCCGTCGGCGTCGAACTCCACCACGCCGTACGCCGTCGGGTCGGCCACCCGGTAGCCGAAGACCGCCGCGCCGTCGAGGTCCTCGAACCGCCGCAGCCGGGTGCCGAGCCCGGCGCCGTAGAAGATGTTGTCGCCGAGCACGAGCCCGGCCGCGCCGCCGGCGAGGTGCTCCTCGCCGATCAGGAACGCCTGCGCCAGCCCGTCGGGCGAGGGCTGCACGGCGTAGTCGATCGAGATCCCCAACCGCGAGCCGTCGCCGAGCAGCCGCCGGAACGGCTCCGCCTCGTGCGGCGTCGTGATCACCAGCACCTCGCGGATGCCGGCCAGCATCAGCGTCGAGAGGGGGTAGTAGATCATCGGCTTGTCGTAGACCGGCATCAGCTGCTTGCTGATCGCGTGCGTGATCGGGTGGAGCCGGCTGCCCGTGCCACCGGCCAGGATGATCCCGCGCATGATTTCTCCGCTCCGTCGGTTCGGGGTGGGTTCGTCCGCGGGCCATTGTTCTCCATCGGGCTCTTCTCCCTAGGATCGACGGGTGAACCGAATCCTTGTCACCGGCGGCGCCGGCTTCATCGGGTCCAACTTCGTCCACCACGTCGTGGCCAACACCGACGCGACGGTCACCGTCCTCGACAAGATGACGTACGCCGCCAGCCGGGACGCCATCGCCGGGCTGCCGGAGTCGCGGGTCAGCCTGGTCGTCGGCGACATCGCGGACGCCGTACTCGTCGAGCCGCTGGTGGCCGAGCACGACGCGGTCGTCCACTTCGCCGCGGAGTCCCACAACGACAACTCGCTGCGCGACCCCTCGCCGTTCGTGCAGACCAACCTGGTCGGCACGTTCAACCTGCTCGAGGCGGTGCGGAAGGCCGACGTACGGCTGCACCACGTCTCCACGGACGAGGTGTACGGCGACCTGGAGCTCGACGACCCGAAGAAGTTCACCGAGGACACGCCCTACAAGCCCAGCAGCCCCTACTCCGCGTCGAAGGCCGGCTCCGACCACCTGGTGCGGGCGTGGGTGCGCAGCTTCGGCGTGCGGGCGACGATCTCCAACTGCTCCAACAACTACGGCCCGTGGCAGCACATCGAGAAGTTCATCCCGCGGCAGATCACCAACGTGATCGACGGCGGCCGGCCCAAGCTCTACGGCTCGGGCGAGAACGTCCGCGACTGGATCCACACCGAGGACCACAGCTCCGCGGTGCTGACCGATCCTCGAGAAGGGCCGGATCGGCGAGACCTACCTCGTCGGCGCGGACGGCGAGAAGTCCAACCTCGAGGTCGTCCACCTGATCCTGCGCGCTGATGGGGCTCGACGAGAACGACTTCGAGCACGTCACCGACCGCGCCGGCCACGACCTGCGCTACGCGATCGACGCGGGCAAGCTCCGCACCGAGCTGGGCTGGCTGCCGAGGTTCGGCGACTTCGAGGCCGGACTCGCGCAGACCATCGACTGGTACAAGGCCAACGAGGCCTGGTGGCGCCCGCACAAGGACGCGACCGAGGCGGCGTACGCGGCGAAGGGCCAGTGACCCGTGGCTGACGCGCTCGCCGTCGAGGGGACGCCGATCCCCGGACTCCTCGTGGTCCGGCTGCCCGTGCACGCCGACGCGCGCGGGTGGTTCAAGGAGGCCTGGCAGCGGGAGAAGATGACCGCGCTGGGGCTGCCGGACTTCGGGCCGGTGCAGTCCAACATGAGCTTCAACAAGCACCGCGGGGCGACCCGCGGGATCCACGCCGAGCCGTGGGACAAGTTCGTGACCGTCGCGACCGGGCGGGTGTTCGGCGCGTGGGTCGACCTGCGCGAGGGCGAGTCGTTCGGGGCGAGGTTCACGGTCGAGATCGACCCGTCGGTGGCGGTGTTCGTGCCGCGCGGCGTCGGCAACTCCTACCAGGCGCTCGAGGCCGACACCGCCTACTGCTACCTCGTCAACGACCACTGGCGCCCCGGCTTCACCTATCCCGCGCTCGCGCTGGACGACCCGACCGCGGCGATCGACTGGCCGATCCCGCTCGCCGACGCCGAGATCTCCGAGAAGGACGCCACCCAGAACCCCCGCCTCGACGGCGTCACCCCGATGGCTCCCCGCGGCACGCTGGTCATCGGCGGCAACGGGCAGCTCGGGCAGGCGCTCGCGGCCGCCCTCCCCGGCGCGCGGGTGGTGGCGCGCGACGAGCTCGACCTGGGCGACCCGGAGGCGCTCGCGGCCTGGCCCTGGCAGGAGTACGGCGTCGTCGTCAACGCCGCCGCCTACACCGCGGTCGACGCGGCCGAGACCCCGGAGGGACGGGGTACGGCGTGGCGCGTCAACGCCGCCGCGCCCGCGGCCCTCGCGCGGCTGGCGGACGAGCACGGGTTCACGCTGGTGCACTACTCCACCGACTACGTCTACGACGGCGCCACCGTCGACGGCGGGCACCGGGAGGACGAGCCGCTGGCGCCGCTCGGGGTCTACGCGCAGTCCAAGGCGGCCGGCGACCTCGCGGTCGGCGTCGCACGGCGCCACTACGTGCTGCGGACCTCGTGGGTCATCGGCTCGGGCCACAACTTCGTGCGCACGATGGAGCGGCTGGCCGGCAACGGGGTCTCCCCGTCGGTCGTCGACGACCAGGTGGGGCGGCTCACCTTCACGAGCGAGCTGGTCCGGGCCACCCGGCACCTGGTCGACGCGCGGGCGCCGTACGGCACCTATCACGTGAGCAACGCCGGCGCCCCGATGTCGTGGTGCGCCATCGCCCGCCGCGTCTTCGAGCTCTCCGGCCGGTCGCCGGACGACGTGTCCCCCGTGACGACCGAGGAGTACGGCGCCGGCAAGGCCCTCGCGCCTCGGCCCCTCGACAGCGTCCTGTCGCTCGACAAGCTCGCCGCCACCGGCTTCGTCAGCCAGGACGCCGACGAGGCCCTCGTGGACTACCTGCGCGGCTGATCTCCGGCAACGCGGGGCGGCGGGCCGGTGAGAAGCCCGCGATGACGAGCAGTGCCGCGCTACGGGATCGACCGGAGCGGATGACCTTCCCACCAGATCCACCTACGCGCCCCGGCTGTCCCCACCCCGCGTCGCGACGCAGTCGTCACCGCGGGCTTCTCACGAAGACGGTAGGCAGAACGAGGCGCTTCTCGCCCGTCGGCTGATCCGCCGACAGCGGCGGATCAGGCTAGCGGCGCCGCAGGCCCGCGAGCGCGGGACGCACGTCGGCGAGGTAGACGAGGGCGGCGATCGTCATCGCCAGGTTGATGATCGAGAGCGGGATCGGCAGCACCTGCAGGGCGACGGCGAAACCGAGGATGGCGCACCAGGTGGGCTTGGTGAGCTTGCCGGCGGCGTTGAAGGACTCGGTGGAGTAGAGCAGCGCGGAGGTGAACGCGAAGATCTTCACGACGAGCAGGACCCAGAGCACGGCGATGTTGAAGTAGTACTCCGGAAAGTTCACCGGCTGTGCGAACAGGTACTGGTTCATGATGCGGAAAGCCTAACGGTGGAGCGGAGCAGCCCGGGGACGACGACGGCCCCGAGGGTGTCCCCCGGGGCCGTCGGCCGAAGCTGCGAGCAGCGCGCGTCAGTTGGCGGGCGTGCTCGTGGTGGTGGTGGTGCTGGCCGGGGTCGCGGCCGTCGTGGCCGGAGCCGTCTTGGCCGGAGCCGTCTTCGCGGGGGCCTTCTTCGCAGCGGTCTTCGCCGGCGCCTTCTTGGCCGGAGCCTTCTTCGCCGGGGCCTTCTTGGCGGCAGCCTTGGCCGGCGCCTTCTTGGCCGGGGCCTTGGGGGCCTCACCGGTGCGGATCCGGGTGACGACGGTCTCGCCGCGCTTGGCGAGCTCGGCGTAGGTGCCGGTCACGGTGGCGACGTTGGCGTCGTACTTGCTCTTGACGGTGCTCTGGACCTTGGCCGGCAGGGCCTTGGCGTCGGCCTGGAGGTCGGCGAACTTCGCCTCGACCTTCGCGCGACGGTCGGTGAGGGTGCTGGCGGCCTTGCCCTGCAGCGTCTTCGGCTCGGGGAGCTCGAAGCCCTTGACCTGCTTCTGCACGTCGGCGACCTTCGTGGTGACGTCCTTCTGGACGTCGGTCACGCGGGCGGTGACCAGCTTCGAGACGTCGGTGACGTAGCCACGGACGGTCTCGACGGCGAGGTCGGTCGCGCCGACACCGGCGTACACGGGGCGGGCGACGGCCGCCGGCAGCTCGGGGAGGTCGATCGCCTTGAGGTCGATCTTGGGGACGTCGATCTTGGGGAGTTCGATCTTCGGCATAACGGGGCTCATCCTTCTGTCGTGTTGCTGGGGTCGATCGGGTCAGTGGTCGGCTCCGCGGCACTCGGTGCGGCGACGTCGTCGTCGGTCACCTCGTCGGCCACGTCATCGGCCTCGTCGCCGGGAACGTCGCTGGAGACGACGTTGAGCGCGAGGAACGATGCGTAGACATCGAGCAGCGACTGCTTCTGTCGCTCGGTCAGGCCGGCGTCGCCGAGGATGGCGAGCTCGACCGACCCACCCACACCGTCGTCGGGACTGAGGATCCCGGCTCGGATGTAGAGCTGCTCGGCGGAGATGCGCAGGGCCTTGGCGATCTGCTGGAGCACCTCGGCCGAGGGCTTGCGGAGACCGCGTTCGATCTGGCTCAGGTAGGGGTTGGAGACCCCCGTCTGCTCGGCGAGCTGCCGCAGGGAGAGACGCGCGGTGGTCCGCTGCTCCTTGAGGTAGTCACCCAGAGACTCGACGGTCTTGCTGACCTTGCCCTTCGCCATGTCTGCAGTCTGCTTGCTGCTGTTAGCAAAATGCAAACTACTTGCCAGTGAAGTGGCCCACACGTGTCTCGGTGCTGCACCCGCGCCTCAGCCAACGGCGACGTGAGCGACGCCCCACCGACGACAAATACGAGTGACTCCACAAAGTTTGGCAGGATGGGTCGGGTGTCGAGCCCGTCCCTCCCTCCGGAGAACCTGCCGCAGCACTGCCCGACCCCCCGCGAGCTCGACGATCTCGAGCTGCTGACGTCCGGCGCGCTCGCGCCCTCGGTCGGCTTCAACGAGCCGGACAGTCCGGTCACCCTCGACCTGCCCCCGGCCCTCGTCGAGCACCTCGCCACCGACGGCACGGTCGAGCTGGTCGACCCCGAGGGACTGCCCCTGGCCACGGTCACCGCCGGCTCCCACGGCTGGCCGGCGACCGCGCTCACGCACGCTCAGTACGGCCCCTTCCGCCGCTTCTACCTCACCCCCGCGCAGGCGCGGGAGGCGTACGCCGGCCGCACCTGGGTCGCCGTCACCGACGCCCTCACCGACATCCAGGTCGCGCACCTGCGTTCGCTGGGCCCGGTCACCCTCGTCCCGCTCGTCGGCACCGGTACGGCGGCGCTGTCGCCGGTCGGGCTGATCAGGGCGACGCTGCGGGTCGTCGAGTCCCTCGACGCGGCCGTGGTCGCCGTACCCCTGGCGGCTCACGGCGACGCCGCGGCCGACGCCGCGCTCCGCGACCGCGTCCTCGGGACGTACGCCGGCCCCGACCCGATCGCGACCCTGCCGCCGGGCGGCGTTCCGGTCCCCGAGGTCGCCGACATCGTCGCGAGCGAGCGGCCGGCGCCGGCCGACGCAGGGCCTGGTGCTCTTCTTCACCGGCCTGTCCGGCAGCGGCAAGTCGACCCTCGCCCAGGCCCTGATGGACCGCATCCTCGAGCAGGGCGGGCGGACGCTCACGAGCCTCGACGGCGACGTCGTACGCCGCAACCTCTCCGCGGGCCTGACCTTCTCCCGGGAGGACCGCGAGACCAACATCCGCCGGATCGGCTGGGTCGCGGCGGAGATCGCGCGGCACGGCGGCGTCGCGGTCTGCAGCCCGATCGCGCCGTTCGACTCGACCCGCCAGCAGGTGCGGGAGTACGTCGCCGACGCCGGCGGGGCGTTCTTCCTGGTCCACGTCGCGACCCCCCTGGAGGAGTGCGAGCGGCGTGACCGGAAGGGGCTCTACGCCAAGGCGCGGCGGGGCGAGATCCCCGAGTTCACGGGCATCTCCTCGCCCTACGAGGAGCCGCTGGACGCCGACGTACGGGTCGACACCACCGGCCGCACCATCGAGGAGGCTCTCGACGACGTGCTGGTCGCGCTCCGCGAGGCCGGCTACCTCGACCTCCCGGAGGCCCCGGCGCCGGACTCCCTCGCTGGTCGAGTAGCGGAGCCGAGGGACGAGGCTCCGCATGTCGAGACCCCCGAGACCCCCGAGCCCACCCGCAGCGCCGCGAGCCCCCTGCGCGTGCTGTTCGTCTGCACCGCCAACATCTGCCGCTCCCCCTACATGGAGCTCCGGTCCCGCGCGCTGAGCGCGGCGGCGGGCGCGACCATCGAGTTCGCCAGCGCGGGCACCCACGGCTTCCGCGCGCACCCGGTCGACACGACGATGGCCAAGGTCCTCGCCGACCGCGGCGTGCCGGCCGAGCTGACGACCGGTTTCGCGAGCCGGCGGCTCACGCCCGAGCTCGTCGACGCGGCCGACCTGGTGCTGACCGCGGAGGCCACGCACCGGGCGTACGTGCTCGAGGAGGTCCCGGCGTCCTTCCGCAAGGTCTTCACGCTGGGCCAGTTCGCCGAGTCGGTCGGACGGCTCGACACGGACCTGACCGGCGCCGAGCTGGTCAGCGCCGTCGGGCACCGGCGGGCGGGTGCGACCCGCGAGCACGACGTCGCCGACCCGTTCAACCGGGGCCTGCCCGCGGCCGAGGAGGCCGCCGACCAGATCGACACGCTGCTGCGCGTCGTACTCCCTCGGCTCGCCGGATCGGAAAGGATCGCGCCGTGACCGATCTCCTGACCACTGTCGCGCTGTCGACCGCCATCGCCGGATTCGTGGTCGGCGTCGTCGTCGGCCTCACCGGCATGGGCGGCGGGGCGCTGATGACGCCGGCGCTGATCTTCCTCGGCGTGGGCGACGGCAGCGCCGCGAAGATCGTCACCGCCGACCTGACCGCCGCCGCGGTCTACAAGACCGGCGGCGCCGCGGTGCACTACCGCGGGGGCTCGCCCAACCTCAAGATCGCCGGCTGGCTGATCCTCGGCTCGGTGCCGATGGCCTTCATCGGCCCCTACCTCGTCGACATCTTCACCGACGACCCCGAGCAGCTCGACCACGCGCTGAAGATGGCGATCGGGTTCGCGCTGCTGTTCGCGGCGGCGACGTACGCCCTGCGGCTCTACGTCAACCTCAAGCGCGTCCGGGCAGGTACGGCGCCCTCGGACGCCGATCCCGAGGTCCGGCCGATCCCGACCCTGCTCGTCGGGGCCGCCGGCGGCCTGCTCGTGGGCGTCACCAGCGTCGGCTCGGGGTCGGTCATCATGATCGCGCTGCTGATGCTCTATCCCGGCCTGTCCGCGGTGAAGCTCGTCGGCACCGACCTGGTGCAGGCCGTGCCGCTGGTGCTCGCCGCCGCGATCGCGAACATCGCGATCCACGGCCTGGACTGGGAGATCGCGATCCCGCTCATCATCGGCTCGGTGCCCGGCACGCTGCTCGGCGCGAAGATCGCCCCGAAGGTGCCGCAGTCGTTCATCCGCCGCGGGATCGTCGTCGTGCTGACGATGTCGGGCGTCGCGCTGCTCGACAAGGCCGGCTGGGCGCCGCTGGGCAAGGAAGAGACCCACCCCGTCGTGGTCGGTCTGGTCGGCCTGGTCACCATCGTGCTCGTCCCGATCGTGTGGGGCACGATCCGGCGCCGGGAGGGGCTGCCGATGTTCGGCGCCCCCACCATCGCCGACCTGGAGAAGCTCCCCAGCGACGGCCCGCAGCCGCCGCGCATCCGCACCCCCAAGCCCTGACGGACGGATCCGAAGGCAAAGTTTTCGACGTTCCTCTGACAAGAGTCGGAGGGTCCCCTTAGCGTCCTGATCGACGCATCGTCGCGTCATCTCGATTCGCGACGCCGCATCGGGCGGGACACCCGGTGCGGCGCCACTTCGTCCTGCGGGGAACACACACGGGTATGACCATCTTGGAGCGCACACTGCGCTTGGTCGACGGGGAGCAAGCGCGGCAGAGCCGCGCCCTGCGACGCCTTCCGGCAGCCGTTCTGGCGGTCGACGTCGCGACCCTCGCAGTTGTCTTCGTGCTCGCTGCGTCGGGCCGGGAGCACATGCCGTTCCTGCGACACACGAGCCACATCCACGAGCGTCTCGACCTCCTGGCGACGCTCATCGTGGTGGGCTGGATCGCGACGATCGCGGCGATGGGCGGCTACCGCCGTGAGCTGCTCGGCAGCGGCACCGACGAGTTCAAGCGGGTCCTGCACGCCAGCCTCTTCGCGGCCGGTCTGGTCGGCGTGGGCTGCTACCTGGTGAAGTTCCAGCTCTCCCGGGGCTTCTTCGTGCTGCTGTTCCTCATCGGGCTGCCGCTCCTGGTCCTCGGCCGCTACGTCGTCCGCAAGTTCCTGCACAGCGCCCGCCGCCGCGGTCGCCTGCAGGTCCGGGTGCTGGTGTCGGGCACTCCCGAGCACGTCGACGAGGTCACGCTCGTGCTGCGCCGGGAGAGCTGGCTGGGCTACAACGTGGTCGGAGCTGTCACGCCGGCCGACCATCTCGCCGAGGAGACCGCGATCGGCGTACCCATCTTCGGAGACGCCTCCGCCGTCACCACGATCGCCCGGTCCGCGAAGGCCGACATCATCTTCTTCGCCAGCGGCAGCCTCGGCTCCGCGCAGGAGATGCGCGAGAAGGTCTGGGAGCTCGAGGAGCACGGCATCAACGTGGTCATCGCGCCCAGCCTCGACGACATCTCCGGCGAGCGCGTCACGATCCGACCGGTCGGCGGCCTGCCGCTGATCCACGTCGACCACCCCACCTGGAGCGACGCCGCCAACCTCGGCAAGCGCACGTTCGACGTGGTCGGCTCGGCGCTTCTCATCGCGCTGTTCGCGCCGCTCTTCCTCTTCGCCGCAGCCCAGATCTGGCTGCACGACCGCGGCCCCGTGCTCTTCAAGCACCACCGCGTGGGCCGGCAGGGCGAGCGGTTCGAGTGCCTGAAGTTCCGCACGATGGTCACCGACGCGGAGACCGTCGTCGAGCGGCTCCAGCAGGAGACCGACCAGTCGGCGCTGCTGTTCAAGATGAAGGACGACCCGCGGATCACCCGGCCCGGCCGGTGGCTGCGACGGTTCTCCGTCGACGAGCTGCCCCAGCTCCTCAACGTGTTCCGCGGCGACATGAGCCTGGTCGGCCCCCGCCCGCAGGTGCAGCGCGAGGTCGACCTCTACGAAGGCGGCATGAGCCGACGGCTGCTGGTCCGCCCGGGCATGACCGGCCTGTGGCAGGTCTCCGGGCGCAACGACCTCACGCCGGAGGAGGCCATGCGCCTCGACCTGTTCTACGTCGACAACTGGTCGATGCTGCAGGACCTCTCGATCCTCGGCCGCACCGCCGGCGCCGTGGTCGGCTCCCGCGGCGCGTACTGACCTGTCGAGACGCACGCAAGCTGCTGCCGGGGCGCCTGCCGCGTCGCCTCTCGGCCGGCGCCCCGCCACACGACGACCGCCACGCTCGTCGTCAGTGGTCCTCGCCCCAGTTGGCAATGACCACGGCGATTGGTGGGAGCACAGCAGCGACGACCGACATGACCACGGCTGCCGTCGTCGACCACAACCGGACCAGGTTCCAGGCCAGCAGGATCAGCACCAGGCAAACGCCCATCAGGGCGAAGTACCACCGCTGACGCCGGCGCAGCCGCACGCTCTGCGGCCAGCGCACTCCGTTGGCTGTGACGCGATGATGCCGTCTCATCGCCTCCACCATCCCACGCTGGCCGCCGGGAACGCGGGGGCGGCAACGAACTCGCTCATCGAAAATCCTGTGTCCAACTCGCGGCGAAAAGACGCACGACGAAGAGGCGCAGAAATGGTTGCACCCCATACCGCCGATCGTCGCATGCCGTTGTGCACATGTGTCGCCGGCCTTCAGGCTGGGCGGGGCCCCGCGGGTGGACCACCGTGTCCGGAGGTTGCCCCGCGTCACGAAGAGTCTCCTCACTCCATCAGGAAGTCCTCGTAGAAGTGGCCATCTGATACGCGAGTGCCGATGGTGGCGCCCATTTCCAGGACCGCGAGTTGGTGGTAGTCGAGCTCAAGGCCGCACAACAGGCAGTTGAGGCAGCCGTAGAAGATGTCGTAGTTCGTCGAGTCTTCGTCGGTTCCGTCCTGGTCGTCGCTGACTTCGGTGTCGTACTCAACCCACGCGAGGTGGCCCCCTGTGGGGCACCTGACCAGTTGATCTGGGGCGTTCATGTCGCTCGGAGTTGCGGGTGCGACTGAAAGTTGGTCGAGTTGTGGTTTCGGGATTCGGGTCTCAAGGTCCCGCCATTGTCGACGAGCGCGGGCAAGTCGCGCCAACGCAAGGCTGTCGTGAATGGTCGGGTCGCCCGCTCGTGGCACGCCGCCTTTAGTGATGGCGGAGGCTACAGCGACGAGGTCGTCGTCCTCGAGCCACGTCGCTAGTTCGAGTCCGAACGCGGGGAGCAGAAGCTGGCAGTACTCGAGGGAGTAGTAGATCGTGCGGATCGCTTCACCGTGGTCGACGAAGTCGAGGTGGGTGGCGGAGTTGCGTGCGATCAAGATGTGGTCATCCAACTGCCCCAGTGCGGGCTGGGGGAGCCGAAGGACGTCAAAGGCCCGCATGATGGATTCTGGTGCGTTCTGCGTGAGAACTTCGCTCAGCGACTTGACCTCTGCGTGCCCATCGCCGCTGAGGAATGCGGCGGACCGCTCCCGCTTCTTCCCGCTACGTGCAAGCTCGGCTGGGCTGTTGCGAAAGACGACTGCCTTCGCAAGCCACTCAAGAGCATGACCAGCGGCTCTGGCGCCTTCGGGGCCGTGCTCGAGGACAAGAGCGTGGCCCATGGCGACGGCAGCGCTCTCGATCAGGCGCCGATCCAAGTCGATTGTGTCAAGCATGGCCTTGAGCTTGGAGTTGGCCCTGCGGGCACGCTCCCTGGCACTCAGACCATCACCTGCGTCAGCCAGCGGCCCCGGGATTGTCATGTGGTCCATTGGACAGCGTCAGTCCGCTCGCGTCCCGATTTCGGTTGAGTCCGTCGCGTTGGACGACGGAGTGAACCGGCGCAGCCACGCGATCGCTCTACTACTCGCCGTGCGAGCTGGAGTACCGGCGCCCGGCGGGCAGCGGTATGACGTCGTCTTTGGCCGCACGGGTTGCGCCATATCCGGGCGTAGCAACGCAGCGCGACCGGGACGGTCGCGGGACCAGTCGACGCAAGCCAGATCAGTCGAACTGGTTCCGGACTAAATGCTGCACAACGGGAACCAGAACGGCGGACGCAGCATCGACCACCTCTCGGTCCCTGTCTCCAAGGACCGATTTTGTGCCGTGGAAGAGGTTGCATCGGACTTGGTATAGCGCCTCAAGAGTGTGCGCCCAATCGCGTTCGATTACCCCTGAGGGATGCCGGAGATGGCAGTCGGGTGCACGCCGCGCACGCGGGAACTCGCGCGAGTAGTACGCCACAAGCCCCGGCGTTCCATGGTTGCGGTACTCCGCATGTGCGTCGAAATCAGCGCGGACTCCTGAGGCTTGGAAGATCGGCCATAAGCTCCGAAAGCCATCCAGCGCACCGGCCACACCCGGATCTGAGCGGATCAAGGACTCGAAACTCGCCGAAACCCTTTCGTCGCTTCGGAGCACGTTGATCAGTTCGCGGTCCCTGTCGGTGTCACAGCAGCATGAAGCCCACCCATTGAAGCTGATCCACGCGTAGATGAATGCCTCAAAAGTGTCACTCGACCTATGCACGGCAGATTGATTGTCCCGGTCCGCCGGCACCGGGCGAGCCAAGGTCGCCTGGGCTCTGGTGGCCCAGTCGCTGATCAGTGCTCGTCCGTCCGTCGATAACAGCTGAAACCGGTCTGGGCGGAACGTAGCCTGCGGGCTCGTCCCTGCGGCACCGGGGCATGCCCGTCGACCTGGGGAGTTTTCTGGCTGCAGCACCGTGTCACCGTCGCACAGGCGCGGCCAATGCAGAACGATTTGGGCTGAGGTTATTGACGCGTCGCGTCAGAGAGAGGGCAGACAGCGGCCCGTGGTGGGAGTCCGTGCGCCGGGAGCGGGGGGCCGCAGGCCGAGGCACAACGTCCGCTCATCGGGCGGATCGGAATGCCTGCCGGCGCCCGCAGGCGGCGAAAGGACGCACTAGTCGGGGCCCGAATTCGTGCTGACCTCGAGCGCCAGGTTCGCCTGCCGCCAGAGCAGAGACTGCTCAATCACGCGTGGGCTTGTTCCGGCTCGGTCCGGCGGGGCCTGACCAGTTCAGAATGGCACGAAGATCGCCATCAACCCCTGGCCCGTGCCTCGGTCGAACAGGACCTGGCAGAACTGCTCGTCGTCCGCGGTGATTGCGTCGTCAGTAACGCAAGCGCAGAAGCACCTCGCGGCTCTGGTCGGCCGAAATTGTCGGTGGTCCCGCCTAGCCTGCGGATCCAGGATCGTTTGGGAGGACTGTCACATGTCGGATCGGCTTGAAGAAGCGCTGACGCACCACTTCATCTACCTGCCACGCGGCACACAGAAGGACACACTGGGACCAGGCAGGCAACTGGGGTTGGCCATCGCGCGGCGTCGCGGTGCACGCCTGACGGTCCTGTCGGTGCAGAAGGGCGGGGCGACGCACCACCAGGAGCTGGCAAGGCAGACCATCGTGACCGAGCGCAGCGGCCGGGTCGAAGACGGCGGGGTGGTCCTGGCCTGGTGCCCACGGCACAAGACGTTGGAAAAGCTGCATCACCTCGAGAGCAGCGTCGTCGTGCTGGTGGAGTGGATCCCAGGTGAGATGCAGTGGTGGGCGAAGCTCAATCGCGCCTTCAACATCGTGACCGGCGAGGTCATGGAACCAGGCTTGAGCGACGAAGCCGTCGAGATCCTCGAAGGCATCGTGTACGAGGGCTACAAGGGCTGGACCGACCACATCTCCGAACGGATAGTGCACAGCTCGATCGACGACCTCGTCGCTCTCGATGAGTACGACCGCGACCTCGTGCTCGCCTACGCGCGACAGACGAAGTACGAGTCGAGTATCGAGCGGCTCGCGAAGATCCTCGACAAGTTCGAGGCGAGCAGAGGCGTCACACACGTGAGTTCTCGCCGGTGGGAACTATGACCCGGTCAAGCGCACACCAGTGGTCGTCCGTTTGCCTCCGCTGGTCAGCGAGCCCGATTAGGCTCGAGGCGACGAGAGGGGGCCGAGCGAGTGTCTAGCGAAGTCGAGCTGGTCAGTGACGGCGAGGTAGCCGTCGTCGCCGGCGATCGCGGGACCATTGAGCGGTTCCTAAAGGGGGCAGGCCTACTGGAGCACGCCCATGAGTTTGCCCTGGGCAAGCTCGGCGGCGTGGTCCGGGCAGGATCTGACCTTTCCAAGGTGGCTTCCGGCATTGCGGAGCAATCGGCGATGTACCTCAAACTCACACCTGAGTCCACCCAAGCACTCAAGGACGCGGGCGGTCTCATGAAGACCAAGACCGACGGCATCAGTCACGCCATGCTGGGAGATCCTGGCAACATCGGCAAGTGGCTCCAAGTGGAGGACGGACCGGCGTCGATGCTTACCAACCCCGCAGTCCTCTCCGGCATCGGTGGCTTCATGAGCCAGCTCGCCCAGCAGGCCGAGGCGCAGGAGCTTAAGGCGCTGCTCCTCAAGATCGACGCGAAGCTCGATGACGTGCGGCGCGGGCAGCGCAACGCTGTTCTCGCGAAGGTGGGAAGGGCTGCCGAAGCCATTGAGGATGCCATGACGATCTACGAGCACGGCGGAGACCCGAAAACGCTGTGGAGCAAGGTCGATGGCGAGTCGGGCACGATCTTGGAGGTGCAGCGTAGAGCGCTCCTCGACCTGCGCGATCTGGCAAGCAAGGTGCAGGACGTCAACCGTCCCGGTCATCTCAAGAAGACGATGCGTGAACTCGAGCAAGAAGTGGGGCTGCAACTCGCCATCCTGGCTCGATGTTTCGAGCTGCTGGATCAGTTCCAAGTCATCGAGTTGGACTACGTCCTTGCGACCGCATCGGAAAGGTTGGAGGGCCACCGCAGGGGGGTCGCCGAAGCGCGGGACAACCGTCGGGCGCGCGTATTGGAAACCACGTCGCGCCTCATGGACCAGTTGGTGGTCGCTGGGGGAATCGCTAACGAGAACGTCCTCCTCCACGCGCGAGCAGCCAACTCAGTGTTTGGGTCGCTCAACAGCATCGGGACGAGCATCGACGAGTTCCACGCGCCGTTGAACATCGCCGCGGAGAGTCATGACGCGCTTAGCGCCACTCCTTGGCGTGCTGCAGTGCGCGATCCCCGACAGCTCAAGACAGCAGGGACGGAAGTGAGTCGAAAGGCCGTAGTCGTCGGTGGCGGCATCATGCTGCTCGCGGTCGGCAAGGACAAGCTGTCCAAGCCGAGTGCATGACCCAATGCTGGCGCTCAGGGCGGGAACACGTCAGGCCTGCAGCTCGGCCCGTCGATGACGCTCCGAACAGTCTTGTCGGAATGCCCCTGCGCGGCGGAAAGACGCACATCGGAACCCCGGATTGCGGCGACAGATCCGCGCGTCCGCCAGGCAGGCGGAAGGACGCGCCTCAAGAACCGACCACCTGGTCCGCAGGGCGCCGCCTCGCTCAGGTGAGGCGCCGCCTCGTTCGAGACCTGGCGGGATCCACGCCGGTGATGGGACAACCGCCGCTAGTTGGTGTCGCACCCCTCGCGTGGTCCCGAGTAGGGCAGTTCCCCGCACATGACTTCCAGGAACTCGTTGTATGCCTCGCGAAACGCCGTCGAGTCAATGGCCGGGCCATAGATGATCGGGTCGGAAGCTTCGCGGCCAAGCATGTCACTCAACAACGTGGGCGGCAGTGTCGCCGAGACCTTCCGCTGTGCTTCGCGAGCGCGTTCCGTTCCGTAGGTGTAGACGTCATTGATCGCCGCTTGGAGGCGAACACGAGATCGGATCGCTTCTTCCCAGTTCACATCGCAGCGGTCGCCTTCTTCCAAATCTCCGCGGCGCAGGTTCGGCCCACCGCAGGTGTCCCGTGCTAGTGCCGCATCGAAGGCGAAGTTGTTCGCTGCATTCACGAACTCTTCGTAAACCGAAGCTCGGCGATCCCGATCACGGTCTTCTCGTTCAGCTTGGATCTGTTCCGCTTGGGTCTCTAGAGCGGCGTCGGAGGTCTGGTCGGCCACCCCCCAAGCGACGAGCCCTGAAAGAACCACCCCGCAGAGAGCGGCGCCTGCAGCGAGCAAGGCCGTGAAGATTGCGGAGTCTCGCACATTGGCAGGGGGCGAGGGCGGCAGCGGATCGGACATGAATCTGAGATTAGCGGGGCATGATCTAGTAGACGCTCCACCATGGTCTCGGGGATGTCTACCGCAATAGCTGCAGCGGCCGACCGAGCCGACGCTCGTTCATCACCAGGTGCATGTCGGCTCGGATGACCGACGTTGATGCCATTCAGACCCTAAACGGGGCAAGCGTGCCCGCGCGGTCTTGGGAACCGAAGAACCTTTTGTGGCGTAGGCTCTCGCTGCCATGCGGACGGCGCGGATCTCGTCGAGAGGAGCGCACTGCACATTGCATGTACCCAGAGGCGACTGGTTCCCCGAGGAGCCCGGTCTTGAGCTCGGCAGCGACCCAGTCGGCCCGGACCTTGGGTCCGAGCGCTTCAGGTTCGAGACGTAAATCCGAGTGTGGTTCCAATCGCCTGAATGCGGGCTTGGTGCCAGTCGAGATGAGCGCATCAGTTGGTTCCTCTCGCCTTCCCTGGGAACAGGGCCGCGGTGGTGTCGGCTGCTGTAGCAATGTCGGCGATCCACTTCGTCATCTCCGCGCTGTACTTCTGTAGCGTCGTCGTGAGGGGTTCTCCGTCGAGGAGCGCACGAACGTTGACGCCTGTGACGTGCTTGGCCTTGCCGGTGATGAAGGCGCTGGAGGTGCGAACGATGGTGGGGTGGGATGGCCCGCCGTGAGTGAGGCTGTTTCGGACGCGGTGGACCCGTCGAAGTAGCCGCAGGTCGAGGTCTCTTTCGCGCTGTACGAACGCGGCGATGCTGGCAGGGGTTGCCAGGTCGTCGGCGGCGTGCCGGAGCTTGCGGCACGCACTGTTGTAAGTCGGCAGCTGGCCGACCACATGCGGAAGCCTGTCGTGGGCGATGGACATGTCGACCACACGTTGTCCGTTCCGATAATGATTGAACTCATCTGGCAGCTCGTGCAGGTGCGGGAGCTGGACGCGGAGCTCGTCGTTGTACGCGATGGCTTCGATCGCCTGCGCCGCACCGATCTGGGCACGCCTGAGGGCGTTCCCTGGGGTCGCGTACTGGTCGACCAGGTCCTTCCAGTGGATGCCCAGGACGCTGGCCTGGGTCTCGATTACCCGGACGGACTCGAGCAGGGTGAGTGCGGGTGTCGCCTCCGCGATGGCCGTGAACACCGACGTCGCGGTCACCACCGCTTGCACTTCCGGCGATCGCAGCATCGCGGGGTTCGCGGTCACACGTGCGGCCAGTTCGGCCCGGTTGTCGTGCAACCAGGAGTGTGTGCGGTCGGCCGCGACCCACCGCCGCTCGAAGCCAACCTGTTTGAACGGCATGGAACTGCCGCCCTCGGCGCCGTCGGCGAAGTGCCTGTACCCGGTCAGCTCCGTCCATGACGTCTGGCCGACGTCGAATACAGCCAGCGCGAGGAGTGCTCGGACCTGCTCCCGGGCCGTCTCCACCATGTCGTAGAACGGGCCCACCCCGAGGTCGACGCGGACCGCAACCCAGGCTTCTTCCGACGGCCACTTGAGGGCGCCACGTATGTACTTGCCGAGTTCCTCGTCTCCGATGAGCTCTGTCGGCAGATGGTGGAACTCGCGGAGGAGCCGGGAGTAGGAGCCGCCGCTGTCGAGAATCGCGTCGATCCTTGCGAACGCCTCCATCAAGGTCGGGCCATTGAAGAACTCGCACGAGCCGACGGGCAGGCGCCACCCGCCGATGCGCGCATTGCCGTAGAACACCCAGACGACGTGATGTTTGCGTTCATGGCTGTGTCCGACAAAGCGGCGAGCGAGCTCGAACCGCTCTTCCTCACTCAGGCCGGCGTCCTCGTCGGTCTTGACGCCGTCCGGGGGGTCGCGACCATCCAGCAAGTAGAGAGCTCCGTCAACGAATGTCGCGTCGTTGTTCAGGATGCCAATCAGTTTGAACGCCACGCCGCGGAGGGGGCGGCCACTGAACCGCAGCACCGCGTCAATCAGGTCGACTCTGCCGTTGATGACGTCCGTTCGGGTCGTCGGATCTTGGACGGCAGCGACGAGGTCGGCGAATGCAGCCCCAGGTGCAGCCGCATCGCGCAGCTCGATCCGCACCCGCTCGAGTACCACCCCTAGGGCATCGCGCTCGCACTTCTTCGGCCCCAGCCCGTCATGGAGACCCGCCAAGAGCGGGACCGTCGAGGGCAGCAGGGCTCCGAGCTCGCTTCCGACCAGCGCGAATGCGGCCTTCACATCCTCGATGAGGGACGCCCACTCTTTTCGGCGGCCGCTATCGTACGGGCGATTGTCGCCGAGCCACCCGTCGAGTTCCTCCACGAGCGCGAACAGGTCATCAACCGCTGTGGCGTCAGTCTTAGACCAGGAGTATCTCGACAGGTGGTGGCGCAGTTCGTCGCACACCTCAGGCGGCCAGGGGCGCGGCGAACCGAGAGTCTTCACGAAGTTCCTCCGATGTCGGAGACTGTTTTAGCAGCAAGACCCGACGGGGGCCGAGCCACTTCCTCCGAGACTGATCGTCCCGCGGAGGGGAAGGCCTGCGTCCTCGGCTTGGACACGTCGACGGTAAGCGGCGCAGTGGCGCGGCTTGCAGACGAGCGGTAGACGGCACCACTTGCCGCGGCCGGAGCAGGGAGGCCGGTGACCGGGAGGGCTCGCCGCCTTTCCATACCCTGTGCTTATGGCCGACACCTCGCCCAAGTACCTCGCACTGGTCGCTGATGCCATCGCTTCGCTGGACGGGCTTTACCAGCGCCTGCTCGACGATCTCGATATCGAGCGCCACGGACTTCGACAGTTCCACGGCCACACGGATCCACCGCGCGCAGCGTTGATCAGCGAGTACCTTGTCGCATCGACCCACGGCGTGCGGATGTCTCTGGCCGATTCGGCTTTCTCTCTTTCGGAGTACAGAGAACAGAAGTTCGCCGACGAGCGCTGGGTGCTCGACCAGCTACGACGCGTTCCGCCTGGTAGCCCCAGCGGCGCCTACCTCGCTGCGATGGGTAGAGACGAGCCGGCCGAGAAACGCAACCGACGGATCCGCCTGTACTCCACACACGTGTTCACCCATCTGGCCCAAGCCCTGGATCGGCTCGCGGCGATCGTTGTAGCCATCGGAGCGCTTCGCACAAACCTGCTGAAGGCGAGTTGGCCGACGCTGGCTGACACCCGCATTCCCGAGTTGGGTGTATTCGCGCAGACTCCGGAAGGCGCTGCTAGGCAGCAGAACTATTTGGCGGAAGTGCTGAAGGTGGCCAACGACGCTGGGCCGATCGACTGGCTGCCCTGGCTGCTGGCCGCTCGAAACACCGCGGTGCACAGGGCGCCCAAGATTGGCATGAACGTCATGACGAAGGGGTCAATGGCCCATGGAGAGTCATCGCGCCTTGTTGACGTGTTTCATCGCCAGCCCGACTGGTCCGACATCGAAGCTCTTGCAACGAGCGGCGCCAAGAATGAAGGTCTCGATGACTTTCTCCTGATCCAAGAGCCCAATGAACTCTTGAAGGGGCTGGTCCGATCCACAGCCGCCCTGGCCGACGGCACAGTGGGCCTTTCCCTTGAGCTCTGGAGCGAACGAACAGCCGAGCCAGGCCTCCTGATCCAGCCTGCGAAGCAGTGGCCACGGACACTCAACGAGCTGTCGTTTCCCGGATACGACAATCCTCTCGACATTATCCGGACTGGTGCGGTTCACGTGTCGCCGGACCTTGCCCTTCGAATGCGCGCGTCGGGCGTGTTCAACCATGGCTTTTTCGAAGGTTAGGCGGCGGGTGACGCCAGTTCCGCCGCCACGGGCGGGACAGGACCCCTTGAGCTACCTTCCGGGGTCGCGACTACCAGCGAGTTAACGCGGTCGGCAAGGCCGCCGTGTCAGTGTTCAGAGCGTGGTCGTAGATTTACAGGTCGATGAGCCGGGGACCGAACTTCGCTTGCGGTGTCCACATGCACCGAAGCCCCTCACAACGGCCACGGCCAATCCACTGGGATGCTGCGCGTGATCATCGGCTCGCCCCAGAACCTCCGGACCTGTTCGATGAAGCCGAGCAACTCCGGCTCCGGTCGGAAATACTCATTCCGACCGCCGTTAGACAGATGGATGAACTGGCTGTGGCGTTGATCTTCCAGAGCCTGGTCACCGGGCTCCGTGGCGAGCACGTCAGGTTGGCCGCCTCCGTAACGACCATCTAGGTCCATCAACTTTGACTGCATGTTGCGGGTGTGTTCGATCTTCACAAGCCCACTGCGCCCTGAGCCCAGCGGCATCCGCAGGTAGTAGACGACCGTCTGGGCGATTGACGCCTTCTTTCGAATGATCTCGCGCTCCATCCATCGCTGATGCAACTCCGGCGCCAGGTCCGCAGGCACATTTCTGTACACGCTTCGCCCCATGGCCTTGTGCCAGTATCTCGGGATGTCGTCGTGCGTCATGGGGTCGATTCTCTGTGCTGCCGGGTGACAGTCACAGATGGGGCACTGGCCAGCTCGCTTGCCGTGAGGGAATGGGGGCGAAATTCGCACGTCCTCGACCGCTCGGAGCACGGCAAGATTTCCATGGCGGGCTGGACCAATCTGGCGAGGCTCGGTTAGAGGGGGCCGTCCGCATCAGCGGCGACCCAAACCCGACCTCCGCGCCGACAAGACCGCGCTCCGGCTACCGGCCGTTCGGCGTGGTTATCCCGACGCTCGGGAAGTCCGTTCGCAAGGTGCTTGTCAGTGCTGAGTAGAGCCCGGGAAGCGATACCTCTCCCGATTGCCCGGGGTCAGGAGGAGCCCAGCGCTCTCGACCTCTGGCAACGGATACACGGCGTGCACGACCCGCTCGGCCAGACTGTAGACATCGCTGGCTGTCACGTCGTCTACAGCAAGCCCTTCGTGTACAACGCTGTTCCGCACTTCGACCATGCGGCGCTTGAACACCGCCGGCACTAGGCCGTGGATCAAGGCGCGGGCATTCTTCGCAATCCTGCCCAACGTGTCCCTGTCTCCGGGAGGATGCTTGACGTGCCGCAGCGCCTCCCCGAGCGCGATCTCAGCAGCGGTACCTGCGTCGGCAACGCACGTGCGGTACTCACCCTCGCGAAAGGAACGGAGCGAGTTCATTAGCAACGTGCAGGCCAGTGGCGGCACCTGGTCCAAGCCCGCCAACTGGACGGCGGACGACCAAGGATTGAAGTCCCGCCAAGCAGAAGTTATGCGTGGGGACGACCGCATCCACGAGCGCCCGGGAACCAACGCGAACTTGTCCTCCGACGTCCACGCGTAGAGCGCGTCACTCCCCTCTGACCAGTGGAAGTTGTCCACGGACCGTACGTGGGTGGCGGACAGCAGTTCAAGCCACTCCACTGCACGTCGCCACCACCCCGGGAGAGCCTGTTGCACCGACTTGCCCACGTCCTGCGGCGGGACGCCGCCGCTCGGTGCGACCGCCACACGGAAGGCCTGTACATGCCCTTGGCCGCCGCCATGGGTCATTGCCTGGGCGGTGCCCCACCCCCACGTGACATCAACGAACCCGGACCAGTCGGCCTCGCGCAGCCATCGGTGGTGGAGGTAGGGAGGTTCAAGTCGCAGCGAACCAGTCTTGGGCGTCAGTGGGACTAGTGGCAGCGAAACCATGGCGACGAAGCCCGCGATCTGCGTGAGGCAGGTGCTCCCGAGGCTGTCGAAGGGCACCGGGACCCCTCTGCTGCCGTCGGCGAGATGCGGGGAGTACAGGCCCTCGACACTGAACTCGGAACCGTCACGATCCGAGTGCTCTCGGTGCCACCTGTGATCCAGCCTGTTGATGGCGTTGACGACGTCGAGGGCGCTGTGATCTCGCTCCATGACGTCATGCCAACGGACCTTTGATGACGTCAATACGGCCTTCCCACGCCGGGGACCTTACTGGATCGAGTGCCAACGATGTCGGTGGTCGTCACCAAGGTCTGTCCATGACCGAGAAGCCGAACGAACGACTCGCCCGCCACATCGTGTCGGTCACCGTGGGTGCGGGGAAAGGCGATTCGAGGATGGTTGGGCACCGGCTCAGGTCGATGCCGTGATCGACTACGGACAAGCGACTCCGGCCTTGGAGATCGTGGCCGACCACGAGGCTGAGTTCAACAAGCAGTGGGACGCGCTCGCGAAGATCAACTTCCGGGTGGAGGTCGCCGGGCTCCGGCGGGTGTGGTCGGCACAGTTGGCGCGCACCGCCAGGGTCAAGCGCGTCGAGCAACCTCTGCTCGATCTCCTGCTGGGTGGGAGAAGCAGACGTAAGGCCACGACCACCATCGCCATCGGGGGTGCCGCCCGGGAGAGCGAACCTCTCTCATGAGAACGGACGGGGCGCCCATTCTGGGCGGATGGACGCGGCCGTCACCGTGAAGGCAGCAGGCGCACTGATCGCCTCGCCTCCAGCCCCAGCCGCGCTCGCTCAAGCAGTAGAAGGCCGTTACAGCAGCGATCGCCAGAAGGCGTCTCCATGCGTCGCTCTGTCTCGTGGACCATGGCTCGAGTTGCGCCCCGTGTCTCCAGGCGATCCGCGGTGGCGAAGTCACCTCGTCGACTCCCGACGCGGCACCCGCCAGCCGCGAATGTCCACCGCGCCAGTCTTGAAACGCAGACGGGGCGCACTTGGAAGGTTCGCTGCATCTCGACATGACCGCGGAAGCGGCCAGGGCAGCTCAGAGCAGGTCCTGCAGCTTCCCCTCGCGCGCGTCCGGCGGCGGCACGAACGCCTGGGCCAGCTCGCCGGTGCCGAACACCTTCAGCTGCCCGTCCTCGTCGTCGGCGTACGCGACCTCGCCGCGCTTGAGCCACAGCGTCTCGCCCTGCTCGTTGGCGAGGGCGACCTCGCCGCCGGTGCAGACGAGCAGCCGGTGCCCGCGCTCAGGGAGTACGGCGCCCGTGGGCTCGGCCTGGGAGCTCTGCGTGATCGAGAGGCCGAACTCCCGGATGCCGGGCCGGAACACGTCCGTGGAGAGCCCGAACTGGTGGGGGGTCACCCGCGCCACGCGGGACATGCCGCGGTCGAGGCAGGCGATCAGGCCCTCGGCGTCGATGTGCTTGCTGGTGAGCCCGGCGCGCAGCACGTTGTCGGAGGACACCATGACCTCCAGGCACATGCCCTGCAGGTGGGCGTGGATGATGCCGGCGCTGAGGTAGGCGGCCTCCCCCGGCTGCAGCGTGAGCCGGTTGAGCATCAGCGAGAGGACGACGCCGACGTCACCGGGGTGGTGCTCGGCGATCTCGGTGGCCGTGATGTAGGCCCGCTTCACGTCGACGCCCTGGTCGCGTGCAGAGCGGCACAGGTCGACGATCTCGCGGACCTCCTCGGGGCTGGGCGGGTCGGCGAGCAGCCGCTCGACGAGCCGGACGATGCCGGCGAAGCCGGGCTTGGCCCGCAGGTCGGCGCTGAGGGACCTGGTGACCTTGTGGTCGAGCGGCGCGAGCACCCGCAGGATCTCGGCGGTCGGCCGGAAGCCCACCAGCGAGTCGAACGTGGTCAGCGCGTAGACCATCTCCGGCTTGGGGTACGGGTCCTTGAACACCCGGTCCGGGGAGTCGATCGGCACGCCGGCGGCCTCTTCCGCGGCGTACCCGTGCTCGGCCTGCGACCGGCTCGGGTGGACCTGGATCGACAGCGGCCGGCCCGCGGCCAGGATCTTCATCATGATCGGCAGGTCGCCGGCGAAGTCGGTCAGCGGCTTGCGTCCGTCGTCGGTGACGACCATCGCGGTCCCGAGCGGGTGCGTGCCCATCCAGAGCTCGGCGACCGGCTCCCCGTCACCGTTGCGGTGCTGGAAGCTCGGGATGGCGTCGGTCGAACCCCAGTCGTAGTCCTGGGTCGGACATTCGAGAGCGCGCATGTGTTCCATTGTTACGTGATCGCGACGCCACGTCCGAACTTTCGCGTCGACGAAGGGTGCAGGTCATCGCCAGAACCGGCGCGCTCGAGTCAGCCGGTGCAGAGGAGCCGTGCGTTCCCCCAGACCAGGTAGCCGTCCCCGTCGGTCGACGTCCGCGTGGAGTCGAACCTGAGCCGCAGCACGTTGGCGACGTCGAGCGAGATCGGCGTCGACGAACCGAGCGCGAAGCCGGTCTGGCGCCACACCTGGGCCGAGTCGGCGTACATGGCGGCGGTGACCCGCGTCGCCGATTCAGCGTCGTCACTCAGGCCGACCGTCGCCTGGAACGTGAGGCAGCGCCGGCCGAGATCGACCTGGTTGGTCCGCGTGCCGCTGTAGAAGGCGCTCGCACCGATCGACTGCTCATAGCTCTGCCCGTTGACGTCGAACGCTCCGAAGGCCCAGCGCCAACCGCCGTCACCCTCGACGAAGTCGAAGTCGGTGCTGACGGACCGCCACGAGTACACCTTGTGCACGAGCGTGGACGAGATCAGCGTGGCGCTCCTGGTCTTGAGCTTGACCCGCCAGAAGTTCCGGTTCGCGCCGCGAGCGGTTCCCCTGCTCCCCCAGGAGCCGTCTGCCTTGACCCTGCCTCGCCCGACCGTGACCCACGCGGCCCGCCGCGTCGCCTTCTGCTGCAGCTGGACGCGCTTGCCGGCCAACGACCTGGGCGCCCGGCCCGTGAAGCGCACGTAGGTGCCCGACACCACGATGCCCGTGGTCGCGCGGGCGATCGTCACCTTCGCGGCCGCGCGGTCCGCGTCCGACGCCGGCCTCGGCGACGCGGTCGCGCCGCCCACGATCGTCAGCGGTACGACGACAGCGAGCGCCACCGCGGCCACAGCGCGCATCCTCGCTGTCCATCGATCGCGAGTGGTGTTCCACAAAAGGTGCCTCATCGCCGGTGTCCCCCTGAATGCTCGTCGGCCTACTACGCCGGGGACGGTACGGCGCACGGAGGACCCGCGCCCGTCGGCAGAACGGCCGACAGCGTCGCGCCGGACTGCGTCAGGTGCGGAGCTCGACGCCTTCGAGCAGCTGGTCGAGGTCGACGTACTCCTCGGGCTCCTGGCCGTCGCGGAACGCCCGCCCGCACGCGACGGCGAGCGGCAGCATCACGGCGACCCACGCCCCGATGATCACCACGACCACCAACACCACAGCCAACGCGAACCTCCCGATAGGTCGACGCCGTTCACCGTACGACGCCGCGCGCCCCCGTGGTCGCGGGCCCGCTCCGCGGACTCCGGGGTCAGTCGCGCCCGTAGATGTCCCGCGTGTAGACCTTCTCGGCGACGTCGCACAGCGCGTCAGTGCGCCGGTTGGCGACGATCACGTCGGCGCGCGCCTTGAACTCGTCGAGGTCGCGCACCACCTCGGAGCTGAAGAAGGTGTCGCCCTCGAGCTCGGGCTCGAAGATGACGACCGTGACGCCCTTGGCCTTGATCCGCTTCATCACGCCCTGGATCGAGGACATCCGGAAGTTGTCCGAGCCGGCCTTCATGATCAGCCGGTAGACCCCGACGACCTTCGGCCCGCGGCGCAGGATGTCGGCGGCGATGAAGTCCTTGCGGGTGGTGTTGGCGTCGACGATCGCGCTGATCAGGTTCTGCGGCACGTCGCGGTAGTTGGCCTGCAGCTGCTTGGTGTCCTTGGGCAGGCAGTAGCCGCCGTACCCGAAGGACGGGTTGTTGTAGTGCGACCCGATCCGCGGGTCGAGGCCGACGCCCTCGATGATCTGCGCGGTCGAGAGGCCGTGCGTGGCGGCGTACGTGTCGAGCTCGTTGAAGTAGGCGACCCGCAGCGCGAGGTAGGTGTTGGCGAAGAGCTTGATCGCCTCGGCCTCGGTGGAGCCGGTGAAGCGGACAGGGATCCCGGTCGCGTCGGCACCCTGCGTGAGCAGCTGGGCGAACCCGTGGCCCTGCGGGGTGTCGGAGCCGACGATGATCCGCGACGGGTTCAGGTTGTCGTAGAGCGCCCGGCCCTCGCGGAGGAACTCCGGCGAGAAGATGATCGACGCGCCCGGGTGCGACTCCCGCAGCCGGTTGGTGAACCCGACCGGCACGGTCGACTTGACCACGATGGTCGCGGTGGGGGTGATCGCGAGCGCCTCGGCGGTCACGGCCTCGACCGAGCTCGTGTTGAAGTAGTTCGTCACCGGGTCGTAGTCGGTGGGCGTCGCCACGACGACGTACGCCGCGTCGGCGTACGCCTTCTCCGCCTCGAGCGTGGCCGTGAGGTCCAGCGGCCGGGTCCGGAGGAACTCCTCGAGCTCCGGGTCGACGATCGGCGACTCGCGCCGGTTGACCTGGTCGACCTTGTCCGCGTCGAGGTCCAGCGCCCAGACCTCGTTGTGCTGGGCGAGGATGACGGCGTTGGAGAGGCCGACGTAGCCGGTGCCGACGATCGCGATCTTCATGACGGCACCGTCGGACGGTCAGACGACCAGACCGCAGCCAGGATGCAAATGGCAGAGGGCAGGACCCCGAACACCGCGTCACGGGATCACCCGCGGGCGTCCCACTCCCACACGGCCGAGATCGGGAGGCCCCACAGGCCCGGGCGGTACTTGAAGCCCACAGGCGCCGTGTTGAGCACGATCCCGCCACGGAACCGCGAGCCCGCGCGGACGGCGAGCGCCTCGAGCGCACGGAACTGGTGCGGCCGGAAGCCGGCCGCCGTCCGGATCTCGATGCCGTAGACCGTGTCGTCGGGAAGCTCGACGAGGAGGTCGACCTCGAGGCCGTTGCGCTCGCGGAGGTGGCCGAGCCGGTACTCCACCTCGCTGGTGGCGCGCTGCCGCAGGAGCTCGGCCAGGGCGATGCCCTCGAGCAGCGGCGCGAGCCGGCTGCGGCCCTCGAACTCGGTCAGCCGGTCGGCGGACACGGCGGCCAGGTGCCGGGCGACGGCCGGGTCGGTGAAGACGGCGCGCGGGCGCCCGATCGCCCGTTTCGCGACCGACGCCCGGGTCCCGGGCAGCAGCCGGACCAGGCCGAGCCGCTCCACGACGTCGATGTACGGCGAGATGGTGGTGGCGGGGATCCCGGCCTGATCCGCGAGCCGGGCCTTGTTGAGCTCGGCCGTCGGCGGGCGGGCCATCGCCTCGAGGAGCGCGAGCAACCGCTCGGGGTCCAGGCGGCGCAGGGAGCGTGCGGCGCCGTACGCCGTCCGGCGGAGCTCGTCGTCGATGCCGTCCTCGCGGGCCATCAGGGCGACGTACTCCGCGACACCCCACCGCGAGTGCACCTCGTCCGGCACCGATGCACGCGACCCGAGCCGGGCGACGAAATCGGCGGTCACAGGCAGCAGCGTAGGTCCGCGACCCGGCAAACTCGTAGTTTTGTCTACTCGATTCTCGCCGATGTCGCTCTCAACGCGGTGCATGGAAGGATGGGGCGACTTCGAAGGCCAAGACAACCTGTTCCAGAAAGGATGGCGCCGACCCCGCATGACCCAAACGCATGCCGACTACCGGCTGAGCCAGCTCGACCAGCTCGAGGCCGAATCGATCCACATCTTCCGCGAGGTGGCGGCGGAGTTCGAGAAGCCCGTCCTGATGTTCTCGGGCGGCAAGGACAGCATCGTGATGCTGCGCCTGGCCGAGAAGGCGTTCTATCCCGCCAAGATCCCGTTCCCGGTGCTCCAGGTCGACACCGGCCTCGACTTCCCCGAGGTGCTCGAGACCCGTGACCGCTGGGTCAGCCGTCTCGGCGTGAACCTGGTGGTCGCGAGCATCGACGACGCCATCAAGAACGGCATCATCCCCGACGCCGCGAAGGTCAGCCGCAACCGGCTCCAGATCCCCACCCTGCTCAACGCGATCGAGGAGAACGGCTTCACCGCCGCCTTCGGTGGCGGTCGCCGCGACGAGGAGAAGGCCCGCGCCAAGGAGCGCGTCTACTCCCACCGCGACGAGTTCGGCCAGTGGGACCCGAAGATGCAGCGCCCCGAGCTCTGGAGCCTCTACAACGGCCGCCTCCACGAGGGCGAGCACATGCGGATCTTCCCGATCTCCAACTGGACCGAGCTGGACGTCTGGGACTACATCGGCCGCGAGGGCATCGAGATCCCGAGCATCTACTTCAGCCACCAGCGCCGCGTCTTCAAGCGCGACGGCATGCTGATGAGCGAGACGCCGCTCAACCCGTGCCGTGAGGGCGAGGTCGTCGAGGAGCGCACGGTCCGCTTCCGGACCTGCGGCGACATCAGCCTCACCGGCTGTGTCGAGAGCACGGCATCCACGATCCCCGAGATCATCGACGAGATCGCCGTCGCCGTACTCACCGAGCGCGGCGCGACCCGTGGCGACGACCGGTTCTCCGAGGCCGCCATGGAGGACCGCAAGAAGGAAGGCTACTTCTGATGGCTGAATCAACAATGGGGACCAACATGGACCTTCTCCGGTTCGCCACCGCCGGCTCCGTCGACGACGGCAAGTCGACCCTGATCGGTCGCCTGCTGCTCGACTCGAAGTCGATCTTCCAGGACCAGCTCGAGGCCGTCGAGGCGACCAGCGAGTCCCGCGGCTACGACTACACCGACCTCGCGCTGCTGACCGACGGTCTGCGCTCCGAGCGCGAGCAGGGCATCACCATCGACGTGGCCTACCGCTACTTCGCGACGCCCAACCGCAAGTTCATCATCGCCGACACCCCGGGCCACGTTCAGTACACGCGCAACATGGTCACCGGCGCCTCCACCGCCGACCTCGGCCTGGTGCTGGTCGACGCCCGTCAGGGCCTCACCGAGCAGTCCCACCGCCACGCGGTGATCCTGTCGCTGCTCCGCGTCCCGCACCTGGTGCTCGCGATCAACAAGATGGACCTCGTCGACTTCTCCGAGGACGTCTACAACAAGATCCACGCGGAGTTCACGCAGTTCGCGACGAAGCTCAACATCCCGGACCTGACCGTGATCCCGATCTCGGCGCTCCAGGGCGACAACGTGGTGAACCGGTCCGAGCACACCCCGTGGTACTCCGGCCCGACCCTGATGCACCACCTCGAGCACGTCCACGTGGCGTCCGACCGCGACCTGATCGACGCCCGGTTCCCGGTGCAGTACGTCGTCCGGCCGAAGTCCGACGAGCACCACGACTACCGCGGGTACGGCGGCCAGGTCGCCGGCGGCGTGCTGAAGCCGGGTGACGAGGTCGTCGTGCTCCCCTCGGGCATGACCAGCAAGATCCAGGGCATCGACCTCTTCGACAAGGAGGTCGAGGAGGCGTTCCCGCCGATGTCGGTCACCGTCCGTCTCGAGGACGACGTCGACGTCTCCCGCGGCGACATGATCGCCCGGGTCAAGAACGCGCCGACCCCGAGCCAGGACATCGACGCGATGGTCTGCTGGATGACCACGACTCCGCTCAAGCCGCGGCAGAAGCTGGCCATCAAGCACACCACCCGCACCGCCCGCGCGCTGGTGAAGGACATCCAGTACCGCCTGGACGTCAACACCCTCCACCGCGACCAGGAGACCAAGGAGCTCGGCGTCAACGAGATCGGCCGCGTGCAGCTGCGGACCACCGTCCCGCTGCTGTGCGACCCGTACTCCAAGAACCGCGCCACCGGCTCGTTCATCCTGATCGACGAGGCCACCGGCATCACCGTCGGCGCCGGGATGATCAACAACGCCAGCTGAGTCCCAGCGACACGTCGAGAGCCCCGCACCCTGATGGGTGCGGGGCTCTCGCGTTCCTGCCGGAGCGAGACCCCCGTGTCACCCGAGGAAGCCACGCAGCAGGAGCGCGGTCCCCTCGATGTGGTCGCGGGCGATCCGCTCCGCGGCCTCAGCGTCGCCCCGCGCGATCGCCTCGACCATGTCGGCGTGCTGGGCGCTGGAGTGCTCCAGGTTCGAGCTGAGCAGCGGGATCCGGTCGAGCAGGGCGTTCAGGCGGGTCCGGTAGTCGGCGACGACCGCGGTCAGCGACGGCGAACCGGCGAGCTCGGCGATCAGCATGTGAAGTCGGGAGTCCAGCGGCCGGTAGAGCCCGGGCGGAGCCTCGTGCACGGCGCGCTCCGCTTCCCGCAGCCGCGCCACGTCGTTCTCGCCAGGGGTACGCCGCGCGGCCAGGGCGGTCGCGGCGGGCTCGACGATGGCACGCAGCGTGAGCACGTCCTCGACCTCGGCCGGGTCGAGCGGGCCACCGGGCCTCTCGGGCGGCACGTTCGCCACCCGGCTGCCGCCGTACCTCCCACGGGTGACCTCCAGGTAGCCGGCCCGCTGCAGTTCACCCAGCGCCTCGCGCAACGTGGTGCGCGAGACCTTGAGCGCATCGGCGAGCACGCGCTCCGCCGGCAGCATGGAGCCCGGGGGGAATTGGCCCAGCCGGACCAGACGAACCAGGTGCTCGATCGTCTCCTCGAACACGTTGCCCGATCGGACCGGCGACACCCAGACGAGCGGCTCGGCGGACATGGGGACACGGTATCGCCGGATATCGGATGCCGGCTGCCGACCCCTTGACGCGGTGGCCGGCCACCGCCAAGATCAATGGTCCAGTCATGGTCCATTGAGTCCGAGGGGTTCCTTCATGGCCCGATCCCACATCGACTACACGAGCACCGACGCCAGCTACCTCCAACAGCGCCAGCTCAAACGAGGCGCAGCCGGCTGGGTGCTGCTGGCCGGTCTCGGCGTCAGCTACGTGATCTCCGGCGACTTCGCCGGCTGGAACTTCGGCATCGACGAGGGCGGCTGGGGTGGCCTGCTCATCGCCACGGTGCTGATGGGCCTGATGTACACCTGCATGGTCTTCGGCCTCGCGGAGATGTCCTCCACGCTGCCGGTCGCGGGCGCTGGCTACGGCTTCGCCCGTCGTGCGCTCGGTCCGCTCGGCGGTTACGCCACGGGCGTCGCCGTCCTCATCGAGTACGCCGTCGCGCCGGCCGCGATCGCCGTCTTCATCGGCGGCTACGTCGAGGCGCTCGGACTGTTCGGGCTCACCAACTCCTGGCCGATCTACCTGGTCGCCTACCTGATCTTCATCGGGGTGCACGTGTGGGGCGTCGGCGAGGCGCTGAAGATCATGTTCGGCATCACCGCCATCGCGGTGGTCGCCCTGGTTGCGGCCGTGATCGGCCTGCTGCCGAAGTTCGACGCAGCCAACCTGACCAACATCGACCCGACGGGTGCCGCGGGCGCGAGCGACTTCCTGCCCTTCGGCTTCGCCGGCGTGGTCGCCGCGCTGGTCTACGGCATCTGGTTCTTCCTCGCGGTCGAGGGCGTGCCCCTGGCCGCGGAGGAGACGGCCGACCCGAAGCGGGACATGCCGCGCGGCATCATCGTGGCGATGGTGGCGCTGCTGTGCTTCGCGGCGATGATGCTGGTGGTGGTCCCCGGCGCGGCCGGAGCCGATGTCATCCGCGCCTCCGACAACCCGCTGCCGCTGGCGCTCGACACCGCGCTCGGTGAGGGGTCGTGGCTGTCCAGCTTCGTCAACTACGCCGGGCTCGCCGGACTGGTCGCGAGCTTCTTCTCGATCATCTTCGCCTACTCCCGGCAGCTCTTCGCGCTCTCCCGCGCCGGCTACCTGCCGCGGTTCCTGTCGCTGACCGGGAGCCGGAAGACCCCGTGGGTGGCGCTGGTGGTGCCCGGCACGATCGGGTTCATCCTGGCCGCGACCACTCAGGACGGCGCACTGCTCATCAACATCGCGGTCTTCGGCGCCACGGTCTCCTACGTGCTGCTCAACCTGTCCCACATCATGCTGCGCCGCCGCGAGCCGGACCTCGAGCGCAGCTACCGCACGCCCGGCGGCGTGGTCACGACCGGCATCGCCCTGGTGCTGAGCGTGACGGCCGTGGCGGCGACGTTCTTCGTCGACATCAAGGCGGCCGGGATCACCGCCGCCGTCTTCTGCGTGTTCGTCGCGTACTTCTGGTTCTACTCCCGACATCACCTCGTGGCGAGTGCGCCCGAGGAAGAATTCAGCCAGATCACCGAAGCGGAGACCGACCTGCGATGACCCACCCACGAAACCCCCGGATGCTGACCGTCGACCAGTTGCGAGCCGGCATCGACAGCGGAGAGATAGAGACCGTCGTCGTCGCCTTCACCGACATGCAGGGCCGGCTGCAGGGCAAGTACCTGCACGCGCCGTACTTCCTCGCGCACGCGCTCGCCGACGGCGTCGAGGGCTGCAACTACCTGCTGGCCGTCGACACCGACATGAACACCGTCGACGGATACGCGATCTCCTCGTGGGAGTCCGGGTACGGCGACATGGAGTTCGCCCTCGATCTCGACACGTTCCGCTGGATGCCGTGGCTGGAGCGGACCGTCATGGTGCAGTGCGACCTGCACCTGACCGACGGCACGCCGGTGCCGATGTCGCCGCGCGCGATGCTGCGCAAGCAGGTCGACCGGGCCGCCGAGCACGGCTGGAAGGCGGTGGCGGGCACCGAGCTGGAGTTCGTGGTCTACAACACCTCCTACGAGCAGGCATGGACCCAGGGCTATCGCGACCTGGTGCCCGCGAACCAGTACAACGTCGACTACTCCGTGGTCGGCTCCGGGCGGGTCGAGCCGCTGCTGCGGCGGATCCGGGGAGACATGTACCGCGCCGGGATGGTGGTCGAGTCGGCCAAGGGCGAGTGCAATTTCGGGCAGCACGAGATCGGCTTCCTCTTCGACGAGGTCGTGACGACCGCCGACAACCACAGCGTCTACAAGACCGGCGCCAAGATGATCGCGGCCGACGCCGGTCAGTCGCTCACTTTCATGGCCAAGCCCAACCAGCGCGAGGGCAACTCCTGCCACATCCACCTCTCGCTGCGCGGGATGGACGGCTCGGCCGTGTTCTGGGACGCCGACCGTGGGGAGCGGAGCGCGCTCTACGACCACTTCATCGCCGGGGTACTGGCGACGATGCGGGAGTTCACCCTCTTCTACGCCCCGAACATCAACTCCTACAAGCGGTTCGCCCCCGGCTCGTTCGCCCCGACCGCGGTGGCCTGGGGCGCGGACAACCGGTCGTGCTCCGTGCGGGTGGTGGGGAGCGGCAGCTCGGCACGGATGGAGAACCGACTGCCCGGCGGGGACACCAACCCCTACCTGGCGCTCGCCGCGATGCTGGCCGGAGGGCTGCACGGGATCGAGGAGGAGCTGCCCCTCGAGCCGATGATGGTGGGCAGTGCCTACGATTCCGCCGCGCCGCACGTGCCCCGCACCCTGCACGAGGCGCGCGACCTGTTCGCCTCCTCCGAGGTCGGCCGCGCCGCGTTCGGCAAGGAGGTCATCGACCATTACCTCAATGCCGCCGACGTGGAGATCGCCGACTTCGACGCCGCGGTCACCGACTGGGAGCTGCGGAGAGGGTTCGAGCGTCTGTGACCACTCCCGGGCTGAGGCCGCGCATCGGGTTGACCACCTACTACACGGACGCGACCTGGGGGATCTGGCAGGGTGAGGCGGCGATCGTGCCGTCGGCGTACCTCGACGGTGTGACGGCGGCCGGTGGCCTGCCGATGCTGCTCCCCCCACACGCCGATGACCCCGTGGTGCTCGAGGCGCTCGACGGATTGGTCCTGCTCGGCGGCAATGACGTCGACCCGCCGGCGTACGCCGCGCCGGCGCACCGCGAGACGGTCTCGGATCCCCGACGCGACGCCCAGGAGATCGGCCTGGTGCGCGCTGCCCTCGACGGCGGCGTTCCGCTGCTCGCCGTCTGTCGCGGCATCCAGGTGCTCAACGTGGCGCTCGGGGGGACCCTGCACCAGCATCTGCCCGATCTGCTGGGGCATTCCGACTACCGGCCGGCGCCCGCGGTGTTCGGGCACGTCACGGTGCGCACCGAGCCGGGGTCGCGGATCGCGTCCGTGCTGGGCGAGAGCGCCGCCGTGCGCTGCTACCACCACCAGGCGATCGACGCCGTGGCCCCCGGGCTGCGGGTGACCGCACGCTCGGCCGACGGGCTGGTGCAGGCCGTCGAGCCTCCCGGCGACGCGTGGGCGATCGGGGTGCAGTTCCATCCCGAGGAGAGCCCGGAGGATCCGCGGCTGTTCGCAGCATTCGTCAGCGCAGCGCGTGAGAGAGCCACACGACGTACGGCACGAGAGGAGATCCGGCAACCGTGACCACCACCCAGGTGCTCGACCCGGCCACCGCGACCCCCATCGCGGAGATCGAGCTGTACGACGAGGAGGCGACCGACGCAGCGGTCGCGAACGCCGTCAAGGCGGCCGCGCGCTGGCGGACGGTCTCGCCCGCCGACCGCGCCCGACTGCTGCGCCGCTACGCGGCGGTGGTCGACGCGCACACCGAGGAGCTCGCGGCACTCGAGGTCCGCAACGCCGGCCACGTGATCGGCAACGCGCGGGGCGAGGCCGCGGCCGTGCGCGACGTGCTGGACTACTACGCCGGTGCCGTGGAGCGGCCCGAGGGAGAGACCATCCCGGTCGCCGGGGGCGTCGCGATGACCTTCCGCGAGCCGATCGGCGTGGTCGGCGTGATCGTGCCGTGGAACTTCCCGATGCCGATCGCCGCCTGGGCGCTCGGACCTGCACTCGCGGCGGGCAACACCGTGCTGATCAAGCCGGCCGAGCTCACCCCGCTGACCGCGATCCGACTCGGCGAGCTCGCGCTGGAGGCGGGCATCCCCGAGGGTGTGGTCCAGGTGCTGCCCGGCAAGGGCTCCGTGGTCGGCCAGCGGTTCGTGACCCACCCCGCGGTCGGCAAGGTGGTGTTCACCGGCTCCACCGAGGTGGGCCGGGAGGTGATGCGTGGCTGCGCGGAGCAGGTCAAGCGGGTGACCCTGGAGCTCGGCGGCAAGAACGCCAGCATCGTCTGCGCCGACGCCGACCTCGAGGCGGCCGCCGCCGCGGCACCGGGCGGCAGCTTCGACAACGCCGGCCAGGACTGCTGCGCCCGGTCCCGGGTGCTCGTCGAGGCCGGCGTCTACGAGGAGTTCCTCACCCTGCTCGAGCCCGCTGTGCAGGCCTTCACCGTCGGCGACCCCGGCAGCGAGGACAGCAGGATGGGGCCACTCATCTCCGCAGCGCAGCGCGACACGGTGGCGTCGTACGTCGACAGCGCGGACGTGCTGATCACCGGATCGTGTCCGGACGGGCCGGGGTTCTGGCATCCTCCGACGGTGCTGCGGGCGCGCTCCGAGGAGGACGTCGTCTTCACCGAGGAGATCTTCGGCCCCACGATCACGGTGCTCCCGTTCGCCGACGAGGCCGACGCGCTCCGCATCGCCAACGACACGACGTACGGCCTGTCCGGCTCGGTCTGGACCCGCGACGTCGGCCGCGCCCTGAGGCTGGCCCGCGGCATGGACGCCGGCAACATCGCGGTCAACAGTCACTCGTCGGTGCGGCACAACACGCCGTTCGGCGGCTTCAAGCAATCCGGTCTCGGCCGCGAGCTCGGCCCGCACGCGCTCGACGCGTTCGGCGAGCTGAAGACGGTCTTCATCGACACCCAAGAGCGCGGCTGAGGCAACCGCCCGCCGACCTGCTACCCGAGGAGAACCCATGAGCCATCCCACTCCTGTCCCCGGCCGCCTCGACGGCCGGGTCGCCGTCATCACCGGCGCCGCCAGCGGCATCGGGCTGGCCAGCGCGCGCCGGATGCGGGACGAGGGTGCCCGCATCGTCGTCGTCGACGTGGTCGACGACGCCGTCGGCAAGGACGTCGCCGATTCCCTGGAGGGGCTGTTCGTGCGGGCCGACGTCACCGACGCCGACCAGGTGAAGGCGGCCTACGCCGCGGCACACGACGCCTACGGCTCCATCGACATCGCGCTCAACAACGCCGGCATCAACCCCACCGACGACGGCTCGATCCTGGAGACCGGCATCGACGCATGGCGGCGGGTCCAGGAGGTCAACCTGACCAGCGTCTTCCACTGCTGCCAGCACGTGCTGCCCTACATGCTCGAGCAGGGCAAGGGATCGATCATCAATGTCGCGTCGTTCGTGGCGATCATGGGCGCGGCGACCTCGCAGATCTCCTACTCCGCCTCCAAGGGCGCCGTGCTGTCCATGACGCGCGAGATGGGCGTCGAGTTCGCGCGCCGCGGGGTGCGCATCAACGCGCTGTGCCCAGGACCTGTCGCCACGCCGCTGTTGCAGAACCTCTTCGCCGCCGATCCGGAGAAGGCGCAGCGCCGTCTGGTCCATGTCCCGATGGGGCGGTTCGCCGAACCTGAGGAGATCGCGGCGGCGGTCGCGTTCCTCGCCAGCGACGACGCCTCCTTCATCACCGCCAGCCAGTTCGTCGTCGACGGCGGCATCAGCTCCGCCTACGTCACCCCGCTCGACGACTGAGCCGAGCCTCGCGCCAGGGATCGGTGCGAAGAGGCTGGAATCGTGATCGAGGTGGCCCGTGCGGCGCGCCGTCCTCGGCGTACCCGAGTGCGCGTGTCGTTCACGGTTGCCTTGACAGACCGGTGTCGGCGGCGGAACGTCAACGTGTAGGGAGGAAAGGTGACGACATGCTGGGACGGAAACAGGCACGAGCGACTGCAGCGGTAGGCGGAGCCGCCATCCTGACGGCGGCCGTCATCGTGGGGGCGAACAGCATCGGAGGCGTGGCGGACGAGGACGACGGCCGGGCCGGCAGCACAGCCGCGCAGACTCACGGACACGCGCGGCATCACGGCAAGATCGAGAAGGTCGTCCTGCGCGGCGTCGACGGGAACAAGGTCGGCTGGGTCTCGCTGCGCCAGACCGACAACGTGGTCGTGGTCCGGGGCTGGGTCCGGTCGATGTCGCCGGGCTTCCACGGCTTCCACATCCACACCACTGGTCTGTGTGAGGCCGACGCGCCCGCAGGACCGTTCACCACCGCGGGGGGCCACTACACCGGTGGGGACACGACCCACGGTGATCACGCGGGCGACATGCCGTCGCTGCTGGTGACCGAGACCGGGCGCGCGTTCTCCCAGTTCGTCACCGACCGGTTCACCCTGGCCGACCTTCGTGACGCCGATGGCTCGGCGGTGATGGTCCATGCGGGCCGCGACAACTTCGCCAACATCCCGGAGCGCTACTCGTCCGGCGGGGTCCCGGGGCCGGATGCCACCACCTTGGCCACCGGTGACGCGGGCGCCCGTGCCGCATGTGGCGTGATTCGGTGACCTGAGGCCCGGCTCTTCGCAGTACGCCGTCGGACCCACCATCTCCCCCAGATATGCGAGGGCGTATCGAGACCCGTCGACGACAGCGGCGCCCCCACCGGGAAGCGCCGCTCGTCATTTCACACGTTGAGGACGCCCGTGTGCGTGAAATCGTCGCCCTTGAACAGCAGTGGCTCGTCGGCGACCGCCGACAGCGCGTACGCGATGCAGTCGCCGACGTTGAGTCGTGCCGGCGATCCCGAGCCTCGACCGTACCGACGAAAGGCGGCGCGCGCCTTCCTCGCGTGATCGGCGGTGACGTCGACGATCTCGATCTGCGCGGCGTCCACGATCCGGTCGAGGCGCTCCCCCGCAGCCGGGTCACCGCTCCCATCGGCGACCATCGCCGCCTCCAGACCGCTCTTCCACGAGGAGCTCGACGTTCCCGCCGATGTCGGTCACCGTCCGTCTCGAGGACGACGTCGACGTCTCCCGCGGCGACATGATCGCCCGGGTCAAGAACGCGCCGACCCCGAGCCAGGACATCGACGCGATGGTCTGCTGGATGACCACGACTCCGCTCAAGCCGCGGCAGAAGCTGGCCATCAAGCACACCACCCGCACCGCCCGCGCGCTGGTGAAGGACATCCAGTACCGCCTGGACGTCAACACCCTCCACCGCGACCAGGAGACCAAGGAGCTCGGCGTCAACGAGATCGGCCGCGTTCAGCTGCGGACCACCGTCCCGCTGCTGTGCGACCCGTACTCCAAGAACCGCGCCACCGGCTCGTTCATCCTGATCGACGAGGCCACCGGCATCACCGTCGGCGCCGGGATGATCAACAACGCCAGCTGACGAACCCAGCGGTACGACGAAGGGCGCCTCCCCGATCCAGGAGGCGCCCTTCGCGTTTCACGAGTCCCACGGATCAACCACCGGAACTCCGGTGCCCTCGAAGTCCCGGCCGTTCCGGGTCGCCAACGCTGCACCGTTCGCCAGACAGATCCCGGCGATCATCGCATCGGCCGTGGAGATCGGCCGACCGCTCGACTCTCTGACGAACCGCACGTTGGCCGCGCGCTCAGCGGCCGCGCTGTCGAAGTCGAGGATGTGCCCTTCGGCATCCACGAGCACCCGCGCGAGCCCTGCAGCCAGTTCGTCGCGGCGGCGCCCGGCCGGCAACCGCAGCACGCCGAATCGCAACTCCCATTCCGTGACCGTCGTGAGCATTGGCCGCTCCGTAAGGGACGCGGCCCACTGCTTCACACGACGCTCAGGCTCCAGCCTGAGCAGCTCGGACACGACGTTGGTGTCGAAGACGATCACGACAGGTCGACCGGCCGTGGCAGATCACGCTCCACGTCGGCGAGGTCCTCGCCCCGGGTCGTGTATCCCTCCGAGACGCTGACCAGCGTGTCGACCCAGCGGACGTCCACGACCGCCTCGGCGAGGATTGCTCGAACCTCAGCCTCCATGGACCGCCCGTGACCGGCAGCTCGCACGCGAAGCCGATCGCGCACCTCATCCGGCAGGTCGCGCACCGTGATCGTCGCCATCGTCACCACCCGCTTTGACAGCAATGCTAGCACCAGGCTCCGCTGGTCGAGGAGGTCGCGCAGCGACCGTCACGAGATCAAGTACGTCGACAAGCGGCGCCTCCCAGCCGGGAGGCGCCGCTTGTCATGTCACGCCTTGAGGACGTCCGTGTGCGTGAAGTCGTCGCCCTTGAACAGGAGCGGCTCGTCGGCGACCGCCGACAGCGCGTACGCGATGCAGTCGCCGAAGCTCAGTCGTGCCGGCGATCCCGAGCCTCGCCCGTGCCGACGAAAGGCAGCGCGCGCCTTCCTCGCATGATCGGCGGTGACGTCGACGATCTCGATCTGCGCGGCGTCCACGATCTGGTCGAGGCGCTCCCCCGCAGCCGGGTCACCGCTCCCGTCGGCGACCATCGCCGCCTTCAGCCAGTTGGCTGCCGACATCTTGGCCGGCCGGTCGACGAGGAGCCGAGAGAACCGCTCGGCTTCCGGTTCGTTGCGGAGGATGGCGATCAGGGCAGAGGAATCGACGATCACGCGGGAGGCCCGGTCTCGGGGTCGTAGAGGTCGTCCACGTCCTCGATCGCGGCGTTCCCCGTGGCGGCGGGATCCCAGGCGAGGCTGATCGATCGCAGCACATCGAGGCGCCGCGCTCGATCGGCAGCCGCCGTGTCGCCCTCGTGTTCCGCCAGCAGGCGCCGCAGCGCCTCCTCGACCGCCCCGGTCTGCGAGAGCCCGGTGAGCCGCGCAGCCTCGCGCGCGAGTTCGTGGACTCGCTCACTCTTGATGTTCAGACTCACGGATCTACCCCTTCTACCATTCGCCGTTCTTCCCTTCTACAGCTCCAAGCGGCCGCCTGACCGCTCGGCCGACAAGGAGGTCGAAGAGACGTTCCCCCTGGCATCGGTCACCGTCTGCCTCGAGGACGACGTCGGGGTCTCCCGCGGGACCGACTGGATGGCAACACCCTCCACCGCGACCAGGAGACCAAAAACGTAGGCGCCAACGACATCGGCCGCGTGCAGCGTGCGGACCACAGTCCGCCTGCTCTGCACCCGTCTCCAAGAACCGCGCCACCGGTGCGTTCTACCGCAACACGTACGCCAGCGCCTCAAGGCAGACCGTCCGCGCGCAGCTGGCACATGCCCCACTCCGACCGAGCCTCGGCGATCCGCTCAGTTGCCAATCACGACCGATCGCCACGGATCTAGGGTTGAATAGGTACTCTCATGATTCACCGCACACAGACGAACTCAACCCCGACGCCACACAGCGACGCCTACGAGGTCAAAGCCATCGCGGTGGCCAGCAAGCGGGTGAACAGGTGGCTCACATGACTCATCCAGGCACAACTTCTGATACCCCCCTTGTACGAACTATGAGGTCCACCGCGCGCCGCCTGGTGAGCGCCGATGCGAGGTTCTCCGGGTACTACCGCGTCCTTACTACTCCGATTCTGAGCGAGTGGTATGTCCGCAACAGAGCGCCATTGCGCGCGGCCCGCATTACAACGTCTACGGATCTGGTCATCGACGGATTCCCAAGATCTGCCAATACCCTGGCGCGGGTGCTCATGGATCAGATCCAACAACCTCCGATTCAGATATCGTCACACCTCCACACCCCGCGTTCGATCCTGTTAGCGATCCGCCACGACATCCCCAGGCTCGTGCTGATCCGCAATCCTGACGATGCCGTGTCCTCCCTTTTGCAACAGCAGCCAGGTGTCACACCTGCAACCGCGTTCCGAGTCTATGCCCACTTCTACCACACTCTCCTGCCTTTGGCGGACCAAGTCGTCATAGCTGACTTTCCCAACATCCTGAGCGACTTTGCGGCCATTATAGAAAGGATCAACTCACGATTCGCTACAGATTTCGGACGTAGAGAAGGAGTCACAGCTCACTCAGACACCACCTTTGACCACATCGACACGCGCATGGCGCTCTTCGACGGCTCGGTAGGCGTGGACTCGGCGGTCGCCCGCCCCTCGGAGGGTCGGCTGCGTCCGTCTGACCTACTTCGCGATCTTCCGAAGGGCGTCCAGCGCAAAGGACCAAGGCCCACGATATCTACAACAAGTTCACCTCCAGTTAAGCGCATGCAAAAGCCGACAATCACCGTCGCAACTACCGTATCGGCGGAACTGGAACATCTCGCTGTCGAACTTTGCGAGCGAAACCTTCTACAAGCGTATGTTCATCCATTCTTGACACCGGATACCGCGTTATGCGGATTCCGACGCACCTCCCGATCCTGGGAGGACGATGGGCATCACAGTTGCGACGCAGGCGGCCCGACGAACGCCTGAAACTAGACACCATCCACGTAGCGGCGCCAATCGCGGAAATTGCCCGCGTGGGAGTATTCGACGGAAATGCCACCACCAGAAGATTGCTACTGAATCTGAGAGATAGGGCGATCGCCCGCACGGCTGCACAAACCGGCTCCGACATTCTCGTGGCCTCACACGGTCCAGCCTCGCACCTATTTCCTGCCGTGCCCAATTCCTATCGGGTCCTCAACCTACCGACGATTCCTCCGACTGTTCGAGTGGCAATCTTCAAGGAGGAGTGCGACCTTCATCCTGAGCTCGCCTGGACGATGGTCAGTGATTTCCCAGTTGGCGCGCCGGTGCGCGATTTTCAATGCGAGATCGAACACGCCGACCTCATCTTGGTTGGATCCACCTTTGCGAAGCAGAAAGTTGTGGAGCTCGGAGTTGCCGAGGGCAAAGTTGTCGTAGCTCCATACGGCGCAGCGCTTCCGGGTGGAGCCGGCGGAAACCCCATACAGCGCGGAACGGACACTGACGGCGCCCTCACCGTTCTTTACGTCGGCCGTCTTACACAGGCAAAGGTCTCAGTTACCTATTCGATGCCATAAGGATGTTAGATGATGCCACGGTGTCACTTCGGTTGATCGGCGGAACCAGCAGCGATGCGAAGCGACTGCAAAGCCTCACGCACGTCGATTTTGAGCACAGACCCAACCTTGCACGTGAGGCACTCCCGGAGCAATATGCCGCGGCTTCGGTGCTCGTGCTTCCTACACTATTTGACGGGCTCGGAATGGTCGCGCTAGAAGCCATGTCTAATGGTCTTCCAGTGATATGTACCGATCGCGGACCCAATGAGGTTGTGTGCCATGGGGTCAACGGACTCGTAGTGAGAGCTAGGAACGCCTCCGCTCTCTCAAACGCGATCAGGACCCTCCGTGACGACCCGCAGTTGGTCGCGCGCATGAGTGTCGCTGCTTCGCTATCCGCGAGGAACCGGACTTGGGCGAAGTACGCACAGTTTGCCGCTGACGCCATCCTCAGCCACCATGAGCGAGCTGGCGTAACGCGCTAGCGCGGAGTTTCAACCTAGATTCACAACCGGCAATGAAGAGCCATACCCGTCCGTCCAGGCAGGACGCCACTGACAGCGACGCGTCACGTCACGTCACGGACGACCCCTCATTCGGGTTCAACCGAGCACCGTGCAGGATCATCATCAGTTACGGGCGTCATCGATAGCCCCATGAAGATTGGCAGCGCCAATGGCCCGTCGCGATATACCTGAATAAGGGTCACCAGAACCACGAGATACAACAAACGACCGGCAGCCCTCCCTGGCTTCCCGTCAGCCCACGTGCGAGCCGACCAGTCAGCAAACCGATCACGACGCCCCCAAGGAAAACGCCCAGAAGCCGAAAGTTGAGGTACAGCGCCATACAGCGTGGTCACCGTGCCAATCAGATAGTGGATACTGCGAGAAGACAAAGCGACGACGTGTTCGCCTAGGTGGGGCTTTTCCGGCCACACTGACCTGGGAACGAAGAACGTAAACGTCTTTAGATACGAACTTCCCAAACCAACTTCGCCCAATTCGTCACTTCTCAGCACAACGATTGCCGACTGCTCCAGGATCGACTGTTCGACACTGCTCCCGTCGCTAGTTTCATCCACCGCTTGCGACAGCGCGTGCCTCGCACTTTCAGTAGTCAGCGACCCATCTTGGAGGTCTGACCCGATAGCCTTCAAGGTCGGGAACAACGGCAACTGGAAGAATCACAGCAACCATCCACAACGGTGGCCATCTCCGACGCCTCCGCTCCATGACTGCAAGCAATAAGAGCGCCAGCGGTAGGATGAGGCGGAATCGGCCAATCCCTGCAGTGCCATCAGCGTAGGTATCCGAACAGCGGAATCGTGAAATACCATCGAAGCCCAAAGCGATATATAGCTGCGACTGCACATATGGCGGGCCAGACGATCGCCAACTCAAGGTAGGTGCCTCTAACTACCGCGACTCTGAACGCCTGGAACATAGCCGACGCTTACGAGCGCGTATAGACCAAACGGCACACAGAAGACCGACACGAGCGCCACCGCATGAGCATCCAGGGGACGAATAGACCCAGCTCCATTCTCCACGCGAGGGGCGGGCTTGGAGCCGACATAGAGCCAACCGGCGGTGGCGGACAATAGGAATAGATCGGCTATGAAAAGGCCGCTGCGATTTCATCGTTGAGAACACGCGGAACGCCTCGGTCGTACCGCGATACAACGAAACCCCACGGTGCGTTACGAAGACGGCATGGAAGCCGAGATAGAAGGCACCGGGATGCGCTAGCCGAAACCATGACCTTGTCGCAAGGGTCGCTGTGCACAGCAGGAGAGCACCGACGTCGAGCCAGACGGCGAGGCGCAACGATTTACGACGTGTACGACCACCCGTCCCGACGCTCTGTCCAACACCGAACCACTGACGTGCAAATCTTCGCACTACAGGCGTTCGAGCTCAGTAAGGCGAGCAAACGCGTGTGCGAAGAAGGCCAACACAGCAATGACAGCGACATATACACAGAGGCTCAGAACGTTCACCTCGAACCTCGAGCGCGCGAACGGCACAATCACGGCAGAAATCAGTACCACGCAAGGAAGGTGAATCGCGTAGAGCGTGTAGCTCTCATCCGCGCGGCGCCCCACCCACGACGTGGATCGTGCCCGGGATGTGCTTCTCGACCGACGAACGCAGGTTCCCGCTGTCGCGGCAATGACGAACGACGTCACGATGGCAAGCACGTAGTCTTCTAACACCACGGGCAAGGATATGACCGATGTCGTCGCCGCAATGCCGACAAGAACGAATGGGCTGCCGATAAGCACCGAAGCACGTCCATCCCCTGTTAGGCGATTAAGGCAAGAATTGCGGTGACTAGCATGGGCAGACCCTACGCCAATCAGCCAGAGCGGAAAATACAAGAGGATCATGGGCTCCATTGCTCCGATCTCAGCAATCACCACGATCGCAGCGGCCGCCGACCACCATCTGATTGAACCCGCGCGGAACACCATCAGCAGGAGGGACATTAAGATGTAAAACCAGAACTCGTAGGAAATAGACCAAAGGGCCTCGTTCGTACCGCAGGGCTTTACGGCAATCCCCTGAAGGAATAGCGCATTCCCGAGGAAGTCTAGTACTCCGCACTCCAACCCGTCGCCAAGGATTCCATTGTATGACTCGCCATTGTACTGACTCGACGACCTCATCAAAGCGCCCCCGATGGCATCTACCACGACCGTAAGTACCAAGGCTGGAAGCAAGACCACCCACAGTCGAACAATTCGGTCGATTAGGTACGCGTCAAACCGGAAAGTCCCGGCCCGTTCGGAAGCCCACGCTTTCCCGCCAACCCAGTATCCTGATAGCACGAAGAAGATGATCACAGCTTGGTGGCCAAGCGAAGTTAGGCTGTAAAACGCAAGAGATTCAAAGGACGTATCCTCCGATCCAAAGTTCTCGAACATGAGGGCTCGAGTATGGCCAAGGACCACGAGCCACGCCGCCGCCACTCGTAACGCATCAAGGTAGATATCCTCATTCTGCGGCTTCAATGCGACGCGCTCCGTCACTGTCCACTTCCAATCACGTCGCTTGGCAAATTGCATTGTGCGATCACAACTGCGAATGCGAAGATGGATGCGAAGGCCACCGCCGCGGCAGCCCCCTGAATGCCCCACACGGCCTCAAAGAACGGAATCATTGCGAGCGAAAGCACGAGACGCAATGTCTGGGGCAACGGCGACCACGCGCGTCTGTCCGATTGCTTTGAGTGCTGCCGACGCTGGTGCGGCGGCCATCTGCGCGCTAGCTCCCACTATAAGCCACGCGACAACCGTCCCAGCGTCGCTGTACGGACCTCCATATAGCGCTCGGATCGCCGGAGTCCCGCAGACATGAACACCAACCGACGCAACGAATCCCAAGGAGAGCAACGCCAGCGTCCATCTGCGGACCTCTGTGTGCCGTGGTGGATCCATGCAGTATCCTCGGAAACAAGACCTGTTCCGTTGTTGTCCCGAGTGCCGTCACAAGCGCTCCCAGCGACACAGCGACCGTATAAAGGCCGAGTTGGTGTGGCGACGTCAGTATAGCGAGTAGAAACTGATCTGCCCGCTGGCTCAGAATCAACGGTGCTTGCGCGAGGAGGATGGTGTAGCCATATCGAGCGAGACGCCGCCGTTCGTCGTGGTCCAACTCGCTGGTAACCGTTGGCTGTCCGCTCGCCAAGGTCGCCGCACAACTGGTGAGCACGTTCGCGCCGACTAGGAGCCCGACTGCGCCGACGACGGTGAGACTGTCGGTCGCTACAAGAAGCGACAGGCCGATCAGATAAACGGCTTGCGGCACACACCGAATTGCGTTCCAGAGGCCAAATGCACCGGACGCCCTCAGCGCTGCCAATCGGACCTGGGTAAGCGAGTTTAACGGAACGATGAATGCCGCCAACGCGGCCACGGCTAGGCTACCAAGGGATAACTCTCGTTGCAGGACCAGAGCCAACAGGATCATCGCAACGCAACCACTTGTGGCGAACCATCTTCGCCGGGTCGCCAGTATTGCTGAAACTCGCAATGCCTCGCTGCGCGACCCGCGCGCCCGCCATATCTGGGTCTCGTCCATACCTGCCAGAACGAGAGTCCCAATAGTACCCAGGCTTAGCACTAGGACAACGAACACCCCCCGCTCGCTCGGCGGCAGCCCTCTTGCTGTTAACACCCCCGTCGCGAAGCCGATGGCCATTAGCGAGCCGTTCGCTACTAATGTCGCCGAGCCGGCCCCGAAGATCGAACGGCGCGTTCGCTCGTCGGCCTCCACCTCAGGTTCCATGACGAACCGGTGCCTTGTCGCTCACGCTCTGCATGCCAACTGTCAACCTTGTCACAGCTCTGCTGCCACGCGATCTATCAGACGCGCGAACGCTGTAGCTCGGTCGGCAGCTGTTGGAAGAGAGGCGATTACGTCAGCTCCGGCCTGCTGGTGACGATCAAGTGAACATTTGTCGGTCATCGAACCGGCGATAACATCGGCCCACTCTTCTGGGCGTGTTGGATCGGCATAAAACGGGGCGCTGCCGCAGACATCGCGCACGAAGATCCCGATCGGATGCGTAAAGCGGGACGCCCATTTTCAGCGCCTCGAGAGGAGTTGCGGAGAATGCTTCCAACAAGCTCGGAAACACAACGCCGTCAACTGCGGAGTAGAACCCCGGAAGCTGCGCTGTGCGAAGCACGCCGACGTTGACACAGGCTTCGCGAAATTCATCCGACTGCGCCATCCACTCTGGTTCGGTGAGGGTGACGGCGAAGCGAACGTCAAACGAACCGCGCCGAACTCCTTCGGCTCGAATTCTCGGCAACAGGTTATGATTCTTATGTCGGTAAGCACGCGACACATAGCCGAGCAGCACCGCTGGCCTATCAGTGCGCAGAGCTTCGGGGGCCGCTTGCCATTGGTCCGGATGATCAAAAACTTGATGATAGGAGTTGGGAATAACTTCCAATAGTGGTGACCGAATTCCGGCGTCTCTGACTGCACGTGCGAACGCGTATGTCTCCGCTACTAGGACGTCGGCGCGCTGGGCATTCTTGCGAGATAGCACCGCTCGAACCCGAGCACGTGGCCCGATGGCCCAATTGGGATAGATGGCGGTAACATCCGCGTAGCCCATGACTAAGATGCGGCCGCGGGACGGCCCCCAGTGTGGGCCGAATACTTTCCAATGAACATCGAATCCTCGCGGACTGCCTTGTGATCCTCCGACTTGCGCGACATTGTCGTGTTTCGCCAGATGCCCAAGGTTCCGTGATACCTCAGCCGAACATTCGATTCGAATGTCACGAAGCCAGGCAAAATTGGACCCAGACGTCTCTCGAAAGTCGAGAATCCATTGTATTAGCGATGACGCGACCTGGATCCCCCCGCCGACGCGAAGGTTCGAAGCGTCCAAGAGGACCCTAGATGTCATGTCCTCACCCCGGCCCAGGAATGGTGCCTCTTCGCGGTTGATACGATGAAACGTGTTACGCGAGAGCTAGCGTCGGCGATTTCATACTCAGCAGGGAGTCGGGTAACGGGCTCCCGCTCCATTGCAATCCCGACGGCCAACCCAAGGTTCTCCGGGTCGAGTCCGTCATCATGATCGCCCAGCGTCGAGCGCCTCGGGACGCTCGATCGAGTCTCGGAGGGTGACCGCTGGGAACCCAAGGATGGCCGACTCCTCGGTGATGGTGCCGCTGTCCGACAGCACGCAAGCGGCATCCAGCTGGAGCCTGTTGTAGTCGTGGAAGCCGAAAGGTTCGCCACGGACATCCCCCAGAGCCTGTCGACGCCGAGCGCCTCGAGCCGCTTCCGCGTGCGCGGGTGGGTCGAGACGACACCGGCAGGTCCCACCCGTGTGCACGGCCTTCAGGCAGTCGAGCAACATGCGCAGTCGGTCGGCGGAGTCCACGTTCTCCTCGCGGTGGGCGCTCACCAGAAAGTACTGCTGCTCGTCCAGCCCGAGCCGCTCAAGGACGTCGGAAGCTCGATCTGCGCGCGGTAGCGCTCAAGCACCTCCCGCATGGGCGAGCCGGTCAGCAGGATCCGACGTGGATGCATCCCCTCGGCGAGCAGGTTGCGGCGGGCGTGCTCGGTGTAGACGAGGTTGAAGTCGGCGACGTGGTCGACCAGTCGGCGGTTGGTCTCCTCCGGGACATTCTCGTCGAAGCAGCGGTTGCCCGCCTCCATGTGGTAGACGGGATCTTCATCCGCTTGGCCATCACCGCGCGATGCAGGTGTTGGTGTCGCCGAGCACGAGCACGGCGTCCGGCCGCTCAGCGAGCAGCACCTGCTCGGTCCTGATGAGGATCCCACCCAGCACGGTGCCCGAGCGACAGGTGTCGGCGCCAGGTAGTGATCCGGCGCTCGCAGGCCGAGATCGTCGAAGAAGACCTGGTTCAGGCTGTGGTCGTAGTTCTGTCCAGTGTGCACGAGGACGTGGTCGACCGTCCGGTCGAGTCGGTCGATCACCGAGAGAGGCGGATGATCTCGGGCCGGGTGCCCACGAAGGTCATGACCTTCATCGGGGTACCTCGCTCTGCTCAACCTGCTCTGGGTACTGGTCTGGGTGCTCGGCATCGAGCAACTGGTCGGCCCAGAACATCGTCACCAGATTCTTGTCGCCCACGTTCGAGATGTTGTGCACCCACATCGTCGGCATGTCCACGAAGCCAGGATGATCCCCGCTGATCTTGAATCGGATGACTTCGTCGTGGAGAAGGCGACGCAGAGCGATCTCGGCCTCACCAGAGACCACGACGAACCGCTCGATCTTGGACAGGTGGTAGTGGTCACCGCGAGTCTGGCCGGGTCAGGTAGGTCGACCAAACAACTGACTGGTCCCGCCATGGGAGCGATAGGAGGGGAGTCTCGAACAACATGCCGCTCAGGTCATCGTCGTGAACCAAAGTCGGCGAGACGGGAAACCGCCCGGGGAACAGGTATGACCTGTAGGTGTTGAACAGATCCCGGTGCGAAAGCGTCCCCCCAGCTCCGGGACTCTACGCACCCTGTGCATAGAGCTCGTCGAAGGTGCGGGGAGCATGCCCAGGACGTCAGAGACCAGCCGCGGCTCCCCACTCGGGGGTACCAGCTCGACGTCAGCACGCGGGACTCGGCGGGAGCGATGAGGTGCTCGGCGGCACGCTGAACGTGGAGGAGGGGGATGACCCGGTCGTCCATCAAGTTGGGCACACGATCGTGAGCGATCTCGTCGCAGAAGGTCGCGACAAAGCTGTTGTAGTGAGGACGGCCATGCTCACCGAAAAGGTTAGGCAGCAAGACGTCGGCGAAAGTGCCTGGCAGTGCGGACAGCACCTCAGCCGCGCGCCTCTTTCCTCGACCGTAAGGATTGTCGACCTCGACCTGAACCGAGTTCGCGAAGACGAGGTGCACGGGTCGATCTCCCAGAGCCGTTGCAAGGCGAATGGCGAGCTCGACGTTTCCCTGCTCTACCTGGTCGTCGGAGTCAGCGCGGTTCACACCCGCGATGTGGATCACGGTGTCCACGTCGACGACCAAGGCCGCAAGCTTCTCGGCATTGTCGAACTCGGTGCGGCCGAGGCGGATAACGTCGACCGCGTCTTGAGCAAGGAGACGACACGACAGATGCCAGCCGAGGAAGCCTTGTGCACCAGTGATCGCAACGCGTCGTTGGCGATTCATGATTCTCCCTGTCTTTGGAGCGAGGCGTGCACTGCCGAGTCGAGCAGTGCGGAGAGACGTGCCGCACCGACGGCTTGGGACATCTCCGCGCGATAGAAGGTGTGTGCCCGCGCGCCGTAGGAGGCCCGTTCAGTCGGCGTGAGCGCGGCGAGTTCGCGCGCCGCGCGCGCGATGTCAACGGCGTCGCCGGGCGCCGCCGTTGCACCCGCATCGGCAGCGACGACCACGCGAGCTACGTCGCCCTTCGCGACGGCGAGGACGGGGCGACCCGAGGCGAGCGAAGCCTGAGTCTTGCTCGGCAGCGTGATCGTGAACAGCGTGTCGCCAGTCAGCGATACGACAAGCACATCTGCATCGGCTTGGAGTGCTGTCATCTCCCCGACCGGTACCGGATCATGGAAGTGGACGTTGGACGCACCGGACGCACGCGTCTGAAGGTCACGCTTTCGGATCCCGTCGCCGACGAGCACGAGGTGCGCATCGTCGTCCATGCTCAGGAAGGCGTCGACGACCGCTTCGAGCCCCTGCGCGGCGCCGATGTTGCCGCCGTACAGGAACAGGAGGGCGTGAGCCGGCACACCGAGCTTCGCGCGGAGCCGGCCGGACGGCTCGGCTGGATGGAAGATCGACTCGTCTACCCAGTTGAAGACAACTTCGACCTTCTCGGCAGGCACACCTCGATCGACGAGCCTCTGACGCATCCCCGGAGCGATCACGGCGATCGCCGAGGCATGCTTGTAGGTCGAGCGAACGAAGAGGTCGACGGCGGGTTCGACCATGCGGCGAACCGCCGGTCGATTCAGGAAGCCAGCGGCGAAGATCGAGTCAGGCCAAAGATCCTGGATGAGAAGCACGAACGGGCGGCCGTGCCGGAGGCGAGCCCACAGCGCGGCCAACGCAGCGGTCGCCGGGGAGGAGTAGACGAGGACCGCGTCGCTTGCTCGCAAGGCACGACGACCGAAGATCACGCTGGAGATACTGCCGCGAACCCATGTAGTTCGCGATGCGGCCGATCGCCGACCGGTCGTGACTCGGGTAGAGCGGCGCCCGCACTATCGTCATGTGTCGGTGGTTGTCGCGGGTCGGGCGCCACGCGCGGTAGCCGTCCTTGACGACTCCATCCGGATAGTTCGGAATACCGGTGACGATGGTGACTTCCCACCCTTGCCGATCGAGGGCCTCGGCGATCCACACTGGCACGGCGGTGGGCTCGGGTGCGAACCATTGCGTCAGGTAGGTCAGGCGGCGGTGATCTGCACTCATACGGCGGGGACACCCTTAACAACCGATCCGGAAACGAACATCCCTCACCACGAAGGCCGACGCGCCGACAGTGGCGTTCGCGCCGACCGTCCTGCACTGCAGGATCACCGCCCCCGCCCCGACCGTCGAACTCTCCCCGCGAGGTGAACGTTGCCGGAGATGGCCGCAGCCGGGTTGACCGTCGCGAAGTCGTCAAGAACGCAGTCATGACCGACGGTCACACCCTGATTGACGTGGGCGTGACGGCCGAGGCGGATGTTCGTCGTCAGGCGCGCTCCAGCGAACACCGTCGAACCTGCGCCGAGCGTCACGTCGAGGCCGACCGTCGCATTGGGGTGGACGAGCACCGGAGAGTCCAGGCCGAGCGCTTCAATGCGTGTGGCGAGTCGACGCCTGACCGAGCCGCTGCCGACGCCGACGGTCACGCTCGGACGCTCTCCTCCCGCTACTACCTCCTCGAGCCGACCGAGGAACGGGACGCCGAGCCGGAAGATGCGCTCGAGGTCGAGGCTCCCCGGGGCGTCGTCGACGAAGCCACGCAGGCGCACGGGCGCCGCAGCGGCCTCTAGTGCGCGGACGATGCCGCCACACTCTCGGCCGCGTCCACCAACCCCGAAGACGATGACGTCGACGATCGATGTCATCCCATGAACTCCGTCACCGTCACGTGACCCTCGGCAGCAACGCCCTCCCGGCGTAGGACCTTTGCGACCGTCTTCGCCACGATGCGGATGTCGAGAGCGAGTGACGCGGAGTCGACGTACTCGACGTCGATCTCGAACTTTCGCTCCCAAGACAGGTCATTGCGTCCGCTGACTTGTGCCAGGCCCGTGATGCCGGGGCGGACCTCGTGGCGCCGGCGCTGCTCGCGTGTGTACCGGTCGAGATATTGGACTAGCAGAGGACGCGGCCCGATGAGGCTCATGTCGCCCTTGAGCACGTTCCAGAAGCTAGGCAGCTCGTCCAGGCTTGTCGAGCGCAGCAGGACACCGAAGCGCGTCAATCGCTCGGCATCGGAGACCAGACCCTTGTCCGGATCGGGGTCGAGCATCGTCCGGAACTTGACCAGCTCGAAGAGGGTCTCGTTCTGGCCGGGGCGCACCTGCCGAAAAATCACCGGCGAGCCCAATTTGCGGTGGACCAAAAGACCGACGAAGAGTTGCAAGGGCGCCAGCGCGACGAGCGCAGCGGAGGCGACGACGATGTCGATCACGCGCTTGAGGCGCCGGTAAGCGGGGGTCATCGTTGCTCCAGGAACTGGACGATCGTTGTCTCAACGAGAAGCCAGTCTTGTCATCGGAAAGACCTGATCCGGACGGGAGCGTCAAGCCGTTGGAAAAGATGTGGTCAGACGCACCGGAAGAGCGTGCCCGCGCAGTCGCGGAACACGGGCTGCTGGTGGAGGGGCTTCCAGATCGGGCGGGTCTCAACGCCCACGTCGGTCAACGCGCGACCGAGTTCCTGGGCCGTCCAACTCGAAACGGTGGGGTCGACAACGATTGCAGTCAGCCACGAGTTCGGCACTCCCCCGGCCGTCCCGCCGAGGAATCTGACGCCCGGGACATTCAAGATTGTGCGATAACGATCCCGCCAGGCCGTGCGGCGGGCGATCATGTCATCGAGGCGGCTCAGCTGCGCACGACCGATTGCAGCTAGAACGTTGGAGAGCCGGTGGTTGTAGCCGAGCTCAGTGTGCTCGTAGTGCGGCACCGGCTCGCGCGCCTGGGTCGAGAGCTTGCGCACGTGGGCTGCAAGATCGCCGTCGTTCGTCAGAAGCATGCCGCCACCCGAGGTCGTCATGATCTTGTTGCCGTTGAACGAGATGACCGAGGCATCGCCGAAGGACCCAACGGCTTGGCCACGGTACGTCGCGCCGAAGGATTCGGCCGCGTCGCACAGCAGAGGGACGCCCCTCTCCCGAGCGATTGCCGTGATGGCATCGTAGTCGACTGGCTCGCCGAGCATGTCGACCGGAATGATTGCGGCGACTCTCCTGCCAGACGCCTCTGTATCTGCGATCGCCTTCTCCAGCAGGTCACGGATCCATGTTCGCCGTGACGGGATCGCAATCGACGAAATGGATGTCCGCACCGGTGTAGCGCGCTGCGTTCGCGGTCGCAACGAAGGTGAGGGTGCTCGTTAGGACGACATGGCCCGGTCGCACGCCCCACGACACCAGCGCCAGATGGAGCCCCGCGGTGCCAGATCCAAGACCAACGGCGTGACCCACGCCAACCCGCTCCGCGACCTCGCGTTCAAAGGTGTCGAGGTCAGGCCCGGCGGGGGTCACCCAACCTGACCGCATCGCGCGGACAACGTAGTCAATCTCGAGGTCCGTCACATCCGCCTTGGATAGGAAGATCCTCAGTTCCGGCATCGGATCACGCAACCAGTTTCCGGAAAGCGGGCAGCGCCTGGAAGACCTTCTTGACGCCCTCGACGTCGAGCCGCTCGGTGTTGTGCGAGTGGTAGTCGTCGATGCTGCGCTTCGGCGACGTCGCCCTCGTCGAAGTACTCGCCGTAGTTGAGGTCGCGGGCGTCGACCGGCACCCGGAAGTAGTCGCCCTGGTCCTCGGCGCGTGCCAGCTCCTCGCGGGTGGCGAGCGTCTCGTAGAGCTTCTCGCCGTGCCGGGTGCCGATGACTTCGAGCCGGGTCGACGTCCAAGCAGCTCGGCGACAGCGCGTCGCCAGGTCCTCGACGGTGCACGCCGGCGCCTTGCGGATGAAGAGGTCGCCGGGCCGGGCGTGCGCGAAGGCGTGCTCGACGAGGTCGCACCGCCTCGTCGAGCGACATCAGGAACCGGGTCATCGTCGGGTCGGTGACCGTCAGCGGCCGGCCGCTCTTGATCTGCTCGACGAACAGCGGGATGACCGAGCCGCGCGAGCACATCACGTTGCCGTAGCGGACGGTCGAGACGACCGTCGTCGGCCGTCGGGTTGTTCCGCGCGAAGGCCTGGGCGACCTTCTCCATCATCGCCTTGGACATGCCCATGGCGTTGACGGGTAGACCGCCTTGTCGGTGCCGAGGCAGACGACCGAGCGCGACGCCGTTGCGTGTTGGCCGCCTCGATCACGTTGGAGCTGCCGAGGACGTTGGTCTGCACCGCCTCCATCGGGAAGAACTCGCACGACGGCACCTGCTTGAGCGCGGCGGCGTGGAAGACGTGGTCCACCCCGCGCGTCGCCCGGTCGACGCTGTCGTAGTCGCGGACGTCGCCGAGTAGAACCGGACCCGGGCGTCGCTGAGCGCACTGCGCATGTCGTGCTGCTTGGGCTCGTCGCGGCTGAGGATGCGGACCTCGCCGATGCCTTGGGCGAGCAGGCGGCGCACCATGGTCGAGCCGAAGGAGCCGGTGCCGCCGGTGACGAGGACGACGCTGGCTCCGGTCAATGACGCCAGTCATGACGGATCCGAGCCCATTGTCGAGGATCAACGAGCGATCGGTGGGCCAGCTGAGCGCGGCTGCATCGTGGCCACGTCGCACCACGAGCCGCAGAAGGACTCTTGCATGCTCGTCCGTCGTCGAAGGTCACGGCGTGCTCCGTGGGCGACAGAGCGGGAACCGTGAGTGGGAGATCAAGCGGGTGATGCGGGCGCTCGTCCGCGCTCGCCGTCGACCGCAGAGCTCCTCGTGCAGCTTCTCGCCGTGGCGCAGTCCGGTGTAGACGATCTCGATCGTCGCGGCCCGACTGGTCGATCAGCTGGCGCGCCACGTCGTCGATGCGGACCGGCTCGCCCATGTCGAGGACGAGCGCCTCGCCGTCGCTGCCGATGGCGCCGGCCTGGATGACCAGCTGGACGGCCTCCTGACGGTCATGAAGTAGCGGGTGACGTCGGGGTCGGTCACCGTGACCGGGCCGCCGCTGGCGATCTGGCCGGCGAAGGCGGTGAGCACCGAGCCGCGGCTGCCGAGCACGTTGCCGAAGCGGACGCTGAGGTAGGTGCCGTCGCTCGCGGCGAGCGAGCGGCCGTGAGCCGCTCGGCGATACGCTTGGAGTAGCCGAGCACGCTGCGTCGGGTCGGCGGCCTTGTCGGTCGAGATGTTGACGAAGCGCTCGACGCCGACCCGTCGGGCCGCCTCGAGCACGTTGAGCGTGCCCCAGCACGTTGGTCTTGATGGCCTCGCCGGGGTACTGCTCGAGCATCGGCAGGTGCTTGAGCGCGGCGGCGTGGAAGACGACCTCCGGCCGCCGCTCCTCGAAGATCCGGTCGAGCGACTCGGCGTCGCGGATGTCGGCGAGGACGACGTCGGCGGAGTCGAGCAGCGCCCGGCCGTAGATCGACAGCTGCACGCGCGTGCAGCGCCGACTCGTCGCGGTCGAGCATCATCAGCTCGGCCGGGTGCCGAACGGTGCGATCTGCCGGCACAGCTCCGAGCCGATCGAGCCGCCGGCGCCGGTGACCAGGACCCGCTTGCCGGTGAGGTAGCCGGCGATCGAGTCGATGTCGGTGTCGATCTGGTGGCGGCCGAGCAGGTCGGCCACGTCGATGTCGCGGACGTCGCGGATGGCGACCCGCGCGCCGAGCAGCTCGTCGACCGGTGGCAGCACCTTGATGTCGACGTCGATCGTTGTGCAGCGGTCGGTCAGCTCCGCGATCAGGTCGCGGTCGCCGCCGGGATCGCGACGACGCGACCTCGATCGCCTCCTGCGCGACGACGGCCTCGATGTCCGCCTGCGGCCCCCGGACGGGACACCCTCGACCGGAGGTGGCGCTTCAACGGGTCGTCGTCAACGAACAGCAAGGGGAGATACGGCGAAAGGTTCGCGGTCCGCAGCATCGACTGGACAGCTGCCGGCCGGCTTCGCCTGCGCCGACGATGATGGTCCCCCGAGCCTCGCTACTGGACGCAGGCCGAAGCGAGCGGCGTGGCCCCGCCACACAGCCCGAACCATGACCATCAGCGCAGCAGCAGTCAGGGCCGCGCCGAACGGAATCCACCGAGCAACCATGTGACCGAGAAGCCACACATTGATCATCGACACGGCCACCGCAGTTCCACTCGACAACCCCGAGAAGCACGGTCTCGCCGTTGCTCGCCACGAGCGTCCGGCCGCGATACAGCTTCATCTGCCAGCAGAGCAAACGTGCAACGAAATCGCGACGCTGTGACTGCGGCCAACCCACCCCATGGCACCTGCACCCCTCATAGCGAAACGCAGCAAGCAAAAGAAACGAGGCCCGCCGGGATCCCTCCATCCCTGGCCATTAGCGCCGCCGGGCGGTGCCGCCGACGACACTGTCAACACAACCATCACCCTCTTAATTTGTTTCCCTTTCAAAAGACGCTCCCCACGACGCAACTCCGGAGCGTATCCCGGGTCCTTGCCCGACGTATTCGTTATTATTTCATTTGTTCCCATTTACGTTCTAAATTGTCCCAATCTTTAGCGAAACGCCCCCACGGCGCTCCTCAAAATACATGGAGCGTAACCTGGGTGTTTGCTCCGCGTACCCTGTGGGCGAATCCGGACATCATTCGACCGTCACTGACTTCGCACATATTTCGAGGCTTGTCGATGTCGTTCCCCAGTGCCAGGGCCGCGTGGTAGGACGAGCACCTGCAGCGGGATCGTAAGCAGGATCGGATCCAGTTCGCGCTCATTCTTTGGCACGTCGATCCGTTCGTAAACGATGTTGCCGAAGGTCGACTCCGGCGTGAGTGATCACGACGAGTGGACCCCCGCGAGCGGCTATCTCGTGCAGGGCGCCCACGTTGCGTTCCACGAGTTCGTCATCAGGAATGATGGCAACGGTCGGCATCGAGGGCGAGATCAGGGCCAGTGGACCGTGCTTGAGCTCGGAGGTCTGGTAGGCCTCCGCATGCCGATACGTGATTTCCTCGAACTTCTGTGCACCCTCGCGCGCGAGGGGGATAGCAGCGGACACGGCCGATGAAGAACAATTGTCGTGGGTCGGCGAGCGTTTCGCGACCATCGCAAGCTGCGGCTCGATGGGCGAGGATGTCGTGGATCTGCTTCGGGCATCTTGGTCGAGGGCGGCGACCAGACGCCGGCCGTCGGCTGTCGAGAGATCGCGCACACGCCCAAACTGGAGGGCCAGCAGCGCGAAGCCGAGAAACATGTTGGTCAGCGCCTTGGTGGACGCGACGGCGACCTCGGGCCCGGCGTGCAGATAGATACCGCCCTCGACCTCGCGCGCGATCGCCGACCCAACGACGTTGACGAGGCCCACGACCCGGCCACCCTTGCGTTGACTCCTGGACGGCGAGCGAGGGTGTCCACCGTCTCGCCGGACTGGCTCACGGCGAAATAAAGCGTGTCGGGCTCGATCACCGGGTTGCGGTAGCGGAACTCCGACGCCGGCTCCGCATCTGCGGGCATCCGAGCGAGACCTCGATGAGGGAGGCGCCCATCTGGCCGACGTAGAGGCCGAACCGCAACCGAGGATCTTGACCCGGCGGAACGGGCGCAGCTCGCGCGGCGTCAGATCGAGTCCGCCCAGGCGCGTGGTCCCGAATCGCCGTCGAGCCGCCGCGCAAGACCGCGGCGGGGACGTCGGGCTGCTCGGTCAGCTCCTTGTGCATGAACGACTGGTGATCGCCGCGTCGTACGGGGTCGATGTCCACCGACTCGGTTGGTCGGTGGGTCGCGGTGAGGCCTGGCTCCAGCCGGAAGGTCGTGAAACTCCCGCCGTCAGCGTCGCGATCTCGCCGTCCTGGAGGTGAGCCACATTCGTCGTGTGGCGCACCAACGCGCTAGGTCCGAGGCCACGAACATCTGCTTGTCGCCCACGCCGAGGATCAGCGGACTGCCGTTACGCGCGACCACGATCGATCGGGGAAGCCGACGTGAGCGAAGGCGACCCCGTAGGTGCCGTCGATCCGCGCCTGCGCTCGGCGACCCGCGCCTCCTGCGTCTCTGCGTCCGAGCCCGCGACCAGGTGTGCGAGCACTTCGGAGTCGGTGTCGGAAAGAGGAACGACGCCGGCCGCGGTCAGCTCGGCACGGATCGATGCGGCGTTGTCGATGATCCCGTTGTGCACGACGGCGACCCGCCTCGGCATCGACGTGGGGATGGGCGTTCGCGTCCGTCGCGGGACCGTGTGTCGCCCACCGGGTATGGCCGATGCCGACGTTCGCCTTGGTAAAAGGACGGCGACGTGACTTCCTCAATGCCGTGGACCCGACCCGCACTCTTGGTGAACCCCAGCGACCCGTTGGCCACCACAGCCACGCCGGCCGAGTCGTAGCCGCGGTGCTCGAGTCGTGCCAAGCCCTCCAGCAGCAGCGGACTCGCCTCCTGACTGCCGACATATCCCACGATGCCACACATGTACGTTCCCCTCGTTTGGCAGAGGCTCCCGAGAACGCCTGCTGAATTCGCTGTCTAGCGGTGGTCCCCGTTTCCCTTGCCGAACCTGCTCTTGCTTCGCTTGCCCGTCGCCTCCGGGCCATAGCCGTACGCATAGCCGTAGCCATAGCCGTAGCGCGATTGCCGCCCGCGGGTCGGCGCCATGCTGAGCACGGTGCCGACCAGGTCGGCGTCGACGTGGGCCAACCGCTCCACGGCGTGACGGACCTGGTCCCGGGTGACCTTGCCGTGCCGCACCGCGAGGACGGCGCCGTCGGTCTCGGTTGCGATCAGCGCGGCGTCGGTGACCGGCAGCAGCGGGGAGGCGCCGTCGAAGACGATGTCGTTGTCGATCGCGCAGTTCGCCACTAGCAGGATATGTCATCGGCGGGGGACCGGAGCAGCTCAGCCGGGTTCGGCGGGAACGGTGCCGGAGCCGATAACCGTGCAGGCCGTTCTCGCCCCAGTGGGCTGGATCGCGTCTTCGACCTCGACCGTGCCGACAGGATGTTGGTGACACCGACCGCCGCTCGAGACCGAGGTACGCCGGCGACCTTGGGGCGGCGGAGGTCGGCCTCGACCAGCAGCACGCGCTGGCCAGCCTGGGTGAGGGCTGATCGCGAGGTTGACCGCCGTGGTCGTCTTGCCCTCCTCGGGCACCGCCGAGGTGACCACGAAGGCCTTGGCGTGTCGGTCGACGTCGACGAACTGCAGGTTCGTGCGCAGCACGCGGAACGACTCTGCCCGGGGCGCGTGGGACGCGATGTCGGTGATGAGCGGGGTCTTCACCGCAGCGGGCGTCGTACACGATGGTGCCCGAGGTGGTAGGTTCTGTGATCTGAGGGGGGACGTCGTCCGGCGACTTGATCCGCGTGTCGAGGAGTTCGCGGACCACGGAGAGGCCGAAGCCGAGCACGAGCCCCACCAGCAGGCCCAGCGCGACATTGCGCTTCGGCCGCGGCGAGACCGGGACGTCCGAGAAGGACGCGGTGTCCACGATGGTCGCCTTAAATCGGCGCCTCCCGCTCGTCCGGTCGGCGTCTCGAGCTCGCGCACCAGATCTCGCAGACTGTTCGGCGTAGGACTGAGCGATCAGCTGAGCCTCGTTCGGGTCCGCGTCGGTGACCGTGATGTCCAAGTTGACCGTTTCCAACACCGCCTCGGCCGAGACCTTGTCCGCCATCGCGCCCGGCTTGATGTCGATCCCGGTGTCCGCGATGACGCGCTTCGCGAGCTCTCGGCTGCTGATCAGATCGGCATACGACTTGACCCGCTGGGCCGAGAACTGGCCACCCTGGAGCAACTGTGTTGTCGTCGGTCTGCGAGGTCGACACGCAGCCCTGGGGGGCATTCGATGAGTACTGCGGCGTCTGCAGAAAGTGAAAGCGGTGAAAGCCGCGGCCAGACCGCCCGCCACCACCGCGATCAGCAGGATCGAGACCCAGCGGCGTCGCAGGATCCGCAGGTAGTCACGGAGTTCCATATCAGGGCCGGGCTCCCTCCCGTCCCGACTGAGTGTCAACGAGCTCATCTTCCCTCCGCAGTGCAGGTGCTCGAAAGCGTCTGGGCACTGTCCCCCTCTTCTCGATGGTGGGGGTGACCGCGACCTTGCTGTCGCCCGCTTTGCCCCGCACCGCTCTTCATGGTCGAAGCCAGATCAACCGTTCGCCCGGGATCCAGCTGGCGATGGGTGCCACGCTCCTGACCGGCCGGCCATCCTGGTCGACACGGACCAGGTCCATCGGCGCACCGTTCAGGTCAAGGTCACCGATCTCGCCGCCCACCGGGCCGAACACGCGCACGGTCACGATCTGGCTTCCCGGCTCGACGCCGTAGACCCCTCCCCCCGTGATGTAGTCCGGCAGGTCGGGGCCGCGTCCTTCGGAGCCGCCGAGCGCAACCGCGCCTTGACGGCGTAGCTCTGCACGTCGTACGTACAGCAGGCCGTTCGGGGTGACGTCGACGTCGTACCTCAAGAAATACGACATCTTCGCGCCGGTGGTGTCATTCAGGGTGATCGCAATGCTCCGGTAAATTCATCGTGGCATCGGCGTCCGTCGGTAGATCGCCGGCGATCGCAGTGCCGGCGAAGTGATCCTGCTCGGCGTCGTAGAAGGAGTGGACGAAGACCCGCCGCTCGTCGCTGGCGCGGGCCGGAGCGCCTTGAGCAGACCGGGCCGGGGTCCTCGACGCCGGTGGTGGTGAAGCGCTTGAAGGTCTCGCGGTGGGGACCGCCGCGAAGAACGCGCCTGGGCTGAGCTGGATCCGGGCAAGCTGGATAGGACTTGTGGAGCAGCTCCTCGACCACGTTGTCGCCTGTGAGCTCGACGTCACCGACCCGGACCGGACCGGTCGCCTCCAGCAGGTAGGAGATCGCCACGGCATCGACCATCAGCACGCCGTCGACCGGCTTGTTCGGGAACCGCTGCTCCCACCGCGCCAACATCAGCTCGGCGGCGCGAGGCACGTCCGGCGTCATGTTGGCGTCGAGGGGAAGTAGGTGCCCAGCACGTCGCCGTAGAGCTCCCGCTCCGCCTCCGTCAGGGACAGGACCGTGGCTCGGGGTCTCTGCCGAACGACGCGCCGGTGACGTGGCTGCGGGATCGCGAGCTTGCCGCCTGCCGGGCCTCTCGATACCACGACCGCGCCCGGGGAGACCCCCGGTGCCGCGGACCTCGGCGTTGTTCTGGAATGCCAACAGATAGTGCCGCGGCTCGACCTCTCCACCCAGCATCGCCGGCAGCACGTCGACGGCGATCCGGGCCGAGGTCATCGCATCCGCGGCGTTGCCCACCTTCTCCTGCAGGTCGCGATACTTGGCCTTCAGACGCCCGGTGTAGCCGGAGGAGTCCTCACGAGCGAGCTCAGCATCGGCCTCGTTCATCGCCTGCTCTGCCTGCGCAACCGGCTCCTCCAGCGAGGCCACAGCCTCCAGCGGCACCTTGCCATCCTTCGGCAGCAGATCCCCGAGCTGGTCCTGCACGGCGACCAGCGGCTCGAGCCCGTCGGTCGCCAGGTCGTCGACCACCTGGCTGACCACCCGGACACCGCGGGCATCGTCGCCGAAGACCGGCAGCCGGGTGAGCACCGACCACGTCGGGCCCGACGTACGCTCCTCGGCCGCGGCGCTGGCTTCCTGGAGCGCCTTCAGCTCGTGGTCGATCGCCGCGGCGTCGCCTGCCGCGACCGCATCCTGGAACGCAGCGCCGTGGTTGACGGCAGCGTTGAGGTCCCGGTTGACCTGCCACACCTGGTAGCCGACCCAGACGACGGTCAGCAGGAGCAGCAGGCCGACGCCACCGAGGGCGTAGCGGAACCTGCGGGACGAGAGCATGCGAGAAACCTAGGTTCGGGGGTGGTTGGTTGTTCGTGGAAGCGGAGACGTCGCGGAGCGTGACGGCGTCGGGGCGCGCCTGAGGGCCCCAGGAGAGCCTGGGGCCCTTCGGGTGACGCGAAGATCAGGTCAGCGAACCGTCTTGATCCGGATGACGTCCTTGCTCGCCTTGAACTTGTAGGTCGAGCGGAACTTCACCGTGCAGGTCCACCTCGCCGGGCCACCGAGCTTGGGGCCGAGAACCGACTTGGGACCGTCGTAGGAGTAGGTCCTCGCCTTGGTGACGCCGGGCTTCCTGCAGGCGATCCGGATCATGCCGACCGGCCGGGCGTTGCCGGACCGGGCCACCACGCGGACTCGGATGGTCGGGCGGGTACGGCGATCGATCTCGGCCGGGCCGTTCGCGTGGGTGCGCGTCTTCACACACCCGGTGTAGGGGCACTCGACGTCGGCCTGGGCGGGGCTGCTGAATCCTCCGGCGAGGCCCAGCGCCAGCAGAGCGGCAGTGAACATGCCAACCAGCAACTTCATCATGTGTTTGAAACCCTCACGTTGGTGTTGGTCACGACTTCCCCAGACGAGACGAGGGACAGTCTCACACGAGACTGCAACACAACCGAACCAGATCCCGCAACTGAGGCAGGAATTAGCCGATCCGACGACAGGTGGTCTAGACCGGCCCCCGAAATTGGGCATGTTGACGTGGTCTGGGTCACACGGTGGCGAAATCGGTGCACAATGCCTCCCGCGCGTCGGATGGTGGGCTGGACAGGCGTTCTCACGACTGTTCAGCGCACCTCGTGACCGCAGTAGGGACACTTGTAGGGGTTGGAGTCACCGCGCTTCCGATAGCACGTATGACCGTTCGGGCACGTGGACTGGACGTCGTAGTTCCCACTTGGAGTCTTCATCGCCTCGGTCTTGAACATCACATACTCCTCTCATGATTTGCATTGAACGTTCATCCCCGCATCACTCCCAGGGCGGTCATACGCGATCGCCACCACCGAGATCGAGGGCCCAACTCCCATCGGTCAGGCAGGCGACGATCAAGTCGACGCAATCGGTCGTGAGCCTCTCGCTGACCGTCTGCTGCACCGCTATGCCTTGAGGTCCCCATCGGGTCAAGTAGTTCCAGAACAACTCGTCGGAGTAGTCCTCACGCCCCGAAAGTTGCTCCAATCCATTGACGGCTGCCTTGTTGTTCGACTGCCCGAAGTAGTCGGCGGCAAGTGCTCGCTGCAGCGCCCACACACCCGTGAGCGCCTTGATCATGTCGACTCGATCCCTGTCGACGCCGGCACCGGTGATCGCGGATTCGATCAGCTCGAGACTGTCGACGCGAGCACCTTCATGCCGCATGGCCATCGCATCCGGCTCGATGGGACCGACCGACCAGTCGAGTTGCTTCTTGTGGAACAGGCCCATCAGACCTGGTCTCCGCCCGTGAACTCGGCCTCGAGTGCGTCGGCCGCCAGGCATACCAGCTTCATGGGCTCGTCGATCTCGTTGCGGTCAAGGTTTTCCAGCGGCACCGACACCCTTAGCCCGACATGCCGACTCCCGATGGAGGTGAGACCGCCGGCCACGTACGTACGGGTAGCGAACAGGAGCCGTTCCAGAGGAATGGTGCCGATCTCTGCGATCGGCGACGAGAAGTCCAGCCACGTCGCGTTCGCCGCGTCCTGTCCCGACCACCCGACGAACACGATCTGTCGCCGGCCATCCGGCAGGGCGAACTTCAGCTCGATGTCGCCGTCGTCCAACAGTTCCGCTTCGTACTTGCCGAGGATGTACCTCATCGCAGATTCCCACGTCGCCATGCCGGCTGATTCCTTTCATCCGCCCTGTCTGCCGCGGCGCCCAAGCGGTGGCACCGTCGAGTCCGGGTCGAGCCTCCCCCTCCACCGCGCGATCTCGGAAGTCGGCCGAACCGACCACACCAGGGCTTTACCCAGCCGCGCCCGCCGAACCAGACTCGGCTGTGAGGATCCAGGCTGGCCGAAGCGGGCGGCGACGGGCCGCCGCCAAGTGCGGAACCTCCGTCGTGGCCGGACTCGCCGGAGAGTCGTTGTGCGCGGCGCGCAACCGCTGCCCGCACCTGGGCCTCTCCCTCACCAAGGGACCCGGTGGCCAGCGTTCAGCAAGCCACTAGCAGCAAACCCTCGCTCGCCCCCTACATCGCTGATGCTGCCGAAAGAATCGGGTACGGCGTTCGCCCGATATCCTAGTGGGTTCGAGTCGGGGGACGAGGTTCCATGCTCACCGACAGGCGCGTGGTCCTCCCCGGAACGCAGCGTCGCCGCAGTCCTTGAGCCCATTCCACCCAAAAGTGATGCGTGTCGACGGCGCTCCAAGACTGGTCGGTTCCGGCGCTTGAAAAGTGAGCGGTTGTCGGGAGTCTAGGACTCGGTTTGGTCGGTGGTGGTGCGGATGCTGGGGAGGCTGTCGATGCCGCGTCCGCGGAGTCGGTAGCTGGCGCCTTTGAGGGTGAGGACGTCGGCGTGGTGGACGATCCGGTCGATCATCGCGGCGGCGACGGCTTGGTCGCCGAAGACGCCGCCCCAGCCGGAGAACGGCAGGTTGCTGGTCAGGATCAGCGAGGCGTGTTCGTAGCGGGATGAGACGAGCTGGAAGAACAGGTTCGCGGCGTCTTGCTCGAAGGGCAGGTAGCCGACCTCGTCGACGATGATCAGCCCGTAGCGGCGCAGCCGGGCGAGCTCGTTGGGGAGCCGGCCGGCGCGGTGGGCGTCGGTGAGGCGGGTGACCCAGTCGGTCGCGGTCGCGAACAGCACCCGGTGTCCGTGTCGGGCGGCGGCGACGCCCAGCGCGGTGGCCAGGTGGGTCTTGCCGGTGCCGGGTGGGCCGAGCAGGACGACGTTGCGGGCCTCGGTGAGGAACCCGCCGGATGCCAGCGCGGCGATCTGTTGCGGATCGCTGGTTGGGCGTCGAAGTCGAAGTCCTCCAGCGTCTTGACGGCACCGAACCCGGCGGCGCGGATCCGCAGCCGGGCGCCGGAGGCGTTGCGGGCGGAGACTTCGCGTTCGAGGACCGCGGCGAGGTAGTCCTCGTGGGTCCAGCCGGCGTCACGGGCCTGGTCGGCCAGCCGGGCGGCGGCCTCGGTGATCCGGGGTGCCTTCAACGCGGCGGCGAGGTAGGTGATCTGCTTGACCGCCTCGGTGCTCGCTGCGGCCCGGGCGGTGCTCTTCGGCGGCCATCAGCTGATCTCCTCATCGTCGCCCAGATCGTCAGCCAGGCCGAAGGCGCGGTCGTAGTCGGCCAGGTCCCGGGCCAGGTCATCACCGGCGGCACGACAGCGCGGGGTTGTTGGAACTGCTTGCGCAGCCACGCGGCTGGCTCGACGTGGGCCGGGTCGGTGACGGTGGTTCCTCGGGCCCAGACCCGGGCGTGTTCGGCCACGATCCGGCCTTCGGCGCGGACCCGGACCCGTTCGAGGTCGGCGGCCACGTCGACCATCCGGCCGATCACGGTCGGGTCGACGGAGTAGTCGTTGGTGTCGAGGCGGACGTAGTAGTCGCGGCCCAGCCGGATCTTGTTGCGCCAGCCCAGGTGCAGCGGGATCGGCGGCAACGGCAGCATCGCGGCCCGGTCGGCATCGACCAGGTCGACCGGTGCGGCCTTGATCGTGCGGACCACCCGCGCGTTCGCCCGGGTCAGCCAGTCGGCGAACTGGGCGTTGAAGTCCGCCGGTGAGGTGAACGTCCGGCCGGGCATGAACGAGGTCTCGAACCAGCCGTTGCGGCGCTCCACCATGCCCTTGGACTCCGGGTCGTTCGGCGGCAGCAGCACCAGCTTGGTGGCCAGGGTGCCCATGAACGCCGCGACGCCCTCGGCGCGGCGCTGGCCGCGGCCGATGCCGGGCTCGTTGTCCCAGATCAGCCGGCGCGGGACCCGCCCCAGCTGCTGGATCAGCTCCCAGGACCCCAACAGCAGGTCCTCGGTCTTCCGGGTCGGGATCATCCGGGCGGTCATGAACCGCGAGTGCGCGGCGGTGATCACCAGCACCGGCAACAGCTTCGCTGTGCCGTCCTCGAGCGGGATCTTCCGCGGCGGGAACCACAGATCGCACTGCGCCGCATCACCGGGCGCCCACATGAGCCGGTCGGCCGGATCGACCGGCCGATGCTCGGGACGCAGCCGCTTCACGTTCTCGCTGAACCACCGGATCGACCCCGTCCAGCCGACCCGCTCGGCCAGCACCGTCGCCGGCATGTCCGGGGTCTCCTCCAGCAGCGCCCGCACCCGCGGCTCGAACACCGTGAACGACGTCGGCCCCGGCGTCCGCTCATACCTCGGCGGCGCGTCCGAGTTCACCGCCTTGATCACCGTGGTCCGCGAGATCCCCAGCCGCTCCGCGATCCGCGCCTTCGGCACCCCCTCCGCAGCCAGCCTCCTGATCAGCGCCCAGTCCTCCAAAGTGATCACTCTCCAATCGTTGAGTGCTCACTTTTCACCGCCGAAACTGTTCAGTTTTCGAGCGCCGCCGACAGCTGGTTGTCTTCGCGGGTGCGTTGGGCGAGGCGACGCTCAACTGTTGCTCGAGGAGACCGCGAAGCCAGCCGACTCGGCCAGCCGCAGCACCGGGACCAGACCCGCTGCTGACACCAGGGTCGGGTCATCGAAACAGGCCGGATCGTGTGAAAGGCAGCTCGACGCGGTCGGTGGCCGACTGCCCGCGGGCATGACTGGGCGGGTGCCACGGCCTGATCGCCGGAGCGGAGAATCTCGAGGGGATCGCCTTCATCGATGTCGATGACACCGTGCGGGGGGTCCACTGCTACGCCCAACAAGGCGCCGCGTCCGGCTACACCGGCAAGCGGGGTCTGAACATCCGAGTCGCCACGATCTCCACACCGCTGGCCGCACCGGTGATCGGCCGGCCCCGGCTTCGCGGGGATCGGCGGCACCGGCTCGCCGGGCGGCAAGAGCCGGAGCAGGGCGATCAGCAACCCCGAAGCACGACCGGTGGATCAGTGCCCTGAAACCTGGCCCTCTATCGGATCCGTCCGACGGCAAGGGGGTCAGCTTTCGACCGTCGTTGACATGCGTCATTAGACCAACGGGGTAGCGCCCATCACCGGGCGGGAGGGACGCCGTCTCGGCCAAGCCCACCAGCGGAGATGTGCAGTTCCCGTCTGGAGATCGATCTACCGGCAGGGGTACGTCGCGCCGGACAACATGCGATAAATGGACTGTTCGACCGGGATCAGCGCCAGCCGCTGCGCGCGCCCCACCCAAGTGGTCGTGACTCGTCTCCGTGCGCGAATCGGGCGGCACTGTACCCGGATCGGACGACTGACGCGGCGGGCCTTGGGTGCACTAGCTTCATGAAGTCTCACGAACCTATGGGGGTGGCGATGGGCACGAGACCACGGACCGAGTCGGCGCGGCTCTGGTCATTGGCACGGACCACGTCAGCTAGACGGCGCGGGTTGGGCGTTGCCCTTCGGATAGCGCTCGTCGTCACAACCGTCGGTATCGCGGTCGGGCTGGGCCCGCTGTTGTCCCCGGCGTCGCTCGGAAGCACGACCCTCCCCGTGGCCTCGCCGGCGACTTCCACACCAACGGTCATAACACGGCGCATCTCAACGGCGGGTGGCCCCGACGACCCGTGCACCAGCTTGCTGTGGGTCGGTGCCCGTGGATCGGGTCAGGACTACGCCGGGAGGGGAATGGGCAGCGAGGTCAACAGTGCCTTCGTCCGGTACGTAAACCGGCTCCTCGTCAAGACCCCGGCCGGTCGGCGGCGGGTCGTCGGCTACCACTCCCTCCGCTACCCCGCGCATCCGGTCGACTTCCTGTGGTCGGGCAAACACAAACGATGGCGCTACTTCGACGGACTCAGCCAGGGCCAGCTGGCGGCCATCAACTTCCTCAAGGCACGCCATGCTGCATGTCCCGACGAACGGATCATTATCGCTGGGATGTCCCAGGGCGCGATGGTCATGCATCGTGCAATCTGGTGGCTCAACCGCCCGCAGTTCGCCTCCATCCAGCAGCGGGTCCTCGGTGCCTTGCTCATCGGTGACGGAGATCGATGGCATGACTCCGGCGCCCACCAGTACGGCACCCGCACCTCCACCAGCCAGGTCTTCGATCGTGGCATCGCACTGGTACTGGACGTCAAGATGGACGGCGACTACTTCCCGGCGAAGCGACGACGCCTCCCTGACTGGATCCGCAGCAAGGTCCACTCGGTCTGCAACGAGGACGATCTCGTCTGCGACACGCTGCGGTCCCTTGACCTCACGCGGAACGCCGCCCGTGGATTGTTCGCTCCGCTCGGATGGCGGGAGTTGATTGCACTCGGGTCAACTCTCGCCGCCGCTAAGCGTGGCGGCGAGATCCACTCCACCAGCTACACAGATTCGGGGTTTCGCGGGCTGAAGAACGCTGTGGAGCCACTGGTAACGCGGACCATCAAGAAGGTGCCTGCCCCGCCCCTTTCCGAGCACCCACAGCGCAGCTTGTCAACGAACTCAACACGGCGCGCTCCTATGCAAGGTGGTGCGGTACAGAGTTCTTTCCCGCGCGCCGTGAACCGGTCGTTCTCGAGCCGCGCCTGACCCGCGCAGCGCAGACGTACGCGGATCGGATGGCCAGCGAAGACTTCTTCGGCCATTCCTCACCAGATGGCGATGGACCGACTGAGCGCGCTGCAGCTGAGGGCTACCCGCACCCAGTGCGGGAAAACATTGCCGCCGGCGACGACTCGGCAGCCGAGGTGGTCGACGCATGGTTGTCGTCGCCCGGGCATTGCTCCACGATCATGACGATCATCGATGACATCGGGGTCGGCTGGGCCTTCAAGGCCACATCAACCTACGGACACTACTGGGTACTCGACGCCCACTGCACATGCTGAGAGTGACAATGATCTTGACGAAAGATCGCCCCGACAGGCGAGCACCTCAAGCCACCCTCGCAACGGCCCTCCGATCTGGTTCCATTCTGGCAACCACAATTATCGTAACCATTCTGTATTCAGTCCTCACTGTGCCGCAGGCTCAGGCGAGCGACCAGACAACCGGCGTGACACAAATGTCATTGACTCAAGGCCGCCAGGCGACGCGGATTCGGGATTTCCCGCGCGACATACAACCGATTATGGTCGGGTCAGCGGTCCGCGGCGGAATCAAGATTACAGCTGGCCGCCGAAACACTCACCGACGTGCCTTCTTTGTCGACCGTGCACTGGTAGTAGACGGCACGGTTGGCCCATGGATGGTAGTTGGTCGCAAGCGGCAAACCACATCTTCCGGCTACGCGGTGGTCCGTCTGGTTGCGAATGCCGAAGGGAAGTGGGCGTTCAGGATCCGCGTGCCACGGACTCGGACCGCATCAAAGGCGATCTCGCACCCCCTGGTCGTGACGGCCACCCGCCGACTCGATGAACCGAGGGAGTTGAGTTGGGCTGACGACAGTCGGACCCTGACTTATCAGAGCGGGCCTTGGACCCGTCCTACGCTTGCAGTCCTCGGCGCGGACGGAGTTACGAAATCAGTCTTTACTACCTCGGTACCGGGCGTAATACCAAACGGGCACTCCGGCCCCCCGAGCGTATCGCCGAATGGCGACGTAGTCGCATTCTGGTCCGACGCAACCAACCTCGTACCGGAATCGGACAACAACCACGAAGCCGACCTCTTCGTCAAGAACGTCGCCTCTGGCGAGGTCCGCAGAGTGAACACTGGCCCATGGGGCACCTCTCCGGGAGGAAGTTCCACCCAACTAGACCAGAGGATCGCCTTCTCTCCAGACGGCACAAAGCTTGCATTCGACGTCAACAAGCAGCTTTATGTCCATGACATCGAAAACAAGGAGACCGCCGACCTCACCACCGGGACAGGGTGCTCGATCGGAGTGATCGATTTCTCTCGCGACGGCGAAGCGATTCTTGTCCACGTTTCCCAAGGGCCCGGTGCGCCTGATCTGAAGAATCACATTGCCACGGTGGACGCTGACACCGGCGTGTTTGAGTACATGACCACATCCGACAACGGTGAACCACTCGCACCAAAATACAACTGGGTCTTTGGCGGACTTCCGAACGATGAAACCCTAGTAGGTTGGACGTGGAGCAACCTGGGCGACCAGGACGTGTATAGGGTCGTGGATCTTCGTACTCATTCAATCATCCGCACTCTGCCGGCCAACGGATGGGATCCGACGCTCTCTCCCAGCGGGCGATTTCTCGCCCAGACGGTATACAGGGGTGGTAGGTCGGAGGCGGTCTCGGTGACCGATGTTATTACGGGAAGCCGACGCGAAGTCCCGTGGACTCGCATATTTCAAGAAACGTTCGTGCGCCTTGTTCAGCCCGAATCGGTAAACCATCTGGCGGCAGTAAATGGGCACATAAATCTTGGCTGGAACACCACGAAACTGATCCTGGTCAACGCCTCAACTGGCGCCGGGCACACAATCCGAGGTGTTTCCGACGCCGCATTCTCGTTGGACGGCCTCGTTGCTGTCGTGCGCAACCACGAGGTCGTAGTCCTGCGCAACCAATTGCCATAGGGCCGTACGACCGCCGCGACGCTGCCCGCTCGTTTGCAGGCTCGTTCAGGTCGACGACACCTGGCTCATTGAGGAGCAGCGGCGGGAGTCGGCGACATGAATGTCGGCCGATTCGAGGCTCTATGCGACTGTCCGCCGAACCAACCCAGCGGCCCCGTCGGCCGATCGGACGACGCGCCTGTCAGCGGTTGCGGCTGACGACGAGACCCAGGTTCGGGGCAACCGGCTATCCACTGTCGGCTAATCTGCCGACGAGCAAGTAAGTCCTCGTCCGCCTACCGTTGTCGTGAGAAGCCCGTGGTGACGACCGCGACGCGGGGTGGGGACAATCGGGGCGAGTATGTGGATCTCGTGGGGAAAGTTCGTACGCACCGGTCGATTTCGCGGTGCGGGAGTGGTCGTCATCGCGGCGCTTCTCCTCGGCACGGCGGTGGTGAGCGCCACTGGGCACGCTGTCGCTGTAGAGCGGCCGGCGGCCGCGGCCGATTCAGGAGCAGTGGAGCGGGATGGTCACAGAATCGGATCGAACAGGTATCGCGGGGCGCAGTTCGGGATGCGGCTTGACTTCGCCGCCGAGATCCTGGGCCGCGCGGTTCACCACATCGGGTGCGCTGAGTACTCCTACATTCACGACAATGGTGTCTGGGTGGAGGAGTCGGGCCGCGACAATGACCGCGTCAACGCATTCTCGACCCTTCGCTCCAGGGTCGCCGGTCCGATGGGTCTTCGCGTGGGCCAGTCGGTTGCGGCTGCCGAGACGCGGGCGCGCGACCGCAGCCTCCGGCGCTTAGCGCTCCTCGCGCCTCAACCAGCGGCGCCGTACCCGAGCGGCCTTGGTTTCGAGGCTCGTCGCTAGTGCTCCTCACACCCCAACCGGCGGCGGGGCTATCTCTTCCTCGGCTGCTTCACGGTGAGCACGAACGACCGCTCCGAGGGGCGTGGCGGTCGTCGCCGGCGTACCCCGCAACGACGGAGTAGTCACCCGGCGGGGCGCGGTGAGAACGGTGCAGGTCGCGGCGCCCCTGCGGACGACGGCCTCGCACAGCACCTCCTTCCCCGGCCAAAGCTCAAAGGGAGCGTGCAAACCGCCTCGCCCGTCGCCCCGATCCGTCACCCCTCTACGCAGCAGACCCTCTGGCTGTCTGCTGTGACGTTTCGTCCGGCGATCACACACGTTCAGGTCTGCAGCAGTGAATACTCCATGTTGTGAGCCTGCCTACGACCGTCGCCGGAGTCATTGCCCGGATGTGGGAGATCGACGCGGCGCTCCCCGCCGGCGACGGGGTCGCGGTGTTCAACCGGATGTACCTCACGGTGACCGAGCGGATAGCGGAGATCATCGCCCTGCCAGGCACTGCGACGATCAGGTTCCAGGACGCGCAAGTGATGGCCGACCTTGATGTCCGCTTCGCCAACCTCTGGTTGGCGGCGTACGACGCAGACGCTGCGCGGCGCAGTGTTCCGCCCCCGTGGCGACCGCTGTTCGAGTCGCGCCGTGGCAGTCGGTTGCCGGTGCAGTACGCCATCGCAGGGATGAACAGCCACATCGAGCACGACCTGCCGATCGCCGTGGTCGACACGTGCAAGGCTCACGGCCTCGCGCCCGCCGATGTCCATCAGGACTACGAAGCGGTCAACGACGTCCTCGCGCAGGTCGAGGCACCGATCCGGCGGTCCTTCCTGGACGCGGTCGGACGTGAGGTCGACGACCGCATCGGCCCGGTCGTGCACTTGGTCAGCGCCTGGAACATCGACAAGGCGCGCGACCTCTCGTGGGTCACGGTGGAGACGCTGTGGGCGCTTCGGCAGACGAGATTCCTGCGTGGCCGCTTCCTCGACAGCCTGGGCCACACCGTCGGCATGACCTCGAGGGCACTGCTCACACCGACCTCCTGATCCAGGCCCCCGTCGAGCCCATCCCGCGCGTCGTGACCGGGCACCCGCTGGCATCCGGTCCGCCCTCGCACATTCAAGTCGTGGGGTGCGCGCACTCACTGGCCCCGAGTGTCTCCTGCCCGCACCAAGCCGGACTCGTACGCAAACACGGCGAGCTGGACCCGATCCCGGAGGTCGAGCTTGGTGAGGAGCCGCGACACGTACGTCTTGATGGTCGCCTCGCTCAGGAAGAGCTCCCGCGCGATGTCGGCATTGGCTTGTCCGTGGGCGACCTGGACCAGGACCGACCGCTCCCGCTCGGTCAACCTCGCCGCGCGTGGGTCGTCGGCGGGGACCGTGGCGAAACGCTCGAGGAGCCGGCGGGTCAGTGAGGGAGCCAGGATGCTCTCACCACGTGCGACGAGGCGCACGGCGTACACCAGGTCGGCCGGTGCGACGTCCTTGAGAAGGAACCCACTGGCTCCGGCGTTGATGGCGGCGTAGACGTACTCGTCGAGGTCGAACGTCGTCAACGCCACGACTCGAGTCTCGGGCCGATCGGCCACTACCCGACGGGTGGCCTCGATCCCGTCCAGGCGCGGCATCCGGATGTCCATGAGGACGACGGCCGGTTCTGTGACTCGCGCGAGGTCGACAGCCTCCAGCCCGTCGCCGGCCATGCCGACGACCTCGAGGCCGGCCTTCTCGAGGATCAGGGCAAAGCCGGTTCGGACCAGTTCCTGGTCGTCGACGACCAGGACGCTGGTCACGATGCCGCCGGCAGGGTCGCGCGGACCACGAATCCGCCTGCCGTCCCCGGGGCCGCGAGCACCGTTCCGCCGTACAGGCCGACACGCTCTCGCATCCCGATCAAGCCGTGACCGGACTCGGACGACGCCGTGGCTGTCTCGCCCCGGCCGTCGTCGGTCACCTCGATCTCCAGATCCTCCGAGCGGTAGGTGAGCTGGACGTCGGCTCGGCTCGCGTCCGCATGGCGCCGGACATTTGTCAGGGCCTCCTGCACGATCCGGTACGCCGCCAGGTCGAGCCCGGCGGGAAGCGGCCGCGGTTCGCCCTCGACCGCAAGGGTGACCTCGAGTCCGGAGCGCCGTGCGTCATCGATGAGGTCCCCGATCTCGGCGATGCTCGGCTGCGGCGCCAGTGCGCCCGGCGCGTCGTCCTCCCTCAGCATCGTGACCAGCCGCCGCATCTCGGCCATCGTCGTGGTTCCGGTACGTCGGATGCGGTCCAGGGCGTCCCGCACGTAAGCCGGGTCGTCGACCATCTGCTCGGCGGCACCGGCCTGCACCACCATCACCGACAGGGCGTGGGCAACCACGTCATGGAGCTCGCGCGAGATACGAGCCCGCTCCTCGGCAACCGCCGCTTCGGCTCTCTCGCGCACTGCCAGCTCGGCCTCGACCGCCCGCCTGGTGGAGTCGACAGCCCGCTGCTCCGACCGGCGCAGGCCCGAGCCGAACGTGAAGGCGATCAGGAAGATGCCCCAGTGGAAGACGATCTCACCCGGGTCCTGGAGCACGTCGACGGTCAGATCCATGAACAACAAGGCTGCCGCCGCGGCCACGGCACCGAACCAGGGCTCGCGACCTCGCCCGTACCTCGCCACGGAGAACACCGCCACGGTCATCGGCACGAACTGGCCGAAGAAGAGCACCAGCAGGGGACTGATCGCAAACACGACCGGCCAGATGGCGAGTGCGCCGACCGCGACCGGCAGCGGCCACCGACGCCGGAACACGAGCAGTCCCGCCACGACCACCACGACCGCGCTGCTCAGGACTCGCGACCCCTCACCGAGGACCGAGGGGAACGGCACCCAGACCTCCGCCAGGCCGAGGACGCACAGCACGCCGCCCAGGGCGCCGTCGGTCAGCCGGTGGAGCCGCGTGTCACGCATGCTTTCCACGATAGGGAGTCCGAGCATCGTGCGCTGTACTCCCAGGTTGACACCTCTCGAGTCCAGGGTTGACCGGCCGACGACGTCGGTGCGATGTCGGCGACGCCTCCGCGTTCCTACCGTCGGAAGCCACACACCGACACAGGAGGTCTCCCCATGCACACCACCCCCGGGCTCCACCGCGAGCTCGCGGCCGGCAGCCTCGTCGCCACCGCAGTGCTCTCCAGCATCTCGCTGCTGACCATGCCGGACTGGCCGGACGGGTTCGCCGCGCTGCTCGAGACCATCGACGCCAACCCCACGACCAGCCTGGTCTCCGCGACGACGTTCGTGCTCGCGCAGCTGCCGTTCTTCGTGGCGGTGGTGGCGATCGGCGCCCTGGTGTCCCCGCGCAAGCCGGTCCTGGGCGGCATCGGCGTCGCGCTCGCCGTGGTCGGCGGCTTCGGCCACAGCGTGTACGGCGGAGTCATCATGACCCAGCTCGAGATGGCCAAGGACAGCGCGCACCGCGACGTGCACGCCGATCTGCTGACCGCACTCGAGTCCAGCCCACTCGTGGCGTTCATGGCCATGGGACTTCTCGGAACGGTGCTGGGGCTCTTGCTGCTCGCGATCGGGCTCTGGCGCTCCCGCTCCGTCCCGACCTGGATCCCCAGTGCCCTCGGCCTCTTCCTGGTGACCGAGTTCGTCGGCTCGGCGATCACCGACTGGGCGGCCTACGCCTCGGCGACGCTCTACCTCGCGGCCTTCACCGGACTTGCCGTCGCGGTCTGGCGGCGACCCAGCGCCTCCCCGGACTCGACACCCGAACTCCTCGACAGCGAGCCGGTTCGCTGACCGCCGACACGACGGGCAGGCGCGAATCCTGTCGATCCAGTCCGCGTTCAGCCGGCGTCCGCAGGGGGATCCGCGGGCAGCTCCGGAAGGGTCTTTCCGCCAGGCTCCTCGACCTGTTCGAAGCGCACGTCCGCCGCGTCCTTGCGCTTCGCGGTCACCCGGTAGCTGAACTCGCATTCGGCATCCGGCTTCGACGAACGGACGGCGAAGCCGGACGCCTCCCGCTCGGTTACGTAGAGGCCGCAGTCGCTCTCGTACTGCGTCAGGAAGACGTGATACGGAGCATCGGCGATCACCGCGGTGAACGTGTCGTCGAACGCGACCCGGGCGTAGCCCCCCTCGAGGCGACCGAAGCCGAAGTCCTCGAACCAGTTCTCTGGGCTCTCGATGGCGTAGAGGAGACGAACAGAGCCGTCCGCGACGCGAACCGCGGCCGACTTCGTGCCGGTCACTGTCAGGTTGCCGTTGACCTTCACCTTCCCGTCGAAGAACCCGGCGAAGCCCTCGGCGGATGCGCCCCAGACGCCGTACGCCAACGGGCCGATGTGCGCCGCCCCGATGACGCCGGTGCCATTGAACGTTTCGGTCTGTCCGTGGACTGCGGCACCCCGGTCGCCGAGCGCGTCACCGCAGCGTGCCTGAACACCAAACTCGGCCCCCACCATGTTGCCGCCGACGCGGATGTTCGCACCGTGGCACTGGAACCCGATCTGCGTTGGGCCCAGCGCCGTGAATTGCGTGTCAGAGCTCATCAGAGAACTCCCCTTCTTGAAGCCGAGTGCGTTGGCCCTACCCCGTTACCGAGCAGGCGCCCCGAGTGTTTCGATGCCGACATGACTGACGTTGTCGCTCTTGTTGCAGCCCGCCAGCGATCTCCGGGGCTACTCACCGCGCACTCCGTCTGCCCGATCAGGCAAGAGCCAAGGTCGCCCCTGTTGACCCTCGACCGAGGCAGTTTCTGAGCTAGCGCTCCTCGCACCTCATCCAGCGGCGGGGCTATCTCTTCCTCGGTTGCTTGACGGTGAGCACGAACGACCGCTCCGAGGGGGCGTGGCGGTCGTCGCCGGCGTACGCCGCGACGACGGCGTAGTCACCCGGCGGGGGCGGGGTGAGGACGGTGCAGGTGGCGACGCCCTTGCGGACGACGGCCTCGCACAGCACCTCCTCCCCGTTGAGGAACCGCACGATCCCCGTGGCCGCACCCGGGCTGACCTCGGCGGTCAGCGTGAGCCGCTTGCCGAAGGGAACCGTCGTGTCCTGCACGGTGACCGACGTCGGCTCGAGGTCCGGCGCGGGCGGCTCGACCACCCGCACCGAGCGCGGGACGATCACCTGGTTGCCGTTGGTGTCGGAGACGACGTAGGTGAGTGCGTAGGAGCCGGGCGTCGTCGTGTCGACCTCGCCGACCACCTCGACCCGGTCGGTGACGTCGCCGTCGGTGTTGTCGGTCGCGGTGACCCCGGCCAGCGGGTCGAAGGCCTCCCCCACCACGACCTCGTCGTCGGTCGGCAGGGTGAGCGTCGGCGGGGTGACGTCGGTGCCGGCGGCGGTGGCCAGGAAGACCGTGCCGAACTGCGACAGCGAGCCGATCCGGTCGCCGCTCACCGTGCGGCTGTCCGCCACCCACGCGTAGACCTCGCCCTCGGTCAGGCCCGACCACTCCACCGTGGCCGGCCAGCCCGACCTCGCGGTCGCCTCGCCGATCACCGTGTCCGTCGGGGTGACCACGGTCAGCCCGTCGGTCTCGAACGACGTCGTGCGGGTGGTCAGGTCGACCGGCAGCACGAGGTTGTCCTCCGCTCCGTTGTAGCGGCGGCGGTCGTCGTACTCGGTCGCCCCGAAGTCGTCGAAGTGCGGCGAGTAGGTGTCGATGCTCATCTGCGCCTTCTCGACGTCGAACTGCAGCAGCCGCAGCCAGCTCGCGCCGAACTGGAGCAGGTCGCTCGCCTTGTGGTCGGTGACGCCGTCGCCGTCGAGGTCGATGTTGCCGCTGGCGTCGACCAGGTCGGGCCACAGCTCGCCGGCGCTGACCTTGTAGAACTGGTAGTCCGCCAGCAGCTCCACGACGTTGTGGGAGACGGTGACCCCGACGCCGGTCTTCAGGTTGGTGCCGACGCCGTGCTCGTGGCCGGCGAGGACCAGGAAGACGTTCGGGTTGTCCAGGACCACCTCGCTGAAGAGCTGGGAGCCGTCACCGGAGAAGTTGGCGCCGCGCCCGTCGGGGCTCGCCGACGGCGCGATGTAGGCGTGCGTCAGCAGGACTCCGTTGCGGTCCGGGTAGCGCGCGAACACCGAGCTCGCCCAGTCCGCCTCCTCCTGCGTGACGCCGTAGGACAGGCCCACCGCGACGAAGTCGAGGCCACCGGCGGAGAAGAGGACGTAGTTGTTCTGGTTGTCCCGGCCCGGCGTCACGGTGTTGCCCGCGTCGTCGGTCGTCTCGTCCCAGGCGTGGTACGACGCCCCGGCCGGCCACTGCGCCGACGCGTCGTAGTAGCGGCCCGGCCCGTAGTACTGGTTGAACCGCGAGTCCGGACCCGTCTCCCGGCCGAGCTGGTTGTCGTGGTTGCCCGCGACCACCTGGTTGACCAGGCCGGCGTCGTCGAGGATCGACTGCGCCCCCGAGGTGAACTCGAACTCCCGCGTCACCTGGGCGTCCAGCCCCGGGTAGAGCAGGTTGCCGCTCGCGTCGGTCGCCAGCGGGTCGTGGTAGTCGTTCTCGATCACGTCACCGGTGTGCGCGGTGTAGGCGATCTTGCGGTCGGCCGCGTTGGCGGTGATCCACCGCGTCGTGTCCTCGTACGCCGCGGCCCAGATCGCGCGCTCCTCCTCGCGCATCACGTCGGTCGGCTCCGCGGTGCCGTCCCAGTCGTCGTAGGTGCCGCCGGCGGCGCCCTCCGCGAGGTACTGCGTGTCGGTGAAGTGGGCCAGCGAGAAGTCGTAGCCGCCCGGCTCCTCGAAGTGGTCCTTGTCGTCGGCCGCCCGCTCGTCGCGCGGCGCGAGGTCGTCGGCGAACGGGTCGATCCCGGTCACCAGGACGTGCACCACGCCGTCGTCGACGTGCGCCGCCCTGAGCGGGGCGTTGAGGACGGTCTCACCCTCGGTCGCGCCGCGCGCGGAGGCGAGCTCGGCCCACTGCTGGGTGCCGGCGTTCCACACCCGCAGCGACACCGAGCGGGCCGGGTCGGCCACGCCGGACCACACCACCTGCTGGCCATCGACCGTGGCGGGCACGCCGACGTCGTACCGCTGGAAGGGGATCTCGCCCGTGGAGGGGGTGGCGGACGTCGTACCGTCGTCGGGCTTCTGGCGGCCCTCCACCGCCGCTTCCTCGGTGTAGTCGAACTCGAGCGTCGTCGGGATCTTCCTCACCACGCCGGTGACGCCGCCGTCCGCGACGCTCGCCGTCGCCTCGCGGAACGTGGTGGTCACGTCGGAGCCGTCGGGGCTGGTCGCGATCGCCGACAGCGAGACCGTGCCCTCGCCCTGGCCGTCGTCCGTGCCGCCGCCCCTGGGGATCGTGTCGGAGGTGAACGGCACCTCCCAGCGGACCGGCTTGCCGAAGACGTCGGTCGCGGTGATCAGGATCGTGTGGTCGCCCGCCTGCAGCCCGGCGCCGATCGTCTGCCCGGGTGTGATCTCCTCGCCGTCGAGGGCGTAGGTCCAGCCGGTCGCGTTGTCGGCGTTGGCCACCTCGACCGCGAACTCGGTGGGGCGGCTGAGGTGCTGGCCGGCCGCCGGGTTCGTCGAGGTCAGCGAGACCCCTGCGTCGGGGAACTCGCCGACCGCGTTGATCTTGAGCGCCTTGACCTGCGACTCGGTGAGCGCCTGGCTGAAGACGCGGGCGTTGGCGATGCGGGAGTGGGCGTAGAACTGGGCGACGCCGTTGTTGCCGGCGTCGGCGCCGACCAGGAAGTTGCGCGCGGTCGCGGACGGGAGGGTGAGGGCGCCGGCGGCCGGGGTCTCCGCGGCGAGCACGCCGTCGACGTACAGCTTGATCGAGGAGCCGTTCCAGACGCCGACCGCGTGGTACCAGCGGCCGGGCTGGATCTGCACGCCGGCGTTCTTGTAGCCGCCGCCGACGTGGGCGGCGAAGGTCAGCTTGTCGCCGTAGATGACGATCGAGTAGCCGCCGGCCTCCTTGTCGGAGCAGAGGTCCTTCTCCGCGCCGGCGGGGAGCGGGTCGTCGTACCGGAACGTGCACTCGATGGTCACCGCGCCGGAGATCTTCGGCCACTGGTCGGCGAACGGGTAGCCGTAGGCGTCGTCGCTGCCGTCGAACGTGCCGACCGGGCGGCCGAGCGCGGAGTCGGTGTCGATGGTCGGGTTGCCGTAGGTGCGGGCAGGGAGGTTCTGGGCGCGGTCGGTGGGGGTGCCGTCGGCGAAGTCGACGTCGAGTACGTCGGCCGCGGGCACCTCGAGGCTCGTGTCCCACTCCGCCGCGAGCGCCGCCGCCTGGTCGGCGCTGACCGCCGTCCCGAAGACGGCCGTGTGCGCGAACGTGCTCGGCGGCGCCCACTGCGCGACGCCCGTCGGGGACGCGTCGCCGCCGACCACCCAGCGGCGGGCGGTGGCAGCCGGGAGGGCGAGGGCACCGGCCGCGGGGGTGGTCGCGGCGAGCTGGCCGTTGACGTAGAGCTTGATGCTGCTGCCGTCCCAGGTGGCGACCGCGTGGTACCAGCGGTTGCCCTCGATCGGGGTGGTGGCGTTCTTGTAGCCGCCGCCGATGTGGCCCATCACGCCGAGGTTGCCGCCGTTGACGTAGATCGAGACGCCGCCGCCCTCCTTGTCGGAGCAGAGGTCCTTCTCGCCGCTCACCGGGAGGGCCGTGTCGACCTTGAACACGCACTCGACCGTGAAGCCGGCCGTCAGCTTGGCCCACTCGGCGTCGAACGCGAACGAGTAGGCGTCGTTGACGCCGTCGACCCGGGCGACCTTGCGGCCCTGCTTCGGGTCGTCGGTGATCGTCGGCTCGCCCCAGGTGGTCGGCGGCAGGTTCTGGGCGCGGTCGACCGGTGCGCCGTCGGCGAAGTCGACGTCGAGGATGTCGGCTGTCGGTGCCGGGGTCTCGAGGCTCGGCGCTGGGGCGCCTCGCACCTCAACCGCCGGGGCAGGGGTGGCGTCGCTGGGGGCGGCGAGGAGGGTGCCCGCGGCGACCGCCACGGTGACGGCGGTGACGGCGAGGCGGCGCAGGGGTCGTGCGGCCACGACTGCTCCTTCGGTTACGGGGTGGGGTGGTCGGCGGTGGATCGGCGGCGCAGGACGAGGGTGGCGATCACGACGAGCAGGACGATGCCGGCGAGGACCGCGGTGAGCTGGACGGCGGCGCTCTGGCCGAGGTCGTCGTCCGCGGGGGCGGGTCGGGGTGTCGTGCTCGTGGCGGCGGTGGGGTCGAAGGTCCAGGTGTGGGTCTCGGCGTCGCTGCCGTAGACGGCGCGCTGGCCGTCGGGGCCCGAGGCGAGGGTGCGGTACGCCGGATGCAGGTCGGTCAGCGTGCGGACGGTGACCTCGGCGCTGGTGACCGGGGCCGCGCAGGTGAACTCGACGTCGGCGCCACCCTCGTCGCCGACCTCTGCGACCTCGCCGGCGCAGTCCTCGCCGTCGCTGGTGACGGCGATCCGGTCGAGCAGGTAGTCGGCGAACTCGTCCGACTCCCCCACCGTGGCGGGGTCGTCGTCCTCCGGGAGGATCGCGCCGTCGAGCAGGACCCGGTCCTCGGGCAGCACGCCGAGGTCGACTCCGAGGACGGTCAGGTCGTCGAGGCCGCCGACCTCCCAGTGGACGGTGACCGTGCTGCCCGCGGCGTCCACGGTGACGGTCTGGGGGTCGCCGAACGGGTGGGTCTGCGGCGTCGTACTCATGCGGCGGCCACCAGGTCCGCGACCGCGGCCGACGCGACGACCAGGCCGATGACGGTGATGCTGACGGCCGCCAGGACCGGCGCGACCCTGGTCGCGAGCGCCAGCGTCCGGCGGGACCCGGCCGCGCGGACCACGACGTTGCGGCCGGCCAGGGCGAGCAGCCCGACGCCGAAGAGCACCGTCGCCAGGCCCAGGCCGAACGTGATCACCAGCGCGAGCGCGAAGCCCGACCGGCCGGCGAAGAGCCCCGTGATCAGCACCAGGAACGCCGCCGGCGACGGGGTCAGGCCGCCCGACATGCCGAGCAGGACGAGGCCGGGTCGGCTCGGGGCCCGGCCGTGGCCGTGGCCGTGGCCGTGGCCGTGGCCGTGGCCGTGGCCGTGGCCGTGGCCGTGGCCGTGGCCGTGATCAGGGTGCCGGCCGAGGTGGCGCCGGAAGAGCCACCCGCCGACGCCGACCACCAGCAGGCCGCCGACCAGCTGCAGGGCGGTGGTGAGCGCGCCGAGCCGGACCAGGTCGGAGAGCGAGAAGAACGTCCACGCGACGGCGATCACCAGTACCGAGACGGTGTGCATCACCGCGACGCTGACGCCGAGCCAGGCGGCGTCGCGCACCTTGCCGCCGGTGCCCACGAGGTACGCCGCCGCGAGGCTCTTCCCGTGGCCCGGCCCGAGGGCGTGCGCGGCACCGGCCACGAATGCCACCGCGAACGCGGCGGGGACGAACCCGGGCGCGTCGACGAACGCCACCAACCGCTGCCCGAGCACAAGCCCTCACCCTGGTCACCGCGGTTGACGGTCGCCCGTCGCGGCCGTGGCCGGGAGGGGACCGGGGGGTTAACGGTCCGACCTCAACCAGCGGCGTCGTACCCGCACCCTCGCCGGGTCCGCCTGACGGGCACCTTGCCGAGGCGATGCGTCGAGGCGCAAGGGTTGCTCTCGACGACTCGACCCGAGGAGACAGAGGAGACACATGGGCGCGGATGGCAGGCCGATCGACGCGAGGTCGGCGGGGGTGCTGCTGCACGTGACCTCCCTGCCGGGGCGCGGGACCGCGGCGGACACGGCCTCCGGCGACCTCGGTGACGAGGCCTACCGCTTCGTCGACTTCCTCGCCGACGCCGGCTGCTCGGTCTGGCAGGTGCTGCCCCTGGTGCCGACCCACGACGGGGACGGGTCGCCGTACAACGCGCCGTCGGCGATGGCCGGCAACCCCCAGCTGATCAGCCGGGAGCACCAGGCCGCGCACGGCCTCGAGGACCCGTCGTCGTTGGACGCCGAGCAGCAGGCCGCCTTCGTGTCGTGGTGCGCGGAGCAGAGCGACTGGCTGGAGCCGTACGTCGAGTTCACCGCCCTCCGCGAGCACCTCGGCCACACCTTGTGGTCGACCTGGGCCCCGGCCCTGCGCGACCGCGACCCGGAGGCCGTCGCCGAGACGCTCGCGCCGGCCGCCGACCGCCTGCAGGAGCTGCGCTTCGAGCAGTGGGTCTTCGCGGTGCAGTGGACACGGCTGCGCGAGTACGCCACCTCCAAGGGCGTGCGCCTCTTCGGGGACCTCCCGATCTTCGTGTCGCTCGACAGCGCCGACGTGTGGGCCTCCCGGGAGCTCTTCGTGCTGAGCGAGGACGGTTCGCCGGTCACCGTGACCGGGTGCCCGCCCGACTACTTCGCGGTGGACGGCCAGCTCTGGAACAACCCGCACTACGACTGGGACCGGATGGCCGCCGACGGCTTCGCGTGGTGGCGGAGGCGGATCGACCGCCAGCGCGACCTCTTCGACCTCGTCCGCATCGACCACTTCCGCGGCTTCGAGGCCGCCTGGCACGTACCGGTCGACGCCGAGACCGCCCGCGACGGCTGGTGGGTCCCCGGGCCGGGCGCCGAGATCCTCTCGGCACTCGTCGACACCGCCGGACCCGGCACCCTGGTGGCCGAGGACCTCGGCGTGATCACCCCGGAGGTCGACGAGCTGCGGCTCCGGTTCGGGCTGCCCGGGATGAAGATCCTGCAGTTCGCCTTCGACGGCAGCCCCGACAACCCCTACCTGCCCCAGCACCACGACGAGCAGAGCGTCATCTACACCGGCACCCACGACAACGACACCACCGTCGGGTGGTGGCAGCAGCTCGACGACCACACCCGCGGCCTGGTCCGCTCCAGCCTCGTCGACCCCGACGAGGAGATGCCCTGGGCGTTGATCCGCCTCGCCCTGCAGTCGCCGGCTCGGCTGGCCGTCGTACCAGCCCAGGACCTGCTCGGCCTGGACAGCGCGAGCCGGATGAACATCCCCGGCACCCCCGAGGGCAACTGGACCTGGCAGGCGCCCGCCGGTGCCTTCGACAAGGACCTCGCCGCCCGGGTCCGCGGGCTCGTGGAGGCAGCCGGCCGCCTGCCCTGACCGGTGCGACCCGATCCAACGGGTGCCGGCAGGTCAGCGCGACGGACGGAAGTGCAGCCCGATCTCGGGGTCGACGATGACCTCCTGGGCAGCCGGCAGGCCGTCGACCTCGAGAGCGGCGTCGACTGGGGTGTTGCGCTTGAGCAGCGCGAGCGCGATCGGGCCGAGCTCGTGGTGGCGGGCCGAGGAGCCGACGGCCCCGAGGGCCTTGGGGGCGCCCGGGGCGGTCACCGGCGCGCCGGCCGCGGGGAGCCGGTTCTCGGACCCGTCGAGGTGCAGGAGGGTCAGCCTGCGCGGCGGCCGACCGAGGTTGTGCACCCGCGCGACCGTCTCCTGGCCGCGGTAGCAGCCCTTGTCGAGGTGCACCGCACCCCACGGCTCGTCGGCGAGCCAGCCGACCTCGTTGGGGATGGTGCGTTCGTCGGTGTCGATCCCGAACCGCGGCTCGCCGCGCTCGATGCGCAGCGCCTCGAACGCCCAGCTACCGGCGGCGGGGCCGGCCGCCGCGGCGTACGCCTCCAGCTGGTCGCGCGGCACCAGGTCGTAGCGACCCGCGGGCCGCCAGCAGACCGCGACCTCGTCGGTGACGTCGGCGATCTCGACCCGCGTCATGAACTTCATCCGCTCGAGGTAGTCGATCAGCGCGGCCGCGCGGCCCGGCTCGGTGTGCGCGGTGAACGCCTCGCCGTCGTCGACGCCGGCGAACGCGTGCTCGACGTGACCCTGCGGGCTCAGCACCAGCGCGTGCGCCCACACGCCCGGCTGGAGCCCCTCGAAGGCCTGGGTCGTCAGCGAGTGCAGCCAGGTGAGCCGGTCCGGCCCGCTGATCCGCAGCACGTCGCGGTGGGACAGGTCGACGAAGCCCTCCCCCGCGGCGAGTGCGCGCTGCTCGCCGTACAAGGATCCGTAGTGCGCCGCCACCCCCGCGTCGATGCCGTCACCGGCGACGGCGCCGGGAAGGTGCAGCAGTGGGCTGGTCATGGGGTCTCCTCGGGAGCTTGGCAATCGTGGCACCGGCCGAAGACGGCCAGGTGCCCCAGGTCTGGGGTGAACGCGTGCCGGGTGGCCAGGGATTCCACGAACGGCGCGGCCTCCGCCGCATCGACCGACACGACCTTGCGGCACTCGCGGCAGACGAGGTGGAAGTGCTCGTGGCCGCGGACGGAGTGGTACGTCGGCGCACGGTCACTCAGGTGCGCGTGCCGGACGAGACCGAGCTCCTCGAGCACCTCGAGCGTGCGGTAGACGGTGGAGGCGTTGATCGTCGACGCCCGCCGCTGGACGTGGGCGAGCACCTCGTCGGGGGTGGCGTGGCCGAGCTCGTCGACCGCACCGAGGATGAGCTCGCGCTGCGGCGTGAGCCGGTAGCCCCGCTCGCGGAGCGTCGCGCGCCAGTCACCCTCAGGCACGTTGCAGCCTCGCCCACAGGTGGGGTTGGAGCGGCTGGCCCATGGCGGCCATGTCGTAGGCGTAGAGGAGCTCGCCCTCGACGTTGCCGTAGAGGCGGTGCCCCTCGGTGACCTCCTTGGCCGACTCGGTGAAGCCGATGCCCGCGGAGCGCAGCTCGACCTTGCCGCCCTCTGCGGCGCCGTACCAGATCTCGGCGAAGCCGGTGTTGACGGCAAGCACCATCTCGAGCTTGCCCTCACCGGTCGCGCGGACGAAGCCCGACTCGACCGCGGCGTCGCGCACCTTCTCGCCGTCCTCGTCGATGATCCAGGACCGCGACATGTAGTGGAAGAACGGCCGACCGTCGTGGGTGAAGATCAGCTCCTGACCGAACTGGAACTTCTCGATCGTCGGGTAGTCGCCGTGGCCGTTGCCGCGCCAGGTGCCCAGCATCCAGGCGATCGGTCCGCAGTTGGGGTGCAGGTTCTCAGGGATCTCGAAGGCCACGATGCTCGAGTCTAGTCGCAGGGCCGGCGCGCCTGCCGGGGCTCGTTACGGTGGGCCCATGAGCCGCGCACTCGTCGTCAAGGTCACCTGTGGGGTCGAGGCGCCGGAGCGCTGCAACCAGGGGTTCACCGTCGCCGCGACCGCCGCCACCGCCGGCGCCGAGGTGAGCCTGTGGCTCACCGGCGAGGCGGCCTGGCTGGCCGTGCCGGGGCGCGCGGCCGACCTCGACCTGCCCCTGGCCACGCCGCTCGCCGACCTCATCGACGCGGTGCTCGCGGCCGGGACGCTCACGGTGTGCGGGCAGTGCGCGGCACGGCGCTCGCTCACCGAGGCCGACCTGCTGCCGGGCGTCCGGATCGCGGGCGCGGCGGTGTTCGTCGAGGAGGCGCTGCGCGACGGGGCGCAGGCGCTCGTCTACTGACCAGGGGACCTAGCGACGCGGGGCCGGCAGCGGGCCGAAGTCGCGGAAGCAGGCGTCCGCGCCGGAACACCCGGCGAGGGCAGCGGTACGCCGCATCAGTGCGCGCCTGACCCCGCGGTAGCGGTCGTCACGCCACAGGTTGTGGATCTGGGCGGGGTCGCGCACGCGGTCGTAGAGCTCGTAGAAGGGCCGGCCGCCGGCGTACATCTTCCAGGAGACGAACGTGTAGCGCTCCGTGCGGACGCCGCGGTAGAGCCACGGCTTCGGGTTCGGCTCGCCGGCCGGCGGACCGCCCTGGATGAGCACCGTGTCGCCCGCGAGGGCGTGGTCGCGGACACTCGGCATGAGGCTGCGGCCGTCGACGTCCCGGCCGGGGGTCGCGCCGGCGAGGTCGAGGATCGTGGGCGCCAGGTCGACGGTGGTCACCGGCTGGCGGCGTACGGCGCCCGCCGGCACATCGGGGCCGCGGACGAACAACGGGACGCGCAGCGACTCCTCGTAGGGGACGACCTTGCCGAGGTAGTGGTGCTCGCCGAGGAGGTAGCCGTTGTCGGAGGTGAACATGACGTAGGTGTTGTCGAGCTCGCCCTGCGCCTCGAGCGCGCCGAGGATCCGGGCGACGCCCTCGTCGACCGACTGCAGGGCCTGGATGCGGCGGGTGAAGTGCCGCTGCAGGGCGGCCCGGGAGGGCAGCCGGCTCAACGCGCGGTCGACGATCGGGGCGGCATCGCGGAGCGGTGCGGTGGCCGATCGTGCGCGCAGGTGCGGGGACCGGACGTCGGTGAGCTCGCGCTCGTGGCGGCGGGCCGGCTCGGGCGGCGCAGCGCATCCCGCCCCCTCGCCACACAGCCCGTGCGGGGCGTAGTACGACGCCCAGAGGAAGAAGGGCTGGTCGCCGTCGGCCTCTTCGCCGGACCACTCGTCGATCTGCTCGACAGTGTGGTCGGTGACGTAGTCGGTGCTGTAGGCGCCGTCCGACCGCTCGAAGCGGCGGCGCGTGCCGTTGTCGTACATCACGAACGAGCGGTAGCCGAAGGCGTTGTTGGCGGCGACGTTCCAGTAGTCCCACCCGGGCTGGACGCCGTCCGCGTCGGAGTACTGGTTGAGGTACTTGCCGATCAGCCCCGTGCGGTAGCCGCCCGCCTGGAGCCAGGTGCCGAGCGTGTTCTCGGGATCGGCCAGGGCGGCGAGCCCGCCGTAGGGGCCGCCGTTGGAGCGGACGCCGTTGTTCTGCGCGTACTGACCGGTGAGGATCTCCGCGCGCGCGGGGCAGCACAACGGGTGCGGGGAGAGCATCTGCCGGAAGTCGAGGCCGGCGTCACGGAGCAGCCGGGTGGTCTCGGGCATCCAGCGCAGATCGGTGACGGCCTGGTCGTCGGTGGTGATGAGGACGATGTTGGGACGCCCCGGCTCGGCGGCTCGTGCCACGCCGCTCGGGGGGTCGTCGGCCGCGGTGGTGCGGCCCATCGCGGCCTGGACGATCATCGAGGCGACCGCGAGCGTCAGCAGCACCAGAAGTGCGCGGCGAATCATCGGCGGTCCCTCCCCCGGGGTGCGTGTTCTGGCCTGGTTGCGGCCTGTCATAAGACTCAGACGAGCGTAGGAGCAGGTTGGTTGCCTTCGCGGCGGAACCCCGAAATATCGACCGTTCGGGGTAGGGGTGGCGGCCGGTCGGGGAGCCGGTCAGGCAGCCGCTCAGGCGAGGCCGAGCAGCGTGCGTGCCTCACCGGTCGTCATCGGACGCCGCTGGGCGAGCTCCCCGAGCGCCACGACGCGCTCGACCAGCTGGCGGTTGCTCTCGACGGGCACCCCCCGGCTGATGGTGAGCACGTCCTCCATGCCCACGCGGAGGTGGCCGGACTTGCTCAGCGCGGCGAGGGCCACCGGCAGCGTCGTACGTCCGATGCCGGTGGCCGACCAGCTGGTGACCTGGGGTGGGAGCGCGGCGAGGCCGGCGACGAGCGCGTCCGCCGTACCGGGCATCCCGCCGGGGACGCCCATCACGAAGTCGCAGTGGACCTTGCCGCCGTACGGCAGGCCGTAGCGGTCGAGCAGCCGGCCCAGCGCCGTCACCTGGCCGAGGTCGAACAGCTCGAACTCGGGGACGACCTCGCGCTCCTGGCTGAGCTGGTAGAGGTCGCACACGAACGGCCACGGGTTGCTGAACACGTCGTCGCCGAAGTTGGTGGTGCCCATGGTGAGGCTGCACGAGTCGGGGGCGGCGTCGAGCACCTTCAGGCGCGCCTCCAGCGGGTCGTGCACCGAGCCGCCCGTCGAGAGCTGGACGACCAGGTCGGTGCTCTCCCGCAGCGCCTGCACCGTGTCCGTCAGCCGGGTCAGGTCGAGGGTCGGCCGGTGCTCGTCGTCGCGGATGTGGATGTGGATCATCGCCGCGCCCGCCTGCTCGCACTCCTGCGCAGTCCGGACCAGCTCGGCCAGGGTCGTCGGGAGCTGCGGGCAGTCCTGCTTGGACGTCTCGGCGCCGGTGGGGGCCACGGTGATCAGGAGGGCTTCGCGGGGGACGGTCACGACGCCATCGTGGCAGGTTGTCAGACGATCCCGGCCCGCGGGGGGAGCGCTCCGCGGCGACGGCGGCGCCGGGACCGACTGCTGGCCAACAGCGATCAAATCGGTGCTCCCCCGGCGCGTGGTGCCGGCGCAGCACCGAATTGACGCGGTTGGTGACGGAACACCTAGTCAGGGCACCGCGGACACCGCCGAGGGGTTCCGGTCCAGCCGTGGCGGCGCAGGATCTGCGCGATCCAGTGCGCCGTGCGGCACTGGTCGCGGAAGACCAGCCCGTAGGTCACGCGAGCGGTCACCGCGTCAGCGGTCGCAAGCTCGGCGAGGTCGCGCATCGCGTCCCGGTCCCGGGCCTCGGGGTCGTCGTGGAACGTCCGACCGTCGAGCTCGACGATCACGCCCTGCTCCTCGTAGTTGACGTCCTGCTCGGTGCGTCCGCCGGTCGACCGACTCACCCGTTGTCGACGCCGCCGCGGGAATCCGTGCGGGCGCTCGACACGGTCGCGGTATCCGCGCTCCAGCACCGAGCACAGCCCGTCCCGCCGGTCGGCGACGAGACCCTCGATGATCTTGCGCCCGGTGACCCGGCGGCGGTCGGCGAGCGCCCGCTCGACCCATTCCGGCAGAGTACGGCGGCTGCCGCACACCTGCGCGAGGAGCGCGAATGCACCCGCCACGTCCTCGTCCCTCATCCGCAGCTCCATGACGTCGATGAGCGCATGCTCCAGGTGCACGTGCGGCGGTCGTCGTACCAGCTCGCAGCGCTGCTCGAATTGCGGCACCAGCTGGATCCGGGTCCCCGGCACCTCCTTGAGCCGCCGCCAGTCGGCAACCGCGACCTGGACCTCCCGCGGGGGCACCGGCAACGCCCCCAGGTGCGCCAGTGCGGATTCCAGTGCGAGAGCGGCGGGCCAGTACAGCAGAAGGGCCGCCCACTCGCGCTGCTTCCTCGTGAGCGGCCCGGTGTGGTCGACGTACACCCCGGGATGGACCTGGGCGAGCTCCCGCCGGCGCAGCATCCGCTCGATGTCGTTGTCCGTCCCGCCGAGCTCGAGCAGCTGCCAGCGCGCAACGACACCCGACTGGACCGAGCGCAACAGGAAGTGCAGCGCGTGCTCGTCGTACATGCGAGGACGCTGCACCCCCGCGACCAGATCCACCAGCCACCCACGACAGCCCTGTGGATGGCCGCCTGGATCACGCGCAGCGACCGCAATCCGGTGCTCCCCCGGCGCCTGGTGCCGGCGGACAACCGAGTTCCTCACCCACGTGACCCCGTGGGATCCTCGGCCCCGTGCGAGCAGTCCTGCAGCGGGTCCGGTCGGCGTCGGTGACGGTCGACGGCGAGGTGGTCGGCGCGATCGAGGGACCCGGCCTCCTGGTCTACCTCGGCATCACCCACGGCGACGGCGCGGCCGAGGTCACCTGGATGGCCCGCAAGATCCGCGACCTGAGGATCCTCCCCGACGAGCGGTCCGTGGGCGACGAGGGCGCCCCGGTGCTGGTGGTCTCCCAGTTCACGTTGTACGGCGACGCACGCAAGGGCCGCCGTCCGACGTGGGTCGCAGCGGCGGCCGGCGAGGTCAGCGAGCCGCTCTACGAAGCGGTCTGCACCGAGCTCGAGCGACTCGGGACCCACGTCGAGCGCGGGGTCTTCGGTGCCCAGATGGAGGTCGCCTCGGTCAACGACGGGCCGTTCACCGTGTGGCTGGAGCGCTGACCAAACCGGATCCTGTCCGGCACCTCGCTCCGGCTGCGGCCAGATTCAGCAGTGGACGACCGTCGACTGTGCCTAGGATGTCCCAGCCTGGGGGGGCTTGCTGCAGCACAACAGAAAAGGCTCCCCCCATGATGGCTCCCCCCATGATCCATGCGCTCCGCTCGCGGGCGAAGGTCGCCGTCGCCAAGGTCGGCCGCACCGGCACGCGGCTCGACGTCCTCTACAACCTCCCGAAGGTCGAGGCCTGGCGACGGGCGAACGTCCCCGACGACTGCCCTGCGTTCGACCACCGGCTGCAGCTGCACGACCACGTGCAGAAGACGGCCGTCGGCGACAAGCCGGTCGACTACCTCGAGTTCGGTGTCTTCATGGGCGAGTCCCTGCGCCACTGGATCGCGCTCAACACCCACGCAGAGTCGCGGTTCGTCGGGTTCGACACGTTCGAGGGGCTGCCCGAGGACTGGCTGCGGTTCAGCGACATCGGAGCGCGCACCTTCGACGTCCACGGGGGCACGCCCGACATCGACGACACCCGGGTCGAGTTCGTCAAGGGCCTCTTCCAGGACACCCTGATGGGATTCCTGGAGGGCTACCAGCCCCAGCCGGACGCCCAGTTCGTCCTCCACATGGACGCCGACATCTACTCCTCGACGCTCTACGTCCTCACCCGGCTCGACGACCTCCTCGTCCCGGGGTCGATCGTCGTGTTCGACGAGTTCTCCTCGGTCCTCAACGAGTTCGCCGCGCTGCGCGACTACTGCTCGGCCTACCGCCGCTCTTACGAGGTGATCGGCGTGACCAACGAGTACTTCGCGCAGGTCGCGATCCGCATGCTCTGACCCGACCCGACCCGACCAACCCGAACCACCCGGGCCCGACGGGGCTCAGGCAGTACGACGCGTCAGCCGCAGCCCGAGCAGGTACATCTCGCACCCGAGGCAGAACCCGAAGGCCGCGTTGAGGATGGCGGCGACCAGCGCGAAGCCGACGGCGACCTGGGCGACGACGACCGCGCCCGTGAGGTAGCCGACCAGCGCGACGGCAGCGAAGACGAGGCCCACGCCCTGGGCGAAGCGCGGCGGCCGCGGATCCTCGAGCTGGTCCGGCGGTGCCAACCGCGGCCGGACGAACGTCCGGAACGCGAGACCGGTCGGGGTGTGCTGCACGCCCAGCCCCGCGCCGATCGCGAAGAACACCGCCTGGACCGCGACCAGGACGGTCGACACCGGCGTGGGCAGGAGGAGGGCAGCCGCCATCAGGACCACGGTGACCGTGGCGGTGAAGCGGGGCCCGCGGGGATCGATGCCGCTCATCCGGCCACTCCCGGCAGCGCGGCGAGCACCTGCTCCTTGCGCGGCGCGCCCGCGGCCCGGAGCAGCTCGCGCCCGGCGTCGTCGAGCACCAGGGTGGTCGGCGTTCGGCGTACGTCCAGGGCCCGGACCAGCTCGAGGTGCTCCTCGGCGTCGACCTCGACGTGGCGGACGCCGTCCTCCCGCGCCGCCACGTCGGCCAGGACCGTCCGGGTGGTTCGGCACGGAGCACAGAACGCCGAGGAGAACTGGACGAGCGTCGCCCGCTCCCCCAGCCGCTCGGCGGGCAGCGCCGTGGCGAGGTGCTCCCACACCCCCGGGTCCCCGTCGCTGGGCGAGGGCGTGTCGAGACCCTTGAACCGGCCGTCGACCCGCCGCCGGTACAGGCCGAAACCGGCCGCGGCGAGCACGGCCAGCACGAGTACGACGATTCCGGTCACGGTGTCCTCCAACGACGACGGCGACCCCCGGCATTCCGGGAGCCGCCGTCATCTGCTCATCGAGATCTCAGATGTTGACCGTCACCTCGGCGACGCTGCCCACCGCGGCCTGGACGACCGTGTCGACCGGGTCCGCCTTGGGAGCGAGCGTGCGCAGCGTCCACTCACCGTCGCCGGCGAAGAACCGGAAGTGACCGGTCGCCGAGGTCGGGACCTCGGCGGTGAACTCGCCGCTGCGGTCGAGCAGCCGCACGTAGGCGCTCGCCACGGGCTCCGCACCGGCTCCGGTCCCGCGCAGGACCTGGCCCTGGATGACCGCTTCCTTGGCCACGTTGACACCGTCGAGCGAGAGACCGCCCGTCGTCGCGCCGCACATCAGGCTTCACCGGGCTCGTCGCCGAGGACGACCGGAACGCCGACCAGCGAGCCGTACTCGGTCCAGGAGCCGTCGTAGTTCTTGACGTTCTCCTCGCCGAGCAGCTCCTTGAGCACGAACCACGTGTGCGAGGAGCGCTCACCGATCCGGCAGTAGGCGATGGTGTCCTTGGACCAGTCGACGCCGGCCTCGGTGTAGATCGTCTTCAGGTCGTCGTCGGACTTGAAGGTGCCGTCGTCGTTGGCCGCCTTGCTCCACGGGACGTTGGCAGCGGTCGGGATGTGACCGGCGCGCTGGGCCTGCTCCTGCGGGAGGTGGGCCGGGGCGAGCAGCCGACCGGCGAACTCGTCGGGGCTGCGGACGTCGACGAGGTTCTGGGTGCCGATCGCCTCGACGACCTCGTCGCGGAACGCGCGGATCGTGTGGTCCTGCTCGGTCGCGGTGTAGGCGGTCGCCTCGCGCGCCGGCAGCTCGGCGACGAGCTCGCGGCTGTCGAGCTCCCACTTCTTGCGGCCGCCGTCGAGCAGCTTGACGTCCTGGTGGCCGTAGAGCTTGAAGTACCAGTAGGCGTAGGCGGCGAACCAGTTGTTGTTGCCGCCGTAGAGCACGACCGTGTCGTCGTTGGAGACGCCACGCTCGGAGAGCAGCGCCTCGAACTGCGCCTTGTTGACGAAGTCCCGACGGACCTGGTCCTGCAGGTCGGTGGTCCAGTCGAGCTTGATGGCGCCCTTGATGTGGCCCTTGTCGTAGGACGTGGTGTCCTCGTCGACCTCGACCAGCACCACCTTCGGGTTGTCCAGGTTGTCCTCCACCCACTGGGCGGTGACGAGCGAGTTCTCGCGGCTCATGATGAGTTCCTATCGGGATCGTTGTGCAGGTGACGTGCGGATGCTGCGAATGCTGCTGGAGAGTCGAGGAGGCCGGGCAGGCACGCGACGGGCCTGGTACGGCGGCCGCGGGGCATCACCCGCGGAATCGGGTCCCGGTGGACCGGGGAGCCGCCCCGTTCAGGGGCGACGACACAGCGCCGAGCTCACGCGGCAGTTGTCCACTGCGCGTCGCTTGGTCAGCAGGGTCGTCGACATGCCGATCAGAGTAGGGCGAGATCGGCGCGGGACCCATCCGCCGTACCGCATCCTGAGACAGATGTCCACATAATGGGCACGCTCAGTACCTGCACGCCGACGGGACGACCTCCGACTCCGTGCCCGCCCGAGCGCCGGGGGTCACGTCGAGCCGGATCTCACCTGCCTGGCTGCGACCCGTGCGCATCGCGAACTCGATCGTGACCGACTGCCCCGGGTCGAGGGTGAGCGGGATCGACGCGACGCTGCGGTCCTCGTACTCCGTGACCGCCGGCTCGCCGACGTCACGGCCGTCGATCTCGATGTCGGTGACGGTGCCGCCGGACGGGCTCATCAGGTAGATGAGGACGGACTGGCCCCCGGGCGGGACGTCGTCGTTGTGCGGGAAGTAGCCCGTGACGCTCGGCGGCAGCGACGCGGCGTCGGGCGGGGTGTCGTTGGTGAGCGTCATCGTGCCGACCAGGTCCTGGCGGTCGCCGGTGCAGGAGCGGGCGACCACGCCTGCCTGGTAGTCGAGGTAGTAGGACATCTTCGACTCGGTGGTGTCGTTGAGGTAGATCCCGACGCTGGGCCCGGGCCGCTGGACGGAGAGCTCCCCCGCGATCTGCTCCCCCGCGAGGTTCGTGCGCTGCTGCTCCTCGTCGAAGACGTTCATCCGCACGCGTCCCTCGCCGACCGCGCGGACCAGGTTGTCGATCAGGTCGACCGGGTCGCCCCGACCTTCGGCGAACGCGTCGAAGACCGCCTCGGCGACGGCGTTCTGGTAGTCCTCCTGCGCCTCCCGGTCGGCCGTCGTGAGGTAGATCTGGTTCTCGACCGCGGGCACGACGTTGGCCGTGTCGACCGGCGCGTAGCCGGGAACCTCGACCGACCCCAGCGAGCTGAGCAGGTAGGACACCGCGACCGGGTCGACGAAGAACACCCCGTCCACCTGCCCGCCGACCTCCCGCGTCCACCGGGCTGCCATCAGCTCGGCGGCGCGCGGGATGTCCGGTGTGAGGCTGGCGTTCATGAAGTAGGTGCCGAGGATGTCGCCGAAGAGGTTCCGCTCGTCCCGCGTCACCGGCAGCACCGGCTCGGCGAGCTCGCCGAACTGCGAGGTGCCCTCCTGCTCGACGATGTCGACGTCTCCGTCGGCCGCACGGATGAGGGACACCGACCCGGCCAGGCCGCCCGCGCTGCGGATCTCCGCGTTGTTCTGGAAGACCAGGAGGTAGTGGCGGGGGTCGTCGGCACCGAGCAGCTCCGGCATCAGCCGGGCCCCGCGGTAGGCCGAGTCGAGCGTCGACCGCCCGCTCGTCACCAGCTCGTGCAGCTTCTCGAACTGGGTGCGGATCGGGCCGGTGAAGCCAGTGGTGTCGACCGCACCGAGATCGGTGTCGGCCGCGGCGAAGGCCTCCTCGCTCTGCCGGGCAGGTTCCTGGACGGCGGCGACGGCCTCGAGCGGGAACACGTGGTCCTTCGGCTGGAACGCCTTCGCGGTGACCTGGTCGGCGGCGTCGACGAGTGGGGGCAGGCCGTCGCGGCCGAGGTCGGCCAGCACCCGCGCGGCGACCTCGACGCCCTCCGCGTCGTCGCCGACGAGCGGCACCCGCTCGACCGTCCACCAGGTCGGCCCGTCGGTCCGGTCCTCCGCCGACTCCGCCGCGTCCTGGTAGTCCTCCAGCGCCTGCCGCGCCCCGTCGGGGTCGCCGCGCACCAGCGCGGCGCGCAGCACCTGCGCCTCGGACTCCACGGCGGCCAGGTCGCGCGACAGCGACCAGGTGTTCCACGCCGCCCACAGAAGGAGGAGTACGGCGACGCCGAGCAGGCCGCCGCCGACCAGAACGGCGGGACGTCGGTGGCGGAGCCGACGGATCCGCCGGAGCACATGACCGCGGCGGCGTCGTCGTACCTCTGGCACACGCGAAGCATGCCGCATGCGACGTGGCCGCGCGCTGCTAACCCGACGGCATGCGTGTCGTTACTATCCACGGGTCCGGCCATGCCGGGCGCTGTCTGCTCGGGGGTGCAGGCACTCTCCGCACGCTCATTCGAATGCAGACACACGAACGCAAGGGTCGGTCTTGGACTTCAAGCAGTTCCTCCTCGTCCTGAGGCGACGTTGGCGCACCGTCGTCGCGGTCCTGGTCGTCACGATGGGTGTGGCCACCGGCATCAACCTCCTGGTGACGCCGCAGTACCAGTCGAAGGCGCAGATCTTCCTGTCCGTCGACGTGCGCGACACCACCGACGCGTACGCCGCGCTGCTGTTCACCAACAACCGGGCGACGTCGTACGCCGACCTCGCCGAGAGCACCGAGCTCGCCGACCGGGTCATCAACCAGCTCGACCTCGACATGACGCCCGGCCAGCTCGCCGGGAAGATCGACGCCGAGGTGGTCGAGAGCACCGCCCTGATCGACATCACCGTCACCGACACGAACGCGCGGCGGGCGCAGACCATCGCCAAGGTGATCACCGAGCAGTTCACCGGCTACATCGCCGACCTCGAGACCCCGGAGGGCGGCACCTCCGAGGACTCGCAGATCACGGCCGCGGTGACCAGTCAGGCGAGCTACGACCCCGACCAGGTCAGCCCCAAGATCGCGATCAACTACGTCGTCGCCCTGCTGATCGGCCTGCTCATCGGCACTGCGCTCGCGGTGGCCCGCGAGCTCCTCGACCGGACGATCCGCACGGCCGACCACGTGGCGGAGCTGACCGAGGCGCCGGTGCTCGCCAGCATCGGCTACGACAACGACATCCGGACCGCGCCGCTGCTCACCGACCTCGGCGGCTTCGCGGCCCGCACCGAGGCGTTCCGGCTGCTGCGGACGAACCTGCAGTTCGTCGACCTCGACCACCGGCCGCGGTGCCTGGTGATCACCAGCGCGGTGCCCGGCGAGGGCAAGACGATGACCGCGACCAACCTCGCCGTCGCCCTCGCCCAGACCGGCCGCAGCACCCTGATCGTGGACGCCGACCTCCGGCGGCCGCGGGTGGCGAGCTCGCTGGGTCTCGACCCGGCGATCGGTCTCACCACCGCCCTCGTCGGCAAGACCGACCTCGCCGACGCGATCCAGGTGCACGAGCCGAGCGGGCTCCACGTCCTGGCGTCGGGCGCCAAGCCGCCGAACCCGACCGAGATCCTGCAGTCGCGGGTCACCCACGACCTCCTCCGGAGGCTGCGGACGTCGTACGACATGGTCATCATCGACGCGCCGCCGCTGCTGCCGGTCGCCGACGCCTCGGTCCTGTCGACGCTCGCGGACGGGACGATCCTCGTCATCCGCCACGGGAACACCACGCGCGACCAGGTGAGCGAGGCGATCAGCCGGGTCACGCAGGTCGGCAGCCGGTTGTACGGCGTCGTGGTCAACATGGTCGCCAAGCGCGCGGTCGGCTCCTATTACTACTACTACTACGAGGAGACCAGCCCGGCCGAGCCCAAGGCGCAGCCGGCCAAGGAGGTCGCTGCGCCGGCCAAACGGGCCAAGTCGCGCAGCTCCGAGTAGTCATATAGGGGGGTCCGGACGGTCGACCGGACCCACTTCGGACCGGGGCGTCGTTTCCCCCCCGCGCCTCCCGACGATCGTCCTACTCTCGTGAGAGAGCGTCCGGAAACATCGGACGCCGATGCGAGCAGAGGGTTGAGGGGCCCTCCGCTCGTACGTCCGGGAGGGAACCCGACCATGGGGCGTACGCGCCTGCGCACCTGCCTGCGCCTCTTCATCGCCGCCACGGCTGTCGCCGCCGTCGCCGCGCCACTCGGCGCTCGAGCGGTCGCCGAGCCGGTCGCGGCGCTGGACGCACCGACTGCGGTGAAGGCCGCACCGGCCGGCCCGACCACGTCGGCCGCAGCGGCGCCCTTCTGCGGACCGCGGCTGAAGAAGCGCGGCGGAGGGTTCTGGCGGTGCTCCTTCTCCGACGACTTCGCCGGAACCGTCCTGGACGGCTCGAAGTGGGTGGTCCAGACGACGGCGTTCAGCGGCTACACGACCGGTGGCGCCGACTGCTACGTCGACTCGCCGCGCAACGTCTACGTCAGCAACGGAGCCCTCAACCTGGTGGCCCAGAAGGAGCCCGAGCCCTTCACGTGCGAGTCCCCGGGCGAGGACTTCACCTCCAACCACACCGCGGCGACCGTGCTCACCTGGCAGCGCTTCAGCCAGGCCTACGGCCGGTTCGAGTTCCGGGCGAAGTTCCCCGCCACCAGGGTGCCGGGGCTGCACAGCGCGCTGTGGCTCTACCCGCAGCAGCTGCCCTACGGTGCGTGGCCGAACTCCGGCGAGATCGACGTGGCCGAGCACTACACGGGGATCCCGGACAAGGTCTACCCGTCGCTGCACTACAACGGCCGCACCGAGGCCGACACCGGGTGGAACTGCCCGGTGGCGCAACCGTCGAGGTACCACACGTACAGGGTGGAGTGGGCACCCCGACGGATGCACTTCTACTACGACGGCAAGCTCTGCTACCAGCGCTCGTGGACGCCCGCCGGCGACCTGTTGGCACCGAAGCCGTTCGACATCCCGTACTACCTCGTCCTCACCCAGGCCGTGGGCGGACTGTGGAACAGCCCCACCGCCGCGACCCCCTTCCCCGGACGGACCCAGGTCGACTGGGTGCGCGTCTGGCGCTGACTCCACTACGCTCGTCACGGCACCGGGCGCAACGGTGCCGGCGTGATCTCGGGTGCGCAACGGGGGTCCGGTCGTGTCCGGGCCTCGACAGGGGGAACCAACGATGAAGCGTGCACGGCTCTTCCTGGTCGCCGCGCTCGGCGCAGCGGCCTTCACTTTCACCGCCAGCCAGGCGCCCGGAGTGCTTGCCGACGACAAACCCCTACCGCCGTCCCAGGGGACCTGGCGGCAGATGGCTCCCGCGCCGCCCACGGGCTCGGCGCCGAGCTGCGGGACGACGGTGCCCAAGGCGGGCGGCGGGACCTGGCAGTGCACGTTCGCCGACGGCTTCGGCGGCCGGGAGCTCGACCGCGAGAAGTGGTTCGTGCAGACCACGGCGTTCAGCGGGTACACCACCGGTGCCGCCGACTGCTACGTCGACTCGCCCCGCAACGTCCACGTCCGCAACGGCGTCCTCAACCTCGTCGCTCACCGTGAGGCCGCGCCCTTCACGTGCAAGTCGCCGAACGGCGACTTCACCTCCCAGCACACCGCCGCCACCGTCCTCACCTGGCGGCGGTTCGCCCAGACCTACGGGCGGTACGAGTTCCGGGCCCGGTTCCCCGCGACCACGCAGCCCGGGCTCCACGGCGCGTTGTGGCTCTACCCCGAGACGCACCGCTACGGACCGTGGCCCAGCTCCGGCGAGATCGACGTCGCCGAGTACTTCACCGCCGTCCAGAACCAGGTCTTCCCGTCCCTGCACTACGACGGCAGCTCGTCCGCGGACACGGGCTGGAACTGCCCGGTCGCCGACCCGTCGGCCTTCCACACCTACGTCCTGGAGTGGACGCCCCAGACGATGTCGTTCATCTACGACGGCCGGCTGTGCTTCCAGCGCGCGTGGACACCTGCCGAGCCGCTGGTGGCCCCGCAGCCGTTCGACCTCCCGTTCTACGTCGTGATGACGCAGGCGGTCGGCGCCGAGTGGAACAGCCCGAACGCCTCGACCCCGTTCCCCGGCGGGAGCCAGATCGACTGGGTGCGCGTCTGGAAGTGAGTGGTGCCCGGCAGCCGGTGCGCGTGTGGCGCTGGCTCCCCTACACTCGAGACACGATGCTCAAGGAGTCGGCACCGGAGTTGATCTCGGGGTTGGGGGTACTGCCACCGCAGAGTCTTCGCCAAGGGGAGTCGGCATGGGACGTCCACACCATTACCTCGCTGCGGCCCTGAGCGTCGCGGTCTTCACCTTCATCGCCGGCCAGGCGCCCGGAGTGCGTGCCGACGACAAGCCCCTCCCGCCGTCCCAGGGGACCTGGCGGCGGATGGCACCTGCGCCGCCGAAGAGCCCGGCGCCGTGCGGGGCGACCGTGCCCAAGCCCGGTGGCGGGACCTGGCAGTGCACGTTCGCCGACGGCTTCGGCGGCAAGGAGCTCGACCGCGACAAGTGGTTCGTGCAGACCACGGCGTTCAGTGGCTACACGACGGGCGCCGCCGACTGCTACGTCGACTCCCCGCGCAACGTCTTCGTCCGCGACGGTGCCCTCCACCTCATCGCCCACCGCGAGCCGGAGCCGTTCACCTGTGCGTCCCCTGGCGGGAGCTTCACCTCGCAGTACACGGCGGCAACGGTCCTCACCTGGCAGAGGTTCACCCAGGCCTACGGTCGGTTCGAGTTCCGGGCCCGGTTCCCCGCGACGATCCTGCCCGGCCTGCACAGTGCCCTGTGGCTCTACCCCGAGGCGCACACCTACGGGCCGTGGCCGAACTCCGGCGAGATCGACGTCGCCGAGTACTACACGATCCTGCCGACCCATGTCTTCCCGAGCCTGCACTACGGCGGCAGCACGCTGCTGGACACGGGGTTGACCTGTCCGGTTCTCGACCCGGGGTCATTCCACACCTACACGCTCGAATGGACCCCGAAGTCGATGTCGTTCATCTACGACGGCACCAAGTGCTTCCAGCGCGCCTGGGCACCGGCCAAGCCGCTGGTGGCCCCGCAGCCGTTCGACCTCCCGTTCTACGTCGTGATGACGCAGGCGGTCGGCGCCGAGTGGAACAGCCCGAACCTCTTGACGCCGTTCCCCAGCGGCAGCCAGGTCGACTGGGTGCGCGTCTGGAAGTGAGTAGTGCCCGGCCGCCGGTGCAGCAGCCGGTGCCGGCTCAGCCTGCCTTCCGCACGAACACCATCAGCGTCGGCGCCAGCTGCGGCGGTGTCAGCCGGTCGACCAGCTGGGCCGCGCGCCAGGCGACCACCGAGGACCCGAAGTACGTCGGCTCGGAGCTGTGCCCGTAGACCACGACATCGTGCGGCGGGGGGAACAGCGCCCGCAACCGGCGGCGACCGTTCATGCTGTAGCGGACCGGGAAGACGTCCTCGGCCTTGCGATCGGGCTGCAGGCGCCTGAGGACCCGCGTGTGCAGGTCGTTGGGCACCGCCCTGGCCCCGATCCCGATCATCCCCCACTTGTTGGGCGTGCGGGCGGCGAACCACCCGCCGGGCTTGAGGATCCGCAGGATCTCGGCGGCCACACCGGGCGCATCCTCCTCGGCGACGTGCTCGAGCACGTAGTCGGCGACCACCAGGTCGAACGTGCCGGCGTCGTACGGCAGCGGGTCGCCGGGCTCGATGACCTTGGCCTCGGCGAGCGTCGGGTTGCCGAGCACGGCCTCGTCGACGTCGACGCCCTCGTAGCGGCGCACCCGGGTGTGGATCGCGCGCAGCTGCTGGGAGAAGGCCGGGATCGGCTCGTGCGCCCAGACGCCGCGGCCCGCGCCGAAGTCGAGCACCACGCTGTCCTCGTCGAGCAGGGCGTTGACACGCGTGTAGAACTCGACGAAACCGTCGTAGCGGGTGAAGCCGCCGGCCTGCGCCTCGGGGTAGAGACGGCGGAGGGTCTCGCTCGGCTCGAAGGGTGCGGACTCGGGGGCCATGGCGCCCACCCTAGAATCCTGGCTCATGTCGGGCACAGTGGGTTCACCGTTGCACGTCCTGCTCGACGGCACGGCGTTCATGCTGCACCGCCGCTCCGGCATCAGCCGGTACGTCGCCGAGCTGATCGCGGCGTACGACCTGGACCCGGCGCTCGGCATCGCACCCGTGACGCCGTACCGCTATCTCACCAACGTGCACGCCCTCGCCACCGACCGCGGCTTCCGCAGCCTGCCGCTGCCCCGTCGGCTGCGCGCGCCGGCCCTGGAGCGGCTCAACCGGCGCCACGTCGCTCGCGCCGCGAGCGCCGAGGTCACCCATTTCCCGTTGTACGACGCCGCCCTCCTCCCGGACGCGCAGCGCACGCGGTCGGTGACCACGGTCTACGACTTCACCTTCGAGGTCCTCCCTGAGCTCTTCGGGGACCTCGGCGCAGCGCTCGAGGTCAAGCGGCAGTTCCTCGAGGCGTGCGACGTGCTGGTCTGCATCTCCGAGGCGACCCGTCGCGACCTGCACCGCTTCCACCCCGACCTCGACAAGCCGGTCCTGGTCACGCCGCTCGCGGTCGCCGAGGACTTCTTCGCCGCGAGCGACCGACCGGTCAAGGGCCTGCCGGAGCGCTACCTCCTGCACGTCGGCAACCGCGCCGAGCACAAGAACGTCGACCTGCTCTTCCGGGCGTTCCGGGCACTCGCCGAGCGCGACCCCGACCTGCACCTGGTGCTGACCGGCGCGGGGCTCCCGGACGAGGCGGACCGGCTCCGGGAGCTCGGCATCGCCGACCGCACCCGGGTGCTCAAGCTGAGCGACGAGGACCTGCCGGCGGCGTACCGCAATGCGCAGGCGTTCGTGTTCCCGTCCCGCTACGAGGGGTTCGGGCTGCCGCTGATCGAGTCGATGGCCGCCGGCTGCCCGACCGTGATCAGCGACACCCCCGCGCTGCTCGAGGTCGCCGGGGACGCGGCGGACGTGGTCGGGCCGGACGACCTCGACGGCACCGTCGCGGCGCTCGAGCGGCTGCTGGGCGACCGGGAGCACGCCGACGCTCGACGGGCAGCCGGTCGGCGACGAGCCAAGGAATTCTCATGGCATCGCACCGCCGAGCTGACCGCGGACGCCTATCATCGGGCCGCGTCCACCACCGGCTGACCGCCACCGGCTGACCACCCACCCGCGACCACGCTCACCCCAGGGAGTCCTCTGTGCCCGTCTCGCTGTCCGCGGCCCTGCGCTCGCCGGCCCTCCAGAAGCCGCGGCACAAGGTCCGCACCTGGGCACACAACAACGTCGACCGCCCGATCGTGAGCACGCTCAAGGTCGCCTCCACGCTGCGCAAGGGCGACACCGACGTCCTCTACCTCGGCGACTCCTCGCTGATCCACATCTCCCCCGTCGACGAGGACAAGCGCCGGCTCGGGGAGATGCTGGCCGACGAGTCGGGGATGCGCGTCGCCCAGCTCTACGGCCCGGGCTACGGACCCGGAGTGTGGGGCGAGGCTGCTCGCCTGCTCGCCCGGCGGCCGCGGCCGAAGGCCGTCCTGGTCTCCCTGGCCATCCGGCCCGCCGCGCACCTCCACGTCAGCGAGCACCCGGTCTTCGGCTACCAGCACGCCCGCCGCACGCTGGCGGCGGCGCCGCGGGTCCGCAACCTCCTCGCCCACGTACGGCGCCCGGCGCCGACCCCTGAGGACTACGCCCGCTTCGACGCGATCCTCCGCTCGTCCCGCTGGGGCGGCGAGAAGACGATCGGCGCCTACCGCAAGGGCCTGAAGGGCTTCAACGCCGACGAGGCCAGCCCCGAGCAGCTCGCGCTGATCTTCGACTACTTCCACGGCGAGTACGCCGCACGCCCCGGCGCTCTCGACGACTGGAAGCTGCTCGGGAAGCACCTCAAGGCGCTCGGCGTGCCGGTCCTGGGCTACCGGACCCACATGCCGTACGAGGCCGGCGAGCGGATCATCGGCCCCGAGTTCGCGGCGCACGTCGACGAGAACTACCGACTGATGGAGGAGACCTTCCGCGACGCGGTCGGCGACCTGCTGACCCTCGTGCCGGTGACCCCGCAGCCGGACGACCGGTTCATCGAGCCGCGCGACGGCACCGAGCACCTCAACCAGGCCGGCCGCCTGGAGCTCGTCGACCGGCTGGTCCCGGCGCTACGCGACACCGTCGGCTGACGGCACCGCCGCTTCCTCCGCCGCAGCTTCCTCCGCTGCCTCTTCCTCCACCGGTGGGTCACCGGCGCGCACCCGCGCGACGAAGACGCCCCACCACACCAGGGTCATCGCCACCTGGGCCACCACGAGCGCCCAGAGCACGCCCTCGGCGTCGGCCAGCACCGCCCCGACGCCGGCGGCGACGACCAGGACCAGTGACGCCACCACGTCGATCGTGGTGACCAGCGTGATCTCGCGGCGGCCGAGCATCGCGTCGCGGGTGCCGCTGCCGAGCACTGCCAGGAGCAGCTGCAGGCCCGCCGGGAGGAGGAGCGGCTCGGCCAGCGGCCAGACGTTGCCGAGGATCGCCTCGCCGACCGGATCGGGGAGGATGAAGAGCAGCAGGACGTTGCCGGCCGCGACGAAGGAGGTGATCGCGACGGCACGGATGACGTGCGCCCAGAGCGCCCGGGCCCCTGGCCGGTCGCGGGCGATGTCGGTGGCCATCGACTGCCCGACGGCCACCTGGACGGCGTACCCGGGCCGGGTGAGGAGGGTGACGGCGCGCACGGCGGCCACCGCCGCGGCCGTGCTGAACCACGCGATCACGGTGACCACCGCGAGCACGCTGGCCTGGGCCGACACGGCGCCGAGGAGGTACTTCCAGGAGAAGTCCCACCGTCGCCGCAGCCAGGACAGGTTCACGCTGCGCGCCCGGAAGGCGTAGCCCTGCAGGAAGACGACCGCGCCGGCGGCGGCGCCCGACCCCGCCCAGGCGAGGATGCAGAGCGTGAGGGTCGGCTCGACCGGCGAGAGCACCAGGACGGCGAAGCCGGCGACCAGGAGCGCGAGCCAGACCAGGTCGAGCCACAGCGAACGCATCGGCTCGCCGACCGCCCAGGACAGGTAGCGGCCGAGGTCCTGGACCAGGAGCAGCGGCAGCAGGGCCGACAGCACGAGCAGGCCCGCCGCCGACTCCGCGGACCCGATCCAGAACGCAACAGCGGCCACGGCACCGATCAGGCTCATCAGGAGCGAGATCGCGATCCCGGACCCGAGTACGTCGCCCGGCGCCTGGTCGGCGTCCTCGGGGTGCACCAGCACCGGCAGGGCGATCAGGGCGCGCTGCGCCGTCGCCGCCAGCGTGTAGATGAGGAACAGGATGGTGAACCGACCGAAGTCGGCCGGGGCCAGGACGTGCGCCACCAGGAGGATGATCACCAGGTTCGAGGCGCCGCTGACGACCTGGTCGATCGTGATCACGCCCATCCGCCGGTGCGGGACCACGGCCTTCAGTGCGCGGACGACGGACTGGACGCTGGGCACGGCCGCAACCCTAACCAGGGAACCGCCCGCCGGACGCCGAATCCCGCGCTGCCGCTGCGATGCCGGTGACTATGATCGGCCGCGATGAGCGACAGGACCGAGGAGACCGACATGCCTGAACGCGCCCGGACCACGGCGTCCGGATCGCGGCGACTGTCGCTCGGCTGCGGCCACGACGCCCGGCCGGACTGGACCAACGTCGACCTGGCGGCCCTGCCGGGTGTCGACGTCGTGCACGACCTCGACGTGATGCCCTGGCCGCTCCCGGACGCGGGCGTTCGACCTCGTCGAGTGCTTCGACATCCTCGAGCACCTGCGCGAGCTCCCCGATGCGATGCGCGAGCTGCACCGGATCATCGCGCCGGGAGGTCGGCTGCACATCACGGGGCCGCACTTCACGTCGTACACCTGGTCGACCGACCCCACCCACCGCCGGGCGTTCGCGATCAACACCTTCGAGTTCTTCGCCTCCGACTCGATGCTCGACCGCGACTACTACTTCGACTTCGCGTTCACGTCGGTCGAGGTGCGGACGATCCGGTTCCAGAAGGTCTGGTACCAGCCGTGGAACTGGCTGATGGAGCGCGTCGTCAACAAGCACCGCAAGCTGCAGGGGTTCTACGAGTCGACGGCGTGGTCGCGGCTCTTCCCCGCCCACTACGTCGAGGTCGTGCTCGTCCGCTGACGCGGAGCGATCAGCGGCGCGGCACCAGCTCGTCGAGGACCGCGATCGCGTCGTGGTCGGACGCGTGGGCCGCCGCGACGTCCCAGAAGCCCGTCGGAGAGCTGGGTGCGTCGCGCTCGGCCTGCGCCCGGGCCTCCTCGAGCGTGCAGCGCCGCAGCGGGTGGCCGCCGTTGTCCCAGACCGCGCACTCGGTGTAGCCGAGCCCGGCGAGCTCGTCCCACACCCGCATCGGCTCGTTGCCCGCCGTGAGCGAGGCGCGGTGGTCGTACTCGAAGAACAGGACCGGGTGGCTGTCGGCCCAGGTGCGGGCGATGGCCGGGACGAGCGTCACGTCGTACCCGTCGGTGTCGGACTTGACCAGCCGCAGCCCGTCGAAGTCCGGGTGCCGCTCGCGCAGCCCGTCGACCGACACGGTGGGCACCACCGCGTCGCCCTCGGCCGCGGTGAAGGTCGCGGTGCCGCCCACCCGGATCGCGGTGTAGCCGGCGTCGGTCTCGTCGGTGGTGAGCATCGAGGGCTCGACGACGACCCGCTCGTCGCCCGCCACGTTGTGACGCAGGAACGGCAGGAACACCTCGTCGGGCTCGACAGCCAGCACCCGGGCCTCGGTCCGGTCGAGGATCAGCAGGGTGGAGTCGCCGATGTTGGCGCCGACGTCGAGTACGTCGATGCGGCCGCCCCTGCCGAGCAGCTCCGCGAGCCGCAGCAGGTTCTCGCCGTACGCCGGGTCGAGCCGCGCGAAGTCGGGCAGCCGGTGCGACCACGGCATCGCCATCCGCACGCCCGACACCTCGCGCTCCACCCAGCGGTTCGGCCGGAGGCGACGGACCTCCCACCCCACGCGACGGCGCAGCTTCTGCAGGAGGTGCTCGGGCTCGGGGGTCACGGCGCCCGAGGGTAGTCGGTTTTCGGCGCGGTGCCCGGCGGACGCGGCAGACCGGTCGTCAGCGCTCATGATCGCCCCTCCAGGAGCAGGTCGATCGCGGCCTCGACGCGGTCGGCCGGGATCGAGACGTCGTCGAGCACGCCGGTCATCGCCCGGCCCTCGCGCAGCGGGCCGTCGCCGACGAGGTAGCGGTAGTCGACGTCGCCGATCGCGTCGGCGATGGTCCACAGCCCCAGGTGGACGTACGACGCCGCGAACATCTCGAGGACCTTGGCGCCCGGCCGGCAGAACGTGATGTTGGTGAGGCCGGCCCCGTGCGGGGCGACCACGATCTCGGCGCCGTGGAAGACGTCGATCTGCTCCTGGACCGACAGCGACCCCGGGGTCGAGCAGGGTGAACCCGCGCCGCTCCAGCCGGGGCCAGAGCTCCGGCTCCTGGACGTAGCGCCGCGAGTTGGGGCGCTGTCCGCGGGAGAGGTAGAGCCGACGCGGGGTGTCCCGGTCCGGGCGGGCCGGGAGCCGCTTGCGGAGCCAGTCGACGACCCACGGGGGCGCGTCGAGGTCCTGGTTGGGCGTGCTCGGGACGAGCAGCCGGTCGGCGCGGAGTAGGCGCGGCCGGGACGCGGCTGGACGAACGGGCCATCGATGCCGGCCAGCTCGAGGAGCTGGCGCTGGTAGCCGAGCTGCGTGCGGCACGATCACCGCGTCCACCCGCTCGCCGGGGAGCGCCTCCTCGACGATGCCGTAGCGCCCGATCGCGTCGTAGAGGAAGTGGTAGTAGTTCGTGGCCACGCCGCGGGTGGTGAGGCTGAGCACGGTGCCGTCGAGGTGCTCGACGCGGCCCAGCCGGGGGCGAAGGAACACGGGGTGCTCGCGCCAGCCGGCGATGCCGAAGTAGCCGCTGCTCTGGTAGTCGAGCACCTTGCCGGGCGTGATCAGGGCGCCGAAGTCGCCGGCGAGCACGCCGCCGCGCACCTCGAGCACGGTCGCCCGGGCCGGCAGCTCGGCCGACCGGCCGCGCTCGAACACCCAGTGCCCGGGCGGGTCCCCCGCTGCCGGTCGCCGGTCGAGATCGTCTCCGCCGGGCCGGCCGGGTGCACGGTCACCGCGCCCGGCTCGAGGCGCGCGGTCTCCACCGACGACGTCGTCGCCCGGACCGGGACGCCGCGCGCGCCGAGGAGCGGCGAGAGGCGCCGGAACACGATGCCGGCGACGAGGGACAGCAGCCGGTGGACCCGCTTCAGCAGCGGCCACGCCGGCTGCAGCCGGGCGGGCAGACGGCTCATCGGGCGACGAGCCGCCGGACGACCCGCCACACTGGCGGGAACGTCGATCACCCGGCGCACCAACGACCGCAGCCACAGCGGCCGGATCAGCCTGCGTGCCCACCGCGACAGCCGGCCGTCGGTGCGGAGCAGGATCAGCTCCAGCTCCGCCTCGACCTCCCGGTTGAGCGCGACCTCGGCCGGGTGGGTCATCGGCAGCGGCATCGGCTCGGCCGGCACCGGGTCCTTGTCGGCACGGGTGTGGGTGGCGCCCTCGCCGTAGCCGTCGTTCTCGACCAGGTTGACCGACGGGATCGTCGACAGCCCGCGCTCGGTCATGATCGTCACCCACCAGTGGTGGTCCCAGCCGCGCTCGTCGCCGTCGACGGAGGCGGCGACGTCGGCGAAGTGGCTGCGGGCGGCGTCGGTGACCAGCGCCTCCGGCGGGATCGTCGCCGGGACGACGCGGTGCGCGGGCGCCGTACGCGGGATCTCGTCGACCCGCTCCTCGGCACCGGCGTGGTCGCGGTCGAACACGGCGCGGTGCCGGTGCCAGCGGTCGGCCCAGGTCGCCCAGCCCCACACGCTCGCCCAGGTGCTGAACGCGTAGCTGTCCTCGCCGAACAGCGCGGCGGGAGACGCCGTGCCGGTCGCCGCCGATCTGCCAGACCCGCGGGTCGTCGGCGTACCGGTCGAGCAGCTCGACGCAGTAGGTGAAGAACGTCGGGTCGGGGATGCAGTCGTCCTCGAGCACGATCGCGCGGTCGACCTGGGAGAACACCCAGTCCAGGCCGAGCTCGACGTTCGCCTCGAGGCCGAGGTTGCGCTCGGCGTACCTGCGCTCGACGTTGCACGGCCAGTCGATCGCGTCGAGCAGGTCGCGCACCCGCGCGCACTGCGCGGCCTCGTCGGGTCGGCCGGGACGCGGGCCGTCGGCGACGACGAACAGCCGGTCGGGACGCGACCTGGCGGAGCACCGCGAGGTTGCGGCGGGTGACGGCGGGCCGGCTGAAGGCGATCAGCACGACCGGGACGTCCGTCGAGCGCGCCTCAGCCGTCGTGGCCGCCGGCTCCGTTCCTGGCACGATGTTCCCTTCCCTGCGTGAGTCGAGAGGCCTTGCGCGGCGACGTACGTGGCGGGCGCGCTGTGGACCGCGCCCGCAGCGACCCTGCGCATCGTAGGTGACCGTGACCAGCCCGCCGGGCGATCCGGGCGGCACGGTCCGCCGACCCGCGTGAGGAGCAGCTCCAGCTCGCGCTCGACCTCGACGTCCAGCGCGACCCGGTCGGGGTGGCGGAGCGGCTCCGGCATCGCCTCGGCCGCGTCGTCCTCGGCGGCCCGGAGCGACGCCGTGGGTGGCGTCGGCGCCGAACCCGTCGTTGGCGACCAGGTTGACCGCGGGCGTGACCGCGAGCCCGCCGTGCGGTCAGCATCGTGAACCACCACTGCTTGTCCCAGCCGTGGGTCACGACGTCGGTCGAGGCGGCCGCCTCGGCGAAGTGCCGGCTGCGCGGCGCGGGTGACCAGGGTGCCCGGCAGCGGCGACGGCGGTACGGTGCGGACCGGCGCGTCTCCGCGATCGGTCGCCCGAGCGGCGGACGTGGTCACGGGGGAAGTCGGCGCGGTGCCGCTGCCAGCGGTCCGCCCAGGTCGCCCAGCCCCACACGCTGGCCCAGCTGCTGAAGGCGTAGCTCGTCGCCACCGAAAGAGCCGCGCGGGACGCCGTGGCGGTTGCCCGCGATCTGCCAGACCCGGTCGTCGCCGCGATAGCGGTCGAGCAGCTCGTCGGCGTACCGGAAGAAGGTGGGGTCGGGGATGCAGTCGTCCTCGAGCACGATCGCCGCGGTCGACCTGGGCGAACACCCAGTCCAGGCCGAGCTCGACGTTGCCCTCGCAGCCGAGGTTGACGTCGCTGAAACGGCGCTCGACCTCGCACGGCCAGTCGACGCCGTCGAACACCGCGCGCACCTCGGCGCAGCGGGCGGCGTCGTCGGGCCGGTCCGCGCGCGGCCCGTCGCAGACCAGGAACAGCCGCCCGGGGCGGGCCGCGCGGATCGCGGCGAGGGTGCGCCGGGTGACGTCGGGCCGGTTGAACGCGATCAGCACGACCGGGGTCGGGAGCACGGGACGGCCCTCCTTCCGGGATCGGATGTCGGCCGGGCGACGGGGATTCTATGTCGCCTGTGTGCGACAGCGTGCGCTGATACAGTCGCGCCCGATTCGTGGGACCGGGTCGCAGCCTCGACACCAAGGCAGGAAATGAGCACCAGCAGCAATCCGTCGTGGCACGCCTCAGGCGCGGCCAACCCGCCAGCTCGTCGCCAACTGGGCGAAGCGCCAGGTCAAGGGCGCCGCCGCGCGGTCGGGGCTACTGCCATCCAGCGGCTCGACGACGAGGCGCCGTCGCTACGTCGCGGTGACCCACAACGACGAGGTGCCGCTGCCGGCGGGCGCCGAGCAGGAGCTCCGGCGGCGACAACCCGAGGCTGCGTCGAGCTGCAGGCGGCGTACGACGCCCTCGACCTGCCCGCCGCGGCGCACACCCAGTGGCGCCAGTCCTTCCTGAAGAAGAACCTGTCGATCGCGTGGTTCCGCGGCGACAACGCCTACGTCTGGCAGTTCCGGCAGCTCGGGCAGCGCGGCCCGCGTCCGGATGTACCTCGCGCTCCTCGACGTCGAGTCCCGCGACAAGCTGGGCCTGCTCGGTCAGCTCGACGAGGACGGCCTCTTCGGCGCGTGGACCTTCGAGTTCGGCGACCGCCCCCCGGTCAGCCGCGACCTGCTCGACAGCGTCAACGAGATCAACTACCTCGACACGCAGATGGGCCTGAGCAGCATCGAGAACCTGCGGGTCCTCGACATCGGCGCCGGCTACGGCCGGCTCGCCCACCGCATGTCGCCGGCGCTGCCGGGCCTGGCGGCGTACGACTGCATCGACGGCGTCGCCATCTCCACGTTCCTCTGCGACTACTACCGCGGCTTCCGCCAGATGCCCGAAGTCGGTGCGGGTGGTCCGGCTCGACGAGCACGAGAAGCTCGCCGACGAGTACGACCTCGCGCGTCAACGTCCACAGCTTCTCCGAGTGCTCGCTCGACGCCATCCGCTGGTGGCTCGACCGGATCGCCGAGCGCGACATCGAGTGGCTGCTCATCGTGCCCAACACCCCCGACGAGCTGCTGAGCACCGAGATCGACGGCTCGATGAAGCCCTTCCGCCAGGACGTCCTCGACCGGGGCTACGAGCTGGTCGACAGCCGGCCGATCCACGAGTCCGACGAGCTGCGCGAGCTGATCGACCTGCACGACCGGTTCTACCTGTTCCGGCGGACTGCCGACGTCTGATCGGTCTGTGGTTGCCGGGCGTCGAGTACGGCGCCGCGGGTGGTCACCGGTCGTTGACTGCGGCATCGCTGGGGTCACCGGTGTTCGGGTGCGGCGCCGCTTCGGTCAGGGTCCTCGGGTGCGGCGCCGCGGGGGTTGCGGCCGACAGGCTGGCTACGGGACGAGCACGCGGCGGTCACGGCAGGCCGCCGGCTGACGGGCCGAAACAGGCCGTGTCTCATCAACTCGGTGATTCCCCGGCACCTGGTGCCGGCACAGCACCGAATTGGCGCAAATCGCCCGTGCGTGAGTCATCCGGTGGAGATCCAGGCACGTCACGCCTGAATCTCCACCCCATAACGAGATCCGGCATCTTTCGGTCCGTCGCCGGGCCGCGGGCCGCAACCGGACGCCCTGCCGCTCCCGTAGCCAGCCTTTCGGTCGCAACCCCGACGAACCCGCACCCGACGCCGGTGACCACAGCCCACCCGCACCCGACCCAGACAAAAGGGCAGCCGACAAGCCGAACCGACTCAGCTGCGCTCGATCAGCCGACCCAGCTGCTCGATGTCGGCGTCCACCATGAGCTGGGCGAGCCCCTCGGCCTCGGTCTCGGCCTTCCAGCCGAGCACCTCACGCGCCTTGGACGCGTCGCCGATGAGCGCGTCGACCTCGGTCGGGCGCTCGTAGGCGTCGTTGTACTTCACGTGGTCCTGCCAGTTGAGGCCGGCGTGGGAGAAGGCGTAGTCGCAGAACTCACGGACGGTCGTGCCGACGCCGGTGGCGAGGACGTAGTCCTGGGGCTCGTCGTGCTGCAGCATCCGCCACATGCCCTCGACGTACTCCTTGGCGAAGCCCCAGTCGCGGACCGCGTCGAGGTTGCCCAGCACGAGCTCGTCGGTGACGCCGAGCTTGATCGCCGCGACGCCGAGCGTGATCTTGCGGGTCACGAAGCTCTCGCCGCGGCGCGGGGACTCGTGGTTGAAGAGGATCCCCGAGACCGCGAACAGGTCGTAGGCCTCGCGGTAGTTGACGGTCACCCAGTGCGAGTAGAGCTTCGCGGCGCCGTACGGCGACCGCGGGTAGAACGCGGTGCCCTCGCTCTGCGGGGGCGGGGTCGCGCCGAACATCTCCGACGTCGACGCCTGGTAGAAGCGGCAGTCCAGCTTGGCCGCGCGGATCGCCTCGAGCAGACGGAGCGTGCCGACGGCGTCGGTGGACGCGGTGTACTCCGGCATCTCGAAGGACACCTTGACGTGGCTCTGCGCGCCCAGGTTGTAGACCTCGTGCGGCTCGATCTCACGGACCAGGTTGACCAGGCTCACGCCGTCGGTCAGGTCGCCGTAGTGCAGACGCAGGCTCTGGTTGCTCTGCAGGTGGTCGATGCGGCTCCGGTTGAGGGTGGACGCCCGGCGCACCAGGCCGTGCACCTGGTACCCCTTCTCGAGCAGGAGCTCGGCGAGGTAGGAGCCGTCCTGCCCCGTGATTCCGGTGATGAGAGCGCGCTTGGTCACGGCGGTCACAGTAGCCGCACCCGTCCCGCCGCACCGGTAAGGTCTCGGATCCGGCGGCGCAGGCGTCGCGATCCTCGCAAGGAGTGATGCATGCACCTGGTCGTCGATGCGGTCGCCGTCGGCCCCGGCAGCTCGGCGATCGTCGTCGAGCACCTGCTGAGCGGCTGGGTCGCGCTGGGCTCCGGCGACCGGATCACGGTGCTCACGGGTCCCGACGGCGCGGCCTTCCCGGTCCCCGACGGGGTGCGCACGGTGGCTCTCCGGCCGCGGGGTCCCGGGCCGGTGGGCGCGCTGTGGCTCCGCTCCTTCGCGGTACGCCGCGCCGTCGCCGCCCTGGACGCCGACGCAGTCCTGGCGGGCGTGCCGGCCAGCGCCCTCGCGGGAAGCCCGGTGCCGCGCGGGATCATCCTCTACGACCTGCGCCACGAGCTCCGCCCGCACCAGTTCGGCCGCGGCCAACGCCTTGCCCGCCGCGTGTCCTGGGGCTGGAGCATGCGCCGCGCCGACGGGATCTACACGATCAGCGAGCGCACCCTCACCGACCTCCGCCGCCGCCATCCCCGGTACGCCGCCCGCGGCGTCGCCGCCGTGCTGGGGGCCGACCACGTCGATGCCTGGCCACACGCCGCGAGCGCGGGCGCGCGGGCGCCGTACGCCCTGGCCTTCGGGCACTTCGCCAACAAGAACGCCGACGCGGTCGTCGAGGGGTGGGCGCAGGCGTGCCGCACCGGCGCGGTCGGCGAGGAGTGGACGCTCCGGCTGGTCGGGATGGGCCGTGCCGACCGTGCGGCGGCCACGGACCGGGTCGCCGCGCTCGGCATCGGTGACCGGGTCGAGCTGATGCCCTGGCTCGACGACGCGCAGTTCCAGGAGTGCTTCGCCGGGGCGGGCCTGGTGGTGTTCCCCTCCGACTTCGAGGGCTTCGGCCTCCCGGCCGTCGAGGCGCTGCGGCTCGGCATCCCGGTGGTGGTGTCGCCGGACGAGGCGCTGGCGGAGGTGACCGGCGGCCACGCGGTGGTCGCGCCGTCGACCGCGCCCGACGACCTGTCCGCGGCGATGGTGGCGGCCATCGGCCGCACCGGCGAGCAGGTCGCAGCCGGTCGGCTGTTCACCGACGACTTCACCTGGCGGCGGACGGCCCGGACGATCCGGGAGTCCTTGCTGGTCGGCGGTCAGCGCGGAGGGGTCGGCGGCGCGAGGTAGGCGGCGCTGTCCTCGACGCCGCTGCGCAGCCGGATGAGGTCGACCTCGACCATGTGCCGCACCACCTCGGCGAACGTCGTGCGGGCCTCCCAGCCCAGCAGCCGACGGGCCGGCTCGGGATCGGCGACGGTGACCGCGGCGTCGACCGGCCGCACCAGGGCGGGGTCCACGACGACGTACGACGCCGCATCGCCCGCCCCGGCCGCCTCGAACGCCACGTCCAGCAGGTCGCCCAGGCTGTGGGCCACACCGGTGCCGATCTCCACGTCGAGCGGCTCCGCGCCCTCGGCCAGGAGCCGCATGGCCGCCACGTGGTCGCCGGCGAAGCCCCAGTCGCGGCGTACGTCCAGGTTGCCGAGCGTCACGGAGTCGCGCCGGCCGAGCGCGATCTCGGCCGCGGCGCGGGTGATCTTGCGCGTCACGAACCGTACGGCGCGCAGCGGGCTCTCGTGGTTGAAGAGGATGCCGCACGACGCGTGCAACCCGTGGTCGGCGCGGGCGGCCCGCACGATCTCCTCCGCTGCCGCCTTCGAGCGCGCATACGGGCTGTCCGCACCAGCACCGCGGACCTCGGCCGACGACGCCTGGAGGAACCGGACGTCGCGACCCGTCCGGTCGCGCAGCGCAAGCGCCGCCGCCACCAGGTGCTCGACCGCGTCGGTGTTGACCTGCCGGGTGAGCTCCGGCTGCTCCCAGCTCTGGCCGACCGAGCTCAGCGCCGCCAGGTTGTAGATGACGTCAGGCGCCGTATCCGCCACCACTGCGGCGATCCCGGCGCCGTCCCGCACGTCGAGCGGGACGACCTCGACCCCGTCGAGGTAGACGCCGTTGCGCGCCAGCGACGCGCTCCCCGGCGACGCGGTTCCTACCACACGAAGGCCGTCCGCACGGAGCAAACGGGCGAGAAATACGCCGTCCTGGCCCGCCACCCCGGTGATCAGGGCGGTCGGGTCCGGCACGGCAGGAAGTCTAGGTGGTTCGCGTGACGTCGCGTCCGTCATCTCGTTGGGCTGTCTGTCACTGGGGGGTGCACGTTCGAAGGAGTCATGGATATGAACGCACGCCCGGTTGATGTCCTCGTCGCAGGGGGCGGCGGGTTCATCGGTGGCCACCTCGTGGCCGACCTGCTGGCGCAGGGGAAGACGGTGCGCGCGGTCGACGTGAAGCCGTTCAGCGAGTGGTACCAGGTCCACCCCGACGCTGAGAACGTCCAGGCCGACCTCTCGCTGCTCGACAACGCGATGAGCTCCACCGCTGGTGCGCGCGAGGTGTTCATGCTCGCCGCCGACATGGGCGGGATGGGCTTCATCGAGAACAACAAGGCGCTGTGCATGCTGTCGGTGCTCACCAGCACCCACATGCTCCAGGCCGCCAAGCACCACGACGTCGAGCGGTACTTCTACTCCTCCTCCGCCTGCGTCTACGCCGCGGACAAGCAGACCGACACCGCCGTCACCGCGCTCAGGGAGGCCGACGCCTACCCCGCGATGCCGGAGGACGGCTACGGCTGGGAGAAGCTCTTCACCGAGCGGATGTGCCGCCACTTCAACGAGGACTACGGGATGACCACCCGGGTCGCCCGCTTCCACAACGTCTACGGGCCGGAGGGCACCTGGACCGGTGGCCGCGAGAAGGCCCCGGCCGCCGTCTGCCGCAAGATCGCGACCGCCGAGATCACCGGCAACCACGAGCTCGAGATCTGGGGCGACGGGGAGCAGACCCGCAGCTTCATGTACATCGACGACTGCCTGCGCGGGTCGCAGATGATCCTCGCCGGCGACAGCGCCGAGCCGGTCAACCTCGGGTCCGCCGAGCTGGTCTCCATCAACCAGCTCGTCGACATCGTCGAGGAGATCGCCGGCATCCGGTGCCAGCGCAACTACAAGCTCGACGCACCGCAGGGCGTTCGCGGCCGCAACTCCGACAACACCATGATCAACCGGATCTACGGCTGGGAGCCGTCGATCAGCCTGGCCGACGGCCTCGCGGCGACGTACGCGTGGGTCTACGACCAGGTCAAGCGCGCCGACGACTGAGCCGGCAGTGCGGATCCTGGTCCACGACCACAGCGGACACCCCTTCCAGGCCGAGCTGAGCCGGGAGCTCGCCCGACGCGGTCACGACGTCACCCACTCCTACACGGCCGGCTACGTCTCCGGGAAGGGCCGGCTCGCCGCCGCTCCCGGCGAGCAGGTCACGTTCGAGGGCATCGGCAGCGACAAGCCGATCGACAACCTCCGCTTCCGGCAACGCCTGGTGCGCGAGATCGGCCGGGGCGTCGCCCTCGCCCAGGAGGTACGCCGCGTCCGGCCCGACATCACGATGGTGTCGAACGCCCAGATCCCCACCCTGGTGGTGTTCGCGTTCCTGATGACGGTGATGCGCCGGCCGTGGGTGCTCTGGCACCAGGACGTCTACGCCGTCGCCGTGAAGTCCTTCGTCGGCAAGCTCGGCCCGGTGTTCCGGCTGGTCGCCTTCGTCTTCTCCGTCGCCGAGCGGTGGTGCTCCCGCCGGGCCGCGGCGATCGTGGTGATCGCCCCGTCGTTCGTCCCGGTCCACGAGGAGTGGGGTACGGCGGACAAGGTCACCGTGATCCCGAACTGGGCGCCCCTCGACGAGATCGTCCCGACCGAGCGCAAGAACGACTGGGCCATCGAGCAGGAGGTCGACGACGTCCGCACCCTCGTCTACTCCGGCACGCTCGGGCTCAAGCACAACCCGGCGCTGCTGGTCGCGCTCGCGCAGCGGGTGCGCGCCTCGGGCTGCGACGTGCGGCTGGTCGTCGTCAACGAGGGGCCGGCGACCGTCGTACTCGAGATCGAGGCGGCGCGGCTCGGCGTGCCCCTCACCCTGCTGCCGTTCCAGCCCTACGAGCGGCTCTCGGAGGTCCTCGGCAGCGGTGACGTGCTGGTCGTGCTGCTCGAGCAGGAGGCGGGCGCCTTCTCGGTGCCGTCCAAGACCCTCTCCTACCTCTGTGCGGGGCGGCCCGTGCTCGGGATGATGCCGTCGGAGAACCTCGCGGCGTCGCTGATCACCAAGGCCGGCGGCTGCGTCGTACCCCCCAACGAGCGTGCGCTCGACGAGGCTGCGGGCTGGGTCCGCCGGGTCATGGACGACGGGGATCTGCGCACGGAGCTGGGCGAGGCGTCCCGCGACCTGGCCGAGCAGGAGTTCGCGCTGGCGGGGTGCGCCGACCGGTTCGAGGTCCTGCTCGACGGCTGCCGACCGCACTGCGACTGACCGTCGCAGAAAGTTTTCCTTGCGATCCGTACCTCCTCGGCGGGGGCCTCGTTGACGGGTGTGCGGAGCAGTTCCATTCCGTGGTCTGGGGGGACCGATCGATCGCCGGCGAGCCGATCGAAGGAAGGGTGACGTCTTGAGGAAGCGCGCGTTCGACCTCTTCGTGGTCAGCCTGGCCGCCCTGGCCTGGATCCCCGTCGTCCTCCTCACCACCGCTGTCGCGCTCGTCGCGTCCGGCCGGCCGGTGTTCTACCGCTCGCGGCGCTGGGTGGGTCCCCGTCAGATCATCACCATGGCGAAGTTCCGCGTGATGGTGGTCGACGCCAACCGCGTGAAGGCGCCCGTCGAGTGCGGTCGGTTCCTCAACACGCCGTCCGACTCGCCCCTCTACACGCCCCTCGGCCGGGTGCTCGAGCGGCTCGGCATCACCGAGCTGCCGCAGCTGATCCACGTCCTGCGCGGCGAGATGAGCGTCGTCGGGGCGCGTCCCCTCACCGACGACGTCCGCGACTGCCTCGGCGAGACGCACGGCTACATCGACGACCGCTGGCTCACGCCCGCCGGGCTCACCGGTCCGCCGCAGCTGGTCGGTCGCGAGATGCTCACCGACGCCCAGCGGCTGCAGCTCGAGTCGGCGTACTCCCGCGCGGCGGTGCAGCGCTACCGCGCCCGCCTCGACTTCCTGATCCTGCTCTACACCGTGCTGATCGTGCTCCGGCTGAGGAAGCCGATGACGTTCGAGCAGGCGATGACCCTCGTCCACGGCAAGCCGCGTCCGGCCCGGGAGCGTCAGCTGGTCGCGGCCCGCGAGTCCGACGTGACACTCGGCGGTCGACTGAGCCGTCGTGCTCGACGACCTGTCGGCGCGGTCCGGCTGACGGCTCATCTCCATCGCCTCGATCGCGGCCACGATGGCCAGCGCTGCGGGGATCCACAGCGTCCGGTCCTGCAGGCCCGGGACGGTCGCGCCGAGCCCGATGTAGGCCCAGGCTGCGTAGCAGAGGCGGCGCTGCTCGCCGTACCCGATGATCGGCCGCGCCAGGGTGAACATCACCATCAGGAAGCCGAACAGACCGAAGATGCCGGTCGCGGCGGCGATCTCCAGGAAGTTGTCGTGGATCAGCTCGACGTCGAGGAACCCGCTGCCGGTGAACGGATGCTGCGCGAAGGTGTCCCAGCCGATCTGACGGGCCTGGGCCCGCTGCTGGTCGGCACCTGCCGCGTCGACGGTCCCGGCCAGGCGCGAGATGGCCGAGCCCTCACCACTGACGCTGACCACGAGCGGCAGCGCGACGATGAAGAGCGACCCGAGGATCGCGTAGACGAAGCCCGAGATCGCCGACCGCTCGACCACCGGGACCATCAGGATGAGCACGGCCACCACCACGGTCGCCGCCCGGCTGCCGCTGATCACGACGGAGTGGATGCTGATGGCGCCGGCGACCAGGATCCCGATCCGGATGGTCGTGCTGCGGTGTCGGTGGAAGAGGTAGAGCAGCAGCGCGACCGCCATCATCCCCGCCTCGGCGAAGGCGTTCGGGTGGTGCGTCAGGCCGGCGTAGCGGTCGTCCCCCGCCACGGGACCGTCCACGAGCGCCCACCCGGCGCTCAGCAGGTGGCCGCCGACGTAGCTCCAGGCGAGGATCATCAGCCACGGCGCGGAGGGCCGCCACATCGCGAGCACCGTGGGCAGGACCGCCATCACGACGAGGAGCTGCGCGAGCCCGAACAGGCTCCAGGGCGGTGACGGCGAGAAGGCGGAGCCGATCAGGCCCATCAGGGTGACCACCAGCAGACCGGCGATGTAGAGGGGCGGCAGCTGCACCCGGCGCGCGAACACCGTCGGGAGAAGCAGCGCGAACGCGAGGACCAGCAGCAGGTCGGTCGGCGTGACGGGGTCGCTCGGGCTGGCGGCGAGCCCCTTGTACGCCGGCGCGGTGCCGAAGACCGCGACCATCGTGAGCAGGGCCATCCGGTCCCGACCCAGAACGGCCAGCGCGAGGACGTACGCCGCGGCGGCGACCGCCGCCAGCGCGAAGACGATCCCCCTGCTCCCGACCGCGACCAGCGCTCCCGCGAACGCGACCAGCACGACCGTCACGAGGAGGACCTCGACCCGTGGCAGCCGGCTCAGCCCGGACGTCGGCAGCGCGGCGCGCGTTCTCGTCCCTGGCACGCCGGGAGCCTAACGCAGCCGGGGTGCCCGCACCCGGCTTCGGTCAGCCACCCGCGAACGGCGGCAGGAACTCCACCGTCGCACCGGGAGGTACGACGACCGCTGCGGGGTCCTCGGTCGAGACCGGCCGGTCCCCGAGCAGGACCGAGCACACCTTCACGACGTCCTCGAGACGCGAGCCGGCGTGGCGGCGTACGACCTCGGCGTGCACGTCGGCCAACGTCACCGGACCGCTGACCTCGATCTTGTCCTCCGCCGTTCCGGCGGCCGACCGGGCTGCCGCCCAGTAGCGGACCACGATGACGTCTGTCTCACTCACCTGGATTCCCCTCCCCGTGTCCGACGGGTTTCCGATATCCTCCCCTACAGGAAAACCGGCCGAGGCCCAGTGTTGCGTTTCGGTCTCTCGACCGGCGCGCGTCCGCGCGCCAGGGAGGAGACCATCAGCATGAGCACTCTCCTGCTCCTGACCAGCGCCCTGCAACCCTCCGCCGAAGTCCTGCCCGGGCTTGCCCTGCTGGGCCACCAGGTGCGGATCCTGCCCGCCGAGGGTAGCGCCCTTCTCGAGGCCCCCGACTCCGACCTGCTTCTGGTCGACGGGCGCCACGACCTGGCGTCCTCACGCGACCTGTGCCGGCTGATCCGCACCACCGGCACCGACGTGCCCGTGATCCTCGTGACCACCGAGGGCGGCCTCGCGGTCGTGGCCCACGACTGGGGCATGGACGACGTCGTCCTGCACACCTGCGGGCCCGCCGAGCTCGAGGCGCGGATCAAGCTCGCGATCGGCCGGCTCAACGCCGCGCGCGACGCCGCCGACCCCGAGGCTCACGTGATCCGCTCCGGCGAGGTCGTGGTGGACGACGCGACCTACACCGCCAAGGTCGGCGGCCGGGCACTCGACCTGACCTTCAAGGAGTTCGAGCTGCTGAAGTTCCTGGCACAGCACCCGGGCCGGGTGTTCAGCCGGCAGCAGCTTCTCCAGGAGGTCTGGGGCTACGACTACTTCGGCGGCACCCGCACCGTCGACGTCCACGTCCGCCGGCTGCGCGCCAAGCTCGGCCCCGAGAACGAGACCCTCATCGGCACCGTGCGCAACGTCGGCTACCGGTTCGTGCTGCCGGCGCGGGACAAGGACGAGGCGTCGGACGACTCACGCGACCCGCAGGTGATCCGCGACCCGCTGGACGCGTGAGGCCGCACCTTCGGTCTGACTCGCCGCCCCGCTAGCGTCCGGGCTGTGCCCCTCCCCCTCCTGGACGGTGACGACGCGCTCACCGCAGTCGATGACGTACGACGCCGCAGCCTGGCCGCGGACGGCCACGACCCGCTCGACGAGGCCGCCCACCTGCGGCTCAAGCACCACGGGCTCGACGGGACCCCGCACTGGGTGACCGCCGACGGGTTCGCGATCCGCCGCGGCGACGAGCTCGACCTCGCGGTGGCGCCGGAGGCGCGCGGGCGAGGCGAGGGAGCGCGGCTGCTGGGGCTGGCCCTGGCCGACGATCCGGCGCCCGGTCGGACACTGACCGCGTGGTCCCACGGCGACCACCCGGCCGCCGCGGCGCTGGCCTCCCGGGAGGGCTTCGACCGGGCCCGCGAGCTGTGGGTGATGCGGCGCGCGACCGCCGTACCCCTGCCGGCGGCGGAGCCGCCGCCGGGCGTCACGATCCGGTACTTCGCGCCGGCCACCGACGGCGCTGCCCTGCTCGCGGTCAACGCCGCCGCGTTCGCCGCCCACCCCGAGCAGGGCGCGCTCGACGAGGCCGGGCTCGCCGAGCGGATGGCGGAGCCGTGGTTCGACCCCGCCGGGCTGCTGCTCGCGGTGGACGGTGCCGGCGACCTGCTCGGGTTCCACTGGACCAAGCGGCACGACGCGGAGCACGGTGAGGTCTACGTCCTGGGCATCTCGCCCGACGCACAGGGCCGCGGACTGGGGCGGGTGCTGACCTTCGCCGGCCTGCGCCACCTGGCCGACGCGGGGTGCGTGAGGTGCAGCTCTACGTCGAGTCGGACAACCGCGCGGCGCTAGCCCTCTACGAGGGAACGGGGTTCACGCACGCCGACGCGGACACCCACGTGCAGTACGTCCGGGAACAAGCCCTCGGAGTCAACCCCTGAACTGGGCAAATGCTCTGTAACATCGAGTCTTATGAGTTCCGTCACCGACGACGAGCCGACCCCTGACGGCGGTCGGGTCGGTGGCGCGCGCCGTGGACGCGGGCGGATGGGTCGGCCGTGGCGTCGGGAGCCGGACGCCGCGCCGGCGACCGGATCGCTCGACGACGAGGACGTCGGGCGTTTCTCCGCCGCGATGTCACGCAGGAGGAGGGCGACGGCGCCGATCCCCGGTCCGGCCGGCGCCGGCCTGGTCGCGGACGACGAACCCGACGTCCCTGACGGCACTGATGGTCCTGAGGACTACGACGACATCGCGCGCCGTGTGCAGGACCGGCGCGGGGGGCAGCAGGGAGCCGACGTCGAGATCGACGACGACGTCGACTGGGACGCGTTCGTCGTACCAGCCGAGGGCCCACACCACGACGACCAATCTGAGGGCGCCGGCGTCTCGCGGCCGGCAGCGGTTCTCGCGCAGACCGGCGGACCTCGACACCGCGAGATGGCCTCGACCGAGACCGACGGAGACGACGGCGACGACGCCGGCCGGCAGGTGATCGCGCGGGCGATCGACATCGGGTTCGCCGAGCCGCTCCCGGCGGCCGCGCCGGAACGCAGCCTGTGGCCGCGTCGGCGTGAGACGACCCACCGCCCCGGTGGCCCGTCGTCGCGGCCTCTCCCGGTGGGCGGGGTGCCGGACACGAGGCACACCGAGGCCGTGGCTGCCCTGGCCGCCCGGCTGCGGCGCGACGCCGAGATGGCGGCCGCCGAGCAGGCTGCCGAGCGGATCGCGGCCGAGGAGGCCGCTCATCGCGCGGCCGAGGCCCGCGCCGAGGCCGACCGTCTCGCCCGCGAGCAGGCGGACACGGCGACCCAGGCCCGCCAGGCGCGGGCCGACGCCGAGGCGCTCGCGCAGCGCGAGGCGGAGGCCAGGGCCGAGGCCGAGCGGGCGGCCCGCGAGCGCGCCGAGCTCGCCGATGCCTCCGCGACCGCCGCGACGACGCCGAGCGAAAGGCCGAGGAGCAGGCCGAGCGCGCCGCCGCCGCGTCTGCCGAGCGCGAAGCCGCAGAGGCCTACGCCCGCGAGCAGGCCGCGCTCGCCGCCCAGGCCGCCACGGCCCGCCAGGAGGCGGAGGCCGCGGCGCAGGAGTACGCCGCCACCGCACGCCAGGCCCACGAGGAGCGGGCCACCGCCGAGGAGCGGGCCCGGCTGGTCGCCGAGCAGGCGGCCGACGCGGCCGCCGAGCACGCCGAGTTCGCCCGCCGGATGCTCGAGGAGCGCGAGGCGACCGAGCGGAGCTCGGCCGAGATCGCCGCCGCGCGTGCGGCGGCCGAGGAGTCCGCCCGGCAGCAGGCCGCACTCGCCCAGCAGGCCCACGCAGCCGCGGAGGCCGCCGAGGAGCGCGCCCGCGCCCTGGCCGAGCAGGCCGCCGGCACCGCCGAGCAGCACGGCACCCTGGCACGTGAGGCGGTCGACGGTCGGGCCGCCGCCGAGCAGGCCGCCGCCGACCACGCACGGCTCGCGCAGGAGGCACACGAGGCCCGGCAGACCGCGGAGTACGCCGCCCGCGAGCAGGCCGAGCTCGCCCGGATCGCCCTGGAGACCTCCGAGGCCGCCGAGCGCCGCGCCCTCGCAGCGGCCGCCCGCGCCGAGGAACAGGTTGCCGCCCGGCTGGCCGCCGACGAGTCCGCGACCCAGCACGCCCGGCTCGCCCAGGAGGCCCACGAGGCGCGTCGGCTGGCCGAGGAGGCCGCCCGCGAGCAGCTCGAGCTCGCCCACGAGGCACAGGCCGCCGCGGCGGCGGCCCACCAGTCCGCGGCCGCACTCGCCGAGGAGAAGCGGGCCGCCACCGCAGCCATGGTCGCGGCCGAGGAGCTCGCCGCCGGAGCGAGCCGGGCCCGTGCCGAGGCCGAGGCCCGGGCGCACGACGCACTCGCCGCGCTGGAGCAGGCGGCGCTCGCCCAGCAGGAAGCCATCTCGGCGGTCCAGGCCGAGCTTCTCCGCGCCGAGCAGCAGGCTCTCGAGCACGCCCGTGCACGCGCCGACGCCGAGCAGGCCGCTGCCGAGCAGGCTGCGGCGCGCGCCGAGGCCGAGGCCCGCGCCGCGGATCTCGCCCGCCAGGTGCTCGCGGCGCAGGAACGCCTCGCGGCACGCCACGTCGAGCCGACACCGCTGGTCGAGCCGACACCGCTGGCAGACGCGTCGGCGGTTGCGGCCGTCGGTCCGGCCGGAGCCGGCGGGCCCGACGACAGTGACGAGCCGCCGGCGGACCACGCCCTGGTCGGCCCCCACATGGGTGATGCCCTGCTCGATCGTTGGCACAGCACGTGGATCCCTGCACGGACGCCCACGCCGCCCGCCGAGGAGCCCCCGGCCGCAGAGCGCACTGACGAGCCTGTCGCCGCGGAGCCGGTCGCCATTGAGCCGGTCGCCGAAGAGCCCGTCGCCGAAGAGCCCGTCGCCGCGGAGCCGGTCGCCACTGAGCCGGTCGCCGAAGAGCCCGTCGCAACGGAGCCGGTCGCGGCCGTGTCGCCGGTCGCCGAAGAACCGGTTGAGGTCGGCGAATCCCCGGTGGGCGCTCACCGCGCCGACCTGTCCGACGTGGGCCTGGCCGACGAACCGACTGCTGCCGACGAGGACGAGTCACTCAGCACGCGGCCACTCGACGTCGGCTCCTCGCTGCTCGACCGGTGGCGCGGGACGCGTCGAGCTGAGCCGGAACCGGAACTCCCCGTCGATCCGGAGCTTCTCGTGGCGCCCGAGCCGCATGCTGAGCCCGAGCCGGAGCCCGAGCTCGTCGCAGACCCCGAGCCCGGACCGGTTGCCCAGCCGCCGCCGGAGCCCGAGACCCTCGCCGAACCCCAAGCCGAGCCGGAGCCGGAACTCCCCGTCGAGCCGGAGCTTCTCGTGGAGCCCGAGCCGCATGCTGAGCCCGAGCCGGAGCCGGCACTCGCCAGGGAGGCCGAGCCGGAACCCCACCCGCCCGCCGACGGCGGGGTGACCGTCGAGGAGCCCGCCGACACCGAGCCGGTCGACGACACCGCCCCCACACCCGCCGCCAAGCCGACAGCGGCGACCACGCACACGCCGTACCACGCCAAGCGCGGCTCCGACAGCCTCGCACCGATCGCGATCCTCGCCGCGCTCGCCTGCGCGGCGGTGGTCGGCCGGATGGCCTGGCTCAAGACGATCACCGAGGACATCGAGCTGGCGATCGGCCTCTCGATCGCGTGCGCCGTGCTCCTCGCCTACGCCCTCAAGGTCAACAACTCCTCGCGCAGCGTGACCGTCGACGAGCACGGCACCCTCAAGGTGACCCAGGGCGACGCCACGAGTCGCTTCGACCTGACCAGCCCGGGCACGACGCTCGAGGTCGTCGGCACGCCGGGCGACCGCAGCTGGCAGGTCCGCGTGCTGCGCCGCAGCATGTCCCCTGTCGTGATCGATGGGAAGACCGTCGATCCCCGCACGTTCATGGAGGCACTGCGCCAGTGGCGACCGGACCTGTAGACGACGCAGCGACCTCGCCGCAGGCCGAGCGGGACGACCTCGCCCGGCGCTGCGCCGACGCAGAGCGCCGCGCGTACGACGCCGAGCAGCGTGCCGACCGGCTTGCCGCCGAGCTCGCGGACGCCCGCGCACGGATCGCGGAGCAGCAGTCGGCCGCCGAGCCCGATCTCGCTCTTCGAGGGCGGTGACCGCCCGTCGACCCTGACCGGGGACGGCAGCGACCCTCGCGTCGTCTCCCTCGTGTTCGGTGCCACCGCGGTGGTCGCCGCGATGGTGGCCCTGCTCGCCCTCCTCAACGGCAACCTGTTCACGCCGTTCGGGGTGGTGATGGTGCTGATCACGATCGGTCTCGCCATCGCCGCCGCCAAGACCCGCGTGACGCCCACGGAGGTCACCGTCACGCGCGGCGTCGTCTACGTCGAGCGGGCAGGTACGACGTACCGCTTCGACCTCCGTGCCGACGCCACCCAGGTCGACGTCGACGGCCGCCCCGGCGACCCCGGCTGGCAGGTCCGCTTCGCCCGTCGCGGCATGGACCCGTTCGTGATCGACGCCGGCATGGTCGACCCGGCGTCGTTCCTCGCCCAGCTCCGGGAGCACCGCCCCGCGCTGTAGCTGACGGGCGCTGCGCGCGACCGGAAGACGTGGCCGACCCCACCGGGCTCTGACCCCGGCGACGTCCTCCTAGCCGAGCGCGTCCTTGAGGCGGTCGGCGACCACGTCGACCGCGGCGCGGCTCGACCGACCGACGCCGACGATGTTGAGGAAGCCGTGGATCTGGTCGTCGAAGCGCTGCAGCTCCACCGGGACACCGGCGTCGGCGAGCCGGCGGGCGTAGGCCTCGCCCTCGTCACGCAGCGGGTCGAACCCCGCGGTCACGACGTACGCCGGCGCCAGCCCTGCCGGCAGCTCGGCCGCCAGCAGCCGCACCCGCTCGTCGTCACGGTCCTCGTCGGTCGGCAGGAAGATGTCGTTGACCCGCTCGATGAAGTCACGGGTGAGGTAGAAGCCCTCACCGAAGAGCCGGTGGCTCTCGGTGTCCCGGCGCGGGTCGGTGCAGGGGTAGACCAGCAGCTGCCACGCCAGTGGTACGTCGCTGCGGGCCGCCCGGATGGCGAGCCACGCCGCGAGGTTGCCGCCCGCGGAGTCACCGCCGACGCCGATCCGCGGCGGGTCGACGCCGAGCTCGGCGGCGTGGTCGACCACCCAGCGACAGCGCCGCCTCCGCGTCGTCGTGAGCAGGCCGGGAAGGGGTGCTCGGGGGCGAGCCGGTAGTCGATGGCGAGGACCGGGACGCCGGACCGCTCGGCCAGCAGCCGGCAGGGCCCGTCGTGGGTGTCGAGGTCGCCGTAGATGAACCCGCCGCCGTGGAAGTAGAGCAGCAGGCCGCCGGGCTCACCGGCCGGGACGCCGTTCCGCCCCGTCGCCAGGCTGGTCGGCAGGTAGTGGCGCGCCGGGCAGCCCGGCGACCTCAGGTCGCGGACCGCGCCGATCGGCTGGCTGCCGCGGACGACCTCCGTGGCGTGCAGCATCGCGTCGCGACCGTGGGGCACGGGAAGCGTCTCCGACCCGGGGATCCGCGCCAGCCGTTGCAGCCGCAGCATCAGCTGGGTCTCGAGGCGACAGCGTCTGCCCGTCGACGACCACCGGCCGGTCCGGCGAGCCGGCGCAGCACCGGAGCCGGAAGCCCGAGCACGCGACTTGAGGGCGGTGGCTTCGACGGCGGTCCGGATCGTCACGCGCACAACCTACGTGCGCCCGCTGATCGTCCGACGTCACCACGCCGTTCACCCGTCGGTGCGACACTCACCTCATGTCGTTGGAGATGCTGCCGGAGCCTGACCAGGACACCCCCACCACCGTGCGCGGCGGACTCACGCCGGGCGGCGACCGGATGTCCGAGGAGCTCGCGGCGTCGTACGTCCCGAGCGAGGAGACCTCGACGCCATCCAGGCGGTCCCCGACCGTTTCCTCGACCGCGAGCTCTCCTGGCTCCGCTTCAACCAGCGGGTCCTCGAGCTCGCCGAGGACCCCGACCTGCCGCTCCTCGAGCGGGCCCGCTTCCTGGCGATCTTCACCAGCAACCTCGACGAGTTCTTCATGGTCCGGGTGGCCGGCCTCAAGCGCCGGATCGCGACCGGGCTCGCCGTCCGCGCGGCTGTCGGGGATGATGCCGCGCGAGATGCTCGAGGCGATCTGGAAGCAGGCCGGCGAGCTCTGCCCAGCGGCAGGCCGCAGGTCTTCCGCGACCAGATCATCCCCGGCCCTGACGGCCGAGGGCATCGAGCTGGTCCGGTGGGCCGACCTCGACCGCGACGAGCAGCGCGCCTGCAAGCGGCTCTTCAAGGAGCGGATCTTCCCGGTGCTCACGCCGCTGGCGGTCGACCCGGCCCACCCGTTCCCCTACATCTCCGGCCTCTCGCTCAACCTCGCGGTCGATCGATCCGCAACCCGCGCACCGACAAGCAGCACTTCGCCCGGGTGAAGGTGCCCTCGAACTTCGACCGGTTCGTCCGCTCGGCAACGACCGGTTCGTGCCGCTCGAGGACGTGATCGGCGCCCACCTCGACGCGGCTGTTCCCCGGGCATGGAGGTGCTCGAGGCGCACACCTTCCGGGTCACCCGCAACGAGGACCTCGAGGTCGAGGAGGACGACGCCGAGAACCTCCTCGCCGCCCTGGAGAAGGAGCTGCTGCGCCGCAAGTTCGGTCCGCCGGTGCGGCTGGAGGTCGAGGAGTCGATCGCGCCGTCGGTGCTCGAGCTGCTGGTCTCCGAGCTCGACATCAGCATGGCCGAGGTGGTCCGGCTGCCCGGCCCGCTCGACCTCCGCGGGCTGCACGGCATCGCCGACCTCGGTCGCGAGGACCTGAAGTACCCCGCGTTCGTCCCGAGCACCCACCCGCTGCTCGCCGAGGTCGAGTCGGCCGCCCCCGTCGACGTGTTCAAGGCGCTGCGCCGCCACGACGTGCTGCTGCACCACCCGTACGACTCGTTCGCGACGTCGGTCCAGCGGTTCATCGAGCAGGCGGCCGCCGACCCGCACGTGCTCGCGATCAAGCAGACCGTCTACCGGACGTCGGGCGACTCCCCCATCATCGACGCGCTCATCGACGCCGCCGAGGCCGGCAAGCAGGTGCTGGCGCTGGTCGAGATCAAGGCGCGGTTCGACGAGCAGGCCAACATCCGCTGGGCGCGCAAGCTGGAGCAGGCCGGCTGCCACGTCGTCTACGGCCTGGTCGGCCTCAAGACGCACTGCAAGCTCGCGATGGTCGTCCGCGACGAGCCCGACGGCATCCGGCGCTACACCCACATCGGCACCGGCAACTACAACGGCAAGACCGCCCGGATGTACGAGGACCTCGGTCTGCTCACCACCAACGAGGCGATCGGCGACGACGTCGCGCACCTCTTCAACAACCTGAGCGGCTGGTCCCGCAAGGCGCAGTACGACGAGCTGCTGGTCGCGCCCGACTCCGTGCGCTCCGGCCTGATCGAGCAGATCTACGCCGAGATCGCCCACCACCGCGCGGGCTCGCCCGCCGGGATCCGGTTCAAGGTCAACTCCGTCGTCGACGAGGCAGGTCATCGACGCCCTCTACCTCGCCTCGCGCGAGGGCGTGAAGGTCGAGCTGCTGGTCCGCGGCATCTGTGCCCTGCGGCCCGGCGTGCCCGGGCTGTCGGAGAACATCACGGTCCGCTCGATCCTCGGCCGGTTCCTCGAGCACAGCCGGATCTTCTGGTTCGCCAACGGCGGCGAGCCCGCCGCCTGGATCGGATCGGCCGACATGATGCACCGCAACCTCGACCGCCGGGTCGAGGTGCTGGTGCGGCTGCCCGACGCCGACAACGTCGCCGGGAGTCGGTGCCCTGCTCGACCAGGCGTTCGCGCCCGAGACCGACGCCTGGAGCTCGGACCCGACGGCGAGTGGACCCGCCACCGCGGCCCGTGCACCTCCAGGAGGCGCTGATCGAGGCCCAGCGGACGCCACGGCGACTCGAGCACGGCAGGTGGACGCGGTGAACGACGGTAGCCGCGACGCTGTGCCCGGACCACCGGACGCCCGGGTTTGCATACGTTGGCAGCGTTCGTTCACCCCCTAGCATGAGGCCGTTCGCCTCCGCCTCAACGGGAGTTCATGTGCGTCTGCGTCTGCGTCCGGTCGACACGTCCTTCTACGACCTGTTCACCCAAGCGGCCCAGCACCTGGTCCTCGGAGCCGAGCTGCTCGCCGAGATGCTGTCCGACACCTCGGACAAGGCCGACGTCGCCAAGCGCATGCGCGAGGCCGAGCACGCCGCCGACGAGACGACCCACGAGATCGTCAAGAAGGTCAACAGCACCTTCGTGACGCCGTTCGACCGCGAGGACATCTACGCCCTCGGCTCCGGCCTCGACGACGTCATGGACATGATGGACGAGGCCGTCGACCTGATCCTGCTCTACGAGGTCGCCGTCCTCCCGCCCGAGCTGTCCGAGCAGGTCGAGCGTCCTCCAGCGCTGCGCGGAGCTCACCGCCGACGCGATGCCGCGGCTGCAGTCGATGAAGGTCGCTCGAGGACTACTGGATCGAGATCAACCGGCTCGAGAACGCCGGCGACAAGAACCACCGGCGGATGCTGGCCGCGCTGTTCTCCGGCGAGTACAAGACCATCGAGGTCCTCAAGCTCAAGGACGTCGAGGAGTCCCTCGAGGGCGCCATCGACGCGTTCGAGAAGGTCGCCAACATCGTCGAGCAGATCGCCGTCAAGGAAAGCTGACCGAGGCCCACCGTGTCCGTCACCCTCGCGATCGTGATCGCGGTCGTCGTCGTCGCGCTCGTGTTCGACTACACCAACGGCTTCCACGACGCCGCCAACGCGATCGCCACCTCGGTCTCGACCCGCGCCCTGACGCCGCGGGTCGCGCTCGCGCTCGCCGCGATCATGAACTTCGTCGGCGCGTTCCTGGGCCAGAAGGTCGCCCACACGGTGAGCGACGTGATCTCTCCACCGACAGGACAACCACGGCCTGGTGATCGTGATGGCCGGCCTGATCGGTGCGATCGCCTGGAACCTGATCACCTGGTACTTCGGGCTGCCTTCGTCGTCCTCGCACGCACTGATCGGCGGGCTCGTCGGCTCGGCCGTCGCCGGCGGCGTGCACGGTCTCGTGGAACACGGTGCTCGAGAAGGTCGTCATCCCGATGTTCCTCTCGCCGCTCTTCGCCTTCGCCGCGGGCTTCGCGGTGATGCTGCTCGTGCTCTGGATCTTCCGGAAGGCCAACCCGCACAAGGCCAACCGCGGCTTCCGGATCGCGCAGACCATCTCCGCCGCCGGCGATGGCGCTCGGCCACGGCCTCCAGGACGCGCAGAAGACGATGGGCGTGATCTTCCTGGCCCTCGTCACCGGCGGGTACGTCGCCGCCGAGGACGAGGGCGGCGACCTCCCGATCTGGGTCATCATCGCCGCCGCCACCGCGATCTCGCTCGGCACCTGGTCCGGCGGCTGGCGGATCATGCGGACCCTCGGCCGCCGGATCATCCACCTCGACCCGCCGCAGGGCTTCGCCGCCGAGACCGTCGCCGCGTCGGTGCTCTACACGACCGCCTACGTCTACGAGGCGCCGATCTCCACCACCCACACGATCACCTCGGCGGTGATGGGCGTCGGCGCGACCAAGCGGCTGTCCGCCGTGCGCTGGGGCGTCGCCCGCACCATCCTCACCGCCTGGGTGCTGACCTTCCCGGCTGGCCGCGCGGGTCGCCGCGGCGTGCCTACTGGCGTCCTGCACCTCATCACCCGCCTCTGATGCCGGGCCGGCCTCAGGCACACGGTCAGCGAGTAGCCCCGGCCGCGGATCCGCCGTACGTCGGCCGCATCGCCGAGCCGGTGGCGCAGCCGGGTCACGTGCATGGCGATGGTGTTGCCGCTCGGCCGGCACGCCGTCGGAGCCCCACAGCGCCGTCGCGGAGCTCGTCGTCGGTGACGACGCCGGGCGCCCGGAGCATCAGCGCGCGCAGCAGCTCGAACTCCTTGAGCGGCAGGTCCGCGATCCGCTCGCCCGTCGATGAGCACCCGGTAGGCGCGCGGCGTCGAGCTCGATCGGCCCGACCTCCACCCGGGCGTGCTCGTCGAGCGACCGCGGCGGACTGGCTGCAGCAGCTCCCACAGGTGCGTCGGCGGAGTACGGCCGCGCCACGACCGCGCTGGCGCCCGCGAGCATCAGCGCGCCGACCTCGGCGGCGTTGTGGTGCTCGAGCGCCGCGACGACGTACGGCGATCCGTGCTCGGTCGGATCGCGGTGACGAACTCCGCCGCCGGCACGCCCGGTGCCTCCGGCGACACGACGACCGTGTGCGGGTCGAGCCGCCCGAACTCGATCAGCCCGTCGACCGTCGACGCCACCCAGGTGACGTGGACGCCGCGGCCGGCCATGCCGTCGGCGAGGCAGCCCGTCGTCGCCGGGATCGACGACGAGCAGCTGGGCGCCGGCCGTCTCGGCCCACCGGTGAAGGTAGGTCTGGACCGCGATCTGACGGGTCGATGACCGGGCGTCCCCCACCCGCAACGGCACACGCCCGGAACGTGAGCCCACGACCCTCAGCCGAAGCGGCCCGAGATGTAGTCCTCGGTGCGCTGGTCGGCGGGGTTGGAGAACAGCTGCTTGGTGACGGTCGAACTCCACGAGCAGACCGGTCCGGTTGCCGGTGGTCTCGTCCGGCTTGCGCGGTGAAGAACGCGGTGCGGTCGGAGACCCGCGCGGCCTGCTGCATGTTGTGGGTCACGATGATGATCGTGTAGTCCTTGCGCATCTGCAGCATCAGGTCCTCGATCTTCGAGGTCGCGATCGGGTCCAGCGCCGAGCACGGCTCGTCCATCAGGATGACGTCGGGCTTGGTCGCGATCGTGCGGGCGATGCACAGCCGCTGCTGCTGACCACCGGAGAGGCCGTAGGCGGACTGCTTCAGCTTGTCCTTGACCTCGTCCCACAGCGCCGCGCCGCGGAGCGCCTCCTCCACCAGGTCGTCCATGCTGTCGACCTTCATGCCGGTGACCCGCGGGCCGTAGGCGATGTTGTCGTAGATCGACTTCGGGAACGGGTTCGGCTTCTGGAAGACCATGCCGATGTGCTGGCGGACCGCGATCGGGTCGACCTTCGGGCCGTAGATGTTCTGGCCGTGGTAGTTGATCTCGCCCTCGACGCGGGCGCCGGCGACCAGGTCGTTCATCCGGTTGAGGCACCGCAGCACGGTCGACTTGCCGCAGCCGGACGGGCCGATCAGCGCGGTGATCTCGTTCTTGCCGAACGTCAGGTTGACGTCGTGGACGGCGTGGAAGTCGCCGTAGAACACGTTGAGGTGGAACGTGTCCATGACGGACTCGGCGGGCACTTCACCGATGACGCGTGCTCTGCGCCTCCTCGTCGAACGGAGAGCTCGAGGCCGACGCGCTCCTCGGAGACACCTGTGCTGGTGGTGGCGGGTTGGGTGGACATGTCAGGTGCTCCGGCCCTACCAGGATCGCGTGGAACTTGTTGCGGATCAGGATGGCGATGGCGTTCATGCCGAGGATCATCACGAGCAGCACGATGATCGCGGCGGACGCAGCCGTCGCGAGATCCTGCTGGGACTGCTCGGAAAGGTTGTAGATCTGGTTCGGCAGCGAGGTGCCACTGCTCAGCAGTCCGCCGAAGCCGAGGTCGGGGACGAAGAGCACGTTGACGCCGAAGCCGACGATGATCAGCGGGGCCGCCTCGCCGATCGCCCGGGACAGGCCGAGGATGGTGCCGGTGGCGATGCCGGGGATGGCGGACGGCAGGGTCTGCCGCCAGGTCGTCTGCCAGACCGTCGCACCGAGCGCGAGCGATCCCTGCCGGATGTCCTGGGGCACCGAGCGCACCGCCTCGCGGGTGGTGATGATGATGACGGGCAGGATCAGCAGGGCCAGCGCGATCGCGCCGCCGAGCACGACACCCTTCTCATCGAACCCGAACAGCGCCATCGTCGCCAGCGCGAGCAGGCCGTAGACGATCGACGGCACCGCCGCGAGGTTCGCCAGGTTGACCTCGATCACCCGGTTCCACCACTTGTTGGTGTCGGCGAACTCCTCGAGGTAGAGCGCGCGCCATGATGCCCAGCGGCACCGCCATGATCGCAGTGCACACCATCAGCCAGATGCTGCCGACGATGCCGGCCTTGAAGCCGGTCCCGCCGGGCTCGAGGACGGAGTTGTAGTTGGTGATCAGCTCGCCGTCGAACCGCGGCGGACCCCTTGATCGCGGTGTCGATGATCAGCGCGAGCAGCACCATCACACCGAAGAACAGCGAGAACCAGAGCAGGCCCAGGAAGATGATCGACTTGACGTCGCGGTCCTTGCTCTTGCCCGCGGCGATGATGCGGACGGTGTCGGCGGCGACGGTGGCGGCAGCGCTCATCAGTAGGCATTCCTGAATCGACGGACGATGACCATGCTGATCACGTTGAGGACGAACGTCATGACGAACAGGGTCATCGCGACCGCGAACGCCATGTTGTAGGGAGTGGAGCCGACGGGGTTCTCGCCGCCGAAGGTCCGGGCGATGAAGCCGGTCATGGCCTGGTGCCCGGTGAAGACGTCGAAGTCGAACTTCTTCTGGGCGCCGGCGGCGAGCGCGACGATCATCGTCTCGCCGACGGCGCGGGACATGCCCGAGCACGACTGCGGCCGCGATGCCGGACAGCGCGGCGGGAAAGACCACCCGGAGGGTGGTCTGCATCCGGTTGGCGCCCATCGCGAGCGAGCCCTGGCGCATCGACTGGGGAACGGCCGACATCGCGTCCTCGGCAAGAGAGGCGATCGTGGGCAGCACCATCACGCCGAGGACGAGCCCCGCGGCGAGTGAGTTGGTGAAGTTGACCTTGAGGCTGAGGAAGTCCTGCAGCAGCGTCGGGGTCACGAACTTGAGGGCGAAGAAGCCGTAGACGACCGACGGCACGCCGGCCAGCAGCTCGACGGTCGGCTTGAGCCACTTGCGGGCACGCGGCGACGCGTACTCCGAGAGGTACATCGCCGCGCCGAGACCCGAGCGGCACGGCGACCAGCAGCGCGATCACGGTCACCAGCAACGTGCCGATGATCAGCGGGAACACGGCGTACGTGCCCTCGGTGGCGAAGAAGTCGCCCAAGCTCACCCGGTCGGCGGGGTTGCTCTCCGAGACACCCGGCCAGTCGAAGAAGTCGATGACCGGCCGGATCAGGGTGATGACGATGCCGATGGTGATCACCACGGACAGGACCGCCGACGACAACAGCAGCGCCTTGATGACCGCCTCACCCGGGCGCGCCTTCTTGCCCAGGTTGATGGGGACCCGCAGGCCCGTCCCGGAGGACGGGCCTGCAGGGGTGAGTGCGTCACTCATGGAGTGGTCTTCGACCGCCGGATCAGAGGTCCGGGTTGACGACGATGGTGAGCGCGTCGGTCGCGACCTGGAGCTCGATGTACTCGACGCCCTCCTTCTCGCACGCGGCGATCTCGTCCTCCTCGATCGGGCGCGAGGCATCGGAGATGTCGGTGTCGCCGGCGCAGAACAGCTCGAAGCCGCCACCGGTACCGGCCTCGCCGACGGTGACCTTCACGTCGGGGTTCTCCGCCGCGAGGCCCTCCTGAGCAACGACGCTCATCGGGTAGACCGTCGAGGAGCCGTCGACCTTGACGTCGCCCGAGGAGCCCGAGGCGTCGGTGTTGCCGAGCTCGTCGAGGCCGGCCTTGGTCTCGGTGTAGAGCTCGTCGCTCAGCGGGATGAACTGACCGGCCTCCGCGATCTTCGGGAGGTTGTTGATGTAGTAGTTGACGTACTCCTGGACAGCCTCGCTGTCGGAGTAGGACGCCTTGTTCACGTAGATGAACAGCGGGCGGGCGAGCGGGGTGTACTCACCGGACTGGGCGGTCTCGGCCGACGGCGCGACGCAGCCCTCGCCGCTGTCGATCTTGACGGCCGCCAGGCGGTCCGCGTTCTGCTCGTAGTAGGTGTAGCCGAAGTAGCCGGTCGCACCGTCCGTACCGGCGACACCCTCGACGAGGGTGTTGTCGTTCTCGGACGCCTCGTAGTCGTCGCGGGTGGCGGGCTCGTCGGCGTCGGGGTCGATGATCTCCGAGGCCATGTAGTCGTAGGTGCCCGAGTCGGTGCCGGGACCGAAGAGGGCGATCTCCTGGTCGGGGAAGCTGTCGTCCAGGTCCTTCCAGTTGGTGACCTTGGAGCCGGGCTTCCACAGCTCGACGAGCTGGTCGACCGTCAGGCAGTCGACGGAGCTCGTCGCCGCCTCCTTCTCCTCGCCGCCGTCGTCGGAGCCGCAGGCCGCGAGAGACGCGGCGAGGGCGATGGTCGTGATCGACGCGAGCGCGCCACGCCGGATGGAAATGCTCTTCACTTCGAAGCTCCTGGATGTCTCAAGAAGTCGGACGCGGCGAGTCTGGTGAGACCAGGTGTCCGAAGTTCCCGAGAAAGGTGAACGCAGAGTGAATGCGGTTTGCTGATTCGGTGCCGTGACGCGCACCACTCGGTCAGGGGCCGGCGTGGTGCCGCTCGACCGCGATCACGACGCCCTTGCGCACATGGACGACCAGCATCTCGGCGGGCTCGAGCTGGGGCTCACGCTGCACGGTGCGGAGGCCGAGGGCGTCGTACACCAGAGGAAGGACGGGCCGGTGGGTGCACAGGACGGCACCCCGGTCGCCGTCGAGCAGGTCCTCCACGATCCGATCGACCGCCTTGGCGGTCACGTCCTCCTCGCTGAGCCGGCGCCGGGTCTCGAGGTCGTAGCCGGTGGTCTCGACGTAGGACCGGACCGTCTCCACGCAACGCACGCTGGTCGAGCTGACCACCCGGCTGGCGTCGTACGCCGCCAGCAGCGGCACCAGCCGGTCGGCCTGCACGTCCCCGGTCTTGAGGAGAGGGCGCTGGGTGTCGTCGCCGTTCCAGGTACGCCGCGAGCGTGCCGCCGCGTGCCGGAGCACGACGATCGCGCGGGTCTTGCGGCGCACCGCCGTGGCGTGGGCGAGCGTCTCGCGGTCGTAGGCGTAGGTCAGCAGCGCGGGCGCCTGGTCGAGCGGGACCCACGCCACCTGGTCGATCTCGTCGTTCGCCCGGTAGTAGGACACGTCGTCGTCGGCCACCGGCCGACCAGTCCAGTAGTGGACGGTCTTCATCCGGCGACCGGTGTCGTAGCGCTGCGCCGGCAGGGGCGGCCCCAGCCGCACGTGCAGCCCGGTCTCCTCCGCGACCTCGCGCACGGCGGCCGCAGTCGCGTGCTCGCCCCGCTCGAGCTTGCCCTTCGGGAAGGACCAGTCGTCGTACTTCGGGCGGTGGACGAGGAGGACGTCGCGGCCGGGCCGGAAGGTCACGACGCCGGCCGCCTGGATGTCCGGCTGCGGTGGCCTGGTCGTGGACCGGGCTACGGGGCCGGTCGTCGCTCTGTTGCGGGCCACGGGGGTTAGTGTCACACCACCCGCGCCGAACCGAGGAGACCTCCCGACCCATGAGCCGCCGCGTCCTGGCTGTCGTCTGCGTCGGCGTACTCCTGGTGGTCGCCGTGGTCGCCGTCCTCGTGGTCCGCTCGCGCGACGGCGCGGACACCCGCCTCGCCCGCGCCGCCGAGATGGCCCCGGCGGGGAGCGCGAGGTTGAGCTGGACCGACTGGTCCGGGATCCGGGAGGAGCTCGACGCCGACGTCTCGATGTCCTCCTCACCGGCCGGCCTGGATCGGTTCCTGGCGGACGGCTTCGACGCGGACCTGACGTCCACATCGGCCATCCTCGAGTCGGCCGGCATCCTGCACAAGAAGTACGCCGTCTCGCCGGCCAACCTCGACTGGGAGCTGCTCGCGCAGGGCACCGAGGGCGCGCTGCTGCTGATGGGGCTTCCCGACTCGGTCGACCCGGAGGAGCTCGCCGACACCCTCGCCGAGCTCGGCTACGACGAGCCCGGGGACGAGGGCGGGGTGTGGGAGGGCACCGACGAGCTGCTCGCGGGGCTGGGCATCCCCAGCCCCCAGCTGACCTTCCTCAGCATCGACGCGGAGCGGCGGGTGCTCGTGGCCGGCGACGAGCTGGCGTACGTCGCCGAGTGGCGCGACCACCAGCGCGCCGGGGATGACGTGGCGGAGACGACGACGGGATGGCTGCCGTGGTCGAGGCCGCCGGTGCAGCGCTCTCGGCCTCGGTCTACACCGGGGACCACGCGTGCACCGCCCTCGCGATGAGCCAGGCCGACGGACCGGACCGCGCCCGCGCGTCACAGCTCATCGAGGAGGCGGGCGAGATCAACCCGTTGCGGGGGTTCGCCATCGCGGCGCGGGCCGGCGGCGACGTACGCGTGGCGATGGCGTTCGAGACCGACGAGCAGGCCCGCACCAACGCCGACACCCGCGCGGCGCTCGCGTCGGGTCCGGCCCCGGGCCAGGGCGGCAGCTTCGCCGACCGCTTCGAGCTGCGCACCACCAGGGCCGACGGCCGGGTGGTCACCATGGAGCTCATCCCTGTCGAGGGATCGTTCCCGCTCTCCGACCTCGCCAGCGGGCCGGTGTTGTTCGCGACCTGTTGAGCCTCAGGCGGTCTCGGGCGTGACGCCGAGGATCTGGTCGATCTCGGCGAGCGGGAGACGGTCGTCGGTCGCACTCGCGGCGATGATGAGGTTGGTGGTGAGCTCGACCTCGCCGAGCAGGTCGGAATCTTCGAGGGTCACGTCGAACTGGTCAGACATGGCGAGCTTCGCCTCCCCTCAGCTCAGAGAGTGCAGGCACCCAAACGGCTTGGTCCGGGCCGTTCCGCACCACTATGCCCTCCCGCGGTCGCCTCAAACCCGACACTGCCAAGATTTTCCATGACTTCCCAGAAACCGGGTAGGCCGAGGGGCCGGGACAGCGCACGAGGCCCCGCCGGCGAACCGGCGGGGCCCCGTCGAAGACTGAGTGTCTCCCGAGATGATCTGACTTCTCAGAGCGGACGAACGTTCTCCGCCTGCGGGCCCTTCGGACCCTGGGTGACGTCGAACTCGACCTTCTGGTTGTCCTCCAGGGACTTGTAGCCCTGGGTCTGGATCGCCGAGTAGTGCACGAAGACGTCGTCGCCGCCGCCCTCCTGCTCGATGAAGCCGAAGCCCTTCTCGGCGCTGAACCACTTCACGGTGCCCTGAGCCATTTCGCTCGATTCTCCTTGTGTCGGGGCGAGAGCCGTCACTTCGACGGCCCGCACCAGATGCGATGACACGTCGCTCCGACCCGTGATTGATGACACCACAAACCAGAAACGCCGTCGGCCAAAGACTCCGCAGGCGTCAGACCAGCTGGACCTTGCATCTGTTGCGATCACGACATTACCAAGCCCCACACAGGAGGAGATGCCCCTACCTGCTGGGATTTCGCGGATCGGTGTGAAGGTTGCGCTACCGCGGTGTGACCCCGCGGGAAACGCCCTCGGGGTACGCCGACCGCACGCGCCCCTGCGATACTGCAAGCGGCCCAGCGACGGGCCCGCGGGCCCCTAGCTCAATTGGCAGAGCTGAGGACTTTTAATCCTTAGGTTGTGGGTTCGAGTCCCACGGGGCCTACCGAGAGCGCGACGCCATGTCGCGGCGACCGTGATCCGTTACATCCCGAAGTAAAACTTTTCGGAAACAGTGGCGCGGACCCGCTGCGGTCGGGCAAGATCTGTCGTGCAGCCCCTGGTGACCCGAGACGCCGGGGGCTGCTCTTATTTCGCCCCGGGGACGGCGGTCGCGCCCGCCTGGCAGGCGGCGCAGAGGCCGTACAGCTCGATCGTGTGGCTGACGTCGGCGAAGCCGTGCTCGCGGGCGACCGCGCTCGTCCACTTCTCGACCGTCGCACCGGTGATCTCGACCGTGCGACCGCACGAGCGACAGACCAGGTGGTGGTGGTGCGACGGGCTGCAGCGGCGGTACGACGACTCGCCACCGGCGCCCTGCAGGACATCGACCTCACCGGAGTCGGCCATCGCCTGGAGGTTGCGGTAGACGGTGGCGAGCCCGACCTTCTCCCCCGCGTGCCGGAGGACGTCGTGGATGTCCTGGGCGGTCTGGAAGTCGGTCGCGGCCGCCAGCGCGTCGGTGATCGCACGGCGCTGCCGCGTGGGGCGCAGCGTGGTCTGCGGTTCGGCCATCGTCGCCTCCTTGCGGGATGAGAGTCACTCTCAACCTACCGGCTCGCTTCCGGGCGCCGGCGGCGGCCGACCGGGCTGGGTCAAAACGACCCGAGCGGCCAGCCAGCGGCGTACATTGCCAGCCGGGAGGAAGGGAGGTCCCGGTCGTGGAGAGTGCGCAGGAGTTCGGGCCGGACACCGACGCCATCAACCGCTGGCTGAGCCAGCGCGAGACCTATGCATCCGGCGGCGGGCGGCACCGCGGCGACGCCAGCCTGCCCCAGCCACCACCGGCACCCGCACCGGCACCCGCACCCGCACCCGCACCCGCACCCGACAGTCGCCGGGCGGACAGAGCCGTCCTCGAAGCACTCGCCACCGACAGCCCCGCCGACACCACCGAGCCCGAGCAAGTGACCCCGGTCGAGCAGCCCCCGGCGCGCTCGACGGATGTGTACTTCGCTCCCCGGACGGCGATCCGACGGGCGCTCGGCGTCGTACTCCTGGTGACGCTGGCGCTGACGGCCGCGGCGACGTACTTCGCGGCGACCGAGCCGTCGACCGGCACGATCGGCATCGCCGGCACGCTCGGCCTGCTGGTGCTCGTGGTCTGGGCGGTGCGGGCGGGGACGACCGCGACGCACGCGGCGCTCCGGAAGGGCCAGCTCGAGCTCCGCCGCGGTGGCGGGCTGGAGGTCGTCGACCTCGCGAGCCCGTTCACGCCGATCGCGGTCGTGGGCACACCCGGCAGCCGCGGGTGGCACGTGCTGGTGCAGCGTCCCGACGTACCTCTCCTGCGGATCGACGCCTCCCTGGTCGACCCCGCCTCGTTCACCGAGGCGCTGCTCCTGCTGCGGCCCGACCTGCGCGAGGTCAGCGAGCCGCGACCGGCGGCCGCTGAGCGCTGATCCAGTAGCGGCGCTTGCCGCGGCGGACGTCCTCGAGCACGCCTCCGCATCGCTCGATCGTGCGGCGCGACGCCTCGTTGTCGAGGTCGCAGGTCACCAGGACCTGCTCGATACCGAGGCCGCCAGCACGGCGTACGGCGAGCGCCAGCGCCCGCGTGGCGTGGCCTTCCCGGCGTCTTGCGGGCCGCACGCTGTAGCCGACGTGACCGCCCTCCTCGCGGAGGAAGTCGTTGAGCGCGTGACGCAGGTGGAGGAAGCCGATCACCACACCGGAGCCAGGGTCGACAGGGTCACCGTCGGTGATCCAGAGGTAGTCGGAGGCGACCCGCCCGGTGAGAGGGTCGGCCGCCGACGTCGCGGTCAGCACCTCGACGAACGCCGCGCACCCGGCCTCGGTCGGCTGCGGCGGACCGTCGAGCTGCCAGGCGCCGGAGCCGGCCATGGCGGCGGTGTCGCCGAGGTCGGCGACGGTCGCCGCCCAGCTCCGGTGCCAGCGGACGTCGGGAGGGACGAGCGCGGTCAGGAGACCTTGATCCCTCGGGCGCCGGTGTCGCTCAGCCGAGCCTCCTCGATCGCCTGCGCCTCGAGCTCCTCGCGGCGCTTGCGCTCGGCCTCGACGTCGTAGTCGCCCGGGTGGGAGACCAGGTCGGTGGCGCCGCGGCTCAGCCGCTGGAGCGCGACCCGCGCGAAGATCTGCTGCTCGGTGGAGGTCCGCTCCGAGCGTCCCTTGCCGAGGAAGGAGATGAACCAGTGGAGGAGCGCGGTGAGCCGGTTCTTGAAGCCGGTGATGTAGACGAGGTGGACCGAGAGCCACATCAGCCAGGCGATGAAGCCGGTGATCCGCAGCTTGCCGACCATCGTGACGGCCTTGAACCGGCTGATGATCGCCATCGAGCCCTTGTCGAAGTACTTGAACGGCTTCTGCGCCGGCTTGCCCTTGAGCCGGCCGTCGATCTCGTTGGCGGCGTACTTGGCGCCCTGGATCGCGACCTGCGCGACACCGGGGAGGTTGTCGAGCGCGATCATGTCGCCGACGACGAAGACCTCGGGGTAGCCCGGGAGGGTGAGGTCGGGGTTGACAGCGATCCGGCCGGCCCGGTCGAGCGGGGCGCCGCTCTGCTCCGACAGCGTCTTGCTGAGCGGGCTCGCCTGGACGCCGGCCGCCCACACCTTGGTGACCGCCTCGATCCGCTCCTCATGGCCGTCCTTGTAGCTTCACGACGAGACCGCGCTCGTCGACCTGCGAGACCAGCGCACCGAGCATGACCTCGACGCCGAGCTCCTCGAGCTTCTTCTTCGTCCAGGCCCCGAGCTTGTGCGCCGAACGGCGGCAGCACCTGCGGGGCCGCGTCGACGAGGATCACGCGCGCGTGGCGGCTGCTGATCGCGCGGAAGTCGCGGGTGAGGGTGCGGTGGGCGAGCTCGGCGATCTGGCCGGCCATCTCGACTCCGGTCGGGCCGGCACCGACGACGACGAAGGTCAGCAGGTGGTCGACGTTCTCGCCGCGCGCGGCGCCGAGCTCGGCCATCTCGAACGCGCCGAAGATCCGCCCACGCAGCTCGAGAGCGTCGTCGATGCTCTTCATGCCCGGCGCGAACTCGGCGAACTGGTCGTTGCCGAAGTAGGACTGTCCGGCGCCCGCCGCGACGATCAGCGAGTCGTACGGCGTCGTCAGCTCGCGGCCGAGGACCTGGGAGCGTGACCGTCCTTGCCCTCGAGGTCGATGTCGGTGACCTCGCCGAGCAGCACCTGGGCGTTCTTCTGCCGCGCCAGCACCTCACGGGTCGGCGGCGCGATCTCTCCCTCGGAGAGGATGCCGGTCGCGACCTGGTAGAGCAGCGGCTGGAAGAGGTGGTGGCTGGTCTTCGCGATCATCGTCACGTCGACATCGGCCTTGCTGAGCGCCTTGGTGCCGAACAGGCCACCGAAGCCGGAGCCGATGACGACGACCTGGTGGCGGTCGGAGCGCGGCTGCGCGAGTCGGTCCAGCTTGATGGTGTCGTCGGCGTCCATGGCTGCTCCTGAAGACGTCGGAACCTTGGTGATCCGGTTCGGTCAGGTGACGTCATTGTCCCTCTCCGCTCATTCTTCCGCGACCGCCCGGATCCGCCCCAATCCACGGCAGCGTCGGATCGGTCACACGGTCGGACGGTGGACGCACGATTGATGACCGGGTCGGATCCGTGGAGAATCTTCCCGCGATTGAATGTTTGGCAGGGTGGGCCGACGGGTAGTGGACCCTGGACCAGCATCGTCGGACCGATTCGATGCCATTCGATGACGCCATTCGATGACACGGACTCGGGCGCTGGACGCACACGGAAGGGGTTCCACGTTGCCGCACCGGCAGGTCCTGACCCTGGCCTCCGGTCCCCGGAGCGTGCAGGACGCGCGCCGGTGGGCGGTCCAGACCTGCCAGGCGATCGACCGCCCCGACGTCGCCGAGTGCGCCGAGCTCGGCGGTCTCCGAGCTGGTGACCAACGCCGCTCCTCCACGGCGAGCCGCCCGTCCGGGTGCAGCTGCGCGGCACGGCCGAGCACCCGCGGATCGAGGTCCACGACGGCTCCACGACTCCGCCGCAGCCGGCGAGCCCGCGGCGGCGGCATCGACCTCGACGCGTTCGACCTCGACGCCTTCGACTCGAGGCCTCCGGCACCTCGACGTCACCGAGCTGACGGCCTTCGGGCGCGGGCTCGACATCGTCGCCCGGGCGTCGCGTCGCGTGGGGCGCGATCATCGAGGACGACGGCAAGACGGTGTGGTTCGAGCCCGCTCCCGAGTTCGCGACGACGACGGGCGCCGAGTTCCAGCTGATGGGCGCCGCCCGCCGCTGGAGGAGCGCGCACCCGGATGGGCGAGCTCGCGATCCAGATCAAGGGCGTTCCGGTCGAGGCGTTCTCCCGCTTCCAGCGGCACTACCGCGACCTGCGGCGCGAGATCCGGCTGCTGGCGCTGGCCCACGAGGACGACTACCCGCTGGCCAAGATCCTGTCCGAGCACTTCAACGCGCTCGAGGGCCCGCTGCGGTCCAACATGGGTCGCGAGCAGGTCGACGACGCGCTCGACGCGTCCCGGCGCGACTGGTCGACCTGCGGCTGCGGATGGCGCCCGAGCACGCCCGGCAGATCGGCGAGCTGATCGACCTGCTCGACGCCGCCGACGACTTCAGCCGGGCCGAGCAGCTGCTCACCGCGCCGCGGACCCCCGACCAGCGCTCGTTCCAGATCTGGTTCCTCAGCGAGTTCCGTCGCCAGGCCGCCGGAGCGCCCCCCGAGCCGTGGTCGAGGCTCGAACGGCGCGGCCTCTACGATCGGCTCGTGATCCTGCCGCCACGACTGCTGCTGGCGGTCTCGGCGGGTGGTGCGGTCGGTGCGGTGCTGCGGTACCTGCTCGGCGTCGGTGTCCCCGACGGCGACGGGATTCCCGTGGACGACGTTCGCGATCAACGTCGTCGGCTGCGCGCTGCTCGCCGGCCTCGAGCTGCTCCCCCTCGCGCGGCGGTCGGCGACCTGGGCCGCGGGGCTCGGCCCCGGCGTGCTCGGCGGCTTCACCACGTTCTCGGCGACCTAGCGAGCAGGGCCGGTCACTGCTCGTCGACGGACGACACGGCGCTCGCGCTCGTCTACCTCGTCGGCACGTTCGCGGCCTGCCTGGTCGCCGTGCTCGTGGTCGGCAGGTTCTCCCCACCGCTGCCCGAGGAGGACGAGCTGTGACGATCCTCTCTGGTCGCCCTGGGCGCCGCGCTCGGCGCCCCACTGCGGTTCGCCGCTCGGCAAGCTCCTCGACGGGGTGATCCACTCCGGCACGCTCGCCGTCAACATCGTCGCCTCGCTCCTGCTCGGAGCCGCGCGTCGGGTGGTCGCTCGACGGAGCGGCCCTGGCGTTCGTGGCACCGGCTTCTGCGGCGGCATGTCGACGTACTCCTCCTTCGCGGTGCAGACCCGCGACCTGCCGCGCGGCCGCGCGGCGACGTACGCCGTCCTCACCGTCGTGCTGGGGCTGCTCGCCTGCGCCGGGGGCTACGCCCTCACCGCGTGACCACTGGAGTCCGGCCGCAGGCTCACGCGTAGCCGAGATCGTGCAGCCGGTCGTCGTCGATGCCGAAGTGGTGGGCGATCTCGTGGACGACGGTGATCCGGATCTCGTCGATCAGCTCCTGCTCGTCGTCACACATGTCGAGAAGCGGGCCGCGGAAGATGAAGATCCGATCGGGCAGCTGAGGGATCAGCGAGCTGTCGCGCTCGGTGAGCGCGACGCCGTCGTACATCCCGAGCAGGTCGTCCGGCTCGTCGTCCGGCGGCTCCTCCTCGACCAGGACCACGACGTTGCGCACGAGCGACGCGAGCTCGTCGGGGATCGCGTCCAGCGCCTCCTCGACCAACGCCTCGAAGTCCTCCGAGCTCATCTGCACGGGCAAGTCAGCACCCCCTCTTCCCCTCCGATCCTGGCACTCCGGACCCAGACTCCGAACGCGACCTCGGCACGCGGCGACAATTCGGTGCAGACTTCGTGTCGGCAGACTCCGTGCCGAGGGCACGGGCGGAAGGAATCACATGGCCAGGCACCACGTCGTCGTCATCGGATCGGGGTTCGGGGGGCTGTTCACCGCGAAAGCGCTCAGTCGTGCCGACGTCGACGTCACGCTCATCTCGCGGACGACGCACCACCTCTTCCAGCCGCTGCTCTACCAGGTGGCGACGGGCATCCTGTCTCAGGGAGAGATCGCCCCACCGACGCGTGAGATCCTCGCGAAGCAGAAGAACGTCCGGGTCATCCTCGGTACCGTCGACGCGATCGACACGAGGGCGAGGACGGTCACCTCCAACATCGGGGGCCGGATGACGATCACCACGTACGACTCCCTGGTGGTGGCCGCCGGGGCCGGCCAGTCGTACTTCGGCAACGACCGCTTCGCCGAGTTCGCTCCCGGAATGAAGAGCATCGATGACGCGCTGGAGCTGCGCGGCCGGATCTTCGGGGCGTTCGAGCTCGCCGAGCTCGCCGAGACCGAGGAGGAGATCACCCGCCAGCTGACCTTCGTCGTGGTCGGTGCCGGCCCGACCGGCGTCGAGATGGCGGGCCAGATCGCCGAGCTCGCGCAGCGGGTGCTGCGGCACGACTTCCGTGCGATCAACACGCGCGAGGCACGGGTCCTCCTGGTCGACGCGGCACCCCAGGTCCTGCCGCCGTTCGGGTCCAAGCTCGGCGCGGTGGCGAAGAAGTCGCTGGAGGAGCACGGCGTCGAGGTCAAGCTGGGCGCGATGGTCACCGAGCTCGACGAGCGCGGCGTGACGCTCGCGTTCAAGGACGGTACGACCGAGCGCGTCGAGATCCGCCTGCAAGGTCTGGGCGGCCGGCGTCCAGGCGAACGTCCTCACCCAGACCCTTTCCGACCAGACCGGCGCTCCCCTGGACCGGGCAGGACGGATCAGTGTCAATCCGGACCTGACCCTGCCCGGCTACCCGGAGATCTTCGTCATCGGCGACATGATGGCGCTCGACAGGCTGCCCGGTGTCGCCCAGGTCGCGATCCAAGGCGCGAAGTACGCCGGGAAGACCATCTCCGCGAGGGTCGACGGCAAGGACCCGCTTCCGCCGTTCAAGTACTTCGACAAGGGCTCGATGGCCACGATCTCGCGGTTCAGCGCCGTGGTGCTCGTCAAGAAGCTCAAGGTCTCGGGCTTCCTGGCCTGGCTGATGTGGCTCGCGCTGCACCTGGTCTATCTCACCGGGTTCAAGAACCGCGTCACCGCGCTCGGCCACTGGGGCGTGAGCTTCCTGGGCCGCGGCCGGGCGGAGCGTGCGGTCACCGAGCAGCAGGTCTACGCCCGACGAGCGATCGACCGGATCAAGGGCGGTACCAAGTCGCTCGCGTCCTCACCGGAGGAGTGGAACAGGGTGCGGCTCGACCTCGAGCAGCAGGCGGCCGAGCAGTCCCGCCGGACCGACGAGAAGCAGCGCGGCTTAGCCACCGACGCGTAGCGCCGACCGTGCAATGCAAGACGCCCGGACCATGTGGTCCGGGCGTGCTGGCGACCCCGACGGGACTCGAACCCGCGGCCTCCGCCGTGACAGGGCGGCGCGCTAACCAACTGCGCTACGGGGCCTTGGTGCCTCAAAGACTGAAGCGGGTGGAACTCTAACCCATGGTGCCGGGCGGCTCCCAATCGGGAGCCACCCGCCTCCATCTGCACCCCCAACGGGATTCGAACCCGTGCTACCGCCGTGAAAGGGCGACGTCCTAGGCCGCTAGACGATGGGGGCCCGCTGCACCGGGCGAGCCGGGGCAGCGCCGCACAGCATAGTCGCGGTCGTACGCCGGCCGCGCATCGTGGTCGCAGCGCGGCCTCTGTCCGGGGTAGGCGTCGCTTTCGCCCGACGGGAGGGTCTCGGGTAAGGTTTCGCCTCGCTTGGGCAGGTAGCTCAGTTGGTACGAGCGTCCGCCTGAAAAGTGGAAGGTCGGCGGTTCGACCCCGCCCCTGCCCACAAGCAGCGGAGGCCGCGAATCCATGGATTCGCGGCCTTCGTCGTTGCCGGGGTCAGACGTGGCCGGACAGCTGGGCCATCCGCGCCTCGAGCGCGGCGAGGTAGGCGTCCCGCTGCTTCGGGGTGACGCGGCCGTCCGCCGCCAGGTGGCTGCACACGGGCAGCACGTCGACCGAGAGCTTGGCTCCGCCCGCCAGCGCGCGGAGGTCGTCGATGCGGTCGCCGAAGGGGGTTCCGCTGCCCGGCGAGTAGGACCGGACCACCTCCTCGACGTCGTCGGGGTAGAGATCGACCTTGGTGACGACCACGATCAGCCAGGTCGGGTGGCTGCGGCGTACGGCCATGGACGCGATCCGGTGGGCGGTGACCGTCCAGTCCTCGAGCTCGCGCTGGAGCTGGTCGGCGCGGTCGGCCTCGACGCTGCCGGTCGTGCCCGCGGGCCGCCGCCCGGTGGCGAAGCCGTTGGCCACCACGTGCAGAACGCCGTCGACCGGGTCGTCGTGGAAGACGTCGTCGAGCGCACCGAGCCGGGTGGCCGCGTTCTCGCCGGGCACGACCCGGAACCGGAAGCCACGCAGTCGTCGTCCGCTCCGGACCCGGCGCTCCATCACCGCGGAGCCGGAGTCCGGCACGCCGTCCGGCCGCGCGCGCCCGGTCAGGTGGTCGACGAGCTCGCTCTTGCCGACGCCGGTCATGCCCGTCACGGCCACGGTCGGGTAGCGGTGCTGGAACACGCCCGCCAGCCGCTCCCGGCCCCTCCCGAGAGCGGCGGGTACGCCACGTAGGCCACGTCGCCGTGGCAGTACGTCGACCATGGAAGCTCCTGTGTCGCCGGCTTTCTGCGCCGAACGTACCCGACACCCTGTACTCCCCCGTCCGCCGCGGTATGGCCGTGGTGGCCAGGGGTACTGCCGGGTCCACACCCATGACCCGGGAGGACCCCCGATGAATGTCCAGCGCCGCTTGATCAAGGCTTCTGCCGACCACGTCTGGTCGGTGCTGGCGGACGGCTGGCTGTACCCGTCGTTCGTGGTCGGCGCTTCGCGCATGCGTGACGTCGACGAGGGCTGGCCCGCCATGGGTACGGCGCTGCACCACTCCGTCGGCAGCTGGCCGATCCTCATCGACGACTCGACGACCGTGCTCGAGAGCAGCCCGCCCACCCGGCTCAGGCTGAAGGCACGCGCGTGGCCGACCGGGGCGGCCGACGTTGTCTTCCAGCTCGAGCCGCGTGGGTTCGAGACCGAGGTGGTCATGCGCGAGGACGTGATCGCCGGCCCTGCCCGGCTGATCCCGCGACCGCTCCGGCAGTCGCTGTTCACCTGGCGCAACATCGAGACGCTGAAGCGTCTCGGCTACCTCGCCGAGGGGCGCGCCGCGTGACCCTCGGTGGGCCCCAGGCACACTCCCCCGACGCCGTCGTCATCGGCTCCGGGCCGAACGGGCTGGTGGCCGCCAACCGGCTCGCGGACGCCGGGTGGTCGGTGCTCGTGCTCGAGGCGCAACCCGAGATCGGCGGCGCGGTGCGCAGCGACCGCGGCGTGGACCCGGCGTACGTCTCCGACACCTGCAGCTCGTTCTACCCGTTGGCCGCGGCGTCGCCGGCGATGCTCGCCATGGGCCTGGAGGAGTACGGCGTCCGGTGGCGCCACGCCCCTGCCGTGGTGGGCCACCCCCTGCCGGACGGCCGGTGGGCGCTCCTGCACCGCGACCGCGACCGCACCGCGGCCTGGCTCGACGACGCGGCGCCCGGTGACGGCGAGGCGTGGCTCGAGCTGGTGGGCACGTGGGACCGGTTCGGTACGGCGTTCGTGGAGACGATGATGGCGCCGATCCCGCCGGTCCGGGCCGGGCTCGCCCTGGCGCCGCGGCTGTTGCGAGCAGGCGGCCTCGATCTCCTGCACACCCTGGCCAGCCCGGTCGCCGACGTGGCCCGCCGGTTCGCCGGCGACCTGCCCGGGCTGCTGCTCGGCGGCAATGCCGCGCATGCCGACATCCCGCTCGCAGCGCCCGGCTCCGGCATGTTCGGCCTGATGATGACGATGCTCGGCCAGACCGTCGGCTTCCCGGTGCCCGAGGGCGGCGCCGGTGCGCTCAGCTCGGCGCTCGCGCGCCGCCTGCGCGAACGTGGCGGTCTGATCGAGTGCGGTCGCGAGGTCGTCGGGATCGACGTCACCGGGGGGTGGGCGAGCGGCGTACGCATGGCCGACGGTGGCGCGGTCGGCGTACGACGTGCCGTCCTCGCCGACGTGTCGGCACCGGCCCTGTTCGGCTGGCTGATGGACGAGGCGGACGTGCCGCGGCGCGTGCGGAGAGGCATGCGTGGGTTCCGGATGGATCCGGGGACCGTGAAGGTCGACTGGGCGCTCGACGGACCGGTGCCGTGGCAGAGCCCGCCGGCCGCCGCGCCAGGGGCCGTGCACGTCGCCGACTCGGTCGCCGAGGTCGACGTCGCCCTCGGACAGGTCGCCACCGGGGTGATCCCCGCGCGGCCGTTCCTCATCGCCGGCCAGATGACCACCACCGACCCCACCAGGTCGCCTGCCGGGACCGAGTCGATGTGGGCCTATGCCCACGTGCCCCAGCCCGACCCCTCGGTCAGGGATGCCGACGACGGCCCGATCCGCGGCACCTGGGACCACGACGACTGCGAGCGGTACGCCGACCGGATGCAGGCCCGTCTCGAGCGGCTCGCCCCGGGGTTCGGCTCCCGTGTGAGGAGCCGGCGGGTGCTGGGCCCGCACGACCTCCAGGCACGCAACGCCAACCTCATCGGCGGGGCGATCGGCGGCGGGACCACCCAGCTCCAGCAGGAGCTGGTCTTCCGCCCGGTGCCCGCGCTCCGCGGCCGCGCCGAGACCGGGATCCCCGGGCTCTACCTCGCCTCCGCCGCGGCACATCCGGGTGGCGGCGTGCACGGCGCGTGCGGCGCCAACGCGGCCCGGGCCGCGCTCTTCCACGCACGCTCTTGCGGCCGGTCGGCGCGCGCTCACTCGCCGCTGAGGACGGGAACAACGGAGCGCCCCGCCGCCGTACATGGGGGAGACAGCAGCGGAGCGCCCCTGGGAGGTCGGCATCCGATCGGGACGGCGCCGACGACAAGCCAGTTTAGCCGTCCGGCCCCCGCAACGGAACGAGGTCCGAACCATGACCGGGCCGCGGGTCAGTGGCCGACCGCCACCTCGGGATGCCGCCGGCGGCGCCAAGCGCCGACGACCAGCCCGAGCACGATGAGCACCCCGGCACCGCCCGCCACCGTCGCGAGCGCGGCGCCGTTGGGAGGGCCGTCGTCGACCGCGGACGATCCGCCCACCGAGACCGTGGACCGCTCCGGTTGCCGACCGGGGCCGAGCAGCGACTCGACCTTGTCGACGTAGGACGCCCCCGCCGCGCGGGTGCCGCTGCAGAGACCGGTCGACAGGTCGCCCTCGTGCTCGGCGGCGTAGACGACGTAGTGCTCGCCGCTGCGCATCCCCTCGACTCCGCAGGCAGCACCGTCGCCTGCCGACGTCACCTGCGTCTTGACGGGGGTCGCGCCGTCGTACACCTCGTCGACGGCGAAGGTGTAGCGCACCTGACCGTCGGCTGCGTCGGCGCGGCCGACGAGGGTGCCGGCGAAGACGACGTCGGAGGACCGCGCGAAGTCGCGGATGCCGCCGCCCACGCACGAGCAGGCCGACGCGGCAGGCGCCGTCACCACCAGGGCCGCGGACGCGGCTCCGCACCCGACCAGCACCACCAGGGCCGCCAGCAGCGGCCTGACCATCACGATTCCGAGGCGTCGCACGCCTGTATGACGTCGCGGGACGTGGTTTCGGTTGCGTGTTCGCTCACCGTGAGCAGAAGTCGCGCGGGCGCGGCGGGTTGTGGGAGGCCGCCGGAGCGAGCACAGTCGGCGCGTGCTGCCGCGTTTCGAGGTCGTGAAGAGGCTCCGCCCGGTCGCGGTGGTCGGCGTCCCCACCGTCTCCGAGGAGTACGACGCCGCGGGCGCACCGGAGGCACCGGCCGCCGCGGAGGCGGCCACACCGCACCCGGCGCCGTACGCCGCCGTCGAGACTGACCTCGCCTCCGTGCCCGGGAGCGCCGGACGGCTCACCCTCCGCCTCGCCGGCCACGACGACACCGCCCTGGAGGTCCACCTCGACACGACCTCGGGTGGCGGGTCGGTCAGCCTCTCGGTGACCGTCGCCGGCCGCACCGGCGTCCACCGCAGCCGCCGCCACGGCCGGGTCGGGTCACCACCGACGCGGCTCGGCCTCGCGCTCACCGGCACCCACCTGGCGGCGCTGACCGAGGAGGACGGCACCTGGGTGGTCAGGGGCCGGGTGGCGCTCGACGAGATCGACACCCGCGACCTGACCTGGCTCGACCGGCTCCGCAGCGGCTGGTCCTGGTCGTCCACCGACGGGAGCCCCTCCCCCGTGACCGCCTGGCGCGCGGGTGGGTTCGGCCAGCTCGGCCTGCGCGACCTGCGGGTGGTGACCACGGCGGACGGGGCGCCGTACCGGCGAGTGGGGGCGGACGGAGACGTGCTGCTGACCGCGACCAGCGCGGGACCCGGGTTCTTCGACACAGCGCACACCTCCGTGTGGACCCTGGAGAGCAGGTCACTGACGCTGCGTCACCTCAGCGACCTGTTCTTCGAACGATCCGACCGCCCCGGTGGCTACGGGGACCACGCCACCCACCTGGTCCGGGACGGCGACCGGTGGCTGGTCGCGACCAGCACCTGGGGCGACTTCCCAACGAGTCGGTCGCGGGGCGACCTCTTCAGGACAAGCGGCACCGGCAAGGGCGCCTCGGTGGCCGTGACGCTGGCGGAGACGTCCGCCGACCTGCTCCAGGGACGGCACCGTTTGCCGACCCGCCCGTTGGAGCTGCCGACCGACGGGTTCCGCTCGGTCGGCGTGTGGGACCCGCACCTGGTGCACACCGGGGAGGAGTGGCTGGTCGGCTACGTCAGCGCGCGGAAGTTCTTCAGCTTCCACCCCGTCCTCTCCGCCGGACCGACCCTCGACCGGCTCGGCCTGCGCGCGGCCGCGACCGACCGCAGTGCGACCGAGGGCACCACCCTGCTCCGCGTGGGCGGGCAGTGGCACGTGCTCGCCAGCGACGGGCGGGACGGCCCGCGCGATCGTCGGGAGCGCTTCCCCGTGCTCGACACCGACCTTCGCGAGCTCGGGGAGCTCGCGGCGTCGTACCCGACGAACATCCCGTGGCCGACGCTCGTCCCGCCGGAGGCGGACAGGGCGGACACGGACGGGTGGCTGCTGGTCACCTTCAACGGCACGAGGTACGGCGGGCCGCTGCCGGGTTACGGCACCCACGGAGAGGTGGTGATCATGCGCGGCCGGTGACGACCGCGGCGAGACCGACCCTTAGTCGCGCGGCGGTCGGGCGTAGTCCGACCACTTGTCGAACTCCTCAGGGAGCTCGGTGTCCGCCTCGTCGACCTCGTCCCCGTGCAGCTCGCGGGCGAGCGCACCGAAGTCGGTCTCGTGAGTGCGGTACTTCAGGTCGCGCGCGACCTTCGTCTGCTTGGCTTTAGCTCGGCCGCGGCCCATAGGGTCCAGCCCCCTCGCACACTTGGCCGGAGTCGGTGAGACTCCGGGCTACTGGTTCATAGTCTCGTGGCCCCAACGCTACCTGTTAGGTGGGTGTTCCCGCACACCGGATCACCCAGAAGGGCCCGATTGTCCGCGAGATCACTCGCTGACAGGCGGGCGCCCACCCCGGGCGTGTCTCACCAACCGGGGTGCTGACCCACCAGGTCGACCGAGCCCCGCTGAACCGGGTCGACGCCCACTTCGCCGGCGACCCAGGCGTGGATGTCGTGCTCGGCGAGCAGCGCGAGGGCTGCGTCGACCGACTCGGGCGCGGTCAGGGCCACCATGCCGACACCGCAGTTGAGGGTGGCCTCCAGGTCCGGCTGGCTCACGCCGCCGACCTGCCGCACGACGTCGAAGACCGGCGCGGGCGTCCAGGTCGACCGGTCGAGGGTCGCGGCGAGCTCGACCGGCATCACCCGGGCAAGGTTGTTGGCCAGGCCGCCCCCGGTGACGTGGGCCATCGCGTGGGTCCGGGTCTGCCGGGCCAGCGCGAGGCCGGCCTTGGTGTAGATCCGGGTCGGCTCGAGGAGCTCCTCGCCGAGCGTGCGGCCGAACTCGGGTACGTCGCGGTCGAGCGCCCAGCCGGCCTCGGTGAGGAACACGTGCCGGACCAGGGAGTAGCCGTTGGAGTGCAGGCCGCTCGACGCCATCGCGATCACGATGTCACCGGGCCGCACCCGGCCGGGGCCGAGCAGTGCGTCGGCCTCCACGACGCCCGTGGTGGCTCCCGCGACGTCGTACTCGTCCGGGCCGAGGAGCCCGGGATGCTCGGCGGTCTCGCCGCCGACCAGCGCGCAGCCGGCCTCGACGCACGCCTCGGCGATGCCCTTGACGATCGCCGCGATCCGCTCCGGCACGACCTTGCCGGTCGCGATGTAGTCGGTCATGAAGAGCGGCTCGGCGCCGCACACGACGAGGTCGTCGACGACCATGCCGACCAGGTCGAACCCGATCGTGTCGTGCTTGTCCATCGCCTGCGCGATGGCGACCTTCGTGCCGACGCCGTCGGTCGAGGTCGCGAGCAGCGGACGCTTGTACGACGTCAGCGCGCTCGCGTCGAAGAGGCCGGCGAACCCGCCGAGCCCGCCGACCATCTCCGGCCGGCGAGCCTTCTCGACCCAGGCCTTCATCAGGTCGACGGCACGGTCGGCCGCGTGGATGTCGACGCCGGCCTTGGCGTAGGCGTTGTCAGTCACGGGCGCTCCTCAGGTGGTTGGGTCTTGCCGCCAGCGAACCTGGCACCGCGCCTGCCTCGACCGCGAGGCCGGCAGCGTGTCGCACGGCCGCGAAGCGGCGGCCGGACCGAACCCCCGGGCGAAGCCCGGGGGTGAGCGTCCGGGCTTGCGACACGCTCGGACCCATCACGGATTGTTGAGGACTGGGAGGGCCTTGCCCAGCGAGGGCGCGGCGAGGGACACCTCGAGAAGGTGCTTGCCGAGCAGGCTCTCGTCGGGCAACGGGATCGGGTAGTCGCCCGTGAAGCAGGCCGTGCACAGGCTCTCCGCCGGCTGACCGGTGGCCTCCACCATGCCCTCGAGCGAGATGTAGCCGAGGCTGTCTGCCCCGACGCTGGCGGCGATCTCGTCCGCGTCGAGACCGTTGGCGATCAGCTCGGCGCGGGTGGCGAAGTCGATGCCGTAGAAGCACGGCCACTTCACCGGCGGCGACGAGATTCGCACGTGCACCTCGCGGGCGCCGGCCTCACGGAGCATCCGCACCTGGGCGCGCTGGGTGTTGCCGCGCACGATGGAGTCGTCGACCACGACGATCCGCTTGCCGCGGATCATGTGCTCGAGCGCGTTGAGCTTGAGCCGGATGCCGAGCTGGCGGAGCGTCTGGGACGGCTGGATGAAGGTGCGGCCGACGTAGGCGTTCTTGACGAAGCCCTGGCCGAAGGGGATCCCGCTCTCCAGTGCGTAGCCGGACGCCGCGGGCGTGCCGGACTCCGGCACCGGGATGACCAGGTCGGCCTCCACCGGGAACTCGCGCGCGAGCCGGCGGCCCATCTCGACCCGGGCCTCGTGGACGCTGCGGCCGGCGATGGTGGCGTCGGGGCGGGCGAGGTAGACGTACTCGAACACGCAGCCCTTGCGGTCGGGCTGGGCGAACTTGTGGGAGCGCAGGCCGCTCTCGTCGATCACGACCAGCTCGCCGGGCTCGATCTCGCGGACGACGCTGGCGCCGACCGTGGCCAGGGCGGAGTCCTCGCTGGCGACGACCCATCCGCGGTCGAGACGACCGAGGACCAGCGGGCGGATGCCCTCGGGGTCGCGGGCGGCGTACAACGTGTCCTCGTTCATCCAGACGAACGAGAACGCCCCCTTCAGGGTGGGCAGCACCTCGAGCGCGCGCTGCTCGAGGGAGAGGTCGGGGTGGTGGGCCAGCAGTGCCGTCACCAGGCTGGTGTCGTTGGTCGACGCCTCGAGGTTGCGCGCGTGGATGTCGAGCTCGTCCTCGTCGCTCGGCAGCGCCTCGACCATCTCGGCGAGCTCGTGGGTGTTGACCAGGTTGCCGTTGTGGCCGAGCGCGATCGAGCCGTGGGCCGTGGGGCGGAACGTCGGCTGCGCGTTCTGCCAGGTGCTGGCGCCGGTCGTGGAGTAGCGCGCGTGGCCGATCGCGATGTGACCGGCGAACGACTCGAGGGTGTTCTCGTCGAACACCTGCGAGACCAGGCCCATGTCCTTGTAGACGAGGATCTGCCGCCCGTTGCTCACCGCGATGCCCGCGGACTCCTGTCCGCGGTGCTGCAACGCGTAGAGGCCGAAGTAGGTCAGCTTGGCGACGTCCTCGCCGGGGGCCCAGACGCCGAAGACTCCGCACACGTGTCGGGAGTCTACCGCCGGGGTGGCCCGGAGCCGGATTCCGCGCAGGCATGGGACGCGCCACGACGCTGGCGGCCGCGGGATCGACCACCTCCGTGATCGGAACACTGCCGGGGTGCTGTGACGCGTCATAGCACCCCGGCAGTGGAGGTAACACTGCGTTACAGGACGCGTCAGCCCACGGCGAGGTTGCGGAGCAGCAGCGCCTCGGCGAGCAGGACCTTCTCGAACTCGGCGAGGTGGAGGCCCTCGTTGGCGCCGTGGGCGCGGGTGTCGGGGTCCTCGACGCCGGTGACGAGCACGCTGGCGGCGGGGAAGGTCTCGAGGAACTCCGCGATGAACGGGATCGAGCCGCCGACACCCATGTCGACCGGCGCGGTGCCGTCCCAGGCCTCGGTGAAGGCGTCGCGGGCGGCGTCGTACGCCGGACCGGTGGCGTCGATCTGGGTCGCCTCACCGGTGTCGACCACGGTGACGACGAGGCTCGCGCCCCACGGGACGTTCTCCTCGAGGTGGCGGGTGAGGCAGGAGACCGCGTTGGCCGTGGTGTCGCCGGGCGCGATCCGCATCGAGATCCGGGCACGCGCGGCCGGGACGAGGGTGTTGCTGGCACCGGCGACCTTCGGTGCGTCCAGACCGGTGATGCTCAGGGCGGGCTTGGTCCAGAGCCGCTCGACCGTGGAGCCCTCCCCGATCCACTCGACGCCGGCGGTGACACCGGACTCGGCGCGCAGCCGCGCCTCGGGGTAGTCGACGTCGGCGGCCGGGCCGGAGTAGAGACCCTTGACGGCGACGTTGCCGCGGTCGTCGTGCAGCGTCGTGATCAGCCGGCACAGGGTCATCACCGAGTCGGGCACGAGGCCGCCCCACATGCCGGAGTGGACCGCATGGTCGAGCGTGCGGACCTCGATGTCGACCCGCACCAGGCCGCGCAGCGACGTGGTGAGGGCGGGCTCGCCGATGTCCCAGTTGCCGGAGTCGGCGATCACGATCACGTCGGCCTCGAGCCGGTCGCGGTAGATCCTGAGCAGCTCGGGGAGGGTGTCGGACCCGACCTCCTCCTCGCCCTCGATGAAGATCTTCACCGAGACGGGGAGGTCGCCGCCGAAGGCCCGGAGCGCGGCGATGTGGGTGAGGATGCCGGCCTTGTCGTCGGCGGCGCCGCGGGCGTAGAGGCGGCCGTCCCGCTCGGTGGGCTCCCACGGCGGGCTGTCCCAGTCGGCGTGGTCGTTCTCCGGCTGGACGTCGTGGTGGGCGTAGAGCAGCACCGTCGGCGCGCCCTCCGGCCCGGCGAGGTGGCCGATCACGGCGGGGGGTGCGCCGTCGTACGCCCGGACGATCTCGACCTCGACGCCCTCGGCGGCGAACAGGTCGGCGGTGCGCTGGGCGCTGCGCTCGACCTCGTCGAGTCGCTCGGGGTCGGCGCTGACGGACTGGATCCGGACCAGGTCCTCCAGGTCGCGGCGGACCCCCGGGAGGACGTCGGTGATGCGGGTCCGGAGATCCGCGGTGGTCAGGGTCGCCTCGGTCATGGCGATCAACCTATATCGGCCCACCACGCCGGTTTCCTGCCCCTCCGGGTGGGACAGAGTGGACCCATGACTCGTGGATCCCTCCGAGGGCGCACCGCCCTGTTCGCCGCGGCACTGGCGCTGCTCGCCGGCTGCGACGGTGGCGGTTCCGGGGACGACGACAGCGACGGCAATGGTGCCGGCGAGCCGACCGCGGACGCCCCGGTCCTGGAGTTCCGCAAGGTCCAGGCGCGGCTCGCCGAAGGCGAGGAGGTGGAGGTCATCGACGAGAACGCGCCCGACGTGGGCGTCAGGGCACTCGACGGGCTGTCGTGCGCACTCACGCCCGAGTTCCTCGACGACGCAGGCTTTCCGGGCCTCATCGTGACCTGCGACGACGAGGGGACGCGCTACCTGCTCGGTCCGGTCGAGTTCACCGGCAAGGCCGTCGACGCCGAGGCCTCGCTCCCGATGGACGGCAGCTGGGGGGTCTCGCTCGAGCTGGACGACGCGGGCGCCGCCGGGCTCTTCGAGCTGACGACGGAGCTCGCCGAGACCTTCCAGCCGGTCGCCGTGATGCTCGACGGGCAGGTCCTGACGGCGCCGTCGGTGGGGACGCCGCTCGAGGGCGGCGACATCCACATTGCCGGCGACTTCACCGAGGAGAGCGCCGAGGACCTGGCCGAGGACCTCACGGGCGACTGAGCGGGAGGTACGCCGACAGGTCGGTGCGCTCGCCGCTCGCGCGCACGCGGCCCGCCGCGACGGCGTCCGCCCACCGCAGCCCGCCCGTGGCGAGCCCGATCCAGGTCGCGGCATCCGTCTCGATGACCGCCGGCGGCGTACCCCTCGTGTGGCGGACGCCCTCGACCACCTGGACCGCGGCGTACGGCGGGACCCGCACCTCCACCGAGCGACCGGGCGCGCGCACCTCGAGCACCGCGAGGTAGTGCTTGGTGAGCAGCTTGAGGTCGGGTCCGGCCGCGGCTCCCCCGGCGGCATCCACCCGCTCGAGAGCGGCGGCGACGTCGGCTGGGTCGGCGGGGCGGAGGCGGGCTGGCATGGCTCCCCCATTATCCGGGGCCGTGCCGCCCGCCGCCGACCCTCCTCCCTCCCGAACGGTCAGTGGAACGCGAGGACCGTCTCCAGCTGCTCCGCGACCGACGGCTCCTGGGTGTCGCCGGCCACGATCGTGACGGTGTGCACGGCCCCGCCACGGAACGCGCTCGCCGCACCGAAGCCGTAGGCGTCGGAGACCGGGGACCCGCGGTCGATCCCGACGTTGAGCGTCTCGTCGATGGCGAACGTCCGCGGCGCGGTCGCCGGCACCCGCCCGTACGCGACCTCCGTGCCGTCGACGAGCAGCCGGGCCGTCCCACCGGCGCCCAACGGGCGGTACGGGTCGTCGTCGTACTCGAACCGCACGACGACCTCGTGGCGACCGGTGGCCAGCGCCGAGGGGGCGACGACCGCGGTCTGCTCCAGCGCCAGGTTGTTGTAGTGGTACGTCGGCCTGCCCGCGGTGTCGACGTACAGCACCCAGCCGCCGAACCGGCTGCCCTGGGCGACCAGCACGCCGGCCGGGACCTCCCCCGGTCCGACCTCGAGGTCGGCGGTGACCGTGAACGAGCCGTTCTTGAGGTAGGGCACCTGGTGGTCGCGGAGCCACTTGTCGCGCGGGGTGAGGACGGCGACCTGGCGCGGGCGGTAGCGGGCGACCTGGACCTCGGTCTGCCGCCAGGCCGGCCGGTCGTCGAGCGGGAGCACGTTGAACCGGCGGGCCTCCCGGAGGAAGAGCTCCTGCAGCTCGGCGAGGCGCTCGGGGTGCTCGGCCGCGACGTCCCGCGCCTGGGACCAGTCGGTGGTGGTGTCGTAGAGCTCCCAGACGTCGTCCTCGAGGCTCCGGTCGGCCGGGTCCCCGATCCGCCACGGCACCCGGTGCTGGGCCACCGCCGTCCAGCCCTCGTGGTAGATCCCGCGGTTGCCCATCATCTCGAAGTACTGCGTGGTGTGCCGCTCCGCGGCGGCGGCGTCGTCGAACGTGTAGGCCAGCGACGTCCCCTCGATCGGCCGCTGCTCGATGCCGTTGACGGTCTTCGGCTGCGGGATGCCGGCGGCCTCCAGGACGGTCGGCGCCACGTCGATCACGTGGTGCCACTGCTGGCGGATCTCGCCCCGGGCGCTGATGCCGTCGGGCCAGTGGACGATCAGGCCATTGCGGGTGCCGCCGTAGTGGGAGGCGATCTGCTTCGACCACTGGTAGGGCGTGTCCATCGCCCAGGCCCAGCCCACCGGGTAGTGGGGGTACGTCGCCGGGCCGCCGATCTCGTCGAGGTGGCCGATCATCTGGTCGGCGGTGTCGAACATCCGGTTGAAGACCCGGACCTCGTTGACAGTGCCGTCGAAGCCGGCCTCCGCGGACGCGCCGTTGTCGCCGAGGATGTAGAGGACCAGCGTGTTGTCGAGCTCGCCGGACCTCCGCAGGAAGTCGATCAGGCGGCCGACCTGCTCGTCGGTGTGCTCGGCGAACGCGGCGTACGTCTCCATCAGCCGCTCGGACACCGCCCGCTGGGTGTCGTCGAGCTCGTCCCAGTGCGGGACGCCGCCCTGCCACGGCGCGAGCTCGGTCTCCGGTGGGACGATGCCGAGCTCCTTCTGCCGGGCGAGGGTGCGCTCGCGCTGCTCGTCCCAACCGTGCCCGAACTCCCCGCGGTACGGCGCCCGCTCGCGCCACTCCCGGGGCAGGTGGAACGGCGCGTGGGTGGCGCCGAAGGAGAGGTAGGTGAACCACGGCTTGTCGGGGTCGGCCGTCCGCACCTGCCGGATCCAGTCCCGCGCCTGGTCGACGAGGTCCTCGGAGAGGTGGTAGTCGCCCTCCTCGGTCGAGGGCAGCTCGACGAAGCCGGTGCCGTCCACGAGCGTCGGCGTGAACTGGCTGGTCTCGCCGTTGAGGATCCCGTAGAACCTCTCGAACCCCTCGTGGGTCGGCCAGTGGTCGAACGGCCCGCGGGCGGTCTGCTCCCAGCCCGGCGTCTGGTGCCACTTGCCGAACGCGCCGGTCGCGTAGCCGTTCAGTCGCAGCGTCTCGGCCAGGGTTCCCGCGTCGGGTCCGCGCTGGGCGTCGTACCCGGGGGCGTCGGTGGCCATCTCGGTCAGCGCACCCATGCCGACGCTGTGGTGGTTGCGGCCGGTCATCAGTGCGGCGCGGGTGGGCGAGCAGAGGGCGGTGGTGTGGAAGCGGCCGTACCGCAGGCCGTCCGCGGCAAGGGCGTCGGCGACCGGCATGCGGCACGGTCCGCCGTAGGCCGAGGACGCGCCGAACCCCATGTCGTCGAGGAGGATCACCAGGACGTTCGGGGCACCGTCGGGCGCCCGCAACCGCTCCTGCTGGGGGTACGCCGCCGCACCCTCCTCCCGGGTGTGCGGCGCGTCGATCGTCTCGCGCTGGACGAAGGCGGGCAGGTGGCTGCGGTCGAACGACGGTGACGACGGCCGGGACGACGACGGTGACGACATGGTCGGGCTGACTCCTTCGGGGACGGGTGGACCCGGTCGGCCGGGCCGTGCGGCGACCCTAGGGAGCGCCGGCCGCCGCGTCGCCGGTTGCGCGCACGGCGAGCGGAACCCGTCACAATGACGCCATGCTCCTGCGCCGTCTCGGTCTCGCGTGCCTGGTCCTCACCGCTCCCCTGCTGGCTGCCTGCGGCGGCGACGAGGGCGGCGCCTCGGTGGGCGACGTGATCCCGGCACGTGCCGACGACCAGTTCGAGAAGGGCAAGCGGTCCTCGGTCGTGCTGCCGATCGGACGGCTGGACATCCGGCTCGGTGAGCCGGTCGACGAGATCGGTAGCAAGGACAGCCGCGAGCTCGAGACCCTGACGGCGCCCGACGGAGCGACCTTCGTCCCGATCACCTGGCAGTACGTCGAGGCCGGCTCCCGCGAGGTGCGGGCGTACGTCGCCACGTCGGCCGCCCCGGAGATCGACCTGGAGACCGATGGCCAGTCCTACCGGCTCCCGACCCCCGACGCCGGACAGCGCGGCGAGTCGTTCTACGTCCTGGTCGACGGCGACGCCGAGGAGCTCTCGGTGGCCGTCGACTTCGACGGGGTCTCCCAGAGCGTCGACCTCGTGACCGGCGATCGCGACCCCGGCCGCGCCGGTCCGCTCTACGACGTGAAGGCGGACCGGCTCCGCCCGAAGGACTGCGACTCGACCGGCTGGTTCGACGACGCCGACGCCGCGGTCGACTACACGTGCGACGTCACCGGACCGGTGCTGCTGCCGTACGCCGACGGCAGGTGGGCGGAGCCCGGCCACCGTTGGCTCGCGATCACCCTCCACACCGAGCTCCGCCAGTACGGCCTGGCCGACGGCAAGGGCGGCGGTGCGGTGTTCGGCGCATCCTCGACCCAGGTCGAGGCCCGGTTGGGCGGCGAGAAGCCAGCGGCCAGCCTGGTGTCGGCCGACCCGGTCGACCAGTGCCCGGTGCGCAACGTCGGCACCTGCGGCTACCGCGCCCACCTGATCTTCGACATCACCGGCGACGACGTGCCGCGGCGGCTCGAGATCGAGCAGCGGTTCGCCCTGGTGCTGGCGACGCGGTGGGGTGGGTTCGACCCCGGCGCGAAGCTCAAGGTCGACGCCGCGGGCGACGTCGGGCTCGAGGTCCCTGCGGGGAAGACCGGCGGGAAGAAGGGGCGCGACTGAGCGTCGGTGACGGCGAGGCCCTCAGGAGCCCAGCGCAGCGGGCAACGTGGCAGTCCAGGCTTCGCGCAGCTCCGCGACCGGGACCTCGAGGACACCCTCGACGACGAGGCTGTCGCCGCGTGTGGTGCCGATCTCGGTGAGGGGTACGTCGTGCCGCGCGGCCAGCGCGCGGAGCTCGTCGATCTCCTCGGCGGGAACGGTCACGATCGCCCGGCCGGAGGACTCGGAGAAGAGCTGCACGAACGCCTCGGCCAGGTCGGCGCCCAGGTCGACGGTGGCGCCGGTCCCACTGACCATCGCCGCCTCCGCGAGGGCCTGCGCGAGCCCGCCGTCGGACAGGTCGTGGGCGCTGGTGGCGACACCCACGAGGTCGGCGAGCAACCGGGCGAGCGCCCGCTCGGCCGCCAGGTCGACCACCGGCGGCCGGCCGCCGAGGTGGCCGTGCACGACGTGGGCCCATTCGGAGCCCGAGAGCTCCTCGCGGGTGGTCCCGAGCAGGACGATCCGCTCGTCGGCCGCCGCGAACGAGGAGGGGGTGCGGCGGCGTACGTCCTCGACGACGCCGAGCACCGCCACCACCGGGGTCGGCAGGATCGCGGTCTCGCCCGTCTGGTTGTAGAGGCTGACGTTGCCGCCGGTGACCGGGATGCCGAGCTCGACGCAGGCGTCCTTGAGGCCGCGGCACGCCTCGGCGAACTGCCACATCACCGCGGGGTCCTCGGGCGAGCCGAAGTTGAGGCAGTCGCTGACCGCCAGCGGCTTCGCGCCACCGGTCGCGACGTTGCGGTAGGACTCGGAGAGCGCGAGCTGGGCGCCGGCGTACGGGTCGAGCTTGGCGAACCGGCCGTTGCAGTCGGTGGCGACGGAGACGCCGAGGTTGCTCGCCTCGTCGACGCGGATCATCCCGCTGTCGGAGGGCTGGGCGAGGACGGTGTTGCCCTGGACGTAGCGGTCGTACTGGTCGGTGATCCAGGACTTGTCGCAGAGGTTGGGGCTGGCGACCAGGCGCAGCAGGGTCGCCCGCAGCTCGTCGGCGGTCGCCGGCCGCGGCAGCGTCTCGGCGCCGTCGGCCTGCAGGGCGTCCTGCCAGTCCGGACGCGCGAAGGGGCGCTCGTAGACGGGGCCGTCGTGGGCGACGGTGCGCGGGGGTACGTCGACGACCGTCTCGCCGTGCCAGTCGATGACCAGGCGCCCGGTCTCGGTCACCTCGCCGACGACGACCGCCTCGACGTCCCACTTCGCACAGATCTCCAGGAACGCCTCGACGTCGGCGGGCTCGACGACCGCCATCATCCGCTCCTGGCTCTCGCTCATCAGGATCTCCTCCGGCGCGAGCGTGGAGTCGCGCAGCGGGACCCGGTCGAGCTCGACGTGCATGCCGCCGTCGCCCGCAGACGCGAGCTCGGAGGTGGCGCAGGACAGGCCCGGCGCCGCCGAGGTCCTGGATGCCGGCGACCACGCCGGCCTGGAACAGCTCGAGCGTGCACTCGATGAGGAGCTTCTCCATGAACGGGTCGCCGACCTGGACGCTCGGCCGCTTGGCCGGGCCGTCGGCGTCGAACGTCTCGGAGGCGAGCACCGAGACACCGCCGATGCCGTCGCCGCCCGTGCGGGCGCCGTACAGGATGACCTGGTTGCCCGCGCCGGAGGCCTTGGCGAGGTGGAGGTCCTCGTGCCGCAGGACACCGACGCAGAGCGCGTTGACGAGCGGGTTGCCGAGGTAGGTGGCGTCGAAGACCGCCTCGCCGCCGATGTTGGGGAGGCCGAGGCAGTTGCCGTAGCCGCCGACGCCGGCCACGATCCCGGGCAGCACCCGGTGGGTGTCCTCGGCGTCGAGCGGGACCGAATCGGAGCGGGTCCATCACGGCGACCGGACGGGCGCCCATCGCAAGGATGTCGCGGACGATGCCGCCGACGCCGGTCGCCGCGCCCTGGTAGGGCTCGACGTACGACGGGTGGTTGTGGCTCTCGACCTTGAAGGTGACCGCGTAGCCCTGGCCGATGTCGATCACGCCGGCGTTCTCGCCGATGCCAGCCAGCATCTTGCCGACGGGCGTCTCCTGGGGAATGTCGCCGAACTGCTTGAGGTGCACCTTGCTCGACTTGTAGGAGCAGTGCTCGCTCCACATCACCGAGTACATCGCCAGCTCCGAGCTGGTCGGGCGGCGGCCCAGGATCTCCTTGATCCGGTCGTACTCGTCGGGCTTCAGACCGAGGTCGGCCCACGGCTGCTCGCGGCCGGGGTCGTCGGTCGCGACGGCGACGGTGTCGAGGGCGGGACGGGCGGTCGGAACGGTGTCGGCCACGGGCGGCAATCTATCGGTCGGGCGCGTGATCCCAAGCGTCGGGCGCCGCTGCGGACACCTGTGGAGAGCCGGTCGCGTGGGGTGGGCCCGGGCGGAGGGTCGGTCCACGGCCGATCTCGGGGAGGTGGGTTTGGATGAGTGTCATGGAGACGATGCAGGTTCCGGGGAGGGTCGGATTTCCCGTTGACTCCGGCCCCTTTCCCTCAGGGAAGTCGGGTGCCCCGCAGCTCCGCCTTGGGGCGGGTCGTCATCGCGCGGAGGACGGCGTCGCGGTCGGCGGCCGTGTCGCCGTAGATCGTGACCGAGAACGGCACGTCCTCGTAGAGGAGCGCGGCCTTGTACGGCGGGTTCGGTGAGCGCGCCGCGATGTACCAGCCGTCGACGCCGGGGCGCGACAGCGTGCCGGTGACGTCGAGGCCGGTGTAGTAGAACTCGGCGGCCTTGCGCGAGCGCCACTCGGTGTAGTTGACGACTACGGTCGCGCCACTCGGTGCCGTCGTCGTGCAGTTGAGCAGGACCTCGCGGCCATGGGCGTCGCCCGCCGAGCAGGCGTGGACCGCGGACTGCGGGAAGACCCAGTGCAGGCCGTCGAGCCCGGTCGGGCGGGCGCACGCCGCCGGGCCGGTGACCACTCCGCCGTTCCAGCACTGGAAGCGCGTGGGCTCGGGAGCGTCCGTCGGGGACGCGGCAGTGGTGCCCGGCTGAGCGGTGTCGTCAGCACCGGCGTCGGTGGCGCCGTCGTTCTCGGTGGCCTGCGGCGTCGTACCCCCGCGTTCGGCGGAGCCGCCGGTCCTGTCGTCTGCCGTCGCCCGGCCGTCACCACGGAGCGCGAGGAGCGTGCCGCCCGCACCGATGACCGCGGCGAGCACGGCGAGGACGGCCAGTACGACGAGGTTGCGGCCCCGCCGGTGGGCGGGCGCGGTCGCCGGTGCCGCGGCCGGTTGAGCCGGTGGTGGCGGTGGAGGTACGACGGTCGCAGCGGCGGGACGTTCGCCGGGTGCGGGAGGGACGGCCGCTGTCGGCGCGGTCGGCTGGCCCGTGGCCGGGCCAGCCGGGCCCGCCGGGCCCGCCGGTGCCGGTAGCGTGACGGCGGCCGGTGGCTTGAGGTCGGCGCCGCAGCGGGCACAGAACCGCTGGTCGGCGCGGACCGCCGGGGTACCGCAGTGCTGGCAGGTCATCGCCACCCCCGTCGTTCGTCGAAGCTCATCGTTCACCTGAGGTTCTCGAATCTGCGCCACTGTCCCCTGATCGGAGGACAGAGCAGCGGGTCAGAGCTCGTCCTCCCACTGCTCGAGCAGGTCCTCGAGCAGGTCGCCGGTCAGGCCGTCGACCGCGCCGGCGGCGTACTCGGAAGCGGTGGCGACGGGATCGAGCTGGTAGCCGCCGTCGACCTCGCGCAGGACGACGTAGAAGTCCTCGATGCCGAGGTCACCGAGGACCTCCTCCTGGCCGAGGCAGAACTCGTCGCCGCCGTACTCGTCCTCGCCGTAGGCGCAGCGACCGTCGATCGTCAGCCGTCCGTAGTCCTCGTCGCCGTCCTCGTAGGCCGATCCGGAGAACGAGGCGCGCTCGACCACGACCTTGAGCCGTCCGTCGTCGAGCTCCTCGGTCTCGAGGTCGAGGTCGTCGGCGCTGACCTCGAGGTCGACCGCGTCGCCGTACCGGCCGTCGAAGGCGTCCTCGATGAGCGGCACGTAGGGACGCAGCGGCCGACCGAGGTCCTCGGGGAAGTTGGCGAGCAGCTCGTCCATGTCGCCGGAGTTGACGGCGTCGACGATGTTCTCGACGACCTCCTCGGGGTCCTCACCGACGACCGGCTCGACGTCCTCGCCGACCGCGTCGTAGTCGGGGTCGTCGAGGTCCTCGTTCTCGCCGACCTCGGTGTAGACGGCCTCGGCGTAGCTCCCGAGGACCGTGACGTACCAGCGGCCGTCGATCTCGACCGTGGTCAGGTACGGCTCCTCGCCGTCGAAGAGCTCCTCGATGTCCCCCGACTCCGACTCGGCGTCGGACTCCTCGGCGAGGAAGTCGAGCCGCTCCGGCAGCTTCTCGGGGTCCCACGACGCGTCGTACTTGCCGTCGACGAGGGTGACCTTCGCGTAGCCGTCGCCGAGCTCGTCGACCTCGAACTCGAGGTCGGTCAGCTCGAGGCTGAGCGCGTCGGTGATCCCGTCGCCCGAGACCAGGTCCTCCTCCTCGGCGCGGTCGCGTGCGGCGCCGTACACGTCGTCGAGGCCCTCGACCTCCGCCGGGCTGACCATGTCGATGACGCCGACGGCGTCCTGGGAGGCCGCCGCGAGGACGAGCTGCTCAGCCGCCTCCTCGGGCGATCCGGCGCCGCCGCGCGGCAGGAGGAACTGCCAGGCGACGAAGGCACCGACCACGAGGGCGATGACGACCCCGACGACGGCGAGCAGCTTGCCGGCCGAGGGTCCGCGGGACCTGCCGGTCGCCAGCTGGGGGTACGACGCCGCGTAGCCCGGGTCGACCATCGCCGGGTGTCCGACGGCCGGCGGGCCCGCGGGCGGCGGACCCGTCGGGGGTGCGGGAGGCGGACCGCCATACGGCGGGCCGGCGGGTGGGCCGGCCGGTGGGCCGGCCGGCATGGTCGTCGGAGCCGAGGCGAACGGCTGGGTCATCGCGGTGTCGCCACCCTGCGGCACCGGGTCGTGCGGCCGCCCGCACGACCGGCAGAACCTGTCGCTGTCACTGACCCGCGCCGCGCCGCACTCCGTACAGAAACCCATGCTCGTCCCCCTGCTCCGCGAGCACCCCACGCGCTCCGTGCGCGGAACTCTAATCCGTCGCGGGCGTCGGGGTACGGCGATCGGCGCGACCGCGTCCGGCGGCGAGGGTGAGGACTGATGCGACCGCGCCGGCCACGATGCCGACGGCGGCGAGCCAGGTCCCCGACCCGGCCCGTCCGAGGTCGCCGCCGGTCAGTCGCCACGCGAGTACGACGCACAGCACGGTCCCCGACGCGACCAGCACCATCCGCAGCGCGGCCGGCCCGCGGCCCCGGAAGCCGACCAGCGCGATGAGCGCGACCCCGACCACCCCGGGCACGATCAGGACGAACGACACGGCCGGCGGGACCACCGAGTCGACGCTGCCGCGGCGTACCAGCCGGGCCGCCTCGAGCAAGGTGGCCGACGACAGGGCGCCGCTCGACGTCCAGGGCACGAACAGCGAGCCGATCCAGCAGCCGGCGGTGATCAGCCATCCGACGGTCGGCACGATCAGCGCGGCCCGGCGGGGCGCCGGCGTCGGGTCCATGCCCGGACCCTACGTGCCGGCGACGTTTGCACGGTCCCAGGGCGAGCCGGGATCGGCCACGGTCACCGCGGCGGTACGCCGTACCGCCGCGGCGGTGTCGCGGCGGATCTCGGCGCGCGAGGGGGGTCGCGATTCATCACGGGATGCAGGCGAGTCGACGGTTCCCTAGCGGAGCTCCGCCAGGGAGGCGCTGGTCCAGCCGCATACCGTGATGAATCCGCAACGCGCGTCAGCGTTCGACGTACACCGGGCCGACGACGTTTGTGAGGTCTCCTCGGGCGCACACTGGACGGTGCACGTGATCGGCTAGGTTGACTCGCCGACATCCGCCAGGCAGAGGACACGAGGGACTCGAGAGCATGACTTTCTGCGGCAACTGCGGAACCCAGAACGACTCGGGATCCTTCTGCTTCCACTGCGGTACGGCGCTGGAGGCCTCCGCGTCGCCCCCACACCCCGCGAGCCCGGCCTCGCGCCCGGCCGACGGCCCGGACCCGACCCTGCAGTTCCCGAGCGTCCCGCCGCCGGCGCCGGCCACCCCGCCGCCGGCGTACACCCCGAAGCCTCCGCCGGGCCAGGCCCCGCCCCCCGGCTACGGGCCCCCGCCGGCCTACGCCCCCCAGCACGGGTACGGCGCGCCGCAGCCCGCCCGGTCGACCGTCAACCCGTTCCTCGGGTGGCCGGTCGCCGACTACGTCCGTGACGGAGGCGCGCTCTTCTGCCTCTTCGCCTGCCTCGGCATGACCTGGGACGGGTCCGGCGACAACGGCGGCGAGAAGTGGTGGGTCGTCATCTCGGTGCTGCTCGCGGTCGCCTCGCTCGCGGCGCCGTACCTCGCCAGGGCGCGGGTGGTCCCGGGCTGGAGCCCGCTGCACTGGCGGCTGGTCAAGCTCGCGCTCACCGTGCCGTTCCTCGCCAGCGTCCTGGCCGCCCTCGTCAACGAGCTCGTCAACGCCGGTGACGACTTCGAGGGCGGCATCGGCGTCGCGGTCGCGATGGGGCTGGCCGGCGCCGCGCTGGCCGCGCAGCCCCGCGACGCCGACGACCCGATGCACGGCGAGGACCGGATCTGGAACCTCGCCGCGGTCGTCGCCGCGGTCGCCGCGGTCGCCGTCGGCCTGCTCATGTTCGTCGGGTCCATCATCGAGTCTGACGACATCTTCGACGAGTTCCTGGCGTTCCTCGCGGTCGCTGTCGGCACCGTCGGCCTGCTGCTCGCGATGGCCGGCTGGCCCGCGGTCGGCCTGCTCCGCGGCGACGCCGGGTCGCGCCGGGTCTTCAGCGTGGTCGCCTTCACGGTCCTCGGAACCGCGCTGTTCGCCCTCGCCGACGACGGCACCGCGCTGTTCTTCTGGCCGCAGGTCGAGAAGTGGTACGGCGCCTTCGGCTACGGCGGCACCTTCGTCCTCGGCGCCGCAGCCGGCCTGAGCGTCGCGTCCGCCCTCGCCCGGCGCCCGACCGGGGCGGGCGACCCCGTCGAGGGCTGGATGCGTACGGCGTCCGGCGCGCTCCTCGTGTCGGCCGGTGGCTCGCTCCTCGTCTTCGTCGCGCTCGTGCTCGGACTGCTCAACGACGTCGACGACATCGAGGCGGCGCCGATCGTGGTGGCGGTGCTCGTGCTCGTCGCGGCCGGGTGCGCGGGCTTCGCCAGCACGCTGTTCCGCGACGCACGCCGCAACCGTCTGCTCGCGCTCGGGCTGATCGGCGCCTGTGTGCTCGTCGGGCTGATCGCGATGGGCGTCGCCAACGGCAACGACCGCAACTGGGAGGCCCTCTACCTCGGCGCCTCGGCCGCCCTCCCGGTCACCGGCTGGGTCGTCGCCGCCTGGGTCACCCTCCCGGTGCTCGCGGTCTACGCGCTGACCGTCCCGCGACCGGTGCGGTCGGCGCTCGGGCCGCTCGTCCCCCAGCAGGCCCAGCCGCAGGCCGGCTACCCCCAGCCGGGCTACCCGCCGCAGCCCCACCACCAGCAGCCGCCACAGCCCGGCTTCCCGCCCTCGGGCGGCTACCCGCCGCCCCCGCCTCCCCCAGCCTGACCGACAGAGGCCGGATCAGGCCCGCTGCCCAGTCAATCCGTTGAGGCCCCGCGCACCGCGCGGGGCCTCGATGCATTTCCGATATCGCTCGAAGCCGCAATTCCCGACCATCGAATTACACATTTGTAGTTATTCGCAACCCCTGTTACTGGTGTGAATGTTGTGGTTATCGTGACGGGCCTTACGACGGAATTGCCTCCCCGACTCCCAGCTTTTGGAGCCTCGCCATGCCCGCCGCACGACCGTTCCCGCGACTGACCGAGCCCGGCCACCGACCGACCCCGAAGCGCAGGAGCGCGACCCGCCAGATCGCCGTCCGTACGGCGACCGGCGCGCTGGCCGGCGTACTCGCCCTGGCCGTGGTCGCCGCCCCCCGCGCCGACGAAGGTACGGCGCCCGCGACCGCTCCCCGGATCGAGCCGGTCAATGCCGCGCCCAACCCGGTCACCCCGGGCAACTTCACCGGCTACGGCTTCGACCAGTGCCTCGCGCCGACCCAGAAGGCGATGAACGTCTGGATGAACAGCTCGCCGTTCCTGGCCGCCGGCATCTACATCTCCGGCAAGTCGCGCGCCTGCCGCTCGCAGCCCAACCTCACGCCGAGCTGGATCCGGACGCAGCTGAGCAAGGGGTGGCGCCTGCTGCCGATCACGCTCGGCCCGCAGGCCTCCTGCAGCGAGCGCTTCCCGCGCTACAACGACGACCCGACGATCATCCCGGACCCCGGCGCCGAGGGCCGCTACGGCAAGGCGCGCCGCCAGGCCGCGGCCGAGGCGGCGACCGCCGTCAACGAGGCCAAGCGGCTGGGCATCGTCCCGGGCAGCACGCTCTGGTACGACCTCGAGGCGTTCGACCTCGGCAACACCCGCTGCCGCGAGTCCGCGCTGGCGTTCCTGAGCTCGTGGACCACCAACCTGCACAAGCTCGGCTACGTCTCCGGCGTCTACTCCAGCGCGGGGTCCGGCATCAAGATGCTCGACGACGCGCGGATCAAGCGGCCGGGCGTGTTCACGCTCCCCGACCAGATCTGGATCGCCCGGTGGGACGGCAGGGCCAACACCTCGACGACCTACATCAGTGACGCGGGCTGGAACCCGGGCCGCCGGGTGAAGCAGTACATGGGCGGCCACAACGAGACCTGGGGCGGCGTGACCATCAACATCGACCGCAACTACCTCGACGTCGGCCGCGGCAGCGTCGCGCCGGCGGAGAACCACTGCAACGGCACGCGCATCAACATGAAGGTCTACCCGGCGCTGAGCAGCGCGAGCGCACCGACGGTCAAGGTCTCCGCACTGCAGTGCCTGCTCAAGGAGCGCGGCGCCTACGGCGGCAAGGTCAACGGCGTCTACAACGCCGCCACGGTCGCCGCCGTGCGCGCTTGGCAGGGCAACAACCGCTTCCCGGTCGGCGACACCTGGACCCGTCAGAACTGGGTGGGGCTGCACGCGGTCGGCCCCAACCAGGTGCTCAAGGTCGGCTCCGCCGGCTATGCGGTACGCCGCCTGCAGCGGGCACTCAACGCCGCTGACCCGGCCCTCGGCCTCCGCATCACCGGCGTGTACGACGCCGCGACCGCCGCCGGGGTGAGCGCCTACCAGCGCCGGCAGGGCATGAAGGCGACCGGGATCGCGAACCCCGGCACCTGGGCCCGGCTCGACCGCGGGGCGCTCTGACCGACGGGACCTGCCGGCGGGGTCGCCGGCAGGTCAGCCGACCGGCGGCCCGACGACCAGCGCGACCCCGGTGAGCGCGGCGACCGCGACCACGAACGCCACGGCGGCGACCTGCCAGTGCCGGAGGAACCAGCAGACCGCGCGCTGGGCCGCGGTCGGGCTGTCGTGCCGGGAGTGCCAGTGGTCGTCGAGGGCGCCGCGCTTCTCGGCGTACCGGTCGAACCAGATCGTCATCAGCGGCGGCACCGCCGAGACCAGGCCGAGCAGGGTCCGGCCCCGCGACCACTGCTGGTCGATCGAGACGAGCACGGTGACGAGGCAGTAGGCGATGAACGCGACGCCGTGGACGGGCCCGGCGACCTGCACGCCGACCTCGCCGTGGAACGGAGCCCCCGCGACATATTTCACGAACATCCCGGCCAGCAGGCCGGCCCAGGTGATCGCCTCGAGGATCGCGAAGGCGCGGAAGACGCGCAGCGGAGTCATGCCGGCCTCACGCGAAGGTCGCGGCGGCGACCGAGGTGAAGAAGCCGAGGCCGTCGGTGCCGGAGCCGGTCAGCTCCTCGACGGAGTGCTCGGGGTGCGGCATCAGGCCGACCACGTTGCCGCGCTCGTTGGTGATGCCGGCGATGTCGTTGAGGGACCCGTTGGGGTTGCCGTCGACGTACCGCACCACGACCTGGCCCTCCCCCTCGATCCGCTCCAGCGTCGGCGCGTCGGCGACGAAGCCGCCCTCGCCGTTCTTGAGCACGATCGTGATCTCGGCGCCCTGGTCGTAGCCGGTGGTCCACGTGGTGCGGTTGTTCTCGACCCGCAGCCGCTGGTCGCGGCAGACGAACTTGCGGTGGTCGTTGCGGATCAGCGCACCGGGCAGCAGGTGGGACTCGCAGAGGATCTGGAAGCCGTTGCAGATGCCGAGCACCGGCATGCCGCGGCGGGCCGCCTCGATGACCTCGACCATGACCGGCGCGAACCGGGAGATCGCCCCGCAGCGCAGGTAGTCGCCGTAGGAGAAGCCGCCCGGCAGCACGACCGCGTCCACGCCCTTGAGGTCGTGGTCGCCGTGCCACAGCGCGACCGCCTCGTTGCCGCCGATCCGGACGGCGCGCTGGGCGTCGACGTCGTCGAGGGTGCCCGGGAAGGTGACGACGCCGATCTTCACGCCACGGTCTCCTCGACCGTGACCGTGTAGTTCTCGATCACCGGGTTGGAGAGCAGCGTCTCCGCCATCTGGTCGACCTCGGCGAGGACCGCCTCGGTCACCTCGCCCTCGAACTCGAGCTCGAACCGCTTGCCCTGACGGACGTCGGTCACCCCGCCGAAGCCGAGCCGGGGCAACGCACCCAGCACCGCCTTCCCCTGCGGGTCGAGGATCTCGGGCTTGGGCATGACGGCTACGACGACTCGGGCCACGCCCCGCAGTCTAGTGAGTGCCTCACCCATCGCTCACGCTGGTCCCACGCGAGGGTTCTGCGAAGCTCCGAGACTCACCCGTGTGCGCCGCAGCGGCGCACGGCGAGCAGGGCAAGCGAGCGGGCAACGCGGATCAGCTCGGTGATGTCGACCTGTTCACGTGGACCGTGGGCGAGGCTGACGTCACCGGGTCCGTAGTGGAGCGTGGGGATCCCCCCCAGGGCGGTGTAGAGGCGCAGGTCACTTCCGTAGGGTGCGGCGCCCAGGGAGGCGTCGCGCCCCTCGACCGCCCGGATCGAGCCGACGACCTCGTGCACCAACGGGTGAGTGGAGTCGATGCGCCCGCTGGCGAACTGGCCGCCGGGCCACGAGATCTCGACGGGGTTGTCGCGCAGCCACGAGTCGCGCTCGCAGGCTTCAGCCACCGCTCGCTCGAGTGCGAGGCGGGCGGCAGCCGGAGCCTCGCCGAGCTGGACCCCGAGACGGCCATGGGCGACCAGCAGGTCCGGGACGCTGCTGGCCCAGTCGCCGGCGCGGATGGTGCCGATGGAGATGGGACAAGGCAGGGGGTTGCCGTCGAAGAGCGGATCGGGGCGGGCGTTGCGTTCGCGCTCGAGCTCGACGATGGCGGCGTGGACCGGAAGGAACGCGTCGAACGCGCTGTGGCCTGCCAGCCGGGAGCTGCCGTGAGTGGCGAGGCCGGGGACCCGCAGCTCGAACGTGAGGGCTCCCGCGTTGGCGGTCACGACCGTCCCGCCGGTGGGCTCGGAGATCACGGCTGCCTCGCCGCGGTGCCCGCGCAGCATGGTGGCGAACGCGCCGAGTCCGCCGTCCTCCTCGCCGACCACCGTGTGGACCGCGATCGGGCGCTCCAGCCGCACCCCGGAGGCGACCAGGGCACGGACGACGGCCAGGTTCGCCGCCACTCCGGCCTTCATGTCGCAGGCACCGCGGCCGTGGACGGCGTTGTTCTTGATGGCGCCGCTCCAGGGGTCCCGGTTGTCCCAATTCTCGAGATCCCCGGTGGGCACCACGTCGACGTGGCCCTGCAGGACCAGCGCGGGAACTCCTGCGGGCCCGAGTACGCCGACCACGCCGTACCCCTCGTCGCGAGGCACCTCGGTGCCCGGGTAGTCCGGCTGGGCGGCAAGATCGTCGAGGTCGAGCTTCCAGTGGTCGACGTCGAACCCGAGCTGCGAGAGCTCGCGGGCGTGCCAGTGCTGGAGCTCGGACTCGGCACCGCTGCCCGTCACGCTGGGGATCCTGATCAACGTCACCAGCTCATCGACGAGGCGTTGCTCGTCGATGGCCTCGAGGACACGAGCTTCGGCATGCGTCAGGTCTGACGTTGCCACGTGGCTTTCGACCATGACGGCGAGCGTAGCCACGCGGCTACCGTCCGTCCGCGATAGTCAGGAAACTCGACGCCGCCGGACCAGGTGGCGCGACCCTTGCCGCTCTGGCTCGCTCAGCTCAGCTCGCGCTTGAGAATCTTGCCCGTCGCGGTCATCGGGAGCGACTCGACGACCTCGACGACCCGGGGGTACTTGTAGGCAGCCATCTGCTCCTTGCCCCACGCCACCAGGTCCTCGGGGGTGATGCTCGCGCCGGGGTTGGGGATGACGTACGCCTTGATCTCTTCGCCGTGGCTCTCGTGCGGGACGCCGATCACGGCGGCCAGCGAGACGTCGGGGTGCGTCATCAGCACCTCCTCGATCTCGCGGGGGTACACGTTGAAGCCACCGCGGATGATCATGTCCTTGGACCGGTCGACGATGTAGTACCAGCCGTCGGCGTCCCTGCGGGCCAGGTCGCCGGAGCGGAACCAGCCGTCCTTGATGGCGTCGACCGTGGCGTCGGGCCGCTTGTAGTAGCCCTTCATGATGTTGTGGCCCTTGATCGCGATCTCACCCACGGCGTCGGGGTCGTCGGGGACCTCGTCCCAGCTGTCGGGCTGGAGCAGCTTCATCTCCACACCCGGGATCGGGAGACCGATCGAGCCGACGCGCACCGGCTCGCCGTACTTGCTGAACGACGCGACGGGCGAGGTCTCCGAGAGGCCGTAGCCCTCGAGGATCGTGACGCCGAACCGCTTCTCGAACTCCTTGTGGACCTCGACCGGCAGCGCGGCGCCGCCGGCGACGGCGACCCGCAGGGTGCTGGCCAGAGCGGCGACATCGATGGAGTCGTCGAGCGCGCCGAGCAGGCCCCAGTACATCGTCGGGACGCCCGCGAAGAAGGTCACCTTCTCCTTGAGCATCAGGCCGAGCGCCGCAGTCGCCTCGAAGCGCGGCAGCATCACGACGGTGCCGCCGTACGCGAAGCCGCCGTTCTGGATGACCGTCTGCCCGAAGGAGTGGAAGAGCGGCAGCACGCACAGGTAGGTGTCGGGGTCGTCGGAGCTCGCGCCGAACAGCGCCTCCCCGGTGAGCGCGTTGTCGCGCATGTTGCGGTGCCGCAGCTCGGCGCCCTTGGGCTGGCCGGTCGTGCCGGAGGTGTAGAGGATGACGGCGGTGTCCTCGTCGTCGACCTCGACGGTGGTGTAGGTCGGCGCCTGGCCCGCCATGCCCTGGCCGAGCGTCTCCGTGCCCTCGATCGGCGACGGTGCCGCCGGGTCGACGGTGATCATGAAGAAGTGGTCGCAGCCGTCGGCCTGCTCGAAGCCGGCGTAGCCCTCCGCCCCGATCGGGAGCTCAGGGGTGCCCTGGAAGCAGAAGTAGGCCTTCGCGTCGGAGTCGCCGAGGTGGTAGGCGACCTCGCGGCCCTTGAGCAGGACGTTGAGGGGTACGACGCTGGCGCCCGCCTTGAGGATGCCGTAGTAGACGATCGAGAAGTAGGGCAGGTTCGGGCAGCTGATCGCCACCTTGTCGCCCGGTCGGATGCCGCGCGAGGTCAGCAGGTTGGCGACCTGGTTGGCCGCCCCGTTGACCTGGGCGTAGTTCAGGCGGACGTCACCGAGGACGATCGCGGTGCGGTCGGCGTAGTTCTGGGCGCTGTTCTCCAGCAGGGACGCGAGGTTGGCCATGGCGGTCAACCTACTGGCCGAGGGTGAACGCGGTCACCCGTCCTGCCGGCACAACCTGCCGGCGGGCCGCGTTCGGCACGCCGGTCGTCACGAGGCGACCGGAACGGCCACGGCGACGGCGTCGGCACGGCGGTGCGCGGGCGCCGTACGGGCGCTGGAGCGAGCGGTCGTGGCAACGGCCCTACCTCCCCCGCGGACGGCGTCGGTGACGGTGCCGACGGCGACGGCGGCCAGCGGGATCCACAGCGGGATCAACATGAAGGCGAGAATGGCGGCGATCTGTCCCATGTCAGGTCCTCGGAGCTCGGGTGCTAGGTCGATTCGATGCCGCGTCTGCGGCACGTGACGACAGTCCCAAGAATCACCGGACCGGGGCTCGGAGATGCCTCCAAAGTTCCTGGACGGCGTTGTGCGGCCGTCCAACTCCCGATCCAACGCCCCATCTGACAGCCGCGTCAGCGGCGGTCAGAAGCGCTCGCCGGTGAGCCGTTCGTAGGCCTCGATGTAGCGGCTGCGGGTCCGGTCGACCACCTCGGGCGGCAGCGACGGCGGCGCCTGCCCCGAGGCCTTGTCCCAGCCCGACTCCGGGGACAGTGCCCAGTTGCGGACGATCTGCTTGTCGTACGACGGCTGCGTGCGGCCCGGTCGCCACTCGTCGGCCGGCCAGTACCGGCTCGAGTCGGGGGTGAGCACCTCGTCGGCGAGGACGATCGTCGTGGCCGCGCCGTCGACGGACCCTGCGGGGACACCGAACTCGAACTTGGTGTCGGCCAGGATGATGCCGCGCTCGCGGGCGATCTCCTCGGCCCGGCCGTAGACGGCGAGGGTGAGGTCGCGGAGGGCTGTTGCCGTCGCGGCGCCGACCGTGGTGGCCACCGCGTCGAAGTCGACGTTCTCGTCGTGGTCGCCGAGGTCGGCCTTGGTGGCGGGGGTGAAGATCGGCTCCGGCAGCCGGCTGCCGTCCTCCAGCCCGTCCGGCAGCGGGATCCCGCAGACCTGGCCGGTGGCGCGGTAGTCGAGCAGGCCCGAACCCGTGAGGTAGCCGCGCGCCACGCACTCGACGGGGTACATCGCGAGGCGGTCGCAGACGACCGCCCGGCCGACGACCTGGGCGGGGATGTCGGCGGGGTCGGCACTCACGATGTGGTTGGGCACCAGGCCGGCGAGCTGGTCGAACCACCACAGCGACATCCGGGTGAGGATCTCGCCCTTGTCGGGGATCGTCGTGCCGAGCACGAAGTCGAAGATCGACAACCGGTCGCTGGCCACCATCAGCAGCTTGCCGACGTGCGGCCCCTCGGTGATCTCGTAGAGGTCGCGCACCTTGCCGGAGTGGAGGTGCTGAGCACCCGGCAGGTCCGGCGCGGGCGGGATGTTCGCGAGCGTCACGGGCGACAGCCTAGGGCCGAGCCTGGACCACCCGTTGCACATGTTTGTCTCTTATCTATACTTGGTCACACTACTTAGCCCGTGGACCGGAGACGCCATGACCCGCACACCGCAGCCCGACTTCCTGATCATCGGCGCCCCCAAGGCCGGCACCACCGCCCTGCACTCCGCGCTCGCGAGCCATCCCGACGTCTTCGTGACCAACCCGAAGGAACCCAAGTACTGGCTGTGCGACGGCGCACCGCCACCGCACTGGCGCGGGCCGGGCGATCGGCATTCCCAGCAGGAGTGGGTATGGCGCGCCCACGAGTACGCCGATCTGTTCCGGCCCGCGCGCGACGACCAGGTCCGCGGCGAGAGCACTCCGTTCTACCTGTGGAGCCGCGGCGCACACCGGCGGATCGCGGAGGCGCTGCCCGAGGTCAAGCTGGTCGCGGTGGTCCGCGACCCGATCGACCGCGCCTACAGCAACTGGATGCACCTGTGGTCCGACGGCCTCGAGCGCGAGGCCGACTTCGAGACCGCGTTCCGGCTGCAGGACGATCGGGTCAGCGCCGGCTACGCGCCGATGTGGCGCTACCGCGACCTCGGAAGGTACGGCGAACAGCTCGCCCACCTCTACTCGCTCGTCGACCCGGAGCGGGTGAAGGTCGTCCGCTACCGCGACATCGTCGACGCGCCGACCGAGACCGTCGACGCCGTCTCCCGGTTCCTCGGGATCCGCGAGGGCCACGTCGCGGAGATCCCGCGCGACAACGCCAAGCCGTTCGTCACGCCGGGATGGCGCCCGCGCACGCTCGGGCCCGTGGTCCGGGCCGGCGCCTGGGCCGGCCAGTTCGCGCGCCCCGAGGTCTGGCGTCGCGCCAGCGTCCCACTGATCTCCCGGCTGGCCGGCGACGGCACCGCCCACCGCCCGTCCCTCGCCCCGGCCCAGCGCGAGCGGCTGATCCCCAGCTTCGCCGAGGACGTGGCGCTGCTCAGCCAGCTGACCGGGCAGGACTTCTCGGAGTGGCTCTCCGCGGCCGACCGCGGTTCGTTCGCCCAGCGCGCGGCGCGCAACGGCGCTCAGCGCACGCAGGTCACCAGGTCGTGGGCCCCGTCGGGCCGCGCGGCCTCGATGTAGAACCGCACCCGCCCGTCGGGAAGCGGTACGGCGCTGGCGTACCGCCAGGCTCCGTCGGAGTACGGCGACGCGGCCGGCGCCGAGCCGAGCGGCACCAGCCGGGTGCCGTCCCACCGGGCCGCGCCGGTGGTCTCGTGCCAGTTCGACGCGGCGTCGGGGCGGCCGTCGTACAACACCGTGACGGGCGCCCCCTGCGGCGTCGGCAGCACGGTGGTGACCCGCGCACCACGGGCGTCCCACTCCCCCGGGCGTCCGGCGAGGACCTCACCGCGGTCCTCCCACGCGATGCCGTCGATGCTCACCAGCCGCCGCGTGGTCATCCGGTCCTCGTGGCCGGGCTCGGTGAGCGGGTGGCAGCACAGCCACATCTCCCAGCCGTCGGGGCCGCGGGTGATGACCGGGTCCTTCACCGCGGTCGCGGCATCGCCCGGCAGGACGACCTGACGCTCGCCGGTCGGCAGCTCCTGCGGGGTGACGGCGGTGAGACTGTCGACCCACCAGTGCTTGGTGCCGATGGTCGCGCAGGAGAGGTAGAGCCGCCAGCCGCCGCCGGGGAGCGGCACCAGGACGGGGCGCTCGAACGACTCGCACCCGAAGTCCACCCGCGGGATGCGGGCCACGGGCATGAAGTGGACGCCGTCCGCGGAGCGGGCGATCACCACGGCGACACCGCGGCCGTCGGCCAACGGGTGGCGCAGCCGGTAGGTCAACCAGAAGGTGCCGTCGACCAGCACCGCGCTCGCGGCGCCGGCCCAGTTGCCCGGACCGGCGCCGGGAGCCGGCACCACGACCTGCGCGTCGTCGTACGTGGGGAGGGTGAGGGGCTCGACCGTCATGTTCCCGATGTTACTACATCGAGTTACTTCACTTTAATCGTTCCTGGTCGGTTCAGTCGCAGCCGATGCCCTGCTCGTAGCCGGAGGGAACCGTGCCGTCCTCGGCGACCTCGTCGGCCATCTCCCAGATCACCGGCGACCAGTCGCCCTCGGCCTTCATCTCCTTGAGGATCGGCCAGTCCCTCGCCGTCGCCAGGGCGTCCTGCGCCTCGGTCATCGCGGCCCGGTCGCCGGCCTTCTTGGCGGTCTCGAACTGCGCGATCCAGGCGCACGTGACAGTGCCGGTGACGTCGGCACCGAGGTGGTAGCGGGTCACCTCCGAGGACTCGATCGCCCGGTCGAAGCCCTGCGGCACCGGGATCGGCTCGAGCATCTCCGCGATCACGTCGGCGCGCTCGGCGTCGGTGACGAAGCTGTCGGGCAGGTGGGCGTCGAGGTCGGCCGGAGCGATGGCCTCGAGCTGGCCGAGCAGGTCGCGGAAGGCCTTCTCGTCCATGCCGGAGCCGCGGACCTCCAGCGTGAAGTCGCCCACCACCTCGCGGATGACGGTGTGGTCGTCCGCGGAGTAGGCCCAGAGCAGGGCCGGCTTCCCGAGCACCTCGAGCGGCGTTCCGGGGTCGGTCTTGGGGTGGTCGATGTGCTGCCGGTCCTCGACGTAGGTGTCGTACTGCTCGGCCGGGCGCCACATGATGTCCAGGCTCACGCCCCAGTCGTTGTCAGGGGTCGCGTCGATGCTCTGGTCCTCCGACTCGTAGGACAGCTCGCCGCCGTACTCCGCGTCGACGGAGGAGTACGTCAGCTTCCAGCCCTCGGCCGTGAGCACGGCGATCTCGCCGGCACCCGGCGCGGCGTACGGCGGCTGCTCGACGATCTGCTTCTCGTCCTCGCCGAAGAGCCAGAGCGGGGTGGTGGCGACGGCCGCGACGGCCGCAGCGGCGGCGAGGGCCGGCGCCCACTTCGTCCAGGTACGACGCCGCGGCGTCAGCGGCGTCGGGTCGTCCTTCGTGCGGTGGTCGGTCGGGATGGCCATGATCTCCTCCAGGAGCTCGGCTCGCCCCTCGACGAGGCCGAGCCCCGCCACGCCCTCGTCGGTGATCTTCTGGTTGCCGGGGCGGCTGGTCATGACTGCTCCTCCTTCGCGGCGAGTTCGGGTGTTCTGGAAGGGAGATGTCCGGGAGGTCCGCCGTCGTTGCGGGGCAGTCCGCTGTCCAGCACCTCGCGCAGCCGGGCCTTCGCACGGGACAGGCGCGGGCGCACGATCGCCGAGGAGATCCCCAGGACCTCGGCGATCTCCCGGGACTCCAGGCCCTCCCACAGGTGGAGCTGGAGGACCTCCTCGTCGCGGGCGCTGAGCCGCTTCATCGCCTCGGTCACGTCGGCGCGGTGGACGACCTCGTCGGACAGGTCGCGCATCGCGGTGGCGACCTGCTCACGCAGCCGCTCGCCGAGCGCCGCCCGCCGTCCCTCGCCACGGCGGTGGTTCGCCAGGACGCGCCGCGCGACGCCGTACAACCAGGGCCGGGTCTCCTCGCCCCTCGGCACGTGCGCGAAACGGCGCCACGCCACGACGAACGTCTCGGCCGTGATGTCGGCGGCGTCCTCGGGACGGTCGGTACGCCGCAGCGCGTAGCCGAGGATCGCGTCGAAGTGCTCGGCGTACATCCCGCGGAAGACCGCCTCGCGGTCGGGTCCGAGATCGCTCATGTCACGCCTTTGTCCGGTTGCGCGCCGATCGTTGCACGGGGTCGCCGAAAATCCCCGGGAATCCGGGTGGCACAGTTGCGCCATGACGGATCCGGCGCAAACGCACCCCGGCAGCACGACCATCTCCACGACCTCCGCCGACGTGGTCTGGGACGACGAGGTGTGGGTCCTGGCCCGCCACGACGCGGGCGACGCCCTCGGCCTCACCCTCTGCGGCCGCGGGACCGAGGCGCTCGGCCAGCTCGACGACGAGCACGCCTCGCAGCTCGGCCGGATCAGCAACCGCCTCGTGCGGATCCTCGAGCACCTCCCCGGTGCGGGAACGGTCGCGATCGGCCGGGTCCCGGGCCCCCACGTCAACGCGACCTTCGTGGTCGACGGGGTCGCGACCGACCAGCTGCCCGAGATCGCGACCAAGCTCGCCAACTGGGGCGGGGAGGCACGCGCCTGATGTCCGTCGTCAAGATCAACGCGATCTCCGTCCCGCAGGGTGCGGGCGAGCAGCTCGAGCAGCGGTTCGCCGCCCGCGCCGGCACGGTCGAGAAGGCGGAGGGCTTCCTCGGCTTCCAGCTGCTCCGGCCGGTCGCCGGCGACGAGCGCTACTTCGTCGTCACCCACTGGGCCGACGAGGAGTCGTTCGCCGCGTGGCGTGACGGCGACGCCCGGGCGGCGCACGCCACGCCCCCGGGTGAGGCGCCCAAGAAGCCGGTGGCGACCGGCGCGGACCTGCTGGAGTTCGAGGTCGTCCTCGACGTCAGGCCGGCCTGAGGACCGTCAGTCGCACACGCTGAGGACGTTGGTCCCGGTGGCCCCGGGATCGACGACCTCACCGACCATCCGGGACAGCAGGTCCTGCTCATAGGACTCGAGGTCGGCGTACAACGGCCAGGTCTCGACCACGCGCAGCGCGTCAGCGGCCTCCGACCGAGCCGCTGCGCCGCCGGTCCGGTGCTGCTCGACCCACGCGCACGCGGCAGCCGTCGCGACCTGGGCGTCGACCGCTCCCCCGTTGCTGTAGGGGTAGAGCCTCACGTTCGCGGGGTCGAAGCCGTCGGGGACCTCGACGCCGGTGAGCGCGTCGGCGATGGCCTGCCGCTCCTCGGCAGGGAGTACGACGCTGCTGGGCACCCAGGCGTCGAAGCCCGCGTGGTCGGTGAGCCGGACCCCGGCGACGAGCGCCCGCCACTCGCTCTCGGCGAGAGTCTCGGCGGTCAGGCCGCTGGCGATGACCAGCGCGTACTGGCCCCCCTCGACCGGAGTGATCGCACTCCAGTGCTGGACACAGTCCGCCGAGCACGCGCCGGTCCCGGAGCCGGGCTTCTCCTCGAGCACCCACACGTCGGCCGTGCGGCCGTCGACGTCGATGGTGCCCGCCGGGCGCCCACCCTGGGTGACCTGTCCGTCCCGCTGCTGCCGGTAGGTCTGCGACGGGTCGTCGGCGTCGCGGACCTCGACCGTGAAGGTCAACGCGCCCGGCTCTCCGGCGAGCTCCACCCGACGCTCGAAGCTGACGGAGCGGACCGGCTCGGCGCTCACGCCCCCGAGCTCCCAGCCCTCCGGCACGTCGTCGACGACCGGGAACAGTCCTGGCGAGGTCGCAGCCGAGGGCGCTGAGGCCGGCCCTTCGGACGCGACGGGAGCGGACTCCTGCTCCCGCCCGGGCGGGGCGGTCTCGTTGCCGGCGCCCAGCCACAGAGGGGCGGCCGCGATGACCGCCACACTGGCGGCAGCCACGGCGAGGACGCCGGCGGTACGGCGCCGGGTGGTGGACGTGCGGGGACGGCTTGCGGCCCGCGGCGTCGCCGCGGTCTCGGCGAGGTCGGTGGACATGATGGCCTCCATCAGGTGGGCGCGCCCACCGTCGAGGGGCAGTGCGGCGACCTCGGCGTCGGTGATCGGCCTCATCGGTCGTCCTCCTCGGTGGCGTTCGGCGGCTGGGTTCGGACACTGGTGAGGTGTCCGGGCGGGCCCGGGTCGTGACCCGGCGGGCCGAATCCGGCCTCCCTCAGCCGCGCCCGCGCCCGCGACAACCGCTTGCGGACCACCACCGCCGACAGTCCGAGGACCTCGGCGATCTCCCGCGGCTCCAGGCCCTCCCACGCGGCGAGCCTGATCACCTCCCGGTCGCGCACGGCGAGGCCGTCGATCCCGGCCGCGGCATCGATCCGGACCACCGTGTCGGCGGCGTGGTCGGGCACCGCGTTCGCGAGCTCGGACCGGAGCACCGAGGACAGGTCGTCGCGTCGCCGCGCGCCGCGCCGGTGGTTCGCCAACGTCCGCCGCGCGACGCCGTACAACCAGAGCCGGGTGGCTGGCCCCTCCGGAACGTCGTCCAGCCGGCGCCAGGCCACCAGGAACGTGTCGGCCGCGACGTCGGCGGCGTCCTCGGCGGCGGTACGACGCAGCGCGTACCCGAGCACGGCGTCGAAGTGCGCGGAGAAGATCGCCTGGAAGCGCTGGTTCCTGGCCGCGTCGTGGCTCATGACTGTCCCCTGTCCGGACCGGGCCACATCGTGACACGGCCCCGAGCAGGGATCAGTCGATCGCGCTCACAGGATCGCGCCCGGGGAGTACGACGCCGCGGCCGGATGCCGTTCGACGACCTCGGCCACGCGCCGGCACACCGCCTGGGTCTGCGCGACCGCGGCGCCGGTGAAGGTGATCGGCTCGGCCACCAGGGTCGCGAGCTGGTCGGAGGTCAGGCCCAGCCGCTCGTCGGCCGCCAGCTTGGCGAAGACGTCGTTGTCGGCCTGGCCCTGCCGCATCGCGAGCGCCGTGCCGACCGCGGCCTCCTTGATCGCCTCGTGGGCGGTCTCGCGGCCGACGCCGTTGCGGACGGCGGCCATGAGCACCTTGGTGGTGGCGAGGAACGGCAGGTAGCGGTCGAGCTCGCGCTGGATGACCGCCGGGAACGCGCCGAACTCGTCGAGCACGGTGAGGAAGGTCTGGAACAACCCGTCGACGGCGAAGAACGCGTCGGGCAGCGCGACGCGGCGTACGACCGAGCAGGAGACGTCGCCCTCGTTCCACTGGTCGCCGGCGAGCTCACCGACCATGGAGAGGTAGCCGCGGGTGACCACGGCGAGGCCGTTGACCCGCTCGCAGGAGCGGGTGTTCATCTTGTGCGGCATCGCCGAGGAGCCGACCTGGCCCTCCTTGAAACCCTCGGTGACCAGCTCGTTGCCGGCCATCAGCCGGATCGTGGTGGCGAGGTTGGACGGGGCGGCGGTCAGCTGGACGAGCGCGGACAGCACGTCGAAGTCCAGCGAGCGCGGGTAGACCTGGCCGACCGAGGTCAGCACGCGCTCGAAGCCGAGGTGCGCCGCGACCCGCTGCTCGAGGTCGGCGAGCTTCTCCTCGTCGCCGCCGAGCAGGTCGAGCATGTCCTGCGCGGTGCCCATCGGGCCCTTGATGCCGCGCAGCGGGTAGCGCGCCATCAGGTCCTCGACGCGGTCGACCGCGATCAGCAGCTCGTCGGCGATCGTCGCGAAGCGCTTCCCCAGGGTGGTGGCCTGTGCGGCGACGTTGTGGCTGCGGCCGGCCATCACGGTGGTCTCGTGCTCGGCGGCGAGGCGGGCCAGGCGCGCGACGGTCGCGACGGCGCGGTCGCGGAGCAGCTCGAGCGACTGCTTGACCTGGAGCTGCTCGACGTTCTCGGTGAGGTCGCGCGAGGTCATGCCCTTGTGGATGTGCTCGTGCCCGGCGAGCGCGCTGAACTCCTCGATCCGGGCCTTCACGTCGTGCCGCGTGATCCGCTCGCGGGCGGCGATCGAGTCGAGGTCGACCTTCTCCAGCACGCCCTCGTAGGCCTCGACGACGCCGTCGGGCACCTCGATCCCGAGGTCGCGCTGCGCCCTGAGCACGGCGATCCAGAGCTGGCGCTCGAGGACGATCTTGTGCTCCGGGGACCAGATCTCGGCGAGGTCGGCGGCGGCGTAGCGGGTTGCGAGGACGTTCGGGACGGTCACGGTCCCCGATTCTCCCACGGGTGTACGACGCCGCGAACTCCTCAGCCGTCGAGGAGATCGATCAGGTCGAGGGGTACGACGCCGTGGTCGCCGATGCGCACCTCACCGGTCGGTGCCGACTCGTCGAACCGGGCGAGGAGCTCCCAGCGCCCCTCGACGAGGCGGTGGACCTCGAGGTTGCGGTGGTCGGGGTCGACGATCCAGTACTGGCCGATCCCCGCCGCGGCGTACTCCGGGGCCTTGCGGAGGAGGTCCTCGGAGCGGGTGGTCGGCGACAGCACCTCGACGACCAGGACGGGCCGCTCGATGAACAGGCCTTCCGGCTTCGTCGTGGCGTAGGCGTCGGGGATGCGGACCCGGTTGTCGGGGAGCTTGATGTTGCCTGAAGTCGACCCGTAGAGACCCGCGACGTCATCGAACAGGTTCGCCAACCTCCTGGCGATGCGCTGGTGACGCCAGACCGGGTCCGGGCTCACGACGACCACCCCGTCGACCCACTCGTGACGCGGATGCTCGGGGGTGGCGAGATACTCCTCCCAGGACATCGGGATCCGCTGCAGGACCTCCACCGCACCTCCTGAGGACAGCGTGGACACATCGGGGCTCCTTCCATGATGAACCCGGATCCGGGTCCTCGGAAGCCTCACCACGGCTGCCGACGACCGAAACCGGCCCCGGCCGTCCTCCACAGCGCGGCCGACAGGTCGTACGACGCCGCGCCGCGCCGCGCCTGGTGCGGTCAGTTCGCGGCGCGTGTGGTGACGGTCGTTGGTCGACTAGCCGCCGAGCGACGAGGCGGCTCACCGAGACCCGGCGAGGCCACCTGCGAGGAGACGCCGTTGGTCGAGGAGCTCGCGGCAGCGAGCGTCACGAGACCAGGCCACCCAGAGCACCGCCCGACGACCGCCCCGACGATGCGGTTTCGGTCGTGACCCCAGCGGTCGACCCGAGCGGACCCGACAGCCGTGCAGGGCTCCCGCCAGGTGCGGTGACCACGAACGACCGCGACCACGCTTCTTCTCTCAAATCCGACATTGAGGACCGCGGGTCCGGCGGCCGGCAATGCACCTTCCGCCGACATCTGCCCTGCCCGATCTGGTTGTCCACAGGGGTGGTCCGGGCGGGGTCGAATTGTCGGAGGTCGGTGATCGAATAGGGGCATGGATCTCGGGAGCGCCACCCTCTTCGACCTGACACCGGCCGGTGTTCGGGCCGACGAGCCGCCCGCGCCCGAGCCCGCGCCGGAGCGGGTGGTCTCTCCTGACGCCCAGCTGCTCTCGGACCTGCGCGACGTGAACGTCACCATCGCCGACCAGGAGATCGCCCGGGTCCGGCTCATTGCGCGCTGGGCCCGCACCCACGTGGTCGAGAAGGCCGAGGACGCCGCCACCATCACCGACTACGCCCTGGACACCGGCATGCCCATCGCCGGCGAAGGCGCCCCACTGATCTCCGGCCACGCGGTCGTGGAGATCTCCGCGGTCCTGGGCCGCTCTTTGGACTCCGGGCGACACCTGGTCGGGCAGGTCGTCGAGCTCGACCACCGCCTCCCCCGCACCTGGACCGGAGTCCTCGAAGGCCGCGTCCCGGTCTGGAAAGGCCTCCGCATCGCCGACCTCACCCGACCCCTGAACCCCGAGGCCGCCGGGTTCGTCGACCAGCAGCTCTCCGAGTTCGCCGCCACCTGCTCCTGGGCACAGATCGACCGACTCATCGATGAAGCCCTCGTCCGCTACGACCCCGACGAAGCAGAACGCCGCCGCCAGGCCGCCGCCGAGCACCGCCACTTCACCCTCGACCTCGACCAGAGCGGCATCGACGGACTCGTCGACCTCACCGGCGTCCTCGATCTGGCCGACGCCCTCGACCTCAACACAGCCATCACCCGCCGCGCCACCCACCTCGCCGACCTCGGCAGCGACGACCCCCTCGACGTCCGCCGCGCCAAGGCCGCCGGCGAGCTCGCCCGCAACGACCACACCCTCGACCTCCAGCCCGGGCAACCCGAGCCAGCCTGGTCGACCTGATCAGACCCGACCGACGCCTGGTCGACCCGATGCTGACCTACCGGCCGCCTGGCGTCTCGCAGCCCGCAGCCGGTCGCGGCGCCGGGCCGGAAGATCGAGCTGTTCGTCCACCTCACCGCCGCCGCCCTCGAAGGCGGCAACCCCGTCGGCCGCCTCGAGAACACCGACACCCCGATCACCGTCGGACAGATCCGGGAATGGTGCGGCAACCCGGACGCGAAGATCACCATCCGACCGGTCATCGACCTCAACGGCTGCCGCCCCGTCAACGCCTATGAGATCCCCGACCGGACCCGCACCCAAGTCACCCTCCGCGACCTGAAATGCGCCTTCCCGGGCTGCACCAGACGCGCCCACCGCTGCGACCTCGACCACGCATCCCGCATGCCGAGGGCGGACCGACCTGTGCCTGCAACCTCGTGCCCGCATGTCGCAGCACACCACCGCGCCAAGACCCACGCCGGCTGGACCTACCTCATCCTCACCCCCGGCCACTACCTGTGGTGCTCACCCCACGGACAACTCTGGATCGTCGACCCCCACGGCACCCACATCCTCGACCGCCGCACCTTCAAAACCGCCGACGCGGCACAACACCCACCACCCGACCAGTAGCCGCCACGCCCCACACCCCGCCCACCCCGGCGGGGCCACAGGCATGTCAGACGAGCGATTGAGCCCGGCGAGGCGGCAATGCGGCTTCGCCGTCACTCTCGTTGCCTACTTCGGACTGCGCAGCGGCCGGACCATCACCAGCGCGCCGTCCTCCGTGGTCTCGCGGATCTCGGTGAACCCGGCCTTGGCGGTCACGCGCAGGCTGGCGGTGTTGTCCGGCGCGACGCAGGCGCGCACCCTGATCCCGGCCTCGTCGGTCAGGCCGAGCATCGCTGCGAGCGCCTCGCTCGCCAGGCCGCGGCCCCGGGCGTCCGCCACGAGCCCGTAGCCCACCTCGACCTCTGGCGTTCCGTCGCCCGCGTCCTGCGGCGGCCCGAAGAACCCGATCGACCCGACCACCACGCCGGCATCGACGATCGAGCGCGGCCCCCAGACGTCGCCGGGGCGCCAGAACCCCGCCGCGTCACGGTCGTCCTCGCGCGGGAAGCCGGGGTGCCAGCCCACCCGCCGCTGTCCGGTGCGGATCGCGACCACCGTCTCGGCGTCCCACAGCGGCAGCTCGAGACGGCCGGTGACGACGGTGGCCGGGAGGACCATGGTCAGACGTCCTGGACCACGGCGGCGCCCTCGACCACCCCGAGGGGCTCGGCGGCGATGTCGGAGCGCCGTTGGAGGCCGTCGAAGGAGATCAGGTCGGCGGCGGCGTACGCACGGGCGCGGGCGTCGGCGACGTCGTACCCGACCGCCCGGACGGCGAGCACCCGGCCGCCTGCCGTGACCAGGTGCCGGTGCCCCGGGTCGCCCGGCTCGGGGGCGTCGACGATCGCGGTGCCGGCATGGATGACGTCGACGTCGTTGACCCCGTTGGCCGCCCCGACGCCCTTGATGACGTCGCCCTTCGACGACGACTCGGGGTAGCCGGCGGACGCGAGCACGACGGTCACGGCGGCGGCGTCGCGGAAGGTCGGCGGGGGTACGTCGCCGAGGCGGCCCTGTGCCGCGGCGTACAACATCTCACCGAGCGGCGACTCCAGCACGGCGAGCACCGGCTGGATGTCGGGGTCGCCGAAGCGGCAGTTGAACTCGATCACGCGCGGCCCGGTGGCGGTCAGCGCGAGTCCGACGTAGAGGCAGCCGACGAAGGGAGCGCCCCGGCGGGCCATCTCGTCGAGCGTGGGCTGGACGACGGTCGACATCACGACCTCGGCGAGGTCGGCGGGCGCCCACAGGAGCGGCGAGTAGGACCCCATGCCGCCGGTGTTGGCGCCGCGGCCGCCGTCGAAGATCCGCTTGAAGTCCTGGGCGGGCTGCAGCGGGTACGCCGTACGGCCGTCGCACACCGCGAAGAGCGAGACCTCCGGCCCCTCGAGGAACTCCTCGACCACCACGCGTCCGCACGCACCGGCGTGCGCGAGCGCCTCCGCTCGGTCGCGGGTCACCACGACGCCCTTGCCCGCGGCGAGCGCGTCGTCCTTCACGACGTACGGCGCCCCGAGGTCGTCGAGCGCGGCGGCGACCTCGTCGGCCGTCGTGCAGAGCGCCGAACGCGCCGTCGGCACACCGGCAGCCGCCATGACCTCCTTGGAGAACGCCTTGGACCCCTCGAGCCGCGCCGCCGCGCCGCTCGGCCCGAACACCGCGATCCCCCGCGCCCGGACGGCGTCGGCGACCCCGGCGACGAGCGGCGCCTCGGGCCCGACGACCACGAGATCGACGCCGATCCGCTCGGCCAGTGCGGCGATCCCGTCGCCGTCCATCGGGTCGACGTCGTGCAGGGTCGCGACCGCGCCGATGCCCGGGTTGCCCGGGGCCGCATGGACCTCGCTGACGCCCGGGTCCCGGGACAGGGCGAGGGCGAGGGCGTGCTCCCGGCCGCCGGTGCCGATCACAAGGGTCTTCACGGGCGCCGAGTCTAGATAGGTAGCGGACGCCCCGCCCGCGGCGGTCCAGGAAGGTGCGACGACGCAACCCTTCGGGCGTGGGAGGCGTCTGACGTTGGTATGTAGGGTCGCGCCACGACGAACGGGGGTCTCGGGATGACGGACAGCGCACGCGGCGCGAGCGATTTCGGTCGGTACCGGCTCGACCGCGAGCTGGGCCGCGGGGGCATGGGTGTCGTGTACGCCGCCACCGATCTGCGGCTGCGCCGCCCGGTCGCGCTCAAGGTCGTCTCGCCGCAGTTCGAGTCCTCGGACGAGTTCGTACGGCGGTTCGCACGTGAGGCGACGCTGCTGTCCCGTCTCAACTCCCCGCACGTCATCCAGGTGCTCGACTACGGCGAGCACGACGGCCGGCCCTATCTCGCAACCCAGTTCGTTCCCGGCGGGGACGTCGGCAGCCTGCTCCGCGCCCACGGGCCGTTGCCGCCGGCCACCGCGCTCCGCATCTGTGTCCAGGTCGCCGACGCCCTTGCCGATGCCCACCGGGTCGGCATCGTCCATCGGGACGTCAAGCCGGGCAACGTCCTGCTGCGCAACCTGGACAGTCCGCGGCCCCACGCCCTGTTGTGCGACTTCGGCATCGCCCGGACCTCGGACGACGGGCTCACCCGTCCCGGCATGGTCGCCGGAACGTGGGAGTACCTCGCACCCGAGGTCGCCGACGGCTCGCCGGCCTCTCCTCGCTCGGACATCTACGCACTGGGCTGCCTCCTGTGGACCACCCTCACCGGACGACCGCCGTACAGCGGCACCGACGCAGCCGTCGCGCTGGCGCACCACCATGCACCGATCCCCTCCCTGGAGCCTGTCGACGAGCTCGCTCGCCGGCTCAACCAGGTACTGGCTCGCTGCTTGGCGAAGGATCCTGCCGACCGCTACCCCGATGCCGGACAGCTCCGGTCCGACCTCGAGGAAGCGGCAGGCCTCCCCTCGTGCCCGATCGTCCCGGTCCCGGTCACGGCACCGGCCACAGCGGCCAGGACGTCCGACGCCGCGCGGCGAACCAGCAGCAGGAAGCGCTCCGTGGTCGCGCTGGCAACCGTCGGCGCCCTGGTCACGGTGGGCGCAGCGGGCGTTGCGATCGCGGCGCCCTGGGAGGCGGACGACCGCAGCCAGCGCGTCGACGACGCCGCTGCACCCCGTGATGACGCGCCGGTCACGGGCGACCTCGACGGTGACGGGTACGGCGACGTGGAGATCTGGTTCTATCCGGACGAGTCCGACGAGATCGAGAAGACGACCTGGCTCTCCGACGGCACCCACCTCGTCGAGCAACCCGTGGAAGCCGAGATGCAGCCCAGCACTGGCTCGTTCGAGGACCTGCTCGGCGACTTCGACGGCGACGGCAGGTTCGAGCGGCTCCGTGCACAGACTGCGGGTCGCTCGACGAAGGGACCGCGCGACGTCACCGTTCACACCGACCTCAGCGGTGGCGGCACGGCGGAAGCGGAATTCCTGTCGGTGGGACCGGGGCGGGGCAACTCTCCCCACGTCGGCGACTTCGACGGCGACGGCCGCGACGACCTCCTGTTCGTCAACTGGGACCTCACCAGCGGCGCCAGCCCCCGCTACCACGACGGGTCGGAGAGGATCTGGGTCACGCTCCGAACCGACGACGGCTTCTCCGAGCCACGTGACGTGGACGTCGTCGAGGCCCCACTCGGAGCACCGATCAACGTCGTCGTGGCCGACGTCGACGGGGACGGACGCGACGACATCGCCATCAACGTGTCCAGAGACGGGTTCGCAGCGGTGGCGACCCGCGCCATGCTCCGGGTCCTGCGGGCGACCGAGGCCGGGTTCGAACCGCTCCCCCCTGTTCGCTACTGGAACGCCGTGGGGCTGCACCTGCTGGCCGCAGACCTGTCGGGAGACGGCGACGAGGAGATCCTCTCGGTCCGTGCCCACCAGGATCAGCTGCAGGTCCGCTCGTTCGACTACCGGAGCGGCACACTGAGCCGGCCCGACCCGGTCCTCGGGCTCGACAGGCCCGAGGGCGTGTGGCCGGACCTGCTGGTCAGCGACGTCAACGGCGACGGCGCCGACGACGTCGTCGCGGTCGTGCCAAGCAAGGACGCACCGGCCGCGGAGATCGAGGTCGCGGTCTCCGACGACGGCAGCCTCCGCCAGCCGGGCACCTGGGCAACCTGGGCGGCCAACCCATGGAACCGGACGCGGGTCGTTGTCGGGGACAACCGCCCGTGACCGGTCGACCGCCCCGCCCGGGCGACCAGGTCGGCGTCTACCGCATCGAGGGCGTCCTCGGGGCGGGCGGCATGGGCACGGTGTACGCCGCCACCGACCTCCGGCTGAGGCGACCGGCCGCGGTCAAGGTGATGCTCGGGCACCTCGCACAGGAGCCGGAGTTCCGTGCCCGCTTCCAGCGGGAGGCTGCAGTGCTGGCCCGGCTGGACTCGGCGCACGTCCTGGCGATCTACGACCACGGCGAGCACGACGGCTGGCCCTACATCGCGACGCAGTACGCCGCCGGCGGCGACCTGGGCAGCTACCTCGCCAGAGCCGGTCCGCCACCGCCCCGGATCGCGGCCGAGATCGGCGCCCAGGTGGCGGAGGCGCTGGCCGATGCCCACCGCGCGGGTGTCATCCACCGCGACGTCAAGCCCGGCAACGTGCTCCTGCGCGACAGCAGGTTCGAACGGCCGCACGCCTACCTCAGCGACTTCGGAATCGCTTCGACCGGTACCGAGCAGCTGACCGCTGCCGGCGAGGTTCCGGGCACCTGGGACTACCTGGCACCGGAGCGCTCGGCAGGCGTTGCCGCCAGCCCGGCTTCGGACATCTACGCCGTGGGGTGCCTGCTCTGGGAGACCCTCCGCGGCAGTCCGCCGTACCCGGGCACCCCGGTTCAGACGCTCCTCGGCCACAGCCAGGGACCACTGCCGCAGCTGGTCGGGACGGATCCTGACACCCAGCGCCTCGACCAGGTGCTTCGGCGCGCGCTCGCCAAGGATCCCGCCGAGCGCCATCCCACGGCCGACGCGCTCGCCCGCGAGCTTCGGGAGATCGCCGAGCAGGTGGGGACCCAGGTGCCGCGGAGGCGGCCGTCCGGCCGGCGCCGGAAATGGGCCGTCGCGGTCGTCGCCACCCTTGCGGCCGTCACGACCGGCGCCGCACTCGCGCTCCGAGGCCCTGCCGACAACGACCCCCCGACGCGCGCCTCACCGGAGGCCGACCCCGCCGCGACGGACGACCCTGCCGTGACAGGCGACTTCGACGGCGACGGGCACGGCGATCTCCTCGTCGCCGACGGCCAGACGAACGAGCCGGTTCTCGATCCGAGGATCGTCCGCTGGAACGGTGACGGATTCGACGTCTCCGAGCCGCACGCGGAGTTCGCCGATGCCCAGCGAGCGGGCGACTTCGACGGCGACGGGCAGACCGAGGGGCTCGCAGTCGACTACTCCGAGATCCCTCCCGTTGCAAGGGTGATCGACACCGGCCCCAGCGAGCCGTCGTCCCTCGAGTTCCGTGTGCGCGCGGGACGGCTCGACCGCGTCTGGGTGAGCTCGGCCGACGTCGACGGCGACGGCCGCGAGGACGTCGTCGTCCTGGAGTACAACAAGGAGGCCGGCGAAGTGCGGGCCGGCGTGGCCCGGTCCCTCGTCGACGGCGGATGGAGCGAGTTCGAGATCTGGTACCAGGGCGACGGCTGGAACCTCCGTCAGACCCAGCTCGCCACGGGCGACGTGGATGGTGACGGCCGCGACGACATCGCGGTGCCCGCCTTCCACGTCCGTGAGGTACGAGTGCTCCGTTCGACGGGCGACAGCCTGGTGCTCGGTGAGGAAGCGGGTGGAGTCGACCCGGTTCCGGTCCGGGGACCCATGCCGTTCGCCCTGTGGGCGGGAGACGTCGACGGCGACGGACGCCACGAGCTGGTCACTCTGCGATTCCAGGGATCGCCGCGGCTCGACGAGCTCGTCGTGCATCGTCGGGACGGAGACGGGTGGCAGTCCATGGCCGTCAGCACCACAGCGACCGTCGAGGCCGGTTGGAAGGACGCCGCGATGACGGACGTCGAGGGCGACGGCGTCGACGAGCTGGCCGTTCGCGCCGACGACTCGATCGTGCTCCTGAGGCTCGACAGTGGCTCGATCGTGGCCAGCGACTTTCCGGTCGACCTCGACCCGCGGCTCACCAACGTGATCGGGCCGAACACCTGAACCGCTCGTAGACTCTGGCGGACTCGGGCGCAAGGCGCCGTCCCGGGCGCGAACGAAGGGGTAGGACATGGGGATTCCAGGGGTCGGCGACGAGTTCGGACGGTACCGCCTGGACCGGGTGATCGGACAGGGCGGCATGGGCGTCGTCTTCGCTGCCACCGACCTGCGGCTCGACCGCACCGTCGCGCTCAAGGTGATCACCGGCCCGCTCGCCGACAACGAGGACTTCCGCCGCCGCTTCCACGACGAGGCCGCCGTGCTGTCCCGCCTCGACTCGCCCTACGTCATCACGATCCACGACCACGACGAGGTCGACGGGCAGCCGTTCATCGTCACCCAGTTCGTCGACGGCACCGACCTCGGCACCTTCCTGCACGAGCACGGACCGCTGCCCGCCAAGGTCGCGCTCACGATGTGCGCCCAGGTCGCTCGCGGCCTCGGCGACGCCCACCGCCGCGGCGTCATCCACCGCGACGTCAAGCCGGGCAACATCCTGCTCCGCGAGCCGGGCACCCCGGAGATGCACGCCTACGTCTGCGACTTCGGCATCGCCCGCTCCGACAGCAGCGAGGGCCACACCGCCACCGGTCTCGTCGCCGGTACCTGGGCCTACCTCGCACCCGAGCGCACCCAGGGCGCATCCGCCTCGCCTGCCAGCGACCTCTACGCCCTCGGCTGCGTCCTGTGGGCCTGCCTGACCGGCAGCGAGCCCTACACCGGCACCGACGTCGAGATGGCCATCGCGCACGCCCAGGCGCCGGTCCCCCAGCTCCCCGCCAGCTCGACGTTCATCACCGAGCTCAACGGCGTCCTCGCCCGGCTGCTGGCCAAGGACCCGGCGGAGAGGTACGCCGACGCCGCTGCCGCGCGCGCCGACCTCGAGCGCCTCGCCGCCGCAGCACCGGGCGACACCCTCCCGCCCGCGCCCGTCGTGCCGGCAACGGCCATCCGCGGCTCCAGCCCGTCGGGACCCGGCGCTCCGGTCCCGCCGCCACCGCCCCCGCCCGCCGGGCCCTACGGCGCCGCGCCGGCCATCGGCAAGCCGCCGACGAAGAAGTGGCCGCTCGCGGTGGCCGCGGTCGTCGTACTCGCCCTCGTCGGCGGAGGAGCGGCGTGGGCCGTGACCCGCGGCGAGGACGACCCGGCGGCGAAGGAGAAGAACGAGAAGGAGATCCCGCAGGTCGTCCACGGTGACATCGACGGCAACGGGTACGGCGACGCCGTCATCCGCCAGAGCCGCTTCGACAGCCTGAGCCCGCTGCCGTTGTGGACCCTGCCGTCGAGTGGCAAGAGTCTCGGAGCCCCCGAGCGGCGCGAGGGTGGCTCGAACACCCCTGCCCTGGGCGACGTCGACGGCGACGGTCGGTCCGATGTCGTGTGGGCCGACGAGGACGACGACCGGGTCACGGTCCGGGTGGAGCCTGGAGACGGCGAGCCCTGGGATGTCGAGTTCGCCGACGAGTTCGAATTCGGGTTCGGGGGCTTCACCGCCGAGGTCGGAGACCTGACGGGCGACGGCAAGGACGATCTCATCGTGCCGGTCGGCCCGGAGAACGGCCGGGTCATCATCATGGTCGCGGAATCGACCGGAGACGGGTTCGCGGACCCCACCGAGTGGTACGCCATCGACCACGGGGGGAAGGACCCGTCGTGGACTCTGTCCTGGACGGGGGACTTCGACGGCGACGGGACCGACGACCTTCTGTACTGGGCCGAGACCGACCTCGGCAATGCCGGAGAGACCCGGGTCCTGATCTCCGACGGTGAGCAGCTCCTCGACACGACGCCGCGGCCGCTGAACACCAATGCGCTGAGCCCTTTCCTCGCCACTTGGCTGGTAGGCGACATCGACGACGACGGCGCTGACGAGATCGTCGTCCCCAGCGCGACCTGCCGTTTGACGTTCGCGTTCGGGATCGTCGACGGCACCTTCGACAAGCCCGAGCGGTGGTACAAGAACCCGCTCACGCGGGAGGAGGCACGGGCGTGTCTCCACGAGGACCCCACCCGGTCCTGGGGGCTGTCCGACGTCGACGGCGACGGTGCTGCCGACCTCGTCGAGCTCCGTGAGCCCGATGAGGACGACAAGCTCGGGATCCGTGCCTACCTGGCCGGCGACGGCGAGTTCGGTGCTCCCGAGGGCTGGGGATCGCTGCCGTGCCTCGAGGAGTGCGAAGACACGTTCTTCCTGGTCTCGTGATCGGTCCCAGCGGCGTTTCGGCCGCTGACCCGGACGGTAGGGTCGCCGCCGACCGGCGCCGACTCGGCCCGCGCAGGAAGTAGGGGGAGTTTTCATGCGTTTTCCGCAGGTGGGCGACGAGTTCGGGCGGTACCGCCTCGACCGGATCCTCGGGCAGGGCGGGATGGGCATCGTCTTCGCGGCGACCGACACCCGGCTGAACCGGACCGTTGCGCTCAAGGTGATCACCGGAGCGCTGGCCGAGTCCGAGGAGTTCCGGCAGCGGTTCCAGCACGAGGCCGCGGCCCTCGCCCAGCTCGACTCGCCCCACGTGATCGCGATCTACGACCACGACGAGATCGACGGCACGCCCTACATCGCCACGCAGTTCGTCGACGGTGCCGACCTCTGGACGCTCCTCGACGAGCGCGGCGCGATGCCCGCACGGACCGCGCTCACCCTCGCGGCCCAGATCGCCCGCGGCCTCGATGACGCCCACCGCCGCGGCGTCATCCACCGCGACGTCAAACCCGGCAACGTGCTGCTCCGCGGGGCCGACACCCGCGACGTCCATGCCTACCTGTGCGACTTCGGCATCGCCCGCGCCGACGGCATCAGCGGCCCGGCGCCCACGGCGACCGGAATGGTCGCCGGCACCTGGTCCTACCTCGCCCCGGAGCGCGCCACCGGCGAACCGGCCACGGCGGCCAGTGATCTCTACGCGCTCGGCTGCGTCCTCTGGACCTGTCTCACCGGCTCTGCGCCCTACACCGGCACCGAGGTGGAGGTCGCCCTCGCCCACGTGCAAGCGCCCGTTCCCCAGCTCCCCCCGACCTCGGCGTTCGCCAACGAGCTCAACGGGATCCTTGCCCGGCTGCTGGCGAAGGACCCCGCAGACAGGTACGCCGACGCCGCTGCCGCGCGCGCCGACCTCGAGCGCCTCGCCGCCGCCGCACCCGGGGAGACCCTGGCGCCCGCTGCCGTCGTGCCCGCGACGGTGGTCCGCCGTGGCTCCGCCGGATCTCCACCTGCGGCCTCCCCGGCGGCTACCGGCAAGAACAAGTGGCCCCTCGCGGTGGCCGCGGTCGTCGTACTCACCATCGTCGGCGGCGGCGCCGCCTGGGCCGCGACCCGCGGTGGCGACGAGTCCGGGCCGAAGAAGGAGGACAAGCAGGCCGCGGTGGACCTGGTCAGCGGCGACTTCGACGGCAACGGGTACGGCGACGTTCTCGTCCAGCAGAGCGAGTTCGACGACATCGCTCCGTCCCCGCTGTGGTCCCTCCCCTCGACCGGGAAGATGTTCGGTTCGCCGGTCCAGCACGATGCCGAGCTCGGCGACGCGAGGAGTGGCGACGTCGACGGCGACGGCCGGCTCGAGGTCGTCTGGATCGACTACTCGAAGTGGGAGGACCCTGCGATGAAGGTCATCGTCGCCCCGGCCGAGGGCGAGCCACGGGAGCAGGAGATCACCCTCGACCCGGCGTACGACATCGCGACCTACAGCACCGTGGTCACCGACATCACCGGCGACGGGCTCGACGACCTGGTCTTCCCGACCGATCCCGCAGAAGCCACGGACAGCGTGTACGTCGCGGAGTCCTCGGGCACGGAGTTCGGGGAGGTCAAGCAGTGGTACCGCTCGGAGTTCGAGGGCGGGTGGACCTGGCCCGGCGACTTCGACGGCGACGGCACCTCCGAGCTCCTGTACATCGTCGAGCCCTCCGGCAGCGACAAGAGCGAGATGCGGATCCTCACGGCGGACGGCGAAGACCTCGTCCCGGGGAAGTCCCGCCGGCTCGGCGGCCCGGGCCAGGAGCCCTCCATCTCCAACTGGTTGACGGGGGACGTGGATGGCGACGGGGCAGACGAGATCGTCAACCTCAGTGCGCGCGGTCGCGCGATCTACGTGTGGGAGGTCGTCGACGGTGAGGTCCAACCGTCGGAGAAGTGGACGTACCGCGCGCTGAGCGAGGAGCAGGCACGGGACCACGTCTACGACAACGGACTGGCCGCCGTGACCCTGTCCGACGTCGACGGCGACGGCGACGACGACCTGGTCGATCTGGTCGCCCCGAACGACGACCTGGTGATCGAGGTCAAGGTGCGCCTCGCCGACGGTCGAGAGTTCGCGGACCCCGTCGACTGGGGCTCGGTCACCTGCGGTGGCGGCTGCGAGGACTCGTTCCAGACGCTCGACTGACGCACGACGGGGGGCACTCGGGATGACGCACGGACCTCGACCGGGCGACCTGTTCGGGCGCTACCGGATCGAGCGGATCCTCGGGCGCGGCGGGATGGGCGCCGTCTACGCGGCGACCGACACGCGGCTCGGCCGCACGGTCGCGGTGAAGGTGATCACCGGGCCGTTGGCCGCCGATCCGGAGTTCGTGCACCGGTTCCACGACGAGGCCGACGTGCTGGGCCGGCTCGACTCGCCGTTCGTGATCCGGATCCTCGACCACGACACGATCGACGACCTCCCCTACATCGTCACCCAGTACGTCGACGGCACCGACCTCGACCGCCATCTGCAGGAGCGGGGCCCGCTCACCGTGCGCGACGCACTTCGGGTGTGCGCCCAGGTCGCCCGCGCCCTCGGTGACGCCCATCGGGCCGGTGTGGTGCACCGGGACGTCAAGCCCGGCAACGTCCTGGTGCGTTCCCTCGGCACGCCCGACGAGCACGCCTACCTGTGCGACTTCGGCATCGCCCGCGCCGACACGACCGACGGCCGCACCGCGGTCGGGATGGTCGCGGGCACCTGGACCTACCTCGCCCCGGAACGCACCCAGGGCGTGCCGGCGTCCCCGGCCAGCGACCTCTACGCGCTGGGGTGTCTGCTCTGGGCCTGCCTCACCGGCGGTCCGCCGTACTCGGGTTCCGACGTCGAGGTCGCGATCGCCCACGCCCAGGCGCCGGTGCCGCAGGTCCCGGGCACCGACGCGTTCACCGCCGACCTCAACGCCGTCCTCGCGCGCCTGCTCGCCAAGGACCCCGCCGACCGGTACGCCGAGGCCGGCGCCGCACGCCAGGACCTCGCGCGGCTCGTGGGCGACGCCCCTGCCACGGCACTCTCCCTCCAGGGGCCCACCGGGACCGGGCTGCGGCGCGCGGTGCCGGAGCCGCCCACAGCGCCGGCAGCGGCCCGCCCGGCGGCGCCGACCGCGCCGCCGGCGCCGACCGTGGGCGCCGGGCGCGGACGCTCGCGCCGCCTCCCGCTGGTCGCGGGCGCCGTCGCGCTCGCCCTCACCGGCGGCGTCGGCGCCTGGACGCTGGCCCGCGGCGACGACCCGGCCCCGAAGAGCGAGCCCCCGGGGAAGGAGCGCCGCACCACGGGCGACCTCGACGGCGACGGGTACGGCGACCTCGCCGTGCTGCAGCTGGCGGCCCGCGACCTCGCTCCGACCGCGACCTGGACCCTCGACTCCGACGGCGAGCGCCTCGGAGCACCGGCCGAGGCCGCCGTCTCCGCGCCGACGGCCTGGGACGACGGCAACGGCGAGCTCAGCCTCGCCGACGTCGACGGCGACGAGCGCCCCGACCAGGTCTGGTCCACGATCACCCCCGAGTCGGTCGTGGTCGACGTCGTACCCGCCGAAGGTGAGCCGTGGCACGAGGAGTGGCCGAACACGGGAGACGATGGCTGGTCGACGGGCACCCGCCCGGTGCTCGCCGACCTCGACCAGGACGGGCGCGACGACCTCGTCCTCTACAACGAGTACCCGTTCGGGGCGACGCTGTCGCTCGACGTCGCGATCGCCGCCGAGGACGGCTTCGCCGACCCGGCGTCGTGGTTCTCCGAGGACGACGTCGACGAGGTCGTCATGCTCTCGGCGGGCGACTTCGACGGAGACGGTGACGACGACCTGGCCGCCCAGCGGACGCGGTCGGACGACGACGTGGACGCCGCGGCGCTGCAGCTGTTCACCTCCGACGGGGAGCGGCTCACCCCCACCGGACCGCAGGCCCACTACGACTTCGAGGGCTACGACCTGGGTGTCCGCCTGGTCGCCGACGTCGACGGTGACGGCGCGGACGACGCGGTGCTCGCAGGCGCCGAAGGGCTGGCGGCGATCGGGTTCCCCGACGGCGAGGCGACCGACGAGCGGACCCTCTGGCCGGACCCGGCGTCCGGCGGCACCGGCTCGGGCTGGGAGCGCAGGCTGCGCAGCGACGACCGGGCCCTGACCGAGCTGTGGACGGCGGCAGACGTCGACGGCGACCGCGACGACGACCTGGTCTTCCTGCGCCCGGGCGACGACGCGTTCACGATCGAGGTGTACGTCGCCGAGGGCGGAACCCTGGCGACGCCGACCGTCTGGGGGTCGCTCCCCTGCGGCGGAGCGGCCCCGCTCGGCTGCGACGATGCGGTGCGGGCGATCCCGCCCGTGGACTGAGGAGGAGACGACGATGCGAGTCCCACAACCCGGTGACGTGCTCGGGCGCTACCGGGTCGACCGCGAGATCGGACGCGGCGGCATGGGCGTCGTGTTCGCCGCGACCGACACCCGGCTCGGCCGCACGGTGGCGCTCAAGGTCATCACCGGACCCCTCGTCGCGGACCCGGAGTTCCTGCAGCGGTTCCAGTCCGAGGCCTCGGTGCTGTCGGCACTCGACTCGCCGCACGTCATCGGCATCCACGACCACGACACGGTCGACGGACTCCCCTTCATCGTCACCCAGTACGTCGACGGGCCCGACCTCGCCTCCTGGCTCACCGAGCACGGCGCGCTCCCGCCGGCGGAGGCGCTCACGATCTGCGCCCAGGTCGCCCGCGCGCTGGCCGACGCACACCGCAACGGGGTCGTCCACCGCGACGTGAAGCCGGCCAACGTCCTGCTGCGGGCACCCGGCACACCCGAGGTGCACGCCTACCTCGGCGACTTCGGGATCGCCCGCGCCGACACCACCAGCCGTACTGCCACCGGCATGGTCGCCGGAAGCTGGGCCTACCTCGCGCCCGAGCGCACCCAGGGAGCGCCCGCCTCGGTCAGCACCGACCTCTACGCCCTCGGCTGCGTGCTGTGGGAGTGCCTGACCGGCTCCCCGGCGTTCCGGGGAAGCGACGTGGAGGTCGCGATCGCGCAGGTGCAGGCGCCAGTGCCACAGCTGGCCGCCTCCGCTCCGCTCGCGGCCGAGATCAACCCGGTGCTCGCCCGGCTCCTCGCCAAGGATCCCGACGCCCGGTACCCCGATGCCTCGGCAGCGCGCGCCGACCTGGAGCGGGTCGCCGCCGGTGGACCTCCTGCTGGTGGCCCGCCTGGTCCGCCGCCGGGTCCCTGGCCCGACCGGCACCGCGAGCCCACCCGGCCGGCGGCCCCGCCCCCGCCGCCCGCACGGCGACGCGGACGCCGGATCGCCGTCGGCGCCGCGGCCCTCGGCACGCTCGTCCTGCTCGGCGGCGCGGCGACCTGGGCCGGCCTGCGCGCCGGGGCCGACGACGCCCCGCCGAAGGACGACGGGGCGGAGCCCGCCGACGCGGTCCAGGGCGACCTGGACGGTGACGGCTACGGCGACGTGATGGCCATCGAGCGCAGGTGGGTCGGCATCAACGGCGTCCTCTGGACGAGCCTCTCGACCGGTGGTGCGTTCGAGGAGTCGGCGCCCACCACCGTCGAGCTCGGCGAGCCCGACCTGGGCGACGTCGACGGCGACGGGTTGCCCGAGCAGGTGTGGCTCGGAGCCCCCAGCGAGCCGGACGTCTCCTACGTCCGCGTCGTCACCGGGACCGGCGAGCTCTGGCACGAGCGGATCACGTTCACCGGGGAGGACGCCGACGGATTCTCGACCGAGCTCGTCGGCGACGTCACCGGCGACGGGCGCGCGGACGTCGTCGTACAGAAGGACGGCGTGGAGACCGACGGGCTCTACGTCGCCGCGTCGAACGGGGACGGCTTCGACGCCCCGGTCCGGTGGTACTCCGGGGACATCTCTCCCGACGTCGATGCCTGGACGGTGGGTGACTTCGACGGTGACGGCGACGACGACGTCCTGCTCGTCACCCTGGACGTCGACGAGGACACCCGGCAGCTCCAGGTGTACGAGTCCCGCGACGAGGAGTTCGTCCTCGGCGAGCCGACGGTCCTGCCCGACCGGGTCTGGGGCCACGCCTCCTGGCTCGCGGGCGACGTCGACGGCGACGGAGCCGACGAGCTGGTCGCGGTCGACGGCCTCGGCGGTCAGGTCGGAACCCTGGATCTGGTCGACGGCAGCTTCGGTCAGCCCGAGACCGCCTGGCCCGGTGAGTACACCCCGCAGGAGTGGCGGGAGCGGCTCGCGAGCCTCGACGACCGGCTGGCCGTGGACCGCTACGCGCTCTCCGACGTCGACGGGGACGGCGACACCGACCTGATCCGGTTCGAGGGTGAGCTGCCGACGACGCTCGCGGTCTTCCGCGCCGAGGACGGCGCGTTCGCGGACTCCGAGCCGTGGGGCGAGCTCAGCTGCCTCAAGTGCAAGGCGTTGCCGCGGATGGTCGACTGACGTCACCCGGCGCAGCCATCGTCGCGCCGGGGCACGAGATCCGGGGCGCGTTGGTGGATCTCTACGACGCTGACCGCGCTCAGCGCAGCGGGTGGAGAACGACCGCCTGCTCGCGCTCGGGGCCGACGCCGACCACGGAGATCCGGGCGCCGGACATGCCCTCGAGCGCCGCGATGTAGTCGCGCGCGTTCTTCGGCAGGTCCTCGACCGTGCGGGCACCGGAGATGTCCTCGGCCCAGCCGGGGAAGTACTCGTAGACCGGCACGGCGTGGTGGAAGGCCGACTGGTTGACGGGCATCTCGTCGTGGCGCACGCCGTCGACGTCGTAGGCGACGCAGACCGGGATCTGCTCGAGCCCGGTCAGGACGTCGAGCTTGGTGAGCACGAAGTCGGTGACGCCGTTGACGCGCGCGGCGTAGCGGGCGATCACGGCGTCGTACCAGCCGCAGCGACGGGGCCGACCGGTCGTCGTACCGAACTCGGCGCCGGTGTTGCGCAGGAAGTCGCCGGCCTCGTCGAGCAGCTCGGTCGGGAACGGACCCTCGCCGACGCGGGTCGTGTAGGCCTTGACGATCGCGATGACCTGGTCGATCCGGGTCGGCGGGATGCCGGAGCCGGTGCAGGCGCCGCCGGCCGTGGCGCTGCTGGAGGTCACGAACGGGTAGGTGCCGTGGTCGACGTCGAGCAGCGTCGCCTGACCGGCCTCGAGCAGCACGACCTCGTCGCGGTCGAGGGCCTGGCCGAGCAGCAGCCCCGTGTCGCAGACGTACGGCGCCAGCCGGTCGGCGTGGCCCAGCAGCTCCTCGACGGTCTGCTCGACCGAGGGGGCGCGGCGGTTGTAGATCTTGGTGAGGATCTGCCCCTTGAGCTCGAGCGCGCCCTCCACCTTCGCGGCCAGGATCTTCTCGTCGAAGAGGTCCTGCACCCGGATGCCGATCCGGTTCATCTTGTCGGCGTACGTCGGGCCGATGCCGCGGCCGGTGGTGCCGATCCGGCGGCTGCCGAGGAAGCGCTCGGTGACCTTGTCGAGGCTGCGGTTGTAGTCGGCGATGACGTGGGCGCTGGCGCTGACCTTGAGCCGGCTGGTGTCGATGCCGCGCGCGTCGAGCCCGTCGATCTCGTGGAACAGCACGTCGAGGTCGACGACGACGCCGTTGCCGATGACCGGGGTGCAGCCCGGGGTGAGGATGCCGCTCGGGAGGAGGTGGAGCGCATACTTCTCGTTGCCGATCACGACCGTGTGGCCCGCGTTGTTGCCGCCGTTGAACTTCACGACGTAGTCGACGCGGTCGCCGAGGTGGTCGGTCGCCTTGCCCTTGCCCTCGTCGCCCCACTGGGCGCCGACGATCACGATCGCTGGCATTGCTGCTCCTTCTCCGTCATCGGGTCGGGGACGGAGTCCCTCCGCCCCGCGGGGCGGCTGCTCGACGTACCACTTGCTGTCGGTGCTGTGTCGCTCTGCTCTTCAACGAAAGAACCCCGGTGCAAGACCGGGGTTCTTGCGGCGCAACGTTACCAAACGGTGACAGGGGGCGGGATTTCCGCGAAGTCGTGGGTGTAGGAATCCCCGGTCGACCGGGGATCGCTGACGTTGTCAGGCGAAATTCTGCCGGACGACATCAGACTTCCCCGGTCGACCGGGGAAACCTGACGGCGCGCTCCGCACCCACGACCCGGCCCAGGGGCCCCGCCTAAGGTGGGAGCGTGCCGACGTCCGAACCGCTCCTCGTCATCACCAACGCGTCCGCCGGGACCTCCGACGAGGAGTCGCTGGACCGGGCGCTCCGGGTGCTCCGCAAGCACGTCTCGGTCGAGGTCGCGGCCACCGGCGGCCCCGGCGAGCTCGACGGCGTGCTGCACCGGGCCGGATCGCGCCGGATCGTCGTCGCCGGCGGCGACGGCAGCATGCACGCGGTCGTGGCAGCCCTGCACCGCCGCCACGAGCTGACCGGCAGGGTGCTGGGGCTGATCCCGCTCGGCACCGGCAACGACTTCGCCCGCGCGCTCGGGATCCCGCTCGACGTGACCGAGGCCGCCACGGCGCTGGTCGGCGGCGTCGTACGCCCGATGGACCTGGTCGTCGACGAGGTCGGCGAGATCGTCGTCAACAGCGTCCACCTCGGCGCTGGCGCCGAGGCCGGCCGACGCGGCGCGCCGTGGAAGAAGCGGCTCGGGTCGATCGGGGTCGGCCCCGTCAACCTCGGCAAGCTCGGCTACCCGATCGGGGCGGCGCTCACGGCGGTCAACCCGCCGACGCTGCGCCTGCGGGTCAGCGTCGACGGCGAGGTCGTCGCCGACGTCGACCACCGGGTCCTGATGGTCGCGATCGGCAACGGCACCTCGGTCGGCGGCGGCACCGAGCTGACGCCCGATGCTGACCCCGGCGACGGCCGGCTCGACATCATGATCGCGCGGCCGGCCAACGCCCTCGCGCGGATCGGGTACGCCGCCCGGCTGCCCTCCGCGACGCACGCCCGCCGCGAGGACGTCACCTCCCTCAAGGGCAAGGAGGTCTCGGTCAGCGGCAGCGCGTTCTGGTGCAGCGCCGACGGGGAGCTCTACGGGCCGGAGCGGCACCGCACGTGGCGGGTCGAGCCGGGCGCCTACTCGATGATCCTGCCGGCCGACTCCCCTGTGGCCGGCACCGCGGAGGTCAGCTCTCCGGCTTGAGGTGCGGGAAGAGGATCGTCTCCCGGATGCCGACCCCGGTGAACAGCATGATCAGCCGGTCGATGCCGATGCCGAGACCGCCCATCGGCGGGGCGCCGTACTCCAGCGCCCGGAGGAAGTCCTCGTCGAGCTGCATCGCCTCGGGGTCGCCGCCGGCGGCGAGCAGCGACTGCTGGGTCAGCACCTCGCGCTGCACGACCGGGTCGATGAGCTCGCTGAACGCCGTACCCCTCTCGACGCCGGCGATGATCAGGTCCCACGCCTCGATCAGCCGCGGGTCCTCGCGGTGCTGGCGCGCCAGCGGCTGCGCCGACGGCGGGTAGTCGCACAGGAACGTCGGCTGCAGCAGACCGGGCTCGACGAGCTCGCCGAGCAGCTCGAGCACGATGTGGTCCGCGCTCCAGTCCGCCCCGACCTCGAGCTCGTGGCGCTCGGCGATCTTGCGGAGGGTGTCGGCGTCGGTGTCGGGCGTGACCTCCTCGCCGACGGCCTCGCTGACGCCCTGGTAGACGGGCAGCCAGCGCCACTCGGCGTCGAGGTCGACGACGCCCTTCGGGGTCTCGATCTGCCGGGTCCCGACGACGTCGGCGGCCGCGAGGAAGACCCGCTTCGTGAGCTCGGCCATGGTGTGCTGGTCGCCGTAGGCCTGGTAGGCCTCGAGCATCGTGAACTCGGGGCTGTGCGTGGAGTCGACGCCCTCGTTGCGGAAGATCCGGCCGATCTCGAAGACCTGGTCGACGCCGCCGACGACGGCCTTCTTCAGGCTGAGCTCCAAGGCGATCCGGAGCGTCATCTCCTGGTCGAACGCGTTGATGTGGGTCCGGAACGGACGGGCCTTCGCGCCGCCGTGGATCAGCTGCAGGACCGGCGTCTCGATCTCGAGGTACCCCTCGTCCTCGAGAGTACGGCGCACCGCGCTGACGATCCGGGCGCGGGTGCGCACCATGTCGCGCGCCTCCTGCCGCACGATCAGGTCGGCGTACCGCTGCCGGACCCGCACCTCCTCCGACAGGTCCTTGTGCAGCACCGGCATCGGCCGCAGTGCCTTGGACGCCATCTCCCACCGTGACGCCATCACCGACAGCTCGCCGCGCCGCGAGGAGATGACCCGACCCTCGACGAAGACGTGGTCCCCGAGGTCGACGGTGTGCTTCCAGGCGGCGAGCGACTCCTCGCCGACCTCGGCCAGGCTGAGCATCACCTGGAGCCGGTCGCCGGCCCCCTCCTGCAGGGTCGCGAAGCAGAGCTTGCCGGTGTTGCGGACGAAGATCACCCGGCCGGCGACCCCCACCACGTCCTGGGTCTCCTCACCGGTCTCCAGGTGCCCCCACTGCTCGCGCACCGCGGCCAGGGTGTGCGTGCGCGCGACGGACACCGGGTACGCCTGACGCCCCTGCTCGAGGAGCTCGGCGCGCTTGGCGCGCCGTACCTTCATCTGCTCGTTGAGGTCCGGCTCGGGCAGCGGGTCGGGCGTGTCGTTCACGGGGCAAGGCTAGGGGAACCTGGTGGCGGGGTCGGATTCGGCGGGCGGCAGCGAAGCAGTAACGCAGTGTTACGTCCACTACCCGGGGTGCTGCGACGAGTCACAGCACGGCGGGAGTGCACCGACCACGGAGGTAGCGGGGCGCCGGGGCCGGCGCACTGCCCCTCACCCACCCGACGCGATCCGCCGGCGCAGGACCGCACCGATCAGCGGCGCGAGCGCGAGCGCGAGGAACACCCGCACGAACTGCATGGTCAGGATCAGGCCGATCTCGTCACCGGAGTCGACGGCGACGGCGACGACGGCCGGCAGACCGCCGGGGGTGGTGGCGAGGTAGCCGTCGATGCGGGAGATCCCGACCGCGTCCGCGAACACCATTCCGACCGCGCCGCACGCCGCGACGCCGACCAGCACCTGGACGAGGGCCAACGGGAACAACCGGACCAGCCGGCGGAGCCGATCGGCGGTGAAGCTCAGCCCGACGCTCGCACCGACGAGGGTGTAGCCGACGGCCACCACCCACCCCGGAACGCGGGCGTCGGCGAACACCCCTGAGAGGGCGAGCAGGCTCGACGCCACGAGGGTCCACAGGATCGGCGCCGCGCTGAAGCGGAGCACCCGCGCCAGGCCGAGCCCGGCGACCACGGCGGCGGCGGTGTAGAGGTGCTGGGAGAGCACGTCGCCGGCGCCGGCCGCGGGCAGGTCGGCGCCGCCGGCGTCGCCCAGCAGCGGCGCCACCAGGGGCACGCTCACGAGGACGAGGACGACGCGCAGGTACTGCACCGACACGACCACGGCGTCGTCGGCCCCGAACTCCCGCGCCGCCATCGCCACGCCGGACGCGCCGCCGGCGACCGAGGCGAAGGTCGCCGTCGGCCCGTCGACGTCCCGGTCGAACCGGAGGACCTGGCCGACCAGCATCGTGACGACGAGGGTCGCCACGACACCGCCGAGGACCGCCACCGGCTCCCGGGCAACCGTGCCCAGCACCTGCGTGTCGACGTTGGCGCCGGCCGCGGTCCCGACCAGCGCCATGCCGACGTCACGCGCCCGGCGGGGCATCTCGGGCGGATCCTGCGACCGCATGGCGAGCACGGCCGCAGCGATGAGCGCCGCGAACAACGGCGGCGACGGCGCCCCGACCAGCCACAGGCCGGCCGCGGTGGCGAGGAAGACCGCACCGACCATCAGGTGAAGGCGAAGCGGTCGGCGCACGGCGCCGCTCAGTCCAGCAGTACGTCGGCCGCCGTGGGGCTGGAGTCGCGCAGGAACGTCGAGCAGCGCTCCCACTCGTCGGTCTCGCCGATCGCGCGGGCGGCGGTGGCGAGGATCGCGAGGCAGGTGAGGAAGCCGCGGTTGGGCTCGTGCTCCCACGGCACCGGGCCGTGGCCCTTCCAGCCGTTGCGGCGGAGCAGGTCGAGCGAGCGGTGGTAGCCGACCCGCGCGAAGGCGTAGACCGTCACGTCGTCGGCCCCGCTCTCGACTGCGGCCGAGGCGAGGGCGGCCCAGGCGACGGGCGACGCCGGGAACCGGCGTACGACGCCCGCAGGCTCCTCGCCCCCGGCCAGCGCGTCGGTCGCGGGGTCGGCCGGAAGCTCGGTCGGCGGGGGTCCTGCCATCAGGTCTGGTCCGGTCATGGTGCGATTGTGCCGGTCGGCGGCACGATGGCGACATGGGCCCCTATGCGCGCTTCGTCCTGCCGACCGTGATCGAGAAGGGCTGCGGCATCCCGCCGGTGCGCGCGATCCGGCGGAAGCTGGTGCCCCAGGCGACCGGGCGGGTGCTCGAGATCGGCGTGGGCACCGGTCTGAACATCCCCCACTACGACCGCACGAAAGTCACCGAGCTGATCGCGCTCGACCCGGCCGCGCAGATGCACGGACGTGCGCAGCGGCGCGCCGACGAGGCAGGCATCGACGTCCGCTTGGTCGGCCTGTCCGCCGACCGGATCCCGCTCGACGACGGGGCCGTCGACACCGTCGTGGTGACGTTCACGCTGTGCTCGATCCCCGACCCGGCACCGGCCGTCGCCGAGATGCGCCGGGTGCTGCGCCCGGGCGGCCGGCTCGTCTTCTGCGAGCACGGCAGGGCACCGGACGAGGCCGTCCGGCGCTGGCAGCGACGCCTCAACCCGGTGTGGGGGCTGGTGGCCGGCGGTTGCCACCTCGACCGCGACATCCCCGCGTTGCTCGCGGAGCACTTCGACGTCGCGGACATCCGCACCGGCTACCTGGAGGAGGGGCCCCGTTTCGCGGGCTACCTCTACTCCGGAGTCGTCCGGGCCTGACCGGCACGCCCGGTTCTGACCGGCACGCACCGTCAGAGCACGAGTCAGAGCACGAAGCCGAACAGCGGACTGTCGGGCGGCACCCGCTCGACCCGCAGCCGCGAGTCGGCCATCCGGTCGAGCAGCCCGGCGAGGTCGTCGGGGTGCTGCATCTCGATGCCGACCAGCGCCGGGCCGGTCTCGCGGTTGTTGCGCTTGATGTACTCGAAGAGCGTGATGTCGTCGTCCGGCCCCAGCACCTCGTCGAGGAACCGCCGCAGCGCACCCGGCTCCTGGGGGAACTCCACGAGGAAGTAGTGCTTGAGCCCCTCGAACACCAGGGCACGCTCGACGACGTCGGCGTACCGCGACACGTCGTTGTTGCCGCCGGAGAGCACGGCGACGACGGTCGCGCCCGCCGGCAGGTCCTCGACCACGCGCACCGCCGCCGGGGCCAGGGCGCCGGCGGGCTCGGCGATGATCCCGTCGACCTGGTAGAGGTCGAGCATCTCGACGCAGATCAGGCCCTCGGGCACCGCGGTGGTCGTCAGGGTCATCGATCGGCAGGCGGCCTCGACCGAGGCATAGGTGACATCGCCGACCCGGCGGACGGCCGCACCGTCCACGAACGGGTCGACCGCGCCGAGGTCCACCGGGTGGCCGGCGGCGAGGGCCGCCGCCAGCGACGCCGCTCCGGCCGGCTCCGCGGCGATCACCCGCGTCCCCGGGGAGTGCTCGGCGAAGTAGGTCATGCTGCCGGCGAGCAGGCCGGCGCCCCCGACGGGGATGACCAGGGCGTCGACGGTCCCGATCCCGGCGCGGGCCGCCTGGGCCAGGATCTCGGCCGCGACGGTCCCCTGCCCGGCGACGACGCCGGCGTGGTCGAACGCCGGGATGACCGTCGCGCCGGAGGCGTCGGCGTAGTCCGCCGCGGCGACCGCGGAGTCGTCGTACGTGTCCCCCGCGATCACGACGTCGACCGTGTCACCGCCGAGGGCCGCGACCCGGTCCCGCTTCTGCCGTGGCGTGGTCCGCGGCAGGAAGATCGTGGCCGCGACACCGGCCCGGGCGCAGGCGAACGCCACGCCCTGGGCGTGGTTGCCCGCGCTCGCGCAGGTCACGCCCCGCGACCGGGCGTCGTCGTCGAGGCCCGCGAGCACGGTGAACGCGCCGCGGACCTTGTACGAGCGGACCGGCGTGAGGTCCTCCCGCTTGAGCCAGACGTCCAGCCCGGTCGACGCCGATAGGCGCGGCGAGTGCTGGAGCGGGGTCGGGTCGATGACCCCCTCCAGCGTCGCCGCCGCGGCCTCGACGTCGGCCGCGGTCGGGATCACCCGATCGACTTGCCCGCTGAGCGCAGGTTCTCGCAGGCCTCCACCATCCGCGCGGCCATGCCGGCCTGAGCGGCGCGGCCCCACGCGCGGGGGTCGTACTCCTTCTTGTTGCCGACCTCGCCGTCGATCTTCAGGACGCCGTCGTAGTGCTTGAACATGAAGTCCGCGACCGGGCGGCTGAAGGCGTACTGGGTGTCGGTGTCGATGTTCATCTTGATCACGCCGTAGTCGACGGCGGCCGAGATCTCCTCGGGGAGCGAGCCGGAGCCGCCGTGGAAGACGAAGTCGAACGCGCGGTCCTTGCCGGTCACGCCGGCGACGGCCTCCTGGGCAGCCAGGAGCACCTCGGGCCGCAGCTTCACGTTGCCCGGCTTGTAGACGCCGTGCACGTTGCCGAAGGTGAGCGCGGTCAGGTAGCGGCCGTTCTCACCGGAGCCGAGCGCCTTCACGGTCGCGACCGCGTCCTCGGGGGTCGTGTAGAGCTTGTCGTTGATCTCGTTCTCGACACCGTCCTCCTCGCCGCCGACGACGCCGACCTCGATCTCGAGGATGATGTTGGCCGCGGAGCACTGCTCGAGCAGCTCCTCGCTGATGAGGAGGTTCTCCTCCAGCGGTACGGCGGAGCCGTCCCACATGTGGGACTGGAAGAGGGGCTGCTCGCCACGGGCGACCCGCTCCTTGGAGATCTGGATCAGCGGACGGACCCAGGGGTCGAGCTTCTCCTTCGCGCAGTGGTCGGTGTGCAGCGCGATGTTGACGGGGTAGTTCTTGGCCACCTGGGTCGCGAACTCCGCGAAGGCGACCGAGCCGGTCACCGCGTCCTTGACCTTGTCGCCGGAGAGGTAGTCGGCGCCGCCGACGGAGACCTGGATGATCCCGTCTGAGCCGGCGTCGGTGAAGCCCTGGAGCGCGGCATGAAGGGTCTGGGTGGAGGAAACGTTGACGGCCGGGAACGCGAAGGAGCCGGCCTTCGCGGCGTCCAGCATCTCGGCGTACTTCTCGGGGGTAACGATCGGCATAACTCGGCTCCTGCGCACGGGTGTCACGGTCATTGGGACGAAGAACACAGTAGTGGTATTGGAAGGGGCGGACCGGGCGTCCCAAGGGAGGGGCAACCGATCGCCGACGCCCTCCGTATCCCTGGGTGAGCGAGACTTCCAGGAGGAGACCATGGACATCGACATCGCGGATCGGATCGAGGCCGGGCTCGGCACTGCGCCCACACCGGCGCCCCCGCTCGTCGACACGTTGCGCGCCGGGCGCCGGGCGGTACGACGCCGCCGGCTCGCCATCGGCGCCGGCGGGGTGGCGGCCGCGCTCGTTATCGGAGGTACGGCGCTCGCGCTCGCACCCGGTGGCGACACCACCTCCGGAACCGACGACCTCCCCGTGGCCGACCGCACGACCGAGACCTCCGACCCGGCCCCGACCGCGGAGCCGTGGGGCGAGGGCGAACCCGCCCGGCTGGGCACCGACGGCGTCACGGAGATCAACCCGGACGCGAAGGTCGTCGAGCAGTTCACCGTCACCGTCGCCGACGACGCGAGGGCCACGGCCTATCGGGTGACCCTCGACGGCACGGACTACTGGGTGGCGGCGTTCCCCGATCCGGGCGGCGGTGCGGCGCTGGCCACCACGCCCGCCGGCAGCCAGGGCCTGACCCTCGAGGAGTGGACCAGGCTGCAGCTCGACCCCGAGTCCGGGATGGCCGACGACACCTGGGTGCGCTTCGACAGCGCGTCCCACCTCGTGGCGGTGGGCAGGGTGCAGATCGTCGAGCAGCGCCCCGACCCCGGCTTCGGCGACAACTTCGCCGGACCCGGCGATCCGACGGCGGTCGCCGAGGTGACCCTGGACGGCCGGACGTACTTCCTCGCGGTCCGGTCGATCGGCGGCGGACCCACCGAGGCGATCCCCTACCGCGCGGACGACCGGATCACCACGCTCGACGAGTTCGTCGACTACGCCGTGCAGCAGTACGCCACGAACGACGAGGGCGGCAGCGAGGGCATGCGGTGAACCGCGACCAGCGCGAGGCGTCGTACGTCGAGTTCGTGACCACCCGCCAGGACAAGCTGCGCCGGATCGCCTACGCCCTGTGCGGCGACTGGCACCAGGCCGACGACCTGCTGCAGGTCTCGCTGACCAAGCTGTACGTCGCCTGGCCGCGGGTGCAGCGCAACGGCGCGGAGGAGGCCTACGTCCGCACGATCATGGTTCGCACGGCCATCGACGAGTCCCGGCGGCCCTGGCGCCGCGAGCGCGCGACGGACCGGCTCCCGGAGATCGCGGCGCGCCCACCGCTGCCGACCGAGGAGCGCTCGGCCCTGGTCGACGCTCTGCAGGCCCTGCCGCCGTCGCAGCGGGCAGTGGTGCTCCTGCGGCACTGGCTCGGCCTGTCGGTCGCGGAGACGGCGACCGAGCTGCGGATCAGCGAGGGCACCGTGAAGAGCCACAGCTCCCGCGGTCTCGCGTCCCTGCGCGGCGTGCTGGAGGCGACGGAGGCGTTCTGACCGGGCCCTCTGGCCGGGCCGTGTTTGCGGCCCTCCCGAACGGTCAGGCTCCGACCACCACCACCGCCACCGTCACCGCCACAAGGAGTACGCCGTGCACCGTCTCGGGACCACCGCGCTTGCTGCCGCGAGCCTCGCCGCGCTGTTCGCCCTCGCCCCCGCTCCTGCCCATGCCGAGGCCGGACTCACGTGTGCCGGCCGGACGCCGACCATCGTCGGCACCGCCGGCGACGACGTGCTGTTCGGCACGGCCGGCGCCGACGTGATCTTGGGCCGGGGCGGCGACGACGTGATCCGCGGCAACGGCGGCAACGACATCCTCTGCGGCGGCCGCGGCGCCGACTCGGTCGACGGCGGGACCGGCGCCGACCTGGTCCGGGGCGACCAGGGCAGGGACCTCACCGAGGGTGGCACCGGCCGCGACCGGTTGGCCGGTGGCCGGGGCGGCGACGACCTGCAGGGCAACGGCGACGCCGACCGCCTGGTCGGCGGTGCGGGCGGCGACCGGCTGCACGGCATGGGCGGCAACGACGTGCTCCGTGGCAACGGGCGTCACGACGTGCTGCTCGGTGGTGGCGGTCGCGACCGGATGGACGGCGGCGGCGGCAAGGACATCTGCGACGGCGGTCCGAGGCCCGACTCCGCGCGGCGCTGCGAGCTCAAGCGTCGGGTCTGACCGGCCGGACGCGCGCTGCCGTCTCAGCCCCGCCAGGCCTGCTCGTCGCCGAGGTCGGCGTGCTGGCGCACCCACGAGTGCATCGCGATCGCGGCGGCCGCGGAGGCGTTGATCGACCGGGTCGACCCGAACTGCGCGATGGAGAACGTGCCCGCGCACGCGGCCCGCGCGGCCTCCGAGAGACCCGGCCCCTCCTGCCCGAAGAGGAAGCAGACCCGGCGCGGGATGCTCATCGTCTCCAGGTGGTCCGAGCCCGGCAGGTTGTCGATGCCCAGCAGCGGCACCGGACCGCCGTCCGCGGACACCTCGGCCAGGTGCGCCGCGAGGTCGTCGACCGTCGGGTGGTGCCGCACGTGCTGGTAGCGGTCGGTGACCATCGCCCCGCGCCGGTTCCAGCGCCGGTTGCCGACGATGTGCACCTCCGCGGCGAGGAAGGCGTTGGCGGACCGGACGATGGTGCCGATGTTGAAGTCGTGCTGCCAGTTCTCGATGGCGACGTGGAACGGGTGCCGGCGCCTGTCCAGGTCCGCGACGATCGCCTCGACCGACCAGTACCGGTAGCGGTCCACGACGTTGCGCCGGTCGCCCTCGGCGAGCAGGCGGGCGTCGTACACCTCACTGCCCGAGCCCTCCGGCCACGCGCCCTCCCACGGCCCCACACCGACCTCGGCGGGCCCGTGCGGCATGGGGTCGTACGGCGCCCGCGGCTCCACCTCGTCGGGCTCGTCGGTCATGGCCGCGACAGTAACCGCACCAACCCGGCCCGGCGCTGGGACCCGGCCGGTACCGTGACCGCGTGAGCACGGTCGCCGCCCTCCTCGACCCGATGTTGCTGGGCATGAAGTGGATGGAGCCCGAATGGCTGCTCGAGCAGTTCGGTGCCGAGCTGTTCTGGATCAGCGTGGCGATCATCTTCGTCGAGTGCGGGCTCTTCTTCCCGTTCCTCCCCGGTGACACCCTGCTCTTCGCGCTCGGCATCTTCATCGCCGGCGAGAGCATCGACCTCTTCCCCGGATCGCCGCTGGTCGAGCTCGGCATCGCACTGGTGGTGCTGACGGTCGGCGCGTTCGCCGGCAACGTGACCGGCTACGAGATCGGCCGCGCCATCGGCCCGCCGCTGTACGAGCGCAACGGGCGCATCCTCAAGCGCAAGTACTTCGACCAGACCACCGCGTTCTTCGACAAGCACGGCAACAAGGCGCTGGTGATCGGCCGGTTCGTGCCGTTCGTGCGGACCTACGTCACCGTCGTCGCGGGCGTCACCCGGATGGAGCGGATGCGCTTCTTCAAGTGGAGCATCGTCGGCGCGGTGCTGTGGGTCTCCTCGATCCTGCTGCTGGGCTACTTCCTCGGCCGGGTGCCCAAGGTCGGGCCGTTCCTGTCGGAGAACATCGACTACGCCATCCTGCTGATCCTCGCGGTCTCGGTCATCCCGATCGTCTTCGAGTGGTGGCGGCACAAGCGCGCCGCGGCCCGGGAGGGCGAGGGGACCGACGCGTCGACGGCGTCCCCGTCCTAGCCGCATGCTCCGCTCGCAGCGCCGGGGAGCGGTATCGCTCGACGACCTCCGCCAGGCGATACCCCCCCGATCGGCACCGGTGAGCTGAGGATGCGCGGTCCGGTCGTGGTGATCGCGGGCTCCCGCGACCAGCTGCGCCGGGTCCCCCGGAACCGCCACGACCGGACCGAGGTCGTCGAACTGGTGGGGTACGACGACGCGGACCTGCACGACCGGCTGGCCGCCCTCCCCGCGATCGGGATGGTCGTGGACGTACGCCGCGCCGCCGGCCAGCGCCAGCTCGCGACCTGGCGCGAGCTCTTCCTCCACCTCGACCCCGGCGCGGCGTGGGTGGCGCTGCGCAGTCCCGACGGCCACGGCCAGCAGAAGCTGATCGCCCGGGCGACCCGGGCCGTCGACCGGTCGTCAGCGCCGGACGGCGAGCGCACCGCGCTGGACGACGCGATCGCGTCGGTGTCGGTCGACGACCGGTTCGTCGTGGTCGTCAAGGCGCAGCAGCACCTGCTCAAGATCCGCGACCGGCAGGCACCCCTGCTCGCGACCCGGGAGCCGGACCTCCGGGTCACCGAGGTCCACGCCCTGCCCGCCGGTGAGTTCACGCCTGCCGGGACCACGACGTCGTACTCCGGTCACGACCCGGGCTTCGACGACGTCATCCGCTACCCCCGGCTCCAGGTGACGAGGTACGACGGCCGCGTGGTGCTGCCGCGGGCGACGCTGATGTACCACGGCCGCTCGGTGCTGCCCGACTCCTACCGCTGGCACCTCACCGAGAGCCCCAAGGTCAACGGGCTGGTCGACGTCCGCGGCCACTTCGGGCTGCCGCGCGACACCGAGGAGCCGAAGGACCTGCCGGGCTCCTACTACCAGTTCGGCTACAACAACCCCGGCCACTTCGGGCACCTGATGACCGAGGCGCCTCGCCCGGCTGTGGGGGTGGGAGCACGCGAAGGCCGCCGACCCGGACCTCAAGATCCTGTGCCGCGTCCACCCCGACCCGCACCGCGCCCGCCCGGAGCGCCGGCTCGAGTCACGGCTCCTCCCCGCCTTCGGGATCGACCCCGACGACATCGTGTGGGTCGACCGGCCGGTGCGGGTGGAGCGGGTGGTCAGCGCGACGCCGATGTGGCACAACGCGGCGCCGTACTACGCCCACCCGGGGATCCGCGAGGTCTGGCGCCGGCTCCGCGCGGGGCTGCCGGACGCACCGGTCCCGCTGCCCGACCCGACCCGGATCTTCGTCACCCGACCGGTCGACCCCGACCGTCGCTCCTGGAACCGCGAGTGCCACAACCACGCCGAGGTCGAGGCGCTCTTCGCCGAGCACGGCTTCACCGTCGTCCAGCCGGCCGAGCTGTCCCTGCCCGAGCAGGCCGCGCTCTTCGCGCACGCCGAGGTGATCGCCGGGTTCGGCGGGTCGGCGATGTTCAACATGGTCTACGCCGAGCGGGTGCGCGAGGTGATCGTGCTCAACCACTCCGGCTACGTCGCCCGCAACGAGCACCTCTTCGCCTCGCTGCACGACGCGAGCTCCCACTGGTTCTGGAGCGACCCCGACATCGCACACCCCGAGGGCGGCTTCGACCAGCGGGCGTTCCAGTCACCCTGGACCTTCGACCGCGAGCGCAACGAGGCCGACCTGCGGCGGCTGCTCGAGCGCCTGGGTGGGTGATCAGCTCACGCAGACGCCCGCGCAGCGTCGAGGTCCGCCTTGGTCAGCACCGAGCGCACCTCGAGCCCGACGTCCGCGAGCGGGTTCTCCCCGGCAGGGCTGCGGTCGATCGCGCACACCACGGTCTCGATGATCGCGCCGCCCTCACGCAGGGCGCGGGTGGCGTCGCGGACGGCGCCACCCGTGGTGATGACGTCCTCGATCAGGGTGACCCGCCTGCCGTCGTACGGCGCCCCCTCGGCGAGCTTGCAGGTGCCGTACTTCTTCGCCTCCTTGCGCACGAACAGCGCCGGCATGCCGAGCAGCTGGCTGATCGCGGTGGCGATCGGGATGCCGCCCATCTCCAGCCCACCGAGCAGGTCGGTGTCGGGCGGCAGCAGCTGCGCCATCTCCCGGGCGACCCGCGCGAGCAGCAGCGGCTCGGCCTCGAAGAGGTACTTGTCGAAGTACTCGTTGCTGACCTGCCCCGAGCGGAGCGTGAACTCCCCCGTCAGGCGGCAGGTGGCGTCGATGTCGGCAGCGAGCGCGGAGTCGGTGGTCGTCACGGCGCACAGGGTAGTGGAGGGACACGGCCGTCGAGCCGGAGCGGACGTCTGCCGCCGATCCTCACCCCGGCAGGGTTGGATGGGACCCATGAGCCGCATGGCCCGCCGACTGGACGGGATGACCACGACGATCTTCGCCGAGATGACCGCGCTCGCCGCGCGGACCGGTGCCGTCAACCTCGGCCAGGGGTTCCCCGACGCCGACGGTCCGAAGGAGGTGGTCGCCGCGGCGGTCGCCGCCCTCGAGGGTGGCGCCAACCAGTACCCGCCCGGCATCGGGATCCCCGCCCTGCGCCAGGCGATCGCGCGCCACCAGCAGCGCAACTACGGGATCGAGCTCGACCCGGACACGCAGGTCGCGGTCACGACGGGCTGCACCGAGGCGATCGCCGGCGCGCTGTTGGGCCTGGTCGACCCCGGCGACGAGGTGATCGCCCTCGAGCCGTACTACGACTCCTACACGGCGATGATCTCCTTCGCCGGAGGGGTACGACGCCCGGTCACCCTGCGCGCACCGGACTTCCGCCTCGACCCGGCCGAGCTCGAGGCCGCGGTCACCGACCGGACCCGGCTGATCCTGCTCAACTCCCCCCACAACCCGACCGGCCGGGTGCTCGACGACGACGAGCTCGCCGCGGTCGCGAAGGTCGCCGTCGCCCACGACCTCGTCGTGGTGACCGACGAGGTCTACGAGCACCTGGTCTTCGACGGCCGGACCCACGTCCCGCTGAGCACCCTGCCCGGGATGGCCGACCGGACGCTCACGCTCTCGAGCGTCGGCAAGTCCTACTCGTTCACCGGCTGGAAGGTCGGCTGGGCCACGGGCCCCGCGGACCTGGTCGGCGCCCTGGTGGGCGCGAAGCAGTGGCTGACCTACACGTCCGGTGCACCCCTCCAGCCTGCAGTCGCGGTCGCGCTGGACGAGCACCCCGACTACCCCCGCGAGCTGGCGCGCACGCTCCAGGAGCGGCGCGACCGGCTCACGTCCGGGCTCGGGGAGGCGGGCCTGGCGCCGTACTCCTGTGAAGGGACGTACTTCCTCACCACCGACGTGACCCACCTCGGCTGGGACAGCGGGCACGACTTCTGCCGCGCCCTCCCCGACCGCGCGGGGGTGGTCGCCATCCCGACCGAGGTCTTCTACGACGACCCGGACGCGCCCGGCGCCGGTCGCCACCTGGTCCGCTGGGCGTTCTGCAAGCAGGACCACGTCCTCGACGAGGCCGTACGCCGACTCGCGGGCGCCGACCTCGGCGCCTGACCGGACTCGGGGGGCAGTGGTGGAGGCAGTCGGCCGGTACTCCGTGACCGGTCCGATCGGGTCGGGCGGGTTCGGGACGGTCTACCTCGGCACGGACCCCGACACCGGCGAGCAGGTCGCGATCAAGGTTCTCGACCACCCCGAGGACGGGTGGCGCCGCGACCTGATGCGCGCCGAGGCAGCCGCGCTGCTGCAGGTCGACAGCCCGCACTGCGTCCGGATCCGGGACGTGATCGACGAACCCGACCTCGCCGCGATCGTCACCGACTTCGTCGACGGCGCGTCTCTGCGCCGCATCCTGCACGAGGCCGGGCGGCTCGACGGACGCCAGGCGCTCGGCGTGCTCACCGGGGCGCTGGACGGGCTCGCCGCGGTGCACGCCGCCGGTCTGGTCCACGGCGACCTCAAGCCCGACAACATCGTGGTCGACCGCGACGGTGTCTCGCGGCTGATCGACTTCGGGCTGGCGGCACCGCCGCACCGCCTCGGCGGTCCCGACACGTGGATCGGCACGCCGGCCTACCTCGCCCCCGAGCAGTTCCTCGGCCACCACACGGACATCCGCAGCGACCTCTACGCCGCCGGGGTGGTGCTGTTCGAGCTGCTGTGCGGGCGGACGCCGTACGTCGGCAGCGATCCGCTCATGACCGCGGCGCTGCACGTCCAGGCACCCGTCCCGGACCCGCGCGCCGTGCAGCCGCACGTCGGCGACGCCCTCGCCGGCCTGTGTCTGATGAACCTCGCCAAGGACCCCGACCTGCGGCACCAGAACGCCCGCGCCTTCCACGCGTCGTTGGAGTACGCCGCCCGCGAGCGGTTCGGCAGCACCTGGGCCACCGGTGCGGGGCTGGGCGCGACCGTCGGCACCGTCCTGAGCGGTGTCCCGGCCGGGCTCGGGCTGCTCGGCTCCGCGGGCGTCACCGGACCGGTGGTCGCCGCGGGAGCGGCCGGATCGCTCGGCGCCGCCGCGACAGCCGCCGCGACAGCCGGCGGCACCGGCGCGGTCGCGGCCGGTGCGGTCGGCACCGCCGAGGCGTCGGGGGTGGCCGGCGCGTCGGGAGCAATCGGCACGGCAGGAGCGGCCGGCACGGTCGGCGCGGCCGGGGTGTCCGGGGCGGCTGGAGCAGCCGGCGTGTCCGGAGCCTCGGGAGCGGCGGGCGCCGCCGGCACCGCCGGGGCGTCGGGAGCCGCCGGTGCGGCCGGCCTCAGCGGTACGGCAGGTGGAGCCGCGGTCGGTGGGTCCGGCCTCGGCACGGTGGGCGGCGCGGCCGGTGCGCTCGGCGGCGCGAAGGTCGCCGCGGCCGGCATCGCCGTGATCGTGGCGGCTGCGGCGGGCGGCGGTGCGGCGGCGTACGTCGCCACCCGTCCGGACGAGAAGCCCGCCCCACCCGCGGCGGCTGCGTTCGAGCCGGCGATCCTCGCGGCGTACACGACCCAGGGTCAGAGCGGCGCGATCCGCGCGTTCGTCCTCGACAACGACGGCACCCCCGTGCCCGTGGACGGCATCAAGCGACCCGAGTCGGGCTCCGCGCCGCCGTACGACGTGCTGCTGGCGACCAGCGACGACGGCAGGTACGTCGCCGCCACCGACGGCCGGACACTGAGCGTCGTCTCCGGCGCCGACCCGACCGACCAGCAAACCATCGACTGCAGCTGTGTCGGCGTCACGTTCGGCCCCGATGGGACGCTGGTGGCGCTGACGACCGACGAGACGCTCGAGACGTTCGAGATCTCCGGGGACGGGGTCGAGGTCGCCTCGACCGTGCCGATCGACGGGGTCCCGGCGACGGACCGGACCGACCCGAACCGCTTCTACGCCAGCGACCTGCTGGGCCTCGACGACGGGACGGCGTACGTCGTGCTGCCCGGCCCGTCCGACGGCTTCTACTTCGAGTCGGTGGTGATGACCGTCGACCTCGACACCGGGAAGGCGGCAGAACTGCTCGACCTCGGCATCGACTACGTCGGCAGCCGTGCGCTCTCCGCGGACCGGCGCTACCTCGCGTTCGACACCGGTCCGGGCGACGGGTGCTTCTACTCCGCCCTGACCGTCATCGACCTCGAGGCGAGCAGGCCCGGCAGCGCCTCCGTCTCGCGGATCAGCGGGCCCGACGGTCTCGACGGCCGCGAGCTCGCCGGCGGCCGACTGGCGTCGCTGTGGTTCGACGACCAGGACCTGGTCGCGGACTGGGAGACCGGAGACTTCTGCGGCGGCGCGTCGGAGCCGACGGCCGTCTACCGGACGACCGTCGGAGGGTTCGGCCCGTCCCAGGACCCGGTGGCCGCTGCCGACTGGCAGCCCGACGGCATCGAGCGCGGCATCACCTGGCGCGCCCTCGCGCACGACGGGCGTCAGCTCAGCACCTGGCTGTCGGCCGACTTCGCGCAGGAGCTGTGGCTCGGTGATCCGGAGGGCGACGGCGAGAAGGTCGCCGGCGACGTCGTGCGCGCGCTGTCGGTCGGCCCGCCCGGGGACCCCGTCGACCGGGACCCGCCGAGCCGTGGCACCGAGGAGGTCGACGTCGATCCGTGGTTCGGCGACGGCACGCTCAAGCCGGGCTTCACCATCGAGGACAGGAGCGGCGGCGGCTACGCGATCGACTGCACCTACGACACCGGATCGCCCGTGTCGAAGTCGGCCGGAACGCACTGGTGCGGGGGGACCGCGGACAACACCTACGCGTGCTGGAACGACCGGGTCAGCACGTCCCACATGTTCTGCCTCTTCGACCCCTGGGACCGGACTCTCCGGCGGGTCCCGGTGACGAACCTCGACCAGGACACGCCCGCCTACCAGGACCCCCTGCCGTTCGGCATCGAGCTCACCGACGGCGGGCGCTGCACCTTCCGGGTCGGCGGGGCGTGGGGTTTCACACCGCCCGGCACAGTCGCGATCTACGGCTGCGACAACGGCTGGATCCTGCTCCAGGAAGAGAGGCAGGATGCGATCCGGAGGTCGGACGGGACGTGGTCGGTGCTGGCCTACCACGAGGGCCCCGGCGGCCCGGGCCAGCAGGAGGCCGCACAGTGGGTCGAGATCGAGCGGGTCTACTGGATGGTCGCCGGGAGCTGAGCCTCAGCGCTTGAACCAGTCGACGACCTCGCGCCGCAGCAGCAGCACGCACGCGGCGACGGCGGGGGCGACCAGCACGACCAGGAACGGCCCGCCGACCAGCATCAACGCCATCACCGCGGCGGCCAGACCACTGCAGACGGCCAAGGTGATCCGGGCCCAGCCGACGCGGTTGAACGTCAGCACGCCGAGCACGATCGCCGCGATCGACCACACGATCCCCACGCCGGCGACGACCAGCATCGCCGCGACGAGCTGGTCGCGGGTGAGGCCCTCCATCGAGATCTGCTGCCGCTCGACCTCCGCGAAGAGCTCGTCGGGCGTCACGATGACGACCAGCGCGGTCAGGGCAAGCACCCCGGTCACCAGACCGCTGCAGACCCACACCAGCGTGCAGGCCCAGAGGAGGGCGGCGGGGCGGCGCCGGCGCTTCGGCGCGCTCGGCACGGAGGGGTACGACGCCGCGGCCCGCGCGGGAGGCCAGTCCACCGTGGGCTCCGGCCGCTCGGCCCCGGCCTGCGGTGGCGCATACGGCGCGGGCGGCTGCGGCGCGGCTGCGGCTGCGGTGGATCCTCGGGAGCCGATGTCGGCGCCTGCGGCGGAGCCGCGAACGGGTCCGGCCGGGACGCCTTGCCACGGTCTCCGTCGCGCTCGGCGGTCGGCACGAGCCACGGCCGTCCGGCGTACCAGTCCCGCGTCGGCCGCAGCCACAGCATCGTGATGCCGGCGACGACCATCGGCGCGAAGAAGCCGGCCGTCGCGAAGCCGCCCACCAGCACCAGCGGCGCCAGGAACGTCAGCGCGAGCCGGGCGCTGGTCGAGCGCTTCATCGCGTGGTAGCCGAGGATCGCCGCGGCGGTGGCGGCACCGGCCGCCATCATCGACAGCACCCGGACCGTGGTCTGCAACGCGTCGAGCGACAGACCGGTGCCGGACACCGGCGGCTCCGACAGCACCCGGCGCAGCTCGTCCTGGACCTCCAGGGTGTGCAGGCTCGCGACCCGCTGCCACGCGGTGATGACCAGGATCACCGAGCCACCGATGATCAGCCAGGCAGCAAGCGTTGCCTGACCTGGGCGGGGCTCGTCCTTGGTCATGGCCTCCATTCAACCCGACGGGTGGAGCCGTCCCCGAGGGCGGCCCCACCCCTCCGATTCAGCGGACCCGGAGCTCGAGCCCGTCCTCGCCCCGGTCCACCGTGACCGCTCCCCCGTCGACGACCTCGCCGCCGATGACGAGCTTGGCGAGCGGATCGCCGATCGCCGACTGGATCAGCCGGCGCAGCGGACGGGCGCCGTACGCCGGGTCGTAGCCGACCTCCGCCAGCCACTCCTTCGCCGCCGGCGTCACTTCGATCGCGATCCGGCGGACAGCGAGCCGGCTCTCCAGCAGGCCGAGCTGCAGGTCGACGATCCTGGTCAGGTCGTCCTTGGTGAGCGCGTCGAAGGTGACGATCTCGTCGAGCCGGTTGAGGAACTCCGGCTTGAAGCTCTGCCGGACGAGCGCCATCACCGACTCCTGCTTCTTCTCCGGGTCCAGCGTCGGGTCCACCAGGTAGTGCGAGCCCAGGTTGCTGGTCAGGATCAGGATCGTGTTGCGGAAGTCCACGGTCCGACCCTGCCCGTCGGTCAGCCGCCCGTCGTCGAGCACCTGCAGCAGGATGTCGAAGACCTCCGGGTGCGCCTTCTCCACCTCGTCGAGGAGTACGACGCTGTAGGGGCGCCGGCGCACGGCCTCGGTCAGCTGGCCGCCCTCGTCGTAGCCGACGTAGCCCGGAGGGGCACCGACCAGCCGCGAGACGGCGTGCTTCTCGGAGTACTCGCTCATGTCGATCCGGACGATCGCCCGCTCGTCGTCGAACAGGAAGTCCGCCAGCGACTTGGCGAGCTCGGTCTTGCCGGTGCCGGTCGGGCCGAGGAAGAGGAAGGACCCGGTCGGGCGGTCGGGGTCGGCGATGCCGGCACGCGAGCGTCGTACGGCGTCGCTGACCGCCTGCACCGCGGCGTGCTGGCCGATCAGCCGGCCGCCGATGACCTGCTCCATCTCGAGCAGCTTGGCGGTCTCGCCCTGCAGCATCCGCCCGGTCGGGATGCCCGTCCAGGCCTCGACGACCTCGGCGACCTGCTCGGCGCCGACCTCCTCGCCGACCAGCGGCTCGAGCTCGCTCTGCTCGGCCTCCTCGACGGCCTTGATCTGCGCCTCCAGCGTGGGGATCTTGCCGTAGAGGATCTCGCTGGCCTTCTCGAACTCGCCCTCGCGCTGCAGCTTCTCGGCCTCGATCCGGAGCTGGTCGAGGTGGCGACGCAGCTCGCCCTCGCCCTCGAGCGACGCCTTCTCCTGCTCCCACCGGACCTCGAGCCCGCGCAGCTCCTCCTCGCGGTCGGCGAGGTCCTTGCGCAGCGCGGTCAGCCGCTCCTTCGACGCGGCGTCGCTCTCCTTGGCGAGCGCGAACTCCTCCATCTTCATCCGGTCGACGAGCCGACGGAGCTGGTCGATCTCCTCGGGCGAGGACTCGATCTCCATCCGCAGCCGGGACGACGCCTCGTCGATCAGGTCGATCGCCTTGTCGGGGAGCTGCCGGCCGGGGATGTAGCGGTCGGACAGCGACGCGGCGGCCACGAGCGCGGCGTCGGTGATCCGGACGCCGTGGTGCGCTTCGTACTTCTCCTGGATGCCGCGCAGGATCTGGATGGTGTCCTCGACGCTGGGCTCGCCCACGAAGACCTGCTGGAACCGGCGCTCGAGCGCGGGGTCCTTCTCGATCCGCTCGCGGTACTCGTCGAGCGTCGTCGCACCGATCATGTGCAGCTCGCCGCGCGCCAGCATCGGCTTGAGCATGTTGCCGGCGTCCATCGCGGAGTCCCCGCCGGCGCCCGCGCCGACGACCGTGTGGAGCTCGTCGATGAACGTGATGACCTGCCCGCCGGCGTCCTTGATCTCCTCGAGCACGGCCTTGAGCCGCTCCTCGAACTCGCCGCGGTACTTCGCACCCGCGACCATCGCGGCCAGGTCGAGCGCGAGCACCCGCCGTCCCTTGAGGGAGTCGGGTACGTCGCCCGCGACCACCCGCTGCGCCAGGCCCTCGACGACGGCGGTCTTGCCGACGCCGGGCTCACCGATGAGCACGGGGTTGTTCTTGGTACGCCGGCTCAGCACCTGCACCACGCGGCGGATCTCCTGGTCGCGGCCGATCACCGGGTCGAGGCGGCCCTCCTCGGCAGCGGCGGTGAGGTCGACGGAGTACTTCTCCAGCGCCTCGTACGTCGACTCCGCGTCCTGGCTGGTGACCCGGCGGTTGCCGCGCACGGCGGTCAGGCCCTCCCGCAGGCCCTTCTCGGTGAGGCCGACCTCGGTCAGCACCGTCTTGGCACTGCTCTCGACGCCCGCCAGCGCAACGAGGAGGTGCTCGGTGGCGACGTACTCGTCCTTCATCGAGCGCGCCAGGTCGAGCGCCTGGGCGAGCACCCGGGTGAGCGCCGGCGAGGCCGTCGGCTGGGCAACGGTGGCGCCGGTCGCGCGGGGCAGTGCGGACACGACCGCCTCGGCGCGGGCAGCGAGCGGCGTCGGCGTCGACACCGGACTTGGTGACCAGCGCGCGGCTGGTCCCCTCGGGCTGGCGCAGCAGAGCCACGAGGAGGTGGATGGGCTCGAAGGTGGTGTTGCCGGCCGTGGTCGCGGCGAGCTGCGCGGCCTCGATGGCCTCGCGGCTGCGGGTCGTGAACGTGTCGGCCCCGAACTGGGTCATGAATGCGGCTCCTGAAGAGGTGTGCGAATGATCGTGACACGTCCGACCGCGGTGGAGACCGGGGCCGGACGTCATCTTTCACAACAACCTCAAAGTTGAGTCTGTTCCACTCAACTCTGACGAATATCCGTCGCTGGGCCGGCTACTGCGGGGCGCCGCGGCCGGTGCCCACTGATCAGTCGTTGACGTCGACCTCGGGCGGCGTCGCGTGCTCGGGGAGCTCGCTGGCGGCGACCGACTCGTCGACCAGCGCCTCCTTGCAGAACTCCTCACCGAACGGCGTGAGGTGGACGCTGCGGCGGACGACCTTGGCGAACTTCACCGAGTGCATCGCGTCCAGCACGTCGGGCTGGGCCTCGAGGACCTGGTACTCCAGGTGGTCGCGCAGCGCCTCGCGGGAGAACCAGATCAGGCCGAGCCGGAACAGGTTGTTGAGGTACGACGGCACCTGGTCGAGGTAGCGGAGGCCGGCGCGCGGGCCGATCATGTTGAGGCCGGGCGCGACCAGCTGGCTGCTGACCATGCCGATCGGCCCGCCGGTGCGGATGTCGACACTGGGCTGCGGGCCGTTGCGGAGCAGCATCACCAGGATCCGCGCCTCGTCGGGCGCGAGCTCGGTGAGGATCCGGTCGAAGGCGGGGTGCCGGTTGTCGGTGTCCCAGACGTCGCGGGAGCGCATCAGCAGCTCGTGTCCCCGCTCGCGCAGCGTCGTCTCCCGGCTGGAGACGACCTCGCCGACGACGCGTCCGTTGGTGGCCGGCGCGCGCTGCGGGGTGGCCGGTGCTCCGCCGAGGGACTCGCCGGCCTGGAAGAGGGCGGTCCCGACGGGTACGCCGTCGGCAACCTGGCGCGCGATCTCGCCGACCGCACCGACGACGGACCCGACCTCGCGGACGATCGCGACGGCCTCGTTGCGGTCGGTGACCGCGCGACCGACCCGCCGCCAGTTGCGCGCGGTGGTCCGCAGACCCCAGCCCGCGGTGTTCAGCGCGGCGCTCGCGCCCACCCGGGCCAGGCCCGGCAGGGACTCCACCGCCGGTCGGGTCGCGATGGCGGGAAGCCGCGGGAGGCCTTCCTTGTCGAGGGAGTCGAGGGAGTCGTCGCTCATCGTTCGTCCTGTCGGGGTCACGGGGGGAATCCGGGGATCCAGCCCCAGTTGAACAGGCCCAGGTGCAGGAAGCCACCGGCGGCGCCCATGATCGCGCCGTGCGCGTAGAGCATCCACTCGTCCTCCTTGATCGCCGAGCGCATCATCTCGACGAAGTCCTTGGGCGGCAGCTCCTTGGTGCGCCGGGCGATCAGCACCCGGATCTTCTCCGACTGCCGCTTGCTGAACACGGGGTCGCGGAACGGGGTGATCGTCCGGCCCACGGCCTCCATCGCGAACGACTCGCGGATGTTGTCGAACCTGTCGGCGCCGACCACGACCCGGGCCGCGCCGCGCAACGGACCGGCGGCCTTGTCGATCGCGGGCCGCATCGCGGTGGCGATCATCTGGCGGGTGCGGTCGCCCCGCGGGCCGTCCATGAGGAAGTCGCCGATCCGCTCCAGCGTGATCACGTCGTCGGCGATGATCCGGGCGTAGACCTCGGCGCACTCGTCCTGGCGGCGCAGGAACAGGCCCTGGACCTTGATGCCGAGGACCTGCTTCGGCTCCGGCGGGTCGAAGATCAGCCACATGCCGAGGGCGTTGGTCACCCAGCCGACGACGACCCCGAGGAGCGGCAGCAGCCACCAGATGTGCCAGGTCTGGTCGACGATCGCGACCGGGATGCCGAGCACGAATCCGAAGATGAACCCGAAGAGCACCATCAGGTTGAGCTCGCGCTGGCCGACGTCGCGGAAGACCTTCACCACCAGCTCGGGGTTCGCTCGGAAGTGGTCGATGACCATGATCTTCGGGTCGAGCAGCTGGTTGATGTGGATCCCGATCTCGTCGGTGATCGTGGTGACCACCGACGGCAGCTGCGCCTGGACCCGGTCGACCACGGCCTGCTTGACCGGGCGTGGGAGATCCCGCCACAGCCGGGGATGCTCGCGGGCCATGATCTCGTCGACCATCTCCGGGAGGTCCGGCTCGAACACCGTGACGATGTGGGCCGCGATCTCCTCGGGCTCGAGCTGGGCGTAGAACTCGGCCGGCGTGCCGAGCTTGGCGATGACCTTGTCGACCGCGATGCTCCCCATCTTGGCGGCCCGGGCGGGCACGATGCCCTGCCACCCGATCCCGCCCTCGGGGATGCCGGGGATCTCCTGAAGCTTGCGCGGGATGACATTCGCGACCTCGCGCAGGCCGGGCACCTTGAAGCCGTGGAACCGGATCGGGCTGAACAGCATCCACAGGCCCGACCAGTTGATCAGCCAGCCGATGATGCCGGTGAAGAACGGGATCGACACGAACGCGAACCAGTCGACATGGTGGACCCAGTCGGCAAGCCACTGCTGTATCTGGTCCACGCGCACCCCTCGTCCACGAGCCTTGTTCGGCCCCTGAGCGGACCAACGTTCCCGAGGCGCTGAGGTTAGCGCCTGACCCGACGGAGGCACAGGGATCTCAGGTCATCGTGTCGCACCTAACTCTGCGGTCGTCGAGACGTCGGGGCCTCACTGTGCACGGCCGCGTCCTCGTCCCCGCGCGCCTCGTCCCGCTCGCGGGCGCGGACCCGTCAGGTCGGGCGGCGCCAGACGACGACCGACTGCCCGGGCGACGGCTGCCGCAGCACGGGGAGCCGGTCGGTGGGGGGCTGCGCGGCCAGCGCCTGGCGCAGCGCCTCCCGCATCGCGTCGAGCTCGGTGACGAGCTCGTGGTTGCGTGCCCGCAGCGCGATGACGGTGTTCTCCAGCTCGAGGATGCGGCGGACGCCTTCGATCCCGATGCCGGAGGCCGTCAGGTCGGCGATCGCCCGGAGCCGCTCGACGTCGAGCGCGGAGTAGCGGCGGCCGCCGCCCGCGGTGCGACCCGGCGTGATCAGTCCCATCCGCTCGTAGGTGCGCAGTGTCTGCGGGTGCAGGCCGCTGAGCTGGGCCGCGACGCTGATCACGAAGACCGCGGCCTCGGGGCCCGGCGTGGGTGACGCCGGACCAGGGGTACGCCGGGTCGCCATCACACACCGTCCGCTGGCGCGGCGTCGAACAGGTTGGCCCGCAGCGGCTGGTCGGCCGTTGCGGCGGCGTACGCCTCCAACGCCTCGCGCGCCTCGGGGCCGAGGTGGGCGGGGACCTGGACCTCGACGGTCGCGAGCAGGTCGCCGCGGCTGCCGTCGGCCTTCGCCGCACCCTTGCCACGGACCCGGAACGTGCGGCCGTTGGGGGTGCCGGCCGGGATCCGGAGCGTCACGGGGGTCCCGGCGAGCGTCGGGATCTTGACCTCGGCGCCGAGCGCGGCCTCCGCGAAGGAGACGGGTACGTCGACCGTGAGGTGATCACCCTTGCGCCCGAACACCCGGTGCCCGGCGACCTTGACGGTGACGTAGAGGTCACCCGAGGGGCCGCCCCGCTCCCCCGGGCCGCCCTTGCCTCGCAGCCGGATCCGTTGACCGTCCTTGACGCCCGCGGGGATCCGGGCCTGGATCGTGCGGACCGCGCTGCCCTGACCGCTGCCGTGACAGGTCGGGCACGCCTCGTCGTAGACCAGCTGCCGGCCACCGCAGGCCGGACAGGTCTCGTTCATCGAGAACGCACCACCCACCGACGCGACGACGAAGCCGGTGCCGTCGCAGGTCGGGCAGCGGTGCGGGCTCGTGCCCGGCTTGCCGCCGGTGCCCGCACAGGTTGCGCACGCACCGTCGGCAGCGATCCGCAGCGACACCGTCACGCCCTCGAGCGCGTCGGTGAAGCCGATCGTCGTCGACGTCTCCAGGTCGGCGCCCCGCGCCGGCCGCGGCTGCTGCCGCCGACCGGCACCGAACCCACCCCCGAAGAGGTCGCCGAACAGGTCACCGAACCCACCGCCGCCGGCGCCGCGCTCGCGCATCAGGTCGTCGACGTTGAACCCGCCGCCGAAGCCACCGCCCGCGGGGAAGCCCCCGCCGGCGAACAGCTCCCGGGCCTGGTCGTACTTCTTCCGCTTCTCGGGGTCCCCGATGACGTCATACGCCTCGGCGACCGCCTTGAACCGGTCGTGCTTGACCTGGTCGCCCGGGTTGGAGTCGGGGTGGTTGGCGCGCGCGAGCTTGCGATAGGCCTTCTTGATCTCCTCCGCCGACGCCGTCTTGGCGACACCCAGCACCTGGTAGAAGTCCTTGGTCGCCCAGTCGGACCGGATGCCTCCGGCATCCCCGGACTCACTCATCGCGCACCTCCTCTCATTCCTCGACCAGCTCCTCAGCCGGCTGCTCGGCGGGCTGACCGGCCGGCTGACCGTCCGACGCTGCGGCCGCCGGCTCGGCCGGGTCGACCACGAGCACCTGGGCCGCGCGGACCACCCGGTCACCGATCTTGTAACCCGCCTTGGCGATCACCTTGCAGGTGGTGACGCTGACCTCGGGGTCGGTGCCGATGTGCGACAGCGCCTCGTGGACCGTCGGGTCGAAGGCGTCGCCCACCGCGCCGAACCTCCCCAGGCCGAGCCCGGTGACGATCCGCTCGAGCTGGTCGGCGACGGCCTTGAAGCCGCCCTCGACCTCGCCGTGCTCGCGGGCCCGGTCGATGGTGTCGAGCACCTCGATGATCGGGGCGAGCGCGGAGTAGGTGGCGTTCTCGCGCACCAGGTCGCGGTCCCGCTCCACGCGCCGCTTGTAGTTGACGAACTCCGCCTGCAGCCGCTGCAGGTCGAGGGTCCGCTCCTCCAGGGCGATCTTGGTCACCGCGAGCTCGTCGGCCTCAGCGCTGGCCTCGACCTCGGATTCTGGCGCCATCTCGGCCGCGGCGTCTCCGAAGCCCCCGGCGGGGGGAGCCGCGGTCTCCCGCGGCTCCCCCTCAGGGGTGACGTTGTCGTCGGTCACTTGGTCTCGCCCTCGTCGGACCCGGTGTCAGCGGCCTCGTCGTCGACGATCTCGGCCTCGACCACGTCGTCGTCGGCCTCGCCGGTCGCGCCGGTGGTGCCACCGGCGGCAGCGGCGTCCGCCTCGGCTGCGGCGTACATCGCCGCACCCATCTTCTGGCTGGACTCGCCCAGCTTGGTGACGGCCGCGGTGATCTCGTCCTTGTCGGCCTCGGCGTTCTCGAGGACCTTCTTGAGCGCCTCGACGTCTGCGGTGACCTCGGTCTTCACGTCGTCGGGCAGCTTGTCGCCGTTGTCGGCCAGGAACTTCTCGGTCGTGTAGACGAGCTGGTCACCCTGGTTGCGGACCTCGACGGACTCGCGACGCTTGGCGTCCTCCTCGGCGTACTGCTCGGCCTCGCGCACCATCCGGTCGATCTCGTCCTTGCCCAGCGCCGAACCACCGGAGATGGTCATCGACTGCTCGCGGCCGGACGCCTGGTCCTTCGCGGACACGTGGACGATGCCGTTGGCGTCGATGTCGAAGGTGACCTCGATCTTGGGCACGCCGCGGGGCGCCGGCGGGAGGCCGGTGAGCTCGAAGTTGCCGAGCGGCTGGTTCTGCGCCCACATCTGCCGCTCACCCTGGGCGACCTTGATCTCCACCGAGGGCTGGTTGTCGTCGGCGGTCGTGAAGATCTCGCTGCGCTTGGTCGGGATGGTGGTGTTGCGCTCGATCAGGGTGGTCATCACGCCGCCCTTGGTCTCGATGCCGAGGCTGAGCGGGGTGACGTCGAGGAGCAGCACGTCCTTGACCTCACCGGCGAGGACACCGGCCTGCAGCGCGGCGCCGACGGCGACGACCTCGTCCGGGTTGACGCCCTTGTTGGGCTCCTTGCCGCCGAGCAGCTCCTTGACGACCTCGGTCACGGCGGGCATCCGGGTCGAGCCACCGACGAGGACCACGTGGTCGATGTCGGAGAGCTTGACGCCGGCGTCCTTGAGGACGTTCTGGAACGGCACCTTGGTGCGGTCGAGCAGGTCGGCGGTCAGCTTCTGGAACTCCGAGCGCGAGAGCCGCTCCTCGAAGTGCAGCGGGCCGTTCTCGCCGTGGGTGATGTAGGGCAGGTGGATCGTGGTCTCGCTCGAGGACGACAGCTCGATCTTGGCCTTCTCCGCGGCCTCCTGGAGGCGCTGCGCGGCGATCTTGTCGGCCGAGAGGTCGACGCCGTTGTTGTCCTTGAACTTCTTGACCATCCACTCGACGACGCGGTTGTCCCAGTCGTCGCCACCGAGGTGGTTGTCACCGCTGGTGGCCTTGACCTCGACGACTCCCTCGCCGATCTCGAGCAGGGACACGTCGAACGTGCCGCCACCGAGGTCGAAGACGAGGATGGTCTGGTCGTCGCCCTTGTCGAGGCCGTAGGCGAGGGCAGCCGCGGTGGGCTCGTTGACGATGCGCTTGACGTCGAGCCCCGCGATCTCGCCGGCCTCCTTGGTCGCCTGGCGCTGCGCGTCGGAGAAGTACGCCGGGACGGTGATCACCGCGTCGGTGACCGTCTCGCCGAGGTAGGCCTCCGCGTCCCGCTTGAGCTTCTGCAGCACGAACGCGCTGATCTGCTGCGGGGTGAAGTTCTTGTCGTCGATCGCGGTCGTCCAGTCGGTGCCCATGTGGCGCTTGACCGACCGGATGGTGCGGTCGACGTTGGTGACGGCCTGGCGCTTGGCGACCTCGCCGACCAGCACCTCACCGTTCTTGGCGAAGGCGACGACGGACGGCGTGGTCCGGGCTCCCTCGGCGTTGGCGATGACCGTGGGCTCGCCGCCCTCCAGGACCGAGACGACGCTGTTCGTCGTACCGAGGTCGATGCCGACAGCTCGTGCCATGTGGTGTTTCCTCCTGTGTGCTCGTGCAAGTTAGTTGAGTCCGATTGACTCAAGTTTCACACAGGGCACAACGGGGCGCGACACCGGGTTTGTTCCGCTGGTGGGCAGCCAGTTTCGCCGGTCGGCGGATTTGTCCTCCGCGTCAACGAGCGTTGTCGGTCAGGAGGGCCAGCTCGGCTCGGCGTAGTCCAGGTAGACGGTCGTCTCGCCGTCCTCGTCCCGGCTCTTCGGCGGGGTCCAGTCGATCTGCCACTGCACACCGACCCTCATCATCTCCAGGAACTCCGGCGTCCGGGCCATCGCGACCAACTCCTCCGCGGTGATGCCGGCCGGCCGGTTGGGCGAGACCTCGTCCCAGCCGAGCTCCTTGGGGTGGAGGCCGAAGAACACGTCGTCGTGCAGGACCAGCAGGTCGGTGCCGTAGGTGGCCGGACCCTGGTCGGAGCGCGGGTCGCCGGTGGGGTCGGTGTACTCGGTGGTCGCGACGGCGAACCACCCGTCGCCGAAGGAGGCCTCGGCGCAGGTGAGCAGGCCGCGCGCGGCATCCTGGCTGGCACAGCTCCAGCTGGTCTCGTCGGTGCGGACGTCCTCGCGCTCCTCCCGGCCCTGCACCGACGCCGCGAGCTCGAGCCGCGGCTCGCCACCCTCGGTGCCGAAGAACTGCGCCGAGCCAGCCTCTGGGGGCAGCGTCGTCACGGCCTGGTAGCGGTCCGGGAGGATCTCCTCGAGGGTGCGACGCACCGTCTCGTTCCACTCCTCGGTGGTGACGTGCCCGTCGGCGAGCGGGTCGGGAGCAGCCGGTGCGCTCGGCCCGGACGTGGCGATCACGTCGTCGTCGGGCTCGGGAGCGGCAGTGTCGCCGGGACGAAGGAGGTAGCCGCCGCCGACGGCGGAGGCGACGCCCGCCACGGCGACGGCGGTGCCCCCGGCGAGCCGGCGGCGTCGTACGACGGCCGCGCCCTGCCGTGCGGCGGCCGGCACCGGGTCGGGGGCCGGGCCCAGGTCGTCGAGCTCGAGCGCGAGGCGCTCGCGGAGTCCCTCAATGGTCATGTCTGCTCCTCAGTCCTGGCTTCGGGTGGTCGGGATCCGGTCGGTGAAGGCGTCGCCGAGAAGGTCGCGCAGCCGGTCGAGGCCCCGGCTGGCCGTCGACTTCACGTTGCCCGTGCTGCACCCCAGCGCCGACGCGGTCTGCTCGACGCTGAGGTCCTCCCAGTAGCGCAGGACGACGACCGCACGCATCCGCGGCGGCAGCTCCGCGATCGCGGCACGGACCGTCAACGCCTGCGCCGGGTCCTCCGGCGCGCGTCCGGTGTCGACGGCGCGGTGCAGATCGGCCTCGCGCTGCCGCTTGCGGCGCCCGTCGAGGAACGCGCGCACCATCGTGCGGTGGGCGTACGCCGTCGGGTTGTCGATCCGCGGCCAGGCGACGTACATCTTCACCAGGGTCGTCTGGACGAGGTCCGGGGCCGCGTCGATGCCGGTGAGCAGCACGGCCTGCCGGTGCATCCGGGTCCGGGCGCCCGCGGCGAACGCCGCGAACTCGTCGTGCCGGCGGTCGGTCCGCATCGGTCCTCCACGGTCGTGGGCCGTCGTTGCTGCGACCCCTCACCCATCATCGAGTGCCGTGGCCGCGGATCGGTTGCGTCGACCCGCGAACTTCTGCCCGATCAGTGCGGGAGCAGCTCCCAGGTCTTGCCGAGGTCGTCGGTGAAGTAGCCGTTGGCCGTGTCGCCGGTGAATGCGTAGACACCGTCGCGGCCGACCTCGAGGTTCGAATACTCGTCGGGATCGGGCAGCTCGAGCCGACCGACCCACTGCTGCGTCTCCAGGTCGAGCAGGAACCGCGGTTGGTCGGAGTCGTCGACCATGACGGTGTGGTCGTCGACGGCGCGCAGCGGCACGTCGTACCAGCGCCTGCCGGCGAGCGGCCCGGGCCCGACCGTCGTCCAGGGCGCGTCGGCCGGCCCGCCGGCTGGGCGTACGGCGACGCCGGTGACCATCGAGTATCCCTCGTTGTCCGGCGACCCGAGCAGCGCGACCGCGACCCAATCCCCGGCGACGGCGAGGCCGAAGGAGCTCGTGAAGCCGCCCTCGCCGTCCAGCTGCACGGGAGGCACGGACTCCCACGCCCGGCCGGCGCTGCGGCGGACGGGGACCTCGCCGGCGCTGCTCCAGTCGTGCGACCAGAGCGTGCCGTCGTCCGCGAGCGCCCAGCCCTGCGCGTCGCGGCCGGCATCGGGCAGAGCCCGGAAGACCGTCGCCGTCTCCGGACGGAACAACCGCGCCTTGAAGTCGCTCTGCGACACGGGCACGTCGCCCGGGCGCGCCACCATCGGCTCGCGGGTGGTGCGCACGTCGGTCACGGTCCCGTCGGTGGCCACCACGTGGAACTGCTCCGGGTAGTCGGCGTCCTGGACGAGGAACCCCTCCTCGAGCCCCCAGACCTGGGCGTACGCGTGACCCTCGAAGACGACGCCCGCGTCGCCCTCGCTCACCGGCACGCCCGCGGCGTCGTACAACCTCCACGCGGCGGCGGAGCGGCCCTCGTCGTCGTCGTTGTGGACGGTGTAGGTCACCAGCAGCGAGCCGTCGCCGGCGCGGTCGGCGTCGACCGCGCGGCCTGCCTCGACGACCTCGGCGGCGGTGGCGTCCTCGTCGTCAGCGACCTCGAGCATCCGGTCGCTGTCGACCCGATCGCGGTCGACCTTGCCGTCCGGGCTGCCACCGTCGCCGCCGTCGCCGCTCGTCGAGGTGCCGCAGGCGGCGAGGGTCGCGACGAGGGCGGTGGCTGCGAGGGCACGGAGCGATGTGCGGAGCGGTCGCGCGGGTCCGGGTCTCATGCTGGAGGAGACGCGCGAGGTGACCGGTTGGTTGTCCGGACGACGTCCGTCAGCCGACCTGGACCTTGACCTCGTTGGAGGTCTCACCGGTCTGGTTGTCGACGACTCGGATCCGGTTCTCGCCCGTGACTCCGGTGAAGATGTACGTCGTGAAGATCTTGCCGCTGACCGGGATCGTCGCCGGGAAGTCGGACCAGGCGCCGTTCTCGAACCGCTGGACCTGGAGGACCTGGCCCTCGCCACCGGGGTAGACGCCGGAGAGGTCGATCCGGCCGTCCTCGCTGACCTCCGTCTGGCCGGCCTGCAACGTGATGCCGTCCTTCGTCGCCTCCGAGGTCGACTCGGACTCCGACGGCTCGTCGGACTCCGCCTCGGATTCGTCGTCGGTCTCGGGCCGCTCGGTGTCGAGCGTGATCAGCGGGTCGGTCGCCGTCGTCCGGACCGGGCGCGGAAGGTAGAGGCTCTCCTTCTCCGAGGCGTCGGCGGCGGACGACCCGCCCCCGCCGCCGGAGATGCCGAGCACGCGGGTCGCGGCCAGGGCGACGCCGCCCATGATCAGGCCGACCACCAGCGCCACGGCGAGGAGAGCGACGAGACCGCTGACGACAGCGCGCTCGGGGCGCTCGGGGCGCTCCCCGGGATCCTGGTGATCGGTCACGCCGCCATTGTGTGGGAGGGACCCGAGGCGGGCCAAACCCCGCGGCCGTCGTCGCGGACCGCGGACCATCGTCCTCAGCGGTGGCACGGCCCCGCCCACCTCCACCGAGTACGACGCCGCCTGCCCCTCGCGTCGCTTCGCGCACCTGATCCACGCGGTCATCCACAGGCTGCCCGCACGCGGGTTTCGCGACCGCACCCACCGGCGCACCCTTCCCGCATGACCATTCTCATCGATCCCGCGGTCCTCATCCGCGCCGGCCGGGACGCCGTCGACCACGCCGGGGACCTGCGTCGTACGACGGCCCGCATCGATCTCGACGTGACCACGGTCGACGCCGCCCCGGCCGAGGCACTGCTCGCCGACCGGCTGACGGCGCTGGCCGACCGGATGGCCGACAACGGGGTGTCGCTCGAGTGGATCGGACGCGACTTCCGGGGGCTCGACACGAGGGTCTCGTTCCGGATGATGCACCACTACAACGCGACCTGGCGGTGACCGGACGTGGCCACAGAGTCCTTCCGCGTCTACAGGTACGGCGACCCCGGTCGCTGCCGCAGCGCGGCCGACGACCTGCGCGCGACCGGCCGCGGGATCGACTCCGCGACCACGTTCCTCGACGACCAGGTCGCCCTGCCGGAGGAGGACTTCGACGGGCACACCGGAAACGCCTACCGGGACGCCTGCGGGATCCTCCGCTCGGACCTGGACGCCGCGGGCAGCGACGTCGGAGCCCTCGCGACCGACCTCGACACGTACGCCGACCGGCTGACCGACGTCAACGACGTGATGACGACCGCGCTGCGGATGGCGCCGTCGCTCGGCCTCGAGGTGTCGGGCGACGAGGTCGGGCTGCCGGCCGGGGCGAGCGACCAGCAGAGCAGCGACTACCGACGGCTCCGGACCAACGTCGGCACCGCCCTCGAGGCCCGCGCGTGGGCCGACCAGCAGTGGGAACGCAGCCTCGAGCGGCACGCCGGGGGGCTGGCGGCGCCGTACCTCGAGTACCCGGTGTTCCCGCTCCCGGAGCCCGACCCCGGCCGCTGGCCGATCCCGGACAGCCACTGGCCCGACCCGGCCACCCGCCCGCCGCCGGACACCCCGGGCCTGGGCGGCGATCCCGGCAGGGGCCCGGGCTACGACCCCGACACCGACCCCGATCGCCGCCTCGGCGCCGACCCGACCGACCGCAACGGGCCGGTCGACCGGGACGGTCCGCCGCCGGACGACGGGCGCGACGGCCGTCCTGACGGCCCTCCCGACGGGAGCGGCGGGCCGGGCGGTGACTCCGACCCGACAGGGGACCCGCGGCGTCGTACTCCTCCGGGGACGTCCGCGCCTCCGCCCGGCGGGAGCCTCGGTGCCCCGCCGAAGACGCCGTCCGGGTGCGACGGACCGATCCTCCCGATCCCCGCGGAGTCCGGTGTCTTCGACTGGTCGGTGCTGCGATGAACCCCGAGCGCGACATCGCCGTCACCGTGCCGACCGCGTGGCACCGGCGCAGCGACCCCGAGCACGGGATCGTGCTGGCAGCGCGCGCACGCCGGGTGCCGCCGAGCGGCTACGCACCGGACGTGGTGGTCCGGTGCACCGTCGTCGGGGAGGACCTACGTGACTGGCGCGACGCGGCGATGCGCAGCATGGCGACCCGGCTGGCGGACTTCGCGCTCGAGGACGAGGACGAGTTCGGTCTCGGCGACCACGTCGTCGCCTACCGGCGCTTCGCGCACCGCCTCGGCACCGCCGACGTCATCAGCGACCAGTGGGCCTGGCTGGTCGACGGGATCGGCGTCACCCTCACCTGCTCCGTCGCGCGCGAGGACTACGCGACGTACTGCGACCTCTTCGAGGCGATCGCCGAGACCGTCGATGTGCTCCCCCGCGTCGCGTGAGGCATGGGTACGACGCCGCCGACCCGCGACCAGCCCCGACACCATCAACGTGCCGTCTCAGCCCCCAGCGCCCGCGCGATCTCGGCCGCCCGGTCGACCGCCTCGACCGTGCGCAGCTCGCCGCGCGCCTCGGGGTTGTCGAGGTAGAACGTCACGACGGCCACCACGACGCGGGGGTCGACCGCGAGGGTGGCGACATCGATCGTCGGCTCCTCGGTGCGGGCGAGGGTCGACGTGGGCGTCTTGCCCTCCACCGCACCAGGCACCACGTCGAACGAGAGCCAGTTGTGCACCAGGTCGTTGTGATGGAGGAGCCCGCGCCGCCGGGTCACCGTCCAGTGCCGACGGAGTCCGCGGACGTCGTGCCACCGAACCCGGACCGGGGTACGGACGCCCCCGATGACGAGGCCGTCGACGGTGAGCAGGAGGCACCGGTCGTTGGTGAGCTGCGACCGGACACCGCCGTACGCACCGAGGGCGAAGAACGCACCGAGCAGGCCGACGACGACAGTAGCGGCGACCGTGCCCAGCGGGTCGTCGACGTCCCCGAGCCGGTACAGCGCGGTACCGAGCCCCGTGAAGCACAGCACTGCGAAGAGTGACAACGAGCCGATCGACCTCCACCGGACGGGGTGGATCGGCAGCGCCAGACCGGCGCCGAGCGGGCCTTCGTAATCGCGCGGCGCCGACCGCGCAGCGGTCGGGGACCACGGCTTGAGCAGCACGGCGAGCGCGAACAAGAACACCGTGACGGCGGGCAGCCAGTCGCCCTGGGCCGCTGTGCGGACCGCGAACGCGATGGACACCGCACCGGTCGCCACAGCCACCACGGTGAGCACCTTGCCGCCGGGATGGTCCAGGTGCCACCCGTCGCCCTCGGTCGCGCTGAACCCGAGGGGCGTCGTCTCGTCCGAGGTCACGCGGCGAAGGATAGGCCGCGCGGGATGCTTCTCAGCCGAGCAGACCCTCGCGGCGCGCGATGGCGGCCGCCTCGGTGCGCCCGGCCGCGCCGAGCTTGCCGAGGATGTTGGAGACGTGGACGCTCACCGTCTTGGTGCTGATGAAGAGCTGCCGGCCGATCTCGCCGTTGCTGCGCCCCTCGGCGACCAGGGCGAGGATCTCCCGCTCCCGGGCGGTCAGCCGCTGCGACTTCGCGGCGCCGCGGACGGGCGTCGAGCCACCGGCCCGGAGCTCCTCGAGCAGCACCGTCGCGCCCAGTCGGTGGGCCGCCTCGCGGGCCAGGTCGCCCTGCTCACGGGCGCCGGCCGGGTCGCCGAGCAGCCGCAGCATCGATGAGTACGTCGCCCGCACGCCCGCCAGCTCGGGCACGTGGCCGTAGCCGGCGAACGCCTCCACCGTGGCCTCCCACGCCACGACCAGCTCGTCGCGAGCAGGCGGGTCGATGCCCGCCAGCCACTGCACGCGCAGCCACTCCGCCTCGAGCCGCAGGGCCCAGGTACGGCCCTCGACACCCCACTGGCCGGGCGTGCCGGAGAACCTGCCGACCACGGCGACCCCGTCGGCGTGCAGCCGCGCCGCCCGCTCGGCGAGCTCGACACGACCGGTCGACCCGGCGGTCGGGAGCGCCCGGGCGATGGCCGACAGGGTCTGGGTCGCGAGCCGGAGCCGGCCGGCGAAGTGCTCGCTCCAGATCCGGGTGAGCACGTCGACCACGTCGTCGTAGACCGCGATCGCGGCCGCCACCTCACCGACGCGACCGAGGGCCTCGATCTCGACCCCTGCTGCGTGCACCGCGATCGCACCGTCCTCGGGCCACACGGCCCGCAGCTCGCGCAGCCGCGGGCGGACGTCGTGCCCACGGGCGGCGAGGATCGCCAGCCGGACGGGCTCGATGATCGAGCGCGGGATGGTCGGCACCGACGCGTCGTCGGTCGCGGCGACGAGGGCGAGCGCCTCGTCCCACTCGCCGAGTGCGTAGTGCACCGTCGTGAGCTGCCACCGCGCGTCCAGGCTGTACGGCGCCCACGGCAGCCCGGCCGCGAGCCCGCGCGTCATCGCCGAGGCGAACCACTCGGCCGCGTCGGCCCACTCCGCGGCGTCCTGGTGGGAGCGGGCGATCAGCCACCGGGCGCGGAGCTCGGCCTGCAGCGCGTCGGCCCGCACCGCGCGGTCCACCGCCTCGACCAGGGCGGCCCGCAGGTCGGTGTCGGAGCTGCCCTTGTGGAGTCCGCCGAGAGTGGTGACCAGCTCGGACGCGAGCACCGGCATGTTGAGCCGCTCGGCGAGCGCGAGCGCCTCGGTCGCGACCGACTGCGCCTCCGCCAGCTCGTTGAACGCAGCGAGGATCCGCGCGTGGGCGGCGAGCACCTTGGCCCGCAGCGGGCTCTCCTCCTCGGGCACGAGGTCGACGGCCTGCGCCGAGAGCTTGCGCGGGTCCGCCGTGGACTCGATGTAGAGCAGGTAGGTCGCCTGCACGCTGAGCATCCGCGCCCGCCAGCTGTCCGGCGCCCCCTCGGGCAGCCGGGCCAGGGTCTCGTCGAGCAGCTCGACGGCGCGCTGCGTCGTACCGCTCGCGCTCGCGGCGTCCGCCGCCTTCACCGAGAGCCGGGCCAGGTCGACGTCGAGCCGCGCGGCGCGTTCGTCGTCGGCGAGCAGCTCGAGCGCCTGCTCGTAGTGACGGACCGCCTCGTCGGGGCCGCCGACGGCGCTGGCCTCGTCGCCGGCCTCGATGCTGGCGAGCACCGCCCGGTCGAGGTCGTGGGCGCGGCGGGCGTGGCGGGCCAGCTCCGCGGCGGTGCCGCGGGCCGCGCCGTCGGCCAGCGCCGCGGCGTACTGCCCGTGCAGCCGAACCCGCTCCCCCGGCAGCAGGTCGTCGTAGACCGCCTCGCCGAGCAGCGCGTGGCGGAAGGAGTAGTGGCGGCTGCCGGCGACGAGCACGTTCATCTCCACCGCCTGCCGGATACCGACGTCGAGGTCGGCATCCGGCAGGCCCGAGGCGGCCAGCAGCAGGTCGTGGGTCACCCGCCGGCCGGCCACGCTGGCGATCCGGACCACCTGCCGGGCCTCGTCGGAGAGCCGGTCGAGCCGGACCAGGAGCAGGTCGGCGAGGTCGTCGGGCACCCAGCCGCCGGCGCCGGAGGCGACCAGCTCCTCGACGAAGAACGCGTTGCCCTCGGCCCGCCGGACGATGTCGGAGAGCTCGCTCTCCGCGAGGCCGCCGGGGGCGAGCTCCGCGACCAGCGCGCGCACGGCCGCGTCGGGCAGGGGCGAGAGCGGAAGCCGCTCGACGTGCTGCAACCGGGACCACTCGGCGACCTGGCGGCGCAGCGGGTGTCGACGGTGCAGGTCGTCGGAGCGGTACGACGCCACGACCGCCACCGGGTGCTCGAACGCTCGCGTGAAGAGGAAACCCAGCAGGTCGCGGGTCGACTGGTCGGCCCAGTGCGCGTCCTCGATGACCAGCAGCAGCGGCGAGCGGGCGGCCACGCCGTCGAGCAGCCCGTGCATCGCCTCGAACAGCTCGGCCCGGTCGGTGGCGTGCTCGGCGTCGGTGCCGGGAGCGCCCTCGGCCCCGGCACGGGTACGACGCCCCGGCTGCAACCGGGTGATCGCCGGGAACCGGGTCGCGGCCTCCTCGACCAGCCCGGGCAGCTCGACCTCGATCCGGCCGAGCACCTCGCTGAACGGGAGGTAGGGCAGCGCGCTCTCGCCGAAGTCGAGGCAGTGACCGGCGAAGACCAGCCACCCCTCGGCCCGGGCCAGGTCGCGCAGCTCCACCAGCAGCCGGGTCTTGCCGACGCCCGCGTCACCGGACAGCAGCACGCTCGGGTGCCGGGCGTCGGCCGCACCGGCGCCGCCACCCGACCCGCCGGTGATCCCCAGCAGGTCGGCGAGCTCGGTCAGCTCGGCGTCGCGCCCGACGAGCGTCTGGCTGGTGTGTGCGGCCACGGGCACCATCATGGCTGCCGGCACCGACAGGAGCGTCGGAACCGACAGGGGTGCCGCGACCGGGATCAGCGGACCGGCTTGTCGGCGGCGTCGAGCGCGCGCAGCCACGCGGTGCGGCTGCGACGACGCTTGGAGGAGGCAACGGCGCGGCGGGCGCGGGTGCGGCGGTAGTCGATCTCGGGCTGGATGTAGGCATCGGTTCTGAACATGTCCCGAGATTGCGCGTCTGAGGTAGGCCCGCACATCGGGCAGGTGCCCTATTCGGGCTCGTGCGACTGACCCGTGGCTCACGAGGGAGGACGCGTCCGTACCCAAATTGGGGGAACTCCTCCAAGGCGGCAGCCCCGTGACTGCGCCGCACCTACCGTTGCCCGAGGTGGGTTCAAGACCGGGGTACGGAGTGGGGACATCATGAAACGTGGAATCGTGCTGCTTCTCGTCGGCGGGCTGTTGACGCTGGCTGCGCCGAGCGTGCCGTCATCGGCCGTCGACCCGGGGAGCAACCGGGTGGCACGGCAGGGCGACCAGGTCAGCTTCACCTACGAGCGAGGGTCGCTCCGACCCGGGAGCGTCGTCCGCAACGTCTCCGGCCGGCTTCACGGCAGGGTCGTCGTCGCCGATGGCGGGCGGTTGCGACCGGCCACGGGACGGCCGGGCCGCTCCGCGAAGTTCCCGTGCGTCGGATGCGGACGAGCCATCATCGAGGTCCCTGACCGAAGCTCGCTCGACCCCGGCACCCGTGCATTCCAGTTCGGGACCGATGTCTGGATGACGCGCGGCGAACGTCGTCAGCGGACCAACGTGGTCCAGAAGGGCTACTTCGACCAGCACGGCGGCCAGTACAAGCTGCAGATCGACTACGGCCGACCCAACTGTGTGATCAGGGGCACAGAAGGGCTCGCGATCGCTCGCGCCACCGTCAACGTCGCCAACCGCAGGTGGCACCGGATCACGTGCAGCCGCACCGGCGACCAGGTCGTCCTCCGCGTGGACGGTGTGATCCGCGCCCAGGTGACCGCGCCGACCGGCGCCGTGGCGAACGGCGCGCCGGTGCGCATCGGAGGGAAGAACGTCGTCCGCCCGGGCAACGACCAGTACCACGGCCGTCTGGACGACGTGTTCATCCGCATCCGCCGGTAGGGCCGGGACCGCCACCTGAGGCGGGTGGGGCCCGAGGTGGGAGACTCGCGGGGTGGATTTCACCGAGGTCGTCCGCCGTCGACGGATGGTGCGGGACTACACCACCGACGCCGTCGACCCGGCCGTCGTCGCCCGTGCGCTGGCCCACGCCCACCGCGCGCCGAGCGCCGGCAACACGGCCGGATGGGGCTTCGTCGTGCTCGACTCCCCCGCCGCGGTGCAGGGCTTCTGGGCCACCTCGACCGACGACGTCGAGGCCCCCGACCGGTGGCTCACCGGCATGATGCGGGCGCCGGTCGTCGTCGTGCCGTGCAGCGTCAAGGCGGCCTACCTCGACCGCTACGACCGACCCGACAAGACCCGCGCCGGCCTCGGCGGCGAGTTCCCGGGGGACGAGTCCCGCTGGGCGATGCCCTACTGGCACCTCGACACCGCGATGGCGGCACTGCTCGTGCTGCAGTCGATCACCGACGCCGGGCTCGGCGGCTGCTTCTTCGGGCTGGTTCCCGACCGGGTCGAGGCGGTACGCCGCCTGCTCGGCCTCACTGACGCGGCCGACGACCCGTGGCCGATCGGGGCGATCACCATCGGCCACCCCGCGCCGGGAGCGACCCGCCCCCGGGCGGCCGGCGGGCGCCGTACTCCTTGGGAGACGGTGGTGCACCGCGGCCGCTGGGGCACGCCGTGGCCGGCCCCGGCGGCGGCTCCCTCGCCGGGAGCCGGCTGATGCGCCCGAGCCCGGTCGTCAGCCACCTCGACCACGACGAGCTGCGCAGCCGCGACCCGGTGCTGCCGCGCGTGGCGCGGCTGCTGGAGCCCTACCGCGCGCAGATCGCCCTGGTGCTGGTCGCCGTCGTCGTGTCCGCGGCGCTGCAGTCGCTGCTGCCGTTCCTGACCAAGGCGGTCTTCGACGACGCGCTGTTCCCGCTCGCCGCCGACGGCAGCGTCGGCGGTCCGCGGCTCGGCCTCCTCGGCTGGCTGGTCGCCGCGATGTGCCTGCTCCCGGTCGTCACCGCACTGATCGGCATCGGCCAGAACTGGCTGACCTCGACCGTGGGCAACTCGGCGATGGCCGACCTGCGCGGCGACCTGTTCGCGCACCTGCAGAACATGGAGCTGGCGTTCTTCACCGCCACCAAGACCGGGGCGATCCAGTCCCGGCTGGCCAACGACGTCGCCGGCGTCCGCACGGTGCTCACCGACACCGCGACGACGATCGTGCAGAACTCCGTCACGGTCACCGCGGCGCTGGTGTCGATGGTGATCCTGTCGTGGCAGCTGACCATCCTCACCCTGATCCTGATGCCGCTGTTCGTGTGGCTGCAGCTGCGCGTCGGCCGCCGGCGCCAGCGCCTCGCGCGCCGCACCCAGGAGTCGCTCTCGGAGATGACGGCGATCACCGAGGAGGCGCTCAGCGTCTCCGGCATCCTGCTCGCCAAGGTCTTCAACCGCTCGTCGGCGGAGGTCGAGCGCTACCGCGAGGCCAACCGGCGACAGACCCGGCTCCAGGTGGAGCAGGCGATGACCGGGCGCACGTTCTTCGCGGTGGTGCAGACGTTCTTCGCGATCACGCCCGCGCTCATCTACCTCGTCGCGGGGTGGATCATCACCGGCTCGTCGGTCATCGGTGCCGACCAGCTCACCGCCGGCACGCTGGTCGCGTTCACGACGCTGCAGGGGCGGCTGCAGATGCCGCTGCTCCAGCTGATGCGGGTCAGCCTCGACGTGCAGACCTCGCTGGCGCTGTTCCGGCGGATCTTCGAGTACCTCGACCTCGAGCCCGCGATCACCCAGCGTCCGGCCGCGGTCCCGCTGCGGGCCGGGCACGCCGCGCGGATCGAGTTCCGCAACGTGAGCTTCCGCTACCCCGAGCCGCGGGTGCTCTCCGGCACGGTCACCACCGACCGGTTCGGCGACAGCGGGGTCCGGATCGGCGAGGGCGACCGGGAGTACGCCGAGCCGGGCACCGCGTCGGGCTGGGCTCTCGAGGGCGTCTCCCTCACCGTCGAGCCCGGTCAGCTCGCCGCGATCGTGGGGCCCTCCGGGTCGGGCAAGACCACCGCCACCTACCTGGTGCCGCGGTTCTACGACGTCACCGAGGGCGCCCTGCTGATCGACGGGTACGACGTCCGCGACCTGACCCTCACCTCGCTCGCCGACGCGGTCGGGATGGTGACCCAGGAGCCCTACCTCTTCCACGGCACGATCCGCGACAACATCGCCTACGCCCGACCCGACGCGACCGCCGAGGAGATCGAGCGGGCGGCGCGCGACGCCAACATCCACGACCGGATCATGAGCTTCCCCGAGCGCTACGAGACGATCACGGGCGAGCGCGGCTACCGCCTCTCCGGCGGCGAGAAGCAGCGGCTCGCGATCGCCCGGGTGCTGCTCAAGGACCCGCCGATCCTGATCCTCGACGAGGCGACCTCCGCGCTCGACACCGAGACCGAGCGGCTGGTGCAGGAGGCGCTCGAGCGGGCCACCCGCTCCCGCACCACCATCGCGATCGCGCACCGCCTCTCGACGATCCGGTCGGCCGACGTCATCTTCGGGCTCGCCGACGGCCGGATCGTGGAGCAGGGCACCCACGAGGAGCTGCTCGCCGACCCCGAGGGCCTCTACGCGCGGCTCTACGTCGAGCAGTTCGCCCGCCAGCCCGGCCGCGCCTCTGACGAGCGGCGGGCGGACATCCCGCTGTGACGCCCCTCAGGGCTCGATCAGCCCGGCGCGGATCGCGTAGCGGGTGAGCTGGGTCCGGTCGCGCATGCCGAGCCGGGCGAGGATGTTGGCCCGGTGCTTCTCGACCGTCTTGATGCTGATCGAGAGGATCTGCGCGATCTCCTTCGACGAGCGCCCCTCGGCGATCAGCTTCAGGACCTCCTCCTCCCGCGACGTCAGCACCGTGCCGGGCACCCGTTCGCCGCGGCTCCGACGGTCGAGGTAGTCGCGCACGATCGCGCCCATCGCGCCCGGGTAGATGAAGGCCTCGTCCCGCATCGCCGACCGGCACGCCTCGATGAGGTCCTCGTCGACGACGGACTTGAGGACGTAGCCGCTCGCGCCCAGCCGCAGCGACTCGAAGAAGTACTGCTCGTTGTCGTGCATCGAGAGCATCAGGATCCGCGGCGGGTTGCGTCGCCGTGCGATCTCGCGAGCGGCCTGCAGACCTGTCATCGTCGGCATCGCGATGTCGAGCACCGCCAGGTCCACCGCGGTCTGCCGCAGCGCGGCGACCGCCTCCGCGCCGTCGGCCGCCTCGGCCACGACCTCGAGGTCCGGCTGCTGCTCGAGGATCAGCCGAACACCACGCCGAACCAGGGCGTGGTCGTCAGCCAGCAGGATCCGGATCACGGCGCCCCCACCGGCACGGTCAGGCGCACCGTCGTCCCCTCACCGGCGCGCGCCGACACCTCGACCGAACCTCCGACCAGGGTCGCGCGGTCCGTCATGCCCTCCAGCCCCGCACCGGCGACGACCGGCGGCGTGAAGCCGCCCCCGTCGTCGACGATCTCGAGCACCACGTTGCCGCCGACGAGCAGCAGCGAGAGGTCGACCTTGCTCGCGGCTGCGTGCCGGACCACGTTGGTCAGGGCCTCCTGGGCCACCCGGTAGACGACGATCTCGGTCTCGGGCGGCAGGGCAGGCAGCCCCGGCCCGAACGTCCTGCGCACGGTCGGCCCGCCACGAGCCGACACGTCGGTCGCGAGGGCCGCCAGCGCAGCCTGGAGGCCGAGGTCCTCCAGCACCCCGGGGCGCAGCTCGCGGGCGACCCGGCGGACGTCGTCCAACCCGGCCCGCGCGCTCTCGCGAAGCAGGGCGAGCTCGGTGCGGACCTCGGCGGGCACCCGCGCCTCCAGCTGCTTGAGACCGAGCAGCACGACGGTCAGGCTCTGCCCGACCTGGTCGTGGAGCTCCTGCGCGACCCGGTGCCGCTCGGCCTCCTGGGCTGCGAGGGCGTGGGCGTTGCTCGCCTTGCGCTCGGTGTCGAGCCGGTCGAGCATCGCGTGGTAGCTGCGGACCAGCCGCGCGCCGGCCGACTCACCGCTCGCCTCCAGACGAGGAGGGGGCCCGCCGAGCTGGGCGGTCGCCATCGCCCGGATGACCCGGTCGACCGGCGCCAGCGCGGAGCGGAGCAGGGCCGCGTTGAGGACCAGCATCAGACCCAGCCCGACCACGAGCACGACGGCCTCCGACACGACCACGCGCCGCGAGACGCTCGCCGGGGACAGCATGAGCACCAGCGTCCCGACCCCGAGGACGGCACCGTTGATCAGCCAGACCTTCCAGTAGAGCGGGGAGTTCGTCAGCCTCACCCGGTCAGCCTCGCCCACCCGGGTGCCGCCGACAAATGGGTGGTGGACCCCATACTCCGCGCGCGCTCGCCCGACTTCACTCGAAGCATGCGACGCCGCTCGACCGAACCCGACACCGTCCCGCTCACCGTCAGGGCACTGACGAGCGACGGTGCGGACGTGCGCCTGCTGCTCGAGGCCGAGGTCCTCTCGGTCTCGGTGGCGTCGGCGCTCGTGGCCGAGCGGGTCACGCACGCGCTGGTTGTTCCGGCTCTGGAACGGTGGGTGCGGCGCCATGACTTGGCGTCACTCACCGTGGAGCTCGAGCGTTCGGTGAGCGGCGTCGCAGTCCACCTGAAGGACGAGCTCGGTGCGCTGGACACCAAGCTCCTCCGTCTCGAGGTGATCGCCGTCGAGCACCTCCTGGCGTCGCCGTCGGCGGACCCCGACGCCGACCGACCCGGGTGAGCCCGGGATGGGCAGCGCTGCGCTGGAGCTGGTCGTGTCGGCCGGGATGCTCTGCGCGGCCGTCGGGTTCGCGATCGGGCTGGCGATCGGACGCGGCCGTCAGCCCCGGTGGGTGGAGAAGGGCAGCTTCGTCCACAAGGTCTCCATCGGGTTCGCGACCCTCGACCGGCTCGACGCCGTGCTCCTCCGGTTCGAGGTCGAGCCCGACTCCAGGCTGGCGGGCGTCGAGGTGGCCGAGCTTCGACTCCCGGTGGGATCGGCAGTGGCGCTGGTCACCCGCGGCCCCCGGGTGCTGGTCCCCGATGAGCGCACGACGCTGATCGTCGGCGACCAGGTGCTGGTCGTGGCCGCCCGCGACCAGGTCGGACAGGTCGAGGACAGGCTGCGCTCGGTGAGCCGGTTCGGCCGACTTGCCGGATGGTACGAACGGCTCGAGCCGACCAGCCCCGCCCAGGCCCTGCTGCCGCGCAGGAGGGCGGGGTGATCCTCACCTGCGCTGCCATCTCCGTCTTCGTCGTCAGCTACGCACTCATCGCAACCGAACGCGTCCACCGGGTCGCAGCCGCGCTCGGCGGGGTGGCCGCGATGGCGGTGATCGGCCTCGTCGACGCCCGGTCGGCCTTCTTCGACGATGAGACCGGCATCGACTGGAACGTCATCTTCCTGCTCTTCGGGATGATGGTCATCGTCGGCGTGCTCAAGCAGACCGGGCTGTTCGAGTTCCTCGCGCTGTGGGCAGCGCGGAAGTCCGGTGGCAGGCCCTACCGGCTGCTGGTCCTGCTGGTCCTGATCACGGCCACCGTGTCGCCGATCCTGGACAACGTCACGTGTGTCCTCCTGGTCGCCCCGGTGACGCTGTCGGTCTGCCGCCGGCTGGAGCTGCCGTCGGCGCCGTACCTGATCTGCCTGATCCTGGCCTCCAACATCGGCGGCACCGCCACGCTCATCGGCGATCCGCCGAACATCATCATCGGCAGTCGGGCGGGGCTCAGCTTCGTCGACTTCCTGGTCCACTCCCTGCCGTTGACCGTCGTGCTGCTGGCCGGCTTCCTGCTCCTGGCCCGGTGGTTGTTCCGTCACCACTTCACGACCGTGGTCGACGTCGGCGACGCGCTCGGCGACCTCCATCCTCGCGACGCGATCACCAACATGCGGATGCTGGTGCGCTGCCTGGTCGTGCTCGCGCTCGTCATGGTCGCCTTCAGCCTGCACACGGTGCTCCACCTCGACCCCTCGATGGTCGCGATGATGGGCGCCGGGGCGACCGTGCTGGTCTCCCGGACCGAGCCCGAGGAGTTCCTGGAGGAGGTGGAGTGGGGGACGCTGGCCTTCTTCATGGCGCTCTTCGTCCTCGTCGGCTCGCTGGTGCAGGTCGGCGTGATCGGCCGGATCGGAGAGATCGCCGCCGAGGCGATGGGCGACCACGAGCTGTTGGCCGCGACGGTGCTGCTCTTCGGATCCGGGGTGGTCGGCGCCTTCGTCGACAACATCCCCTACACGACGGCCACGGTCCCGATCGTGGAGGACATGGTGGCTGCGACGGGTACGACCGGCGCCGACAGCCCGCTGTGGTGGGCGTTCGTCTTCGGAGCCGACCTGGGCGGCAACGCCACCGCCGTCGCGGCCGGTGCCAACGTCGTCGTCCTCGGCATCGCGGCCAAGGCCGGGGAGCCGATCAGCTTCTGGCAGTTCACCAAGTACGGCGTCGTGGTGACCCTGAACACGCTCATCGTGGCCTGGGCGTACGTCTACCTCCGCTACTTCGGCTTCTGACCCAGGCCGAGGATCCGGACGCACTCCAGCGCGACGTAGAGCTCCGCGGCGTCGACCGGCTTGGCCAGGTCGCGGCCGGTGACCTCCTCGAGCCGGCGGATGCGGTAGCGGACGGTGTTGCGGTGCACGTGCAGCTGTCGGGCGGCGAGGGAGGTCGACCCACCCTCCGCGAGCCAGGTGCGCGCGGTGTCGAGGATGACGGCGCGGTCGTCGGCCGGCAGCGCCAGCACCGGGGCCAGCACGGCGTCGACGAGCGCCCGGGCCGGCTCCGGACCGCTGGCGAGCAGGACCGCGAGCGGGTGCTCGTCGAAGCGCAGCACCTGCCGCGACCCGGGTGTCGCGGCGGCGCAGGCGACGCGGGCCTGGCGGCGGCCGTCAGGTGCCTTGTCGAGTCGGCTGAACACGGCGCTGACCCCGACCCGGGCGGCGGCCAGGTCGCGGAGCGCGGCGACCAGGTCGTCGACGCCGAAGCCGAGGCGCAGCGCCACCACGCCGTCCTGGTGGTCGTGGTCGAGCCGCCACGCGGACGCGACGTTGCGCCGACGCAGCTCGCTCTCCACGTCGTACAGGCCCTCGGCACCCGGCGCCGGTGACTCCGCGGAGACGACCAGGTAGTCGCCGCCCCCGTCGAGGTCGAGCACGCCCGCGGACTCCCACAGCTGCTCGGCGGCACCGTCGTCGCCGTCCAGCAGCGAACCGACCAGCACCGACCGCATCTGGCCGTCACGGCGGGCACGATCGGCGAGCGCGGCCCGGTAGGCCTCGGTCACGTGGCCGGACAGGTCGTCGCTGACCGCCCAGATGTCGGCCGCAGCCAGCAGCAGGACGTCACGCTCGCCCGGGCTCGGCCCGCTCGACCAGCAGCTCCCAGATGAACCTGCCGCCGATCCGGAACGCCTGCAGCACGGCGGCGTACGGCACTCCGTGCTCGGCGCGGGCCGTGCCCGTCGCCCGGGGACTGTCGAGGCTCGCGCGGGAGTCGCCGGCGAGGATGCCGAGGACGTAGCGCAGGTTGTCGGCACAGGATGCGGTGACCTCGTCGAGGTCGACGACCTGACCCTCGGCGTAGAGCGGGATCCCCGCGCAGATCCGCTCCGCCATCCGGATCCCGAGCGCGTCGCACTCCGGCAGCAGCCGGCGGCTCAGGGCACTGACCTCGGGGGCGACCTCGGGTTCCCGCACGACGCACAACGTAGCGAGCCATTGTGCGCGTGCACAGCCTCGAGGCCCCGAAGTCGGTGCACCGGGCCGAAGCGCCGGAGGGGTGTCGACCATCACGATGGAGGCGTCCGGTCAGCCAGCACCCAAGGAACCGCAGTGAACCTCTCGCGACTCTTCATCGACACCGCCGAGCGCCAGCCCGACAAGGTGGCGCTCCGCCTCGACGACACGACCTTCAGCTACGGCGACGTGGCCGAGGCGAGTGCCCGGATCGCCGGCCTCCTGGCCGCCCAGGGCATCGGTCGCGGCGACCGCGTCGGCATCATGCTGCCGAACGTCCCGCCGTTCGCCGCGATCTACTACGGCGTCCTGCGGGCCGGCGGCGTCGTCGTCCCCATGAACCCGCTGCTCAAGGCCCGCGAGGTCGCCTACTACCTGTCCGACTCCGGGGCGCGCCTGGTCTTCGCGTGGGAGAGCGCCGCCGAGGAGGCCACGGCCGGCGCCTCGGGCACCGACACCGAGGTCGTCACGGTCGCCCCGGACACGTTTCCGGCCCTGGTGGCCGCGCAGCAGCCGTCGTACGACGTCGTCGACCGCGCCCCCGACGACACGGCGGTCGTCCTCTACACCTCCGGCACCACCGGACAGCCGAAGGGCGCCGAGCTCACCCACGTCAACCTGACCCGCAACGTCGAGGTCACGCTCGCCGACCTGCTGCACCTGACCGGTGACGACGTGGTCTTCGGCGGCCTCCCGATGTTCCACTCCTTCGGCCAGACCTGTGCCCTCAACGCCGCCATGGCGGCCGGCGCCAGCGTGCTGCTGCTGCCGCGGTTCGACGCCAGGGCCGCGGTGCACCTGCTCGCCCGGCACCGGGCGACGGTCTTCGCCGGCGTCCCCACGATGTACGCCGCGCTGCTCGGCCTGCGCGAGGCGCCCGCGCTGCCCGACCTGCGCGTCTGCGTGTCCGGCGGGGCCGCGCTGCCGGTCGAGGTGCTGCACCGCTTCGAGGAGCGGTTCGGCTGCACCGTGCTCGAGGGCTACGGCCTGTCCGAGACCTCGCCGGTCGCCTCCTTCAACCAGCCCGGCCAGGAGCGCCGGCCCGGCTCGATCGGCACGCCGGTGACCGGTGTCGAGATGCAGGTCGTCGACGGTGACGGTGTCCCGCTCGCCGTCGGCGAGGTCGGCGAGATCGCGATCCGCGGCCACAACGTCATGAAGGGCTACTGGCGGAAGCCGGAGGAGACGGCCGCGGTCGTCTCCGACGACGGCTGGTTCCGGACCGGGGACATGGGCCGCACCGACGAGGACGGGTTCTTCTACGTCGTCGACCGGCTGAAGGAGCTCGTCATCCGCGGCGGCTTCAACATCTACCCGCGCGAGATCGAGGAGGTGCTCTACGAGCACGCCGACGTCGCCGAGGCTGCCGTGATCGGCATCCCGCACCCGACCCTGGGCGAGGAGGTCGGCGCGGCGGTGGCGCTCCGGCCCGGCGCGACGATCACCGAGGCCGGGCTCCGCGACTTCGTGAAGGGGCAGGTCGCTGCCTACAAGTACCCGCGCGTCGTCTGGTTCGTGGAGGCCTTGCCGAAGGGCCCGACCGGGAAGATCCTGAAGCGCGAGATCGTCGCACCCGCCAAGGAGGCCGCACGATGAGCAACCCGACCCAGCCCGAGCTCGCCGACAACGCAGCACCCCTCGACGCCCTCCTGGTGGACGCGGCGCTCGGCCCGGTACGCCGCTTCGTCCCCGACATGTCCACCGCCAAGTGGGCGGTCTCGCTCGCGCGGCGCCCCCGCACGACCCTGCGCCGCCTCGGCGGGCTGGGTGCCGAGGCCGGCCGGATCGTGACCGGCACCTCGGACGTCGCCCCGCGCAGGGGCGACCGGCGGTTCGCCGACAACGGCTGGACCGACAACCCGCTGCTGCGGCGGCTGGTCCAGCTCTACCTCGCCGGCGGCCAGACCGTCGACCAGCTCATCGCCGACGCCGACCTCGACCCGCGGGACCGCAAGCGGGTCCGGTTCCTGCTGGAGAACCTGGTCGAGGCGGCCTCGCCGAGCAACGTCCCGCTGGTCAACCCGGCATCGGCGAAGGCCGTGATCGACACCGCGGGGCTGAGCCTGGCCCGGGGTGGCCTGCAGCTGGTCAAGGACCTCGCCTCCTCGCCACGGGTGCCCGAGATGGTCGACACGTCCGGCTTCACGCTCGGCGAGAACGTCGCCGCGACCCCCGGCTCCGTGGTGTTCCGCAACGAGGTGCTCGAGCTCATCCAGTACCGCCCGCAGGCCGAGCAGGTCTACGAGGTCCCGGTGATGATCGTGCCGCCGACGATCAACAAGTTCTACGCGATCGACCTGGCTCCCGGCCGCAGCCTGGTCGAGTTCAGCGTCCAGCACGGCCGCCAGATGTTCGTGATCTCCTGGCGCAACCCGGACGCACGGCACGCGGACTGGAACTTCGACACCTACGTGCGGGCGATCCTCGACGCGCTGGACGCCGTCGAGGAGATCACCGGCAGCACGCAGACCGTGCTCGCCGGCATCTGCTCGGGCGGGATCCTGGCCAGCATCGCGGCGGCGTACCTCGCCGGCATCGGCCGGCAGGACCGGCTGGCGGGCGCTCTGCCTGGCCGTGACGGTGATCGACAACTCCGGAGCCGGCACCGTCGACGCGCTGGCCGACCCGCGGCTGGCCGCGCTGGCCAAGGCCCGGTCGCGCCAAGAAGGGCTACCTCGACGGCCGGGCGCTGGCCGAGGTGTTCGCCTGGCTGCGGCCGGGCGACCTGATCTGGAACTACTGGGTCAACAACTACCTGCTCGGCAAGAAGCCGCCGGCCTTCGACATCCTGTTCTGGAACGCCGACACCACCCGGATGGCCGCCGGGCTGCACGGCGACTTCGTCGACATGGCGATCGGCAACCAGCTGACCCGCGCCGGCGCGCTGACCGTCCTCGGCGTCCCGATCGACCTCGGGACGATCGCGGTGGACTCCTACATCGTCGCCGGCATCGCCGACCACATCACCCCGTGGGAGAACTGCTACCGCACCACCCAGCTCTTCGGTGGCAAGACCCGGTTCGTGCTGTCGACGAGCGGGCACATCGCGGCCCTGGTCAACCCGCCCGGCAACCCCAAGGCGACGTACCACACCAACGACGACGACACCGCCGACGCGCAGACCTGGCTCAAGGGCGCCGAGACCCACCAGGGCACCTGGTGGACCGACGTCGCGGCGTGGCTCGACGCGCGCTGCGGCGACCTGAAGCCCGCCCCCGACGAGCTGGGCTCGACGCGGCTCCGGCCGCTCGCGGACGCCCCCGGCACCTACGTCTTCGACAAGTGACAAGTGAGGTGACGACCATGTACGACGGCATCGGGCGCTCCCGCGGCACCGACTTCTTCCGCATCGGCGACCAGCTGACCACCGAGGAGCGCGACCACTGGAACCGCGCCCGCCACTTCGTCGACGACGAGGTGCTCCCGGTCATCAACGACTACTGGGAGCGGGCGGAGTTCCCCCGCGACCTCGTCCGCCGGCTCGGCGAGCTCGGGCTCGTGGGCGACGGCATCGCGGGCTACGGCTGCCCGGAGATGAGCCCCATCGCCACCGGGCTGATCCACCTGGAGCTCAACCGCGGCGACGGCAGCCTCGGCACCTTCCTCGGCGTGCAGGCCGGGCTGGCCATGCAGTCGATCGCCATGCTCGGCTCGGAGGAGCAGAAGGAGCGGTGGCTGCCGCCGATGGCGCGGGTCGAGGCGCTCGGCGCGTTCGCCCTCACCGAGCCCACGCACGGCTCCGACTCGGTCGCCCTGGAGAGCAGCGCGCGCCGCGACGGTGACACCTGGGTCATCAACGGCACCAAGAAGTGGATCGGCAACGGCACCGTCGCCGACGTGGTCGTGGTCTGGGCCCGCGACGTCGCCGACGGCCAGGTCAAGGGCTTCCTGGTCAGCCGCGACACCCCCGGGTACGACGCCCGCAGGATCGACGGCAAGGGATCGCTCCGCGCGGTCTGGCAGGCCGAGATCACGCTGACCGACGTACGGGTCGCCGAGAGCCGACCGGCTGCCCGGTGCGCAGAGCTTCAAGGACACCGCCCGGGTGCTGGCCGGCACCCGCAACGCGGTCGCGTGGGGCGCACTCGGGCACGCCACGGCGGCGTACGACATCGCGGTGCAGTACTGCACCGAGCGCACCCAGTTCGGCAAGCCGCTGGTGTCCTTCCAGATCGTGCAGGACAAGCTGGTCAAGATGCTGGCGGAGGTCTGCTCGATGCAGCTCTACTGCCTGCGGCTGGGCCGCCTCATCGAGGAGGGCAGCCTGACCGACACCATCGCGGCGCATCGCGAAGATGAACAACACCCGCAAGGCACGCGAGGTCGTCGCGGAGGCACGCGACCTGCTCGGCGGCAACGGCATCCTGCTGGACTTCCACGTGATGCGACACATGGCCGACATGGAGGCACTGCACACCTATGAGGGCACCGAGACCATCCAGACACTCATCGTCGGCCGGGACATCACCGGTGTCGGCGCGTTCGTCTGAGCCGGGGCGCCCTGTGACGACAGAGCTGCGTCGGGTGAGCGTCCTCGGCCACGAGGTCCGGGTCTCGGTCCGCCCCGGCACCGAGCCCGGGCCACCGCTGATCCTGTGCAACGGCATCGGCGCGAGCCTCGACCTGCTCCAGCCGTTCGTCGACGCCCTCGACCCGCGGATCGAGGTGGTCCGCTTCGACGTCCCCGGTGTCGGCGGCTCCCCCGACCCGAAGGTCGCCCTACAACTTCGCGCTGCTGGCGGTCTTCGTCGGGAGGCTGATGAGGGAGCTCGGCTACGACGGTTCGACGTGCTCGGCATCTCGTGGGGCGGCGGGCTCGCGCAGCAGATCGCGTTCCAGAGCCCGCGGCGCTGCCGGCGCCTGGTGCTGGTGAGCACCGCGACCGGCTCGGTGATGGTGCCCGCGCACCCGCGGGTGCTGCCAAGATGCTCACCCCGAAGCGCTACCGCGACGCGACGTACGCCGAGTCGGTCGCGGCCGAGCTCTACGGCGGCCGGATGCAAGGAGCACCCCGCCGACGTGCGGCGGCTGATGCACGACCAGTCGCGGGTCGGCTCGCGGCGCGGCTACTGTGCTGCAGCTGCTCGCCGGCGTCGGCTGGTCCAGCCTGCCGGGCCTGCCGTTCATCCGGCAGCCGACGCTGATCCTGGCGGGCGACGACGACCCGATCATCCCGCTCGTCAACGCCCGGATCATGCAGCGGCTGATCCCCCACGCCCGGCTGCACGTCTACGCCGACGGGCACCTCGGACTGGTCACCAGCGCCGACGACCTGGCGCCGCGGATCGCGGGGTTCCTGCGACCCACCAGTGGTTGACGTGCGCTCGTCCTGAGGTGCGAGCTTGCGAGACCACCTGCTCCCTCACTGGGTGATCGCGGCCCGCACCTCGTCGCGCAGCGCGACGAACTCCGGCCTGCTGCGCAGCTCGTCCGGCGACGGGCGGTCCTCCGGCGTCCCGAACCGGGCCGGCACGTCGAGCACGATCCGGCCCGGTCGCGGGCTCATCACGAGGACCCGGGACCCGAGGAAGACGGCTTCGTCGACCGAGTGGGTGATGAACAGGATCGTCTTGCCGGTCTCCCGCCAGATGGCCAGCAGCTCGTTCTGCAGCCGCTCCCGGGTGAGCGCGTCCAGCGCGCCGAACGGCTCGTCCATCAGCACGATGTCCGGATCACCGGCCAGCACCCGGGCGATCTGCGCGCGCTGCTGCATGCCGCCGGACAGCTCGTACGGTCGGTGCGCGTCGAAGTCGGAGAGCCCGGCGAGCGTCAGGTAGCGGTCGGCGATCTCCTTGCGCTCCGCCCGCGGTACGCCGCGCAGCCGGGGACCCAGCTCGACGTTGCCGCGGACGGTCAGCCAGGGGAACAGTGTCGGCGCCTGGAAGACCACGCCGCGATCGGCGGCCGGTCCCCGCACCGGCTCTCCCCCCACCTCGACGGTCCCCTCGCTGGGCGGATGGAAGCCCGCCAGCAACCGGAGCAGGGTGGTCTTCCCACAGCCCGACGGACCGGCCAGGCAGACGAACTCCCCGGGCTCGATGGTCAGGTTGATGGTGTCCAGCGCGGCGACCTGGGTGGCGCCGACGGTGAAGGACTGCCGGACGTCGTGGTAGCGGACGGTGCGGGTGTGCGCCTGCCGTGGCTGGGCGGTGTCGGTCGCGGTCAGTGTCATCGGGTCACCTCGGTCACGCTCGTGGCCGGTTCGGGGTCGACGTGCGCGGCGTACTCGCTCTCCGGCAGCGCCTCCTCGATGGCCTGTTGGTCGAACAGGAACGTCGCAGTGGTGCCCAGGTCGGCACCCAGCCCGCCGCCCAGGTAGTCCGGCTCGCCCTGGCCCGCCGCGTCGAGGTAGGTGTAGCCCTCCAGCTGGGCCAGCACGTCGTTCTCGGGCAGGGCGAGGACCGCGCCGATGCTCTCGGCCGCCTGGTCGGGGTCGTCGATGATGAGCCGTGCCGCATAGTCCTGGGCGGCCGCCCACTGGGTCATGAACGCCGGGTTGTCCGCCACGAACCCGCGGGCAGCGGTGCCCAGGTCGAACGTCGGGTAGCCCAGCTCCGCGGTGTCGGCGCTGGAGAGCACCCGGTGGCCGCCGTCCGCCAGCAGCTGGGACTGGGTCGGGTCCCAGACCCAGACCGCGGCGACGTCGCCGGAGCGCCACGCGGCCGGCATCGCGTCGGGCTGCAGGTTGATCAGCTTGACGTCGCCGTCGATGCCCTCGTCCTTCAGCGCCTGCACGAGCGAGTAGTGCGCCGTCGAGCCGAACGGCACGCCGACCGTCTCGCCGGTGAGGTCGGCGAGCTCCTTCACCTTGGGATCCTTGGCGATCAAGGACTCGGCCCGACCGATCACGTCGTGGATCCACACCACGTCGACGTCGAGGTCGTTGGGCGGCGAGATCGCGGTGGCGGTCGGCGCGTTGCCGATCAGCGCCAGGTCGACGTCGCCGCCGGCGTACGCCTTCACCACGTCGGCGCCGGAGTCGTACGCCGTCCAGGTGATCTCGACGCCGGGCATGCACGTCTCGAGCAGCTGGAGGTCCTGGACGATCAGGTCACCGTTGGGGATCCGCTGCCAGCCGATCGACACCTCACCCGTGACCGAGTCGTCGCCCGTCCACGGGCATTCCTCGAGGGCCTTGGCGCCGGACTGGGAACGGTTGGTGTCGACGCAGCCGGTGAGGCCGACCAGCAGCGCGAGCGCGAGAGCAGAACGAGCGAGCATCACGTCACGCCTTCCCACGCCACGGCACCAGCAGCTGCTCGGTGCCGCGGATCACCGCGTCGAGCGCGACGGCGGTGAGGCCGATGATGACGATGCAGGCGACCACGAGGGCGCTCTTGTTCTGCGTGCCGGAGAGATAGGCGAGCCCGCCGATGCCGGGGATGCCGTTGATGATCTCCGCGGCGACCACGGTGGTCCACGCGAAGCCGACGGCGACCCGGATGCCGGTGATCAGCTCCGGCAGCGTGGCCGGGATCAGCACCTTGGTCAGCGTCTGCAGCCGCGACGCCCCGAGTGTCCGCACCGCGTGCACCTGGTCCTGCTTGACCCCCTGGACACCGGAGATGGTGGCCAGTGCGATCGGCGGGAAGGCAGCCAGGAACAGCAGCCAGATCTTCGAGACGTCACCGACACCGAACCACACGATCAGCAGGCCGACGTACGCCAGCGGCGGAAGCGCGCGCAGGAAGTTGAGGTACGGGTCGACGATCACCGTCACCCAGCGCACGGTGGCCATCAGCAGGCCGAGCGGTACGCCGACCAGGATCGCCAGACCGACCCCGGCGCCGATCCGCTGGAGCGAGACCAGCAGGTGCTCCCAGAGGAAGTAGTTGTACTCGCCGCGGATCTCGCGGTCGATGCCCTCGGCCACCGGATGGGTGGTGTTGGCGTGGACGAACGCGTCCCACACCGCCCCCGGGCCGGGGAAGAGCAGGTCGTCGAGGCCGCCGAACCTCGTGACGGCCCACCACGCCGCGATCAGCACCACCAACGTGCCCGCGGTGAGGCCGCCCCGGGTGAGGTGGTCCCGGCTGAGGAGGCGGCGCGGCGAGCTCGGCCGGCTGGCCGGTCGGGTCGCGGCGGTGGCAGGGGCAGCGGGATCCACGGCGGCAGATCCGGCGGTTGGTGGCGCGGGATCGACCCGGACGGGCGCGGCGTGGGACATCGGTTCTCCGGATCAGCTCGGCAGCACGGGACGGAATATCGTGGAACTCTATCAAGTCACTGCACTTTGTCGTCAACCGGCTCGGTATCGTTGCGTCGAGGTGAGCGCGATGTCCGACGAGCAGACCGACGGCCCGGACCGCACGTCCGCCCGCGACGAGCGCACGGGCGACACGGCGGCGGCAGCCCGGATCCGTCAGCAGCACATGTGGGTCGAGCTGCAGATCCAGCAGGCGATGGAGCGGGGCGAGTTCGACGACCTGCCGGGCGCGGGCAAGCCGATCGAGGGGCTCGGCACCGAGCACGACCCCGACTGGTGGCTGAAGAAGCTGGTCGAGCGGGAGAAGATCGCGGTCCTGCCGCCGGCGCTGGCGCTGCGCAAGGAGGACGCCGAGCTCGACGCGAAGCTCGACACGATCGCCTTCGAGCGCGGCGTCCGCGAGCGGGTCGAGGACTTCAACACCCGGGTGCTGCGGGCCCGCTACACGCCGGTCGACGGCCCGCCGCTGATCACGCAGCCCCGGGATGTCGAGGCCACGGTCGAGGCGTGGCGAGAGAGGCGCGCGGCGCGCCGTACTCCCCGGCCGGCGGAGCCGGAGCCCGTACGACGCCGGTGGTGGCGGCGTCACCATGGTCAGGGCGGCCACGACTCCGTAGGCTGAGGTCCTCGGGATCCCTGGAGCTCCGACGGCTGGGAGGTCCTGGTGGACCGATCATCCACTCGCGACGCGCAGCAGCAGTGGCGCGACGTCGTCGCCCGCCTCGACGGTCGCGGCGACGGCCTGACCTCCGGCGAGCTCGCCGAGCTCGCCACCGCGCACTGGTGGCTGTGCGAGATCCCGGAGACCATCGACCTCGAGGAGCGCCTCCATGCCCGGCACCTCGGCGACGGCCGGCTCCCGGAGGCGGCACTCGGCGCGTTGCGGATCGGGCTGCTGTGGGGCACCCGCGGTGACGTGTCGGTGGCCAAGGGCTGGCTCGAGCGTGCCAACCGGCTGCTGCGCGACGAGCCCGAGACCGTCGTGCACGGGTACGCGACCTACGTCAACGCCGGCTTCGACCTCGACGTCGAGGGTGACACCGGCGAGCGCCGCCGCGGCCGCCGGACGCCTGCGCGAGATGGCTGAGCGCTGGCCGGACCGGACCCTGGAGTGCTTCGCCCTGACGCTGACCGGGATGGCAGCCGTCCGGTGCGGTGACCTCGGCGGCTTCGCCGCCCTGGACGAGGCGATGGTCCCGGTCCTCGGCGGGCAGGTGGACCCGCTGTGGGGCGGCGACATCTTCTGCTCGGTGATCCACCTGTGCGAGGCGCTCGGCGACCTCGGTCGGATGCGCGCGTGGACGGACGCGCTCGAGGGCTGGGCCACGCCCCTGTCGACCACGTTCCTGTACGCCGGCGTGACCCGCGTGCACCAGCTCCAGCTGCTCCGTGCCGAGGGCGAGTGGGACCAGGTCGAGCGCGAGCTCGGCGAGCGGAGCGCCGGCCTGGCCGGTGCCCACGGATGGCTCGCGGGCGCAGGCTTCTACGAGCTGGGCGAGGTGCACCGTCTCCGGGGCCGCGACGCCGACGCGCGGGCGGCGTACGACCGGGCCCGCGCGCTGGGCGTCGAGCCGCAACCGGGCGAGGCGCTCATGATGCACGCGCGCGGCGAGACCGCCGGTGCCCTCGACGCGCTCCTGATCGGCCTCGCCGGCGCGGGTCCACTGGCACGAGCGAGGCTGATCCCGAGCACGGTGGAGATCGCCGTGGCAGCGGGCGACCGGGCGCTCGCCGTACGGCTGGCCGACGAGGTCGAGTCGACGGCCGGCCGGTTCGGCACGCCGGGTCTCCTCGCATCGGCGGCTCGGGCCCGGGCGAGCTGCCTGGCTGCGGAGGGCTGCTGGGAGGACGCGATCACCCAGCTGGAGTCGGCCGCGCGGATCCACCGACGACAGCGGGAGCGACACGAGCTCGCGCGGGTCCACGAGGCCCTGGCGGAGGTCCACCGCCGGAACGGCGAGCCCGGCCCCGCAGCCGGGGCGGAGGCGACCGCGCGGGCGATCTTCTCCGCGCTCGGCGCAACGGCCGACCTCGCCCGGATGGACGGGGCACAGCGGCCCAATGGCCTCACCGAGCGCGAGGTCGCCGTGCTCGTCCGGGTGGCGGCGGGCGCGACCAACAAGGAGGTCGCGGCCGACCTGGTGATCAGCGACAAGACCGTCGGCCGGCACCTGAGCAACATCTTCCTCAAGACGGGGGCGAGCTCGCGCACCGGCGCGGCGGCCTGGGCCCGCGAGCACGGCCTGGTCTGACGTCGTACGGCGAATGCCGCACCCTCGCCGGCTGCGCATGGTGCATCTGCCCGATGCGGGCGACACCGCCCCGTCCCTAGCGTCGAGGAGTCGGGCGACCGGCCCGACCACGACCGAGGAGAAGCCATGACAACCACGCACGCCGGCACCGAGCCCGGCACGACCGACGCCCCCGCCGACGCCACAGCGGTCGACCCCGAGGAGGTCGCCGCCCGCGTCATCGGGATCCTCAACGACGGGGCGATCTGCGTCCTGACCAGCCTGGGCAGCGAGCTCGGGCTCTTCGACACCCTGGCGTCGCTGCCGCCCGCGACCAGCGAGCAGATCGCGGACGCCGCCGGCCTCGACGAGCGCTACGTGCGGGAGTGGCTCGGCGGCATGGTGACGGCTGACTTCGTGGAGTACGTCGCCGCCGACCGCACCTACCACCTCTGCCCCGACCACGCGCCGTTCCTCACCGGCGAGGGCCCGGACAACCTCGCGCGGATGACCCGCTACCTCGCGCTGTGCGGCGCCGTACAGCCCAAGGTGGCCCAGGCGTTCCGCGTCGGTGGCGGCCTGTCGTACGACGACTACCCGGGCTTCCACGAGCTCCAGGCCAAGGAGAGCGCTGCGGTCAACGACGCCTCCCTCGTCGACCGGATCATCCCGCTGACCGGTGAGGTCGACCGGCTGCGCGCCGGCATCGCCGTCGCCGACGTCGGCTGCGGCCAGGGACATGCGGTCAACCTGCTCGCCCGCGAGTACCCCGCGAGCACCTTCGTCGGCTACGACTTCAGCGAGGAGGCGCTGGGCGCCGGCCGCGCCGAGGCCGCGGCGTGGGGACTGACCAACGCCCGGTTCGAGGTCCAGGACGTCGCCGAGCTGGACGTCGCGGCGTCGTACGACCTGGTCACCGCGTTCGACACGATCCACGACCAGGCCCACCCGGCCGCCGTCCTCGAGCGCATCCGTCGCTCGCTGCGGCCCGACGGCACGTTCCTCATGGTCGACATCAACGCGTCGAGCAACCTGGAGGACAACCGCGAGCTGCCGTGGGCCAGCCTGCTCTACGCGATCTCCACCGTGCACTGCATGTCGGTCTCGCTCGGTCAGGGCGGCGACGGCCTGGGGACCGTCTGGGGACGACAGACCGCCGAGCAGATGGTGCGCGAGGCCGGCTTCGGCACGGTGCAGGTGCACGACGTCGAGGAGGACCCGTTCAACGTCTACTTCGTCGCCCGGCCCTGACGCGAGGGGCCTGGCCGAGCGGCCGTGGTCGACCCCTCATCCTCGTCGCTGCATCTCCCAGGCCCGACGGAGCGCGTCGCGGATGACGTCGTCGTTGCCGTGGTCGAGCGCAACCTGCACCTTGAGGTGCTTCTCGAACCGCGGCGGAACCCCGAACGTGTCCGGGTACGACGCCGCGAGCCGCTCACGGACGTCGAACTGCATCCGGACGACGAGGAACCCCGGCTCGTCGAGGCGGGCGACGAGCCGGTCGTCGACGTACCAGGCCGGCCGGGCCGCCGTGCCCTTCCGCTTGCAGCCGGGCAGCGACCGCGCGAAGTCATCGATCTCCTCGGGTGTCACCCGACCGACCGTACTTGCCCACCGCCGGAGAGAGATGCGTCATACCCACGCGCGGTGACGCGCCGGTAGGTTGCCGCCCGTGAGCCACAAGAGCCCCAAGGACTTCTTCCGCCCGCTCGCCGTCGGGGCACCCACCCCGGTGCGCGAGATCCCGGCCCGGCCGAGCCGCGCAATCCACTTCTTCGACCCGAGCAACGAGAAGATGGCCGCCAAGATCCCGGCGATGGTCGGCCCTGGATCGGGGGCGCCCGATGTTCTCCTTGGAAATCTCGAGGACGCCGTCAAGGCCGACAACAAGGTCGCCGCCCGCGAGGGCCTGGTGAAGATCGGTCAGAGCACCGCCGACCTCGGCGGTCCGGGCGGCACGACCCAGCTGTGGACCCGCATCAACGCCCTCGACAGCCCCTGGGTGCTCGACGACCTGACCACGCTGGTCCCGGCGATCGGCGACAAGCTCGACGTGATCATGGTCCCGAAGGTGCAGGGCGCCGAGGACATCCACTACATCGACCGGCTGCTGGCCCAGCTCGAGGCGAAGGCCGGGCTCGACCGCCCGATCCTCGTGCACGCGATCCTCGAGACCGCTCGCGGCATGGCCAACGTCGAGGAGATCTGCGGCGCCAGCCCGCGGATGCAGGGCCTCTCGCTCGGCCCGGCCGACCTCGCGGCCGACCGCAAGATGAAGACCACCCGGGTCGGCGGCGGCCACCCGGGCTACCTCGTCCGCCAGGACCCGCCGCGGCCAGAAGACACAGCCGAGGGCACCGATCCGATCCACGCACAGCGCGCGGTCTTCCAGCAGGACCTCTGGCACTACACGATCGCCAAGATGGTCGATGCCTGCGCGACCCACGGCATCTACCCCTACTACGGCCCGTTCGGCGACATCGCCGACGTGGTCGCCTGCGAGGACCAGTTCCGCAACGCGTTCCTGCTCGGCTGCGTCGGCACCTGGTCCCTGCACCCCAAGCAGATCGCGATCGCCAACAAGGTCTTCTCCCCCACACCTGCGGACATCGCGCACGCCCGCCGCGTCGTCGCCGCCATGGGCGACGGCACCGGCGCGGTGATGATCGACGGCAAGATGGAGGACGACGCCTCGCTCAAGCAGTGCCTCGTGCTCGTCGAGCTCGCGGACAAGCTCGCCGCGATCGACCCCGAGCTGAAGAAGCAGTACGACGCGATCGAAGCGTGAGAGCGCTGCGACCGTACGACGAAAGGAAACGCTGAGAATGCGCTCGAACTGCGAGATCGCCATCAGCACCTCGATCCCGCCCGTGGAGGCCTGAGCCATGACGTCCGAGACCTTCCGCCCGCGCCGCTCCGTCCTCTACATGCCCAGCTCCAACGAGCGGGCGCTGGAGAAGGCGAAGTCGATCGCCTGCGACGCGATCATCTTCGACCTCGAGGACGCCGTCGCCCCCGACGCGAAGCCCGCCGCCCGCGAGGCGGCCGCGGCGGCCGTCCGTTCCGGTGGGTACGGCGCCCGCGAGCTCATCATCCGCGTCAACGGGATCGACACGGAGTGGCACGCCGACGACCTCGCCACCGCGGCGAAGGCGGGCCCCGACGTCGTACTCGTCCCCAAGGTGAACTCGGCCGAGGAGGTGCACCGGCTCGTGGCCGCCCTCGAGGCGGCCGGCGCCGCGGAGAGCACGAAGCTCTGGGCGATGGTCGAGACCCCGATCGCGATGCTCAACGCGCTCTCCATCGCCCAGGCCTCCGAGCGGCTGACCGGCTTCGTGATGGGCACCAACGACTTGGTCAAGGAGCTCTACGCCGAGCACGTCCCCGGACGCCAGCCGGTCATCACCGGTCTGGGGCTGGCGCTGCTGGCCGCCCGCGCCGCCGGCATCGTGATCATCGACGGTGTCTTCAACGACGTGAAGAACCTCGACGGCTTCATCGTCGAGTGCGAGCAGGGCCGGCAGATGGGCTTCGACGGCAAGACCCTCATCCACCCCGGGCAGGTCGACGGCGCCAACGTCGCCTTCGCGCCGGACGACAAGGCGGTGGAGGACGCCCGCGGTCTGATCGAGGCGTTCGAGGCGAGCACCGGCGGAGTCGTCACCTACAACGGCCGGATGGTCGAGAACCTCCACGTCGAGTCCGCCCGCCGCACGCTGAGCATCGCCGAGGCGATCCGGGCCCTCGACTCCTGACGTCGAATCAACCTCCCTGGCCCCGCGAATCGGCCCTGGTGGCCCGTTGAATCCTCCGCCGTGGCCCGTTGAATCGACTGCGATCGCGCCTCGAGTTGGCGATGGCGGTCGGCCCATTCCGACGCGCATGGCCACCGCGGCCGATTCGCGGGGCCACCGCGGCCGATTCGCATGGCCACCGCGGCCGATTCGCATGGCCACCGCGGCCGATTCGCGGGGCCACCACGGCCGATTCGACCGAGGGGCGGGGTCAGCGGAAGAGCGGGCGGTCGGGCAAGCACCAGGTGCTGGGCCGCGGCAGCCGCTGCTCGATGAGGTAGGCAGCCATCTTCCGCGCCGCGCACCTGCTCGATCCGAGTGCGCCGTGGCCCCAGGCGTCGAGGGTCAGCAGCACCGAGTCCTCGAAGTGCCGGTTGGCGGCGCGGGCGCCGCGGATGGGCGTGGCCGGGTCGTGGGTGTTGCCGACCACGAGCAGCGGGGTCGACGTGCTGACGTTCCACGGGCCGCGGTAGGCGTCCTGCCCGCCGGTCCCCGGCCAGCGCGCGCACAGCGAGCCGGCCCAGGTCCACAACCGTCCGAACCAGGGCTGGGTGCGGTCGGCCCGCCGGCTGTAGCGCGCCCAGGCGCGGGGGTTGTCCGGGTTCACCGCGTCGGAGCAGAGGACCGCCGGGAACCCGACGCCCCAGCGGCCCAGGCCGGGCTGCTGGAGGGGCGGCCGGCCGGCGCCGTACGGACCGACGGCCTCGCGCTTCTCCCGGATCCGCTCGAGCTCGTCCCACGACCCCGCGACCCTGCTGGTGCCGGACCCGGCAGTGTCGCTCCGGCGGTCGGCGGCGCGCAGGAACCGCATGAGGTAGCGCACGCCGTATGCCGAGTAGAGCGCGCCCAGCGCGTTGCCGACGAGGTCCTGCGGCCTGACCCGACCACCGTCGATGACCAGGTCACCGCGCTTGGCGCGCCGGTAGAGCCGCTTCCAGATCTCCTTCGCGCGACCGGAGACCGCGCAGCGGGTCTTGCCGACGCGGTCGCACTCGTCGAACGCCGAGACCAGCGCCTCGTAGGCGCCCTCGCCGCTGCCCAGCCGGTACGTCGACGGCTGGCCCGCCTTGCGCCCGCCGCTCGTCCACGCGACGGGGTCGAGGACGCCGTCGACGACGACGGCACGCACCCGGTCGGGGAACATCGCGGCGTAGGTCTGGCCCACGATGCTGCCGTAGGAGATGCCGTAGAAGGTGAGCTGCTCGTCGCCCACGGCCTGACGGACGACGTCGATGTCGCGGGCGTAGTCGGCCGTCGACATGTGGTCGGTGATCACGGACCGCTTCGCCCGGCAGGCCCGGTTGAACTTGTTGTCGGCCCGGATCCAGCGCTTGGTCTGCTTGCCGGGGAACGGGTAGCCGACAGGCGGATAGCTGGGCTCCTCGCCCCGCGCGACGGTGCAGGTCGCCGGCTGGTTGTAGCCGATGCCCCGCGGCTCGACCCCGATGACGTCGAAGCGTCGGGAGATCCCCGGCCCGATCAGGTCACCGGCGTACGCCGCGAAGTCGTACGCCGACCCGCCCGGCCCACCGGGGTTGACGAACAGGCTGCCGATCCGGTCCCCGGTCGCCTTCTTCCGGAGCAGCTTGACCGGCGTCTTGGGCCCGTCCGGGTTGTCGTAGTCGAGCGGCAGCCGCACGACCGCGCACTCCGCGTCCTCGTACTCCTCGCACGCGCTCCACGCGATCGTCGGAGGGACGATGTCGATCTCGTCGGCCGGAGCGGCGGCCGGCGACGGCGCGGCGGCCGGCGCCCGCCCGACCGCCTCGGCCGGCACCACCGCCGTCAGCGGCAGCAGGAGGGGCAGCACCACGAGCGGAAGAAGACCACGACGCATTCAGCGACTGTAACCGCGCGACACCCCCGAAACGGGTAGTTCCGGCCAAGAGCGCCGAGAGTCAGGTCAGCTGCTCGACCAGCACGGTGGCGACGGCCTCCTGCTCCTCCGGGTAGGGGTGGTAGGGGATGCCGCGTCCCTCCTCGGCGGTGGCGCCGGCGACCCAGGGGTCCTCGGCACAGATGTCGTGCCCCTCGGTGGCGGGGAAGACGTCGAGGAAGTCCACGCCCACCTCCCCCGCGGCCGCGGCCTGGGCCCGCACGAGCAGCTCGTTGACGCGACGGGCGAAGGCGTAGTCGCCGGCGGCGAACGGGAGGTTGTCGCACGGCGGCCCGCCGTCGGGCGCGAACTGCGGGTAGCCGACGACGACGACCCGCGCCTCCGGCGCCGCCTCCACGATGTGCTCGAGCGCGGAGACGAGCCGGTCGCGGACCTGGTCGATGGTCCTGTCCGCCTTGCCGCCGTCGGCAGCGTCCTGATCGGCGCACGGCGAGCCCTCCGGGTCCTCGCGGGCGAGCTCGCCGCAGGCGACCACCAGCGCGCTGAAGAGACCGAAGTCGTTGGCGCCGAGGCTGATGGTCACCAGGTCCGTCGACTCGGAGAGGGCGTCGGCCTGCGGCGGTCGCGACGTCCCGTCGAGGGTGGTCTGCGGCGACGCGACGGCATCGGTGGTGGCGCCACCGCAGCTCACGTCGACGAGCTCCAGGTCGAGCTCCTCGGCGAGCAGGTGGGGGTAGTTCTCCTCCGACTGCCAGCAGACGTCGCTGGCATTGGTCGGCCCGGCGAACGGAGCCGCGGTGTAGGAGTCGCCCAGCGCGACGTACTCGTCCCCGGCCGCGACCGCCCCGGACGCCGCGGCGCGGCTCGCCCGTCCCTGGGAGCTCTCGGGCACGCACGCGGTGGTGCCGGCGAGTACGACGAGCAGCGCCGCTCCGGCGGCGACGGGGCGGCGCGACATGCCTCTACGTTACGGATCCGACCTCGCCCGGCGGCTCGACACCCAGCGCGATCGTCGCGGCCAGGATCGTGTCCGGGTCGTCCAGCGCGTCGCCGTACGCCTCGCGCAGCTGACCCACGCGGTAGCGGACCGTCTGCGGGTGCACGAAGAGCGCGGTCGCGATGTCGTCGCGGCGGCCCTGGTGCAGCACCCACGCGCGCAGCGTCTCGGTCAGCTTCGCCGCGGACGAGGGACGCAGGCCCTCGAGCGGGGCCAGCACCTGCGCCCGCAGGTCGGCGAGCGCCTCGGGATCCGCGGCCACGACGAGGCGGGGCAGGTGCGCCTCGGTGTCGGTGTCGAGGCCGAGGTCCCGCGCCCGCAGCGCCCGGGAGTACGACGCCCGCACCCCCAGCCAGGGACGGGGCGGACCGACCAGGCAGCTGCGCCCCTCGACGGCGCGCAGCAGCGCCGTGCGCCCCGGGCCGTCGGAGTCGGGCACCAGCAGGAGCGTCGTCCCCTCGAGCTCGGCGAGCTCCGCGGCCCGCAGCGTGCCCGGCGGCAGCATCTGGAGCAGCGAGCCGACCTGGGCGTCCGGCACGATCACGGCGGTGAGCGTCCTCGGCGGCGACCACTCCGCACGCTCGGCCGCGCTCGTCACCGTCGCGACGGGCGCTCCGTTCAGCAGGTGCTGGGCGACCCGCTCCATCAGCCGCTCGCGCACCCGGCCCGCGGTCGCCGACTCGTCGCCGTGGCCCGACACGCTCGCCGCGGACAGCTCGTCGATGTAGGCGAAGACCACCTCCGCGAACGCGGCCAGGTCGGTCGCGTCGAGCCCCTGGTCGACGGCCACCGCGGACAGCCGGCGCCAGGCCACCCGCGCGCCGATCCGGTACGCCGACAGCAGGGCCTCCGAGCTGCGTCCGCTCCGCGCCTCGCCGCGGCCGAGCTGGTAGGCGCCCTCGATCGCCGGCGCGGTCGGCGTCCGCTGGCTGTCGGCACGTCGCTCCGACACCAGCGACAGGAACCCGCCGAGCGCCACCCGCACGGCCGACCGGATGGTCTCGCCCATCGACCCCGCGAAGGCGTCCGCATAGCTGGGCACCTCGTCGATGACCGCGACCACCACGTCGTCGGCGACCGCCGGCAGCTCGGCGCGCATCGCGGCCGCGATCTCGGCCGGGACGACCGCGGCTCGCGCCGGCCGTCGTCGTGAACCCGCCATCACACCCCACCCTTTGGTCCCAGAGTCGTTCACGGATTCGTCAGAGTTGTTCGCAGAGGTGAAAAACCTGGTCTTGATTCACCAATCGCAGTCAGGAGTTTACCGCCTCCAGGCGGGATAGTAAGGGTGTGAGCTTGATGAGCATCCCCGCACTGACCCGGTCCGGCGAACGGACCGCGTCCGGTTCCTCGACCCCGTCCGCGGTCACCGGCCTCCGCCGGCGCGCCCGTGCGGTCGCCGACGCCGCCGTCAGCCCGCTGACCCTCGACGACGTCCTCGACCACTTCCACCCGCTCCGCGGTGGCACTCCGTCCGGTCTGCGCGGCCGGATCGTCGAGGTCCGTCCCGAGACCGCCGACGCCGCCACCATCGTGATCAAGCCCGGGCGCGACTGGGGCGGGCACGTCCCCGGCCAGTACGTCCGGATCGGCGTCGACGTCGACGGCGTCCGCCTGTGGCGCTGCTACTCCCTGACCCACGCGGTGCGTCGCGACCGCCAGGTCAGCATCACGGTGAAGGCCATCCCCGGCGGCACCGTCTCCAACTACCTCGTACGGCGCGCCCGTGCCGGCCAGATGGTCCACCTCGCCCCGGCCGAGGGCGACTTCGTGCTGCCCGACCCGCTGCCGGCGAAGCTGCTGCTCGTCACCGCCGGCTCCGGCATCACCCCGGTCATCGGCATGCTGCGCAACCTGTTCTCCAAGGCCGCGCTTCCCGAGACCGACATCGTGCTCGTCCACTCGGCGATGGCCCGGCCCGAGGTGATCTTCGGCCAGGAGATGCGGCAGTACGCCGAGACCGGCCGGGTGCGTCTGATCGAGCGGCACACCGACGTCGACGGCCTGCTCACCACCGACGACCTCGAGGCCGAGGTGCCGGACCTGGCCGAGCGGACGGCGTACGCCTGTGGCCCGGCGGGGCTCCTCGACACGCTCGAGGCCTACTACGCCGAGCGCGACCTGACCCTGCACACCGAGCGGTTCCGACCGGCGGTCGTCGACACCGACACGGCCGCCGCCGGCGGGACCGTGACCTTCGAGCAGAACGGCACCGAGGTCGAGGCCGACGGGGCGACCCCGATCCTCGACGCCGCGGAGTCGGCCGGCGTGCTCATGCCGAGCGGGTGCCGGATGGGCATCTGCATGGGCTGCGTCCTGCCGATGAAGGAAGGCGCGGTGCGCGACCTGCGCACCGGCGACCTCACCGTCGCCGTACCCGGGGAGACCGGTCCCGGCGGCGTCCCGATCCAGACCTGCATCAGCGCCGCCGCCGGCGCGTGCCGCATCGACCACTGAGTCTCGAGACGGTCGCCAGCGCGACTCCTCGACCACCGAACTTCTCGTAAGGAGACCTCATGACTGTCATCACCAAGCAGCCCGTCAACCCGACCGCGCACCTGACGCCCGAGGACATCGAGGCGATCGGTGCCGAGCTCGACGCGATCCGTCAGGAGATCATCGACGCGCGGGGTGAGAGCGACGCGGCGTACATCCGCAAGATGGTCGACGTCCAGCGCAAGCTGGAGCTCGGTTCGCGCGCGGTCCTGCTGTTCAGCGCGCTCCCGCCGGCGTGGCTCGTCGGCACCGTCGGCCTCTCGATCGCCAAGATCCTCGAGAACATGGAGATCGGCCACAACGTCATGCACGGCCAGTGGGACTGGATGCGTGACCCGAAGATCCACTCGACGACCTGGGAGTGGGACAACGCGTCGACCGCCGAGGGCTGGAAGCACTCGCACAACCAGGTGCACCACACCTACACGAACATCGTCGGCAAGGACAACGACCTCGGCTACGGCATCATGCGCGTCGACGAGGACCAGCGGTGGCACCCGATGCACCTCGGTCAGCCGCTGTGGAACTTCATCAACGCCTGCTTCTTCGAGTACGGCATCGCGGCGTACGACCTCGAGCTCGGCCGCAACCTCGCCAAGCCGAAGGACAAGCGCCCCGAGGCGTTCAAGCGGGCCGCCAAGGCGACCCTGAAGAAGATCCGCAAGCAGGCCACCAAGGACTACGTCGTCCACCCGCTGCTCTCGCTGCCGACCGGCTCGTTCCTGCCCACCCTGGCCGCCAACTTCACCGCCAACCTGGTGCGCAACCTGTGGTCGCACTCGGTCATCATGTGCGGCCACTTCCCCGAGGGCGTCGAGACCTTCGAGCTCAAGTCGATCCCCGACAAGGAGACGCAGGGCGAGTGGTACGTCCGGCAGATGCTCGGCTCCGCCAACATCTCGGGCTCCAAGGCGATGCACATCATGAGCGGCAACCTGTCGCACCAGATCGAGCACCACCTGTTCCCCGACCTGCCGAGCAACCGGTACGCCGAGGTCGCGCCGCGGGTCAAGGAGATCTTCGAGAAGTACGGCCTCAACTACCACGAGGCGCCGCTCCCGCAGCAGGTCGCGAGCGCGTGGCACCGGGTCGTCCGGCTGTCGCTGCCCAACGGCTGGCTCGCCACCACCAACGCGAAGAACCTCCCCCAGCAGCTGGTGATGCTCTACAAGATCTCCACCGCCGACAAGCGGACCCGTCGGGTCGCCCAGCTCCGGCTGGAGCGCGACGCGCGCAAGCTGCAGGCCGCCAAGGCCGCCTGACGCGCCGGCCGGCCGGATCACCCATCTGGGGTGAATTCCGGCCGTTCGGCACCGGAGCGCGGTCGGGCGGGGCTACCTTGCCCGGATGTCCTACCCCGCGTTCCCGGTGCCGCCGCGACGCCGCCCGATCTGGCCGTGGCTGCTCGTGGCCGGCGCGCTGTGCGCCGTACTCGTCGGAGCGCTGGCCGCCGTCGTCGTCGACCGCGGTGACGACGATGCCCGAGGGACCGACGCCCCGACGGCCGAGGTGATCGGCGAGGACGCGGCGGTGGCGTGGTCGGCGACGTTCGAGGAGGACTGGTCGCCGGTCGACGTCGTGCAGGTCGGGGACGTGCTGGTCGTCTCCCAGTCGTGGTCGATCGACGAGGGCTCGAGCGTCCTGGCGTACGACGCCGCGGACGGCCGCCGGCTGTGGTCCTACGGCAACACCTACGGCTCGCCGCTGGTGGCGGCCGTCGACGACACCGTCCTGGTGTGCAGCGACACCGAGGTCATCGACCCCGTCTACCTCGACCCGGAGACGGGCGAGGAGACCGGGACCGCCGACGCCGAGGAGTGCGACTCCCCCGGCGACGACGAGACCGGGACGAAGTTCGGCGGCAAGGGCGGCCCGCTCATCGACCGGTACCAGGTCTCGGGCAGCACGCTGACCGTGCTCGACGAGGACGGCTCGGCGCTCTACGACGTGGCGCTGCAGGACGCCGACCCCGAGATCTGGACGGTCGACGGCGCCGTCGTCACGTTCACCGAGGAGACGTGGGAGCTGCGCTTCTACGCGTGACTCCAGCGCCGGCGCGGGAAGACCTCCAGCGCCTTGCGGTACGTCGCGACCGCGGCCAGCTGTGAGTCCACGTCCAGCTTGCGCCGGACCGCCTTCACCTGGGTCCGGACCGTCGCCTCCGACACACCGGACGCCTCGGCGATCCGGCGGACGGAGATCCCGTCGTAGAGCAGCCCGAGCACCTCGAACTCCCGGTGGGTGAGCCGCTCCATCCGCCGCACCAGCGCGCGCTGCTCCTCGGCGATCTCCCGCCAGTCCTTGATCGCCCGTTCGCGAAGCTCCGGGGGCGTCGGCGACCTGCCCACCACCGCGCCCCGGATCGCCGCGACGAGGCTGGTGATCCGGATCGAGGTCGGCAGGACCCCGAGGGCACCGCTCTCCAGCACGGCACCCCAGCGCGGGCCGGGCGGCGTCTCGGTCAGCACCAGCCAGCGGGCGGCGTCCTGGGTGACGAGCAGCTCGACGTCGTGGAGCAGGTCAGGGGTGTCCAGGTCGCACAGGATCAGGCCGACGGAGATCCGGTGCCGGACCAGCCGCCGGTTGAACGCGCGGCCGCCCTCGGTACGACGCGGCCACGGGAACAGCACCGGCACGAACCGTCGCGTCCGCAGCGCCGCGGTGATGGCCTGGCCCTCCAGCTGTCGCGCGGCGACCACGGCGACCCTGGTCTTGCGGACGTCAGCGCTGGACATCAACGTAGACCCGGTCGATCTGGCCGTTGAACTGGTCGGTGGACTCGGGGTCGATCAGTCCCTCGGCATTCACCTTCGCGCCCACGGACAGCGGCGTGCCGGCCAGCCGGACGGCACCCGGATCGGCGGTGCTCCTGGTGCTCGTCGCAGGGGCGGACTCCTCGAGGTCGAGCAGCGCCATCCAGATCTCGCCCTGGGTTCGGCCGCAGCTGAGCCGGTACCAGTGGCCGGCCGTGACGGCCTCTCCGGCGGTCAGGACGACCTCGCCGGCGTTACCCGCGACGCGGCACGACGGCACGCCGTCGTCCACCTGCAGCTTGATCTGCGAGCCGGCGTCGTACCTCCCTCGCTGGACGAGGTTGTCGCCGTCGTCCTCGGCCCGGCCCGGCGCCGACGGATCCATCAGGAAGTCCGCACCGATCGTGAAGTCGTGCAACCCGGGACTGAGCGGATCGTGCTCCGAAGACTCCGGCCAGATCACCAGCGCGGCGGCCGCGACCTCGCCGTCCGGGGAGTACCGCGGCGTACGGACGGCCCGGCCGCTGTCGCGACCGGCGACCCAGGTCAGGCTGCCGCCGCCCGCGGTCACGACGTACACCTCGACCTCGGCACGACCGCGGTTCCGGGCTCCGGGCACCACGTCGCCCGGAACCGCGACGTCATCGAGGTCGAGAGCAAGGTCGTACGTCGCCAGCACGTCGTCTCCACGTGGGTTCTCCGAGTCCTCGACGGGGGTCGCCCGCGCGCCGCACGCAGCGAGGACCGCTGACGCGACCACGACGCCAGCCAGGGCAGCGGCCCACCCCCGTGCCGGGGACGGGGCAACGGGGGTGGGCACGTCTCATCCGCCCGGCGAGTGCTGGGCGAGGAACAGGGTGCCGGCGTCCCACTCGACGCCGTCGACACCGGGGCCGCCGACGACCGTCGCGGCACCGGAGGGGAACCCGGCCTGGGGTGTCTGCGCCCACCAGATCCGCCGCAGCTCACCGGACCCGGTCGCCCAGTACAGGAAGGATCCGGTGGTGAACATGCCGCGGACCTGCGACGGGACGAAGTCGCCCGTCCGGCCGGACGCGACCAGGCGGGCCGCGCCGACGACGTCGCTCTCCGGGTTGAAGTAGCGGTAGCTGAGCTCGTCCGACCCGGTGCGGGTGAAGTAGATCCGTCCGCGGTCGTAGAACATGCCGGTCATCGACGAGATGTCGGTGTGCCACGCGGCCAGGTTGGTGATCTCGTCGGCCGTGTCGACGGCAACGACGGGACCGTACGTAGTGCCGTCGAAGGTCCGCCTGGTGAACGAGCCGTCGGACCTGGCGAGGTAGAGCCAGCCGTTGATCATGAACGAACCCCGCACGGTGCCCCAGTCCAGGCCGCCCGTCCCCACCGGCTGAGCGGGGCCCGGGGACGTGCCGTCGTGCGCACGCCGGGTCAGGCCGGCCGGCCCGCCCGCGTAGACGGAACCGGGAAGCGTCGGCACGGTGACGGTGGGGTACGTCGTCCCGTTGCGCAGCAACCGGGCGATCCGCGCCTTGTACTGCCAGTTGCCGATCCGGTCGGTGTCCGAGGCCACCCAGAGTCCCTGGGACGTCATCAGGAAGTCGAAGACGCCGACGCCCTTGGTGCGGGTCGGGTCCCAGGAGAACGGCAGGCCGTTGACGGCGCTGAGCGCGGCGATGCCCTCCCGCGACACCGCGCCCGGACCGGGCGAGTCGCCGGCGAACGGGTTGTTCCACCACCGCTGGTGGCCGCCGACGTAGACGGCGTCGGCGGTGACCTCGACCGAGTGGCTGGTGTCGCCGCCGGTGTAGTCGACCCACGACGGACGGACGTCGGCGCCGGTCGAGGCGACCTCGAAGCGCGCGGCCGTGTCGCAGGCGGCGGTGCTGCCGCCGTACGCGCCGGTCGTCACGACCACGAAGAACATGCCGTCGGTCGAGATGTCGACGTCGCGCATGTAGGTGTCGAACGAGGTCGAGCAGCCGGAGGTGTAGAACGCCGTGCGGAAGCCGGCGGGCCGCGCGGTCGTGCCGGTCAGGTCGAGCATGAAGAGCTGGTGGTTGCGGACACCGGCGAGCGTGTCGAAGTTGCCGATCGCGACCAGTCGGCTGCCGTCGGGCGTGATGTCGATCTTGAGGACCTGGGTGACGCCGACACCTGCCCGGTGGGTGCCCGCGACCTGGAGCGCCATGTAGGTCAGCGAGGCTCCGGTGGTCGGGTTGAGCGTGGTGAGTCCGCGCTGCGCCCGCCCGTTGACGTGGGTGAAGGCACCCGCGACCCACAACCGCCCGGCGCTCAGCCGGAGGTCACGCACCTGGCCGGTGACGGCGCCGGCGTTGAACGCCGACACCACCGACCCGTTGGCGACCGAGATCCGGGCGACGCGCTGACGGCTGGTGCCACCGATGGAGGTGAAGGACCCGCCGACGTACACGGTGCTCCCGTCGCCGGACGGGAGCACGACCTGGACCGTGCCGTTGGGGTTGGGGACGAACGTGGTGCTGATCTGTCCGGTGGTCGCGTCGAAGGCGAGCAGGCCGCGGCGGGTCAGCTCGGTCGCGCTGCTGTCGTTGCGGGCCCGGGTGAAGGTGCCGCCCAGGATGACGGTGTTGCCGACCTGGACCACCGAGAGCACCCGTCCGTCCAGCACGTGGGGGGTGCCCGCGGCGGCGGTCTCACTGACGAGCTGACCGCCGGGAACGGTGTCGGCGGTCGACGGCGACGGGCCGGCGACGGCGAACATCGCGGCGACGAGCGCGCAGCAGGCGGCCGCGACTGCGGCGCGCGTCCTTCTGCTCCGGGAACCCTCCACCGGGCCCTCCCCTCTCCAGCCGTCCGTTCAAACGGGCAGACCGCCCTCCTTCGGCGACATTAGGCACCTCCGGGGGGGTCGGACCGGCACGGCCCGAGAGTCACCCAAATTTGGTGAGCCACACGACGCGCCGGGGAGGTTGGCTTCGTCCATGGTGGCCCCCAGGCCCGTCGGCGCAGCGCGCCGCGAGCAGCGAGCCGAGCGCGCGGCACAGGTCGCGTTCGTCGTCGGCATCGCCGGCCTGCCCGTCTGGTGGCTGCTCGGCCTGCTGGAGGTCGTGCTGCTCCTGATCGCCGTCCCGATGGTGGCGGACCTCTGGCACCGCCGCCGGGTCCTCGTGCCGCCGCGGTTCGGGTGGTGGCTGCTGTTCCTGGTCTGGGTCGCCCTCGGCGCGGGGGTGCTCTGGGCGGCCGCACCGGGCGCCGCCGACGACGACGGCGGCTCGGGCCGTCTCCTGGTGTTCGGCTACCGGTTGGCGTGGTACGTCGCCTGCACCGTCGTGCTGGTCTGGCTCGGCAACGCGTCGAGGACCCGGTTCCCCGACCGGACGGTGCACCGCCTGATCGCCTGGGTCTTCGTCGTGACGGTCGCGGGCGGGCTCCTGGGTCTGCTCGCCCCCGAGCTGAGGATCACGACCCCGGTCGAGATGGTGCTGCCGGGAGGGTTGCGGAGCAACTCCTTCGTGGCGTCGCTCGTGTCGGCCGAGGCCGCCGACGTGCAGACCGTGCTCGGCGATCCGCAGCCACGCCCGAAGGCACCGTTCGCGTTCACCAACACCTGGGGCAGCATGTTCGCGCTGTCGCTGGTGTTCTTCGTCGCCGCCGCGGCCGGCTTCCGGAAGCGAGTCCGGTGGGTGGCCGTCCCGGTGCTCGCGGTGGCGCTGGTGCCCGTGGTGTTCAGCCTCAACCGCGGGCTCTGGGGCGCTCTCGCTGCGGGCTGCGTCGGCGTACTCGTCCTCCTCGCCGTACGACGCCAGCCGCTCGCCCTGGTCGCGGTGGTGGCGCTGGTCCTGATCGGCGGCACCGTCGCCAGCGAGACGCCGCTCGGCGACACCTACGCGGCCCGGCTGGAGAACCCGCACAGCAACGAGCGGCGGTCACAGCTGCTGACCGCGACGGTCGAGTCGGTCACGAGCGGCTCCCCCGTCGTGGGCTTCGGCAGCACCCGTGACGTCCAGGGCAGCTTCTCCTCGATCGCCGGCGGCGCGACACCCGAGTGCCCCGCCTGCGGGGTGCCACCGCTCGGCACCCAGGGCCAGCTGTGGCTGGTGCTCTTCTCCCAGGGCGTCCTCGGGCTGATGTTCTTCCTGGTGTTCTTCGTCCTCGCCCTCACCCGGACATGGCGGTGCCGGACGACGAACGAGACGATCGCGACCTTCGTGGTCGCCTGCTACCTGCTCCAGCTGGTGGTCTACGACACGCTCGGTCTGCCGTTGATGATCGCTATGGTGGCGATCGCGCTCGTGTGGCGCGAGGGCCTTGCCGAACCAGGCCGTTCACCCAGTCGCGCTCCCGCGCTGCGTCGCCCGCGCGCCGCCGAGGTGGCTGTCCTGGCCTGCGCGAGCATCCTCGGTGCCGGAGTCGGCGCCCTGGTCTCGGCCGGCGCGACCACACCGGTGTCGAGCACCGTCGCCGTCGCGCTGACGCCGACGCCCACCTACCTCGACATCGGGTCCGCCGCCCGGGAGCTGAAAGACGGCATGACCCAGTCCACGGAGGACCCCGAGCCGTCGACGATCGACACCGAGGCGGCGCTCCTCCGGTCCGAGCGGGCCCTCGTGCGGGCCGGCCGCAAGGTCAAGATGTCGCCGGACCGGCTGCGGACGTCGGTCGCGCTGGTGGCGCCACCGCTGTCGAGCATCCTCGAGGTCACCGTGTCGACGTCCGACGCCACGGACCCCCGCACCGTGGCCGTCGCCGTCGCCGACTCGTACCTCGTCGAACGCAACCGCTATCTCCAGCGACAACGGACCGACATGATCGCCAGGCTCCAGCAACAGCTCGGTGCCATCGATGCGCGCGATCCCTCCCAGCAAGGCGTGCGGAGCTACCTCCGTGCCGCTCTCGACCACCTGAACACCCATCGGCCCGAGGTGGGCCACGTGATCCGCGTCGGCGAGCTCGACCGGGTCCCGACCGACCCGGCGGTCCCGGTGACCACCGGACTCGCCTTCGGCGTACTGCTCGGCCTCGCGGCCCTGGGCGCCGGCACCCGCATGAGAAGAGGACGACGATGAACCCACAGCCGACCCCACCATCGGACGCACCGGCGCCGGACGACGGTCCCGCCGCACCCGATGTCGACGTCGTGATCGCGACCCACAACCGTCCGGTGCTGCTGCGGGAGGCACTCGCCGCGGTGACGTCGCAACGCTACGCGGGCACGATCCGTTGCATCGTGGTCTTCGACCGCAGCGAACCGGACGAGACCCTGCGCAGCAGCGACACCCATCGCCCGGTGGAGATCGTCACCAACGGCCGGTCGCCCGGACTCGCCGGGGCACGCAACACCGGCATCCTGGCGGGCGACGCGGGTCTCGTGGCTTTCTGTGACGACGACGACGTGTGGCACCCGGACAAGCTCCGCCACCAGGTGGAGGCGATGACACCGGACGGGCCGCCCACCTGCGTCACCGGCATCGAGATCGACTACGAGGGGCGGCTCACCGAGCGCGTGCCGACACCGGCCGACCTCGAGCTGCGCAACCTGGTCCGCAACCGGGTCATGGAGGCGCACCCGTCCACCGTGCTCGTACGCCGCGACGCGCTGCTCACCACGATCGGTCTCGTCGACGAGGACATCCCCGGCAGCTACGGAGAGGACTTCGACTGGATGATCCGCGCCGCCGGGGCCGGAGGCTTCGAGGTCGTGCAGGAACCCCTCGTCCGGGTGCGTTGGGGAAGCTCGCTGTTCTCGACGCAGTGGCGGACGATCGTCGACGCGATCGACTACGGGCTCGCCAAGCACGCTGTCTTCCACGAGGACCGCCGCGCGCTGGCCAGGCTCTACGGACGGAAGGCGTTCGCCCTGGCAGCGCTCGGGAGCTCCGGTGCGCTGCGCTGGTCGTTCCGCAGCGCGGCGGCGTCTCCCCGGGAGAGGCGCGCCTACCTCGCCGCGGCCGTCGCCCTGCACCTCGTGAGCGCCGAGCGCCTCCTCGACCTCGCCCACCGCAGGGGGCACGGCATCTGACCCTCCCCACCCCGAGCCCGCCCGACCCCGCCCGATAGGCCGCCCACCGCCTGACGGTCCCGGTATCCTGCATCCCCATCATTGGGTACGCATTTGCCGACGCCCCCGTCCGGGATGCGATCGTTCGGCCGGTCAGAAGGACGTCGCCGTGCTCACCCGCGCGGCTCGGGACGGGGAGGTGAGGGCGTGGTTCGCGCCTGCAGACAATGGAGAGCATGGTCGCTCGCGGTGGTCGCGGCGGTCGCCGTGTCGGTCGTGGCGGCACCGCAATCGGGTTCGGCTGCACCGGATCGGACCCTGTCCACCCACCGGTCGGAGCCGGACGCGCAGGCCCTGACGGCCGGCCCGCGGCGGGTCCTCACCAACGGCTGCCGGTACTCGCGGCGGGGTATCCCCGCCTGCGGCGCGTACGTCGGCGCCACCCACGGGTCGAACACCGACCCGCGCAACCTGGAGGCCGCTGTGGGCCGCCTCGGTGTGCGTCGCACCTTCTACGACGCGGATGACGTCGACAGTGCCGTGCGCACCGCGCGGCACGACCTCGAGCGGCGCCGCCTCCCGTGGATCAGCTTCAAGCTGCCCTACTCGTGGGAGTCGATGGCCACCGGCCGCGGCGACGCGTGGGCGCGGCGGCTGTCGCGGAAGCTGTCGCGTCTCGACGGCCCGGTGTGGGTCGCCTTCCACCACGAGCCCGAGGGCGACGGCAACGTCCAGGCGTGGCGCAGGATGCAGGAGCGGTTGGTGCCGATCGTGCGCCGTACCGCCCGCAACGTCGCGTTCACCGTCATCGTGACCGGATGGCACCAGTTCTACGGCGACCCGGAGTACAGCCTGCGCAACATCTGGCCACGCAACGTCAACATCGACGTCGCGGGCTTCGACATCTATCAGCAGTACGGCGTGGTCAAGGACGGGGAGACCACCACGAGCTGGACCAGCTTCGCCGAGTACTACCGGAAGATCGCACGGTGGTCCCGGCGCGCGGACGTCGCCTGGGGGCTGGCGGAGACCGGCGTCACTGACGTCGCTGCCGACGCCCGACCGGGGCACATCCGGGAGTCGGTCAACCTCCTGAAGCGGCACGGCGGCGTGGCGTACTCGCTACTTCGACACGACGCTCAACAGCATCGCCCCGTGGGACCTCTCGCCGGTCGCCAAGCGGGACGCCTTCGGACGAGCCATGAAGTTCTCGACGGCGATCGCGCGCTGAGGGTCGCGACGGGTCGCGACGGGTCGCGGACGGCTCAGGTCGCGGCCAGCTGCTCCAACGCGTCGAGCATCTGGAGGCCACGCGCAGCGATGTGCCGGCCTCCCTCGGCCTCGGAGAGCGAGACGTACCTGGTCGTGATCGCGACGAGGTAGAGCAGGCTGAGCAGGTGCTCCTCGGAGTGCGGCGCGAGATCACTGCGCGTCGCACTCGCGAGGGCCGCGATCACGGCATCGGGAGGCGTCGGTCCGTTCTCGACGGCGGTCGCGTTGACGACGTAGTGGAGGGGGTCGAGCCCGCGCGGGACGCCGATCTCGAAGCGCTCCCAGTCCCACAGCAGGACACCGTTGCGGCTGCGCGCCATGTTCCACGGCGTCCAGTCGCCGTGCCAGGCGCCCCACGCGAGCACGCGGCCCTGTGCGATCGAGCCGACGCGGTCGAGGGCACGGCCCATCCGGCCGCGGAGCAGCTGGTCGGCGAGCGACCCGACGGTCCGCCACTGCCGCTCCCACCAGGGGGCGGCGGCCAGCGTGCAGTCGGGCACGGCGAAGGCCGATGCCAGCTCCTCCATCGCCTCCACCGGCGGCACCAGTCGTCGGTTCGACCAGGTCCAGGCCGGTGGGCGGAGCGCCGTGGTCACGAGCACGGGCCGCTCCCCCCAGCTGCCACGCGCAAGGAGCGCGGGCGGCTCGAGGCTGCGGAACTTCCGATCGCCGAGCGACGCCAGCGCGCGGCCTTCCGCCCGGACGTCCGACTTGGTGGTCTCCGACCACGCCACCTTGGCGAAGGCGCGGCACTGCCCCTGCTCGTCGAAGACCTGCAGCACGGGCTTCCGGTTCACCCGGGCCGTCCCGATGCTGATGCTGAAGGTCACCGGTTCGCCGAGCAGCTGGGCGAGGTAGTCGGCGAGCCCGGGGTCACCGCCCCTGATCTCGACCCTGTCGCGCAGGATCCGTGGCCACGCGCGCGCCACTGCGGCGGCGGAGAGCCGCGTCGACGCGTCCCAGAAGGTCGACGCCGAGCTCAACCTGCGCAGCGACGCGGCCGCGGCACCGGGCGGGTCCAACGGCACCAGGGCGTGCGGCGTGCTCGCCCGGGGCACCACGGCGTACCGCGCCCGCACCGGGCGGTCGTCGCGCGACTCGCGGGCGTCGACCAGCTCGGAGCCGGGCCACATCTCCTGTGCGGTGATCAGCAGGTCCTGTGTCATGGCGAATCCCGTCGTCATGACCGTACGCAGGCGAAGAGGTGCCGCGCGTAGTTCTTCTCGTACGGCGGAACCGCGTCCTGGTCGGGACCGAGGTCGATGACCCGGTCGAACGTCGTGTGCTCGCGCAGGAAGCTGGCCACCCGCTCCGCGTCCCAGCCCCGCAGCGACGTGCTGAACCAGTCCTCGTGCTCCTGGCCCGTGTCGAGGAAGAGCACGCGGCCGGTGACGCTGTCGAGCCGCCGGACCAGCTCCTCGGCACCGCAGGAGCCGCGGCCGAGCACGAAGTGGTGGAGAAGGCTGAAGCACGACACCACGTCCCACTGCCGGCGGGCCGAGCCGAGGAGGGTGACCGCGTCGCCCACCCGGATCAGGTCCTGGTCGAGGCCGTAGACGATGCGGCCGAGCCCCGGCGCCAGCGGGTCCCGCTCGAGCCCCTCCGCAGCGAATCCCTCGGCGTCCATCCGGGCGACGAACCATCCGTAGCAGCTCGCGACGTCGAGGTAGCTGCTGCCCGTGGGCTCGATCTCGAGGTGGCGCAGCATCTGCTGCATCGAGGCGAACCTGTCCGTGCAGCGCCGGACCGTGGCCCACCCGCCCTCGAGCTCGGGCGACCGGATCGGCTGGTACAGCTCCTTGTTGCCACCGATCCACGACATCTTGAGCAGGAGGTCCTGCAGCGGCGTGGTGACCTGGCCGCGACGTACCCGGACGGGAATCGTGCGGTCGCCGGAGGCGGCACGCAGCGCGACCCGGTGGTGTCCGTCGATCACCTGGTAGCACTCCGATCCCGCGATCCGCGACACCAGGACCGGCACGCCGGGGGCCGAGTGGTGGTCGCCGGCCACCTCCGGCTCGGCCGGGTCGGCCGAGCCGGCCGCACGGTCGAGGAACGCTCGTGCCTCCTCGACGATGCCCTGGTCGTCGGTCGCGGTGAAGTAGCGACCTGCGTGCCGGACGCACGTCCGCGCCATCGACCCGTAGCGCGACGCCAGGATGTCGGCGTCGGAGAGCGGGCCGCCGGCGGCACGCTCCAGGAGGTCGGCGTGCGGCCCGTCGACAACCCGACGGGAGGGCCAGAGCGAGTCTCCGCTCGCGATCGCGAACTCATGAGCGGTCAGCGTGCTCTGCCCTCCGAGCAGGAGCTTGTCCAACCGCACGTCCACGGTGCCCGGGTGCCAGAGGGCGACGCGCGCCATCCGGTGTCGTACCGGGGCCGAGAGCACCGAGCGCCTGAGGGCTCGGGTCGAGAGTGATGTCACGGGACAGGCTCCTTCCGCCAGGTGGGTGGCCGCCCCAACAATCGGGTGAGGGCGGCATCGTGCGGCTCGAAGTGGAGCCGCAGCCGTGCTTCGACGTCGGCGGCCAGCTCGCGGCCGGGACGTTCGTTCCAGCGGCCGACCTCGGTCGGCTGCCAGGCCTCGAGGCCGAGGCCCCGCTGCAGGTCTGCGAACACGCCGTGGGGGTCGGCGAAGAGGGCGTCCGCGTCGATCACGTGCACCCGGTCCTCACCGAGCGCGCTCACGAACCGTTCGATCTGGCCGGCGTACTCGCCGCGCTGGAGGTAGCCGTGGTGCCGGTGCTCGAAGCTCGTGCTCCCCGGCTCGGCCGCCAGCCGCTCGGCCTCGCCCGCGGTCCGCTCGGCCTCGCGGTCGATCGCCTCGGTGAACTCGAGCGTCTCGAACCCGCGGGCCCGCTCGTGCCGGTACGCCGAGTGCGCCCTCGCGACCGGGTCGCGCACCATCACGACGACGTGGGCCTCGGGAAGCTCCGCGGCGATCCGCTCCGCCGCGAGCGGATGGAACAGGTAGTAGCCGCTGCACTCGAACGCACGCTGCCCGGGCCGCCGGCCCCCTCGACGGAGGGACAGCGGGAAGTGCGCGCGGTACCACCGCGGCCCGCGGTGGTGGTTGTCGTCGAAGTAGCCCGTCCCCTTGACCTGGGTCGGCCGGCTCAGCTGGGGGTGCTCGCTCAGCAGCCGGAACATCGTCGTCGTACCGGCCCGCTGGGCCCCGACGACGATCACCGCCGGCGGCGTCCGCAGGTCGGCCGTCAGCCAACCCCAGCCGTGGACGATACGGCGGACCGCCTGCACCGCCCATGCCGGGAGCCTCGGTCGGACCCATCGGGCCACAGTCCGGATGCTCATGTCATCACCAACTCCTTCGATCGTGACCGCAGGCCGTCGAGGAACGCGTCGACACCGAGGGGCGCCCGGAGCCTCCAGACGGCCGCGGCGTAGCCGACCGCCGCCACCAGGCAGGCGATGAGCCAGGTCACCGGGGTGAGACCGACCAGCAGTCCGACCAGTCCCACCGGGACCGCGAGGCAGAGGACCGGCAGCGATCCGGCCAGGGCCAGCCCGCGCACGTCCGGGACCAGCCGCAGGTCGGCCCGGAGCTGTACGACGGCGAGAGCGCAGCGGACGGCGAGGGCGGTCACCCAGGCGACCGCCGCACCGGTGATGCCCATCAGGGGAAGCAGCAGCAGGCACAGCCCGAGGTCGAGGGCGAGGGCGATCAGCGTGTTGGCCAGGCTCAGACCGCTCCGGCCCGCCATGAGCAGCAGCGTGTCGACCGGGCCCGATGCCACCGCGACGAGCATGCCGCCGGACATGATCAGTACGACGCGGGCGGCCTCGCCGGAGGTGTAGGACTCCCCGAACCAGCCGAGGTACGCCGCCGGCGCCGCCGCCGCGCAGAGGTAGACCGGCCAGGCCAGGAGCACGCTCCAGGAGGCGGACACGTGGAACACGCGGCGCAGGACGCTGTCATCGCCCTCCGTCGCCAGGATCGCGGTGAACCGCGGCTGCACGACGGACGAGACCGCCTGGCTGGCCAGCTGACCGAACACGACAAACCGCGTCGCGACCGTGTAGACAGCGGCGTCGCGGGGCGACAGCAACCACGCGACCAGCACGATGTCGGCCTTCTGGATGGTGACCTGCGAGATCCGCGCCACCGACCGGGGCCACGTGAACGACCAGAACCGGCGGCCCAGCGACTCGGTGCGCCGCCAGGAGCCCGGCCCGAGCAGGCCGGCGAGGGAGTACGCGGCGAGCACCGCCGCGACGGCGTACGCACCGGCCCAGGCGGCGGCCATGCAGGCGTTGCCCGCACCCAGGACCAGGGCGAGGCCGACCAGGACGATCTGCAGCCCCGGTCGCACGATCCGGTCGATCACGACCGTCGACCCGAACCTCGCGTGGGCCCGCGCCGCGGCGAGGCACAGGTCGGCGAGCGCCGCGATCGGCAGCGCCCATGCGAGAGGGCGGGTGGCCGGTCCCGACAGGAAGAGGACGAGCCCGAGGCCGCAGGAGCAGACGACCACGGGGACCACGGCCGCACGCAGCAGCGCGCGGACAGCACGGGGGCGGTCGGCGTCGTACTGCAGGACGAAGCGGGCGAGACCGGTGTCGGTGCCCAGCCCGGCGGCCGCCAGGGCGACCACGAAGACCGCCGTCGCGGCGAAGAACGTCCCGGCATCCTCCTGCTCGACCGACCTGGTGACCAGGATGACGAGCCCGAAGCTCGCGACCGTGCTCACCAGGGCGCCGGCGAGCGTGGCGGCGCTTCCGCGCGCGAGCGCAGCGAGGTGGCCGTGCTCGCTGGTCGGAGAAGACGGATCAAGCACGCCGACGCCTCGCCACGTGAGCGGAGGTCCGGACCCAGAGTCCCTGCTTCGGCGCGGGTGCGAGGTGGACGACGCCCGCGATGCGTGCACCGGTGTGGCTGGCCGCGGCGGCGACCTCCTCGAGCTCTCCGCGGAGGGTGTGGCCGGCGTGACTCTCCACGACGACCACGTCCGACAGCGCCATCACCGCGCGGCCGAGAGGCGTCCCGAACGCACCGGGCCGGAGCAGCACGACGTCGGCGCGCTTGCTCAGCTCGGCCATGCTCCGGGTCATCGCCGCAGAGGCAGCGAGGTCCGACAGCCCGTCGGCGCGTCCGGGCCGCGGCACACCTGCGGGACGCAGCTCGCTGCGGAACTCCCCGCAGCCGACCAGCACGTCGTCGGGTGTCGACTCCTCGTTGACGAGCTCGAAGACCGCGGCCGCGACCACGGGCGAGGTGAGGTCGATGGACACCACTTCGTACCGGGCCCGTGCGAAGGCCTCGACAAGGGCGGGGTACGCCGAGGCAGGTCCGGCCGCTTCCGCTGCCGCTCCGACGCTGACGACGAGCGGCCGCTCGGCGACGGCGGTGAGGACGGCGGAACGCACCAGCGCGACCACCTCGTCGTCGGCCCGGACGGTCCCGGTCACCTGACCGAGCACGGGCGGGTCCGCCTCAGAGAGGTCGTCGAGGTCGTCGGTCGACCAGATCACGTCGTCGCGGCGACCGCGCCGGAGGACCGCGACGCCGATGACGAGGGCGGCGGCGATGACAGCGCCGAGCACCGCGGTCACCGTCGGGTTCACGAGGAGCCCGGGGCTGTCCGGCGTACCCGGCGTCACGAGCTGTCCGGGGTCCAGGCTGGTCGCCTGGGCGGCGACGAGCTGGGCGCGCAGTGAGCTGATCTGGACGGTCACCTCCTGGACCTGCTGCTCGGCCAGTGCCGCGGCCGGGCTGGCCGGCGCGAGGTGGTTGAGGCTCTCCAGCACGACGTCGCGCTCGGCCTCGCGCTTGCGGATCAGCTCCTCCAGACGCGCGGCCCGCTCGAAGATGGCCGACTCCGTGCGAGCGCGGCGGTAGTCGAGGAACACATCGGCGAACGCGGCCACGCGGGCGGTCGCCGTGTCGTCGTCCGGACCGCCGGAGGTGATCTCCAGGAGCTGGGTGTTGGGTGGTACCGAGACCTCGACCTCGGCCAGCAGGTCGCTGGGGTCGTCCTGCCCGCCGAGCACCTCGCTGACCTGGCGCGCGACGGCGTCGGAGCGCACGATCTGCGCCTCGGTCTCCAGGTTGACGAGCTCGTCGCCACGGCCGACCGGGCTGAACGCGTTGCCCTCCAAGGGATGGAGCAGGATCACCGCCGTCGCGGAGTGGTCGTCCGGGTGGGTGCGCGTCCAGGCCGTGCCGGCGGCCGCTCCCGCGACCGCGGCCAGGCAGGCGAGCACGCCCACGACGACAGCACGGCGCCACCCCGGGGGTCTGGTCCCCCCGCGCCGTTCGGCGATTGTCCCCATTGCCACCTCCAACGGTGTCCCACTCGCCCCATCGTGGTTCGATCCGGGCCGAGATGGCGGGGGACCAAGCGGATAACCCCTAAATGGGGGAGGGCCGGAACGCACCTGGGGCGGGCCCCGGAAGGACACGGGCGGGACCGGAAAAGCACCGGTTCGACACGCTCTGTGCACGAGCGTCCCCCAATTTGGTTACTTCCCCCAGGTCTGTACCCAAGATCGGGTGCGGGGCGCATAATCAACGACATGACGGAGCCCAGTTCGGGCCGTCAGTCCGGTCTGCGCAGCAAACCGACCGTCTCGGGGGCTATACGACGGCGCTTTCAACGTGTTGATACGGCAGTACTCCGCAGTCTGGGGGCAACCATTCTGCTTGCATTGCTGATCCTGCTGCCCTATGTCGGGGCAGCTCCATCCGACCGATCCCTAGCAGAGCACCACACCGGTGCCGCACTACTCAGTCGAGCGCTCGTCGCGCTCATGATCGCCGGCGCCGCCGGCCTCTGGCTGTGTCAGTGGCGGATCAGCCGCACGCCGGTCTCCGGCCGACTGGCCGCGGCACTCGTCCTGGTCGCCACCCAGGACATGCCGCTGGCGGTGCTCGCCGCGAGCGACCCGTTGTACGGCGCTCTCGGCTATCGCCTGACGATCGGACAGTTCCTCGCCCTGGCGGCCGCCGTGGTGGTCTTCTCCGGGCGCGGGTCGACGCCGGCGATGCGGACCCATCCGCTGCTGACCGGGCTCGCCCTCGGCGCAGCCGTGCTGGCGGTCCGGGTCACGCTCCTGCTGACGGGCCACAGCCCGTTGCTCGACGCCGGTGAGCCGCTGCACGTCGTCGCGCTCGTCGCCGGCTGCGGGGTCGTCGTCGCAGCCTGCCTCGTGGTCCTCCGGTCGGACCTGCCCCGTGCCGTCGCACGCCGGGTCCCCGTCGTCGTGTGCCTGCTCTTCAGCGCCTGGTTGGGGCCGACGCTGACCGGAGCCGACACGCCTCAAGCGGGTTGGGTCGTGGTCGCGGCGTTCGCCGCCGCTCTCCTGGGGACGACCTCCGCCATCCAGCTCCGTTCCACCATCATCGCGCACGCCGACCGTCTGGCGGCGCTCGCCGAGCGTGCGAAGCGGGCCGAGGCCGGCCTGGTTCACGGCCGGGAGGTCGTGCACGAGATGCGCGCCACCACGGCCGGGATCGTCGCCGGAGCCGACCTGCTCGCGAGCGGCCGGGTCCCGGACGGTCCGAGACGCGCTGCTCTCGAGCACATGGTGCACGCCGAGGTCGCCCGGATGGACCGGCTCCTCTCCGAGCGCCGCTCGGACATGCTCAGCTCCGTGTCGGTGGACCGGGTGATCGCGACGCTGGTCCTCGCTCAGGGAGTCATGGGGCACCAGGTGCGGTTCCGCCCGACGGGTCATCACGTGGTCGGCCGGGCCGACGCACTCGCGGAGGTCCTCAGCGTGCTGCTGACGAACGCCGCCCGGCACGGGGACGGAGCCGGCACGACCGTGACCAGCACCGCCGTCGGGTCCCGGGTCGAGATCAGGGTCACCGACAACGGCCCGGGCATCGAGCACCACCTGCGGTCGACCCTGTTCGACTGGGGCACGCGCGGCTCCCGCTCCTCCGGCGACGGCATCGGTCTTCAGATGGCGCACCGGCTGGCCCTGGAGCAGGGCGGGACGCTCACCCTGGACACCTCGGACGAGGACCGGGGGGCGACGTTCGTCGTCTGCCTGCCGTTGGTCGAGGAGCGTGCCGCTGGGCAGCCCGAACCGACTCGGGACCGGGAGCTTGCGCACGCCCCGGTCCGCAGGGCCTCGGGCGACCGGTCCCCCGCCACTCACGCGATCCCCCACTTCTCGTGAGTACGTCGGGACCGGCCGGCACGCGGATCGCGATCGTCGACGACCACACCTTGTTCGCCGAGTCGCTGGCGATCACGTTCGAGTCCGAGGGATACCCGGTCCGCCAGGTCCGCGTGTCCGATGCGGGGGCATCGCTCGCCACCGTCCTCTCCTCGTTGCTCCGCAGTCGACCCCGGGTCACCCTGCTCGACCTCGACCTCGGGCACGTCGGCGACGGCATGCGGCTGATCACGCCGCTCGCCGAGGCCGGCGTCGCGGTGGTGGTGGTGACGGGGGCCAACGAACGCGCCCGCTGGGGCGAGTGCCTGCGGCGGGGGGCGAAGGCGGTCATGCTGAAGTCCTCCCCGCTCGAGGAGCTCGTCGGCGCCGTACGCCGGGTGCGTGACGGCCTCCCGCTGATGACGCCCGAGGATCGTCACGAGCTGATCGAGCTGGCCATGCACGACCTGGCCGAGCTCGGGACCGTCCGGGCCAGGCTGGAACGCCTGACCCGCCGGGAGCAGGAGATCCTCGGCGAGCTGATGCACGGCCACCAGGTGCGCGACATCGCCAAGCGAAGCGTCGTGTCCGAGGCGACGGTCCGGACCCAGGTGAAGTCGATCCTCGCCAAGCTGGAGACCAGCTCTCAGATCGCGGCCGTCGGCGCCGCGCACAAGGTCGGCTGGCGACCGCCGGACGACTGAGCCTGCAGGCTGGCACGCTGAGCCCAGATCCACCGATGGCCATCATCGGTGGATCTGGGCTCTGTTCTGCGCCGTCCTCAGGACCGCCTGTGCTTTGCCGCATTTGAGGCATGAGCAGGGGCATCCCCGGCTCCTACGGTGGGCGAACCCAGTGGTTCATCTTGAGTTCACCAAAGGTCCGCTATGCGCGTTCTTCTCGTCTCCTCCTCCGGAGGCCACCTCGCCCAGCTGTTGTGCCTGCGCCCGTGGTGGGAGAAGCACGACCGGCACTGGGTCACCTTCAACACCGAGGACGCCGTCGACAAGCTCGCCGGCGAGGACGTGACCTGGGCGCACCACCCGACCACGAGGAACGTGCCCAACCTGCTCCGCAACACCGTGCAGGCGACCTCCGTGCTCAAGGAGTTCCGCCCCGACCTGATCGTGTCGACCGGCGCCGCCGTGGCAGTGCCCTACTTCTGGATGCACAAGCGGGCGAAGGCCCGGACGGTGTACCTCGAGGTCTACGACCGGATCGAGACCCGCACGCTCACCGGCCGGCTGTGCCGCCCGGTGACCGACCTGTTCCTGGTCCAGTGGCCCGAGCAGGCCCAGCTCTACCGGTCGTCGGTGATGGTCGGAGGGCTGTGGTGATGGGTGCCGACGCCCCGCTCGTCGCTGTCTTCGTCGGCACCGACCACCACCGGTTCGACCGGCTGCTCGACTGGGTGACCATCCTCGAGCTCCGCGGCGACTACAGGTTCTACGTCCAGCACGGGTTCACCCCGCTCCCGGGAGCCCTGACGGGCGTCCCGATGATGGGCTCCTCCGAGATGGACGAGGTGCTCCAGGACGCCGCCGCCGTCGTGACCCATGCCGGGCCCGGCTCGATCATGGACGCCCGCGAGCACGGCCACGTACCCGTCGTCGTCCCTCGGGACCCGACGCTCGGTGAGCACGTCGACGACCACCAGCAGCGCTTCACCCGGTTCCTGTCCCGGACCGGGATGATCCTGGCCGCCCACGACCACGACGAGCTCGCCGCCGCTCTCGCCGTCGCGGTGCAGGCCGACCGCACAGACCACCCCATCGCCGGCTCGGGCGCGACGCTGGCCAGGTTCGAGAACCTGGTCGACCGCCTGGTCCACCGATGACTGCGATCTCAGCCGACACCGCCGCACTGGAAGCGGCCAGACCACGGGTCAACCGATCGACGAACCGCCGCGCGGGCGTCGTACTCCTTCCTGCCGACCTGGTCGCCGCCACCCTCGTCGTGGCCGTGACGCTGCTGGTCGGGTGGAGCGGTCGCGGCGCGGAGACGTTGCTGTTCGTCCCCGCATGGGTCTGCTCGGTCGCCGCGGTCGGCGAGTACCGACTGCCCGGGAGCCTGGCCATCCGGTCCCGCCGGCTCGCCCTCGTCGCTCTCGTGCTGCCGACCGGCGTCCTCCTCACCACCGAGATCCTCGGCTACTCGCTGCAGGCGACGAAGCTGGTGCCGGTCTGCATCCTCACCGCGTTCCTCTGCTGGTCGGGTCGAGCGCTGGCGATGACCGCCGCGCGGCGCGGGGTCCGCGTCCAGGGCCTGACCCACCGGATCGTCGTGGTCGGTACCGCGAGCGCCGTCCCGCACCTGCTGCGGCTGCTCAACCAGTCGCCGTTCCCGCGGTTCGTGGCCGTCGGCGCCTGCCTCGCCGACGGACGGCACGACCTGTCGTCGGACCTCCCCGTGGCCGTCGGCCTCGACCGGTGCGTCGACGCCGTCGCCGACCTCGGCGCGGACGGGGTCATCCTGCTGCCCGACCCGACGATCGACCCCTTGGAGATGCGCCGCCTCCAGTGGCTGCTCGAGGACACCGACACCAAGGTCTTCGTCTCGTCGGGCCTCCTCGGCACGGCGGTGGGCCGGACCACGCTCGACGGCGCCACGGACCTCACGCTCCTCCACCTGTGCGCTCCCCGCCGCAAGGGCAGCGTGCGCTGGGTCAAGCGCGTCGTCGAACGCGCCGTCGCGCTCGTCGCGCTCCTCCTGCTGTCGCCCCTGCTGGCGGCCCTCGCGGTTGCGATCCGGCTGGACTCCCCCGGGCCTGCGTTCTTCCGCCAGACCCGGGTCGGCAAGGACGACACGCGGTTCACCATGTGGAAGCTGCGCACGATGACCTGCGGCGCCGAGCACGAGGTCGACGCCCTCCGCAGCGCCGACGAGGGTGCCGGGGTGCTGTTCAAGATCCGCGAGGACCCCCGGGTGACCGATGTCGGGCGCTGGCTCCGGCGGACGTCCCTCGACGAGCTGCCGCAGCTCATCAACGTCGTCCTCGGGCAGATGTCGCTGGTCGGCCCCCGACCCGCGCTGCCCGCCGAGGTCGAGCGCTACCACCCCGATGTCCGGCACCGGCTCGTCGTGGAGCCCGGGATCACCGGCCTGTGGCAGGTGTCGGGTCGCTCCGACCTGTCGTGGGAGGAGTCGGTCCGGCTCGACCAGCGGTACGTCGACAACTGGTCGCTGCTGCTCGACATCGGCATCCTCGCCCGCACGGTGGTGGCGCTGGTCCGCCGTACCGGCGCGTACTGATCCGGCGCACCGCTGAGACAGCCGGCGTGCCCGGCCCCGAGGTCTAGGATCGGCCCGTGAGCTACGTGACCTGCAGCATCGAGGACGGCATCGCGCACGTGCGGCTGGACCGCCCCGACAAGCTCAACGCGCTGACGCTCGACCTCCTCGACGACCTGGTCGCGACCGCACATCGGCTTCGTCGCGACAAGGACCTGCGCGCGGTGATCCTGTCCGGCGAGGGCGACGCGTTCTGTGCGGGACTCGACTTCGCCGACGTGCTGCGTGACCCGGTCGGTGTCGCCCGGGCGTTCGCGCCGCGGCCGTGGCGGGGCACCAACACCTTCCAGGAGGCACCCTGGGCGTTCCGCAGGATCCCGGTCCCGGTCATCGCGGCCGTGCACGGGCACTGCCTGGGCGGTGGCCTGCAGATCGCGCTCGCCGCGGACTTCCGGATCACCACGCCGGACTCACGCTGGTCGGTGCTCGAGGGCAAGTGGGGCCTGATCCCCGACATGTCCGGGATCCGCAGCCTCGCCGAGCAGGTCGGCATGGACCAGGCCAAGTGGCTGACGATGAGCGCCGAGGTGATCAGCGGCGAGCGCGCGGCCGAGATCGGACTGGCCACCCGGCTCGACCACGAGCCGCGGGCCGCGGCGCAGCGGATGGCCGAGCAGCTCGCGCAGCGGTCGCCGGACGCGTTGGGCGCGGCCAAGCGGTTGTTCAACGACACGTGGACGGCATCGCCGCGTCGTACCTTCGCCCGAGAGCGGGTCGAGCAGGCGTTCCTGCTGGCCGCCCGCAACACCAAGGCGGCGCGCGAGGCGGCGTTCAAGAAGAAGGACCCGGCCTACGGCCCACGCGGCCGCTAGGAGCCGTGGGGCAGGTCAGGGCGTCGTCGCCAGCAGGTCGACGATCCGGACCCCGAGGTCAGCGTCGCCCTCGATGACCACCGCTCCCTCGGCAGGAGTACGGCGCCCGCCGGCCAGGACGACGAACGTCTCGCGGTCCATCCGCAGGCTCACCGTGGCCTCCGCCGGCACCTCGGCGAGGCGCTGCGCCCTGCCGTCCGCGCCGACCTCGACCGCCACGGTCGGGCTCCCCTCGACCGCGAGCACCGCCGTGGTGCCGGCCGGTGGGGCAACCCGCTTCCCGACGACGTAGGCGAACCCCTCGGTGAGGTAGTCGGCCGTGTGCTGCGCGGCCGGGCTGTCCATGCCCCCCGGCCGGCCGACGGCGCGGCGTACGTCCTGCTCGTGCATCCACAGGTCCAGCGGCCGGTTGCGCAGCAACGTCTCCCAGTTCCACGGGACGCCGCCGAAGATCGGGTCGGGCCGGCCGGCCGGGTCGGTCGGCGGATCGGCCAGCAGCCGCTCGCGGCGGAGCGCGGTCGCCGTACGGATCTCCTCGACGATCGCCGCCGCCGGTCTCTCCCGCCGGTTGACCACCCCGATCTCGGTGTAGACCCCCATCAGCCCCGAGACGTGGGGCGGTTCGCCGATCTCGGCCGTCTCCTCGGGCGCACCGGCGAGGACGCTCTCGAGGTGCGCGGTGTGGGCCGCGACCGCCCTGACGTCCCAGCCGGGCAGGTCGGTCGGCGTCGCCCACGCCTCCTCGGGGATCTCCTCCAGGAGGGCCGTGAAGTCGGTGACCGCCTGCCACCAGGTCTCCACGTACGTCGCCAGCCGGCCCGCCGCTGCGTCACCGAGGGTCGCCGTCGTCGCATCGCTCATGCCGTGATGCTACGACCGGCGACGGCCGCGGGACGAGCATCAGTAGGAGGCGTGGACCTCGATCTCGTCCCATGCGGCCGGAGCCGCGGTGAAGCCGTAGCAGGTGAGCGTCTCGGCGTGGTCGTAGCGGATCGATCCGTCCGAGTAGCAGTTGACCTCGCCGACCTCCTCCTTCTCGCTGAGGAAGGTGAAGTAGATGTTGACGTTCTCGGCGGACTCGTCCTCGCGGTCGTTGAGGACCTTCAGCGCCGTGATGGTCCCCGAGGGGTAGTCGCTGCTAGGCGCGAGCTTCCAGCCCTTCTCGTAGTCCATCCCGTCGATCGTGAACGCCTCGCCCTCCGCGACGGTGAGCGGGTTGTCCGGACCGCCGGGACGGTCGGAGTCGAACTCGTCGAGGGAGTTCTCCGCCTTCGACACCGCCCACACGAAGAAGCCGATGATGCCGCCGCAGACGAGCAGGATGACCAGGACGATCACCAGGATGACGATCAGCGCCGTCTTCCCGCCGCTGCTCTTCTGCTGGTACGGCGACGGCTGGTACGGCGCGCCGTACGGCTGGTAGGCCGGCGGCGGTGGTGCCTGCCCGTAGGGCTGGTTCGGAGGGGTCCCGGGCGGCGGCGGGGGCTCAGGGGGCTGGGTCACGGGCCCGAACCTACCCACTCCGCCACCCCGACAATCAACAGGCACGCGTCGATCCGTCGATGTTCAACCGACTGCCAGCAGGCGGAGCCTGCGGAGTCCCCGTGCGGCGTCGGCGCGTCGGGCGGGCGCGGTCTACAGCGTGTCGCCCCGCGGCGAAGCCGCACGGAGCGACGCCCGCGGGGACGGAGCCTGCGGAGTCCCCGTGCGGCGTCGGCGCGTCGGGCGGGCGCGGTCTACAGCGTCTGGCCGCCAGCCGAGTCTGCACCGAGGCGACCTCGACGGCGCGGTCGGCAGCGTGTCGCCCCCGCGGCGAAGCCGCACGGAGCGACGCCCGCGGGGACGGAGCCTGCGGAGTCCCCGTGCGGCGTCGCTCCGTTGGGCGACACGCTCGACCGAAATCGTCAGAACGCGGACTCGTCGAGGTCCATCAGAGACAGGTCGGTCGCCTCGGCGATCGCTCGCTCGGCCGTGAGCCGGGGCAGCAGGGTCTGCGCGAAGAACTGCGCAGCCGCGACCTTGCCCTCGTAGAACGCCTTGTCGTTGCCCAGCGAAGCAGCATCGCCGGTCGTCAGCCGATCCAGCGCGACCTCGGCGCCGCGGAGCAGCAGCCACGCGCAGACGACGTCACCCAGCACCATGAGCAGCCGGCTGGTGTTGAGGCCGACCTTGTAGATGTTGCGCAGGTCGCCGCCGGAGTTGACGTCGGCCGACATCAGGTCGTTGATCATGTGGCCGACGATCGCGTTGGCGTCGTCGAGCGCGGTCGCGAGCAGCGCCCGCTCGTTCTTCAGCCGGCCGTTGCCGGCCTCGGACTCGATGAACGTCTTGATCTCGCCGGCGAGGTGCCCGAGGGCGCGGCCCTGGTCCTTGACGATCTTGCGGAAGAAGAAGTCCTGGCCCTGGATCGCCGTGGTGCCCTCGTAGAGCGTGTCGATCTTGGCGTCGCGGACGTACTGCTCGATGGGGTACTCCTGCAGGAAGCCGGAGCCTCCGAAGGTCTGCAGCGACTCGGTGCCGAGCAGCACCCACGAGCGCTCCGAGCCGTAGCCCTTCACGATCGGCAGCAGCAGGTCGTTGACGGCCGCAGCGAGCTCGTCCTTCTCACCGTTGGCGGTGGCGACCTGGACCTGGTCCTGCCACGATGCGGTGTAGAGCACCAGCGACCGCATCGCCTCGGCGAACGACTTCTGGGTCATCAGCGAGCGGCGGACGTCAGGGTGGTGGGTGATCGTCACGCGCGGCGCCGTCTTGTCGGCCGCCTGGATGAGGTCGGCGCTCTGGACCCGCTCCTTGGCGTAGTCGCGGGCGTTGAGGTAGCCCGTCGACAGCGTGGCGATGGCCTTCGTGCCGACCATCATCCGGGCGTTCTCGATGACCTGGAACATCTGCGCGATGCCGTTGTGCACCTCACCGAGAAGCCAACCCTTGGCGGGCTCACCGCCGCCGACCTGCGGGTCGCCGAAGGTGACCTCGCACGTGTTGGACACCTTGATGCCCATCTTGTGCTCGACGTTGGTGACGTAGGCGCCGTTGCGCTCGCCGGTGAGCTCACCGGTCTCGTGGTCGAAGTGGTACTTCGGCACGATGAAGAGGCTCAGCCCCTTGGTGCCCGGGCCACCGACGCCCTCGACACCCTCGGGGCGCGCGAGGACCAGGTGGATGATGTTGTCCTGCAGGTCGGACTCGGCGCTGGTGATGAAGCGCTTGACGCCGGCGATGTTCCAGGAACCGTCCTCGTTGGGCGTGGCCTTGGTGCGGCCGGCACCGACGTCGGACCCGGCGTCGGGCTCGGTCAGCACCATGGTGGCGCCCCAGAGCTTCTCGACCATGAGCTGCGCGATCCGCCGGTCCCGCTCGATGCCGTTGCGTTCGATCACACCGGCGAACGCCGGGCCGCAGGCGTACATCCAGATGGGCGCGTTCGCGCCGAGCACCATCTCTGCGAGCGCCCAGTTCAGCGAGGAGGGAGCCAGCTGGCCACCGATCGACTCCGGGATCTGCAGGCGCCAGAACTCCGCAGCCACCCAGGCGTCGTAGCTCTTCTTGAAGCTCGCCGGCACGGGCGCGGTGTGGGTCGTCGGGTCGAAGACCGGCGGGTTGCGGTCGGCGTCCTCGAACGAGACCGCGAGGTCCTCCCGAGCGATCCGGTCGACCTCGGCGAGGATCTCGCGCGCCGTGGCGGCGTCGTACTCCTCGAACGGGCCGGCGCCGAGGATCTCTTCGCGGCCGAGAAGCTCGAAGAGGTTGAACTCGATGTCGCGGAGGTTGCTCTTGTAGTGGCTCACTGCCCCACCGTTCCTATGTCTGGACTCGACCGCTGACGGCCGCTACTCACCGGTTCTACCGGTCGGTAACTTAATGATAGGAGGGGTCCTCGGCGCGCGCAACGCGATCGCACCAAGAGGTGACCGGAATCTCCTGCCCCGCCCACACGACGGCAGGGGCGCTCACGACGTGGCGGTGACCTGGTCGAGAGGCTGGTCGGCGCGGCTGTCGAGATCGGCGGCGATCAGCCAGATCCGGCGGGTGTTGAGCAGGCCGGCGAGGATGTAGAAGGACAAGGCGGCGAGGATCGCCCAGGGAAGAGCCTGCGTCGGCAGCAGCACGGGGGCCAGCCCGAGCGTGGCGATCTCGGACTCCACTGCCCAGGGCACCGTGGAGACGCCACGCCGGTCGCAGAATGCGACCCAGCGGCGCAGCGGCGCCCAGGGCGGCGCCCACTGGTGGGTCGCCCCGCCGCTGCCGAGCCCGGCCTGCGCAGCGAGACGCTTGCGGTGACCGAGCCCCCAGTTGTACAGCCCGAGGGCGCCGAGGAGCCCGAGCAGCCACGCGGCGTCGAGGTGGCCCGTGTCCACCAGGTACCAGCCCAGCGCGGCATAGCCCGCGGTCACGCCGACCACGTCGGCCGCGAGGTCGAAGAACGCCCCGCGGGTCGAGCAGGAACCCTGGAACCTGGCGACGGTGCCGTCGAGGCAGTCGACGAAGAAGCGGAGCAGGAACAGGACGCCGCCGGTGCGCAGCCGTCCCGACGCGAAGCACGCCGCCGCCGCTACCCCGAGCGACAGCGCGATCGCCGTCAGCCGGTTGGGCGTGACGACGCTGAACCTGGCCAGTCGCCGGGCCAGCGGAATGCCCAGCGGGTCGACGGCGAAGAAGGTCCACAGCTCGGTCCGCGGCTGTCCGGGCTGCGGCGCGTGCACGGTCATGTCGACTCCTTCCCCTACCCGCACAGCCAACCTGTTGGCGTGGGCTCTGTGCTCACCGATATTGGCGATGTTCGGACGGCCGGCCGGATCTACCGTCGAGCGACATCGCCGAGCACAGACCTGCCTGTGCCACGACCGAATGCGAGGGATCGTGCAAGCACTCATTCTGGCCGCGGGTGTCGGGCGACGCCTGGGGGAGCTCACGCGCGACCGGACGAAGTGCATGGTCGAGGTGCACGGTCGCACCCTGCTCGAGCGGAGCCTCGACGCGTTGGTCGACCACGGCGTCGACCGCATCGCGATCGTCGTCGGTTACCAGGCCCAGGGCGTCCGCGACGTGCTCGGGCATGAGCACCGCGGCGTCCCCGTGACCTACGTGGAGAACGTCGACTACGCCACCACCAACAACATCTACTCGCTCTACCTCGCGTCCGAGGAGCTCGCGAAGGACGACACGATCCTGCTGGAGAGCGACCTGATCTACGACCCGCGCATCATCGAGCGGCTGTTCGCGCACCCGGCGCCGGACGTGGCCGCGGTGGCGCGGTACGAGCCCTGGATGGACGGGACCATGGTCACCCTCGGTCCCGACGACGTGATCGAGGGGTTCGTACCCAAGCACCTCGTCGACCACCAGGCGACCGACCAGTACTTCAAGACCGTCAACATCTACAAGCTGTCGCGGGAGTTCATCGAGAACCGCTACCTGCCTTTCCTCGAGGCCTATGTCCGGTCTGTCGGCGCCAACGAGTACTACGAGCAGGTCCTGCGGGTGATCGCGAGCCTCGATCAGCACGGCCTCGTCGGCATGCCGCTGCAGGGCGAGCCGTGGTACGAGATCGACGACCTGCAGGACTACGAGATCGCCGAGACCCTGTTCGCGCCGGAGGAGAAGCGCTACGACTACTACCTGCGGCGGCACGGCGGCTACTGGCGCTTCCCGGACCTGCTCGACTTCTGCTACCTGGTCAACCCGTACTTCCCCACTCGGCCGCTCCGTGAGGAGCTCGGGCGCTCGTTCGACACCTTGCTCTCGGAGTACCCGTCCAGCCTGGCGGTGCAGAGCCACCTCGCGGCGAAGATGTTCGACGGCGAGCCCGAGTGCTTCCTGGTCGGCAACGGTGCGGCCGAGCTCATCACCGCGCTCGGCGAGGAGCTCGGCGCCGTTCGGGTCGGGGTGACGGTGCCGACGTTCGAGGAGTACCTCAAGCGGTTCCCGCACTCGCAGATCGTCACGGCCCGCGCCGGCGGTCACGACTTCGAGACCGGCTTCGCCCACTACAACCACCTGTTGCAGTGGGTCGACGTGCTGGTCCTGGTCAACCCGGACAACCCGACGGGCCGTTGCCTGACGTCCGAGGAGGTCCTGGCGCTGCTCGAGCTCGCCGAGTCCGCGGGCAAGCGGGTGATCCTCGACGAGTCCTTCGTGGACTTCGCCGATCCGACGCACTGCGCGAGCCTTCTCAGCCAGGATGTCCTGGACGCGTATCCGTCGACGATCATCGTGAAGAGCATCAGCAAGAGCTACGGCATTCCAGGTGCCAGGCTCGGCGTCCTGGCGACCCGGGACGCCGAGCTGCTGGCGCGGGTGAGCCGGCGCCTCTCGGTCTGGAACATCAACTCGGTGGGCGAGTACTTCCTGCAGATCATCGGGCGCTACCAGGCCGACTATGCCGACGCCTGTGCCGAGATCCGCGCCGAGCGCGACCGGTTCGCCAAGCAACTGGCCTCCGTCCGCGGCATGCGGGTGATTCCCTCCCAGGCCAACTACCTGCTCTGCGAGCTCACCTCGGGCATCAGTGCTCGCAAGCTCGCCTCGCGACTCCTGAACGAGCACAACATCCTGGTCAAGGACTGCTCGGCGAAGCCCGGCTTCGCGGGGCTTCCGCCCTACCTGCGCATCGCGGTGCGCGACACAGCCGACAACGAGGCACTCGTCCGCGCCGTACGTGCCGTGCTGGAGCCCCGCTCGAGCGCCGTGCAGGCATCGGAGAACGCCTGATCCCGACCGACGGATGCGCGCCTGGACCCGAAGCCTGCTCGCTCCCCAACTCGCGGGGTGACCCACGAGCACCACGTCAGTCTGAAGGATCCCGTGGTGGGTACCTGAAACCCGCAACGTCCTTCACACAGGCATATAGGTGAGGAAGTGGTACTCGTGATCGTCCTTGGTGTCATTCTGCTCATCCTCGGGGCCCTGCTCGACGTTCCGATCCTGTGGACCCTCGGCATCATCCTCGTCCTGGTCGGAGCGGTGCTGTGGATCCTCGGCTCCACGGGGCGGGCGGTCGGTCCCCGAACCCATTACTGGTAGGGCGACGGGCATGCCTCTGCTGCACGATCCTGCACAGCGATCGGCTGCTCGATCGTGTGGTCGCCCAGGGCTGCTCCCCGGACCCGGACTGTCCAACCAGGGCACCCGGCATGGCGGAGGAGACGGGTCCTGACGACAGCCAGTGATCGGACATTCGGGTGCGAAGCCTCGGAATCGAAGAAGAGCTGCTGGTCGTCGACACGGAGACCGGGCGGCCGCGCGCGGTCGCTGCCCGCGTGCTGGACACCCTCTCCCGGGCCGGGGACGCTGCCCTCGCGCCCGGCGGTGCCGACGACGCCCAACCGGGCGGCACCGTGGGCGGCGAGCTGCAGCAACAGATGCTGGAGACGGACACGTCCCCGCACACGTCGCTGGTCGACATCGAGGACGACCTGCGGCGGTGGCGCGACGCGGCCGCGGTCGCGGCCCGGCACGAGGGCGCCGGCATCATCGCCGCCGGCACGTCCCCGATGCCGGCGACCCCCCAGGTGGTCGCGGACCCGCGCTTCCAGCAGATGCTGGAGCGGTTCGGACCCACTGCTGCCGAACAGCTCACGTGCGGGTGCCACGTCCACGTCTCGGTGACGTCCGACGACGAGGGAGTCGCCGCGATGAACCGCATCCGCGTGTGGCTTCCGGTTCTCCTCGCGATCAGCGGCAACTCGCCCTTCTGGCAGGGCGATGACACCCGCCACGCCAGCTTCCGCTCGCAGGTCCTGGCCCGCTGGCCGTCGAGCGGCCCGCCCGAGCGGTACGCGTCGGGTGCGGCCTACCGCGAGAGCGTCGCCGACATGGTCGCCTCCGGCGTGCTCCTCGACCAGGGCATGCTCTACACGGACGCCCGGCTCTCCCACCGGTACCCGACGCTGGAGATCCGCGCCGCTGACGTGTGCCTCAACGTCCGGGACGCCGTCCTCGTGGGTGCGCTGTGCCGGGCCCTGGTCGACACCGCGGCCGCCGAGTGGACCGACGGTCGACCGGCTCCGGAGGTCCCGGTCCTCATGCTGCGCCTGGCCACGTGGCAGGCCGCACGTGAGGGCGTGAACGGCTCGCTCCTGGACCCGGTGACCTACCGGCCGCGCCCTGCGGGCGCCGTACTCGACGACCTCGTGGTGCACGTGGGGCTCGCTCTGGAGGCCAACGGCGACGCCGCTCTCGTGGAGGAGCGCCTGGAGCAGGTGCGACTGCGGGGCAACGGTGCGATCCGGCAGCGCGCGGTGCTCGACAAGACCAGCCGCAGGATAGACGTGGTCGCGGAGCTCATCCAGGTCACGGCCGGCCGTGGCGACTGATGTTGGCGCGGCTCACGGCGAGATCACCCGCTCGTGGCTGTCGCGTCCCGGGTCCAGGTGGGCTACGTCGGAGACACGCAACGGCGTGAACGGCCCACCGGTCGTGGCGGAGCGCAGGCGGGTGGTCAGGCAGACATGGTCGCCGCCGTCGTCGAGCATCGCGATGCGCTCGAGCAACATCCGGTTCGGGCACGCGTCGAGCAGCGGGACGCCGTACTCGTCGACGTCGAGCCCGAGACCCTCGAACTTGTCCGTGTCCTCGCCGGAGATACTGCCGAAACGTTCGGCGACCGCGAGGTCCGCGGCAGTGAGGAAGTGGACGGCGAAGTACGCCGCGCGCAGGCCCACGCGGTAGGTGTGGTTGGCCTTCGAGAGCCAGATGCAGTAGCGCTCGGGGTCGATGCCCGACTGGCCGTGGAAACCGACCAGGCATCCTGCGGGCTCGCCCTCGGCCACGGTCGTGACGACGACCACCGACGGATCGGCCGACGTCATCAGCGTGCCGAACGCGTCGTCACTCATGGGATCGGCGACCGCGCCCGCTGGTAGCGGAGGAACAACGTGTCGCCCTCACACATCGCGCCCTCGATCTCGAAGCGGGTGAGCCCGCCGCCGGGTGGGTTGACGCACACGGGCAGCGGGTCGCCACCGATCAGCGGCGCGACGGTGAGACAGAGCTCGTCGAGCCGATCCGCGGCGACGAGCTCACCGAGCCACGTGGGCCCGCCCTCGCAGAGGACGACACCGAAGCCGAGGTCGGCGAGAGCTCGCAGCGCCAGCGCCGGCTCGACGCGCTCGTCGCCGGCGACGACCACCGTCGCGACCTGCTCGGCCTCTGCGCGGCGGACGGGATCGGCGGCCGCGCACGTGATGATGTGGGTGGGAGCGCCTGCCGGGGCGTCGGTGAACGCCTTCGCCGTCCAGTCGAACGCCAGCGAGCGACTGACGACGGCCAGCGGCGGGATCGGCGCCAGGCCCAGCACGACCCGCTGTGCCTGCGCCTCGTCGGTCAGCCGTACGGCGCCGTACCCCTCGCGCCGTACGGTCTCGGCGCCCACCAGTACGACATCCGCGATCTGCCGCATCCGGCGGAACAGCTCCTGGTCCGCATCCGGCGACAGCGAGCCGACGCGGCCGTCCACGGCCGCCGTGCCGTCCAGCCCGGCGACCATGTGTCCGGTCACCCAGCACTCGTGGCGCGGCCGGGACCGATCGACCGCGAGGTACGGCGCGAGCGCGTCAGCGACCTCGGCACCCTGCGCGAGAGCATGCACCTGACCACCCTAGGCAGTCGTGACAACGGCGGCCGGCTGGCCTCGTCGACGGCGGCACTTCCGTGCGCTACGCGCGGTACGCCACCCCGGCGACCTGAACTCCCGAGACTAGGTGCAGTGAGTGGATCGAGAAATCTGAAACACTAGACCCATGCGAGTGTCCGCGAAGTCCGACTACGCCCTCCGCGCCCTCATCGAGATGGCGAGCCGGGAGGACGGGCGCGCGGTCAGCGCGGAGGAGCTCGGCAGGCTGCAGGAGATCCCCCACGGCTTCCTCCAGGCGATCCTGGCCGACCTTCGCCGGGCGGGCATCGTGATCTCGCAGCGCGGCCAGTCCGGCGGCTGGCGGATGGGTCGCCCGGCGTCCGACGTGTCGGTGGCCGACGTGATCCGCGCGGTCGACGGACCGCTCGTGTCTGTCTACGGCCTGCGCCCCGAGGCGGTCAGCTACAACGAGTCCGCCGAGGTCCTCCAGCACGTGTGGATCGCTGCCCGGCGATCCTTGCGCGAGGTGTTCGAGCAGGTCAGCATCCAGGGCCTCGCCGACAACGTCCTGCCCGACGCGGTCACCACCCGGACTGCCGACGAGGACGCCTGGCAACCGCACTGAGTCATTTGGCGCTGCGCGGGCGCAGCCGGAAGAGTGGCCGACCGCGGTCGGCCGTCTGGCCCCACCGGGCGCCCGCTACGCGCAGGTCGCCTTCGGCGACGCCGCTGCCGCCCAGCTCCCAGCCTCTGTCTGGCACGCCCGCGCGCGTGAGGCCGGACTAGACCAGTAGCGCGAACATGGCCTCCGGGTGAAGGACTGCCCAATATCGGTCATGCGGCAGGTGGCCACCCGTTGACACGATCGCCTTGCCCTCAAGTTGGGGGCCATGAGTGCGGGGTCGGTGAGAGCGTGTTTGCAGTGAAAAAGACAGTTCGGAGATCGTCCCACCCCGTCCGATCCCGGATCCTCGCAGTGCTATTGCCACTGATCGCTGCATTGGCCGCCGTCCCCGCACTCGCCACACCCGCTGCCGCCGCGCCAGGAGAGATCTCCTACGTCGGCGCCGCGAGCACCGCTGGCAACCGCACGGCACACACCGTGCAGATCCCCGGGTCCGTGGAGGAAGGCGACGTGATGGTGCTCGCCATCACGACCAACTCCACGACAACGACGGTGAACAACACCGTCGCGGGCTGGAACGCCGTCGACTCCTACGACGGCAACGGCATCCGCGGTCGGCTCTGGAGCAGGATCGCGACTGACACCGACGCCGGCTCCAACGTCACGGTCACCACGAGCGCCGCCACGAAGGGCGTGGTCTCGGTGGGCGCCTACCGCAGCACAGGCGCGACCCCGACCGTGAGCGTGGCTCAGATCGCCGGGTCGAACACGTCCGGCAGCAGCCACGTCACCCCCAGCGTCCAGGTCACAGACGCCGGGTCGTGGCTCGTCAACGTCTGGTCGGAGAAGTCCTCTGTCGACACCACCTGGACCCTGCCGGGAACCGTCACGCAGCGCACGACCGCAGCCGCCACCGGCACCGGCAAGGTCAGCGCGGTCTGGGCCGACTCGAACGCGGCCGTCGCGACCGGCACCGCCGCCGGCCGTACCGCGACCACCAGCGCGAGCGTCTCCCGGTCGGCCCTGTTCTCCGTGGTCATCGCGCCCGGCGACGTCGTCAACGACGCCCCGGAGGCATCCTTCACCGCGGCCTGCGACGGCCTCGACTGCTCCTTCGACGCCTCGGCCTCCACCGACCCTGAGGGCGCGGACCTGACCTACAGCTGGGACTTCGGCGACGGCGCCACCGGCACCGGCGTCACCGCGCAGCACACGTACGCCGCCGGCGGCGCCCGCACGGTCACGCTGACCGTCAGCGATGGCGACGAGACCGCGACGACGACCCGGTCGATCAGCCCCGACGAGACGGTCTCCCCCGGCGAGATCGAGTACGTCGCCTCCGCCAGCACCGCCGGCAACCGTCCCGGCCACTCGGTGACGATCCCGAACAGCGTGGAGCCCGGCGACCGGCTGGTGCTGTTCCTCGTCACGAACTCGACCACGTCGACGATCGACGACAACATTCCCGGATGGACGTTGCTCCAGAGCCGCGACGGCAACGGCATCCGCGGCCGCGCCTGGACCCGCAGCGCGACCGTCGCCGACGCGGGCCGCACGGTCACCGTCACCGGGAGTGCGTACGCCAAGTCCACCATGACCGTGGCGGCGTACCGCAGCACCGGCCCGGCGCTGGTCTCCGCATCCGCGGTTCGCGGCGTCGACGCATCGGCGAGCAGCCACACCACACCCGCCAGCACGGCGCTGAACGCCAACTCGTGGCGCGTCGACGTGTGGGGCGAGAAGTCGTCCACCGCGACCACCTGGACGCTGCCGGCCACGTCGACCTCCCGGACCCAGGCCGAGTCCACCGGCACCGGCAAGGTCAGCGCGGTCCTCGGTGACTCCGCCGGGGCCATCCCGGTCGGCGCCGTGCCGGGCCAGACCGCCACGACGAGCACATCGGTCTCCCGCTCGGTGCTGTTCTCGGTCGTTCTCGACCCCGGCGTCGACGCGACCGAGACGAACGAGCCGCCCGTCGCGGAGTTCACGACCGGGTGCGCCGGCCTGACGTGTGAGTTCGACGCCGGTCTCTCCTACGACCTCGACGACGACACCCTGAGCTTCAACTGGCAGTTCGGTGACGGCCAGACCGGCACCGGGGTCAACCCCGAGCACACCTACGCCACGCCGGGCACCCGGACCGTGACCCTCACGGTCGACGACGGCCAGGGCCACACCGACTCCGCCACGTCGACCGCCACGGCCGTCATCGGGAACCCGCCGCCGGGCCACACCGGCCTCGTGCCGAACACGCCGCGCACCAACCAGCCCACCATCACCACCGGTGAGATCTGGGACATCGAGGTCGTCGGCACCCGGGTGTACGTCGCCGGCACCTTCTCCTCGATCCGGCAGCCCAACAACGGCACGATCATCAACCAGGCCTACCTCGCGGCGTACAACCTCACCACCGGCCAGGTGGACACGGCCTTCCGGCCGGTCTTCACCAACGGATCCGTCGACGCCGTCGAGGCGTCGCCGGACGGCACCCGGCTCTACATCTCCGGCAACTTCGGCACGGTCAACGGCATCAGCCGCAAGGCGATCGCCCGCCTCAACCCTGCGACCGGCGCCCCGATCGAGTCGTTCACCGCCAACGCGAACGGCAAGGTCAACGAGCTCGCGGTCACGAACTCGACGGTGTACGCCGGCGGCCGCTTCACCTCGATCAACAACGTCCCCCGCGGCGCGCTCGTCGCGGTCGACGCGCTGACCGGCGCGGTGCGGACCGACTGGGTCAACAACATCACGGGCGGCATCGGCACCAACGGCGAGATCGCGGTGCAGCGCCTCAAGCTCACCCACGACGAGGGCCGCCTGATGGTCGTCCACACCGGTCGCCAGGTCAACGGCCAGAACCGGTACGGCATCGCGGTCATCAACACCCGCACCAACAAGCTGACCCCGTGGAAGACGACCCTGTGGGAGGACAACCTGCAGTTCGTCGGCGGCATCCAGCGCGTCTACGGCGGCGACATCTCGCCGGACGACTCGCAGATGGTCGTCACCAGCGGCTCCGGCGGCGACCGCCCCCCGCTCAACGACACCGTGATCGTCTTCGACCTCAACAGCGACAGCGACGCGCAGCCCGTGTGGATCTCGCGCCACTTCGACAGCGTCTACTCCGTCGCGTGGACCGAGGGCGGCATCTACATCGGCGGTCACTTCCAGTGGGCCGAGTCGGCCACCGCGCCGATCCCGTGGCCGGGCCTCGACGACGTCGGGTACGGCACCGGGCAGGGGCTGTCGGCGTACGCGCTCGGCGACGTCGTCGTGAAGCGCTTCCACCTGGCCGCGCTCGACCCGGCCGACGGCCACGCCCTGGAGTGGTTCGTCACCTCGAACTCCTACGAGGGCGACAAGCACATCGAGGCGACGCCACGCGGCCTGTTCATCGGCGGCGACGGCAACACCAAGGGCGGCTACAACGTCGGCCGGATCGGGTTCTTCGACTTCACCAGCGTGCCGGCCCAGAACGGTACGCAGACCCAGATCACGGACCCGATCGAGGGCCGGATCAAGCCGACCGGCGAGCAGTTCGAGATCACCGGGACGGCCACCGCCTCCACCGGCATCCAGCGGGTCGAGGTGGAGATCATGGACCGCAGCAGCGGACGCTACCTCGCCGACGACCTGACCACCTGGGGCAGCACCACGCTCAACACGTTCAACGCGGTCCTCGACCCGGGGACCGGCTCCAACCGCACCTGGCGGATCCCGATCTCCGTCGCCAACAACCGCGAGCTGATCGTGCGGGCCCGCGCGATCGCGGTCAGCGGGACCGCTGACAACACCAAGGCGGAGAAGAAGTTCGAGACCTTCGGCGTCAGCGACCTGCCGCCGGACACCAGCGTGAACGGACCGCAGAGCCCCGTGAGGTCGCTGACGTTCACGATGACCGGGACGGCCACCGACGACATCGGCGTCAACGGTGTCAGCTACACCCTGCGCGACACCCAGGGCCGCTACCTGCAGGCCGACGGCACCGTGTCGGGCACCTACAACACCTTCTCCGTGGACGTGGACGTCGTCGGCGCGACCAGCACGACCTGGTCGACCGAGATCACCGTCCCGTTCGAGGACGAGTGGTGGGTCCAGGCACGGGCGAGGGACACGGCCGGCCAGTCCGACCTCGACACGTCCGACCGGCGCTGGATCGTGAGCGAGAACGGCCAGCCCCCGACCGTGTCGATCAGCGAGCCCGTCCAAATGGTGCCGCCGACCGCCGTACAGCCGATCACGATGGCACCGGGCAGCCCGATCACGTTCGCGGGCTCCGCGAACGACGACGAGGGCCTGAACGAGGTGTCGATCACACTTCGCAACAACTCGACCGGTGAGCGCCTCGCCCCGGACGGTTCGTGGGGCACGAACGTCACCTCCGGCTCCTACCGGGTGTCGCCGGTCAACTTCAACGGGACCAGCCTCAACTGGGAGTACACGACGCCGTTCAACCTGACGCCCGGCACCTACAGCTTCACGGTGTCCGCTGACGACGAGATCGGGCTTTCCACCTCCTCGACCAACCAGGGCCGGCTCACGATCAACGTCGTGATCCCGGGCGACAACCCCCCGAACGGCACGATCAGCCCCACGGGCACGATCAACGGGCTCCAGGTCCTCCACCTCGACCTGGCCGGCGCCGCCACGGACGACCACGGCGTCGAATCGGTCAAGGTCGCCCTGCAGGACCGCGACACCAACCGCTACCTGCAGCCCAACGGGACGATGGCCGCGGCCATCGCCACGAGGGACGCCGTCCTCGCGAGCCCGGGCGGCACGAGCACCAACTGGACGCTGTCGGTCGACCTCCCGACCGAGGGTGACTGGGCCGTCACGGTATGGGCCTACGACACCTCCGGGCAGCAGGACCCGTCGACGAGCGGCGCGACCTCGCGCTACCCGATCTACCCCGGCGACCAGCCGCCGGTGCTCAACGAGGGTCTGTTCAACCCGCTCGAGGGAGCCGAGTTCCCCGACGGCAAGATCTTCATCAGCGGTCGCGCCGAGGACGACCGGGCCATGCAGCGGGTCGAGGTTTCGGTCGTCAACGCCGCCGGCCAGTACATGAGCTCGACCGGCACGTTCACCAGCACGACGGCGAGCTGGCGGACGGCGTTCCTCAACAGCCCGGGCACGCCGGGGTCCAACTTCTCCTACACGACGCCGGTCATCCCGCCCGGGGCGTACACCGTCCAGGCGCGGGCGGTCGACAGCCACAACTTCGTCAGCATCATCTACACGCGGCACGTCACGGTGACCCACCCGCCGAACAACCCGCCGGTCGCGAGCTTCACGTTCACATGCACGGACAACGTGTGCTCGTACGACGCCCGCAGCTCGACCGACGAGGACGCGACCTCGCTCACCTACTCGTGGAACTTCGGCAACGGCTCCGGCTCGGGCCCGGTCGTGTCCCGCACCTACACCGCGGCGAACACGTACACCGTCGTACTGACGGCACGGGACGAGTGGGGCGTCACGGCGACGGCCACCCAGACGGTGACCATCGTCGAACCGCCCGGGAACCAGGCGCCGAACGCGGTGCTCAACCCGCCGGCCTGCTCCAACCTGTCGTGCAACTTCTCGGCGGTCGGGTCCAGCGACCCGAACCCGGGCGACACGATCACCTACAGCTGGAACTGGGGTGACGGTACCCCGGTGACCACGACATCCTCGGCCTCGCACACGTTCCCCGCAGCGGGCACCTACACGGTGATCCTCACGGTGACCGACGGCTGGGGCAAGGCCACCACCAAGGAGCGGGTCGTCACGGTCACGGCGCCCGCACCGTAGGAACTGGGGGCGCGCGTAGCGGCCGCGAGCCAGCGGCCGCTACGCGACCTCGGAGAGCTTCCGCTTGAGCTTGCGACGCTTCTTGTCGACGGACTCGAGCCGCTGCTCGAGGCTCTCGTTGCGACGCGACAGGCGTTCGATCTCTCGGAGCGCGTCGTGCAGCGTGCGGTCGAGGTCGTTCTCGCGACCGACGCCGTGGTCGACGGTCGGCAGCGCGCCGAGCACGGCGTCCAGGTCACCGTGGACGGTGTAGCCGGCGGTCTCGATCCGCTCGATCCACGAGCGGATCAGCGCGTCCAGCACCTCCACCCGCTCGGGCGGCACGCCGCGCACGACGGCGTCGGGCCGCGCCGCGGCCGGGACCGGAACGTCGTCGAGCCGGAGCGACGCCGTACCGAAGCCGACGACCTTGCCGACCGCCTTCCATGCCGCCCGCTGCACGTCACCCGGGCGATCCGGTCCGCTCTCGACCAGCACGAGGTGCAGCCGCTCGGGCTTGCGCACCGCGGCGCCCCATCGGTCGAGGACCACACCGAGGTCGGTCTCGGGCTCCCCCGGCACGGTCCACGCGTGCGGCGCGGTCGCGGTGACGATGACGTGGACCTCGAAGCCGGCCAGCGCGTCGAGCAGGAGGTCGACCTGCTCCGGCTGCGCCGCGCAGAGCAACGACTGGCTGAACGCGAGGGTCGACCTGCCCTTGTGGGCGCGCCGGCAGAGCCGGGCCCACTCGCCCTCGACCTCGCTGCGCTTGAAGCCCCAGGTCTTGTGCTGGCGCAGGATCTCGACGGCGGCGCGGAACGCCTCGTCCGACGTCTTGGCGGGTACGGCGACGCCGAGCTCGACGAGGGCGTCCCGGTGCCGGACGAGCGCCGCCTCCACGACATCGCCGACTCCCGGCATCCCCACGTGCACGTACGCCTTGCGCTTCTTGGCCATGTCCGCACGGTCCCAGCAGCGGGTGAGCGGATCGTGAACCTCTGGTGACCGCCGGAGGGCCGCGAAGGGAGATGCTGCCGATCACGCCTCGCCGTGCTCGTCGAGCCACGCCACGAGCGGCCGCAGCCGCCGCCAGTCCGCCCGGACCCGGTCGAGGAGCTCGGCGGTGTGCACGAACGGCTCGAACCCGTAGCGCTTCATGCCGAGCACCGTCTTCATCCGCAGCAGCTCGATGCGGGGGTGGTCCCTGTCGTAGCCCCGCGGCGCCGACTTGAGCCGCTCCCCCGCGATCTCGAAACCGCCGCGCTCGAGACCCCGCAGCACCCTCAGGAGTACGGCGCCCGCGCGCTCGTCGGCCATCGCCTCGCGGATCGCGGCGAGCCGCGCCCCGGAGGCCTCGTACATGCCGCCGCCGACCCGCACGCCTGGCGCCGCCACCTCGACGTACCACCCGGTCGCGGGAGCGACGCCGACGAACGCTCCCTGGTGCGTCTTGTAGGGCGTCTTGTCCTTGGCGAACCGCACGTCACGGTAGGGACGGAACACCTTCGCCGCGCCGAACTCCTGGGCGAGCGCGTCGGTCAGCGCGACCATCGGCGCCTTCACCGACTCGGCGTAGACCGCCTTGTGCGCCTCCCAGAACGACTTGGTGTTGTCGACCTCGAGGTCGTCGTAGAAGTCGAGGGCGGTGACCGGGAAGCCCTGGAATGCCGTCACCCCGGCAGGCTATCGACCCGGTCGGCAGGTCAGGCGTCGCGGAACGCGCGGTGCATGGCGCGACCGACGAACTCGCCCAGGTCGTCGGGGCTCCAGTCGTTGCTCTCGTCGAGCACCGAGCGCACCGCGGACTCGCACGACGCCATGAAGAGCTCGATCAGGACCGGCAGCTTGCGGTCCAGGTCCGGCGTCTGCCACCACTGCTTCATCGCGGGCGCGATCCACGCGGTCGCCTGCTCGACGACGTATGCCCGGGATGCCCGGAACCGTTCGGCGAGGGCGACGTCCGGCTCGCCTGCGAGCACGAGGCGCCAGGTGTCGGGGGAAGCGGTCACCGTCGTCAGCAGCGCCCGGAAGCCCTCGACGAAGGCCTCCTCGGAGTCGGCTGCGCCGCCGGAGCTGTGGAGCGCGTCGAGGACGAGCCCCACGAGCAGCGGCACCTCGCGGTCCAGCAGGGCCGCGACCAGCTCGACCCGGTCGGAGAAGCACGCGTAGACGACCGGGCGGGTGACTCCCATCTCGGCAGCGACGGCTCCGATCGTCACCGCTCCGATGCCCTCGCGGACGGCGATCGCCAGCGCCGCATCGAGCACCTGGGGGCGCCGGCGCTCGGGTCCCAGGTGCGGGGCGCGCTGCCGGGGACTGCGCTGGGCACTGGCGGGCATGGGCGGATCCTAGATCGACGTTGTTTCCTTCGTCACTGTAGCAAGTTCCTACATCGATGTATTAACGTGAGCTGCGTCCCCTTCCTGACGGAGTGTTGCCATGCAGCTGTTCAACCCCCACAAGCCCGACTTCGGCGAGTTCGACGCCGAGACCCGCCGCATCTTCGAGGCGACGATCGAGTTCTTCGAGGGCAAGGGCAAGGGGTGGCTGCTCCAGCAGGACCGCGACCGGGTCTGGTTCGACGAGTTCCTCGAGTTCCAGAAGAGGGAGAAGGTCTTCGCGACGCTGCTGACCCCGGCCGCGCTGGCTGACGGTGACCCGAACAAGCGATGGGACGAGGCCCGCGTCACCAAGTACAGCCAGATCCTCGGCTTCTACGGCATGTCGTACTGGTACGTCTGGCAGGTCACCATCCTCGGCCTCGGGCCCATCTGGCAGACCGGCAACGAGGCGGTCAAGCGCAAGGCCGCGCAGCTGCTCGACGACGGCGAGATCTTCGCGTTCGGCCTGTCGGAGCGGGATCACGGCGCCGACGTCTACACCTCCGACATGGTGCTGACCCCCGACGGCAAGGGCGGCTACAAGGCCAACGGCGGCAAGTACTACATCGGCAACGGCAACAAGGCCGGCATGGTGTCGGTCTTCGGTCGCATCGAGGGCCTGCCGACCGGTCCGAAGACCCAGGACGGCTACGTCTTCTTCGTCGTCGACAGCCAGCACAAGGCGTACAAGCTCCGCAAGAACGTCGTCAACTCGCAGATCTACGTCGCCGCCTTCGACCTCGAGGACTACCCGGTCCGCGAGGAGGACATCATCCACGTCGGCTCCGAGGCGTTCGACGCGGCGATCAACACCGTCAACGTCGGCAAGTTCAACATCGGCTTCGGCGCGGTCGGCGCGACCCAGCACGTCTGGCACGAAGGCCTCACCCACGCCGACAACCGGGTGCTGTTCGACACCAAGGTCACCGACTTCGCGCAGGTGCGGGCGAACTTCACCGAGAGCTGGGTCCGGCTCGCGGCGATGGACCTCTACTCCGAGCGCGCCGTCGACTACATGCGCTCCGGCTCTGCCGACGACCGTCGCTACCTGCTCTTCGACGCCATCGAGAAGATGACCGTCAGCCGCCAGGGCGCGCGGGTCTACGAGCTGATCGCCGACTGCATCGCGGCGCGCGGCTTCGAGAACGACATGTACTACCCGGTCGGCGCGGTGGCCATGATGGGCCTGCCGCGACTGGAGGGCACCGTCCACCTCAACATGGCGCTGTCGCTGAAGTTCCTGCAGAGCTACATCTTCAGCCCGACCGACCCGAGCCTGGCCCTGCTCGCCGCCCGCAAGCCCGGCAAGCCGAGCCGGGTGCCGGATGCGGCTTTCGCCCCCGCCTTCAAGGCGTCGCGTGCAGCCATCCGGGCCGCCGAGCCGCTGGTCGGCTCGGAGCTCCCGACCGCCGAGTCGCCGGCGCTGCCCCCGCGTCGCCGCGACAGCGTCGACGACACCTTCCTGTTCAACCAGGGTCCGGCGCAGGGCCTGGGCAAGGTCGCCTTCCACGACTGGCGTGCGGTGTACGCCGAGTTCGCGCACCTGCCGAACGTGAAGCTCCTGCTCGAGCAGGTCGACGCGTTCCAGGCGCTGCTCGGCACCACTCCGCTGAGCAAGCCGCAGATGCGCGACCTGGACCTGCTGCTGGTCGTCGGTGACATCTTCACCACCGTCGCCTACGGCGACCTCATCCTGCAGCAGGCCAAGATCTGGAGCGTCGACGACGACCTCGTCGACAGCATCTTCGAGGTCCTGGTCGGCGATGTCTCTGCCCACGCGCTGAAGCTCACCCAGAAGCCGTCGCTGACCAACGCCCAGGTGAAGGCGCGCGAACGCGATCCAGCGTCGCCCGGTCGTTCGACGCCGAGCGCTCCGCACGGGTCTGGGCCGAGGCCCGCTCCACCGCCGGCACCTACTCGATGAACCCGTGAGGACTCGCCATGAAGAAGCACAAGGCCGACAAGGACATCCAGCCGCACGCGGACAACGGGTTCTTCGCGCCAGACTCGATCACCCGGAAGATCTGGGGCTACCCGACCACCCCGCTGACGGGCATCGTGCGCGCCGTGGTGGTGGAGGAGTTCGACCCCAACCTGGTGGCCTCCGTGCACCAGACGGGCGCGAACTACGACCGGCTCGACACCCGGTACGCACGCACGGTCCAGTACTTCGCGGCCGTGGCGTTCGCCGACAGCCAGACCGTGGCGAAGATGGCAGACGTCCTGGTCAAGATCCACTCCAAGGCGATCGGCATCGAGCCGGTCAGCGGCAACCGCTACGACGCCAACGACCCGGACTCGCAGCTGTGGATCCTGATCACCGGCTGGCACTCGGTGCTGAAGGCCTACGAGATGTTCGGCCCCGGAAAGCTCACTGACTCCGAGGTGGAGCAGTTCTGGGCCGATTGCGCGATCGCGGCCGAGTTCCAGACCTGCGACCCCGCGTCGGTGCCCCGGAACCGCGACGAGGTGCGGGCGTACTTCGCCGAGTGGAAGCCCCGGCTCGCTTCGAGCCTGTCGACGCACCAGATGATCAACCAGCTGCTGAACGGCGTGAACGCGGTCCTCGTCAACCAGAAGGGGATCGTTCGTCTGCTCCGTCCGATCGCCAACTTCCTCATCCGCAAGAGCACGATCGCGTCGCTCCCGCACCACATGCGCGAGCTTGCGAACGTCCGCCAGAGCCGGTTCACCGATCTCTGGGTGACGCTGGTGATGCGGCTCGCGATGGCTGTCGCCTTCCGGAGCCTCGTCCTGCAGCGCTGGGTGCTCGGGATGGTCGCGCCCAAGACGTTGGCGATCATCGAGCCCCACTGGCAGGGCATCGAGCCACTGAGCCCGGAGACCCTGACGCCGGCAGAGGCGCGCGAGCGCTACGGCTACGTCAAGCCGGCCGAGGCCCATCTGGACCTGCGGGCCCGGCAGGCCCAGCGTGTCTTCGGCGAAGGGAAGGCTCCGAGCGACGAGGGGTTGATCGAGTCGCAGGCAGCCCTGGGACGACTGGGGTGAATCGGGCCCCGAGCCCCGGGGCGGTCAGCGCGCCTCCGCAACGTGGTCGCACGACCGGTCGTGTCGGCAGATACTGAACCAATGACCGATGCTCCCCCGACGCCCGCGTTCTGGGCCTCGATGTTCGACGCTCTCGCCGACTCCTACGACCAGTCGGGCGTTCCGTTCTTCGGCACCATCGCCGAGGGACTCGTACGCCGCCTCGCGCCCGCGCCGGGTGAGCACGCCCTCGACCTCGGGGCCGGCCGCGGCGCGGCGACGCTGCCACTGGCGGACGCGGTCGGGGCGAAGGGGTCCGTGCGCGCCGTGGACCTGTCGGAGCGGATGGTCGCGCTGCTGGCGGAGGCGGCCGCGGGACTCCCCCAGGTGAAGGTCGAGCAGGGCGACGCGACGGCGCCGCCGGACGGCCCGTTCGACCTGGTGTCCGCCTCCCTGGTGCTGTTCTTCATCCCCGACCCTGTCACCGCCGTGGCGCGCTGGCGCGACGTGCTCGCACCCGGCGGACGGCTCGGGATCTCCACGTTCGCGCCGTGGCCGCCGGTCTGGGAGAAGGTCGAGGACCTGCTGCGGGCCTACCACCCGGCCGACGCCCGCGCGGCCACGCAGATGCCGGACGCATACTCGACCGACGCGGGCGTGGCGGGCCTGTTCGCCGATGCGGGTTTCGCCGACGTCCGCACGGAGCGGGCGACGTACGCCATCCCGTTCGCCGACATCGCCCAGTGGCGGTCATGGTCGCTGGGCACCGCGATGCGGGGGCTGTGGCGCGAGGTCCCGGGCGAAGCCGTGCCCGAGGTGCTCGACCGGGTCGAGGAGATCCTCACCCGCTCGGGAAACCGGCTCGACGTCGACATCAGGTACACGCTGGGCAGCAGCTGACCGGCCGGCTGCCCGTTTCCGGGTGGTCTGCGGTCGGCTGGGCGTCGAAGAACTGACCAATGCGCCCGGACGGGCTCCGTGCAGCACCTCTGAAGTCACACGAGTCACATCAGTACCGATTGGTCAGTTCTTCGACCTCGCCGTGGTTGCACGTGCCGGCGGTAGCCGTCTACGCCGCCGCGATGACCCTCGCGTTAGGGCTCCGTAGCGCGCGTGACCCCGACCTGCGGAATGCGCGCCCGGTGCGGCCCGCCGGCCGAACGCGGTCGGCCACTTCTTCCGGTCGCGCGCATGGAGCACCAATTGAAACAAGTGGAGCGGATGACGAGATTCGAACTCGCGACATCGACCTTGGGAAGGTCGCGCTCTACCAACTGAGCTACATCCGCAGACGCACGCGGGACTGGCCCTCGCACCGCCGGAATGCTACCCGATCGGCTCGAGCGTCGGACGCTTCGGCTCCACCCCGTCGCCCGAGGAACGGCCGGTGATCCGGCGGTGCACCCACGGCACCAGGTGGGTGCGCGCCCAGGCGAGGTCGGCGTACCGCTGCTGGCGGGGGCTCAGCGTCGGCACCTCGCCGGGCGCGAGCGCCTCGAGCGGGTGGTCGATGCCGAGGGCGTCGAGGACGGCGATCGCGATCGCCTGGTGGCCGACGGCGTTGAGGTGGAGCCGGTCCTCGTCCATGACCTCGGCGACCTTCCAGCCGCGCATCCGCCACATGTCGACCACGGTGGCGCCGTGGTGGTCGGCGATCTCGCGGACCCATTCGTTGAAGATCGCGGTCCGGCCGCGGATCACCTTGATCACCGGGTTGAGCCCGGGGTCGGCGATCGTGAACAGCACGACGCGGGCGCCGGAGGCGGTGAGCCGCCCGACCGCTTCGTCGTACGACGCCGCGAGCGCATCGAGATCGACCTTGGGCCGCAGCACGTCGTTGCCGCCCCCGTGGATCGTCACGAGGTCGGGCTGCAGTGCGAGCGCCGGCCCGACCTGCTCCTCGATGATCGCGGCCAGCTTGCGGCCGCGGATGGCGAGGTTGGCGTAGCCGAGGTCGTCGTCGCGGACGGCCAGCACCTCGGCCACCCGGTCGGCCCAGCCGCGCCAGCCGTTGGGACGCGAGGGGTCGGCGTCCCCGACGCCTTCGGTGAACGAGTCGCCGAGGGCGACGTACCGCTGGAAGCTCACGCCGCCATTCTGACCCCGGCCACCCCCGGCCGGACCGGTAGGGTGCCTGCGTGCTGCTCAGCGACCGCGACATCACGGCCGAGATCGACGCCGGCCGGATCGCCCTCGAGCCCTACGACCCGGCGATGCTGCAACCGTCGTCGATCGACGTGCGGCTCGACCGGTTCTTCCGGGTGTTCGAGAACCACAAGTACCCCCACATCGACCCGGCTGCCGACCAGTCCGACCTGACCCGGGTCGTGGAGCCGGAGGGGGACGACGCGTTCATCCTGCACCCGGGCGAGTTCGTGCTCGGCAGCACGTTCGAGGTCGTCAGCCTGCCCGACGACATCGCTGCCCGGGTCGAGGGCAAGTCCTCGCTGGGCAGGCTCGGGCTGCTCACCCACGCCACCGCCGGCTTCGTCGACCCCGGCTTCTCCGGGCACGTGACGCTCGAGCTCGCGAACGTCGCGACGCTGCCGATCAAGCTCTACCCCGGCATGAAGATCGGGCAGTTCTGCTTCTTCCGGCTCTCCTCGCCGTCCGAGCACCCCTACGGCTCGGAGAAGTACGGCTCCCGCTACCAGGGCCAGCGGGGACCGACGCCGTCGCGGTCGTTCCTCAACTTCCACCGGACGTCGATCTGAGGGATCTGAGTCCGCAGAGTTGATTAGGTAAGCCTTACCTCCTACGGTGCAGGGGTACGACCCCCTGCCCGAAGGAACCAACGTGCCGCACCCCGTCGTACGACGCCCGGCGCTCGCCGCTGTCGTCGTCCGCGTCGTCGGCGGTCGACGGTGACGGGTCCTGACGTCGCCCGCCCCGGTACGGCGGCTGCCGCGCCACCCGCCCGGGCGGCGCGGCCCCGCCTGGCGAGGAGCGTCGCGTTCCTGCTCGTGACGCTCCTCGCCGCCGTCGCCCTCTCGCTGCTCATCGGGTCGACGCTCGCCTCCCCCGCCGCTCTCCTCGACCCCGATCACCTCGACCGCGCAGTCCTGGTCAAGCGCTGGGACCGGACCCTGCTGGGACTCGTGATCGGCGCGGCGTTCGCGGTCGCCGGCGCATGCATGCAGGGCCTCACCCGCAACCCGCTCGCCGACCCCGGCCTGCTGGGCGTCAACGCCGGCGCCGCGTTCGCGATGGTCACCGCGCTCAGCTACCTCGGCGCGCACAGCCTCGGCGAGTACGTCTGGTACGGCTTCCTCGGCGCCGCCGTCGCAGCCGTGCTCGTCCACCTCGTCGCCAGCACCGGGCGCGACGGCACCACGCCAGCCAAGCTCACCATCGCCGGCGCCGCGCTCACGGCGGGCCTGGCCAGCTGGACCACCGGCGTGCTGCTCGTCGACCGGCAGGCCGTCGAGCAGATCCGGCGCTGGCAGGTCGGCACCGTGGCCGGCCGCGACAGCGACGTACTCCTCACGGTGCTGCCTCCCCTCCTCCTCGGCGCGGTCCTGGCGATCGCGACGGCGGGCGTGCTCAACACACTGGCGCTCGGCGACGACGTCGCGCGCGGTCTCGGGCGCCGTACTGCCGTCGACCGCGTCGTGATCGGTCTCGCCATCGTGCTGCTCGCCGGCACCGGCACCGCCGTCGCCGGCCCCATCGCCTTCATCGGACTGGTGGTCCCCCACGTCGTACGACGCTTCGTCGGCGCCGACTACCGCCGGATCCTCCTCTTCAGCGCCGGGTACGGCGCCGCGCTGATCGTGGTTGCCGACACGATCGGGCGGGTGGCCTTCCCCCCGGCCGAGATCCAGGTCGGCGTGACGGCGACCGTCATCGGCGTACCGGCGCTGATCTGGCTGGTCGGCCGGGGACGGACGGCCGCCCTGTGAGCGAGACGCGAGGCCGCCTCGGCGCAGCAGACGGCCGCGGTCGGCTGCCTGAGGCCGAGCGCGAGCGAACGAAGCGGGTGGGTCGGTGACCGCGGTCGTCGCCCCCGCGAACGCAGCCGGCACCGCCCCGGACGCCGACCCCGCGGTCGTGCGCCGGGCCCGCCGCGGCCCCCGGCGGCGCTACCTCGGCGCACTGGCCGGCCTGAGCGCGCTCGTGGTCGCGGCGTTCGCCGTCAACGTGCTGCTCGGCGACTACACCTACACCGTCCCCGACTTCTTCCGGATCCTCTTCGGCAAGGAGATCCCCGTCGCGTCGTACCTCCTGATGGAGTCGAAGCTCCCGCGCGCCGTGCTCGGCGTCCTGGTCGGGCTCTGCTTCGGCGCCGCCGGCGCGATCTTCCAGATCACCCTGCGCAACCCGCTGGCGAGCCCCGACATCGTCGGCGTCACCTGGGGCGCCAGCGCGGCCGCCGTGTTCGCCGTGCTCGTGCTGGGCATGCGCGGCACGAGCGTGTCGGTCGCCGCTGTCCTCGGTGCCGTCGTCATCGCCGCGCTGATCCGGGTCGTCGGCGGGGCGGTCGGCGGGCACCGGCTGATCATCGTCGGCGTCGGTCTCACCGCGGCGCTCGCGTCGATGATCCAGTACCTGCTGAGCCGCGCGGCGATCTGGGACGTCCAGCTCGCCCTGCAGTGGCTCGCCGGGAGCCTGCACGCTGCGGACTGGCCGACGGTGCGCGCCGTCGCGCTGTGCCTCGTCGTCCTGCTGCCGCTGATGACCGTGCTCGCGCGGTCGCTGCGGGTCACCCAGCTCGGCGACGAGCTCGCCACCGGCCTCGGCGCGTGGCTGCGGACCTCGGACCTGCTGCTGCTCGTCGCCGTGCTGATGATCGCGATCGCGGTGGCGGCATCCGGCCCGATCGCGTTCGTCGCGTTCATGGCCGGACCCGTCGCCCGCGGCCTCAACGGCGGGCGCCCCACCATCGTCGGCTCGGCGCTCGTCGGCGTCGTCCTCGTCCTCGCTGCCGACTTCGTCGGCCACTACCTCATCGGCGACGTCGTCATGCCCGTCGGCGTGCTGACCGGCGCGTGCGGCGCACCGTTCCTGCTGTGGCTGCTGTCGCGCGGCGCGACCGGAAGGAGCACCTCATGACCCTGGTCGGGAGCGGGACAGCACGGCTGGTCGCCGACGCGGTCACCATCGGGTACGGCGACCGCGTCGTCGTCGACGAGCTCAGCGTCACCGTGCCGGACGGCCGGGTCACCGTCGTCGTCGGCGCCAACGCGTGCGGCAAGTCGACCCTGCTGCGTGGGATGGCCCGGCTGCTGCGACCGGTCGCCGGGAGCGTGCTCCTCGACGGCGAGGCGATCCACCGCCGCTCGACCCGCGAGGTGGCGAAGGTGCTCGGTCTGCTGCCGCAGCAGCCGATCACCCCCGACGGCGTGACCGTGGTCGACCTCGTCGGTCGCGGCCGGCACCCGCACCAGGGGATCCTCGGCCGCTGGTCCGCCGACGACGAGCGTGCGGTCGCCGAGGCGCTCGCGATGACCGGCACGGCCGATCTCGCCGACCGGCCGGTCGACGAGCTCTCCGGCGGCCAGCGGCAGCGTGTCTGGGTCGCGATGGCGCTCGCCCAGGGCACCGACCTGCTGCTCCTCGACGAGCCGACGACGTACCTCGACGTCGCCCACCAGGTCGAGATGCTCGACCTGCTCGCCGACCTCAACCACCGTTCGGGGACCACGATCGTGATGGTCCTCCACGAGCTCAACCTGGCCGCCCGCTACGCCGACCACCTGGTCGCGATGAAGGACGGCCGGATCGTCGCCGAGGGCACCCCCGGCGAGGTCGTCACCGAGGCGACCGTCCGCGAGGTCTTCGGCCTCGACAACCAGGTGATCACCGATCCGGTCTCGGGCACACCGCTCGTCGTACCCGTCGGCCGTCACGTCCGTGCCATGGAGGGAAAGCTGTGACCGCAGTGGAGAACGAGTACGTCGCCAGCCTGCCGATGGTCCTCGACGAGGTGGAGGTGCGGGCGGTGAGCCGCGTGGCGCCGTCGTACGTCCGGGTCGAGCTGGGCGGCGACTGCATCGCCGGGATCGGCACCGACGGGCCGCTCCACGACCAGCGGATCAAGCTGATCTTCCCCAACGCCGCGGGCGTGCTGCCGTCGTTCGCGGACATGGAGGAGTCGTGGTGGGACACCTGGCTGCAGATCCCGGAGGAGGAGCGCGGGTCGATCCGGACCTACACGATCCGTGACCTGGTCGGCAGCGGCCCGGACGCGCGGATGGTCGTCGACATCGTCGTCCACGAGCCCGGCGAGCACTCCGGCCCGGGCAACGCGTGGGCGCTGGCCGCCGCACCCGGCGACCGGGTGATCACGATCGCGCCGCGGCGGGGTCACGACTTCGGCGGCATCGAGTGGGCCCCGGGTACGGCGACCCGCCTGCTCCTCGTCGGCGACGAGACCGCCGTGCCGGCGATCCGCGGCATCCTGCGCGACCTGCCCGACGGGACGGCCGGCGCGGCGTTCCTCGAGGTGCCCGCCACCGCGGACATGCTCGACGACGTGCGGGGACCGTCCGGGGTCGAGGTGACCTGGCTGCCGCGCAACGGCTCCGAGCGCGGCGTGGCCCTCCACGCTGCCGTGATCGCGCACCTGAGCGGCGGGCCGGCGCCCGCCGCCCTCGTCGTCAGCGAGGACGAGATCGACCCCGACCTGTGGGAGACCCCGGTCTACTCCTCCTCCGGGGAGGACGTCGTCGAGGCGACGGTCGTGCCGGAGGCGGGCGTCCCGTTCGCCGGGCTCTACGCCTGGATCGCCGGGGAGTCCAAGGTCGTCACCGGCCTGCGGCGGCACCTGGTCAACGAGCTCGGCATCGACCGTGCGCAGGTCGCGTTCATGGGCTACTGGCGTGAGGGCGTCGCGATGCGCTCCTGACGACCCGCTGATCACCAATTTGGGGCTCACCAACCGATCTCGGCGGACCTACCGTCAAAAGGTCGTCACATCGTGGCGACCACACACCGGGAGGTAGTTGTGGCATCGATCGACTCGCGGAACATGGGGACACCGCACGAAACAAGGCCGTTCCGAGCGCACGGCCATATGGACATCGTCACCCTCGGCGACTTCACGCTCGGCAAGGGCACCTTCGAGCCTGGCTGGCGATGGTCGGAGGACATCAAACCGATCGTGGCGACCGATTCGTGCCAGGTCCGGCACACCGGCATCTGCGTCTCGGGCAGCATGACGGTGCGCATGGACGACGGCACGGAGGCCACCGTCGGCCCGGGCGACGTCGTGCTGATCGAGCCAGGTCACGACGCCTGGGTCGTGGGCGATGAGCCCTGCGTGCTCTACGACACCGGCGTGGCGGCGTACGCCAAGCCGAAGTAGCACCCGGGAGTCATCACCTCGAGCGGCGGCAGCTCCTCGGGAACTGCTGCGCGCTCGCTTCGCCGGCACACGACCGGATCGAGTCAGAGGCCGGAGCTCCGACGGGTCCGGCGGCGGGCACGTTGCCGCGCGGCGGTACGACGCTCGGCCGCGCGGGCGACCCGGTCGGCGATCTCCTGCCGGGCGCGCTGCTCTGCAAGGGGCTCGAACATGGCTCCTCCTCTCGGTTCGGTGGTCCAGTGGGTCGGAGATCAGGCGGGGACGAGCGCGACGTCACCGGAGACGGTGGTGGCGTGGAGCTCGACGTGCGGTGCGCCCGGCTCGGGCTCGCCGACCTGCGGCAGGCCGGAGCGGACGCTGCCGGTGACGGTGGTGATGTCGGTCCAGACCGGGGTGCCGGCGGGGATGCCGATGGTGACGTCACCCGAGGCGCCCTTGCTGCTGATCCGGCCGCGGTGCGCCGTACGGATCCTGACGTCGCCGGAGCCCGTCGTCATCGCGACGTCGTTGTCGGTGTCGCCGATCTCGAGGTCGCCGGAGCCGGTCTTGACCACGACGGGGCCCGCGGCGCGGGCGATCCGGATGTCGCCGGAGCCGGTCGAGATCGAGAGAGCGGCCGTGACCTGCTCGAGCACGGCGTCGCCGGACCCGCTGCGGATCCGTACCTCGCCCTCGGCCTCGGCGATGATCACGTCGCCCGAGCCGGTGTCGATGACGCCGACCTCGTCGACGCGGTCGAGGCGTACGTCGCCGGAGCCGCTCTTGATCTTGGTCGCCGCCAGCGTGCCCGTGGCCGTGACGTCGGCACTGCCGCTCTTGACGACGAGCCTGCTGCGGCTCGGCACCACGAGCTGCATGTCGAGCTTCTGGTCACCGCCGAAGAATCCGGACCGGACCTTGGGCGGGACCACCGAGATCCGGTCGCCGTCCTGGGTGACCATCACCTGGTCGGCGTTGCGACCGGTGATCCGGAGCTCGGTGCGCGTGGTGTCGGTGGCGGTCACGTCGATGGTGCCGCTGCCGTTCTCGACGTACAGCTGGACGGGCTGGGGGGTGTCGAAGGCGTGCTCGACGGGGGCGGTTTCCATGAGGTGCTCCTGGGTGGTCGAAGGGACGGGAGAAGGGTCAGAGCCAGCCGGTCATCCGGCGGTTGCCGCGCTTGCCCCCGAAGGGGAAGTCGCCGCCGAACGGGATGCTCGACAGGTCGACGTCGATGTGGATCGCCTGGTCGCTGGTCGCGGCACGCACCAGGTTGACCAGCCAGGTGTTGAGGGACTGCCCGGCGTCGGCGGCCGCGTCCTCGGCCCTGGCCTTCACCGACTCCGGGAGCCGCAGGGTGATCCGCGCGAGGCCCTCGTCGACGGCCTCGCCCGGCGGGGCGGGCGGCGCGGGAGGAGCCGGTGGCGCGGGCGGTGGCGGAGCCATCGGCCCGGCGGCCGGCTGCCCGACGTCGACGAGGAAGTCGAGCTCGCGGCCGTCGAGGCGTACGTCGACGCCGCCTGCCGGCATCGCGGCGGTGATCTCGGCGGCGGCCTGGCTGATCGCCTCCATCAGGGCGAGCCGGGCGGAGGGGTCCAGCGCGTAGCCGAGCCGCTCGGCGGTCTGCCGGGCGTCCTCCCCCGCGCTCTCGGCCGCCGCGAGCAGGTCGCGGCGGATGCTCTCGACGTACGGGGTGATGTCCATGTGCATCACTATGACATCATCGTGACGTCAGATCAAGGGAAATGTGACATCACATGGCGTCAGAGCGGGTCGTCGCGGTCGTGGCGGCGTGCTCAGTGGTCCTCCATCAGGCCCGGCGTGCCGAGGTTCAGGCCGTAGATCGCGCCGGCGTCGTCGATCCAGAGGTGGATGCCCAGGTCGTCGCGGCACGGCGACGGATCCGGTCCGCTGAGGCTGACCAGGTCGGTCTCGACCCCGGCGGCCAGGTGGTCGGGCATCCCCTCCACCTCGTGGCACCCGGCACGCGCCCGGGTCACGACGACGTCCCGCTGGTAGTGGTCGAGGACGTAGAGCGGGTCCAGGCCGCACTGCCCGGCCGGCAGGCCCGAGCAGGCCGCCCAGCTCCCGCGGTCCGTGGGGTCCGCGACCCGGGTGGGCGCACCGAAGGGCGGCTCGCCGCCGACGAGGTACCGGACGTCGTCGGCGAACGCCGGCGGCGGCCCCTCGCCGCGAGCCCAGGCGACGAACGCCTCGGCGATGGCCGTCCGCTGATCGTCCGCCGGGGTGATCGCGGACGCGGCGGGGTCGAGCGGCAACCGGAGCCGGACGCCGGCGATCCGGAAGTCCTCCGTCCAGTCGATCTGGACGACGGCGCCGACGCACAGCTGACCGCCGCCCGTCGGGTGCGTGACCCAGAAGTACGTCGGCAGGTGCTCACGGAGCCCCTTCTCGTGCGGGTCCGGCGTGACGCACTCGTCGCCGACGCCCCGCGGATCGTCGGTGACCTCCGGGAAGCGGATGAGGAACTCGTCGTCCAGCTGCTCGCTGCGGGTCACCATGCCGGCGATCGCGAGCAGGGCCGAGTGGCACTCACCCCGGGCGCACACGGTCCAGCGGTCCGGGTCGGCGGCCTCGTCCGCCGTCAGGGTCTCCCCGGGGTCCTCGCCGGCCGCGACGGTCACCTCGTCGGCGAACGCGGGCGCCCCCGCCAGGCCGCGGGCGAAGCGGACCAGGTCCCAGGTCGCGCGCCACTGATCGACGTCGCCGCAGTGCAGGCCGGGGTAGAGCCCCTCCATCCGGGACGCGGCGAGCGTGACCGTGACCCGGTCGCCCCGCGCCACCGTGGCGCCCTGGCCGGGGTCGGTCCAGAACACCAACGGAGCCGGGTCGGACGCGGTCGCGGGCACCATGGTGGCCGGGTCGCACCTCGCGACCGTGCGCACCCGCACGTCGAGCCCGCGGTCCTCGAGCAGCGCGACGGCCTCCTCCCGCGTGTAGCCGATGAGCGGTGGGACCTGGTCGTCGTCGTACGCCTCGACCGTCTCCACCGGGACCGACGGGTCGGTGTCCGCGGGTGACGGGTCGCCGCCGGTGAGCCTGCTGGCGACGTACCCACCCCCGAGCGCGAGGAGCACGACGGCCGCGGCGGCGACCAGGACCGACGCCCACCGCCGACGCGGCGGCTCGGGCAGGCCGGTCAGGGTCATCGGCGCGGACTCGTCGACGTCGATCGTCGCGGCGGCGCGGCCGAGGAGGGCGCGGGCTTCGTCTTCAGTGAGCATCGGGACTCCCGACGAGTGGGGTGAGCGCCTTGAGGGCGCGGGAGATGCGGGACTTGACCGTCCCCGGCGCGACGCCCAGCACGGCGGCCGTGTCGCGCTCGGAGAGGTCGGCGTAGAACCGGAGCACGAGGACCTCGCGGTGGTCGGGGCTCATGGCGGCGAGCGCGTGGCGTACGGCGATCCCGCTGGCCCACGACGACTCGTCGCCCTCGCCGTGGTGGTCGGGCAGGACCTCCGTCGGGAGCTCGCCGTTCCACTTCCGCTTCCGTGCGTCGATCAGCGTGGTGACGAGCACCCGGTGCACGTAGGCGTCGGGATGGTCCGCCCGGTCGACGCGGGCCCACGACCGGTAGCACTTCAGCAGCGCGCTCTGGACGACGTCCTCCGCGTCCGCCCGCGGGCACCCGAGCAGCACCGCGGTGCGCACCAGGCGCGCGCGGCGCGCGGCGACGTACTCACTGAACTCCATGGGGGCTCCTCGTCCGGTCATCAGTGTGACCGGCGAGCCCCCTCGGTCGGTTCCCGCGACGCTCAGGCCAGCCGACGTCGTACGACGCCGTCGAGCACACCGAGCGGCAGCGTGCCGGAGTCGAGCACCGCGGAGTGGAACTTCTTGATGTCGAACGCGTCGCCCTGCCGCTCCTGGGCCTCCCGGCGCATCCGCAGGATCTCGAGCCGACCGATCATGTAGGAGCAGGCCTGGCCGGGGTAGACGGCGTAGCGGTCGATCTCGGGACGGACGACGCCCTCGGTGAGCGGCGAGTTGGCGACCATGTAGTCGACCGCCTGCTGGCGGCTCCAGCCGAGCGCGTGCAGGCCGGTGTCGACGACGAGCCGGCAGGCGCGCATCGAGTCGGCGGACAGCATCCCGAGCCGGTCGATGCCGGTGCTGTAGAGGCCCATCTCGTCGGCGAGCCGCTCGGTGTAGAGGCCCCAGCCCTCGGCGTAGGCGGCGGTCTCGGCGTACTTCCGCACCGCCGGCACCGAGTCGGGCAGCTCCGAGGCGATCGCGAGCTGGAGGTGGTGGCCCGGGATGCCCTCGTGGAAGGCCATCGCCTCGAGCTCGAAGGTGCCCCACGACGTCGGGTCGGAGGTGTTGATGAAGAACGTGCCGCCGCGGCTGCCGTCGGCGGCCGGCGGGAAGTAGAACGCCTTCGCCCCGTTGACGGTGCCCTCGACGGCACACGGTGCCTGCGGCAGCACCTCGAACCAGTCGCCCATCGCGTCCCAGGCCTTGGCCAGCCCGGCCTTCGACGCGTCGACGAGCTGGTCGGCGGTCTCGAAGTGGAGGGCGGGGTCGGTGCGCATCCGCTCGAAGATCTCGCCGAGGTCGCTGGTGCCGAGCTCGGCGGCCCCGAGCTCGCGGTACTCCTCGGCGAGCTCGGCCACCTGGTCCAGGCCGAGCTGGTGGATCTCCTCGGCCGTCAGGTCGGTGGTCGTGTAGAACCGCAGCGCCCGCGCGTAGGCGTCGTCGCCGCCCTCGAGCGCGCCGAGGCCGACCTTGTCGTCGGGCCGCGCAAGAGGGAGTACGTCGTCGCGCAGCGCGTCACGGTAGGCCGCCATGCCGGGCCGGACGTGGCGCGCGACCGCATCGGCCAGCCGCTCCCGCCACTCCGGGGAGTCGACTCCGTCGGGGGCCTTGATCGACGCGACGATCGGGTCCTCGCCGATCGGGCCGGCGAGGTAGTCGTCGACCTGCGCGACCGTGCCCTCGGCCGCGAACCGCGCGGACACCCGGCCCGCGGCCACGCCCTCACGCTGCCGCTCGGCCAGCTCGCCGTACCAACGGCCGAGCCCGACCAGCTTGTCGACCATCGCGTCGGCGACCTCGGCGTCGGGGACGTTGAACATCCCGAAGAGGACCGGGGCGATGCTCTGCATGCCGAACACCGGGTCGGCGGCGAGCTCCTCGAGCCGCGCCTCGGCGAGGTCGGCCCGGTTGGTCGCGTCGGCGATGATCACCGCGCGCGTCACCTCGCCGTCGTCGTCCAGGTCGGTCAGCGCCTCGGCCTGCGCCGCGAACTCACGGAGCTCGACGGTCCGGGCCTCCTCGTGCTCGCGGGTCGCCGACTCGTAGCGCGAGGCGAACTCGGTGCGGCCCAGCAGATGACCCTCGGTCGGCTGGTGGGCGAGGTGCGCCTCCCAGTAGGCGGTGGCGAGCTGGTCGAGGTCTGCGGTCACTTCTCTGTTCCTCCCTGGTGGACACGTCGCCGCCGAACCTACTCCGCGGCACCCCCACCCCCACCAGTCATTTCCCCGCACACCCTCTGCCCCCGGGCAGAGACGGGGTTCTGGCCGTGGGTCGATGTGGCGGTCGGCTCCCGCAGGGTCGAATCGACCCATGACCACCACTCCCCTCCCAACCCCCGCGGACCCGATCGTCACCGTCCGCTCCCTCTCCAAGGCGTACGGCGCCCGCACCGTCGTCGACGCGATCGACCTCGACGTGTTCGCGGGCGAGGTCGTCGGCGTGATCGGCGCCAACGGCGCGGGCAAGACCACGACCGTCGAGTGCCTCCAGGGACTGCGCCGCCCCGACGCCGGCACCATCCGGGTGCTCGGGCTCGACCCGCAGCGCGACGCCGAGCGGCTGCGCCCCCGGATCGGCAGCCAGCTCCAGAGCTCGGGCCTGCCCGACCGGCTGCGCGTCTCGGAGGCCGTCGCCCTCTTCGCCGGCCCGGACGCCGGCGACGGCGAGGCGCTCCTCGAGCAGTTCGGGCTCGCCGGGAAGCGGCGGGCGCCGTACGCGGGGATGAGCGGGGGCGAGCGGCAACGCCTCTTCCTCGTCCTCGCCCTGCTCAACCGGCCGCGGCTGGTGATCCTCGACGAGCTCACCCAGGGCCTCGATCCTGCCGCGCGGCGCGAGGTCTGGTCGGCCGTCGACCGGCTCCGGGACGCCGGCACCACCGTGCTGCTCGTGACCCACGAGATGGACGAGGCCGAGGCACTGTGCGACCGGGTGATCGCGATGCGCGACGGCCGGATCCTCGACCAGGGCACGCCGGCCGATCTCGTCGCCCGGCACGCGCACGAGGTCGTGGTGCGGTTCCGGATGCCCGGCACCGGCACGGCCGGCAGCACCGATCTGGGCGCCACCGCCGACGCCCTGCAGCGGCTCAACCGGCTGCCCGGCGTCCTCGGCGTCAAGCTCTCCGGCGACCAGGTGGCCGTGCGCGGCGGCCGGGACACCATCGCCCACGTCGGCGCCTGGCTGGTGGCGTCCGGCCAACCGATCCCCGCGGACCTGCGGGTCGACATCCCCGACCTCGAGTCCGCACTCCTCACCCTGCTCGACCAGCCCGTCCTCCCCGACCAGACCGACCTCAGCCACCTCACCGACCAGACCGGAGTCGCATCATGACCGCCACCGCCCTCCCGACAGCCCGCGATCAGGCCGCTGAGGACGTCACACCCGACGCACCCCGCCGGCGCCACCCCTCCGCGACCCGACGTCTCCTCACAGCCGAGCTCCGGCTCCTCGCGCGCGACCCGATGACGCTGACCTTCGTGGTCGCCTTCCCGATCGTGTCGATGCTGGTCATCGGCGGCTCGTTCGGGACCGAACCGGACGACGCGTTCCCGGTCAACCCGGCGCACTGGTACGTCGCGTCGTACTTCAGCGTCGTGATCGGCGCGACCGGGCTGATCATGCTGCCGGTGCACATCGCGTCCTACCGGGAGCGCGGCGTGCTGCGCCGGTTCGCCGCCGCCGGGTTCCCGCGCTGGTCCTTCGCCCTCGCCGAGCTCGCGCTCGGCCTGGCCGCCATCGTCGTCGGCGGCGCGCTGCTGCTGGCCGTCGCGGCACCCGCCTACGGCCTTCCGGACGTCGAGGACCCGGTGCGGGTCGTCGCCGCTGTCGCGGTCTCGGCCGTCGCGTTCGTCAGCATCGGGGTGCTGCTCGGCACCCTGCTGCCCTCCGCGCGGGCCGCGCAGGCGGTCGGCCTGATGCTGTTCTTCCCGTCGTTCCTGCTCGGGGTGGGCGGTCCGCCGCCGGCCGTGATGTCGGACGCGCTGCGGGAGGTCGCGGAGCGGCTGCCGCTGGCGCTGGCCAACCAGGCGGTCCGCGAGCCGTGGCTCGGGCTGGGCGACGCGACCGGTGCGTTCCTCGCCACGCTGGCGATCGCGGCCGTCGCGATGACGCTCGCGGCCCGGCGCACGGCGCTGTGAGCGCGCCCTAGTCTCATGACCATGAACGAGCGGACGGCGCGGGTCGCGGCACCTGTCGCGCTCGCGCTGTTCGTCGCGCTCGGCCTGCTGATGACCGAGCGGCCGACAGGTGCCGCCGTGGCAGCGGCGGCGGTAGCGGTGGCTGCGGGCGCCGTACTCTCGTGGCGGCGGGTGACCGACTGGCCGCTCGTGGCGGGCCTCGCCGTACCCGCCGCCGCACTGGTGTTCCTCGGCAACCAGCAGTCCGCCAACCTCGCCTGGATGGGGCTGTGCGTCCTGGCCGGCTGGGCAGCCCTGCCGTCGGTGGCGCCCGCCGCGCTCACCGCCGGTGCCGCCCTCGCGGCCATGCCGGTCGCCCAGGCCGTCGCGCAGCCGTCGGAGCCGGGCTGGGCCGCATGGTTCGTGGGTACGGCGATCTCGTGCCTCTCCTGCGTCTTCGCCCGCCGGTTGCGGCTGACCGTCGAGCAGCTGCGAGCCGCGCAGGGCGAGCTCGCGGAGCGGTCGCGGGCCGAGGAGCGGGACCGGATCGCCGGCGAGGTCCACGACGTCATCGGGCACGCGCTGACCGTGTCGCTGCTGCACATCGGCAGCGCCCGGCTCGCGCTCGACGACGAGCCCGACGAGGCGCGCGCGGCGCTCGAGGAGGCCGAACGGCTCACCCGGAGCAGCCTGGAGGAGGTGCGCGCGACGGTCGGCCTGATGCGCACCGATGCTCCCGGGGAGACCCGGCCGCTGCCCGGCGCGACGGACATCCCGGACCTGGTCGACTCCTTCCGCCGGGCCGGCGCGAGCATCGACCTCCGGGTCGACGGCGACCTCGCGACGCTCGGGTCGTCCCGGGGGCTCACGGCCTACCGCGTCGTCCAGGAAGCGCTCACCAACGCGACCCGGCACGCGCCGGGCCGGCCGATCACCGTCGCCCTCGCCGTCGACGACCAGGAGGTCACCGTGTCCGTCACCAACCCGGGGACGTACGTCGCCGCCACCCCACCCGGAGCCGGGCTGCGCGGGATGCGTGATCGCGTGGTCGGGGTCGGCGGCCGTCTCGTCGCCGGTCCGTCCGCCGACGGCTGGGCGGTCGAGGCGGTGCTGCCGTCGTGAGCGAGGCCGAGGGCGCCCCGGTGCGGGTCCTGCTGGTCGACGACCAGGAGCTGGTGCGGACGGGGCTGCGCGGCATCCTGCGGTCGCGCTTCGGCTTCGAGATCGTCGGGGAGCTGGCCAGCGGTGCGGGCGTGGTCGAGGCAGTGGCCGCGTCGGCGCCGGACGTCGTGGTGATGGACGTGCGGATGCCGGGAGTCGACGGCGTCACCGCCACCCGGCTGCTGCGCGAGGACCCGGACGCACCGCCGGTGCTGGTGCTGACGACGTTCGAGGACGAGGAGATCCTGGCCGGTGCGCTGCGGGCCGGGGCGGCCGGCTTCCTGCTGAAGGGTGTCCCGGCGGAGGACCTGCAGCGCGCCGTACGCGCTGTCGCCGCAGGCGACTCCTGGCTGGACCCCTCCGTCACCGGCCGGGTGCTCTCCGTCTACCGCGACGGCCGGGCTCCCGCCCTGCCCGGCGCCGCGGTCGACGTACTCACCGCGCGCGAGCGGGAGGTGCTGGCGCTGATCGGCGAAGGGCTCAGCAACACCGAGATCGCGGCCCACCTGGTGCTCGGCGAGGGCACGGTGAAGACCCATGTCGGCCACATCTTCGCCAAGCTCGGCCTTCGGGACCGCGCTGCCGCCGTCGTGTTTGCGTTCGACCACGGGCTGGTCCAGCCAGGCGGACGCCCGCGGGACTAGATAAGGTGAGCCTCACCTAATCTTCTCCTGCAAGGAACGCCCGATGCTGCATCGTCTCGTCGCCCCCGCGACCGTCCTCGCCCTCTCCTGCGCGACCCTCGCCTCCTGCTCGACGGGCTCCACGAAGGAGGCCCCCGACACGCCGGACGCCAAGTCGTCGGTCGACGCCGACGCCTTCCCCGTGACCATCGAGCACGCGCACGGTGAGACCACCATCGACGACGAGCCGAAGCGCGTGGTCACGATCGGCTGGGCAGAGCACGACTTCGTGGTCGCCCTCGGCGTGGTGCCGGTCGGCGCCAGCGCGAACTCCTGGGGCAGCGACGACGAAGGCTCGACCCCGTGGTTCGACGCCGCCGTCGAGGAGCTCGGCGCCGAGGCACCGGTCCGGTTCAACGACGCCGACGGCATCCCGGTCGACGACATCGCCGCCCTGGAGCCCGACCTGGTGCTGTCGACGTACTGGGACATCCCCGAGAAGGTCTACAAGAAGCTCAGCGCGTTCACCGACGTCGTCGCCTACCGGGAGACCCCCTTCACCGCCACCTGGCAGGAGTCGCTCGCGACCATCGGCGACGCGCTCGGCCGCAGCGACGCGGCAGCCGCACTCGAGGAGGACACCACTGCACTCCTCGCCGAGGCCGGCGAAGAGCACCCCCTGCTCGACGGCGCGACCTTCGCCTACCTCGGCGTCTCGACGACCGACACCTCCACGTTCGACTACCTCACCCCTCACGACCCGCGGGTCGGCGTACTGGAGGAAGTCGGGATGGAGCTCGCTCCCTCGATCGTGGAGCTGGCCGGTGACAGCGACAAGTTCTTCGGGACCGTCTCGAGCGAGCGGGCCGCCGATCTCGAGTCCGACGTCGCGATCGTGATGCCGTACGAGGAGATGACCGCCGACGAGCTCGTCGCGAGGATCGAGGACGACGCCCTGCTGAGCCGCATCCCGGCCGTCGAGTCCGGCCGCTGGTACCCCGCCGCCGACACCCAGGAGCTCCTCTCCCTCTCCGCCCCGTCGCCCCTCTCGCTGCCCTGGGCCGTCGAGACCATCTTCCCGGCGCTCGAGGAGGCCACGGCCGAGTAGCCGGTTCCCCGGCAGGCTCTCGAAGGGACGCGGTCGCGGTCGGCGGTGGTCGAGGGGACCAGCTGTTTGTCGGCGACCACGGTTGCGGCAGCGTCGTGGTCGCCGGCCGGGGTTGCTGCCCTCGGGTGGGCCATGGGGGCGCGTTCAGGTCGTACGGCGCCGCGCCGTGCGAGGAGACGCTGTTGGTCGAGGAGCTCGCGCAGCGAGCGTCACGAGACCAAGCCACCCACCACCTCGACCGTGGGGTTTCGGTCGTGACCCCAGCGGTCGACCCGAGCGGACCCGACAGCAGTGCAGGGCTCCAGCCAGGTGCGGTGACCACCGGTGACCGCGACCGCGTTCCTCTCTAAATCCGGCCTTGAGGACCGCTGATCTGACGCCCGGCAGGACACCGTGCGCCGACAGCTGCCAGACCCGATCCAGTTGTCCACAGGGGTGATCCGGGCTGGGTCGAATTGTCGGAGGTCGATGATCGAATAGGGGCATGGATCTCGGGAGCGCCACCCTCTTCGACCTGACACCCGCCGGTGTTCGGGCCGACGAGACGACCGCACCCAAGGCCGAGCGGGTGGTCTCTCCCGACGCGAGGCTGCTGGCTGAGATCTACGAGGACGGTGTGCTGATCGCCGACCGTGAGGTCGCCCGGATCCGACGGATCGCCCAGTGGGCCCGCACCCACGTGGTCGAGAAGGCCGAGGACGCCGCCACCATCACCGACTACGCCCTCGACACCGGGATGCCGATCGCCGGCGAAGGCGCCCCACTGATCTCCGGCCACGCGGTCGTGGAGATCTCCGCGGTCCTGGGTCGGTCCCTGGACTCCGGACGGCACCTGGTCGGGCAGGTCGTCGAGCTCGACCACCGCCTCCCCCGCACCTGGACCGGAGTCCTCGAAGGCCGCGTCCCGGTCTGGAAGGGCCTCCGCATCGCCGACCTCACCCGACCCCTGAACCCCGAGGCCGCGGGGTTCGTCGACCAGCAGCTCTCCGAGTTCGCCGCCACCTGCTCCTGGGCGCAGATCGACCGACTCATCGACGAAGCCCTGGTGCGGTTCGACCCTGAGGAGGTCGAACGCCGCCGCCAGGCCGCCGCCGAGCACCGCCACTTCACCCTCGACCTGGACCAGAGCGGCATCGACGGACTCGTCGACCTCACCGGCGTCCTCGACATCGCCGACGCCCTCGACCTCAACGCAGCCATCAGCCGCCGGGCCACCCACCTCGCCGACCTCGGCTGCGACGACCCCCTCGACGTGCGCCGCGCCAAAGCCGCCGGCGAGCTCGCCCGCGCCGACCACACCCTCGACCTCCAGCCCGGGGAACCGACCACCGGTCGACCAGACGCCGCTCGACCCGGCACTGGCGGAACAGAGGCTGACCTGACATCTGGCGTCTCGAGCCCCGGCCGGCCGGCGCCGGGCCGGAAGATCGAGCTGTTCGTCCACCTCACCGCCGCCGCCCTCGAAGGCGGCAACCCCGTCGGCCGGCTGGAGAACACCGACACCCCGATCACCCTCGGACAGATCCGGGAATGGTGCGCCAACCCGGACGCGAAGATCACCATCCGACCGGTCATCGACCTCAACAACTGCCGCCCCGTCAACGCTTATGAGATCCCCAACCGGATCCGCACCCAGGTCACCCTCCGCGACCTGAACTGCGCCTTCCCCAACTGCACCAAACGCGCCCACCGCTGCGACATCGACCACCGCATCCCGCATGCCGACGGCGGACCGACCTGTGCCTGCAACCTCGTGCCCGCCTGTCGTAGCCACCACCGAGCGAAGACCCACGCCGGCTGGACCTACCTCATCCTCACCCCCGGCCACTACCTGTGGTGCTCACCCCACGGACAACTCTGGATCGTCGACCCCCACGGCACCCACATCCTCGACCGCCGCACCTTCAATACCACCACCACGCGGCACCAGCACCCTCGACCCGACGAGTAGCGACCACGCCTCACACCCCGCCCACCCCGGCGGGGCCACAGGCATGTCCAGGCGACGGTGAAACGCCAGGAGCCCCTCCCGTCAGCGACGGGGAGGGGCTCCTGGCAGTGGCCATCAGAGGTCGAAGAGCGACCCGCTCGAGTTGATGTCAACGTCGGTTCGAGGCTGGTTCGCCTCGCCCGCGCGCTCTCGCGCGGGCTGCTCAGCGGTGGGCTGCTCGGTCGCAGGTTCCGGCTCGTCGGCGGACGCTGCTTCCTCGACCGGCTCCTCGGGGGCTGACTCGTCGCCATCCGCAGGGGCGCCCTCCACCGCCACCGGCTCGTCGGCCACCGGCTCGTCAGCCACCGGCTCGTCGGCCACCGGCTCGTCGACCACCGATTCGGCAGGCGCCGGGGGCTCAGCGGGAGCAGCCGGCTCCGGAGGCGCTGCTGCCGGCGACGCTCCTGCCGCAGGGGCGGCAGGTGCGGGCGCCGGGATGTCGAACAGCGAGCCCTCGGTCGGGATCTCGGTGCCGGGTGTCGGGCCGGTAGGAGCAGGGGCAGCCGGCGGTGCAGGCGCCGCCGACTCCGCGACAGGAGCCGACTCCTCGACAGCTGCCTCCTCGACGACTGCCTCCTCAGCCGCAGGCGCGGCCTCGGGCGCAACCTCCGCGACCGGCGCCGCGGGAGCAGGTGCGGCGGGGGCAGCGGGCTCAGGCGCGACGATGTCGAACAACGAGCCTTCGGTCGGAATCTCGGCCGAAGGGGCAGGAGCAGATGCCGGAGCCTCAGCCTCGGGCTTCGGGGCCGCGGCAGTCGAGGCGGCATACTCCGCGGCCTCGGCCTCGGCCTCTTCGGCACGGGCGTCACTGTCGACCGGCTCCGTCTCGTCGGTCGGGCCGGGCACCGGCGCCTCGCCGGTTGCCGGCTTCGACCGGTGCGGCTCGGGTGCGACGATGTCGAACAACGACCCGCTCGACGGGACCTCGGTGCGCGGGGCGTAGGCCTCGACGCCTCCGGTGAGCTCTGCCTCGATCACCGCTTCCTCGGTGGGAACGGGCGTGTGCTGGGCGGGTGCAGCCTCGGGCTCAGCCGCCCCGGCGGGCGCCGCCGGAGCGGCAGGAGCCTCCGGAGTCGGCGGCTCAGCGATGTCGAAGAGCGAACCTCCCGACGCCATCGGATCGGCGGCCGGCTCCGCGGCGGGCGCAGGCTTCTCCTCCGCGGCGGGCGCGGGCTTCTGCTCCGCAGCCGGCCTCCCCTCCGCCGGCGCAGGGGTGTCGAACAGCGAACCTCCACCGCCGACGTCGAAGAGCGACCCGCCGGCGGCAGGCTTCTCCTCCGCAGCGGGCGCCGCCTTCGCCTCTGCGGGAGGCTTGGTCTCCGCCGGAGCGGGGGTGTCGAACAGCGACCCACTGCCGGCAGGCTTCTCGTCGGCGGCCGGCTTCGCCTCCGCCGGAGCGGGAGTGTCGAACAGCGACCCACCCGACGCGGGCGGGGTCGCCGAAGCCTCGTCGAAGAGCGATCCACCCGACGCGGGCTCGTCCGTCGGCGCGGCCTCGGTCGCATGGGCGTCGAACAGCGAGGATCCGCCCGATGCCTTCGCCGCGGGCCCCACATCGGCGGTGTCCGCCACGGTGTCCTCGGTGAGGGTCACGTCGCCGGCCTCGGGCTCGGCCTTGGTCTCGACGGACGCGGCACCAGCGGCACCCGCGCCAGCAGGCGGCGCGGCCCTTTCCGCGGGCGCAGCCTTGGCAGCCGGGGCAGCGGCGGCACCGTGGCCCGGCTTGAACTTGGTCGCGACCTCGCCCTTGACCGAGGCGAGCAGCATCTGCGCGACGTCGAGGACCTCGACCTCCTCGCGGGCGGTCCCGCTGGCCTGCGCGGCGGTGAGGCCATCGGACAGCATCACCCGGCAGAACGGGCAGCCGACGGCGATCTGGTCCGCACCGGTGCCGACGGCCTCGTTGGTGCGGTTGACGTTGATCCGCTCGCCGAGCGTCTCCTCCATCCACATCCGGGCACCACCGGCGCCACAGCAGAACGACCGCTCGGAGTTGCGCTCCATCTCCTTGAGCTCGGCGCCGGGCATGATCTGCAGCAGGTCGCGCGGCGGCGTGTAGACCTGGTTGTGGCGGCCGAGGTAGCACGGGTCGTGGTAGGTGATCTTGCGCTCGTGCGCGCCCTCACCCGTCTTCACCGGGGTGAGCTGGCCCTCGCGGACGAGCCGGTTGAGCAGCTGCGTGTGGTGGATGACCTCGAGCTCGATGCCGAGGTCCTTGTACTCGTTCTTGAGCGTGTTCATGCAGTGCGGGCAGGTCGAGACGACCTTCTTGGCCTTCGCCTCGGTCAGCACCTCGATGTTCTGCTGCGCCAGGCCCTGGAACACGAACTCGTTGCCCGCGCGCCGCGCCGGGTCGCCGGTGCACGTCTCGCCGTTGCCGAGTACGCCGAACGACACGCCTGCCAGGTCGAGAAGCTCGGCCACGGCGCGCGTGGTCTTCTTCGCCCGGTCCTCGTAGGCACCGGCGCAGCCGACCCAGAACAGCCAGTCGACCTCGTCGAGCGACTCGATCGTCTCGCCGACGACCTTGACGTCGAACGGAAGGCCCTTGGCCCAGTCCATCCGCGCGGTGGCCGACATGTTCCACGGGTTGCCCTTGTTCTCCAGCCCCTTGAAGAGACCGTTGAGCTCGGACGGGAAGCTCGACTCGACGAGCACCTGGTAGCGGCGCATGTCCATGATGTGGTCGACGTGCTCGATGTCGACCGGGCACTGCTGGACACACGCACCGCAGGAGGTGCACGACCACAGCACGTCCTCGTCGATCACGTAGTCGCGGCCGTCGGGGTTGTAGAACCACCGCTCCATGCCGGCGTCGGCGACGTCGACGTCCTCGGAGCTCTTGCCGACCAGCGCGCGGCCCTGGTGGTCGGGATCTCCGGCGGCCGTGGCGTAGGCGTGCTCGCGCAGCCCCATGATCAGCAGCTTCGGCGAGAGCGGCTTGTCGGTGTTCCAGGCCGGGCACTGGGACTGGCAGCGACCGCACTCGGTGCAGGTCGTGAAGTCGAGGATGCCCTTCCAGGAGAAGTCGTTGATGGACCCGGCGCCCAGGGTGGCGTCCTCGTCGAGGTCGTCGATGTCGTCGAGCGTGATCGCCTTGCCGTCCGACGTGAGCGGCTTGATCGCGCCCAGCGCCGTACGGCCGCTGGAATCGCGCTTGAACCAGATGTTGAACCAGGCGGTGAAGCGGTGCCAGGCGATACCCATCGTCAGGTTGCGGGCGACCACGATCAGCCAGACCAGCGCGAGCAGGATCTTGAAGGTCGCGATGGCGTAGATGACGTTCTCGAGCGAGCCGACGGAGTCGTGCCCGCTCGGGTAGAGCACGTCACCGAAGAACGACGCGATCGGGAAGTGCGCGCGGGTGGCGTTGTCGTGGCCCTCGGCGACACCGAGGTTGTACTCCGCGCCGCGGACGAACAGGATCGCCGCGCCCTCGAAGAGGGCGAGGAACTCGACGAAGTACGCCTGCCAGAAGGTCGATCCGAAGAACCGCGACTTCCGCCCGAGACTGCGCGGGTGGTTCTTCTGGCGATAGATGATCAGGAAGACGATGCCGATGGTGCTCAGCAGCCCGATGAACTCGCTGAACCACTCGAACGGGTAGAAGTGCCCGATCAGCGGCCAGGCGAACTCGGGGTCGAAGAGCTGGAAGTACGCCGCGCCGACGGCCGTGCTGAGGAACAGGAACGCCATGAAGACGAACCAGTGCATGATGCCGACCCACGTCCACTGGAGCATCCGGGTGTGACCGAACGTCTCCTTGAGCATGGTGATCGTGCGGCGTGCCGGATCATCCGTTCGCCCCAGCGCCGGCTGACCCTGGCGGATCACCCCGAGCATGGATCGGACGGCCATCGCCACCACCGCCACCGTGACGGCGGTGAGGGCCAGTGAGACCACGATCGCGACGGTCTGCAACATTCCCACGGCTCCTCGTCGTCGGGATCCGCACCATCGGTGCGTTCCTTGCAGGATGGAGCCTATTGGCTCCAGCGCCCGGACTGACCGGTCAGGCCACCCTCAGGACACCTGTCGATCCTACCGGCAGGTAACTTCGGTGGCGGAGTGACGGTCGCCTCAAGCGCCCGGCGTGGACACGACGAAGGCCGCCCCGGTGAGGGAGCGGCCTTCGTAACGCGATCAATTCAGGGTCAGCGCGCAGCCTTGCCGATCGCGACCTTCGCGACGCCGAGCTCGATCACCGCACCGCTGCCGTCGAGCAGCGTCACGCGCAGTGCGATCACCTGGATGCCGCCGGAGATCCGCTTGACGACCTTCTCCTCGATCTTGACCAGGCCGGGGACCTCGAGGACGCCGATCGGCGGCACGGTCACCGCCTCGCCGTTGACGACGATCTCGGCGGTCTGGGTGCCCTGGACGTTGCGGCGCAGGATCTTGCCGCGGCGCAGCACGTTGACCCGCGCGGTGATGCCCTTGATCTCGACCGCACCGCCGAGCAGCGAGACGCCGGCGATCTTCGCCTGCTCCCACGCCCGGGCAGCACGCCGCGTCGCCCGCGACCACTGGCTGACGCCGACGGCGTCGACGTCGGCGACACCGGGCACGCCGACGCTCGCGACGGAGATCTTCTGGATCTTGCCCTTGGTGCCGCGGCACGGCATCACGATCTTGGGGGTCTTGCCCACGCCGACGACGTCGCCGAGAACCTGGGCACGGGTGCCGTACGCCGTCCCGCGGAAGATGCCGTGGCGGACGCCACCACCGATCTCGGCGGCGGTGCGGGCGACCTGGACGACCGAGTTGGTGGCGTGCAGGTTGATCACGAGCGCCTGCGCGACCGCCTTGGCGCTGTCACGGAACACGCGGCGCCGCTTGATGCCGATCGAGATCGTCGCAACGCCCGGGATCGTCACCGGCTGGCCGACCTCGGGCAGGTCGAGCTGCTGCGGCGGCAGGTCGCCCGGCGGGTCGTACGTGAGGCTGAGGACCTTGGTCGTGGCCTCCGCGTGGAAGCCCTTGTCGTCGTGCCAGGCACGCGAGGTGGACCGGATGCCCTCGATGGCGATCCGGCCGAGGACGTTCTCGACGAGGACGATCCGGGCCGCGTCGTGCTGGGAGTAGGACGTGACGGTCTTGCCCGACTTCACCGTGCGGGTGGCCGTCTTCATGCCCTCGACCCGGCCGAGGCCAGGGAGCTGAACGGTCGCCGTGCCGTTGTTGTGACGCAGGCCTGCGACGTTGGTGCATCCGATGATCGCCTGCGCGAGCGGGCCGACGTTCGCCGGGAGCTCGCCGCCCTTCATCTTGATGCCGTAGCCGTTGGCCCGCAGGCCGAACGGGGTCCGGATCTTGTCGCCGGCGCTCGCGGACGGACTGACGGAGACCAGCGCCGCCGTACCGGTGAACGCGATCACGAGGGCGAGCAGCCAAAGGGCGATTCGTCGCATGGGGGGTAGCACTCCTTCTGAGAAACAGACAGGGGACCAACCGCCCCCCGATCGGCCCTGGTTTGTGGAACCTGTCGCAGATTACCTGCGAGTTAACAGAGTTGTATGGAGAATCGGACAACGTGTCACAGATGTCTCTACCCGCTGTGGGGTAGACATCGACCATGTCCGCAGCCTTCTCGCGCCGTCGTCGCCTCGCCGCAGCCTGTGGAGCCGCGGCCCTCCTGGTCGCCGCCGGGTGCTCGGACGACGGCTCGGCGGCCGGCAGCCCGGACGACGGTCCCGACGAGCCGACGACCTCGGCCGCCGAGTCCTCGCAGAGCCCGACGGCGCCCCCGTCGAGCGCGCCGCCCCAGGAGTCCGACCTCGCACTCGCCGAGAGCGAGACCCGCGAGGACTCGGTCTATCCCGAGTACGGCGATCCCCTCGTCGACGCGCTGCACTACGACCTCGACCTGACCTGGACCCCCGACGACGACCTGCTCGAGGCGACCGAGACGCTGCGGTTCCGGGCGACGGGGAACGCGAAGCGGTTCCAGCTCGACTTCGCCGACACCTTCGACATCGACGGGCTGACCGTCGACGGCGAGCCCGTCCCCTTCGAGCACGACGGCAAGGACCTCGTGGTCGCGACACCGGTCCGCGCCGACCACAGGTACGTCGTCCAGCTCACCTATGCCGGGACGCCCGAGGCGTGGCCGGCACCCACCAACCGGCCCGACTTCGCCCAGGGCATCGGCTGGAACATCACCACCGACCACTCCACGTGGACGTTGCAGGAGCCCTACGGCGCCTTCACCTGGTACGCCGTCAACGACCAGCCGGCGGACAAGGCGCTCTACGACTTCTCCCTGACCGTCCCCGACCCGTGGACCGGCGTCGCCAACGGCGAGCTCACCGCGACCACCGAGGAGGAGGGGCAGCGCACGACGACCTGGCACCTGGCCGAGCCCGCGTCGTCGTACCTCGTGACCGTCGCCTTCGACGACTACACGGCGACCGAGCTCGAGTCGACCAGCGGCGTCCCGATCACCATCTGGGTGCCGACCGACGAGCCGGCCGCGATCGGCGAGGCCGACTACGCACCCGAGGCGATGGACTGGCTCGAGGAGCTGCTCGGGCCGTACCCGTTCGACACCTTCGGGATCGTGATCGTCGACGCGGAGTTCGGCATGGAGACCCAGACCATGGTCACGCTGGGCGACACCAGCTACTCCACGTCGGCCGAGGTGATCGTCCACGAGGTCGCCCACCAGTGGTACGGCGACACGGTCAGCCCCAACGACTGGCGCGACGTCTGGATGAACGAGGGCATGGCCACCTACCTGCAGCTGATGTGGCAGGCCGAGGAGTACGGCGGGTCGATCGACGACCAGATGGACAGCATCGCCGGAGCGGAGGCGAGCGACCGGAGGTACGCCGGCCCGCCCGCCGACTACGACGAGGACCTCTTCGGCAACGGCAACATCTACTACGGCCCCGCGCTGATGTGGCACGAGCTGCGGGAGCGGATCGGCGACGAGAAGTTCTTCGAGGTGGCCCGCCGCTGGCCGGAGAGCCAGGAGAACGAGGCCAGCGGCCGCGAGGAGTACTGGGCCTGGATCGAGAAGGAGACCGGCGAGGAGCTCACCGCGTTCTTCGAGGCGTGGCTGCTCGCCCCTCGCTCCCCGGACCGCGACTGAGCGGACGCGACGCGCTCAGCCCGACGGGCTGGCCGTCCGGTTGTCCCACAGGCAGTCGACGGTGATCAGGAAGATGTCGCCGAGGACGCCCGGCTCGACGTTGCCCTGACCGTCCTCGACCAGGTGCAGGTCCTCGGTGAGCAGGCCGTCGTCGATAAGGTCGTCGACCCCGCGGTCCTCGACGAGCATCGTCGCGACGCAGTCGGCCTCGGCCGGCTCGAGGTCGCTGTCGGCCTCGAGGGTCGCCGCGATGTTGTCGATCGCCTGCTCCTCGCGGCTCGTCATCGGCTCCGACGACGCCGTGGTGGGATCGTCGCCCCCGCCGGCGGTCGGGTCCCCGTCGTCGCCGCGGGTCGCCAGCAGCACCAGGCCGATGACGGCGCCGACCACCAGGACCGTCCCCAGCGCGGCGCCGACCAGCAGCGTCGTACGCCGTCGCCGTGGGGGCGCGGCCGACGGCTGTGGCGCGAACGGCTGGTCGAACGGCTGGGCGAAGGGCTGGCGGGGCGGAACTGCTGGACCGGCGCGAACTGCGTCGCGGGCGCCGCCGCGGCGCCCGTCGGCTGCGCCGCGACGGGGCGGGCGGCCGAGCGCGGTGTGGTGGAGGCACGCGGCGTGGTGGAGGCCCGTGGCGTGGTCGCCGGCCGCTGCGCGGTGTCCGACCCGGGACCTGACGCCAGGGCCGGTCGAACGGTGTCGGGCACGGTGGTGGTCCGCAGCAGCCAGCGCAGGTCGTCGCGCATCGCCGCCGCGGTCGCGTAGCGATCGTCGGGCCGCTTCGCGAGAGATGTCCGCAGGACCCGGTTGACCTCCTGCGTGAAGGCGCCGTCCTCGACCAGCTGCGGGATGGGGCCGGACACGTGGGCCTCCGCGAGCGCGTAGTCACTGGTGGCGGCGTACGGCGCCCGCCCGCACAACGTGGCCCACAACAGGCAGCCGAGGGAGTAGACGTCGCTCATCGGCCCCGGCTGGCCACCCGTGTGCAGCTCGGGCGCCATGTAGCTCGGCGTCCCCAACGCGCCGCCGTGGGTCGTCTGGCCGATCGCGGCCCCGACGCGGCGGGCGATCCCGAAGTCGGCGAGGTACGCCGACACGTCGTCGTCGCGGAACCGCAGCAGCACGTTGGCGGGCTTGATGTCGCGGTGCACGAGGCCGGCCCGGTGGGCATCGGCCAGCCCGGTCGCGACCTGGGCGATGAGGTCGACACCCAGCGCGGGAGCCGGCGCACCGCGACCGCCGATGAACGACCCGAGGTCTCCGTCCGGGATCAGCTGACTGGCGATGTAGAGCGCACCGCTGACGACACCGTGGTGGTAGACGGCGACCACGTGCGGCGAGTCGAGCGAGGCCTGGGCCTGCGCCTCCCGGGTGAACCTCGCCCGGAAGCCCGCGTCCCCGGCCAGGTGGGGCGAGATGACCTTGAGCGCCACCGACCGGCCGAGCACGCCGTCGACCGCCTCGAACACGACGCCCATGCCGCCCCGGCCGAGGATCCGCACGACGCGGTAGGGGCCCAGCCGGTCACCGGGGGCAGGCATCCCCGGGGCGCCGCCTCCCGACGAACCCGCGGATCCCGAAGACCCCGATGACATGGACACCCGCTGTTTGTACCCCGCCGGGCGCCTCCTCCACCAACCTTCTTCCCCAGGCGACGCCGGCGGGTCTCAGAAGAGCAGTGCGGTGGCCGGGTCGGACACGATCCCGGCCACGTCGGCGAGGAACCGCGACCCGGTCGCGCCGTCGATGTGCCGGTGGTCGAAGGACAGCGAGAGCGTCGTGACCTGACGGGGCACGACCGCGTCGCCCACGACCCACGGCCGCGGTGAGATCGCGCCCATGCACAGGATCGCCGACTCACCCGGGTTGATGATGGGCGTGCCGCCGTCGACCCCGAAGACGCCGACGTTGGTGATGGTGAACGACCCGTCCGCCATCTCGGCCGGCTGCGTCTTTCCGTCCCGCGCCGTGGCCGTGAGCGCCTCCAGCGCCCGGGCCAGACCGACGAGGTCGAGCCGGTCGGCATCCTTGACGTTGGGAACGACCAGGCCCCGGGGGGTCGCGGCCGCGACGCCGAGGTTGACGTAGTGCTTGAGGACGACCTCCTGCGCCGCGTCGTCCCACCACGAGTTGATCTCGGGCGAGCGCCTCATCGCCAGGATGCAGGCCCGGGCGACGACGAGCAGCGGGGACACCTTCACGTCGCGCAGCTCCGGCCGCTTCCGCAGCCGCTGGACCAGCTCCACGGTCGCGGTCGCGTCGACGGTGACCCACTCGGTCACGTGCGGGCTGGTGAACGCGGACCGGCTCATCGCCTGCGCCATCATCTTGCGCACGCCCTTGACCGGCTCGCGGGTCTCGCGGGCGCCCGGCGCGACCGCCGCCGCCGCGGCAGGCGCTGCGGCTGCGGGCGCGGCCGGTGCGACCGCGCGCGCCTGCCCGGCCGCCGCCTCGACGTCGGCCCGGGTCACGGTGCCGTTCGGCCCGCTGGGCGTCAGCGAGGCCAGGTCGACACCGCGGTCCTTGGCGAGCTTGCGCACCGGCGGCTTGGCGAGCGCCCGGAGCTCGCTCGGGGACTGCACCGCCGGCGGGACCAGCGCCTCCGCCGGCGGACGGGGCGGCGGCGGGGCGTCGGACACGGCGGGCACGGGCGGCTCGGACGCCGGCGCGACCTCACCGGTGAACGGGCCGCCCGGCGCGAACGCGCCCTGCACCTGCAGCTGCGTCTGCGCGCCCGCGTCGGTGGCCGGCGAGGCCGATCCCTTGCGGGCGCGCCGCTGCGGCCCGCGCTCGGCCTTGTTGCGCCCGACGAGCGACTCCCCCTCACCACCGCCGCTGGCGGCCGGGTTGGAGAGGTCGATCTGGAGCGGCGCCGCCGGCTCCTTCGGGGGTACGGCGCCCGCGGCCTCCGGTTCGCCGATCGCGATGATCGGGGTGCCGACCGCGACGGTCTCGCCCTCGGCGACCAGCAGCGCGCCGACCGTGCCGGCGAACGGCGACGGCAGCTCGACGATCGACTTCGCGGTCTCGATCTCCACGATGACGTCGTTGATCGCGACCTGGTCGCCGACCTTGACCTTCCAGGACACGATCTCGGCCTCGGTGAGGCCTTCGCCCACGTCGGGCAGCAGGAACTCGGGCACGGCGTCTCCTCAGAAGTCCAGGGTGCGGTCGACGGCGTCGAGCAGCCGGTCGATGTCGGGCAGCCACTCCTCCTCGATCCGGGATGCGGGGTAGGGCGTGTCGAACCCGCCCACCCGCAGCACCGGCGCCTCGAGGGAGTAGAAGCACTCCTCCGCGATCCGCGCGGCGAGCTCGGCGCCGAGCCCGAGGTTGACGTGTGCCTCGTGGATGGCGACCGCACGCCCGGTGCGGCGTACGGACTCGTAGACGGGGGCGAGGTCGAGCGGGGACAGCGTGCGCAGGTCGATCACCTCGAGCTGGCGCCCCTCTCCCGCGGCGACCTCGGCGGCCTTGAGCGCCGTCTTCACCGTGGGTCCGTAGGCCAGCACGGTGACGTCGGAGCCCTGTCGCACGACCCGCGACGCGAACAGCGGGTCAGGGGTCGCGCCGGTGTCGAGGTCGACCTTGTCGGCGTGGTACTGCCGCTTGGGCTCCAGGAAGATCACCGGGTCGTCGGACGCGATCGCCTGCTGGATCATCCAGTAGCCGTCGACCGGGTTGGAGCAGGTGACGACCTTCAGGCCGGGCGTGTGCGCGAACTGCGCCTCGGGGCTCTCGCTGTGGTGCTCGACGGCGCCGATGCCGCCGCCGTACGGGATCCGGATGACGATCGGCATCTTCGAGCGGCCCTGGCTGCGGAAGTGCATCTTGGCGACCTGGCAGACGATCTGGTCGTAGGCGGGGTAGACGAACCCGTCGAACTGGATCTCCACCACGGGGCGGTAGCCGCGCAGCGCCATCCCGACGGCGGTGCCGACGATGCCGGACTCCGCGAGCGGGCTGTCGATGACCCGGTCCTCGCCGAAGTCCTTCTGCAGGCCGTCGGTGATCCGGAAGACGCCGCCGAGCTTGCCGACGTCCTCGCCCATCACCAGCACCTTGGGGTCGTCCTCCATCGCGGCGCGCAGCCCCATGTTGAGGGCCTTGGCCAGCGTGACCTTGGGTACGACGCCGCGGGCCTCCGTCGCACCCATCACCGCACCTCCTCGGTGGCGAAGCTGTCGAGGTAGGCCGCGAACCCGTCGCGCTGCGCCGCGAGCTCGTCGGTCATCTCGGCGTAGACGTGGTCGAAGATGCCGACCGGGTCGGGATCCGGCAGCGCCTTGCACCCCTCGCGGAGGTGGTGGCCGAGCTCGTCGGCCTCCTGCGCGAGGTCGGCGAAGAACGCGTCGTCGGCGAGCCCGTTGCGGCGCAGGTAGACCTCCAGCCGGGCGATCGGGTCCTTGAGCTTCCAGTGCTCGAGGTCGGCGGAGAGCCGGTAGCGGGTCGGGTCGTCGGTCGTCGTGTGCGCACCCATCCGGTAGGTGTAGGCCTCCACGAAGGTCGGGCCCTGGCCGTCGCGGGCACGCTGCAGCGCCGCGCGCGTGACGGCGTACGTCGCCAGCACGTCGTTGCCGTCGACCCGCACGCCCGGGAAGCCGAAGCCCAGCGCCCGCTGGTAGAGCGGGATCCGCGACTGCCGCTCGATCGGCTCCGAGATCGCCCACTGGTTGTTCTGGCAGAAGAAGACGACCGGCGCGTTGTAGGACGCGGCGAAGATGAAGGACTCGTTGACGTCGCCCTGCGAGGACGCGCCGTCACCGAAGTGGGCGACCACCGCCGCGTCCCGGTCGGGGTCGCCGGTGCCGACGACGCCGTCGCGCTGCATGCCCATGGCGTAGCCGGTGGCGTGCAGCGTCTGCGCCCCGATCACGATCGTGTAGAGGCCGAACCCGAACTCGCGCGGGTCCCACGAGCCGTGGTCGACGCCGCGGAAGAGCCCGAGCAGCTTGAGCGGGTCGATGCCGCGGCAGTAGGCGACGCCGTGCTCGCGGTAGGTCGGGAAGACGAAGTCCTGCGGGCGCAGCGCGCGACCGGCACCGATCTGCGCCGCCTCCTGGCCGAGCAGCTGGGCCCACAGGCCGAGCTCGCCGTGCCGCTGGAGGGCGGTCGCCTCGACGTCGATCCGCCGGGTGAGCACCATGTCGCGGTAGAAGCCGCGCAGCTCGTCGGCGGAGAAGTCGAGGTCGAACTCGGGGTGGTGGACGCGCTCCCCCTCGGGGGTCAGCAGCTGGACCAGCTCGGGGCCGCCGGCGGCCTGCACCGGGCCGAAGATCTCGGCCAGGTCGGGCCCGAAGGCGTCGTTGTCGGGGTCACTCATGCGGCACCACTCCTTGCTCGCCGGGGCTGTGCGGGATGGCCGCGTGGCCCGGTGGTCGGGTCCGTGGCCGGGTACGTCGCAGGGGGTGGCGCGGCGTGACCTGGGCCACATCGAAGGTGCTCACAACGTACCGGCGGCGCCCAGCGCGCGCCAATCCGCCGCGCGCCTCCTCAGCGGGACGATGACGGCCGTGTAGCGCCCGTGCGCGCGGCCGTCAGCCGCGGTCGTGCGGCGTCAGCCAGACCGCGGGATCGGGGCCCTGCGGGACGATGCCGGACGGATTGATGTCGGAGTGCACGACGTAGTAGTGCGCCTTGATCTGGTCGAAGTCGATCGTCTCGCCGAACCCGGGCGTCTGGAACAGGTCGCGCGCGTAGCCCCACAGCGCAGGCAGCTCGGTGAGCTTCTGCCGGTTGCACTTGAAGTGGCCGTGGTAGACCGCGTCGAACCTGGCGAGCGTGGTGAACAGCCGCACGTCGGCCTCGGTGATCCGGTCCCCCATCAGGTAGCGCTGCCGGGCGAGCCGCCCCTCGAGCCAGTCCATCGCCGCCCACAGCCGGTCGTACGCCGCGTCGTACGCCTGCTGCGAGCCCGCGAACCCGCACCGGTAGACGCCGTTGTTGACCTCGGTGAAGACGTGCTGCATGACCGCGTCCATGTCGTCGCGGAGGCCGGCGGGCCACAGGTCGGGCGCGTCCGGGCGGTGGAAGTCACGCCACTCGTGGAAGAGGTCGTGGGTGATCCAGGGAAAGTCGTTGGTGACCAGCCGACCGGTGGCGACCTCCACGACGGCCGGCACCGTGATCCCGCGCGAGTAGCCCGGGAACCGCTTGAAGTAGGCCTCCTGCAGTCGCTCGATGCCGAGCACCGGGTCCCTGCCACCGGGGTCGAGGTCGAACGTCCAGCTGCGCCTGTCGTGGGTCGGTCCGGGCATCCCCAGCGAGATCACGTCCTCGAGCCCGAGGAGGTTGCGGACGATGATCGAGCGGTTGGCCCACGGACACGCCTTGGCCGCGATCAGCCGGTACCGCCCGGGCTCCACCGGCCACAGCTCACCCTCGACCGGGCCGTGCTCCGGCGTCCGCGCATCCTTGGTGATCCGGTCCGGGACGTAGTTCATGTCCCGGTCGAAGCCCTTGCCCGGATCGATGTACGTCGGAGTCAGGTCGTCCGGCATGGCCCCAGCCTAGGGGCCCCTGCGTCAGCCCTCGATGATCGCGAAGCCCTCGACCAGCCAGGTGCCGCTCTCGGAGGTCATGATCCAGCTGGCGTAGAACTCGGTGCCGTCGGGCGCGGTGATCACGGCGCTGACGGTGGCGCTGTCCCCGGTGATGAACGGGTCCTCGAAGTCGTACGACGCCGCGGACATCTGCCCCATCGGGTTCTGCGACGCGCAGCCGGCCGCGTCGCCGTACTCGCCCTGGAACCAGATGTCGGTGCTGAGCTCCTCGACCGTCGCGCAGTCGCCCTCGATGAGTGCCTCGAGGTACTGCTCGGCGACCACGTTGGGGTCACCGGCGGCCGTGCCGGTGTCGGTGGTCTCCTCGGTGGTGACCTCCTCGGTCGGCTCCGTGGTCTCCGAGGTCGACTCGGAGGTCTCGCTCGACTCGACGGTCGCGGTCTTGGTGACCTTGTCCTTCGCGCTGTCGTCGTCGTCGCCGCCGCTGAACAGGAAGAAGGCGCCGATGCCACCGCCGATCAGCACGATCGCGACGACGGCGACGACGATCCCGATGATCAGGCCCTTCTTGCTGCCGCCGCCACCGGTCGGCGGGGCGGGGTAGCCGGGGCCACCGGGTCCGCCCGGGCCGCCGTAGCCGCCACCCGGGTAGCCGCCCGGCTGTCCCGGCTGCTGCGGATAGCCACCCGGCTGTCCCGGCTGCTGCGGATAGCCACCCGGCTGGCCGGGCTGCTGCGGGTAACCACCCGGCTGGCCCTGCTGGGGGTAGCCCTGCGGCGGCACGCCGCCCTGGCCGGCGATCTGGGTGGGCGGCTGCTCGCCGGGCTGGCCGGGGCGCGGGTACTGGTCACTCACGCGAGCGAGCCTAAGGCACGAGACCCCTGCGGCGCGGCCACATCGACGACACGAGGAGGAAAATGCCGAGCAGCCCGGCGACGACGACCACGACCAGGGCGAGGGAGGAGAGCGAGTCGAGGACCACCTCGGCGACCAGCGCCACCAGGTCGCGGTTGTCGCCATCGACCTGATCGACCGCGAGCTCCCGGGCCGGGTCGACGCCCACCCACACCAGGGCGGCGCCAAGGCACAGCCCGAGCCCGGCGAACGCGCCGGTACGCAGGCGACCGCGCCACCCGCGGGACACGGCGACAGCCAACCCGACCAGCACCACCCAGACCACGGGCAGCCAGAACGCAGCGCCCTCGACCAGCCGGTACTCCGCGCGGACCTCCGTCAGCTTCTCCTCCTGCACGACGGGTACGTCGAGAGGCACCTCCGGGACCATGTCGACGGGCACACCACGCTCGCCCAGTCGCTCGAGGACCACATCGAGCACCGGAGACATGTCGACGAACACCCATCCGTTCGCGGTCTTGGGGTCGGCGTCGTCGGCCATCAGGGCGAGGAACTCGGTGTGGACGTCGGCGTTCGCCGCGCGCCACAGCGCCGGGAACTCCTTGCTCTCCACGACCTGCATCGTCGCCGTCCGGGCGAGCTCGCCGAGCCCGTCGGGCAGGCCGACGGGTGAGTACTGCTGGAGCGCGGCGACCGCGGCGGCGGTGACGGTGTCGGCGAGCTGGCGGCGGAGATCGGGGTCGTCGGCGAGCGGGGCGACCGTGTCGACGTACGACTCCGTGTCGTCGACCGTGGACGACAGCCACACGGCCGTCACCCCGAGCGGCGTCAGCAGGGTCGCGACGAGGACCAGCAGCGTCGCGGCGGCGCCCCTCATCGGCGAGCACCCGTCACAGGAGCCCGCCGGTGTCGTCGTCGAGCTTCCACTCGCCGCCCTCCTCGACCAGGGTCATCGTGCCCTCGATGTCGCCGGAGCTCTTGACGATGTCCTTGATCTCCTGGTCGGTGCCCGAGTACGTCAGCGTCGCCTCGTAGTCGACCTCGACCTCGGACCCCACGACACGGCTCTCGGTGATCTCCCAGGCGAGCTCGGCGTTCTGCTCGTAGTCGGCCACGTCGAACCCGATGCCGTCGAGCTGCTTGCGGACCTCGGCGTCGTAGGCCGCGCAGTCGCTCGTGCCGGGGGTCGCCTGGAAGAACTCCTTCCGCTTCTCGGCCGAGGCGAGCTCGCAGAGCCCCTCGAAGTCGAGGTCCGCGGACGCCTCCAGCACCTCCTCGGCGACGTCGACCGCGTCCGCCGGCACCCCCGCGGTCGTGCCGCTGGTCGGGCCGGTCGTCGGGTCCGTGGGGGTGGTGGAGACGTCGTCGGTCGGCCCGGTCGACGGATCCGAGGCGGAGTCGGTCGTCTCCGAGCTCTCGTCACCGCCGGCCGTCTGGTTCTCGTCGTCGTCGGGCAGCACGAGCAGGAAGAGCACCAGCAGCACCGCCACCAGCGCGAGCAGCCCGACGGCACCGACGACGATCGCCGCCACGACCGGGCCCCTGCTCCGCCCCGGCGGGGGCGGAGGCGCCGGCTGGCCGGGCGGGGGGCCGGGCGGTGGCGGGATCGCGCCGTATCCGGAGCTGCTCACGACGTGGCCTGCGATCTACTCAATATCGAGGTCCTCCTCGTCGAAGTAGAACGGCTCCTCGACCTTCCAGTCGCCGTCCTCCTTGACGAGCTTCATCCGCTGCTCGTCGTCGCCGCTGGTCTCGAACAGCTCGGCGACCTGGTCGTTGTCGCCGTTGTACTCGATGGTCTCGGTGAACTCGACGATCGCCTCGTCGTCGCCCTTCTCGTCGACCTCGCCGATCTCGACCTCGTAGTCGATGTCGTCGCGCACGTCCTCCAGGGACTCACCGAACTCGTCCTCGAACTCGGTCTCGTTGCCCTTCTCCTCCTCCTCGGCGTACTCCCCGCAGTCGGAGGCGTCGGCGTCCTTGAGGGTCCGCTCCTGGACGTCCTCGGAGAGGAGCTCGCACTGCTTCTCGTAGTCGAGGTCGGCCTGCGCCTCGAGGTAGTCCTTGGCGACGTCGTCCGGCCCGCCACCGCCGATCACCTTGAACAGCACGACGATCAGGATGATGCCGAGGACGACCGCGCCCACGGCGCCGCCGATGATCGCGATGAGCTTCTTGTTGACCCCGCCGCCGGAGGATCCGGATCCACCGAAGCCGGGCTGGCCCTGGCCGGGAGCGCCGTAGCCGCCGGGGGCGCCGTACTGCTGCTGCGGGGCGCCGTACGGCTGCTGGTGGGGCTGCTGCTGGGCGCCGTACGGCTGCTGGGGCTGCTGCTGGGCGCCGTACCCCTGCTGCGGCTGCTGGTAGTCGGCGGCGCGGTTGGGGGCCAGCTGGGTCGGCATGTCACCGCCGGGCGTGGAGGGAGTCGCAGGCTTCTCGGGGGCCGCCGGCTGACCCGATGCCGGCTGGGTGTGCTCGGTCCACTGCGTGCCGTCCCACCAGCGCTGTCCGCCCTGGCCGTCGGGGTACCACCCTGCGGGCGTCGACTGGCCGCCGGGCTGGTTGGGGTCGGACATGGCATCTCCTCTGGGAACGGGTGGTACGACGCCGCGAAGCACTCCGTCGGAACGGGGTCAATCCCGCGGCGGCCGCATCATTGCACGTAGTTGTTCTGCACAGTGGTGGTGCGCCCCGATGCGACGGAGGCAACGAAGTCGAGCTTCTCCAGGACCGGCTCGGGAATCACGAACGGATACACGTCGTCCTTGCCCATGCTCCGGTTGATCTGGTTCAGCGCGACCGACAGCGGAACCCATACCCCGCGGACCAGGTCGCGGAAACTCGAGAACGCTCCCGGGTCGACGGCCAGCAGGCCCTGCGCCGCGGCGGTCTCGCAGGTGTCGGAGACGTGCAGGAAGTGGGCGAACGACTCCGCGAAGTCCTCGAACGGGTGCATGGTCGCGTAGGTCGAGATGTACGACGCCGCCCACCCCTCGGGCGGTCCCTCGGCGTAGTGCCGGTCGATCGCGGCCTGGTAGTCGGCCGTCTCGTCCCCGAAGAGTGCGCGGCACCGGTCGATCAGCTGCTGGTCGCCGGTCGCGGTGACCTCCTGCCACTGGACGAAGTGCCCGGCCTCGTGGCGGACATGACCGAGCATGGTGCGGTAGGGCTCCCCCAGGTCCTGGCGGATCCGCTCCCGGCGGGCGTCGTCGCTCTCGGCGAGGTCGATCGTGATCACGCCGTCGGCATGGCCGATCACGACGTTCTCACCGGCCTCGCCGCTGCTGGAGAGCATGTCGAAGGCGAGCCCGCTGATGTCGAGCCCGAGCCGGTCGAACTCCGCCACGAGATGACGCTTCGCGGCCTCGGCGACCGGGAACTGGGACAGGCCCTCGAGGTCGCTGTCGGCGGGACGGGTACGCGTCAGGTCGCACGCGGCGCACTGACCGCCCTCGAGCGGCGCCAGCCAGGTGCAGCCGGAGACGTTGAGGTTGCGGCACACGTGCCAGACCAGGCCGGCAGCATCGACGTACGTGCCACTGTCGTCGACCGGGACGATGGCCCTCTCGGACCGGGAGTAACCCAGTCCGGAGCCGCACGACACGCATACGGAGTTCTCGAAGAACAGCTGGGCGTCACAGACGCGGCAGGAGAAGGACTTCACCCCGGCAGGATGACAGAGCGCTGGTCGGGGTGTGGTCTGGTCGCGGGGCCGCTCGGGTCGTGTGCGGCTGCGCCGGAGGGCCCTACGGTCGCAGAGCGTCTACGCCACGCACGGCGTCTTCGGTCGGCACCCGGCTCAGGCGACGCGCTTGCCAGCAGGCAAGGCGCCGTCAGTCCTTGAGGCTGATGAACAGGACGACGGCGACGAACAGCACGAGCAGCAGGAAGGTGATCAGTCCGACCACGAGCCCCGTGGTGCGCCTCTTCGACGGCGGCGCGAGCGGCATCGGGCCGGGGGCGGGCGCCTGGCCACCTTGGAGGTAGGCCGGTGGGCCGCCGGGGGCCTGCTGCGGGTAGCCCTGCTGCGGATAGCCCTGCCCTGGATAGCCCTGGCCCGGATAGCCGGGCTGGGGCGGCTGCTGGGGGTAGCCCTGCGGTGCGCCGTACCCGGGCTGGGGCGGCTGCGCGCCGGGATAGGGAGGTTGACCCTGCTGCGGCGGTACGCCGTACGGCGGCTGGCTCATGCGACAAGCCTCATCATCAGCGGCCGATCTGTCCACCGAACGCGCGGATCCGCCTCAGATCGGGGCGACGTCGACCGAGACGGCGAGCTTGGAGCGCTTGGCCTCGGTGAAGATCACGCCCTTGACCGGCGGGACGTCGCCGTAGTCGCGGCCCCAGGCGACGGTGACGTAGCGGTCGTTCTGCCACTGGTCGTTGGTCGGGTCGACGGCCAGCCACTCGTCGCCGCCGAGCCAGACGGCGATCCACGCGTGGGAGGCATCGGCCCCGACAACCCGCTCCTTGCCGGGCGGCGGCTCGGTGGCGAGGTAGCCGCTGACGTAGCGCGCCGCCAGGCCGTGGCCGCGCAGGCAGGCGAGCGTGAAGTGGGCGAAGTCCTGGCAGACGCCCGCGCGCTGGGCGAGGATCTCGGGGACCGTGGAGGTCACGGTGGTGGCCGCGGCGTCGTACTCGAAGTCGGCGTGGATTCGGTGCATCAGGTCGGTGACCGCCTCGCCGACCGGCCGCCCCGGCGTCAGCGTCGGCGCGGCGTAGTCGGCGGCGCCGCGGTGCAGCGGGACCGCGGCCGAGGCGAGCGCGAACTCCGCGGCCTGCCAGGCCCCGGGTACGTCGCCGCGCACCAGCGGCCGCACGTCCTCCCACGGCCGGCCCAGGAGCGTCTCGTCGAGCAGGGGTACGGCGACGTCGACCTCGCCGCTGCCCGTGACGACCAGCTCCTGGTGCGGCGTGGTCACCTGGAAGTACGTCGTCGCGTTGCCGAAGTAGTCGATGTCGTGCTCGAGGTCGTCGGGCTCGGGCGCGACGACGACCGAGTAGTCGCCCACCGCCTGCCACGGCAGCAGGCGCGGCACGAGGTAGGTGACGCCGAGGCTGTCGGTGACGTCGTCGTCGTAGGTGTAGACGGTGCGGTGCTCGAGGAGGTAGCGCATCAGATCGTCTCCAGCACGGGGAGCGAGCCGAACGTGCGCGGCGCGGGACCGGTCGCGAAGTGCAGCTGCGCGATCGCCTCGGCGAGCCGGTCGAGCTGCGCTGCGACAGAGGCGAGGAAGTCGACGAGGTTCGGCCGCCCGACGCCGCCGATCGCCACCAGGACGCCCACGTCGGCTGCCTCGACCTCGGCGATCAGGTCCGCCAGGAGGCGCTCGGGACGCGATGAGCCCGTCGAGGCGGGCAGCGCCGCGAGGTGGTCGTGCAGCGCGGCCAGGCCGAAGGTCAGGGACCGCGGGTTGTCGGGGTCCATCAGCAGCAGGTCGAGCACGCCGCCGGGCCGGACGTAGTCGCGGTAGCGGCGTCGGTGCGTCACCGCCGACTCGGCCGAGGCCAGCACCGCTGCGAGGACGTCGCGGTCGACGTCGATCCCGCGCCGCTCGGTGGTCACCGTCAGCAGGCGGCACAGCTGCAGGGCCCGCTCGAGGAACCGTCCGCAGCCGATCATGTGCCACCCGTCGTCGCGGATCATGCTCGCCGTCACGCCCTGCAGCGCCAGCACGCCGGTCAGCATCCGCCCGGCGGACTCGGCGACCTGGTGGCTGTGGTGCGACGCCGCGAGCGCCTCGGCCGCGCGGTCGGTCGCGCCGAAGACCCGCCACACGTCGAGCGAGAGCTGGTCGCGCACGCCCGAGAGCGCATCGCGAAGCCCGACCAGCGACTGGGCGACCGAGCCCTGCCGGTCGGCGTCGAGCAGCACGGACCGGAAGTTGCGGTCGAGGTCGGCGTCGCCCGGTCCGGCGAGCCGGAGGACGGCGGTCCGCATCACCTCGAGGGTGAGGTAGCCCGTGGTGCGGGGCCGGTTGCGGTAGTCGTCGGCCAGCACGTGCGTGGTGAGGACCAGCCGCAGCATGTCCTCGGCGCGCTCGGCGTAGCGGCCGGTCCAGAACATCCCGTCGAGCACCCGCGGCACCGTCGCCGGCAGCGACCGCACGTTGGTCATCGGCAGCACCTCGACCAGCCCCTGGTCGGGCTCGGTGCCCTGGTCCTTGAGGACCCAGACGTCCTTGCTGCCGATCGAGCGGTCGCCGTCGCGGATGCTGCCGAGCCCGCCGTGCAGCGGGCGGTACGACGACGCGTAGCGCAGCGTGAAGGTGCGGAGCGTGACCGGCATCGCCAGCGCGCCACCGGGGTCGGGGCGACCGGGCGCGCGCGGCCGCCAGGTCGGCGCCTGCGACAACGGCAGCCGCTCCTGGCCGACGTACCGGTGGGGGGCCGCGAGGATCCGCTGCCGGGCGGCCTCGGGACGGGGGTCGAGCAGCGGCCCGCCGTCGATGGCGCGCACCACCATCTCGTCGAGGTGGTCGAGCACGTGGGCCCTGCCGTCGGGGTCGCCGCACCACCAGGTCGGGGTGGACGCGAGCCGGAGCGGCTCGCCGAGCAGGTGCTCGCAGGCGGCGGGCAGGTAGGGCAGCAGCGCGGGGTTCTCGAGCACGCCGGACCCGAGACCGTTGACGACCCGCACGCGGCCGCGTCGTACGGCCTCGGAGAGACCGGCGACGCCGAGCTGGGAGTCGCCGCGCAGCTCGAGGGGATCGCTCCACGCGGCGTCGACCCGGCGCAGGATCACGTCGACCCGCTCGAGCCGGCCGAACGCCTTCATCAGCACCCAGCCGTCGCGGACCGTCAGGTCGCTGCCCTGCACGAGCGGGAAGCCGAGGTTGGACGCGATCGCGGCCTGGTCGTACGCCGTCTCCGAGTGCGGGCCCGGGCTCAGGATCACCACGCGCGGGTCGGGCAGGTCACCGTCCGCCGACTGCAGCAGCGCCGACCGCAGCGCCCAGAGGTACGGCGCCACGCGGTGCAGGTCCGCCTCGCGGTAGAGCTCGGGCATCACCCGGCTCAGAACCTTGCGGTTCTCCAGGGCGTAGCCCAGCCCGGACGGCGCCTGCGTGCGGTCGCCGAGCACCTTCCAGGTGCCGTCGTGGTCGCGCCCGAGGTCGGTCGCGGAGAGCACCAGCGGCCTCGGGTCGCTCGCGGACGGTCGCGCCATCCCACGGACGTAGCCGGCATGACCCAGCACCACCGCCGACGGCACGATGCCCTCGCGCAGCAGCGTCCGGTCGCGGTAGAGGTCGTGCAGGATCGCGTTGAGCAGCTCCGCGCGCTGCGCCAGGCCGACCTCGAGCGTCGCCCACGACGCGGCGTCGATGACCAGCGGCACCGGGTCGAGCCGCCACGGCGCCGGCCGCGTCCCGGGACGCGAGTAGGTGACGCCGTCGTCGGCGAGGAACCGGACGATCTCCTCGTCGACACGCTGCAGGTCGCGGTCGGTGATCGCGACGGCGACCTCGGCCATCCGCTTCCACGCGGCCCGCAGCGAGCCGTCCGGCCCCACGACCTCGTCGTAGCGCGGCCCGCCGACCGACGCGACCGACGCCAGTGTCGGTTGGGTCAGACCTGCGACGTAGTCCTTGAGAACCGTCACCCGTCGCTCGTCGATCCGCCCGTCGGGCTCGGGGAGCTCGCACCGGAAGAAGCAGTGGTACGCCGCGCGCGCCGCAGGTCGAGGGTGTGCGGGTAGTCCACGGACGCGGCCTCCCGCCCCGCCGCCCGCAGCGCCGCGACGTCGATCGGCCCGGCCGTGTTGCGGCCTGCCTCGAACCGCGACGCCCGCCGCGCCTCGGCCTCGTTGGCGTTGACCGGCGGGTGGTCGTAGGACCGGCCTCCCGGGTGCACGACGTGGTACGTCGCACCGCCGAGGCTCACGCCGGCGTCGACGTCGACCACGTCGAAGGTCAGCGGCGCCTGCACCTCGATCGTCGGGTGGAGGGCCGACCACGGCTGCCACGCCTGGTAGCGGACGCCCCCGAAGAGGACGTCGCCGGGGATGCCGGGCGCGCCTGTCTCCGCGGGCGTCGCGGCCGTCGCGGTCGTCGCGGTCGTCGGGGCAAGGGGCACGGGGACACCCTGACACGTCACGACGTGCCGCTGCGGGTCCATCCCGACCACCGTCACCTGGATCCGCTCGACCGAGGAGTCGACGTAGCGCGCGGTGCCGCCGCCGGTCGCCTCCTCCCCCAGCACGTGCCACGGCTCGACGCCCTGGCGCAGCTCGAGCCCGATCTCGGTGCCGGTGCCCGACCTGATCGTGGCCGAGCCGATCCGCGGGAAGCGGAACTCGACGAACGGATCGAGCCAGGCGGCGTCGAACGGGATCCCGGCGGCGTCGAGGTCGGCGACCACCTCCCGGATGTCGGCGAGCGCGCCCTGCGGCAGCAGGAAGTCCTCGTGCAGCCGGGTGCCCCACCGCACGAGCGGCGCCGTCGCCGGGTCGAGCGGGCGGTCCCAGAACATCGCGACCAGACCGCGCACCAGCAGCGCCTGCACCAGCGCCATCTCGGGGTGCGGCGGCATCTCGAAGCCGCGCAGCTCGAGCAGGCCGAGCCGGCCGCGGGAGGAGTCGGGGCTGTAGAGCTTGTCGATGCAGAACTCCGCCCGGTGCGTGTTGCCGGTCAGGTCCGTGAGCAGATGGCGCAGCGCCCGGTCGACCATCCACGGCGGGGTGTCCTCCCCGCGGTCGGCCACCAGGCGGAGCACCTCCGAGATGGCGATCTCCATCTCGTAGACCGCCTCCGGCCGCCCCTCGTCGAAGCGGGGGGCCTGGCTGGTGGGGCCGATGAAGCGGCCGGAGAAGAGGTAGGACAGCGCCGGGTGCCGCTGCCAGTAGCTCACCAGGCTCACCAGCAGGTCCGGTCGGCGCAGCAGCGGCGAGTCGATCGGGCGGGGACCACCGAGGGTGAGGTGGTTGCCGCCGCCGGTGCCGGTGTGCAGCCCGTCGTAGTCGAACTTCTCGGTGGTCAGCCCGGCCAGCCGCGCCTCGCCGTAGAGCGTGGTCATCAGGTCGCGCTGCTCCGCCCAGCTCCCCGTGGGCTGCACGTTGACCTCGACGACGCCGGGGTCGGGGGTCACCGAGAGCTGGACGAGCCGCGGGTCGGGCGGGGGCGGGTAGCCCTCCAGCACCAGCGTGGTCCCGGTGTCGGCGGCCGCCCGCTCCACCACGTGCAGCAGGTCGATGTAGTCCTCGAACCGCGTCGTCGGCGGGAGGAACACGAACGTGACTCCGTCGCGGACCTCGAAACCCAGAGCGGTGCGCGCGGAGTCCTCGGGATCGGAGGTGACCACGGCCGGGATGCCGGCGTCACCGGCGGGCTGCGGGTCGAGGTACGACGGCTGCGCGGGCGCCTCCGGGTCGTCCCACGCGATCGAGTCGAGCGGCAGTCGCAGCCCCACCGCACTGGTGCCGGGCGTGAGCACCAGCCGACCGCGCCGGAACCGCCACACCGGGCTGCTCCAGCCCTCCTCCCCGGTGCTCAGAGGCAGGACCCATCCGGTCGGGGTGGTGACGTCGGCGTCGAGCTTCGCGACCAGGGCGAGCGCGTCCTCGTCGAGGTCGGCGAGGTCCTGCTCGGGCCGGTCGCCCTCCGGCGTCCGGACGTGGTCGGCCAACGCCGCGAACGGGTCCTCGTACGCCGCGCGCAGCTGCTCCTCCGGCAGCCCGAGCAGCTCGGTCACGCGCCGGCCGAGCTTCTCCGCGTCCTCAGCGGCCGCAGCCCCGTCCTCCGCCCACGGGTCGTCGAACAGCGTCGGGTCCCCCCACAGCGGCTTGCCGTCGGCACGCCACTGCAGCGAGATCGACCAGCGGGGCAACGGCTCGCCCGGGTACCACTTGCCCTGGCCGCGATGGACGACCCCGCCGGCGGCGTACGTCTCCCGGAGCCGCTCGGCGAGCACCGCCGCCAGCCGCCGCTTCTCGGGTCCGTCGGCGTCGGTGCCCCACTCCGCCGTCGAGGCGTCCTCGAGCGACACGAACGTCGGCTCCCCGCCCATCGTCAGGCGTACGTCGCCCGCCTGCAGCCGCCGGTCGACGTCCTCCCCCAGCGCGTCGATCCGCGCCCACTGCCCGGGGCTGTACGGCGCCGTGACCCGCGGGTCCTCGTGCACCCGGGTGACGACGTTGTGGAATGCGAACTCCACCTCGGCCGGCTCGGTGGCGCCGGTGATCGGGGCGGCGGAGCTCGGGTGCGGCGTGGCGCTGAGCGGGATGTGGCCCTCGCCGGCGAACAGCGCGCTGGTCGGGTCCATGCCGACCCAGCCGGCGCCCGGCACGTAGACCTCGGTCCAGGCGTGCAGGTCGGTGAAGTCCTCGGTCGGCCCGGTCGGCCCCTCGATGCCCTGCGTGGCGTAGGCGTCCGGCGCGAGCTGGACGAGGTAGCCCGACACGAACCGTGCGGCCAGGCCGTACTGCCGCAGCAGGCTCACCAGCAGCCACGCGCTGTCGCGGCACGAGCCGATGCCGACCCGCAGCGTCTCGTCGGGCGTCTGGACGCCGGGCTCCATCCGCACCGAGTAGGCGACGTCGCGGTTCACCGCGGAGTTCAGGTCGGCGAGGAAGGTCACCATCGGCACGCCGTCGGCGGGCAGCGGCGGGAGCGCCGCCCGCCACGCCTCGGTGGCGACGGAGTCGTCGACCGGGCGGAGGTACGGCGCGAGGTCCGCAGCGAGCTCCGGCTCGTAGGTGAAGGGGAAGCGTTCGGCGTACTCCTCGATGAAGAAGTCGAACGGGTTGATCACCATCAGGTCCGCGACCAGGCCCACCGTGATGTCGAGCGTCTTGACCTTCTCGGGGAAGACCAGCCGGGCCATCCAGTTGCCGAACGGGTCCTGCTGCCAGTTCACGAAGTGCGGGTCCGGGCTGACGGTCAGGGAGTAGGCGTCGATCGGCGTCCGGCAGTGCGGCGCCGGACGCAGCCGGACCACGTGCGGCGCCACCGCCACCGGGCGCTCGAAGTCGTAGGTGGTGCGGTGCTCGAGCGCGACCTTGATGGACATGGGCGCAGCCTAGGGAACACGGGCGCGGAGCGGGTTTCGCCGACGTGACGCGGTACGACGCCGCGGCCCCTACTCGGGCAGCCGGTCGACCCGCCACTCGCGCTGCTGCCGGACCAGCGACCACTCCCCGACGCTGGTGTCGTCGCCGGTGACCAGGGTCGCGCTCACGCTCGCCGACCGCTCGTCCTCCAGGCGTTCGCTGCCGAAGCGGTACTCGATCTCCGCGAGCTCCTCCTCGGTGAAGTGGGCGGCCATGCACATGCCCTGGCTGTCGAGGTAGGCCTCGGTCACGTAGGTCTCGGCGAGGTCGCAGTCGCCGTCGAAGACGGCGTCGAAGAAGGCGGCGAGGACCTCCGTCGGCGTCGCCGCCGTGCCGGGATCGATCGCCGAGACCAGCCACTCGTCGTCGACCAGGTCGAGCCGGAACGTCGCGTGGAAGGTGCGCCGCTCGGTGCGGAGGGCCGCGGACACCCGCGCCTGCCGTCCCTCGTCTCCCTCCACGGTCGCGACCCCGAGGACCGGCTCGACGTCGCCCCGGGACATCCGACGCCACACCCGCGTCGCGCAGGGGTCGGTCAGCGCGTCGGTGACCAGTCGGCCGGCGGCGGTGCACTCGTCGTCCGCGGCCCGGTCCAGGAAGTCCTCGACCGGCTCGGCCGGGTCGCCGGCGGCGACGGGCTCGACCGCCAGCCCCGGGTTCGCGCCCGGCGCCGCGGGCTCGGTCCGGAGCACGACGACCGCGAGCGCGGCCACCACGACGAGGAGCGCGAGCAGGCCGACGGCGCCGGCCACCAGGACCGCGACGGTCCCGGCTCCGCCACCGGGGCGCGGCAGCAGCGGCGGATGCGACGCCGCGGCCGGGTCCCGGTCGCGGTCGGTCACGGCGTCGCGTACTCCGAGAGGTACTCGGAGAAGTAGGACTCCCACTCCTCCGGGTCGGTCGGGAAGTCCGACGGGAGGTCGGTGAGGTAGTCCGTCGGGATGTCGGAGAAGTCGGTCGGAGCCGTCACCGACGAGGGGACGGTCAGCGACGGGGTCGCGACCGACGGGTCGCCCTCGTCGTCGCTGTTGATCTTCCAGACGTCGTCCTCGATGACCAGGCCGAACGCGAAGGACTCAGTCTCGCCGTAGGCGGTCAGGTCGACCGGGACCTGCGCGGTCAGCGCGGTCTCGTCGATCGTGGCGGTGCCGACCTCGTAGTCGATCTCGGACGGCTCGATCTCGTCGTCCTCGCAGGTCTCGCCCATCGTGTAGGTGGACGTGACGTACTGGATGGCCGCCTCGCAGTCGCCGGCCTCGACCGCCTGGATGAACTTCTCGACGACCTGCTCCGGCGTCTCCTCGGGCAGGTCCGGTCCCTCGCTGGTGGTCTCCGAGGTCGCGTCGTCGGTGGCCTTGCTGTCGTCGTCGCCGTCGCTGTCGTCGTCACCACCGAGCACCAGGACCAGGACGATCACGACGGCCGCGATGACGGCCAGCACGCCGACGATCGCGAGCACGATCCACAGCGTCTTCTTCGACTTCCCCGGCGGCGGTGCACCCGGGGTCCACGGTCCGCCGGGGCCACCCGGGCCGCCGGGCGTGCCCCAGCCGGGCTGACCACCGGGCTGACCGCCCGGCTGGCCGACCTGGCCGTACCCGCCGGGCTGGCCGTACCCGCCGGGCTGGCCGGGTTGTCCGTAGGGGCCGCCGGGCTGGTTGGGCGGCTGCTGCGGGTAGCTCATGACGGGCTCCGAGAAGGTCGATGGTCGATGCACGCGCGAGCGCGCGTGGGCAAACCGTAACCAGTCGGGCCGCGCTCACGCCTCATCCGCGCTGCGTGAGCCCTGCCACCAGCCGGACCACACGGTCGATCGAGTTGGGCTCCGCGGCCGTGACCCGGACTCCTTCGCCTGCGAACCCGCGCACCGAGAGGCCCACCTCGGCGGCCGCCGCGACGAACCGTCCGACCCGGTCGCCGGGCCTGTCCTCGGGCCCGTCGGGGAGGTCCAGCCACACGAAGTTGCCCTGCGGCTCGGGCACCCGCCGGCCGACATGGGCGAGCCCCTCGACGAGCCGGTCCCGCTCGGAGACGATGCCCGCCACCCGCTCGAGCAGGGCGTCCTCGGCCAGCAGCGACGCCAGGGCGGCCTCCTGGGCGATCGTGGACACGCCGAACGGCGTCGCCACCGCACGGACCGCCGCGGCCACCTGCGGCGCCGCGATGGCGTACCCCACCCGGAGCCCGGCGAGGCCGTAGGCCTTGGAGAAGGTGCGCAGCACGACGACGTTGGGATGGGTACGACGCAGCGCCAGCCCGTCGACCGGGTCGTCCATCCGCACGAACTCGCGGTAGGCCTCGTCGACGACGACCAGCACGTGCGACGGCACCCGGTCGAGGAACGCGACCAGGTCGGACTGCGTGATCGCCGTACCGGTCGGGTTGTTGGGCGTGCAGACCAGGACGGCCCTGGTGCGGTCGGTGATCGCGGCCGCCATCGCGTCGAGGTCGTGCCGCCCGCCCGGGTCGTCGTCGGTGGCGGGCGTGACCGGCACGGGTACGCCGGTGGCGCCGGCCGCCGCGACCGCGATCGGGTAGGCCTCGAACGACCGCCACGCGTGGACCACCTCGTCGCCCGGCCCGCAGAACGCCGTGAGCAGGTGGAAGACCAGCCCGACCGAGCCCGCCCCGGCCGCGAGGTGGTCCTCCGGGACGCCCAGCTTCTCGGCGAGACCGGCGTAGAGCCTGGTGCAGCCCATGTCGGGATAGCGGTTCATCGACGCCACCGCCTCCGTCGCCGCCTCGAGCACCCCGGGCAGCGGCGGGAAGGGGTTCTCGTTCGACGACAGCTTGTACGCCGTCAGCCCCGGCCGCGGTGCCGGCGGCTTCCCCGGGACGTACGGCGGGATCGTCGCGACGTGGGGCAGCGGCTCAGGTGTCACGCGTCGACCCTATGCGTGACGTCCGGACCATCGATCCCCGACGTTCAGTTGAAGTCGACCGAGACGGGAGCGCGGCGCGTCACCTCCAGAGCTTCGTCGTAGGCGACCGTCTCGGTCTGCGTCGCAGCGAAGATCCCCGACGTCGTCCAGACGATGGACTGAACGTATCCGTCGATCGCATCGGACCTGGCGACGACGTTCCCCTGCTCGTCGACGGTGACCAGTCGGTAAGAGATCGGCCCGCCTTCCGGGTCCTCCTCGCCGTGGAGGACGACGAGGCTGGCGCCGTCGGGCGACCACGCCGCCCGGCCCGGGAAGGCGCGGCCCGACGGGCCGGGGTCGACGGCGACGATCTCCTCCGTGCCGTTTCCCGCGGCTGACGCAATGACGAGCGCTGCTGGATCGCCGCTCCGGCCGAAGACGAGCCGCTCGCCGTCAGCGGACCAACGGGGGGCATGCTGTCCGGTGGTCCCGCGGCTGACGAGCGACTGCTTGTCGGTGGTGAGGTCATGGACCCAGATCGCCGGCCGTCCGTCACCGAGGTCGTCGTAGGCGAAGGCCAGTTGGGTGCCGTCCGGAGACCACGACGGCGTGTAGACGTAGCCGGGGCCACCGTTGACCAGCACTTCCTCGTCCTTCGACTCCAGGTCGACGACGACGAGCTGTGCACGGAGTTCCGATGCCCGGCCGGCCGGACCGACGAAGCGCACGAACGCGATCCGCTTGCGGTCCGGCGAGAGCGCGGGTGTGACCTCGAGGACCGAGGTGGGCGCGAGCAGGGTCACCTTGCAGTCCTCGTCTGCCCAGCCGATATCTCCTTCAGGCGTGTCGAGCGCTGCGGCTGACGGCAGGCACGTGTGCGGGGATCGGGCGGGAGACGGCGACGACTCCTTGCCGTCGAGGCCCCGTGCGGTGAGCGGCAGACCGATCCCGACTGCGGTGGTCACCAGTGCAGCTGCAAGAAGAACCCCCTGGCGCATCGCATCTCCCAACGTCGTACGTGGATGCAGTGTGCCCGCGATGCACCGACGTCACACGTGGAACGGGCGGGCCGGTCCCGAGGCGACTGCCCTTCACGCAGCAGGCGACTCGTCGATCCCCGGCAGCAGGACCCGACCGCCGAGGACCGGGTCCAGGTCGCGGCCGAGGGTGATGTCGAGCGGGTTGGTCAGGCACCGGACCGAACCGCCGCCGAGGTGGAACTCCGAGACGTCGACGATCACGACCTCGAACCCCCAGGCCTCGAGCTGCGCCCGGACCCGGTCGGGGCAGGCGGGCATCACCACGGTGCGGCCGAGGACGACCGAGTTGGCGCAGAACGTCTCGAGCGCCTCGTCCTCGGTGAGCACGAGCGGCTCGGGCACGAGGGCCAGCAGCTCGGCCGCCGACGGGCCGTCGAGCGCGGCCGGGCAGATCAGGGCGCGGCGCTCGTCGAGGGGGCAGAACGCCAGGTCGAGGTGGTACATCCCCGGGTGGGTGATCCGCAGGCCCCGCACCTGCACCCCGAGGTCGACGGCGAGGTGCTTGAGCGCGGTCTCGTCGGTGCGCGGGCCGTAGCCGACGACCAGCTCACCGCCGTAGGGGAACGCGTCCCCGGCCTCGAAGTGCGCACCGATGCCGTCGCGGCCGACGTACGACGCCGTGAACCCGTGTGACTCGAACCATCCCCGTGCGGAGACCGACTCGGCCCGCCGCTCGGCGTACCGCATGTGGGAGAGCAGCACCGACCGGGCGCCGGGGCCGTGCCACTCGGGACGGAGGGCGACCAGACCGAGGTTCATGGCGTAGACCATGTCGGGCGAGTCGGGGCGCGCCGGGATCACGTCGACGGTGGCGCCGAGGGAACGCAGGGTGGCGACGAGGGAGGTCCACTGCGCCAGGGCGCGCTCGGGATCGGGTTGGGTCGCGGGATCCATGAAGGGGTTGATGGCGTAGTCGATCCGGAACTGCGACGGCTCGACCATCACGTAGTGGTGGCCCCAGGCGAGCGGGTCGGTGCTGACCATGGTCATGAATCCCTCCCTCGAGTGACTGTCTTCACATTGTCAGACAATCTGACAATGTGCTCGAAGTATGGGGCATTCAGGGCCATTCGCCAACCCCGCGCGACAATGGGCCTATGAGCCCGCCGACCAGTCCCGCGTTCCCCGGCCTCAGCGTCGAGCACGAGTCGACCGTCGAGCGGGTCGCCGCGGAGCTGCGGCGAGCGGTCTTCGAGGGCGAGGTGGAGAGCGGTACGCCGCTGCGCGAGATCGCGCTGGCGGAGTCGCTCGGGGTCTCCCGCCCCACGGTCCGCGAGGCGCTGACCGTGCTGGTCGCCGAGGGCCTGGCGACCCGGGAGCCGTACCGCGGCGTCACCGTCGCGACGCCCGCGGCAGCGTCGGTGCGCGACGTGTGCCGAGCCCGCTGGGTGCTCGAGGGCGCCGGCGTCCTGGCCTGGACGGAGGCCGGCGACGAGCTTCGCGACCGGGTCCGGGCGACGCTGACGTCCTACACGACGGCGGTGCGCGCCGGCGCGTCGTACAAGGAGCTCAACGAGAAGCACCTCGCCTTCCACGTCTCCCTCGTCGAGCTGACCGGCAGCCCGCGGCTCGTGCAGATGGCCGGTGCGCTGATGGACGAGCTCAAGCTCGCGCTGGCCCAGGTCGACCGGATCCGCCGCAACGCCCACGACCAGGCCGACTCGCACGAGGGGCTGGTGCGGCTGCTGGAGGCGGGACGGATCGAGGGTCCCGACGGGGCGCACGAGTTCCTCCGCCGACACATCGACGACGCCGAGGTGGAGATCATCGAGGCCCTGGAGCTCGACGGATGACCGTCCTGCTGCGGTTGCTCATCACCGCCGCCGCGGTCGCGCTGGCCGCACAGGTGATGGACGGCATCCACTTCGACGGGGCCGTCAGCGGACAGGCCGAGATCCGCGAGAAGTGGTTCCCGCTGCTGGTCGTCGCGCTCATGTCCAACGGCGTCACGTCGTTGGTGAAGCCGGTGCTGACCTTCCTCTCGATCCCGTTCATCCTGCTGACGCTCGGGCTGTTCCTGATCGTGCTCAACGCCGTGCTGCTGCGGTTCACCGCCTGGCTGGCCGGACTCGTCGACCTCGGCTTCCACGTCGACGGCTTCTGGCCCGCGGTCGGCGGCGCGATCATCATCAGCCTCACCACGTGGGTGCTCGACGCGATCGTCGGCACCGACGACGAGCGGGACCGGGAGCGCGCGCGATGAGGGGTACGACGCCCGGCGGGTCGGCCGACCTGCCGCCCACGCTGCCGCCACCGCGGGTCCCGGGCCACTACCGGATCGGGCTGGTCTGCCTCGGCAACATCTGCCGCTCCCCCATGGCGCACGTCGTGCTGGCCGGCCGGATAGCCGCAGCCGGCCTCGACGACCGGGTCGACGTGGTGAGCTCCGGCACCGGCGGCTGGCACGTCGGCGGCCCGATGGACCACCGCGCCGCCGCGACGCTCGCGACCGCCGGCTACGACCCGACCCGCCACCGCGCCCGGCAGATCGACGCCACGTGGTTCGGCGACTGCGACGTACTCCTGACGATGGACGAGACCAACCTCGCCGACGTGCGCACGCTGGGCGGCGCTGCGGAGCCGGCACGGGTGCGGCTGTTCGGCGAGTTCGATCCGGAGACGCCGGGCGCCGAGGTCCCCGACCCCTACTACGGCGGGGACGACGGGTTCCGGCAGGTGCTCGCGATGGTGGAGCGCACCGCCGACATCGTGGTCGAGCGGGTGGCGGGACTGCTGGATCGCTAGTCGGGCCTCAGCCTCAGGCTGCCGACGGGCTGCCGAGCAGGTGCTGCTTGATCAGCCGCACGTCCGTCTCGAGCGCCGACAGCCGGACGTCCGTCACGCGCTCGACGCCGTCGATCCGGGCCGTCAGCCTCGCCTCGAGAGCCTCGAAGCGCTCGTCCACCCGGTCGAATCGCTGGGCCGCATCGGTGGCCGCCTCGTCGAAGCGGCGGTCGACCTCATCGAAGCGGCGGTCGACCTCATCGAGGCGGCGGTCAACTCGTTCGAGAATCCGCTCCTCGAACCGCCTGAGCGCGCGCGCTCCGAACCCGCCGAGGGACACGACGATCCCCAGCGCGGTCGCGATGATGCCCAGCCAGATGGCCACGTCCTCCATTGTGCGGTCCTCCCCGAGATCTGTCACTGCGATGCCGGGACGGTAGACCGCCGCGGCCGGTCGGGCGATCGGTCACCCACAGGCCCGGATCCGGCGCCGACTCGACTGGATTAGTCGGACGTCCTACTATTTAGTTGGATGTCCTACTAAAGCCGATGCCACCCAGAGGAGCACGCACGATGACCCGGCAGAGCGACCTGCACCGCCCGACGCACCCGGTCCGGCTGGTGACGGCATCGAGCCTGTTCGACGGGCACGACGCGGCGATCAACATCATGCGACGGATCTTCCAGAGCCAGGGCTGCGAGGTGGTCCACCTCGGCCACAACCGCTCGGTCGCGGAGATCGTCGAGGCGGCGATCGAGGAGGACGTCCAGGGGATCGCGGTCTCGTCCTACCAGGGCGGGCACGTGGAGTACTTCGAGTACCTCGTCGGTCAGCTGCGCGCCCGGGGCGCCGGTCACGTCAAGGTCGTCGGCGGCGGGGGCGGCGTGATCGTCCACGACGAGATCGACCGGCTCGCGCGTTCCGGCGTCCGCATCTTCTCCCCCGAGGACGGCCAGAAGATGGGGCTGCCCGGGATGATCAACTCGGTCGTCGCGGACTGCGACACCGACCTGTGGTCGGTCCGCGGCGTCGGCGCCGACGACGTCCTGTCCGGCGACCGTACGGCGCTCGCGCGGGCGGTCACGGGTGCGGAGTCCGGGCGGCTCGCGGCCGATGACCTCGAGCGGCTCCGCGGCGCGGCCGCGGCGGCGGGGGTGCCCGTGCTCGGCATCACCGGCACCGGCGGCTCCGGCAAGTCGAGCCTCACCGACGAGCTGGTCCGCCGACTGCGGGTCGACCAGCAGGACAAGCTGCGGGTCGCCGTACTCGCCGTCGACCCGACCCGTCGCAAGGGCGGCGGCGCCCTGCTGGGCGACCGGATCCGGATGAACAGCCTGGACCTGTCGGGTCCCGGGCTCGACCGCGACCGGGTGTTCTTCCGCAGCCTCGCGACCCGCGGCGCGCACGAGCTCCCCGCCCACCTCGACGACGTGCTGACCGTGGTGAAGGCGGCCGGGTTCGACCTGGTGATCGTGGAGACGCCGGGGATCGGGCAGGGCGACGCGGCGATCGTGCCGTTCGTCGACGTCGGCCTCTACGTCATGACGCCGGAGTTCGGCGCGGCCTCGCAGCTGGAGAAGATCGACATGCTCGACTTCGCCGACGCGGTGGCGATCAACAAGTTCGAGCGCCGCGGCGCCGAGGACGCGATGCGCGACGTCGCCCGGCAGCTGGTGCGCAACCGCGAGGCGTTCGGCCAGTCGCCCGACGACATGCCGGTCTTCGGCACCTCGGCCGCCACCTTCGACGACGACGGCGTGACCGCGCTCTACCAGCACCTGCGCGGGCTGCTCGCCGAGCACGGGCTGCCGGTCGGCGAGGGCCGCCTCGAGGCCGTCGACGGCAAGAGGTCGACCCGGATCCAGCAGGTGCTGCCGCCGGACCGCAGCACCTACCTCGCCGAGATCGCACGGACGGTCCGCGACCACCACGCGGTCACCGACGATCTCGTCGCGAAGGTGCGCCGCGCGCAGCGGCTCGCCGACACCGCGCAGGAGCTCGCGTCGCACCCGGCGAACGGGTCGCGGACCGGGCCTGGGGACGACCCGGATGCCGGGTTCGACGGCTCGCCGGCTGCCGCGGAGGTCGCCGCGTTGGCCGACGCCGCCCGTGCGGACGTCCCGGCCGAGGTGCGCGACCAGCTCGAGGCGTGGCCGGCGCTCGCGGCGTCGTACGAGCAGGACGACGCCGCGAGGAGCCGCGTGACGCTGTCCGGCAACCGGGTCCCGAAGGTCGCGGTGCCGCACTACGAGGACCACGGCGAGCTCGTGCGGTTCTGGCGCCGCGAGAACCTGCCCGGCCACTACCCCTTCACCGCCGGCGTCTTCCCCTACAAGCGGCAGGGCGAGGACCCGGCGCGGATGTTCGCAGGCGAGGGCGACCCGTTCCGCACCAACCGCCGCTTCAAGCTGCTCAGCGAGGGGCAGCCGGCGACGCGGCTGTCGACGGCGTTCGACTCCGTCACCCTCTACGGCAACGACCCCGACGAGCGCCCCGACATCTACGGCAAGGTCGGCACGTCCGGCGTCTCGGTGGCCACGCTCGACGACATGAAGGCGCTCTACGACGGCTTCGACCTGCTCTCCCCCACGACCAGCGTGTCGATGACGATCAACGGCCCGGCGCCGACCGTGCTGGCGTTCTTCCTCAACGCATGTCTCGACCAGGCCAGGGACCGCGGGATCGATCCCGCCGAGGCGCTGCGCACCGTCCGCGGCACGGTCCAGGCCGACATCCTCAAGGAGGACCAGGGCCAGAACACCTGCCTGTTCTCCACCGAGTTCAGCCTGCGCTGCATGGCCGACATCCAGGAGTGGTTCATCCAGAACCAGGTCCGCAACTTCTACTCGGTCTCGATCTCCGGCTACCACATCGCCGAGGCCGGGGCGAACCCCATCAGCCAGCTCGCGTTCACCCTCGCCAACGGCTTCACCTACGTCGAGTCCTACCTCGCCCGCGGCATGGACATCGACGACTTCGCACCCAACCTGTCCTTCTTCTTCTCCAACGGCATGGACCCCGAGTACACCGTGATCGGGCGCGTCGCCCGGCGGATCTGGGCGGTCGCGATGAAGGAGAGGTACGGCGCCGGCGAGCGCGCCCAGAAGCTGAAGTACCACGTGCAGACGTCCGGCCGGTCCCTGCACGCGCAGGAGATGGCCTTCAACGACATCCGTACGACGCTGCAGGCCCTCTGCGCGATCTACGACAACGCCAACAGCCTGCACACCAACGCCTACGACGAAGCGGTCACGACCCCCACCGACGACTCGGTACGCCGCGCGCTGGCGATCCAGATGGTCATCAACCGCGAGTGGGGCCTGGCCATGAACGAGAACCCCCTCCAGGGCTCGTTCGTCGTCGACCAGCTCACCGATCTCGTCGAGCAGGCCGTGCTCGCCGAGTTCGACCGGATCTCCGAGCGCGGCGGCGTCCTCGGCGCGATGGAGACCGGCTACCAGCGCGGCCGGATCCAGGACGAGTCGATGCTCTACGAGCACCGCAAGCACGACGGCTCGCTGCCGATCATCGGCGTCAACACCTTCCGCAAGCCCGGCAGGGAGGACGACGACGGCACACCCGACCACGTCGAGCTCGCGCGCGCCACGGAGACCGAGAAGCAGTCACAGCTGGAGCGGCTGCGCGCCTTCCAGGCGGCCCACGCCGACGAGGCCGGGCCGGCACTGACCCGGCTCAAGGAGGCCGCGTCCCGGGGGGACAACGTGTTCGCCGTCCTCATGGACGCGGCGCGGGTCTGCACCCTCGGCCAGATCACCGACGCGTTCTTCGAGGTCGGCGGGCAGTACCGCCGCAATGTCTGAACCTGAGTGCAGAGCGACCCTCGGGTTTCGACACGGCGGTCACTCCCGCTCGTTCCTCGCGGGAGTGCGCCCGCTCAACCTCTTCGGCGACGCACCGGGCCTCGTTCCTCGGACCGGCGCTGCCTCCGACCGACCGAGGATCAGCACGGCCCGGTCGTCGTCGCCGCGGGGCACCTGGCTGATGATCGACGCAGGCGCGGTGCCGACGTCCTCGAGGTACGCCGCCCGCGCCACGCCTCGGAGCCAGGCGATCCCGCGGTCGATGTCCTCCCCGCGCTCCTCGACGACGCCGTCGGTGTAGAAGAGCAGCGACTCGCCCGGCGCCAGGACACCCTCGCTGACAGGGAGCTCCGGGTCCGCCGTCACGCCCAGCGCCGTACCCCTCGCGGCGTCGAGCCGCCAGGCGACCTGCCGCGCGTCCCAGCGCAGCACCGGCGGGTGACCGGCGCTCCGGATGACGTACCTGCCGGTACCCAGCCCGATCACGACCTGGACCGCGGTCGCGATACGCCTCCGGCGAGGGCAGCCGAAGGAGGTACGCGTTCGCCGCGTCCAGCACCGACTCCGGCGGCACCGAGCCGACGATCCCGCCGAGCGCACCCGCGAACCGCACCGCGTCGGGGAGCGCCGTGTCGCCCTTTCCGCACACGTCGACCAGCACCATCTGCAGACCGGGCCCGTCCGGGAGGTCCACGAGATCCGCGATGTAGAAGTCGCCGCCGTACCCGAAACCGTGCGCGGCGAGCATCGCGGACACGCAGTGCCAGCCGGGGGGCAGCAGGGGGAGCTCGCACAGCTCCTGCAGGCGGTCGCGGAGACCGCGCAGCAGGACTTCGTGCATGCGGCCGACACTAGGTGCCCGCAACAGGATGCGGACCCGAACGGCAGAGGTCGCCTCCTCCACCGGCGAAAACCTCGGCCCGCCTTCAGTAGGGTCCCGCCATGAGCACCCAGCCCACCTACCAGCAGCTCGCCGCGATGCCGGCGTTCGCCGAACAGCCCGTGCCGATGGCTTTCGAGGACGCCAACGGCTACCTCAACGTGCGGCACTACCTCGGCATCGGCAGCGAAGGGCTGGACGAGTCGCTCGAGACCGTGGGCATCCCCCAGAACTGGCCGACCAAGTACGGCCACGCGTGCCTGTCGGCCGAGCACCACGTGACCTACCTGAACGGGCTGCGCACGAGCGACATGATGTCGGTGCGGGTGCGGCTGCTGGGGCGCTCCGAGCGCGCGGTGCATGCCGTGGTCTACGTCCTCGGCGACACCCGGGAGCTGCTTGCCTGCGTGTTCGAGGAGATCCTCCTGCACATCGACCTCAGCGACCGGCTGACGGCGCCGTGGCCCGACGACGTCGCTGCGAAGCTCGACGCCCGGATCGCCGAGGACGCCGCACTGCCGTGGGAGCCCGTCGTGTCAGGGTGCCTCGTGCTCCGGTGAGCCGCGCAGGCTTCAGCCGCGCAGGCTTCAGCCGCCGAGGGCGCCCATCGCGTGGGACTGGTTGAACTCGTAGATGATCAGCGCGCACGAGCCGCCGACGACGATCAGCGTCAGCGCAGCGCCGACCAGGATCCCGCCGCCCCAGGGACGGGTGCGCCGGAAGAACAGCAGCGGCACCGGCAGCAGGAGAGGGAGCACCAGGCCCGCGACCAGCCCGACACCGATGATGTCCTCGTCGCCGTTGGCGGTGCTCGAGACCGCTGCGATGGCGGCGACCGGGATGGCGATCGCCAGCGCGGGCCCGATCAGCAGGATGCCGAGCAGCCAGCCCAGCACCTTGTTGACCGTGTCACCGCTGGAAGGCGGCGGGGGCGGCTGCGCCGGGAACGGGTGCGGTGGTGACGGATGGCTCATTGGTACTCCCAGGAGGCGAGGAGCGCGGCGCACGCGCCGCCCAGCACGATGAGGGTCAGCGCGACCCCGATCAGGGTGCCCACCGCCCAGGGCCGGGTCCGGGGCGAGGCGAGGAACGGCAGGGGTACGGCGAGCGGCACGCCGATCGCGACCACGAGCCAGACGCCGAGCGACGTCGAGACCAGCGGCAGCATCACCACCGGGATGACGACCGCGATCGCCGGCCCGATCAGGAGCGCACCCAGCCCGTAGGCCAGGCGGCGGGACCCGGGCGGGGGCGGCGGGTTGAGGTGCGGTGGGTCGTCGGTGGGCACCTCCCACGACGAGTCGTCCCACTGGTCGCTCACCGCAGCCACCACCCGACACCGGCCGCGCCGGCGACCACCAGCGCGCCGAGGTAGAGCAGCACCAGGCGGGTGTCGCCGAGCAGGCAACGCGACCGCAGCAGCCCCCCACGTCGCGCCTTCGCGTAGCCGACGAAGCCGAGCGCACCGAACACGATCACCGCGACCGGTCCGAGCAGCCAGCCGAGCAGGGCGACGGTCGCGAAGATGCACAGCCGCAGCGGGTCGTACGGCGCCGCCGGCCCCTCGCCGTCCGGCCCGAGCCGCTGCGGCTCGACGACCCGGGGGTCACTCGGGTTGATCCGCTTCGTTCGCTCGTACTCGGCCTCAGTTAGCCGACCGCGGCCATCTGCAGCGCCGAGGCGGCCTCGCATCTCGCTCACGGGCGCACCTCCGGAGCAGCAAGGTCGACCGTCGCGGCCGCTCCGGTCGGCGTACCCGTCGCGGTCGAGAGCCGGGTCCGCGCGAGCGGCTGCCACGCCTGCAGCGCGCAGAACGGCACGCACTGGTGGGCGCTGGTCCCGGCGTTGACCGATCCCACGTGCACGCAGCACTGGGTGAGGCGCTCCTCGATCATCGTGTTCATGTCCATGAACGGCTTCACGGTCACCCGGAGCACCCGCTCCCCCAGCAGCCTGCGCAGCCGCTCGTGCCGGCCGGGCAGCCGCGAGGACGCGAGCGTGGCGAGGGTGCCGAGGCCGAGGTCGCAGTTCTGGCAGATGTCGCGCCAGATCGAGCCCATCGACGGGTGGCTGAGGCTGGACTGCTCGGAGAGCAGGTCGAGCAGCGAGTCCTTCACGATCCGGCGCATCGCGTCGGGGATCGAGTCGTCGGCGATCCGGTTGGCCAGCAGGTCGGGCTCGATGTCCAGCCACTCCTTGAGCCGGTCGTGCCCGATCAGGGAGACCAGCGACCGCCAGGTGCCGGCGTCGTCCTTGAGCAGGTAGCCGACCGAGCAGCAGTGCGGGTGGCTGCACGGCAGCGCGGTGAGGTCGCGCCAGGTGACCACGCCACCGGTCTGGTCGCCGAGCCGCGCCAGCACGCCGGTGTGGGTGAGCCGGTCGAGCGGGTCGATGCCGGAGCCACGGCCGCTTCCGAACACCGGCTGGATGGTCACGCCGCCGACGTACGGCGTGTCCAGCGCGCGCTTGACCACGAAGCCGATCTCGTCGTCGTTGACGCCGAGCGCGGCGGTCATCGTCAGGGTCGTGAAGATGCCCCGCTCCGACAACCGCTCGATCGCGTCCTCCTTGAACCGCCGGATGTCGGCGCCGCGGTGGTAGGCCGACGCCTCGGCGGACGCACCGTCGTACTGCAGGTAGACCTCGACCCGCTCACGGTGCCGGGTCAGCAGGTCGAGGAGCGCGTCGTCACGGGCGATCAACAGGCCGTTGGTGTTGACGAGGATCCGCACGATCGGCCGCCGTGCGACCTCGTCGAGCAGCTCGGCCAGGTGCGGGTAGAGCGTCGGCTCGCCGCCGGAGAGCATGAGGACGTCGACCCGGCCGTTCTCCTTGGCCAGCCGCGCGTCGATCGAGGCGAGCACCTGGTCGAGCGGCGCGACGCTCGCCAGCGCCGGCGAGGACTCCGCGAAGCAGGTCGGGCACTTCAGGTTGCAGTGGTCGAGCAGGTCCTCGAGCAGGATGCAGGTGTGCTGGGTCTGCATCTCCGGCAGACCGTCCGCGTACGCCGCGGGCACCGGCGCGAAGTTGCCGAGCAGGTCGGGCGTGTGGACCTTCGTGGGCGCCGTCCACTGCTCGAGGTAGGTGAGGATCTCGGGCGACTCGTCGTAGAGCGTGCGGACCAGGCCGTGGGTGGCGCAGCCCCGCTCCAGCCACACCCGGTCGTCGCGCACCGCCAGCCAGCCGCTGAGCCGCTGCACCTCGGCGAGCGGGCGGTCCGGCCTCTCCTCGTGGCACAGCGGGCAGAACGCGTTGACGTAGCGGTGGATCCGGGCGTCGCGCAGCGGCATGCCCGGCCCGCGGGGTGCGGTGGTCACACGGGCTCCTGCGCGTGCCCGCCGGTTGGGGTGCGAGCGCCGGCGAGCCTCGAGACCGAGGGGCCTTGCAGCCCGGCGTACGCACCGTGTCGCCACTGCCACGCGATCCGGGCCAGCAGGAGCGGGACGGTCACGGCCAGGAACAGCTGCGGCCGGGTCAGCCCCGCCCACGCCACCTCGTTGCCGCGCACGAGCTCGACCGCGAAGCGGAAGCAGCCGTACGCGGCGACGTACCAGACGAAGGTCGTGCCGGGCGGCAGGTCCGCGCGCCGCAACCACAGCCACAGCACGAGGAACGCGGCGAGGTGGAAGGCGATCTCGTAGGCGAACGACGGATGGAGGGGTACGCCGGCCGGCGCGCCGGTCGCCGCGGCCTGCTCGGTGTCGAGGGTGACGCCCCACGGGAGCGCGGTCGGCGTGCCGGGGAGCTCGGTGAGCAGGCAGCCGATCCGGCCGACCGCCATGCCGATCGCGACGGCCGGTGCGAAGAGGTCGCCGGTGCGGACCCGGTAGCCGACCAGCCGCTTGGCGACGTGGACACCGAGCCACGCACCGACCAGGCCGCCGAGGATCGAGCGGTTGCCGTAGAGCCACTGCTCGGCGAAGGACGCGTTGGCCCGCAGGTCGACGTGCTGCGCCCAGGTGCCGAGCCGCATCAGGATCGCGCCGCCGACGAGTGCTCCGGCGACGACGTAGACCAGCCGCTCGTCGGTCTGCCCACGGCGCCGGGCCTCGAGGAGGAAGACGATCGCGGCGACGGCGACCCCGAGCGCCACGAACAGCTCGTGGCTCGGGAAGGGGCCGGTCCGGGGCAGCATGCGCGTCATCGTCGCATGCAGCGACGGGTCGGGGCGTGAGCCCGCGTACTCAGCCGGTGACGCGTCGAAGAACGTACCAATGCGCCCGGAAGGGGCTTATTGGCCGCCTCTGCTGTCACATGAGTCCCAGCAGCACCGATTGGTACGTCCGTCGACGGCGCCGGTGTGCCCGGTCTTCTTCAGGTCGCCTCGGAGAGCACGCGGATGCTCGGCAGCATCGCGAGCGCGTTGATGAGGACCGAGAAGACCAGCAGGATCGCGGCCCAGGTGGGGTGGCCGGCGTCGTAGAGCGCCGCCGTGGCGAGGCCGAAGACGACGACCTTGGCGGCAGGGCGGGCCACGGGGCCGCCATACCGTGCCTTCGGCGAGGCGAAGAGGAACCAGACCGTCATCGCCACCAGCGGCAGCAGCCAGACGAGCAGCAAGCGCGGGTCGTTCTCCCAGCCCCAGACGCCGAACGCGCCCATCGCGAGGAGCTCGTCGACGAAGACCAGGAACAGCACCGTCCAGCCGAAGATCGCCACGCCGGCATGGTGTCGCACCTGACCGCGCCCGCGCCAGAGGCCAGCCAGTAGCGTCACGTCGCATGAGGGTTGCGGTGGTCGGAGCGGGGCTGGCGGGGCTGGCGTGCGCGTGGACGCTGCACCGCGAGGGACACGACGTGGTGGTGCTCGAGGCCCGCGACCGGGTCGGCGGCAGGACCTGGTCGGAGGTGCTCCCCAACGGCGTCGTCGTCGAGCGCGGTGGCGAGTGGGTCGACGCCGACCAGCAGACGATCCGGTGGTTCTGCGCGGAGCTGGGGCTGCCGCTCGTGCCGCACGGTGTGCGGTTCCACCGTCGCCGCGTCGGGGGGCGGGTCGCTCCGCTCGGCGAGCTGGAGGCGACCCTCGACGCCGTGGAGCGGGCGATCCCGGAGCACGGCGACGTCACGCTCGCGGACGCGTTCGCGAGCGGACTCGGTCCGGGCTACACGACGGACCCGGCGTTCCTGCGGATCGCGACGTCGACCGCCGGCGACCCTTCGCGCGCGTCGGCACGCTTCCACGTCACCCGCGCGGACAGCGCACGGATCGAGGGCGCCGCGCGGGTCCTCGGGGGCAACCAGCGGATCTGCCGCGCTCTCGCCGAGGAGCTGGGCGACCGGGTGCGGCTCGGGACGCCGGTCGCGGCCGTCGCGGGCGACGCCGCGGGCGCGGCGGGCGCGGCGGGAGACGACCGGGCGCGGCTCACCACCGCCGCCGGTGAGGAGATGGCCGTCGACCGGCTCGCGGTCGCCGTACCCCTGGCGGTGCTGGACGAGATCGCCTTCGAGGACGGCTTCCCGGAGCAGTGGCGGGCGGGCCTGGACGGCCTCGCGACGGGTACGGCGGCGAAGCTGTCCGTGCCCTGCGCGCCGGCCGCACCGGACGGGGTCCAGCACCCGACCTCGACCTGGTGGGCGTGGAACTCCCTCGACGCGTCGGGCGACGCCTCGGTCGCCGCGGTCAGCTGCTTCGCGGGTGGCGAGGCGGCGCGAGCCAGCCTGGATGTCGCAGCCGGAGCCGACACCTGGTTGGCCGCGGTGACGGCGCTGCGACCCGACCTCGACCTGCGTGGCGACGCGCTCTTGACCGACTGGTCGCGTGAGCAGTGGACGAGCGGGGGCTACTCCTACGTGCTCGCCGGACGGCGCGCCGACGCCGACCGCGCGCTGCGGGGGACGGCCGGACCGCTCGTGCTGGCCGGGGAGCACACCGCCGGAGTCGGCTCCGGAACCATGGACGGCGCGCTCGCCAGCGGGGTACGGGCCGCCCGGGTGCTGCTGGGCCGATCCACCTGATCAATCGGGGTATAAGCAGAATCACAGGGCGAGTCACGAGGATGTAACCCACGGTCAATCTCCGGGCGATCTCACGATCTCACAGTTGTGCCATGAACAAGACGACCTCTCCTGAGATCCAGACCGGCCGTCGCCTCGGCTCCACCGAGCCGGACGCCGTCGACCGCCGCCTCGAGCGCCGGGCCGCACTCCGTGCCCGCCACGCCCAGCGGGTGACCCGCCTGATGGAGGACCGCGAGGACCTGCGCGGCGTGCACGCGCTCGCCGACTTCGTCGACGACGCCGTCCGCTGGACCGCCTGAGCCCGCGCGGCGGCCGAACGCGCGCGGGGACGGCGGATCGAGGGACTGGGTAGCCCCAGAGGCCCGTCGGACGTCCCGTCCGCTCGCCTCGGTCAGCGGCGGCCGGTCTTGAACATCCCGCGGGCGATCTCGCGAGCGGCGGTGCGCATGAAGTCCTTGAACGCCGAGGAGCGGACGACGTCCTGCACGACGCCGCCCGCCTTCTCGGCTCGGCTGGGCCCCGATCGCGTCGGCTTCCTGGGCGCCTTCGGGGCGGACCTGGTCCCTTCGGCTCCGGTCTCCTCGGTGCGCTCGGCCTCCTCTGCCTGCTTGGCGGCACCCTCCTCGAGCCGCTTCGCGAGGATCTCGCGGGCCGACTCGCGGTCGACGACCGTGGAGTACGCCGCATTGCGCGGGCTGGCCGCGACCACGGCGGCCATCGACTCGGGCGTGCTCGGGGCCATCAGCGACTCGGGCGCGCGCAGCCGGGTCCAGGCGACCGGTGTGGGAGCGCCGCGCTCGCCCATCACGGTCACCACCGCCTCGCCGGTGCCGAGCGTGGTGAGCACCTCGCCGAGGTCGTCGTACGCGCTGTGCGGGTAGGTGTTGACGGTCGCGTTGAGCGCCTTCGCGTCGTTGGGCGTGTGCGCGCGCAGCTGGTGCTGGATCCGCGAGCCGAGCTGGGCGAGCACCTCGTCGGGCACGTCGGTCGGGCTCTGGGTCACGAAGAAGACGCCGACCCCCTTGGACCGGATCAGCCGCACGGTCTGGGCGATCTGGTCGAGGAAGTCCTTCGACGCGTCGTTGAACAGCAGGTGCGCCTCGTCGAAGAAGAACACGAGCTTCGGCTTGTCCAGGTCGCCGACCTCGGGCAGGTCGTGGAAGAGGTCCGCGAGCAGCCACATCAGGAACGTCGAGAACACCGCCGGTCGGTCCTGGAGGTTCGGCAGCTCGATGAGGGAGATCACGCCCCGGCCGTCGCCGGCCACCTGCAGCAGGTCGGCCGAGTTGAACTCCGGCTCACCGAAGAACGCGTCGGCACCCTGGTCGGCGAAGGCGATCAGCTCGCGGAGTATTACGCCGGCGGTCGCGGACGACAGCCCGCCGAGCTCCTTGAGCTCGGGCTTGCCCGCGTCGCTCGTGAGGTGCTGGACGACGGCGCGCAGGTCGGCCAGGTCGAGCAGCGGCAGGCCCTGTGCGTCGGCGTAGTGGAAGACCAGCCCCAGGCTCGACTCCTGGGTCTCGTTGAGCCCGAGGACCCGGCTCAGCAGCAGCGGCCCGAACGCCGACATGGTGACCCGCAGGGGCACTCCGGTGCCCTCGGCGCCGAGCGCGTAGTACTCGACCGGGAATCCGGTCGCCTTCCAGTCCTGGCCGACCGACTCCGCGCGGGCGGCGATCTTGTCGTTGCTCGCACCCGGGGTCGCGACGCCGGAGAGGTCGCCCTTGATGTCGGCCGCGAAGACGGGTACGCCGGCGGCGCTGAGCTGCTCGGCCAGCAGCTGGAGGGTCTTCGTCTTGCCGGTTCCGGTCGCGCCGGCGACCAGGCCGTGCCGGTTGAGCATGCCGAGCGGGATCCGGATGCGGGTGCCGGTGAGCGTGTCCGCGTCGGTCATCAGCCCGCCGAGCTCGAGCACCGGGCCCTCGAACTGGTAGCCGGCAGCGACGTCCTGCTCGATCGACGGGGCGGCGGTCTCCTCGGTCATGGCCGGAACTGTAGGCGCTCGGCGAGGGGGCCGCTCCTGCTCATCTAGAATCCGCCCGTGATCTTCAAGCGCGTGGGCGACGGGCGTCCCTACCCCGCCCACGGGCTGACCTCGAAGGGCTGGGCGGCGGTGCCGCCGCGGCAGGTGCGCCTCGACGAGCTGGTCACCACCAAGGACACCCTGCAGCTGGCCGCGCTGCTCGACGAGGACTCCACGTTCTTCGGCGACCTGTTCGCCCACGTCGTGCTGTGGCGTGGCGAGCTCTACCTCGAGGACGGCCTGCACCGCGCGCTGCGTGCGGCCCTGCAGCAGCGGAGCGTCCTGCATGCCCGGGTCGTCCGGATGGAAGGTTAGTCTCGGTCCCGACATGGATCTGAACGCGAGCGCCCGGTCCGGCGCGACCTTGGCCGTCCTCGCCGTGATCTTCCTCGGCGGGGTCACCTGGGCCTGGTCGCAGGTGACCGACCCGTTCCCCGAGAAGATCGAGCAGCCCGACTGCATCGAGACCCTCATCCCCGCCGGCGAGGACGTCACCCCCGGCGACCTCGTGGTCAGCGTCCTCAACGCCGGCGACCAGGACGGCCTGGCGCGGGAGACGATGGACCGGCTGGTGAAGTTCGGCTTCGCCGAGGGCGAGCGCGACAACGCGCCGACGAAGGGCGACGTGCCGCCCGTCCAGATCTGGACGACCGAGCCCGACAGCCCGGCGGTCGCCCTGCTGAGGTCCTACCTCGGGAAAGGCGTCAAGGTCGTCGACCAGGAGTCCTCCGAGCCCGGGATCACGATCGTCGTGAGCGACGGCTTCCCCGGCGTGGTCAAGGGCAGGCGCGGCAGGACCGCGGAAGAGGACGTCTACGTCTGCAGCCCGCCGCCCGTCGACTGACCACCGGACGGGCCGTCAGTCGGCCGGCTCACCGTCACGCAGCCACTGGGCCAGCCGCCCGCCGCTGCTGACCTGGCGCAGGCGCCGTTCGGTGGCCTCGCGCTGCTTGCGCGGCGTGACCACGAGCAGGTCGTCGCCGTGGCGGAGCACCGTGCGCACGTCGGGGACGATGGCGTGGCCGTCCCGGACCAGCATCGACACCGACGCGCCGGAGGGCAGCCGCAGCTCCCCCACCTCGACGCCGTGCAGCCGCGAGCCCGGGCTGATGGCGACCTGCAGGAGGTCGGCGGCGACCCGCTCCAGGGGCGCCGCCTCGAGGTCGATGCCGCGCGGCTCGGACCGCCGTGCGACCTTGAGCGCCTTCGCCACCATCGGCAGGGTCGGACCGGTCAGCAGGGTGTAGACGACGACCATCACGAAGACCATGTCGAAGAGCTGCTCGGCGCCGTCGACGCCCGCGGCCAGCGGGATCGTCGCGAGCACGATGGGTACGGCGCCCCGCAGGCCGGCCCACGACATGAAGGCACCCTCGCGCCACGGCATCGGTCGCACCACGGAGCTCACCGCGACCGAGATCGGCCGCGCGACGAAGGTGAGGATCAGGCCGGCGACGATCGCCATGGCGACGATCTCCGCAGTGATCCGGTCCGGTGAGAGCAACAGCCCGAGCATCACGAACAGCCCGATCTGCGCCAGCCATGCCAGCCCCTCCGCGAAGGACCGGGTGGCCAGCCGGTGCGGCAGCTCGGAGTTGCCGAGCACGAGCGCGGCGACGTAGACCGCGGCGAAGCCGCTCGCGTGGACGGCGGACGCGACGCCGTACCCGACGAGGGTCAGGCAGAGCACCGCGATGGGGTAGAGACCGGAGGACGGGAGGGCGGCGCGTCGCATCACCCACGCGCCACCGAAGCCCGCCGCGAGACCGATGACGACACCGCCCACCAGCTCGAAGGCGACGATGCCGGCCGTCCCGAGCATGCCGTGCTCGCCGACCGCGCCGCTCGACACCAAGGTCACCAGCACGACCGTCGGCGCGTCGTTGAGACCGGACTCGGCCTCGAGGGTCCCGGTGATCCGCTTGGGCAGGGGCACCACCCGCAGCACCGAGAACACCGCCGCCGCATCGGTGGGCGAGGTCACGGCACCGAGCAGGATCGCGAGCTCCCAGGGCAGGCCCAGGACGTAGTGTCCGCCGACCGCGACCACCGCGACCGACACCGCGACGCCCACGGTGGCGAGCGAGACCCCCATCCGCATCGCCGGGCGGGCATCGCGCCAGCTCGTCGTGAAACCACCTTCGGCCAGGATGATGGCGAGGGCGCCGAAGCCGAGCGCGTGGGCGAGCTCGGCGTTGTCGAACCGGATCCCGACGCCGGCCTCGCCGAGCACCACCCCCATGAGGAGGTAGAGCAGCAGGCTGGGCAGACCGGCCCGCGAGGAGAGCCGCACCGCCAGGACGGCCAGCAGCGTGACAGCCGAGCCCACCAGGACGAACATGTCGAGCTGGTCGACGTCGAAGGTCATGTCACCTCGGCTGCTGTGGTCGGGGCGCGGAACCGCAGTCTATCGGTGAGGACGAGCGCCGGATGACCGTCCCGCCGGCGCCGGTGCCCGCCGGCGCCCAGGCGGCGCGCGCCTGCGCCGTAGGGTCACCCTGTGTTCAACCGCTTCACCGCCGCCCAGCGCGCGAACGTTCCGCCCTTCCACGTGATGGACCTGCTCGCCCTGTCGGCCGAGCGGCAGCGCACCCACGGCGACGTCGTCAACCTGCTGGCCGGCCAGCCGGGCTCCGGCGCGCCGGCGCCGGTGACCGCCGAGGCGGTGCGCCTGCTCGGATCGGGCGACCCGCTGGGCTACACGCCGGCCATCGGCATCGTGGAGCTGCGGGCCGCGATCGCCGACCACCACCGGCGGCTGAGCGGCATCGACGTGACCGCCGACGACGTCGTGGTGACGACGGGGTCGAGCGGCGGCTTCCTGCTCGCGTTCCTCGCGGCGTTCGAGGTGGGCGACAAGGTCGCGATCGCCCGCCCGGGCTACCCCTGCTACCGCAACGTGCTGGCGGCGCTCGGGTGCGAGGTGGTCGAGATCCCGACCGGGCCCGACACGCGGTTCCAGCCGACCGTCGAACAGGTCGCGGCCGCGCACGCGGCAGCCGGTCCGCGCGGTCTCGCCGGCCTGGTCGTGGCCAGCCCGGCCAACCCGACCGGGACGATGCTGCTGCCCGACGACCTGGCCGCCCTGGCCCGGTGGTGCGAGGAGAACGGCGTCCAGCTGGTGTCCGACGAGATCTACCACGGGATCGAGTACGCGCCGGACGGCGAGCGGTTGGCCCGGAGCGCTTGGGAGACCAGTCGCGAGGCGATCGTGTTCGGCTCGTTCTCCAAGTACTTCTCGATGACCGGCTGGCGGCTGGGCTGGATGCTCGTGCCGTCCCGGCTGGTCCGCGCGGTCGACGTACTCACCGGGAACTTCAGCATCTGCCCGCCCGCGCTCGCGCAGCGGGCCGCGCTGGCGGCGTTCGACGCGGCGTCGTACGCCGAGCTCGACGGTCACGTCCGCCGCTACGCGCACAACCGGGGGCTGCTGCTCGACGGCCTGCGGTCGATGGGCATCACCGGCCTGGCGCCGGCCGACGGCGCCTTCTACGCGTACGCCGACGTCGGGCACCTCACCGACGACTCGATGACCTTCGCCCGCGACCTGCTCGCCACCGCAGGCGTCGCGATCGCCACCGGCATCGACTTCGACACCGCCGACGGGCACCGCTACCTGCGGTTCAGCTTCGCCGGCACCTCCGCCGACATCGAGGAGGGGCTGGTCCGGCTGGGGGCCTTCGTCGGCGGCTGAGTCGGGAGCAGAGCCGCCGGGACCCGGCTGACCCCGAAGACGAAGCTCGCGACCACCGGGGCGAGCGCGAGCCACCAGAGCACGGTGCCGTCGGCGCCCTCGCCGGTCGCGATGCCGAGGTCCGCCAGGGCGCCGACCGCGGCGCAGGTCACGACCATCGCCAGGACCGGCCGGATCGCGTGCGGCGCCGGACGCGGGTCGCGGGACGGCGTCTCGAACCGGCCGACGACCGCGACCGCCACCGCCGTGAGGACGGCGAGCGCCGCGAAGTAGAGCGGACGCGTCGCCCACCAGGTGCCCGTGTTCGGGACGGCGTGCAGGCCGACGCCGCCGACCGCGGTGGAGGCCGCGACCGCGATGCCGAGGACGGTGAGGTGCCAGAGGTAGACGCTCATGATCCGGCTGTTCACGAGCACGGTGGCGATCCAGATCCGGCGGCGGGCGACCAGACGCTGCAGGAGGGGCTCGAGGGTGAGCACCAGACCGGCCTGGAAGAGCCCGAGGAAGCCCTGCGTGACCCGGGTCGGGTAGGCGTTGTTGATCTCGTCGGTGGTGACGCCGACCATCGACGTGGCGTAGGGACCGTGGACCGTGAGCAGGTAGAGGACACCGAGCCCGACGACCATCAGCAGCGCGCGCCGGCCGGCGCCGGCGAGCCGGCCGTCGAGCCACGCGTAGCCGAGCTGGTGCACGACCGACCAGACCACGAGGTAGTTGAGGAAGCCGACGAGGACGTTGTCGGTGGAGACGCTCACGAAGTCGATGAGCCCACCCAGCGCGAGGCCGGCGCCGATCGACCACCAGCCGAACCGCTCCCACAGGACCAGCGTCAACGGGGCCACCGCCACCACGACGACGTACGCCGCCAGGAACCACGTCGGGACGAGCGATGCCCGGCTCGCGATCCGGAGCAGGTCGGCACCGACACCCATCGTGTGCGCGACCGGCGCGACGACCGCCCAGAAGACCAGGAGGGGCAGCAGCGGCAGGGTCAGCCGGCGCATCCGGGTCCGCAGCCAGCCGCCGTAGGTCTCGCCCTTGGTCCGGGCCGAGCGCCACGAGAGGGCGTTGGAGTAGCCGCCGACGAGGAAGAACACCGGCATCACCTGCAGCACCCAGGTGAGCGGATGCGTCCACGCGGCCAGGTCGAGCAGGTCGCTGCGGCGCAGGTCGCCGTCGGGCTCGACGTAGACGGCGGCCATCAGCCAGTGGCCGAGGACGACGACGAGGATGGCGGCGGCGCGGAGGAAGTCGACCACCCGGTTGCGGGCGGCGGGCGTCGCGTCGGCCAGGGCGGCGGCGGTGCTGAGCATCATGTCGTCGATCCTCGCCACGCGACCGGGCGGCCACACGGGTACGGATACTCAACTCGGTACTCAGAGGATGTCGTGCACGAACTCGCTCAGCTGCGCCAGGTTGCGGCACTCCACCATCGGCACGATCTCGCGGTAGACGGGGGCGGCGGAGTCACCCGCACCCCAGCTGTTCCGGTGCTCGGGGTTGAGCCACCAGGCGTGCCGCACCGAGCCGGCCAGGCGGCGCAGCCCCGCGTCGTTGAGGTCGCTGTAGTTGGACCGGGCGTCGCCGAGGATCAGCAGCGTCGTGCGCGGGCTCAGTGCGGCGGCGTACTCCTCCTCGAACCTGGCGAAGGCCCGCCCGTAGTTGGTCCGGCCCCACTGCGCCGCGTGCGCGCTCGCCGCGGAGAGGTCGGCGAGGACGTCGACGGGGTCGGCGCCCGGGCGGAAGTACGGCGTCACCTCGTGCACCTGGTCGATGAACGTGAACGCCCGCATGCTCTGGAACGCCTCCCGCAGCGCGTACACGAAGAGCAGCGTGAACTGCGCGAAGTTGGCCACCGACCCGCTGACGTCGCAGAGCACCACCAGGTCGCTGCGGTGCGGGCGCTTGGGGCGGTGGTGCGTGGTGAGGGGTACGCCGCCCGTCGCCACCGAGGCGCGGACCGTGCGCCGGAGGTCGAGCGGCCCCCGTCGCTGTGCGTGGTGCTCCTTGGTGAGCCGGGTCGCGAGCCGCCGGGCGAGGGGGTAGATCTCGCGGCGCATCTCGTCGAGGTCGCTACGCCGCGCAGCCATGAAGGCGAGCTTGTCGATGCTCGGCCGGACGGTCACGTCGGCGACGTGGTCCGCGCCCTTCTCCTCGGCGATCCGGCGACGGGCGTCGCCCTCGACGAGCGCCGTGAACGCACCGACGCGTGCGTTCGCCGTACGCCGGGCGTCGCTCGCGGCGCCCTCGGCGGCCGCGGCCACGTCGGAGTCGCCGAGCAGGCCCGCCACCAACTGGTCGACCAGCTCCTGGGGCGAGACCCGCTGCAGCGCGGTGTAGGCCGACCACGACGACATCCCGGGCCCGCGCCCCGGCATCGCGCCGAACCGGCCGACGGCCTCGGTGGCCAGCCGGCGCAGCCGCTGCTCCCCGCCGTCGACCAGCGCCTCGGTGAGCTCGTCGCGGAAGGTGCGCAGGGCCTCGGCGTTGTCACGGACGGGCGACGGGCTTGCGTCGGGACCGTCCTTCGCGGCATCCGCGTCCTCCGCGTCGCCGCCCGGGCGCCCGGCGACGCCCTCCCCCACCAGCGCGGGGAAGTAGACGTCGAAGAGCGCGTCGAACGTGGTGCGCTGCGACTGCTTCTTCACCAGCGTCGCGGCGAACGCGTCCCGCACCGTCGCCCGGTCGGACCACTCGAGCACCGACAGCGCCGCGACCGCGTCGAGGTCCTCGGCGAGCGAGACCGACAGGCCGGCGCCCCGCAGCGCCTCCACGAAGGCGATGTGGCGCTCGAGCAGCCCGGACCCGGTCGTCATCGCAGCCGCAGCTCCCGGATCGCGCGCTCGTGGTCGGAGACGTGCTTGAGCACCACGCCGAGCGTGTCGTCGACGGCCTTCTCGTCCAGGTCGCGGATCTGCAGCGCGATCAGGGTGCGCGCCCAGTCGACCGACTCGGCGATCGAGGGCGCCTTCTTCAGCTCCAGCTCACGCAGCCGGGCGACGGTCGCCACGAGCTGGGTGGCGATCCTGTCGTCCAGCTCCGGCACCTGCGAGAGCAGGATCGCCCGCTCCCGCTCGGCGTCGGGGTAGTCGAGGTGGAGGTAGAGACAGCGCCGCTTGACCGCCTCCGACAGCTCCCGGCTGGCGTTGGACGTGAGGACGACGTACGGCCGCCGCGTCGCCACCACCGTGCCCAGCTCGGGGATGGTGACCTGGAAGTCCGACAGCACCTCCAGCAGCAGCCCCTCCACCTCGATGTCGGTCTTGTCGACCTCGTCGATGAGCAGCACCGTCGGCTCGTCCCGCCGGATCGCGGTCAGCAGCGGTCGGGTGAGCAGGAACTCCTCGGTGAAGATCTCGTCGTGGGTCTCCTCCCACACCTGGTCGCTGGTGGTCGCCTGGATCCTCAGGAGCTGCTTCTTGTAGTTCCACTCGTAGAGCGCCCGCGCCTCGTCGAGCCCCTCGTAGCACTGCAACCGGACCAGGTCGGCCCCGGTCGCGCGTGCCACGGCCTTGGCCAGCTCGGTCTTGCCGACACCGGCCGGTCCCTCCAGCAGGAGTGGCTTCTCCAGCGCCCCGGCGAGGTACGTCGTGGTGGCCGTCGCCGGATCGGCGAGGTAGCCGGTCGCCGCCAGCCGGGCCCCGGCGTCGGCCGGGGAATCGAACCAGGTCATCTCCCGGGCCCCATCCTGCAGGTCGCACACCACGTCGTTGATCACGGCATTGGTCTCGTGACCAGATCCACTGCCCGTCGTTGACCGGACAGTTCCAGAAGTGTGACCTGCAGCGGACCACGGGGGGTGTGATGGCTGCGACCGCAACGACCCATCTGAAGACCGCGGTGGCCTCGGTCCGGACCGCGATCACCGCTGGCGCGCTGACCCTTCTCGTCGGCTTCGGCGCGATGAGCGTGCTCGGCCATCCGCAGCCCGCGCCCTCCGACGAGGCGCTCGGCCTCACCTCGCGCGCCCTGGACCGGATGCTGGAGCACCACCGATGCTCCACGACCGGATTCGCCCCGGAGGTCATCCCCGACAAGGCGGTCGTCACCTCTCCGTCCGGGAGGACGAAGGTGGTCAGCTTCGACGAGGGATGGCGGGTGTTCAAGGGCGAGATGCCGGGTGAGCTGATCGCCGTCTGCCTCGGCCGGGAGCGGCCGCGGGCCGATCGCTGACCCTTCGTATCCGCCCTGCCACGCGCCGGCCGTCGTCGTAAGCGAAACGGCTCCCGACCCGCGTTTCCGCAGCTCGGGAGCCGAATTCGTGGCGGTGGCGGTGGGATTTGAACCCACGGTGGGTTGCCCCACACATCATTTCGAGTGATGCACCTTCGGCCTCTCGGACACGCCACCGCCGGAGAGATTACCGGAGCGGTTCATCGCGCCGGAAATCGGTGGTGGGGCCGGATGCAACCTTCTTGCAACCTCGGCAGCGAGACGCTCGTCACACGAACGATGGAGCGATGGGCGGACGCAGGTGTCTACTGGACTCATGACCGATCCGGCCGCACGGAGCGCGATGCGCGCAGAGGTGGCGGCGTCCTGGGAGCGCTCGTCCGCGGCCGGCGTACCGGTCGACCAGAGCGAGGCGCCGATCGCGCTCGACGGCTCCGACCTCCGTGGCCTGCGGGAGGCGCACCCGCTGTCCCGGGTCCTCCCGCTGCTCGAGGAGGTGCTCGGCCAGGCGGTCTCCGACTGCGGAGCACTGATGGCCCTCGCCGACGCCGGCGGCAACCTGCTCTGGGTGAGCGGGTCCCCCGCCACGCTGCGGACCGCGGAGCGGATCGGGTTCGTCGAGGGCAGCAACTGGGACGAGCGGCTCGCGGGCACCAACGCCCCCGGGCTCGCCCTCACCACCGGACGCCCGGTCACGATCACGCGCGAAGAGCACTTCCGCGCCAGCGTGCGTCAGTGGAGCTGCGCGGCGACGCCGATCCACGACCCCGGATCGGCCCAGCTGCTGGGCGTCCTCGACGTCACCGGGGGCGACGAGATCGTCGTACCCCAGACCCTGGCGATGGTGCGGACCGCGGCCCGGCTGGCCGAGGCCGAGCTGGCGCGTACGACGCCGCCGGCGCGCACCACGGCTCCGGCCTCCGGCGTCGGGATCGTCCTCGAGCTGCTCGGTCACCGGCAGGCGCTGCTCAGCCTCGCCGACAGCTACGGGAAGGTGACCCGGCTGCGGATGTCGCGCCGGCACAGCGAGATCCTCGCCCTGCTCGCCACGGCACCGACCGGGCTGAGCGGCGACGAGCTCGCCGTCCTGGTCTACGAGGGCGACGGCGCCCCGTCGACCCTGCGGGCCGAGCTCAACCGGCTCCGCGGCATCCTCGGCGAGGACCTCCTCGCCTCGCGGCCCTACCGGCTCACCAGCGCGGTCACCGGCGACTGGCTGGCGACCGAGGCACAGCTCGCGGCGGGCGACGTCCGCTCCGCCATGCGGGGGTACGGCGGCCCCGTCCTGCCGGGGTCGACGGCCCCGGGGGTCGTGCGCATCCGCGACGAGCTCGAGGCGTCGCTGCGGCAGGCCGTGCTGACCTCCGGCGAGGGCGACCTGATGTCGACGTGGACCCGCGCGAGCTGGGGACGCGACGACTACGCGATGTGGCAGGCACAGCGCCGCGTCGTACCCTCCGGGTCGCCGATGCGGGTCCTGGTCGACGGCCAGCTCGACCGGTTGGACCGCGAGCTCGCCTGACGTCGGCAGCGCTGCAACGGCCCTGCAACGTCCCCGTTCCTAGCGTGTGGTCGCAGTCACAATCCACGACTCACACCTGGAGCACCAGATGACCGTCTACGCAGCACCCGGCCAGCCCGACTCGCTGGTCACCGTCCAGCCCCGTTACGACCACTTCATCGGCGGCGAGTGGGTCGCTCCGGTCCAGGGCAACTACTTCGAGAACATCTCGCCGGTCAACGGGAAGCCGTTCACCGAGATCGCCCGCGGCACCGCGGAGGACGTCGACGCCGCCCTGGACGCGGCGCACGCGGCGTTCCCCGCCTGGGCCGCGACGTCGACCACCGCGCGTTCCAACATCCTGCTCGCGATCGCCGACCGGATGGAGGAGAACCTCCCGAGCCTCGCGGTCGCCGAGACCTGGGAGAACGGCAAGGCGGTCCGGGAGACCCTGGCTGCCGACCTGCCGCTCGCCGTCGACCACTTCCGCTACTTCGCCGGCGTGCTCCGCGCCCAGGAGGGCACCATCGGCGAGATCGACGCCGACACGATGGCCTACCACTTCCACGAGCCGCTCGGCGTGGTCGGCCAGATCATCCCGTGGAACTTCCCGATCCTGATGGCCGTCTGGAAGCTCGCGCCCGCTCTCGCCGCCGGCAACTGCGTCGTGCTCAAGCCGGCCGAGCAGACCCCGTGGTCGATCCTCAAGGTCGTCGAGCTCGTCGGCGACCTGCTCCCGGCCGGTGTCCTCAACGTCGTCAACGGCTTCGGCGTCGAGGCCGGCAAGCCGCTGGCGTCGTCGCCGCGCGTGGCCAAGGTCGCCTTCACCGGTGAGACCACGACCGGCCGGCTGATCATGCAGTACGCCAGCCAGAACATCATCCCGGTCACCCTGGAGCTCGGCGGCAAGAGCCCCAACATCTTCTTCGACTCCGTCGCGGCCGAGAAGGACGCGTTCTACGACAAGGCGCTCGAGGGCTTCACGATGTTCGCCCTCAACCAGGGCGAGGTCTGCACCTGCCCCAGCCGGGCGCTCGTGCAGCGGTCGATCTACTCCGACTTCGTCGGCGACGCGGTCGCGCGGGTGGAGAAGATCAAGCAGGGCAACCCGCTCGACGACACCACGATGATCGGCGCGCAGGCCTCCAACGACCAGCTCGAGAAGATCCTGTCCTACATCGACATCGGCACCCAGGAGGGCGCCAAGATCCTCACCGGTGGTGAGCGGACGATCCTCGAGGGCGACCTCGCCGAGGGCTACTACGTGCAGCCCACGGTCTTCGAGGGCGACAACTCGATGCGGATCTTCCAGGAGGAGATCTTCGGCCCGGTGGTGTCGCTGACCGGGTTCGACGACGAGGCCGACGCCCTCAAGATCGCCAACGACACGCTCTACGGCCTCGGCGCCGGCGTGTGGTCGCGCGACGGGTCGCAGGCCTTCCGTGCCGGCAAGGAGATCAAGGCCGGCCGGGTCTGGACCAACTGCTACCACGCCTACCCCGCCCACGCGGCGTTCGGCGGCTACAAGCAGTCCGGCATCGGCCGCGAGACCCACAAGATGATGCTCGACCACTACCAGCAGACCAAGAACCTGCTGGTCTCCTACAGCCCGAACGCGCTGGGCTTCTTCTGATGGACCGGACCCGCAAGGCGCAGCGGGTCGCAGTCACCGACGAGGCGGCGGAGCTGCTCCGCCGCCTCGTCGGTCAGCACGGCCCGGTCATGTTCCACCAGTCCGGCGGCTGCTGCGACGGGTCGGCCCCGATGTGCTACCCCGACGGGGACTTCCTGCTCGGCGACGCCGACGTGCACCTCGGCAACATCGACATCGGGTTGGAGCCGCCGGTGGCGGTGTGGATGTCGAAGTCGCAGTTCGAGTACTGGTCGCACACCCACCTCACCATCGACGTGGTCAAGGGCCGCGGTGCCGGGTTCAGCCTCGAGGCGCCGTACGGCGTCCGCTTCCTGATCCGCTCGCGGCTCCTCACCGACGAGGAGTACGACGCCGCGTCAACCTCGTGAGCCTGGCCGGGCGCGTCACAGCCGGGCGGGCCTGCGTTGCTTCATCACGGTATGCAGATGAGTGCGCACCTCCCCCACCGAACTCCGCAAGGGAACTGTCGACTCACCTGCATACCGTGACGAATCGTCAGTCCCGACCGCGCCCCGCCAACCGACCGTCGATCGCAGCCGGGCTGAGCACCCGGTCCAGGGCCATGGCGGCGCACCCGACCAGCCCGGCGCGGTCGCCGTACGTCGCGGGCAGGAACCGCAGGTCGCGGGTCGCCAGGGCCGACGCCCGGGCGTAGACGGACTCGCGCACGCCCGCGGCGTACACGTCGAAGGCGCCGGCCATGTCGCCGCCGAGCACCACCGCCTCGGGGTTGAGCAGGTTGATCGCGACGGCGAGCACCTCGCCGAGCTGCCGGCCGCTCTCCCGCAGCATCTGCTTGGCCTCGGCGTCGCCGGCCACCGCCAGCGCGACCAGGTCGCGGACGTGGCCGACCGGCCGACCGGCCTCGCGCATCGCGGCCGACCAGGGCCCAGCCTCCGGCGACGGTCTCGAGGCAGCCGACGTCGCCGCAGCGGCACGGCCGCCCCTCGGCCGCCGGCACCTTGGTGTGCCCGAGCTCGCCCGCGCCGCCGCGGGCGCCGGTGACGACCCGCCCGCCGGCGACGATCCCGAGGCCGATGCCGGTCGAGGCCTTGACGACGAGCAGGTCACGCCGGGGCTCCGCGTCGCCGAGGTGCTCGGAGCGGGCGAGCATGTCGGCGTCGTTGGCGATCCACAGCGGTGCGTCGGTCACCTCCTGGAGGTACGGCGCCAGCGCCACCCCGTCCCAGCCCTCCATCACCGGCGTGTCGACACTCACGCCGCGGCCGCTGTCGACCGCCCCGGGGAGGCTCAGGCCCACCCCGAGCACGGGCGGCAGGTCCTCGGCCAACAGGCCGGCGAGCTGGTGGGCCACGACGGGCATCACCTCGTCCGGGCCGGCACCGACCTCGTGGTCGACCGCGGAGGAGGTCAGCTCCTCCCCGGACAGGTCGAACACCGCGACCTGCGACCGGGACCGGCCGATCGCCGCCGCGAGCACCACGCCGGCGCGGTTGTTGAAGACGAGGGACCCGGCCGGTCGACCGCCGGTCGACGGGAGCTCCGCGCCGAGCAGCAGCAGGCCGGCGTCGGTCAGCGCGGAGACCCGGTTGACGACGGCGGTCCGGGAGAGCCCGGTGACGCGGCGCAGGTCGGACCGGGTGGCGGCCTGGCCGGTCCGCAACAGCTCCAGGAGGTCGCCCGCGCTCGGCGTACCGACGCTCTCCGACCGCCCTCGTTCTGCCATGGCCGCACCGTATCCGGGATCACTTAGGTCTTCCTAATACCTAAGTCCTGCTTGTCACGATCCAACTTCGGCTCTACCGTGGATGCGTGGTGACCATGCCTGAGCCCGAACTCCTCCTGCCCGACTGCGACTTCGTCGTGTTCGGCGACACCGGCGACCTCGCGCTCCACACCGTGCTTCCCGGCCTCTACTACCGCGAGCGCGACCGCCAGCTGCCCGGCGACAGCCGGATCATCGGCGTGGCCCGGTCGGCGGTCGACAACGCGGGCTACCGCGACCTGGTCGAGCGGACGCTGCTCGAGACCATCCCCGACGACGACCTCGAGGCCGGCGCGCTGCACCGGCTGGTCCGGCGCCTCCACCACCTGCAGCTCGACGCGCAGGACCCGGAGGGCTGGCACCTGCTGCACGGCCTGCTCAAGGACCGGCCCGCGGGCCAGGACCCGGTGCGGGTCTTCTACCTCGCCCTCGCTCCCGAGCTGTACGGCGCCGCGTGCACCCGGCTCGCCGAGCTCGGCCTGGCGACCCCGACCAGCCGGCTGGTGCTGGAGAAGCCGCTCGGCCTCGACCTCGACTCCGCCACCCGGGTCAACGACGCGGTGGCCGAGGTCTTCGACGAGCAGCAGATCTACCGGATCGACCACCACCTCGGGAAGGAGAGCGTGCAGAACCTCCTCGTCACCCGGTTCGCCAACACCTTCCTCGAGCCCCTGTGGAGCTCGCAGTGGGTCGACCACGTCCAGATCACCGTCGCGGAGAGCATCGGCGCGGGCGAGCGCGCCGACTACTACGACCAGGTCGGGGCGCTGCGCGACATGGTGCAGCACCACCTGCTGCAGCTGCTGTGCCTGGTGGCGATGGAGCCGCCGTCCCACGTCGGGCCCGAGCCCGTGCGTGACGAGCGGCTCAAGGTGCTGACCGCGCTCCGGCCGATCGCCGACGACGACGTCGACCGGCACGTGGTCCGCGGCCGCTACGCCGCCGGCACCGTCGACGGCGCCCCTGCGGCGTCGTACGACGAGGAGACCGGCCACCCCGACAGCGACACCGAGAGCTTCGTCGCCCTGCGGGTCGAGGTCGACAACTGGCGCTGGGCGGGCGTGCCGTTCTACCTGCGGACCGGCAAGCGGCTGGCCCGCCGCGAGTCGACCATCGAGGTCGTCTTCAAGGAGCCCCCGCACCCGATGTTCCCGGGCAGCGTCGGCGCCACCACGCCCAACCGGCTGACCATCCGGATGCAGCCCGAGGAGGGCATGCAGCTGCATCTGACCGCGAAGGACCCGGGCCCGGGCGGCATCCGGCTGCGGCCGTCGTCGCTCGACCTCAGCTACGCGACCGACGACCGCTCCCCCGACCCCTACGAACGGCTGCTGCTCGACGTCATCCGCGGCATCCCCACGTTCTTCCTGCGCCGCGACGAGCTCGACGCCTCGTGGCGCTGGATGACCCCGATCCTCGACCACTGGTCGGCCAGCGACGGCCACCCGGACCCCTATCCCGCCGGCACGACCGGCCCCACCGCCGCGGCGGCGCTCATCGAGCGCGACGGCCGCACCTGGCAGGAGAACCCATGACGTCCGACATCCCCCTCGACCCCCAGCCGGCGACCCTCGACCCCGTCGTCGCGGCGGTCACCGAGCGCCTCGTCGCCCGCAGCGCGCAGACGCGCGCTGCCTACCTCGCCCGCATCGACGCGGCCACCGACCGCGGCCCCGCCCGCGGCAAGCTCGGCTGCGCCAACCTCGCCCACGGCTTCGCCGCCTCCGAGCCGACCGAGAAGTCGGCGCTGCGCAGCGGCGGCAAGCCCAACCTGGCGATCGTCACCAGCTACAACGACATGCTCTCGGCCCACCAGCCGTACGGCGCCTACCCGCCCGTGCTCAAGGACGCGGTGATCCGTGCCGGCGGCATCGCCCAGGTCGCCGGCGGCGTGCCGGCGATGTGCGACGGCATCACCCAGGGCCGCGACGGCATGCAGCTCTCGCTCTACAGCCGCGACGTCATCGCGATGTCCACCGCGATCGCGCTCTCCCACGACATGTTCGACGCCGCGCTGCTGCTCGGCGTCTGCGACAAGATCGTGCCCGGGCTGCTGATCGGCGCACTCTCCTTCGGTCACCTTCCGACGGTGTTCGTGCCGGCCGGGCCGATGGAGTCGGGGCTGCCCAACAAGGAGAAGGCCCGCGTCCGGCAGAAGTACGCCGAGGGGCTCGTCGGGCGCGAGGAGCTCCTCGATGCGGAGGCGGCGTCGTACCACTCCCGCGGGACGTGCACCTTCTACGGCACCGCGAACTCCAACCAGCTCCTCATGGAGGTGCTCGGCCTGCACCTGCCGGGATCGTCCTTCGTCAACCCCGGTACGCCGCTCCGCGACGCCCTCACCCGCGCCGCGGCCGAGCGGGCCGTCGCCAACTCGCCCCAGCAGGGGGCACCGATCCGGATCGCCGACGTCGTCGACGAGAAGGCCATCGTCAACGCGTGCGTCGCGCTCCTCGCCAGCGGCGGCTCGACCAACCACACGCTGCACCTGGTCGCGATCGCCCGCGCCGCGGGCGTCCAGCTCACCTGGCAGGACCTCTCGGAGCTCTCCGCGGTGGTGCCGCTGCTCGCGCGGATCTACCCCAACGGGTCGGCCGACGTGAACCACTTCCATGCCGCGGGCGGCATCGGCTACCTGGTGCGGACGCTGCTCGCCGGCGGACTGCTGCACGAGGACGTCACGACGATCGCCGGGCCGGGCCTGTCCCGCTACACCACCGAGCCGAGGCTGCGTGACGGCGAGCTCGTCTGGGAGCACGGCACGCCGGTCAGCCTCGACACCGACGTGCTGCGGCCCGTCACCGAGCCGTTCGCGGCCGACGGTGGTCTCAAGGTGCTCACCGGACCGCTCGGCACCGCGGTGATCAAGACGTCCGCGGTCGCGCCGGAGCACCGCGTCGTGAGCGCGCCGGCCGTCGTCTTCGACGACCAGGCCGACTTCCTCGAGGCCTTCGGGCGGGGCGACCTGGACGGTCGCGACCTGGTCGCGGTGATCCGCTACCAGGGACCCGCCGCCAACGGCATGCCCGAGCTGCACAAGCTCACCCCGGCGCTCGGCGTCCTCCAGGACCGCGGCCAGAAGGTCGCGATCGTCACCGACGGCCGGATGTCCGGCGCGTCCGGCAAGGTCCCCGCCGCGATCCACGTGACGCCGGAAGCGGCAGTCGGCGGCCCGCTGGCGCGGGTGCAGGACGGCGACCTGGTGACCGTCGACGCCGTCGCCGGCTCGCTGACCATCGCCGCCGCGGACGAGCTCGAGACGCGTCCTGCCACCGGGCGCCCCCTGACCGACGCCGAGTGGGCCGGTACCGGCCGCGAGCTGTTCGCGGCGTTCCGGGCCGTCGTCGGTCCCGCCGATGCCGGCGCCAGCGTGTTCCCCGCCCACATCTCCCCGACCGTCCCCACGGAGGCCCCCGTTGTCCACGTCTGAGCTGTCCACGCCTGACCTGTCCGCTCCCACCGCGTCCGTCCTCGACGTCGTCCCGGTGATGCCCGTCGTCGTCGTCGACGACCTCGCCACCGCCGTGCCGCTGGCCCGGGCGCTCGTCGCCGGCGGCCTGCCCGCGATCGAGCTGACCCTGCGCACCGCGGTCGCGCTCGACGCGATCCGCGCGATCGCCGACGAGGTGCCGGAGATCCTGCTCGGCGCCGGCACGATCGTGACGCCCGGCCAGGCGAAGGAGGCGGCCGACGCCGGCGCGCGCTTCCTCGTCTCCCCCGGTACGACGCCGTCGCTGCTCGCCGCGATGACCGACACCGGCCTGCCGTTCCTCCCCGGCACCGCCACCGTCTCCGAGGTGCTCACCGTGCTCGAGGCCGGCGTGACGGAGATGAAGTTCTTCCCGGCCGAGGCGTCCGGCGGCGCGGCCTACCTGAAGTCGATCGCCTCGCCCGTTCCGCAGGCCCGCTTCTGCCCGACGGGCGGCATCACGGCGGCGTCTGCGGCGTCGTACCTCTCCCTGGCGAACGTCGGCTGCGTCGGCGGCTCCTGGCTCACCCCCGCCGATGCCGTCGCCGCGGGCGACTGGGCGCGCATCGAGAGCCTCGCCCGGGAGGCGTCGGCCCTCGGCGCGCGAGCGGCGCTGTAACGCAGTGTTCGGTTCGCTCCCGGGGTGCTGTGACCGGTCACAGCGCCCCGGGCAGTGTTCGTAACACTGCGTTACCCCTAACGCCGGCCGCAGCCACGATCAGCGGTGGGTGGCGAAGAACGCGTCGAGCAGGGCGACCGACTCGTCGGCCAGCACGCCGCCGACGACCTCGGGCCGATGGTTGAGCCGACGGTCGCGGACGACGTCCCAGAGGCTGCCGACCGCGCCGGCCTTGTCGTCGTACGCACCGAAGACCACGCGGTCGACGCGGGCGAGCACCGACGCGCCGGCGCACATCGTGCACGGTTCGAGCGTCACGACGAGCGTGCAGCCGGACAGCCGCCACTCACCCCGTGCCAGGGCCGCGGCGCGCAGCGCGACCACCTCGGCGTGACCGGTGGGGTCGCCAGCGGCCTCGCGGACGTTGCGCCCCGACGCGAGCACGGCACCGGCCTCGTCGACGACGACGGCACCGATGGGTACGTCGCCGGTGGCCACGGCCGCGCGCGCCTCGGCCAGCGCGGCCAGCATCGGCTCGCGCCAAGAGTCCTGCAGGTTCACGCCGACGTGAGGCCGACGGTGTCGTCGAAGAGCGGTCCGAAGCCGAGGCTCCGCGCGACGTCGGAGAGCATCTCGTCGGGATAGAGGTCGTAGTCGTCGAGCACCACCGCGAGGTCCATCGCGTTGAGCCCGAGGTCACTGAGCAGGTCGAGGTCGCCGGCGGGCTCCTGCTCGTCCTCGTCGTCCTCCGGCGGCGGCAGTCCGAGGAACTCGACCGCCGACGCGGCGAGCTCCCACTCGGTGGCCGCGGTGATGTCGGAGAGCAGCACCCGGGTCCTGTGGCCGGCAACGCGGACCAGGACGAAGAAGTCCTCGTCGATCGCGACCAGGCCGACCGCACCGCCGTCGCCGGGGAACCGGCGCAGCGCTGCCGCGAGGTCGTCGATGGCACCCACGTGGTCGTGGGTGAGCTCAGCGACCTGCCAGACCCCCTCCTCGCGGTAGGCGGCCAGTGCGAAGTCGACGGCGTCGCCGGTTGACATGCCACCAGCGTGACACGAGCCGGGCCCGGGGACCAGAGGTTTCCCCAACCGCCGTGCGCACGGCGGGCACTAGGGTTTCCGGCATGCGCACCCAGGTCGTCGACCACCCCCTCGTCGCCCACAAGCTCACCGTGCTGCGCGACGAGTCCACCGACTCCCCGACGTTCCGCAACCTCGCCGACGAGCTCGTCACGCTTCTCGCCTACGAAGCGACCCGCGACGTCCGCGTCGAGTCGTGCGAGATCGTCACACCGGTCGCGCCGACGACCGGCACCCGACTGGCGAGTCCCCGACCGCTCGTCGTACCCATCCTGCGGGCGGGGCTCGGCATGCTCGACGGGATGATGCGGCTCCTGCCGACCGCCGAGGTCGGCTTCCTGGGCATGGTGCGCAACGAGGAGACGCTGGAGGCGTCGACGTACGCCGAACGGCTGCCCGAGGACCTCTCGGGACGGCAGTGCTACGTGCTCGACCCGATGCTCGCGACCGGCGGCACCCTGGCCGCGGCGATCCGGTTCCTGGTCGACCGCGGTGCCGACCACATCACCGCGGTCTGCCTGCTGGCGGCCCCGGAGGGTTGCGCCAGGCTCGAGGAACAGCTCGCCGGACTGGACGTCCCGGTCACCATCGTGACGGCGGCGATGGACGAGCGTCTCAACGACAAGGGCTACATCGTGCCCGGCCTGGGCGACGCGGGCGACCGTCTCTACGGTGTCGTGGGCTAGTCCTAGCCGATGGACGAGACACCCGCCACGTTGCACCGCGGATTGAGAACGCGACCGTCCTGCAGCGTTCCCTGTGTAGGTTGACGATCGCTGCACCCCCGACAGGCTGGAGGCTACGGTGCTCATCGGCATCCCCCGCGAGTCGAAGTCAGGCGAGACCCTGGTCGCCGCGACGGCGAAGACGGTCGGCCAGCTGACCCAGCTCGGCTACGACGTCGTGGTCGAGAGCGGCGCCGGTGCCGGCGCCGACCAGTCCGACGAGGCGTTCGCCGAGGCCGGTGCCCGGGTGGGGTCGGCCGAGGACGCCTGGGCCGCCGACGTCGTCGTGAAGGTCAACGCACCCACGGCCGAGGAGATCGACCGGCTGCGCCGCGGCGCGACGATCGTGTCGATGATGGCCCCCGCCCGCAGCCCCGAGCTGGTGGAGCGGCTGACCGAGGCGGGCGTCACCGCGCTCGCGATGGACGCGGTGCCGCGGATCTCCCGCGCCCAGTCGATGGACGTGCTGTCGTCGATGGCCAACGTCGCGGGCTACCGCGCGGTCATCGAGGCGGCAGGCGAGTTCGGCCGGATGTTCACCGGCCAGGTCACCGCGGCGGGCAAGATCCCGCCGGCACGCGTGTTCGTGATCGGCGCCGGTGTCGCCGGTCTGGCCGCGATCGGCACCGCGAGCGCGATGGGCGCGATCGTGCGCGCGTTCGACGTACGCCCCGAGGTGGCCGAGCAGGTCGAGTCGATGGGCGCCGACTTCGTGATGGTCGACTTCGAGAGCGAGGTCAGCTCCGACGGCTATGCCAAGGAGATGACCGCCGAGCAGGAGGCGGCCACAGCGTCGATGTACGACGAGGAGGCGCGCAGCGCCGACATCGTCATCACCACCGCGCTGATCCCCGGCCGCCCCGCGCCGAAGCTGATCAGCGCCGAGACGATCGCGGCCATGCGCCCCGGCTCGGTCATCGTCGACATGGCCGCGGCCAACGGCGGCAACGCCGCGCTGACGGTCACCGACGAGCGCGTCGTGACCGACCACGGCGTCACGATCCTCGGCTACACCGACCTCTCGGCGCGGTTGGCCGCGCAGACGTCGCAGCTCTACGGCACCAACATCGTCAACCTGATGAAGCTGCTCACCCCCGAGAAGGACGGGCAGCTGACCCTCGACATGGACGACGTCGTCCAGCGCGGCATCACCGTCACCCGCGACGGCGAGAGCATGTGGCCGCCGCCCCCGGTGCAGGTGTCCGCGGCACCCAAGGTGGCCGCGGCGGCGCCCGTCGAGAAGCCCGAGCCGAAGGCGAAGCTGACCCCCCGCGGCCGGCTGAGCATCGTCGGCATCGCCGCGCTCGTCATGTTCGGGTCTGATCGCGATCTCCCCGGCGCCGCTGCAGGGGCACCTGACCGTCTTCGCGCTGGCGATCGTGATCGGCTACTACGTCATCGGGCACGTCCACCACGCCCTGCACACACCACTGATGTCGGTGACCAACGCGATCTCCGGGATCATCGTGGTCGGCGCGCTGGAGCAGATCGGCGGCGAGGACAGCCTGATCACGGCGCTGTCCGTGGCCGCCCTGCTGCTCGCGAGCATCAACATCTTCGGCGGCTTCGCGGTGACCCGCCGCATGCTCGGAATGTTCTCCCGGTCTTGAGAGAGAGCTGAACTCACATGTTGTCCATCGAGACCGCTGCCACGGCTGCCTACGTCGTCGCCGCCCTGCTCTTCATCCTCGCCCTCGCCGGGCTCTCCCACCACGAGACCGCCCGGGTCGGCAACACCTTCGGCATCAGCGGCATGGCGCTCGCCCTGCTCGCCACGGTCGCCACCACGGTCGACGGCGGGATCGACGCGCTGCCGCTGGTGCTGCTGGTCGGCGCGACCCTGATCGGCGCCGCGATCGGGCTGTGGCGCGCCCGGGTCGTCGAGATGACGGGCATGCCCGAGCTGATCGCGCTGCTCCACAGCTTCGTCGGGCTCGCCGCCGTACTCGTCGGCTGGAACGGCTTCCTCCACGTCGAGCACCACCTCGACGGCTTCGACGCCCAGGTCCTCGCCGCCAACGACCTGCTCGGCATCCACACCGCCGAGGTGTTCATCGGCGTCTTCATCGGCGCGGTGACCTTCACCGGCTCGATCGTCGCGTTCCTCAAGCTGTCGGCGCGGATCAAGTCCGCGCCGCTCGTGCTGCCGGCCAAGCACTTCCTCAACGTCGGCGCACTCCTCGTCTTCGGCGCCCTGACCGTGTGGTTCGTCATCGACCCGGCCCTGTGGCTGCTCGTCGTGGTCACGATCATCGCGCTGCTGCTCGGCTGGCACCTCGTCGCCTCGATCGGCGGCGGCGACATGCCGGTCGTCGTATCGATGCTCAACAGCTACTCCGGGTGGGCCGCGGCGGCCTCGGGCTTCCTGCTCGGGAACGACCTGCTCATCATCACCGGCGCCCTGGTCGGCTCCTCCGGTGCCTACCTGAGCTACATCATGTGCAAGGCGATGAACCGCTCGTTCATCTCGGTCATCGCCGGTGGCTTCGGCATCGAGGCCGGCCCGGCCTCCGACACCGACTACGGCGAGCACCGCGAGATCAACGCGGCCGAAGCAGCCGAGCTCCTCGCCGGCGCCTCCTCGGTCGTCATCACGCCCGGCTACGGCATGGCCGTCGCCCAGGCGCAGTACCCCGTCGCCGACCTCACCTCGAAGCTGCGGGCCAAGGGCGTCGAGGTCCGGTTCGGCATCCACCCGGTCGCCGGCCGCCTCCCGGGCCACATGAACGTGCTGCTCGCCGAGGCGAAGGTCCCCTACGACATCGTCCTGGAGATGGACGAGATCAACGACGACTTCTCCGACACCGACGTCGTGCTCGTCATCGGTGCCAACGACACCGTCAACCCGGCAGCCATGGACGACCCCTCCAGCCCGATCGCCGGCATGCCGGTCCTCGAGGTCTGGAACGCCAACGACGTCATCGTCTTCAAGCGGTCGATGGCCCCCGGCTACGCCGGCGTGCAGAACCCGCTCTTCTTCCGCGAGAACAGCCAGATGCTCTTCGGCGACGCCAAGGACAAGGTCGAGGAGATCATCCACAACCTCGACTGACGGTCACCCGCCTGACGAGACCGTCGAGTCGGCTCGTCTCTGCACGCCCAGACCGTCGAGTCGGCGTCGTCTCTGCACGCCCAGACCGTCGAGTCGGCTCGTGTCTATTTGCGCCGACTCGACCTCAGCGTGAAGAGAGGCGGGCAGCAGCAGGGGTCCGGGCGTGCGGCTACTGGCCGACGGGGACCTCGGCGACGGTCTCGTAGCGCGGCCGGCCGCCGGGGCCCTCGCCGAGGTGCGAGGCGATCACGGCCAGCTCGATGACCGGCCACTCCGGGCCGACGTACGTCTCCAGCAGGCGGACCCAGTTGCTGGTGTCCGCGGGCCGGCGGAGCCGGGCGACGGTCAGGTGCGGCCGGAACCGCTGGCCGTCCACCTCGACCCCCACGCTGACCGCGGCGTTGCGGGCACGTCCGGCCATCCGCTCGAGTACGACGTCCGCGCCCTCCGACTCAGGCACCACCCCGACGCCGAGCACCCGGGTCTCCGAGGCGTTCGGGAAGGTCACCGGTCCCGCGAGCCGCAGCACCGGCACGGGCGTCCGGGCGATCCCGTCGGCGAACCGGTCGACGTAGTCGTCGACGCGCCACTCGTCCACCGACGCCATGAACGCCAGCGTGACGTGGAACTGCCCGGCGAGGGTCCACCGGAAGTCCGCCGCCTCGCGGCGCGGCGCCAGGAACTCCTCGAGGTGCTCGACCACGTCCTCCGGTGGCACCACCGCCGCGAACAACCGCACACTCATGGTCCTGCCACCCCGGGTCCGACTGGCGTGGACGGCGGCGGGTACGAGGGCGGAGAGAAGCTCGGCGTGCTCATCGCGGCCGATCCTGTCAGACCCGGGTGCCGACGGCCTGGCCGACGAGGTGGGTGACCACCATGGCGACCAGCCCGCCGGCGACGTTGCGCAGCACCGCACGGCGCACCGAACCGTAGCCGAACCGGGCACTCGCCCAACCGGTCAGCGCGAGCGCGGCCGTCACCGCCGCGACGGTGACCCAGACGCGCAGATCGGGGTCGACCAGCAGGATGGTCAGCAGCGGCAGCAGCGCGCCGAGGGTGAAGGACACCATCGACGCGATCGCCGCGTTCCAGGGGCTGGTGAGGTCGTCGGGGTCGATGCCGAGCTCGACCTCGGCATGGGCAGCCAGCGCATCGTTGGCGGTGAGCTGCTTGGCGACCTCGAGCGCAAGGTCGGGGTCGAGACCCTTGTCGACGTACAACCCCGCCAGCTCGCCGAGCTCGTCCTCCGGGTCCTCGGCCAGCTCGCGCCGCTCCTTGGCGAGGAGCGCCTCCTCGGAGTCACGCTGGGTGCTGACGGAGACGTACTCGCCGGCCGCCATGCTCAAGGCCCCGGCGACCAGGCCGGCCACGCCGGCGATCATGATCGCCGTACGGTCGGTCGTGGCGCCGGCGACGCCGAGGACGATGCCGGCCACCGAGACGATGCCGTCGTTGGCACCCAGCACCCCGGCGCGGAGCCAGTTCAGCCGGTCGTTGAAGCCAACCTCGTGCGGCTCGTCGGGATGGGCGCCGATGGTCGGTGGACCCGCCTCTTCCGCAGGACCGGGGCCGAGTGCTGAGCTGCTCACCCCTCCATCATCGCTGCGGGACAGGCTCCCCTGCCACCACGGTTCCGCGGATCTCGACCGCGCCGAGCTCCTCGGGCGTGATCGTGAGGGGGTCGTCGCCGAAGACCGTGAAGTCGGCGTCGAATCCGACCGCGATCCGGCCCCGTCGGGTCTCCTCTCCCGACGCCAGCGCCGCGTGGGTGGTGAAGCCCTCGAGCGCCTCGAGCGCGCCGAGCGCCTGCTCGGGGTGGATCGGCTCGGCATCGGGCCGGTCGAAGCGGCGGCGGAGCCGGGCGTCGGCCATGATCCAGCGCGGGTCGTACGGCGAGATCGGCCAGTCGGAGCCGAGCGCGACCGTCGCCCCGACCGAGCGGAGGTCGTTCCAGCGGAACCCGTTGTCGACCCGTATGTCGCCGAGCCGCTGCGACCACGAGTCCGAGCGGTCGGCCCTGTTGAAGCAGGTGAGGTGCAGAGGCTGCATGCTCGCGGCCGCCGACCCGCCCGCGAACATCTTCACGATGTCGTCGGGGATGGTCTCGATGTGCTCGATCCGGTGCCGGGCGAGCGGGCCGTACTGGTCGCGTAGCTCGACGAAGAGCTCCAGCACCTGGCGGACCCCCCGGTCGCCGATCGCGTGGACGGCGCAGTTGACGCCCGCCCGGTGGAGGGTGGTGACGGCCTCCCGGAAACGGTCGATGTCGCGCCACAGCGCATCGAGGCCCTGGCCGTGCGTGTCGGCGTACTCGAGCCAGGCGGTGCCGTGGTCGACGGTGCCGTCGACGACGAGCTTGACGCCCTCGACCCGCCACCGGCGGCCGCGCCGTCCCTGCGCCGCGAGCACAGCGGCCGGTCCGTCGTCCTCGGGCATGAGCATCGGGTTGAAGCCCATCCGCAGCGGCAGCTCGCCGCGCTCCTCGAGCAGGCTGACGAGCTCGCGGGAGGGGTCGCGGAAGTCCATCGCGTGCAGACCGGTGTAGCCGACGGCGGCCATGCCCTCGAGCAGCGCCTGGAGCCGGTCGGCCTGCTCGGCGATCGTCAGCGGCGGGATGACCCGCTCGACGACCTCGCACGCGTCCGCCTCGACCAGGTAGCCGGTCGGCGTCCCGTGGTCGTCGACATCGACGCGGGAGCTGGACGCGAACGTGATCGGCCCGTCGATGCCGGCCAGTGCCAGCGCCTCCGGGGACGCGATCGACGCGTGGCCGTCGTAGATCTGGACGTAGCCGGGGATCCCGGAGAACGCCGGGCCGAGCGATGCCGCGGTCGGCGCGGCGCCGCCGAACACGACCGGGTTGAGGCCCCAGCCCTTGAGCCAGGCGTCCGGCGCTAGTCGCTGCCGCTCCTCGGCGAGCAGCGCCCGTACGGCGCCCAGGTCGAGCGCGTCGGAGAGGTCGACGCCGTCGGTGAGCTCCAGACCCGAGACCGGGTGGGCATGACCGTCGACGAGACCCGGCGTCAGCACGGCGTCCCCGAGGTCGACGACCTCGCTCACCCCGGCCCGGAGGTCGGCGGCGTCGCCGACTGCGAGCACCCGGCCTCCCTCGACGAGCACGCCGGTCGCGGTCGGCGTGGCCGGGTCGAGGGTGTGGACGCGACGGGCGACGAAGAGGCGGCGGGCGGCTGTCATGCGCGCACCCGCACGGACAGGCAGGTGACGCAGCCCTCGAGCTTCTCGAACTCGGCGATGTCGACGGTCACGACCTCGAGGCCACGCTCCCGGAACATCGCGGCCGATTGCGGCGCGGCCGAGCTCATCAGCACGGTGCGGTCGTCGAGGACGACGACGTGCGCGCCCGGCTCCTCGGGCACCTCGAGGTAGCTCTCGAACAGCGACGGGTCGTCGACGACCGGGCCGTAGCCGATCACGGTGCCGTCGGGCAGCGCGGTGATCGCGCTCTTGAGGTGCAGCGCCTTGGTCACCGGTACGGCGGTCACCGTCCAGCCGCGCGGCTCGAGGATCGTGCGCAGCTGCTCGACGGCCGGTGCGGACGTCGTACCGGTGAGACCGACGTAGACCTGCGTGCCGACCTTGAGCACGTCGCCGCCGTCGAAGGTGCCCGCGGTGATCGTCGCGGGCTCGAAGCCGAGCTCCCGGACGGCCTTCTCCGCGGCCACCGTCTCCGGGTTGCGGGCGGGCGCGCCCGGGTTGGTGATCACGGCCAGGTCGCCGAACATCACGACGGCGTCCTCGACGAAGACCGAGTCCGGCAGCGTGTCGTCCTGCTCGACCACGACGGTCGGCCAACCGGCGGCCTCGAGCGCGTCGACGTACCCGCGCCACTGGACGCGCGCGGCCTCGACGTCGACGGGCTGACGATCGATGAACGTGACGATGCCGTCGGCCAGGGTGTCGGCCGGCGGGCGGACCAGGGCGTACGGCGCGGTGGGGGCGGTGCTCACGAGATTGCTCCTTCGGGACTTCGGTGGTTCGGGAACGGGTTGCGGGTCAGGGCTGGGCGACGAGAGCACCGTAGGTGTCCGGGCGCCGGGTCGTCAGGAACGGGAAGAGGTCGAGCCAGTCCGCGCGCTGGGCGAGGTCGAGGGTGGCGACCAGCACCGCGTCGCCGTCGCGCGGCGCCTCGACGAGGACCCGGCCGTAGGGGTCGCTGATGAACGACGAGCCGTAGAACGTGATCAGGCCCTCGCTCCCCCAGCGGTTCGGGACGACCATGAACAGGCCGCTGGTGATGCCGTTGCCGACGATCACGTGCCGCCACAGCGGCTGGGTGTCGAACCCGGGATGGTCGGGCTCGGAGCCGATCGCGGTCGGGTAGGCGAGCACCTCGGCACCGCCGAGCGAGTAGGCGCGGGCGACCTCCGGGAACCACTCGTCCCAGCAGGTCGGCAGCCCCAGCCGCGGCGCGGACGGCAGCGCCAGGTCGACGACCGGGTACGGCGCCGCCGCCGGACCCGGGCGGAAGTAGGTGTCCTCGTAGTAGCCGGCCGTGATGGGGATGTGGAGCTTGCGCGTCCTCCCGACGAGCTCCCCGTCCGGGGACACCATGATCGCGGTGTTGAAGCCGCGACCGTCCGGGACGTCTGCCCCGTCGGCCCCGTCGGCCCCCTCGCCGCCCTCCCGCTCGTAGAGCGAGGCGTGCACGTGAACGCCGTTCTCCTTGGCGGCGCGCGCCGCGAGGGCGAAGGTCGGTCCGTCCTCGAGCGGCTCCGCGAGCTCCACCGGCCGGTCGCCGGCCGGGACGTCCGCGGGATAGCGCAGCAGGGTCAGCTCGGGCAGGAAGACCACCTCGGCGCCGGCGTCGGCCGCCGAGCGGATGCCGTCCTCGAGCACGGCCGCGTGCTCGTCGGGGTCCTCGTGCCAGCGGGTCTGGACGAGGCCGGCCGTCAGCGGCGGGCGCCCGGTGTCGGTCACCCGCGCCGGGGACGGCTGCGGGTCGGCGACCAGCGTCTTCACGGGGTACCTCCTGGGGTCGTGCCGGACGGGCGCGACACGGCCGGCTGTTGCTGGGTGATGCAGTGGACACCGCCACCGCGGGCGAAGACCGCGCGGGCGTCGACGCCGACGACCGTCCGCCCCGGATAGGCGTCCGCGATGATCTCGCGGGCCTCGGCGTCGACCGGGTCGTCGAACGTGCAGGCGATGACCGCGCCGTTGAGCGCGAAGTGGTTGACGTAGCTGTAGTCGACCCAGCCGACGTCGTCGACGAGGGTCTTCGGTGCCGGCAGGCGGACCACCTCGAGCGCGCGGCCCTCGGCATCGGTTGCCGCGGACAGCAGGCCGAGGACCTCCCTGCTGACGGCGGCGTCGGGGTGGCTCTCGTCGCGCTGGTCGTGGACCAGCAGCCGGCCGGGCTCGGTGAACGTCGCGACGATGTCGACGTGACCGCGCGTGCCGAACCGCTGGGAGTCGCGGGTGAGGCCGCGCGGGAGCCAGATCACCTTCCGGGCGCCGACCGTGCGGGCGAGCTCGGCCTCCACATCGGCCTTGGTCCAGCCGGGGTTGCGCTCGGGGTCGAGCTGGACGGTCTCGGTGACGAGGAACGTGCCGAGGCCGTCGGTGTGGATGCCGCCGCCCTCGTTGACCAGCGGCGAGTCGATCCGGATCGCACCGCTGTGCGCGGTCGCCACCTCGCTGGCGCGGGCGTCGTACTCCCACCGGGCCCAGTCCTGCTGACCCCAGCCGTTGAAGACCCAGTTGACGGCCCCGAGGCCACCCTGACCATCAGCCCCGACGACGAACGTCGGCCCGATGTCGCGGTACCACGCGTCGTCGAGCGGGCACTCCACCTGCTCGACCGCGCTCGAGAGGCGCCGCCGGGCCTCGGCCCGACCCTCCGGCGTCGACCAGCATCGTGATCGGCTCGAACTCGGCGATCGCGTTGGCGACCGACGACCAGGCGACCCAGGCCTCCTCGGCCTCGGCCGCCGTCTCCCCCAGCGTGTACGACGCCGCAGGCCACGCCATCCAGGCACGCTCATGGGGGTCGGTCTCGGCCGGCATCCGCCACTGCGGCGTCGTACTCACGGTCATGCGGCACCGCCCTCGCGCCAGGGCAGCAGCGGGGCCACGAAGCGCTGGACGATCCGCATCGCACCTTCGTGGTCGAGCGGGCGGTAGCCCACGACCACCCGGATGGTCAGACCGTCGAGGAGCGCCGAGACGCCCTCCACTATCTCGTCGAGGGCGATGCCGTCGGGGAGCTCGCCACGCTCGACGCCGTACGCCAGGGTCTCGCGCAGCAGCGCCTGCCACTGGCTCTCCAGCTCGGAGATGAGCTCGAGCACGTCCTTCTGGTGGACCGCGCCGGCCCACGCCTCCAGCCACATGAGCAGGCCGCTGTCGTCGAGCCCGGCCGGGGCACCGGTGTCGAGCAGCCACTCCCAGCGCTCGCGCGCCGACGGCATGCCCTCGAACGCACGATGCACGTGGTCCCGCAGGTCCTGCTCGACGATCCGCAGCGCGGTCATGAAGAGGTCGTTCTTGCTCTCGAAGTAGTACAGGAGGTGCGCTCCGGTCATCCCGAGGCTCTCTCCGAGGTCGGCCAGCCGGACGTTGTTGACACCCTGGGCGCTGAGCGGCCCGACCGACGCGCGGGCGATCTCCGCCCGCTTCGCCTGCCGTTTCGTGGTCATCCGAGCTCCTCTTCTCTGGTGATCGTCGTCGGGGTCATCGCGGGATCCCCGCGGCATCGGGTCCGGTGGTCAGCGTGGGGGCGGCGGCGATCAGCTCGGCGGTGTAGGGGTCGCCCGGCGCCGCCAGCATCGACGCCACCGGACCCTGCTCCACCACACGACCACGCCGCATCACCACGGCGGTGTCGCACAGGTAGCGAACCAGGTCCAGGTCGTGGCTGATGCACACCAGCGTGATGTCGGTGGTCACCCGGAGCTCCGCCAGCAGGTCGAGGACCGACGCCTGGACGACGACGTCGAGCGCACTCGTGGCCTCGTCGGCGATGAGCAGGTCGGGCTCGAGCGCGAGGGCACGCGCGATCGCGACCCGTTGCTTCTGCCCGCCCGAGAGCCGGGACGGGCGCGCCTGCCGGAGCGAGCCCGAGAGGTGCACGAGCTCCAGCAGCTCGTCGACCCGGCGGTCGACCTGCGCCGCCGGGACCACCTGGTGGACGCGGAGCAGCTCCTCGAGCGTGGCCCCCACGGTGTGGGCCGGGTTGAGCGTCGTACCAGGGTCCTGGAACACCATCTGGATCGCGCGGCGGGTGGCCAGGTCCCGGGCAGGACGGAGCGGGGTCCCGCGGAACCGGACCTCCCCCTCGTCGGGCGCGTGGAGGCCGAGCACCGTGCGCATCAGGGTGGACTTGCCGGACCCGGACTCGCCGACGATCCCGACCGCTCCGCCGGCGGGGACCTCAAGGCTGACGTCGTCGACCGCGACCAACGGCGAGGCCTCCCTGCGGAGCGCCCGCGACAGCAGGGTCGAACCACCGAAGCGCACGGTGACGTGGTCGATCTCGAGCAGCGCGGTCATCCCAGCGCTCCTTCCCGGTCGGCGAGGCGGCGGGCGAGGTTCGCCGCCAGCAGGTCACGGGTGTAGGACTCCGCCGGAGCGGCGAGCACCTGGCCGATCGGGCCGGACTCGACCATCCGGCCGTCCCGCATGACGAGGATCCGCTCGCACACGGTCGAGACGACCGCGAGGTCGTGGCTGACGAACACCATCGCCATCCCGCGCTCGGTGACCAGGTTGGCCAGCAGGCGCAGGATCTGGGCCTGCACCCGCACGTCGAGCGCCGTCGTGGGCTCGTCGCACAGCAGGACCTCGGGGTCGGTGGCCAGCGCCGCGGCGATCATCACGCGCTGCCGCATGCCGCCGGAGAGCTCGTGCGGCCACGCGCGGAGGCGACGTACGGCGTCGGCGATCCCGACCTGCTCGAACAGGTCCGCGGCCGCGGCCCGGGCCTGCGCCTTCGAGCAGCCGGGGTGGTGCCGACGCCAGGTGCGGGCGACGAGGTCGCCGACCCGCATCGTCGGGTTGAGAGCGGTGGCGGGCTCCTGGAAGACCATCGCCGCCCGCGCCGAGCATCGGATCTCGCCACGGCGGGTGAGGCTCTCGGGCTCGATGCCCAGGATCGACCGCAGGGTGAGGCTCTTGCCGCTCCCCGACTCGCCGACGATGCCGAGCGTCTCGCCCGCGGCGAGGTCGAGGGTCACGTCGTGCACGAGGGTCACGCCGGCGTCGCTGACCAGGTTGAGGCCGCTGACCGACAGGACGCTCTCGCGGTTGGTGGGGCTGCTCGTGCGGTCGTTCATCGGACACCCTTCCGGTCCTGGAGCCCGTCGCCGACGAGCGCGAAGCCGAGTGCCAGGACGGTGATCACCAGTCCGGGCAGGACGGTCAGCGACGCCTTGGTGCCGATGTAGGGCTGGGCGGCGGCCGTCATGCTGCCCCACTCGGCGGTGGGCTGCTGGATGCCGAACCCGAGGAAGGAGAAGGCCGCGAGCGCGGTCACCGCGAACACGAGGTCGGAGGTCAGGTAGATCAGCGTCTGGCGCAGCGTGTTGGGCAGTACGTGCCGCACGATGATCCGTGGCGCACGGAAGCCGGCGGTCACTGCGGCCGTGACGTAGCCGGACTCACGGATCTGCAGCACCTCGGTGCGCACCAGCCGCGCGTAGACCACCCAGCCGACGACCGTGAACGCGATGAGCAGCGACCGCACCCCGTGGCCGAGGCTGAAGACCAGCACGATCATCAAGATGTACGTCGGGAACGCCTGGAGCAGGTCGCTCACCCGCATCACCAGGGCGTCGAACCAGCCGCCGACGTAGCCGCACACGACACCCAGCGCGGTGCCGAGCAGGCACGGGAGGATCGTCACGAGCGCCGCGATCGGCAGGTCGATCCGGGCGGCGTACAGCAGCCGGCTCAGCTCGTCGCGCCCGAGCTCGTCGGTGCCGAGCGGGTGGGTGGCCGAGGAGCCCTGCAGGGCGATCAGCACGTCCTGGTCGAGGGGGTCGTGGGGGGCCAGCCACGGCGCGAGGATCGCGAGGACGACGTACGTCGCCACGATCACGCCGCCGATGACGAGCTTCACCCGTCCGCTGCGGCGCGCCGGCCGGCGGGTCACGTCGTCGGCGCCACCGATCGCTGCGACGGGGCCGACGCTGCCGAGGGTGCTCATGCGGTGCCTTCCTTGCCTGAGCCCTGCGGTGCCTCGCTCCGGCACACCTCGTGCCTCGGCGTACCTCCGCGAGGGCTCCTCGGGCTCATGCGGTGATCCTCACGCGCGGGTCGACGACGGCGTTGACGACGTCGGCGAGGAGGTAGAGCAGGACGACGAGCACGGCGAAGACGATCACGTAGCCCTGCACGAGCGGGAAGTCCTGCGTGCTCGCGGCGATCACCAGGCCCTGGCCCATCCCGGGAAGGCCGAAGGCGACCTCGACCACGACGGTGCCGAACAGGGCGTAGCCCGCCTGCGCTGCCGTGACCGTGACCAGCGGCGGCACGGCGTTGCGGAGCTGGAACCGGCGCAGCAGCGAGCCGCCGCCGAACCCGAGGGTCCGGGCCGCGAGGACGAACTCCGCGTCGTGGAGCTGCATCATCGTGGCGCGCAGGCTGCGGATCATCGGCGCCAGGATGCTCGCGGCGACGACGATCGACGGCAGCACGAACGCACGGAGGTGCTCGGCCAGGCCGTCCCCCGTGCCCGCAACGGGGAACCAGCCGGTCGGCAGCGCGATCAGCCGGATGGCCATGATGGCGACCCAGAACGTCGGGAGCCCGATGCCGAGCACCGCGAGCAGCCGGATCACGTGGTCGACCGGGCCGTCGGGGCGACGGGCTGCGGCGACGGCGAGCGGCACCGTCACGGCGAGAGCGAGCAGCACGCCGAGGGTGGCGACCGACAGGGTGACCGGCAGCTGCGCGAGCACCTGCCCGGTCACCGACTGCCCGGTCTTGAACGACGTCCCGAGGTCGCCGGTGAAGACCTGTCCCACGTAGTGCACGTAGCGCTCCCACACCGGCTGGTCGAGGCCGAGCTGGTGCGCGACGGCGTCGACCTCCGCCTGCGGCGCGCGCGGTCCGGCGACCTGGCGCGCGGGGTCGCCGGGCGCGAGGCTCAGCAGCAGCATCGCGAGCAGCAGGATCCCGAGCAGCAGCGGCCCCAGGCTGAGGAACCGCCGTGCGACGAAACCGAACCGGCCGGTCACTCCGACTTCCAGACCGTGTCGAAGTAGTACACGCCCCACGGGGTCACGTGCGCGTCGTGGACGACGTCGCGAATGCCCTCCAGCGCGGGCGTGTGGGCCAGGGCGATGTACGGCGCCTCCTCGCTCCACAGGTCCTGGAGCTCGGTGATCGCCGCCTCCTTCTCCTCAGGGCGCGAGGTGGCGGCGTAGTCGCCCAGGATGCCGATCGCGTCGTCGGTCGGGAAGCCGGTGAACATCGTGCCGGTCGCGACGATGTACCAGGCGGGGTCGGACGCGTCGGGCGAGATGGCGTTGTTGGAGAAGATCACCATGTCGAACTCGCCGCTGCTCATGGCTCCGAACGCCGTCGCCGAGTCGGCCGACCTGAGCTCGACCTCGATGCCGATCTCGCCGAGGTTCTCCTGGATGACCTGGGCCATCACGCTCGAGCTGGCGTCGTTCGGGTAGATCAGCTCCAGCGCTTCGGGTGCCGCGTCGGCCCCGGCGAGCAGCTCCTCGGCCTGGTCGAGGTCCCGGCTGAAGTAGGGATCGCTCGGCGGCGCCCAGTTCTCGAGGTTGGTCGGCAGTGCACCCTCCGGCGGCACGCCGTACCCCTTCAGCGCGCCTTCGGCGATGGCCTCGTAGTCGATCGAGTAGCCGATGGCGCGGCGGACGTCGGTGTCGGCGAGGGCGCCCTCGCGGGTGTTCATCACCAGCACCGGCGTGAGGTGCTCGGGACCGGCGTACGCGAAGCCCTCGGGCAGGGTCGACGCCGTGACCGGCAGGATCTCGTCCGCCATGTCGGCCTCGCCCGACTGCAGCTGGAGCGTCACCGAGTTCGGGTCGCTCGCGTACGTGCTGACGATCTCGTCGAGGTACGGAAGACCGTCGCGGTAGTAGTCGGGGTTCTTCTCCAGGACGATCTCGCCGTTCGCGCTCCAGCTCTCGACGGTGTACGCCCCGGCGCCGATCGGGTCCTGGTAGTACTCCTCGGCAGTCTTGCCGCCGAAGTCCTCCGGCATGACGCCCGCGGTGGCCCAGGCGAGGAACGCGACGAGGGCGGTGTCGGGCGCGCCGAGGTGGAGGACGATCTTCTTCTCGTCGACGATCTCGGTCTTCTCGATGCTGGCGAAGGTGGCCCCGTAGTTCGGTCCCGCCTGCCAGGTCTCGATCGAGAAGGCCACGTCGGCAGCGGTGACGGGATCGCCGTTGCTGAAGTTGGCGTCGGGGTCGAGCTCGATGGTCAGCTGCTTGCCACCCTTGGCGTACTCCCAGGACGTAGCGAGCCCCGGCTCGAGCGACATCCCGTCCTCCCCGACCCGGATGAGCGGCTCGATCACGGCCTGCGAGACCTGGTACGACGAGTTGAGGGACTGCTGATCCAGCTCGAACCCCTCGAACGGGTTCGCCCGGACCACGTTGAGCGTGCCGCCGGCGACGGGGTCGCCGTTCCCCGAGTCGGCAGCGCCGCCGGCGCAGGCGGTCAGGGTCGCGGTCAGCACGGTCGCGACGGCCATCGCGGCGAGACGGTGGAGGGCCATGTTCGCTCCTCAGCGTTTTTGAATGGCGTTCAAAGTCGCGTTCAGAATAGCGAGCGCTCGCGGACCTGTGAAGGGGGTCACAGGGAATTTCCGCGCTTGTTCCATCGGGGACACACAGCGAGCTCGCAAAAAAGCGACCCGCCCCGGGGCCTCGGTCGAGTCGACCGAAGCCCGGGACGGGTGGGCGGAGAGGTGGGCGGGTCGGCTCAGAAGCCGAGCTCGCGCCCGATGAGCTCCTTCATGATCTCGTTGGAGCCGGCCCAGATCTTGGTGACCCGGGCGTCCCGCCAGGCCCGCGCGACGCGGTACTCGTTCATGAACCCGTAGCCGCCGTGCAGCTGGACGCAGTGGTCGAGGATCTCGCTCTGCGCCTGGGAGGACCACCACTTGGCCTTCGCCGCCTCGACCGAGGAGAGCTCGCCGCGCGCGTGGGCGGCGACGCACTTGTCGATGTAGGCCTCGCAGACCTCGATCTGCGTGACGAGCTCGGCGAGCAGGAACTTGTTGTGCTGGAAGTTGCCGATCGACTGGCCGAACGCCTTGCGGTCCTTGCAGTACTGCAGGGTCTCGCCGAGGATCTGCTTCGCGTGGTGGGTGTTGGCGATCGCGCAGGAGATCCGCTCCTGCGGCAGCTTCTGCATCATGTGCACGAAGCCCATGTTGAGCTCGCCGACGATCTCGGCGTCGGTGACGCGCACGTTCTCGAAGAACAGCTCGGCGGTGTCGGACTCCTCCATGCCGACCTTGTCGAGCTTGCGACCGCGGCTGAAGCCCGGCTGGTCCGCCTCGATGGCGAACAGCGTGATGCCCTTGGGGCCCTTCTCCGGGTCGGTGCGGACCGCGGTGATCACCAGGTCGCAGGAGTAGCCGTTGGTGATGAAGGTCTTCGAGCCGTTGATGACCCACTCGTCGCCGTCACGGACGGCAGTCGTCTTGAGCGCGGCGAGGTCGGAGCCGCCGGAAGGCTCCGTCATGCCGATCGCCAGCAGGATCTCCCCGGAGGCGACGCCAGGGAGCCAGCGCTGCTTCTGCTCCTCGGTGCCGAGGTGGACGAGGTACGGCGCCGTGATGTCGGTGTGGATGCCGACGCACGTCGGGAGCGCCGCGCTCACCTTCGCCATCTCCTCGTCGAGCACGGCGTTGAACCGGAAGTCGTCGGAGCCCGTGCCGCCGTACTCCTCGGGGATGCCGAGGCCGAGGAAGCCCTGGGCGCCGGCCTCGAGCCAGAACTCGCGCGGCAGTGCCTTCTCGGAGATGTACTTCTCCGTGTTGGGGATGACGGACCGCTCCAGCCAGGTCTGCACCGACTCGCGGAACGCGTCGTGGTCCTCGTCGTAGATCTCGCGCTTCATGGGCGGGACTCTACTCGCCGGTAGGAAGCTCCGACTTGTGCACTTCGTCCAAACGCGACGGCATCAGCAGGCCGGCGAGCACAAGCGCGAGCGAGGTCGCCGCGACCGCCACGAAGACGGCGTGCAGCGCCGGGTGCAGTACGCCGACCGGCAGCAGCTCGAGGTCGACATCGCCTGCCCCGGCTCCTCCTCCGACGCGGGCGGCGACGACGCCGTTGGCGATCGCGCCGAACACGGCGACACCGACGGCGCTGCCCACCGACCGGCTGAACATGTTGGTGCCGGTGACCACCCCGCGATCGCGCCACGTCACGGCCGACTGTGCCGCGATGACGCTGGGGCTGGCGACGTACCCGAGTCCGAGGCCGAGCACGAGGCACCCGGCCGCCAGCAGCCAGACGCTGCTGTCCGGGCCGGCGAGCGCCACCATCCCGGCGCCGACCACGCCGAACACGGAGCCGGCCAGCAGGCACGGCCGGAAGCCGAAACGCAGGTAGAAGCGGCCGGCCGTGCTGGCCGCGATCGGCCACCCGATGGCGAGCGCGGCGACGGCGAGCCCGGCGACGACGGCGCCGGCGCCGAGGACCCGCTGCGCGTAGACCGGGACGTACGACGTGACGCCCATCATCACCATGCCGACCACGAAGGCCCCGATCGTGGACGCACCCTGCACCCGGTCGCGGAAGACCCACAGCGGGAGCACCGGGTCGGGTGCGCGGCGCTGGACGGCGACGAACGCCGCGAGCAGCAGCACCGCCCCGACGAAGACACCGACCCCGGCGGGCGACCACCACGGCCAGCGGATGCCGCCCTCGAGCAGCCCGAGCAGGAGCAGCCCCGCCCCGCCCGCGAGCAGCGCCGCACCCCAGCCGTCGATCGGTCGTCGTACGCCGCGCGCGCCGCTCTCCTCGAACCGTCGGACCAGCACGACCGCCGCGACCACGCCGAGCGGCACGTTGATCCAGAAGATCCACCGCCACGACGCCTGCTCGGAGAGCACGCCGCCGAGGGTGGGTCCGACGACGGCCGAGACGGCCCAGACGCTGGCGATGTAGCTCTGCGCGATCGCCCGCTCGGCGACCGTGTAGATGTCGCCCATCATCGTCATCCCGGTCGGCTGGATGGCGCCGGCGCCGAGCCCCTGCACGGCACGCGCGGCGATCAGCACGGTCATGCTCCAGGAGACGGCGCACAGGATCGAGCCGAGCACGAACAGACCGATCCCCAGGAGCATGAGCGGCTTGCGGCCGAACACGTCGGTGAGCTTGCCGTAGATCGGCGTGGTCACCGCCTGCGCGAGCAGGTAGGTCGAGAACAGCCACGGGAACTGGGTGAACCCGCCGAGGTCCGCCACGATCGCGGGCACCGCGGTCGCCAGGATGGTCGTGTCGATGGCGACCAGGGCGATGCTCAGCATCACCGAGCCGAGGATCGGTCCGCGCTCGCTGCGGAGGCCGACGCTCGCCCGCGTCGCCCGACCCGAGGCGGCGGCGGGTGGGGCGGTCATGTCCGTCGGCAACCGGATCTCGCGCGGGGGCATTCCCCGGGTCGGACGTCGGACTAGAACCGGCTGCCCTCCCCCAGCACCAGCCGCGCGAGCTCGGCCAGGTCGCCGGTCAGGTCCGGCTCACCGACGGAGGCGGACCGCTCCGGGGTCTCGAAACGGTAGACGAACCGGTCCGGCTGCGGAGGAGTACGCCGCACCGCGGCCAGGTCGACGCGGTCGTAGAGCGCGCGGGCGGTCGCCGCCACGTCGTCGTCCGCGTCGAGGTCGACGGTCCCCTCCTCGACCCGGCCCGCGAAGCCGCCGCTCCTGCGCACGGTCAGCGGCCGGTGCCCGCGCGGCCGGTCGGGCTTCCCGTCCGACCCGCCGGACCCACCGCGGTCCTGCCCGAGGACGCCCACCTCGACCCAGGCGCGGCGTACGACCTCCTCGTGGGCACCGGCCGCGGCCACGCACGCCTGGGCGAAGCCGGCGAAGTCGGTGCGCCGGCCGATGCCGGAGGTCAGCGCGGCGTACCAGATCCGGCCCGCGCCCTCCCACGCCGTGCCGCCGATCTCGGTGGCGGCGAGCACGAACGCGCGGTTGGGGATGCCGGAGTTGAGGTGGACGCCGCCGTTGTCGTCCTCGGTCTCGATGTAGTCCTTCATCGACCCGACCTGGGGGTCCTTGCCCAGCGCGGGGTCGTCGTAGGCGGTGCCGGGCTCGATCATCGAGCGGAGCGCCCGGCCGTTCACCCCCGGCAGGAAGAGGCCCTCCCCGATCAGCCAGTCGCCCTCTGCTGCGGTCTGCCCGCGCAGCCGCTGCTTGACGCAGGCGCCGATCACGTCGGAGACGGACTCGTTGAGCGCACCGGGCTGGTCGGCGTAGACGAGGTTGGCCGTGTGCTCGGTCAGCGCGTGCGCGAGCTCGTGGCCGAGCACGTCGACCGGCTTGGTGAACCGCTCGAAGACCTTGCCGTCACCGTCGCCGAACACGAGCTGCCGGCCGTCCCAGAACGCGTTGACGTAGTCGCGCTCGTAGTGCACCGTCGCGACCACGGTGGCCCCGCGGTCGTCGTACGACGAGTGACCGAGGTCGCCGAGCAGCTCCAGCGTGGCCTCGACACCGGCCGCCGCCTCGTCGACCGCGACGTCGCCCGACTCCGGCTGGCCGGCCGACCGCACCAGCTCGCCCGGGAGCTCGGTGGCGTTGTGCGCATCGTGGACCTGCCACGCGACACCGGTCGCGGCGGTCGTTGCCGTCGCAGCCGGCCCGGCCTCCGCACGCTCGGCGCGGCGCGTGCGCACCAACGTGTCGAGCTCACGCGTACGCCGGCAGCCGGCCGCGACGTCGGTGCCGGACTCGGCGAGCCGCTCGAGGAGATATCCCGGGATGAAGTGACAGCGCTGGGTGGCCATGACACCGGCCTAACAAAGGACGGACGCGGGTGTCGAGCCCCAGGTTCTTGCAACGCTCCGGAACGCGCGCTGCCGGGGAGACCGTCAGTTGCGCTGGGCCCGCTCGATGACGTCCTGCTGGGTGAGGATCTCGCTCTCAGGAGGGACCTCGATGAGCGGGACGTCGTTGTAGTCGTCGTACTCGAAGTAGTGGTCGCCCTCCTCGTCGAGGCGGACGAGGTAGTGCGGCTCGGAGGTCGCGACGTAGAGCGCCTCCCAGTCGTTGGGGTCGCTCACCTCGACCTTGACGACCTGCTGGCCGCGGCGCTCCTCGACGCCCTTCGCCGTGAAGGTGGCGCCCTCGCGGCCGTCACGCTCGAGGAACTCGTCGAGGTCGCAGACATCGGCCCAGAGGTCCTTGTCGTCGAACTCCAGCCAGGAGCCGCCGATCGCATCGTGGAACTGCTGCGCCCCGTCGATCCCGAGCCTCTCGATGAACTCCAGGTCCGGCTGCACGAAGACCCGGTTGTCGACCCGGAGCAGCTCGGTCTGCCCTCCCCCGGCGTACTTCATCGTGCCCTGGCAGTCGCCGGCGCTGGTGATGGACAGGTCGATGATGAGGTCGAGGTCGTCATCCGCCGGCTCGTCGATCCTGCCCTCCACCCGCACCGAGTCGAGGACCTTCATCTCCTTCTCCGCGGTGGTCGCGATCGTCTTCGCGTCCATCTCGGCGAACGCCGGCGTCGACGCCGCCTCCGTCGGGTCGGTGGGCGGCGCCTCGCCGCCGTCGTCGCCGAGGGTCAGTGCGGCGACGGTGCCCCCGATCAGGGCGAGTACGCCGGCCGCGGCGAGCCCGACGACCAGTGTCCGCTTCGGGCGGGTGCCGCTGCCGGCGTACCCGGCGTTGCTGGTGGCCTGGCCCGGCTGCCAGGTCGGCGGCGGCGCCGTGGGCATCCGGCTCGGCGTCGGGGTCGAGCCGCCGCTCGGCGTGGGCACGCCCGTCGGCGTGTGGCCACCGGTGGGGGTGTGGAGACCGGCGGCGAAGTGGTGCCGGCCAGCCCCGCTGGGGGTGACCGGGCGGAGCGCCGTCGCGCCGCCCTGCTGCGCGGGCATGGCGGAGCCGGGGTGCGCCGGCAGCCGGAGCGCCGCCTGGATGTCGGCCCGCATCGCGGCGGCGGACTGGTAGCGCTGGCCCGGCTCCTTCGCCATCGCGAACCGCAGGATCCGGTTGGTCGCCTGCACCATCGGGCTCGCGCCGGAGAGCTGCGGGACCGGCTGGGAGATGTGGCCGCCGACGATCTGGTACTCGCTCGTGCCGGAGTAGGGCGGCTTGCCGGTCAGTGCCACCCAGAGCAGGCAGCCCAGGGAGTAGACGTCGGTGACGACGCTCGCCGCGGCACCGCCGTGCAGCTCCGGGGCCATGTACGACGGGGTGCCGACCGCCGAGCCGCCGATCCGGGTCGCGTCGGCGTCGACCCGCCGGGCGATGCCGAAGTCGGCGAGGTAGGCGCGCACCGAGCGGCCGCGGATCCGGACGAGCACGTTGCCCGGCTTGATGTCCCGGTGCACCAGTCCGGCGTCGTGCGCGTCGGACAGGCCGCTCGCGACCTGCTCGATGACGTCGAGCGCGTCGACCAGCGGCGGGACCCCCGCCGTACGGATCAGCTGTCCGAGGTCGCCGTCGGCGATGAGCTGGCTGGCGATGTAGAGGTAGCCGTCCTCCTCGCCGTGGGCGTAGACCGCCACGACGTGCGAGGACTCGAGGGACGCCTGGGCGCGGGCCTCGCGGGTGAACCGGTCGCGGAACTCGGGGTCGTGCGCGAAGTGCGGCGCGATGACCTTGAGCGCCACCTCGCGGCCGAGGTTCTCCTCCATGGCGCGGAAGACCACACCCATGCCGCCCTGTCCGAGCTGCTCCATGATGCGGAATCGCCCGATCCGGGCACCAGGTGCCGGATATCCGGAGGCCGAGAGGGGGGACACGACGACGTTTCTACCCGACGCGACCCACCTTCATGCGAATCGCCCGGCCCCTGGCGTCAGGTGGCGACCGGAACCGGCTCCTTCTCCGCCTTCTCCGCGGGGCCCTCCTCGCGGAAGCCGTAGCGCTCCCACCACCGACGCAGCGGCCCCGGCGCCCACCAGTTGGAGGCCCCGAGGAGCTTCATCGTGGCCGGCACCATCAGCGCACGGACGATGGTGGCGTCGACCAGGAGGGCGACCAGCATGCCGACGCCGAGCATCTTCATGAAGACGATGCCGCTCGTGGCGAACGCGCCGATCACGACCGCCAGCAGGATCGCCGCACTGGTGATGATCTTGCCGGTCTTCTGCACCCCGGTCGCGACCGCCAGGTCGTTGTCGCCGGTACGGTCCCACTGCTCGCGGACCCGGGAGAGGAGGAACACCTCGTAGTCCATCGACAGGCCGAAGAGGATGGCCAGCATCAGGATCGGGTTGGTCGCGTCGAGGTAGCCCTGCGGGGTGAAGCCGAGCAGCTCGGTGAGGTTGCCGTCGCTGAAGATCCAGGTGATGACACCGAAGGACGCGGTGATCGAGAACGCGTTCATGACGACGGCCTTGATCGGCAGCACGAGCGACCCGAAGGCCACGAACAGCAGCACCAGCATCACCGAGACCACGATCAGGCCCATCCACGGCAGGAGCGCGCCGACCGAGTCGAGCAGGTCGACCGTGTCGGCGGTGATCCCGCCGACGATCGCGCTCCCGCCCTCGGGGTCGATCCCGCGGAGGTCGCGGACCAGGTCCTGGGAGGCCTCGGTCTGGCTGTTGCCCGGCCAGCTGACCCGGACCAGGGTCGCGTCGCCCTCGTTGGCCACGACGGCGGCTTCGACGCCGTCACCGAGGTCGCGGACCTCGGTGAGATAGCGCTCGACGGCTCCGGCGTCCGCGCCCTCCAGCAGGGCGTTGGCGGTCGAGGTCTCGGGACCGAAGTCGCCCAGCTTCTCCGCGGCGACGTGCGCGGGGGCGTCGTCGGGCAGCACCCGGTGGTCGACGCTGCCCCACCGCACGCCGAGGAACGGCGACGCGACGGCCAGCAGGACCACGACGGTGAGGGCGAGTACGGCGACCGGCCGGCGCATCACCGCGCGGGCGAGCGCCGCCCAGCGGCCGTGCTCGTCGGCAGCCGTCGCCGGACGGTGGCGGCGCCAGGGCAGCCGGCCCGCGTCGATCCGGCGGCCCAGCAGGACCAGGGTCGCGGGGAGGATCGTCAGCGCGGCCAGCATGGCGATCACGACGGCCGCCATGCCGCCGTACCCCATGCTGCGGAGGAACATCTGCGGGAAGATCAGCAGGCTGGCGAGTGCGGCGGCGACCGTCAGCCCGGAGAAGAGGACGGTGCGACCGGCGGTGTTCATGGTGATCCGGACCGCGGTGCGCGCGGCGTCCGGGTCGTCGTCGGGCAGCAGGGCGAGCTCCTCACGGAACCGGCTGATCACGAACAGCGCGTAGTCGATCGCGAGGCCGATGCCGAGCAGCGAGATCACGTTGACCGAGAACACCGAGACGTCGGTGACCGTCGTCAGCAGGCGTACCACCGCGAGGCCGCCGACCATCGCGACCACGCCCACCATCGCCGGCATCGAGGCGGCGACGACGCTGCCGAAGATGAGGAGGGCGAGCAGCACGACGAGAGGCATCGAGAGCAGCTCGGCGCGCTCGAGGTCCTCGGAGGTGATCTCGTTGACGTCGTTGTAGACGGCGTAGGAACCGGCGAGGTCGGTGTCGATGCCGCTCGCGTCGGTCTCGAGGAGCGGTGCGATCTCGTCGTACCTGTCGAGGAAGTCGTCCTGGGTCTCGCCCTGCAGCGAGATCACCACCTGGGCGGCGTGCCCGTCCTCGCTGACCAGGCCCGCCTCGGGGGGCGCCTCGTAGTAGGGCACGACCTTCGCGACCGCGTCGTTCGGCAGCGAGTCGACGACGTCCTGGACGGCTGCCCGGAAGTCCGGGTCGTCGACCCGCATGTCGTCGCTGGAGTAGACCGCGATCGCGTCGGCGGCCTGGTTGCCGAAGATCTCCCTCTCCTGGGCGATCTGCTGGCGGCCCTCGCTGTCGGGGTCGTCGAAACCGCCGCGCGAGAGGTGGTCGAAGACGCCCACCCCGTAGACGCGCGGCCGCGACGACGACCAGGAGGCCGACCGCAAGGACGGTGCGGGCACGACGGGCGACGAAAGCGCCCCAGCGGTCGATCATGGCGCGTCCTTCCGGTGGGAGGATCGGGGTGGGCCGCGCCAGCGACTTCACTCTGGTGAAAGCCCATCAGATTGGTTAACGCCATTCACCGTAAACGGTGTTAACCTGAGCGTCAAGTGCTTACTCGAAGGAGATCCGTGCCGACCCTCCCCGTCCCCACCCGCCGCGAACGGCAGCGCGAAGCGACCTACGACGAGATCGTCCGGGTCGCCGCCGAGCTCCTCGCCGAGGGGGCAGAGCTGTCCCTGCGCGCAGTCGCGGCGCGGATGGGGATGACCGCACCGGCGCTCTACAGGTACGTCGCCAACTACCAGGAGCTCATCGACCTGGTGGCCTTCGAGCTGGACAAGGCCGCGACGGCGGAGTGGGCGGCCGAGGCGGAGCGGTTGCCCGAGCACGACGCCGCCGGGCGGCTCACCGTCGCCTGCGCCTGCTTCCGGCGGTGGGCGCTGAACCGCCCGCGCGAGTTCGCGCTGATCTTCGCCAACCCGATGGCGACCGACGTGAGCGAACGGCGCGAGCTGCTGACGCTCTCGACGTCGGGCCACTACTTCACCGACCTGCTCCACCAGATCTGGGAGATCTACCAGTTCCCCATCCCGTCGCTCGACGAGCTCGACCCGGTGGTGCGCGAGTCCGTGCTCGACCCGCTCATCCCCGCCAAGGTCGAGCACATCGACGAGGAGGACCGCGGCCTCCTGTGGATCTACATGCGCTCGTGGTCCGCGCTCTACGGCGTCGTGACCCTCGAGTCGACCGGCCACTGCGACCCTCGCGTCATCGCCTCCGGCGCCCTCTTCCGGGCGACGATGCTCGAGTGGCTGGGACCCCTCGGTCTCGACGGCGAACGGGACCGGCTGACCGAGCTGCTCGACGCCGAGCTGGCCAAGGACCGGCCGGCGGGGTGACCGCGCCGCGGGCCCGCTGACCCGTCGCGGGACGACGGATCGGTTGCGACACGTCACGCGGGAGTCACCGCCGGGACACCGACAGGGACGAGACTCGGCTGCAGCACAGCCCACCTCTCTCGGAAGGTCAGGTCATGTCGCAGTCCCGGTTCCCGTCCCTCACCCAGCTGCCCCGCAGCGTCGTACTCGTGCTCGTCGCGGCGCTCGTCGCGCTCGCGCTCGTCGGCTTCTCGCCGCAGCCGGCCGCCCACGCCTACCCGCCCGACGTACCGCCGAAGTCGCAGGTGCAGTCCGAGCTCAACGCCCTGACCGTCCGCTCGGAGGGGACGATGACGGGGTACTCCCGCGAGAAGTTCCCGCACTGGATCACGGTGTCCGGCACCTGCAGCACCCGCGAGATGGTGCTCAAGCGCGACGGCAGCAACGTCTCCGTCGGGTCGGACTGCTATCCGACGTCGGGCAGCTGGTACAGCCAGTACGACGGCGTCACCCGCACCAGCCCGTCGCAGATCTCGATCGACCACGTCGTGGCGCTCGCCGAGGCGTGGCGGTCCGGGGCGAGCTCGTGGACGACCTCGCGGCGGCAGGCGTTCGCCAACGACCTGAACGGACCGCAGCTGATCGCGGTGACCACCGAGATCAACTCCGCCAAGGGCGACCGCGACCCGGCGTCGTGGATGCCGCCCCTGGCGAGCAAGCACTGCGCGTACGCGAAGTTCTGGATCCACACCAAGTACCGCTGGGGGCTCAGCCTGCAGTCGTCGGAGAAGTCGGCACTGCAGACCGCCCTCAACCGGTGCTCCTACTGACCGACCTGGCTGACCTGACCGACGACCCGAGGAGAGACCGATGGCTGGACCCATCGACGAGCTGCGCACCGTCATCGACACAGCCGGGGACGGAGTCCTCACCAACGAGGCCGGCGTCATCAGCGGCAAGCTCGACCTGCGCACCACGTGCGCCGGCGACGGCGTGCTGGCGCTGGCGATCACCTACGAGGGCGCCGAGGAGTGGTACACGCTGGCCGGCGCGAACTACCGGCTGCACGATCCCCGCGACCACGAGGTCGTGCACGCGCTGCTGGTCGGCGTCCTGAGCCGGCCCTCCGCCGCCTGACCGTCGAATCCTCCCTCGTGGCCCCGCGAATCGTCCGCCGTGACGGTCGAATAGGCCGTCATGGCCCGGGCCGACCTGCTCAGTCGCCGACGTACGTCGGGATCGCGGCGCGCACCCGATCCGCGTCCCGGAGCACGCCGAGCAGCGCCAGCATCAGGATCCGGCCCTGGCCGGCGCGCAGCGTCCCGAGCGGTACGGCGCCGGCGGCGATCAGGTCGATGCCGCCGCCCCCGCCGCCGTAGATCCCGGCCACCGGTCCCCCGTCCACCCGGGTGGTGAGGCCGACCACGATGCCGCGTGCGGTGAGGTCGGCGACCCCCCGCGCGATCGCGGGGTTGGCGTTCCCCGCACCCGTGGCCTGCAGCACGATCCCGGTCGCGCCGGCGTCGGCGAAGGCCCGCAGCGCCACCGCGTCGGCACCGGGGTAGACGGCCGCGACGTCCACGCGCACACCGACGAGGTCGAGCGCGTCGAGGTCCAACGGTGCCGATCGAAGCGGCCGCGACCCCAGTGCGAACCGGCCGGCGACCACGCGACCCAGGGGCCCGCCGTCGGGCTGCTCGAAGGCCGCGGGACGCAGGGTATGGGTCTTGCGGGTGCCGCGGGCGGCGTACACCTGGCCGTCGAAGACGATCACCGCGCCGAGCCCCCGCGCCCGGGGATCGGCGGCGACCGCGAGCGCGTCGCGCAGGTTGCGCGGGCCGTCCGGGTCGGGTGCGTCGGCCGACCGCTGGGCACCGGTCACCACCACCGGGCGGTCGTCGTCGTGGACGAGGTCGAGGAGGAACGCGGTCTCCTCGGCGGTGTCGGTGCCGTGCGTCACGACGACGCCGGTGACATCGGGGTCGGCGAGGGTGGCGTGGACCTCGCGGGCCAACAGCACCTGGTCCGCGGCGGTCAGGACCGAGCTGTCCTTGACGAAGACGTCCCGCGCGAGGACGGCCGACCCGGCCTCGAGGCCGAGCCGGTCGACGAGGTCGGCGCCGCCGTCCGTGGCCACCGCGGCGCCGGCGGCGTCGGCGCGACTCGCGATCGTCCCGCCGGTGCCGAGGACGACGATCACCGGCCGAGCACCTCGTCCACCCAGGCCGGCACGAGCTCACCCGCGCGACCGTGCCGGGCCTGGTGGAAGTAGTGCGTGCCCTCGCTGGGCTGCAGGTTGAGCTCGAGCGTGCGGGCGCCGTACGCCCTCGTCTGCTGGACGAACCCGGCCGCCGGGTAGACGGCGCCGGAGGTGCCGACGGAGACGAAGAGCTCGCAGCGCGCGAGGGCGGTGGCGATCTCGTCCATGGCGTAGGGGATCTCGCCGAACCACACGACATCGGGCCGCAGCACGGCGCCGCAGTCCGCGCAGGCGGGGCCGTGGGCGAGCTCGCCGTCCCAGGGAGTACGACGCCGGCAGCCACAACACAGCGCGGACCGCAGCTCGCCGTGCATGTGCGTGACCCGCGTCGAACCCGCCCGCTCGTGGAGGTCGTCGATGTTCTGGGTGACCACGAGGAGCTCGTCGCCGAGCGCCGTCTCGAGCGCCGCGAGCGCGTGGTGCGCCGGGTTGGGCTCGACCGTCGCGAGCGCGACCCGGCGGGCGTCGTAGAAGCGCTGCACGGTGTCGGGATCGTGGTCGAACGCCTCGGGCGTCGCGACCTCCTCCACCCGGTAGCCCTCCCAGAGCCCGTCGGCGTCGCGGAAGGTCGGCACTCCGCTCTCCGCGGAGATCCCGGCACCGGTGAGGACGACGATGCGTGACACGTCCGCAGCGTAGCGGCGCGGCCGGAAGCGCTACGCGCGCCAGGTCCCCCGTTGGCGCACCTCGGCCAACCATGCCGCCGCGGCCGCACCATCACGCCGCGCCTCGTCCTCGGTCGCGCAGCCGCTGCCCTCCTGGGCGACGAGCCCCCACCCGCTCACGACGCGCCACTCCCAGCGCCAATGACCCTCGGCCACATGGCACTCGCGGACCTCGACCCGGTACATCGGCCTCTGCCTCCAACAGAACTCGCACGGTGGTGGCACAACGCTAGGTCGCCAGGGCGGTCCTTGACCTCGGATTGGAGGATTCGCTCGGCCCGATGCGGACCGGTCAGCGCAGCAGCGGCGGATGCAGGGTCGTGACGGTTCCGACTCGGTAGAGCCGCGCCGGACGCCCGCCGTCCCGGGTCGTCATCTCCTCCGTCGGCTCCAGGAAGCCGTCCGCCTTCGTCACCTTGCGGTGGAAGTTGCGGGGATCGAGCGCTGTTCCCCACACCACCTCGTAGACGTGGCGCAGCTCGCTGACCGTGAACTCGCTCGCGCAGAAGGCGGCGGCGAGTGGGGTGTACTCGAGCTTGGCGCGGGCTCGCTCGACGCCGTCGCGCAGGATCTCCTGGTGGTCGAAGGCAAGCGAGCCCGGCTGCTCGAGCAGCTCTCCGACCGGCTGCCAGCGGGCGTCGTCGGCGTCGGTGCCGGCCGTCGGGGTGGGCAGGTCTGCGGCCAGCGCGATGTAGGCGACGGTGACGACCCGCATCCGTGGATCTCGGTCCGGGGCGCCGTACGACCCCAGCTGTTCGAGGTGCACGTGGTCGGCCGACAGGCCGGTCTCCTCCAGCAGCTCCCGAGCCGCGGCAGCGCGCAGATCCTCGTCGGGCCGTAGGAATCCACCCGGCAGCGCCCAGTCGCCGAGGAAGGGCGCTTCTCCGCGGCGCACGGTCAGTGCCTGGAGCCGGTCGTCGCGCACCGTCAGGACGACGAGGTCGACCGTGACGGCGACCGGCGGATACGCGCTTGCTCGCGGCATGCCGCCACCCTAGCGACTTAGCGTCAGTTTGACGATTATCCATCGACGGACTTATCGTCATACTGACATTAATCACGACAAGGAGTCTCCGATGGCCGACATCGCCCGCTACCCCCTCGTCCGCCACCTCCGCGGATCGAGCACCACCCACGTCGAGCAGATCCGCGACGGCAGGACGATTCGCGCCGGGGTGGGCGCGTCGTTCTGGTTCCGGCCGCTCAGCGCCGTGCTGAACGAGGTCCCGGTCGACGACCGCGAGCTGCCGCTCCTCTTCCACGCCCGTACGAGCGACTTCCAGGACGTCACCGTGCAGTCGACGGTCACCTATCGGGTCACCGACCCGGTCACCGCGGCGGGTCGCATCGACTTCTCGATCGACCCCGACACCGGACTGTGGCGCGGCACCCCGCTGGACCAGGTCGCCGGCCTGCTCACCGAGAGTGCCCAGCAGTACGCGATCGACCTGCTCGCCACCGTCGACCTCACCACGGCGATGGCGGGCGGCGTGGGACCGGTGCGCAAGGTGATCGCCGACGGACTGGGCAGCGACGGGCGTCTGGTGGAGACCGGGATCACAGTCGTCGGCGTACGTGTCGTCGCGGTGCGTCCCGAGCCGGAGGTCGAGAAGGCTCTGCGGACTCCCACGCGGGAGCAGGTTCAGCAGCAGGCCGACAAGGCCACCTTCGAGCGCCGGGCGGTGGCGGTGGAGCGGGAGCGGGCGATCGGCGAGAACGAGCTGCAGACGCAGATCGAGCTGGCCCGACGCGAGGAGCAGCTGGTGGCGCAGCGGGGCGCCAACACACGGCGCGAGGCCGAGGAGGTCGCGGCTGCGGGATCGATCGCCGCCGAGGCCGAAGCGCGCCGCACCGTGACGTTGGCCGAGGCCCGCGCCGAGGGCAAGCGCCTTGCTGGCGCTGCCGAAGGTGACGCCGAGGCGGCACGCGTGGCTGCGTACCGCGACGTCACCGATGCGGTGCTGCTCAGCCTGGCGGTGAAGGAGCTGGCCGCGAACCTGCCGCAGATCGAGACCCTGGTCCTCAGCCCCGACCTCGTCAGCAAGGCGCTCGCCCAGCTGGGTGCCGGGAGGGCCACGGCATGAGCCTCAAGCCGCGGGTCGTCATGGTGCACAGGCGGACGGAGTACGACGAGCTGGTGGCCACCCACGGCACCCGGGGCCAGGCCGCGTTCTTCCTCAGCACCCGAGGTCGTGACATCGCCGAGCTCGAGGACCGGCACCGACTGACGCAGGAGGCGATCGCGACCGCCGTCGCGGCGATACCGGTCGAGTGGCGTCGCGGCACGGTCGAACGCGGGGACGTCTCACGGTTCCTGTTCGCGCCCGACGACGTCGTCGTGGTCGTCGGCCAGGACGGCCTGGTGGCGAACGTCGCGAAGTACCTCGATGGCCAGCCGGTCATCGGGATCGATCCCGAGCCGGCGCGCAACGCAGGAGTCCTGGTCACCCACCAGGCAGCCGACCTGGGCGACCTGCTGCGCTCCACCGGTGACGTCACCGAGCGCACGATGGTGCAGGCGAACCTCGACGACGGGCAGCAGCTCCTCGCCCTCAACGAGATCTTCATCGGGCACCCGAGCCACCAGACCGCCCGCTACGAGCTGCACACGCCCGAAGCCGCTGGCGAGTCTCAGGCGTCGTCCGGTGTGATCGTGGCGACCGGGACCGGCGCGACGGGCTGGTGCCGGTCGGTTGCGCTCGAGCGCAGCAGCCACCTTCCCCTACCCATGCCGAGCGAGCCTCGACTCGTCTGGTTCGTCCGCGAGGCGTGGCCATCCCCCGCCACCGGCACGACGTTGACCGAAGGCGAGCTGGCAGGCAGCGACCTCAGCCTGACGATCAAGTCCGACCGGCTCGTGGCGTTCGGGGACGGCATCGAGGCCGACTCCCTCAGCCTGACGTGGGGCCAGACTGTGCGCATCGGCCGGGCCGAGACCGCGCTTCGCCTTGTCGCCTGAACTCCGCGACACCCCGCTGACCTGCGCAAACAGGACGGATCAGTAGTACCAGGGGAAGCCCGGCACGCTCAGCGGGTGTTGGTGGTCATCGACGGCACTATGCGGCTGACCTGCGGAAACGTGATTGGCGGCATTGGCGTTCGACGGCCGCCGACGACTCTCTTGCCACGTTTTTGCCACGCACGGGTCACGTCGTCAACCCGTCCTCTGATTCCTTCTCGGTCCCCCGTACCTCGTCGCGCGGACGCCCGGAGTCAGCTCTCGACCGCCGTCGCTCGCACGAGCGGCAGTTGGCTCACCGATTCGGAGAAGTTGGTGCTGGCCCTCGGATCCAGGGAGTACCTGTAGACGAGGAAAATGGCGTCAAGGCCCCAATGGCCCTCGGCAGACTCAAACTGGCCCGTCCGCCGATCTGCCCACCCGAGCAGGTCACCGATCCACATCGCATGTAGAGGCTCTCCCCGGGCCAGCCTGTCGCATTGCGCGATCGCGAACGATTCGCGAATCTCCAGGGACAGGCCCAAGTGTGTCAGCGGCCCGGCGCCATCCAAGAAGGCGATCATTGCCGGCTCAATCGGGATCCCCAGCTCCGCCAGTCGGCAGGCGATGTGCTTGACCCAGTACCGGGTGACATTGTCGCGGCCTAGTTCCCAGTCGTGATCGAAGACCTTCCCCCAGTCGAGGCACTGTGTCCGATAGAGCTCGCGACCACATGCGCGGACATAGTCTGCGAACCGGTCGTAGGCCCGATCGATCGGCTGGCTCCGCACCGAATTGCAGTTGCTGCATAAGACCGGCTGGAACTTCAGGCTATTCGAGCGGGAGGAGTTCGGGTAGCTGAAAGCTTCCTCACCCGGACGTCGATGTGCCGCGATCCGCCCGCGCCACGAGCCCTTGCCAATGGCGAGGTCGAGGTCCCGTCGCTTGAATTTGTGCTCCCTGGAATCGGCAACCCTGCCGCACCACCAACAGACCGGACCGCCCCTAGCCGTCGACACGCACCTGACGATAGGCGCCATCTCCGACAACCGACGGATCTGTTGCCGGTCGCCGCTCTTCCCCGCAAGGTCGGCGCGATCCGGCTGCGCGGCACAAAACGCCGACGACGCTCATGACATGCCTTTGCCAGGATCGTTGTATGACAGTGATACGCTTTGCGTCATACAGTCTTACGGGAGGTTGAGATGGCTGTCTTGAACATCAGGGTGGACGACCGGGTCCGCGACGAACTCAGGGACATGGCGGACGACGATGGAGTGACACTGAGCGAGTACGTGCGGAACTTGCTCATGGAGGCCGTCGTTCCGGTCCAGGATCCAGAGGACGAGCGCCGGCACAGCGAGGAGCCGCCTCCAGAGACCATGAGCCTCATCGATCGGCAGGTGCTCTCGCTGCTCCACCGAATCCTGGCGCGAGTGCTGCCCGAAGACGCCAACGACGTCGATGGAGACGCGGAGTATCAGTTGATGCGGGCGACCATACTCGAGTCCGGGTTTACCTCGGAGTACTCCTACGAGGTGGCCGGTTTCCGCACCGAGTTGTCACGGCGCGACTGCCGGCGGGTCAGCGACATCCTGCAGATGTTCCGGATCCTCACCTACAGCGTTCAACACCTCGAGGGCGAGGGAACGCCGGTTGACGGCGAGTTGGCGCGCGCTCTGGAATTCCAGGGGTTCGACTTCAACGACTCCCTCGAGGGCCACATGGCCGACTATGTCGAGTTCGAGATGCGCGGCGGCGATCGCTGGACGGAACTTCAGCCGCAACTGAAGAGCCACGACGGCGGAAACTCGCACTTCCCGATGTTGGACACCTACATGCGGATGTTGACCGAGTACCGCCGGATCATGGACGGCCGGGATCGAGCGCACTTCAACAGGCTCGACTACCTGCTCTCGGCCAACGAACTGCAGCAGATCCGCGACGCTCGGACCCATCCGTCGAGGCGTCGCGCGCTCTGACGTGCCCCAGGTCTGGCGCACCACGACGGATGGTGGCTGACACATCGTCGATCTGCAGGCCAGCGGGTTTCGTTTCCTGCGGGTTCAGGCGCCGAAGCGCTTGCGATCCAGCGTCTTGAAGTAGCCCTTCTTGAGCGCGCGTTCGGCGCTGTCCTTGGGCGTGGAGAAGAACCCGCGCTCGGACGGAGACAGCCCGCCGCTCTCGATCTTCTGCCGGAGGAGCGCCATCGTGCAGCACAGGTCGGCGGCCTGGAACAGGCTGTAGTCGGCCGGGACCACCTTGCGTACCTCGACGCTTAGGTGAGCGTTGAAGACGCTGTTAACGAGGTTGGTGATCTCCTTCTGGCCGTTGTCGTAGTAGATGACGATGCGATCCCAGGAGTTGAAGAACCCGTAGTTCGAGCGGATCAGCTCGCCAAGCTCGCGCGACATCGCACTGACGAGCTTGTCGGTGTCGCCCAGTTCGCGCTTGCTGAACACCCACGAGTGGTGCCTGACGTCGCAGGTACGGACGAAGTCGACGAGCACTCGGAAGATCGAACGGCGCGACGGCATATCGAGCAGTCGGTAGTCCTGCTCGCGGCGGATCAGCGGCCCGGTGTGGATCGCATGGTTCTCCGGCAGTCCACGCATGACGAGCGCATGGTGGATCTTGTCGAGATGGCCGGCGATGTCGTCGCTCTGGTCGTGGAAGACAAGGCTCAGCACGTAGTAGGGCGCGTGCTTCTCGCACGGGCCGAAGTCGCCGGACTCGTCGATGAAGATGCTCAGCTCGCGCACGACAGAACCCCTGGACACGACTTGAGGCGGGTAGAACCCGCCTCAAGAGGGTGGCGGGGGATATCCCCGCCTAAAGGTTGGACCAGGGCCTCTCGGCCAGCCCAGGTGGGCAAATATACACCGGCGCGAAGCGCGGATCCAATAGGCGAACGATGTCCGTGGTTACGCTTCAGACCCGAAGGGCGGCGCGCCGTGGCGAAGCCATCTGAAGCGTAACCACGGAGGCAAGTCAGTTCGTCTCCTGCTGGCGCGCTGCACATCTCGGCGCCCGACTATCCGACCAGAGGCGGCACGTCCTCCTCACTAAGCCGCCGAAGATGCCGCCGGATCTGGTCATCAGTCTTAGACCGCTCGTCGGGGTGGTCGTCCCACGCTTTCAACATGGCCATCAGCACCTCGCCACCGCCAGGCTCCCAGAGACCTTCGTAGTCGCCGATGATCTCGAGGACGTACTGCGCCGACGCATAGGGCCGATGGGTGCGATCCATCCGGTCGACGGCCCACCAGATGCCCTCCCACTGGCCGCGCCAAGGCAGCTGCTCGTAAGGAGAATCGACCTCTCGGATCGGATGGCCAAGCTCGGCCAGGACTTCGGTGAGCCGCACCTCGCCTTCCAGCGCCTGCCGCGATGTCAGCGAGGCCAACTCCCGCAGAAGCGGCGAGTCATAGCCGTCGACCAACCACTGCGCAGCGACCATCGGCAGGTCTCGGTCCGGGATGACCCGGCCGTGTGACGCCTGTTCGGGTGTCACGTCGTAGTCGGTCATCGGAACTCGCGAACGACTTCGATCAGGCCAACAATGTGACGGTTGAACTCATCGAGGTCCTCGGCAGGGATCCAGTACTCGAGGATCGTCTGGCCACCGGCCTGCTGGACGTCGTACTGGTCGAGGTAGGCCTTCTCGACCTCGAAGCGTGTCACGTAGCCGACGCCGCTCGCCTTGACGTTCCAGTCGCGGGCGATCCGGACGGCGTAGTCCTCGTTCAGGACCGGATAGAAGATCGGCTGGTCGGGCAGCCTCGGCGGCCACGTGCACCAACCGGACTCCTCGACCAGGGCGAGTTCCTTAGGGGCCCGTTTGGGCGCCAGAGGGTGACCGTTTCCATGGGCTCATTCTCGCCGAAAGCCCGGCGATCTCCGAACCATTTCCCTGCCCTCTCACCATCTCGATCACCTTCGCCCACTACTCCAATTTCTAACTCCCATCCCTTCTCAACACCCACCATCACCACCCCTTCATCCATCCAATTTCCCTCCCTCTCCACACCCCCATTTCAGTCGGCACGCATGCTACGAAGGATCGTAGGAATCGGGCCCGAAAATGGCCTGTGACCTGCGGATATGTGGAAATCGACGGTAGTCGACGAACGCTTGATCGGGGTGGTTCGGGTGCACGGCGGGGTGAAGTTCTACCGCGGCGCGGCGAAGGCTGCCCGCAACTACGTCGAGCGCGATCGATCCCGAGCCGATGACTACTACCTCGGCGAGGGCACCGGTGTCGCCGAGCGATTGACCGCCACACCCGACGGCGTCGAGCACGCGGGCTCGATGGACGGCGACACGTACGAGCAGTGGGTCGCCGGGATCGACATCGACACCGGAGACCAAGAAAGGGTCGGCGTGCTCAAGGACGAGCACGCGCTGCGGTTCGTCGAGGTCACCGTCAACGGACCCAAGACCTGGTCACTCGCAGCAGCCCTGCACCCGGAGATCTCGGCCGCGCTGGACGCCGCTCAGGACAAGGCGGCGAACGAGATCGTCGGCTGGGTCGCGTCGCACGCGACCACGCGCGTCGGGCCGCGCGGACGCCAGGTGCAGGTGCCTGTCGAGAAGATCGAGGCCGCGGTCATCCGGCACTACACGTCCCGCGCCGGCGACCCGCACCGCCATCTTCACCTCCAGATCAACGCCCGCGTCTACGCCGCCGGCGGCATGGCGCGGCATCCACTCTGTCGGCTTCCGGGACTCGATCGGCGCCATCAATGGCATCGGCCACGCGGCCGTCGCGACCGACCCGGAGTTCCGAGCAGCGCTCGCCGGCACGAGGCCTCACCCTCGACCCCGAGACGAGCGAGATCCGCGAGCTCGCGCCGTACGCCGGTGCGTTCAGCGCCACGGACCGCGCAGATCCGGCGCAATGTCGACCGCTACGAGGCCGAGTGGCGAAGCGAGCATCCCGGCGAGGAGCCCGGGCCGCGACTGCCGAGAAGCATGGGATCGGCGCGCCTGGGCCGAAGCTCGGCCCGACAAGGTCGGTCCCGCGCGACGGGCGGGAGCTCGTCGAGCGGTGGAATCAGGAGCTGCGGGATCTCGGCTATCGCAAGCCGTCCGGGCCCCGGTTGCGGGTGACCTCTCGGCACACCACCGACTTGTCCCGCCCGACCAGCTTCCGATCTGGCCGTAGGAGAGCTCCATCCTCAGGCCGGCCGCGATCACCGACCGGTCCTCACTGGTCAACGGCCGCCGGTGCCGCGCGCGCTGTCCGAGCACGCCCGGCACCCGCGGGCGTGCCGGGAAGTCCTCCCGGTTTCCCATCTGGATCGCTGGCTCCGTGAGCCCCGAGGCTTTCACCACAACTTCGAAGCGGTCGTCGACACGCCGGCCGCCCCCGCAGCGACCCGCAGCGGCATTCCGAGCACACCAGATCGAAGAACTCCGCATCTTGACGAACGTGCCTCTTCGCCATCACAACACCACCTGTCAGGTGGGCGTTGCTTCGACCCCTTGACCCCGCCCTGCTCTCGGAGTTCGACAACGCCCGGAAGTCAACAGACAGCAGCAGGTCGAGGATCTCGCGACTCTGCTGGACCGAGAAACTCATGGAGTCGCTGATGCTCGCCGGTTAGCTCGGCGCGATCACCCTCGGAGCTGACTTCTCGAGAGCTATGAGGGAATATCCTTAATCACCCAGTTCATCGTCGTACGGATTGCCGAGCAAGTAAGCGAATCCTTGCGCCGTCGGAGGTGACGTCTCGACGATCACGCCCAGTTCCTCCAGGCGACTCCGGCTCCGAGATACTTCCGGATCACGTCAGCGACTGCAGCCGGGTGTGATCGGCGACGCTCGCTCACGCTGAAGGTTGGCCGACAGACGTCGATGGTTCTCGTCGGCGGAGCAGGTTCATCCGCACGAGGCAAGCGGGCAACGCACCGCGAGTGCGTCGACCCGGACGTGCAGGCGCGGACGTCAACCCAAGGCGCACCAACACGGCCAGCAGAGCCGGCCGACGGCACAGGCCCCCCAGCCACGTCGACAAGTGCGAAAGCACGTCAGTGCCGGCCCGCGAACAACGCGGTCGCGGTAGTCTGCCAGGAACGAAAGCTCTCACCTGACGTTGCGAGCGAAGAACTCGCCCAGAGCAGTCGATGGCACGGCGACCGAGACGCGTGAGGAGCGCGTCGATGAAGTCCACGACAGGGCCCCGCCGCGGACGTGCAGCGTCATCAAGCCCGACCTCCGCCCCAGTGAACTCGATGACGAAGTCGGGAGTAGCGAACGCCCAGGACGGGTCAGGAAGTGGCGCTGGGGGCCACCTCGCGAATCGAGGCGACGGCGACTGGGGCCAGAGGCCCGGCTGGAAGTCACCGGGAGCGACGACCGACTGGCGCGCTCGGCGGGTCCAGATCGAGATGTCCCGGCCGCCCCGCCACACCCCGACCGAGGGCGGCCGGGCAGGCCCCGCATGCCAGTCACAGCCAACCTGCCCGTCACCAGCCGAGGTAACCCATGACGGTGGGAGCGGCCCAGGTGCGACTGTCACCCGTCAGCAGATAGATCTGGCGGCGGCCAGCGAGCGAGTGCGACGATCGCCGTGCCGGCGTCGGCGAAGAACACGAGTCCGTCGAACGGCATGTAGAGCTCGCGATAGTCGTCGTGGTCCGGAACCACGCGTTGTCCTGGCAATACGACCGACCTGCCAGACGAGGCCGAGCCCGTACACCTCGACGCCGTTGGTCCGCCAGCAACTCGCTCAGTTGTGCGGAAGCGCGGACCAAGTGCCGTCGCCGCAGCAGCCAGGTCCTCGTTCGAGGCCGGTGCGAGAAGGTGCCGCCCCAAGCAGCAATGCGCTCGACAACATGGGCCCAATGCGCACCAACCCACAACGAAGCCCGCGAAACCGACTCAGGCCCACACGCTCGATCACGACTCCCCACGCAGCTGCCACGCATGGGGATCACGCCTCTGACCTGCGCAAACGCACCAGATCAGTAGTACCAGGGGTACGGCGACCAGTCGGGCTCCCGCTTCTCCAGGAACTGGTCGCGACCCTCCTGCGCCTCGTCGGTCATGTAGGCGAGCCGGGTGGTCTCGCCGGCGAAGAGCTGCTGGCCGACCAGGCCGTCGTCGGGCAGGTTGAAGGCGTACTTCAGCATCCGCATGGCGGTCGGGCTCTTGCCGTTGATGATCCGTCCCCATTCCAGGGCGGTCGCCTCGAGCTCGGCGTGCGGCACGGCCCGGTTGACGGTGCCCATCCGCATGCCGTCGGCGGCGTCGTACTCCTCGGCGAGGAAGAAGATCTCGCGGGCGTACTTCTGGCCGACCTGGCTCGCGAGGTACGCCGACCCGTAGCCGCCGTCGAACGAGCCCACATCGGCGTCGGTCTGCTTGAACCGCGCGTGCTCGGCGCTGGCGAGGGTCAGGTCGCGACCACGTGCAGCGAGTGGCCACCGCCGGCCGCCCAGCCCGGGACGACGCAGATGACGACCTTCGGCATGAAGCGGATCAGTCGCTGGCACTCCAGGATGTGCAGTCGGGCCAGCCTGGCCTTGTCGATCGGGCTCGGCTGCTCGGCGCCGGTGTCCGCCGCGCCGATGCGTCTTGTCCTCGTACTGGTAGCCCGCCTTGCCGCGGATCCGCTGGTCACCGCCGGTGCAGAAGCTGCGCTTGCCGTTCTTCGCGCACGGCCCGTTGCCGGTGAGGATCACGCAGCCGACGTCGGCGACTGGTGCGCGCGTGCTCGAGGGTGCGGAGCAGCTCGTCGACGGTGTGCGGCCGGAACGCGTTGAGCACGTCGGGCCGGTCGAAGGCGATCCGCACCGTGCCGTGCGCCTTGGCCCGGTGATAGGTCAGGTCGGTCAGGTCCTCGAAACCCGGGACCTCGTCCCACGCCTCCGGGTCGAACGTCTCCGACACACCTTCGATCGCGCTCATGGCGCTGAGGGTATCGGCCCCATCGCCCCGCCCTTGACCTTGACCCCAGGGGCAAGGTCTACCGTCGACGACGTGCAGATCAAGGAGCTCGCGGACCGGTCCGGCGCCACCATCAAGGCGGTCCGCTACTACGAGTCGCGCGGGCTGCTCGGGCCCGGTCGCGCCAGCCAACGGCTACCGGGAGTACGACGCCGCTGACGTGCGGGTCGTGAAGGAGATCCGGGCACTGCTCTCCCTCGGCCTCACCGCCGACGAGACCGTGCCGTTCGTCGAGTGCCTGCGCGCCGGCAACGACCGCGCCGACGTGTGCCCGTGCTCCCTGGACGCCTACCGCATGCGGATCGCCGACATCGAGCGCCGGATCACCGAGCTCACCTCCTTGCGCGAGGAGCTGACCGGCCTGCTGCGCGCCGCCGAGAACTACCGAACCGAGGAGAACCGATGACCACACGCATCCGCACGACCACCGACACCACCGACGCGGACTTCGCCCGCGACGTGCTCGACTCTGCCGTGCCCGTCCTGGTCGACTTCTGGGCCGAGTGGTGCGCGCCGTGCCACCAGATCGCGCCCGTGCTCGAGCAGTTGGCTGCCGAACGCGCCGGAACGCTCCGGGTCGTGAAGCTGAACAGCGACGAGCATCCGGTGACGGCGGCGCGCTACCGCGTGCTCGGCCTTCCGACGCTGCATCCTGTTCCGCGACGGCGAACCGCTGCTCGAGGTGCGCGGCGCACGCACCAAGGCCACCCTCGAGAGGGACCTCGACAACGCGCTCGGCTGACGAGGCCGCAGGATCAGGCGAACAGCTCCTGCATCCGCCGCATGCCCTCGAGCAGCGGCGTCGTCGCCCAGCGCGTAGGAGAGACGCAGGTAGCCGCTCGGGCCGAATGCCTCACCCGGGACGACCGCGACCTCGACCTCGTCGAGGATGAGGTCGGCGAGTTCGAGCGAGGTCGGTCGGGGTCGCGCCGCGCCACGTCGCGGCCGAGCAGGCCGCGCACGTCGGGGTAGGCGTAGAACGCTCCGAGCGGGTTCGGCACCTCGACGCCGTCGATCTTCGCGAGCTCCGTCGACGATGAGCTGCCGGCGGCGGTCGAAGGCCTGCCGGAACTGCTCGGCCTCGTCCTGCGGACCGGTCAGCGCGGCCAGCGCGGCGCGCTGCGCGACGTTGTTGACGTTGCTAGCTCAGGTGCGACTGCAGGTTCGCCGCGAGCTTGATCGCGTCGCGGCGGGGCCGACCATCCAGCCCACGCGCCAGCCGGTCATCGCGTAGGTCTTCGCGACGCCGTTCACGAGGATCGTCTGGGCCGCGGCAGGCCGGCACCGCCTCGACGATCGAGACGGCGCGCACGCCCTCGTAGACGAGGTTCTGGTAGATCTCGTCGCGAGATCACCCAGATGCCGTGCTCGAGCGGCCCACTCGCCGATCGCCTTCGTCTCCTCGGGCGTGTAGACCGAGCCGGTCGGGTTCGACGGCGACACGAAGACGAGCACCGTGGTGCGGTCGGTGCGGGCGGCCTCGAGCTGCTCGACGGTCACCTTGTAGTTCTGGTCGGCGCCGGCGAACACCTCGACCGGCATGCCGTCGGCCAGCGCGATCGCCTCCGGATAGGTCGTCCAGTACGGCGCCGGCAGCAGCACCTCGTCGCCGGGGTTCACGACCGCCTGGAACGCCTGGTAGACCGCCTGCTTGCCGCCGTTGGTGACGAGGACCTGGCCGGCGTCGACCGTCGAGCCCCGAGTCGCGCAGCGTCTTCGCGGCGATCGCCTCGCGCAGCACCGGAAGCCCGGCGGCGGGCGGTGTAGCGGAAGTTCGCCGGGTCGTGCAGCGCCTCGCGGCGGCATCGACGATGAACTGCGGCGTGGCGAAGTCGGGCTCGCCCGCCGCGTAGCAGATGACCGGGCGTCCGGCGGCCTGGAGCGCCTTGGCCTTGGCGTCGACCTTGAGCGTCGCCGACTCGGCGATGTGCAGACAGCTTGCGGGACAGCCCCGCACTCACGGGTGCCGCACTCGGGCTTGCCTGGTCCACCGTCGTCCTCCTCCTTCGTGCTCCGCCGGTCGTGAGCACCTCGGGCATCATTCTCGGCGACGCACTGCGTCGGCCCCTAACCGGCGATCAGGTCGACAGCACCAGCTTGGTCCCGGGCGACGTGCGCTGCAGCTTCCAGGCCGTCGCGGCGTCGGCGAGCGGCAGCACCACGGTGTCGACCACGATCTCGCCGGCGCGCAGGTGCTCGAGCAGGCGGCGATAGGCCGCTGCCTTCGGGGCGGCATCGGTGATCCGGTTGCTGTGGGACAGCAGGCTGCGGCCACGCAGCACCGGGAACGGCAGCCTGAGGTCGGTGTCGCCGGAGGCCACTCCGGCCGACACCACGCGCGCACCCGGCCGGGTCGCCCGCAGCGCGCTCACCAGCGCCGTGCCGTACACGAGGTCGAGCACGACGTCGGCCCCTCCACTCGTGGCGTCGAGGAGAGCGCTCGTGTCGGCGTCCGGCTCGGTCAGGCGGACGGTTGCGTCGGCGCCGAGACCACAGAGGACCTCGAGGCGTTCCTGGTTGCGGCCGACCGCGACGACACGGCCGGCACCGAGGATCCGAGCGACCTGGACCGCCATCCGCCCGACGGCGCCGGTTGCACCGACGACGACCGCCGTCTCCCCTGGTTGCAGCCCGGCGACGTCGGCGAGCGCGACCCACGGCGCGATGCCCGCGATGCCGACGGCCAGGGCGGCGTCGTCGGCCACGTCGTCCGGCAGGGGCACCAGGCGATCGGGGTCGACGACCGCGACCTCGGCCATCGAGCCGTGGGGGGCGACGGTGCGCTCGGCGTACGCCCGCCGGCCGCCGGCGACGACCACCGCCTCGTTCCCCACGACCCGGGGGACGGGCAGCGCCGGGTCGTCGGCCATCGCGAGGTCGACCGGGTTGACGCCGGCCGCACGCACCTCGACCGCGGTGTACGGCGCCGCGGCCACCGGGACCGGCAGGTCCATCAGATGCGGCGTACCTCCGACCGACTCCAGCACGAAGCCCTTCACGCCGGCTTGCCTCCTCGCGGGTGAGCGGACGCCTGCGCAGATCGTCCGTCTTGGACGTTCACAAGTGATCGCGCAAGCCGTCTTGTATACCACACAGCAGGACCATCCGATTCTGCCTCATCGGAGCTCTCGGCGCCAGATCTCCCTCAGCCAGGGCGAGACGCCCACATCACCGGATAGATCCAGGCCACTCTCGAGTTGGTTGACACCGTGATCTGGGACACATAGCGTGCGCCGTGGCATACAAGAGGAGTCATCGTGGACCTGATGGAGTACCAGGCGAAGCAGCTCTTCGCCAAGCACGGCGTGACGACCACCCTCGGTGTGGTCGTCGAGACCGCCGAGGAGGCTAGGGCGGCCGCGGAGGAGCTGGGCGGTGTGACGGTCGTCAAGGCGCAGGTCAAGGCCGGCGGGCGTGGCAAGGCCGGTGGCGTGAAGATCGCCAAGACCCCGGAGGAGGCCTTCGAGCACGCGACGAACATCTTGAGCCTGAGGATCAAGGACCTGCCGGTCAACCGGGTGCTGGTCACCCCGGCCACGCCGCCGGAGGAGGAGTACTACTTCTCGTTCCTGTTGGACCGCTCCAACCGTCAGTACCTCTGCATCGCCTCGGTCGAGGGTGGGGTGGAGATCGAGGAGGTCGCCAAGACCAACCCCGATGCGGTGAAGAAGATCGCGATCGACCCCGGCCAGGGTGTCGATGCTGGGAAGGCGCGTGAGATCGCGACCGAGGCGGGGTTCCCCGAGCCGGTCTTCGAGCAGGCCGTGCAGATGATCGAGGACCTCTACAAGGTCTTCGTCGAGGAGGACGCGACGCTGGTCGAGGTCAACCCGCTCGCCCGGTTGGCCGGTGACAGGCTCGAGGCCCTCGACGGCAAGGTCTCCCTCGATGAGAACGCCTCGGAGGTCCGGCATCCCGACCACGCGGAGTTCGAGATCCGTGAGGAGGCCGACGCCTTGGAGTCCAAGGCCAAGGACCTGGGTCTGAACTACGTCAAGCTCGACGGTGCCGTGGGCATCATCGGCAACGGCGCGGGCCTGGTGATGTCGACCCTCGACGTGGTCGCCTACGCCGGCAAGGCGCACGGTGGCGTCAAGCCGGCCAACTTCCTCGACATCGGTGGCGGCGCGAACGCCGAGGTGATGGCCAACGGTCTCGACGTGATCCTGGGTGACCCGCAGGTCAAGTCGGTCTTCGTCAACGTCTTCGGTGGCATCACCGCCTGTGACGAGGTCGCCAACGGCATCGTCGGGGCGCTGAAGATCCTGGGTGCGGAGGCGACCAAGCCGCTGGTGGTCCGGCTCGACGGGAACAACGTGGAGCTGGGTCGCCAGATCCTGACCGAGGCCAACCACCCGCTGGTGACCCTCGTCGACACCATGGACGGCGCGGCCGACAAGGCCGCCGAGCTCGCGCACGCGGCGAACTGAGAGGGACGACGAGATGAGCATCTACCTGAACAAGGACTCCAAGATCATCGTCCAGGGCATCACCGGCGGGATGGGTGCCAAGCACACCGCCCTGATGCTCGACTCCGGCGCGAGGATCGTCGGTGGCGTCAACGCCCGCAAGGCCGGCACCACCGTGACCCACCAGGACGCCGACGGCGCCGAGGTGGAGCTCCCGGTCTTCGGTTCGGTCGAGGAGGCCATGAAGGAGACCGGTGCCGACGTGTCGGTCCTGTTCGTGCCGCCGGCGTTCACCAAGGACGCCTGCATCGAGGCCATCGACGCCCAGATGCCGCTGATCGTGGTGATCACCGAGGGCGTGCCGGTCCAAGACACCGCCGAGGTCTGGTCCTACCTGCAGGGCAAGAAGACGCGGATGATCGGCCCCAACTGCCCCGGCATCATCACCCCGGGAGAGTCGCTGGCCGGGATCACCCCGCACACCATCACCGGCCCCGGCCCGGTCGGTCTGGTCTCGAAGTCGGGCACGCTGACCTACCAGATGATGTATGAGCTGAAGGACTTCGGCTTCTCCACCGCCATCGGCATCGGCGGCGACCCGATCGTGGGCACCACCCACATCGACGCGCTCCAGGCCTTCGAGGAGGACCCCGAGACCAAGGTGATCGTGATGATCGGCGAGATCGGCGGCGACGCCGAGGAACGCGCGGCCGACTACATCAAGGCCAACATCACCAAACCCGTCGTCGGCTACGTCGCAGGCTTCACCGCCCCCGAGGGCAAGACCATGGGCCACGCCGGCGCCATCGTCTCCGGCTCCGCCGGCACCGCGGCCGCCAAGCAGGAAGCCCTCGAGGCCGTCGGCGTCAAGGTCGGCAAGACCCCCTCCGCCACCGCCGCCCTCGCCCGCGAGATCCTCCAGAGCCTCTGACGTTCCGATGGATGACGCCAAGAAGATCAGTCCGCGTCCGCCGACCTCGGTCATCCATGAGGGGTTGCCGACCCAGTTGCCCGATATTGATCCGGATGAGACCCAGGACTGGATCGATTCCTTTGATGCGATGCTCACCGAGCGGGGGCGTGATCGTGCCCGTTATGTGATGTTGCGTCTCTTGGAGCGGTCTCGGCAGAAGCAGGTCGGGGTGCCGGCGTTGCGGTCCACCGACTACATCAACACCATTCCTCCGGAGCGGGAGCCGTGGTTCCCCGGGGATGAGGAGGTCGAGCGGCGGATCCGGGCGTTCATCCGGTGGAACGCGGCGGTGACGGTCTCGAGCGCGAACCGCAAGGGGCTGGAGGTCGGTGGCCACATCGCGACCTACCAGTCCTCGGCGTCGCTGTATGAGGTCGGGTTCAACCACTTCTTCCGGGGCAAGGACCATCCCGGTGGCGGGGACCAGGTCTTCTTCCAGGGCCATGCCTCCCCGGGCATCTATGCCCGTGCGTTCCTCGAGGGCCGGCTCACCGAGGAGCAGCTCTACCGGTTCCGCCAGGAGGTCCAGCACGGCACCGGCGCCGGATTGTCGTCGTATCCGCATCCGCGGTTGATGCCGGACTTCTGGGAGTTCCCCACGGTCTCGATGGGCCTGACCGGGATCAACTCGATCTACCAGGCCCGGTTCAACCGGTACCTGGCCAACCGGGGCATCAAGGACACCTCCGACCAGCGGGTGTGGGCGTTCCTCGGCGATGGGGAGATGGCCGAGCCCGAGTCGCTCGGTGCGATCCGGATCGCCGCCCGGGAGGAGCTGGACAACCTGACCTGGGTGATCAACTGCAACCTCCAACAGCTCGACGGCCCGGTCACCGGCAACGGCAAGATCATCCAGGAGCTCGAGGCCAACTTCCGCGGCGCGGGCTGGAACGTGATCAAGGTCGTCTGGGGCCGCGAATGGGACGAGCTCCTGGCCCGTGACGTCGACGGGGTCCTGGTCAACGCGATGAACGACACCCCCGACGGGTCCTTCCAGACCTTCTCGGTCGAGGACGGCGCCTACAACCGTGAGCACTTCTTCGGCACCGACCCCCGGCTGCGGAAGATGGTCGAGCACCTCACCGACCGGCAGATCGAGAAGCTCCCCCGCGGCGGACACGACTACCGCAAGGTCTACGCCGCCTTCGACTCGGCCACCAAGCACGTCGGCCAGCCCACCGTGATCCTGGCCCACACCATCAAGGGCTGGACCATCGACTCCCTGGAGGGCAAGAACGCCACCCACCAGATGAAGAAGCTCACCAAGGACGACCTGAAGAAGTTCCGCGACCGGCTCTACCTCCCCATCTCCGACCGCGACCTCGACCACGCCTACGAGACCACCGGGACCGCGCCGTTCTTCCACCCCGGCGCCGACGCCCCCGAGATCGAGTACATGATCGAGCGGCGCCGCCAGCTCGGCGGCTCCCTGCCCCGCCGGGTCGACCGGTCCACGCCACTGACCCTGCCCGGCGATGCGACCTACGCCGAGCTCAAACAGGGCGCCGGGAAGCACAAGGTCGCCACCACGATGGCCTGCGTGCGGTTGCTCAAGGACTGGATGAAGGACCCCGAGATCGGCAAGCGGATCGTCCCGATCGCCCCCGACGAGTACCGCACCTTCGGCATGGACGCCATGTTCCCCTCCGCGAAGGTCTACGACCCCGCCGGGCAGACCTATGAGTCGGTCGACCGCAACATGCTCCTGCAGTACAAGATGTCCCCCCAGGGCCAGATGCTCCACGAAGGCATCTCCGAGGCCGGCGCGATGGCCTCGGCGACCGCCGCCGGATCGGCCTACGCCACCCACGGCGAACCGATGATCCCGTTCTACATCTTCTACTCCATGTTCGGGTTCCAACGCACCGGCGACTCGATCTGGGCGATGGCCGACCAGCTCGCCCGCGGATTCCTCATCGGCGCCACCGCCGGCCGCACCACCCTGACCGGCGAAGGCCTCCAACACGCCGACGGCCACTCCCCGCTCCTGGCCGCCACCAACCCCGCCGTCATCCACTACGACCCCGCCTTCGGCTACGAGGTCGGCCGCATCATGCGCGCCGGACTCGAACGCATGTACCGCGGCACCGACGGACACGGCGAGAACCTCATCTACTACATCACCGTCTACAACGAACCCGTCGCCCAACCCGCCGAACCCGACAACCTCGACCTCGACGGACTACTCAAGGGCCTCTACCAGGTCACCACCCCCCAAGCCGAGGGACCCCGCGTCCGACTGCTCGCCTCCGGGGTCGGGTTCCCCTGGATCGCCGAAGCCCAGCAGATCCTCGCCGAGGAGTGGGGAGTCCAGGCCGAGACCTGGTCGGCCACCTCCTGGAACGAGCTCGCCCGCGACGGCGTCGCCGCCGAGGAGTGGAACCTCCTCCACCCCGGCGAGGAGCCCCGCACCCCCTACGTCACCACCAAGCTCGGGCCCGGCGCACCCGTCATCGCGGTCAGCGACTTCCAAGCCGCCGTCCCGCTGCAGATCGCCCGCTGGGTCCCCGCCGACTACCGCGTCCTCGGCACCGACGGCTTCGGCTTCGCCGACACCCGCCCCGCCGCCCGACGCTACTTCCACGTCGACGCCCAATCCGTCGTCGTCCAAGCCCTCGCCGCACTCGCCGACGCCGGCCAGATCGACACCGCCAAAGTCAAGGAAGCCTTCGACCGCTACCGCATCGACGACCCCACCACCGTCGCCGGAGTGCTCCAAGAAGGCGGCGACGCCTAACAGCCCCTACGCGGGCTCAGACGCGGACACCCAGGCCTGGAGTGCCTTCCGGCCTACGTCCGCGCGGCATGGGCGGTGATGAGCGGCGCCACCTGCGGCGCACTGTCGACGACGAACATGTGGCCCGCCCCGGACAGGACCTCGACCTCGGCGTTGGGAATGAGCCGACCAAGCAGATCGGCGTTCGAAACCGGAAAGACCGGGTCGACATCGCCGGCGATGACCAGCGCCGGCTGCGTCAGCTGGCGGAGCCACGGCAGGCTGCTCCATCCAGCGAGTGCGGTCAGCTGGAAGTAGTAGCCGAGCACCGACGGCGGTGCGTGGAGCCGGTGCTTGAGATGACGCTCGAGCTCGTCGGAGCTCTGCGCGATCCGTCCGCCGTAGATCGTCTTGACGACGCTGCGCAGCCGCGCCGCCGAGTAGTAGCGCCACGGCATGGCGAGCTCGGCCAGGGCAAAGGGGGAGCCAGGAATTCCGCCGACTCCGGGGCCGGTGCCGCAGAGCACGATCCGATCCACGACACCTGGTGCCTGATAGGCCAGCTGCTGGGTGACCGCTCCGCCGAACGAGAGTCCGCAGACAGTCGCGCGGTTGATCCCGATCGTCCTCAGCAGGCATGCGTAGAAGTCCGCGAGCTCGAACATCGTGAGCGGCCGGTACGGGGTGTCGGAGAGGCCCATTCCCGGCGCGTCGACCGCAATCGTCTCGAATCCGTCGAGCTCCGCGACGAGCGCGTCCCACACGCCCAGGTTGTTGCCGAGGCCGCCGATCAGAAGCAGCGGAGATCCCTCACCGGTACGCGAGATGCGGATGCGGAGGCCACCGACGTTGATGAAGTCGACCTCACCCTCGGCCGGGTGCTGCCTGGCAGGCTCGTGCTCGATGGCGGGTTGCACGTCGGATGTCCCAACTTTCTGCGAACGTGGCCGGTCGGTCGACCGGCAGAGGCCGAGGAACGAAATCACTGCGACGCGTGTGCGCGCTGCGCCCCCCAGCGGATGCACAGCGCGAACACGCGTCTCCTGACGCTTCCGGGTCAGTCGCTCTTGGCGACAGCCGCGTTCAGGACCTGCTTGGCGAAGCGGCGCTGCATGGACAGCATCTGCTCGGCGAAGTCGAACACCTGGTCGATGACGAGGTCGGGGTTGACCGTCCCTGCGCTGGGGCGCGAGGCGTTGAAGGCCTTCTGTGCGTTCTGGGTCCACGCCTCCATGGCCTGGAACACGGCCTCCTGGCCGCGTCGGAGGGACTCGATGTACTGCTCGGTCGGAGAGGTCATTCTCGGTCTAGCCCTTCTCTGTTGTTTCTTCATCTGCGCTGTCTGCGCTGGTACTTGGAGCTGCGCCGGTCTGCGCGGCCGCATCGGGACTCTTCAGGCTGCGATAGACGCCCAGGAGGACCCGCTTGTTCTCGAGCGTCAGGTTGGGATCCGCGTTGATCGCGGACTCGACGCTCGAAGTCCTCGCCGAAGCAGAGCCGGGAGTGTCGAGGAGACCCGCCTGCGCAAGGAAGGTCTCCGACGACACGTTGAGAGCTTCGGCGATCGCCCGCAGAACTGCGACCGACGGCTGGTGCAACCCGCGCTCGATCTGGCTGAGGTAGGCGTTGGAGACGTTGCTCTGGGCTGACAGCTGCCGAAGCGACAGGTCAGCCATCTGACGCTGGGCCTTGATGAAGGCACCCAGCATGTCCAAGCGGTCCCCGCCCGTGTGATCGGATCCCACGAGTTGCGCCGATCAGGCCGCGGCGTCGGTCGCCGCCGGAGCGAACGCGAACGTGGAGCGGTCCAGTGCGCGCGCGTACACCGCGTAGTTCGCGTCGGCCTGCTCGCGCAGGATCTGCTGAGCGTCATCGGCGCACGTCCGCGCAGCCTCGACGAACGTGTCCCACTGAGCGATGACCCCGGTGGCGAAGTCGGTCGAGACGGCGGCGAGCCGCTTGCTCGCGTGGGTGGCGTCGTCGAGGACCTGGTCCCACTCGACCCGCGCTTCGCGGACACCCTCGGCGTACTGCGTGTAGATAGACATCTGGTTCCCTTCGATCCGTGAACTCGTGATCACTATCTTACGCGTAGTGCTTGGTATGTCAAGCGTTGGTATGCATGACGCTTCCATGTGCGGGAGGCTCCCTTGCGCTCGTAGGCCAGGCTCGCGACGGTTGTCGGCGCAAGAGTGCCGATGATGACGCAGGGGATGCCCAGATCGGGATCTCCGGCACCCATTCGAAGTGATGTCCGCCGTTGACGAACTGCAGCTCGTTGGTATGCATGACGTGAAGGAAGATCGCTCTCCTGTCGTCGGTCAGCCGGTCGGCCCACCGCTGATGCTCGTGCGGACGAGTCGGTTGAACTCGTCGGGCCGCTCGATCCAGCACAGGTGGCCGGCGCCGTTCATGGTGTGCAGCGTCGCGTGGGGATGCCTCTGCGCCAGGTGAGCCGCATTCGTGTAGGGGACCACCCGATCCGCAGTGCCATGGACGATCACGGTCGGGTGCGGGACGTCTCCGTCCGGCAGGCCCCGGCTGAGGAAGTCCACACAGGCCAGGAACTGCGCCTGCCACGCCCCCGCGGGCGTGGGCCACTCCTGCCGCAGTGCGAGCAGCTCCTCCAGCTCGCTCGGGTGCTCAGTGCTCCACCCCGGCGCGAACGAGAGCGGCATGGTGGCGCGCGCGAATCCCTCCGCGTCCAGGTGCGCCGCCTCCTCCCACGCCCTCAGGGTCTCGGGAGGTACGCCGTGCGCGCCCCGTCCACCGCTCGTCGTTGCGACCAGCACCAGGCTCTTCACGGCGTGCGGGTACTTGAGTGCGAGCACCTGTGCGACGTACCCGCCCATCGACGTCCCCACGACCGTGGCGGGTGCAGCTCCACGCTCCTGCAGCACCGCATGGGCATCGTCGGCGAGCTGCTCGATCGAGTACGGGCCGGCCGGCTTTCCGGACCTGCCGGTCCCCCGGTTGTCGACCGCCAGGACCCGAGCGTACGGCGCCAGCGGCGCCAGCTGGCGGGCGAAGCTCCACGACGCATACCCCAGCCCGGGAACGAGAAGGACCGGATCACCGTCGCCCAGCTCGTGGACGGCAAGACGGACGCCGTCCGGGCGCTCCACCCAGGCAGTCTCGGGTGCAGTCAACGAATTCCCCTCACGCAGTCGTGCCGGCACCGTGCCGCCCACCGTCATCACGTCCGGAGCGGCTGCTCCTCGCCGATCTCAGATCACGGCCATCTGCTTCGCCTCGTGGGTCAGCTCGTCACGGAACCGCGGATCCGCGATGTCGATCAGCGACAACGCACGCTCGCGCAGCGACTTCCCCCGCATGTCGGCGACTCCGAACTCGGTGACGATCTTGTCGACGGTGTTCTTCGACGTCGTCACGACGGAGCCGGGCGTCAGCGTGGGCTTGATCTTCGACATCGAGCCGTCGCGAGTCGTCGCGGTCAGCACGATGAAGCCCTGGCCGCCCTCCGAGTACATCGCGCCACGGGCGAAGTCGTACTGTCCGCCGCTCGAGGAGAAGTACCGTCCGGCGACCGTCTCGGACGCGCACTGGCCGTAGAAGTCGACCTCGGTGGTTGCGTTGATCGAGATGAAGTTCGGCTCCCGCGCGATCACCCGCGGGTCGTTGACCCACTCGACACCTGCGAAGTCGACGGCGGAGTTCTCGTGGAGGAAGTCGTAGAGGCGGCTGCGACCCCAGCGCGAGCGTGGCGACCATCTTCCCGCGCCGCAGGGCCTTGCGGGTGCCCGTGATCACGCCCTTCTCCACCAGGTCGATCACGCCGTCGGACAGCAGCTCGGTGTGCACGCCGAGGTCGCGGTGATCGCCGAGCATCGACAGGAGGGCGTTCGGCATACCGCCGATGCCGGCCTGGATGGTCGCGCCGTCGGGGATGCGCTCGGCCACGAGCGCGGCGATCGACCGATCCGCGTCGGTCACGACGGGCGCGTGCCCCTCGATCAGCGGGTAGTCCGCCTCCGACCAGCCGACGACCTGGCTGATGTGGATCTGGTTGCCGCCGAAGGTCCGTGGCATCTGCTGGTTCACTTCGAGGAAGAACGGCGCCTTCCCGATCAACGAGGCTGTGTAGTCGCAGTTCGTGCCCAGGGAGAAGTAGCCGTGCTTGTCCGGCGGCGACGCGGCGGCGATCACAGCGAGCACTTCGTGCTGCGCCGGAGGATGTCGGGTACCTCGCTGAAGTGGTTCGGTACGAGATCGCACTGCCCCGCCAGGTACGCCTTGCGGCTGGCAGGAGCCAGGAAGTACGACACGTACCTCAGGCGGTCCCCGAACTCACCGTTGATGTAGCGCCGCTCGCGGAGAGCGTGCATCTGGTGGATCCGGACACCCTCGAGCCGGTCGACGTTCTCCTCGAGCGCGTCGACGAGATGGGCGGGCTCGCCGTTCGCGTTGGGCATGATGAGGTCGGCGCCCGGCTCGACGTAGTCCAGAACCGCGTCGAAGGGCATCGCCTTGGCATCGTGGATTGCTGCCATCGGTCATTCTTCTCTCTGTGGTGGCGGTCGGCGTCGGAGGTGCGGGGACGACGCCTCGACCGTGCGCGATTACTTGGCGCCGTCCCGCTCGGACAGCCAGTCGACGATCCCCTTGCCGACGATTCCTTGGGACTTGCTCGAGACGAACATCCCGATATGCCCGCCCGGAAGGCCGATCTCGGAGTAGTCCGACGGTCCCGAGCCTTCCGTCCAGCGCAGCCGCTGTGGTCGGCGGGAATGATCGTGTCGGACTCGGCATAGATGTTGAGCACCGGCATCGACACGCGCTTGAGATCGACCAGGCGACCGTCGAGCTCCCACTCGTTCTTGATGAGCAGGTTCTGCTGGTAGAGCTCCTTGAGCCACTGGCGTGGCCGCCTCACCGGCGTGGTCCGGCCGGTCGGCGAGCCATTTCTCCATCCGCAGGAAGTTCAGGAGCTTGGCCTCGTTGTCGACGACGTCGAGAAGGTCGAGGTTGTACTTCGTCAGGTTGCGCACCGGCGTCAGCATCGAGAACACCGCGCTCATGAACTCTCCGGGAAGCACACCCCAGAGCTCGATCATCTTGTCGACGTCGGACTCGGTCAGGCTGCGGGTCCAGACGGTTGATCAGGCCCTCCTCGCCGCTGCCCTCCTCCTTGTCGGCGTGGAAGTCGATAGGCGTGATGGTGAGCGTCAGGTGCTGGACCCGCTGCGGGTTCAACGCGGCGTACGCCAAGGAGAAGACTCCGCCCTCGCAGATGCCGAGCAGGCCGACCTTGGACACGCCGGTCTCCTCGCACATCGCGGAGACACACTCGTCCAGGTAGCCCAGCACGTAGTCGTCGATCGTGAGCCAGCGGTCGGCCCGGCTCGGCGTTGCCCCAGTCGACGACCCACAGGTCGACGCCCTGACCGAGCAGGTTCCGGACGAGCGAGCGGTCCTCCTGCAGGTCGGTCATCGTGTGCCGGCCGATCAGCGAGTAGACGACCAGCACCGGGGTGGCGAACCGTTGCTCGGCGGTCGGTCGATAGCGGTGAAGGGTGACCTTGTCCGTCTGCATGACCAGGTCCTTGGGCGTGGTGGCGATCTGGACGTCGTCGTCCGTGAGCCGGGCCATCGAGTCGAGTCCCGCCGCGACCTTCTGGTTGAAGTCGTTCACCTCTCGCAGCAGCTCTGCGGGTCCGTGCGCTGGTGGGATGGTCATGCGTCGTCCTCTCCGGGTCCGCCGGCGCCCGCCCGCTCCAGGACGCGGATGCGCCGCTTGAGCTTCTGGACGGTCAGGTGAAGCTCGTCGACCTCGCTCCGGGTCGGCAGTCCGGCCGGGGCCACGAGCAGCTCGAACACCTCGCGCTCGGCGAGGAGGTAGTCGATCCCCGCCCGCATCAGTCGTCGCTGCGTCTCGAGGAAGTCAGCTGAGCGCTGCAGCTTCGTGAAGACCTCGTCGGCGCTGGCGAGCCAGGTCCGCAGCGCCGCCCTCGGCGCGAGGGCTCCCGGGTCGGTGGCGCTCCCTGCCATGGCGGCGGCGAACCCCTGGTTGGCCTCGGCCCACGCCTGCGCGATCTGGGCCTCGTACGCGCGGCTGGCCGTCTGTACGTCGACGAAGAGCTCGACCAGGTGAGCCGTCCGACGTTCGAACGCCCCCGCGTCAGCCAGCTGTGGCGCCTGCGTGACGCGACGGATGACGTCCGTGACGTGGTTGCCGCCCATCAGCGGCAGGTGCATCGCCTCGAACGCCTGGCTGAGGCCGGCAGCGCCGGCGTTCGGAAGCCCGGGCATGCCCGTGCGCCAGATGTCTGCAAGGTCTGACGGCGTGCTGCTGGACGCACCGACCGCGTTCGCCATCTGGGTCTGCGCCTCCAGCCAGCCCTGCCCCAGACGCGCCTGCTGCTCGTAGAGCTCCTGCCACTTCCGGGTGATGTCGTCCCAGGGGTTCTCAGGTCGGGTGCTCACATGACCACGACCTGTCGCACCGCCTGACCGTCGTGGAGACGGTCGAAACCCTCGTTGATCTCTTCCAGGCCGATGATTCCGCTCATCAGCCTGTCCACCGGCAGCCGGCCGCGGCGGTAGAGCTCGATGTAGCGGGGGATGTCGCGGCTCGGCACCGCCGTCCCGATGTAGCTCCCCTTGAGGGTGCGCTCCTCAGCGACCAACGTGACGGGCGAGAGCGGGAAGGTCGCCGTCGGAGCCGGCAATCCGGCCGTGACGGTCGTGCCGCCACGCCGCGTGATCTGGTAGGCCGTCTCGAGTGCCCGGGTCGACCCCGCGAGCTCGAAGGCGTACTCGACGCCGCCGCCAGTGACTGCCTTCACGTCGGCGACGATCCCCGGCTCACGCGCGTTGAACGCATGGGTCGCACCGAGCTCCAACGCGAACTTCAGCTTCTCGTCCGACAGGTCGACGGCGATCACCTGGCGGGCGCCGGCGGCGACGGCACCGAGCAGCGAGGCGAGCCCCACTCCTCCGAGGCCGATCACGGCGGCGGACGACCCTGCCGGCATGGCGGCGGTGTTGAACACCGCGCCGACGCCGGTGAGGACCGCGCACCCGAACAGCGCAGCCTCCTCGAGGGGAAGATCGCTGTCCACCTTGACCAGGGACCGCCGCGACACCGTCGCGTACTCGGAGAACGCCGAGACACCGAGGTGGTGGTGGACCGGCGTGCCATCGGCACGGTGCAGCCTCATCCCACCGGAGAGCAGCGTCCCCTTGGTGTTCGCCACCGCACCGGGTTCGCAGAGCGCAGGGCGGCCGCCGGCGCAGGGCTCGCAATGCCCGCACGACGGGACGAACACGAACACGACGTGATCACCGGCCATCAGGTCCGAGTCGCCATCACCGCCCTGCACGGGTCCGACAGCCTCGACGATGCCTGCCGCCTCATGGCCCAGCGCCATCGGCATCGGGCGGGGCCGGTTGCCGTTCATGACGGACAGGTCCGAGTGACAGAGTCCCGCCGCCTTGATCCGGACGAGCACCTCGTCCGGGCCCGGCGGCGCCAGGTCCAGCGTCTCGATCCGGAGTGGCTGCGTCTCGGCGTACGGACTCGCAGCCTGCATGTCGTTGAGAACTGCCGCGCGGGTCTTCATTCGGCTGCCAGCTTCGATGCCATGGGTGTTTCACTCCTCGCGATGAACGGGTGGGCTTGGGGATGCCACATCGACCGGGCGACGCCGGCGGGTGTCGGGACGGACGTCGCGCGGCGCCTCCGAGCAGGGGCTCTAGCCGAGGGGCTTGAGCGCGCCCCCGTCGAAGAAGCGGCCGGCGCTGTAGACCATCGGGGTGCGGTCGGTCGCCGCTGCGTCCACGACCCGACAGATGAACACAGTGTGGGTACTCGCCTGAAGCCGCTCGCGGATCTGCGCCTCGACCTGCGCGCTGCTCCGCTCGATCAGCGGACTGCCGAACGGCCCGGGGCGCCAGTCCACGCCGGCGAACTTGTCGTCCGACTTCGATGCGAAGCGGCCGATCACATCGAGCTGGTCAGTGGACAGGATGTTGATCGCGAGATGGCTGGCGCTGAACAGGCAGTCGTGGGTCGACGAGGTGCGCTGAACGCACACCATCACGGTCGGCGGGTCGAGCGAGATGCTCGAGAAGGCGTTCACGGCCAAGCCCTTGGGAGTCTCGCCGTCCATCGCGGTCACCACGGTGACGCCCGTGACGAACTGGCGGTTGAACTGCTTCATGACGTCGCTGTCGAGTGCAGCGGGCGTGTTCGTCAAGGCGTAACTCCTTCTGATCGAGCCGACCGTTGGGCGAATCGGCGGCGGGAGGCGACGACCGGGCGTTCAGTGCGTGCGTCACCCTCAACCGAGCCGGCGGCGGGCCCCTGGAACGGCGCATCTGGCCCGATGAGACTGGACATGCGGCTCCTTGAGTTGAAGGAACGGCATCCGCCGACGGCGGCTGCTTGTATGGTAGAGGACGTTATGCACATCACACCCGCCTGTCAACAAGCTGAGCAGATTGGTTCGCCCTCCAGGTCAGCAATTCTGGCGAATCGCTGACGACGCACCCGCTCTCACGAGCCAGAACCCGCCTGCCAGGGCGGGGAACCCGTCCCGAGGGAGCACCCGACCAGTCGGTGGTTGACGCTATCGCCCGGGACAGACCGACACGGGAGGCGACAGGCACGTACGACGGCCGCCCGTGGGCCGTTGGCATACAACACGGCCTGGGCTCGCACCTCGACGGGCGCGCTGGCCAGGGCGACGCGCGGTCAGCCGATCGAGTCATCGACCCCGGTCACGAGAACGCAGCCTCGCCCTCGCACGTGCTCGCGCATGAGCTGCTCGGCCGTGTCGCCGTCCCCCGCAGCAATCCGCTCGTGCACCCGCCCGTGGTCCTCGCTCGCATGTACGTCGCGCGCAGCCGCGCCCGGCGCGACATCGACCGTCCGGGCATAGGCGAGCTGGTGAAGGAGCATCCGGTAGTGGGATTCGAACTTCGCGTTGTCTGCTCCGGCAACCAGCAGCTCATGGAACTCCCGCATCAGCTTCGCGAGCCGGCCTCGGTCGCCTGCGTCCGCGGCACGGCCGGTCTCGGCCAGGTTCTTCGCGAGCCGTCTGAGCTGATCCGCCGTGCCACGCTCGGCGAGCAGTCGGGCCGCAGCTCCCTCGAGCACGGCTCTGAGCTCGAGGAGCTCGACGAACTCGCGCCGCGACGGTGTCGTCACGAAGGTTCCGACGCGCGGCCTGGTCTCGACCAGCCCCTCGGACTGCAGCTGCTTGAGCGCCTCGCGCACGGGCGTGCGACTGACGCCGAACGACTCTGCCAACGCGCCTTCCGAGATCGGGGTCCCCGGGGTGAGCTCCGCACTCACGATCAGGCAACGGAGCTCCGCAACAACCCTGGCGAGCAGGTTCGTCCCGTCGTTGCCGGGATCCGCCATTGGCATCGCAGTTCCTCCGGGTGCGTAGTGCCATCCGCGCTCACGAGCTCGACGGCCCGGCTCGAACGCAGGGACTTCATAAGCCGTCTTGTATGGCACATGGTCATGCCCGGGCGGGTCTTCCGTCAACCGGAGGATGCGCACGGACGTCAGGAGATTGCCGTTCGTAGCACCAAGCACTTGCGTAATCCCCCAAGCAGTGGGCCATCTTGGCGCTCGACGAGCGATGTTCGGCGACCACGACTCGGCAGAGCAGCTACCCCAAGTCTGGTATGCAACAGGGCTTGGTGAAGGCGCCACTCCCCTGCCACGATGCCGTCATGGCAACCGCGCCGAGCATCTCGTACTCGATCACTGTCCGTCTCGAGCTTCCGGCCGGGGGTCAGGCGACCAGCACGCTGACCACGGTGGTGGAGAGGGCCGGTGGGGTGGTGACCGCGTTGGACGTGACCGCCTCGGGTCATGACCGGCTCCGGATCGATGTGACCTGTGCGGCGATCGACACCGCGCACGCGGACGCGATCGTGGTCGCGTTGGGCGGGATCGAGGGTGTGGTCGTGCACAAGGTCTCCGACCGCACGTTCTTGATGCACCTGGGCGGCACCATCGAGATGGCCTCCAAGCACCCGATCCGCAACCGTGACGACCTCTCCCTGGTCTACACCCCCGGGGTGGCGCGGGTGTGCGAGGCGATCGCGGCCAACCCCGAGGACGCCCGCCGGCTCACGATCAAGCGGAACGCGGTCGCGGTGGTCACCGACGGCTCCGCGGTCCTGGGGCTGGGCAACCTCGGTCCGGCCGCGGCGCTGCCGGTGATGGAGGGCAAGGCCGCCCTGTTCAAGCGGTTCGCCGGGATCGACGCCTGGCCGCTGTGCCTGGACACCCAGGACCCCGACCAGATCGTCGAGGTCGTCCGGGCGATCTCCCCGGGCTTTGCCGGGATCAACCTCGAGGACATCTCCGCCCCCCGGTGCTTCGAGATCGAGGCCCGGCTGCGCGACCTGCTCGACATCCCGGTCTTCCACGACGACCAGCACGGCACCGCGATCGTGGTCCTCGCCGCGCTCACCAACGCCCTCCGGGTGGTGGGCAAGGACATCGCCGAGATCAAGATCGTGCTCAGCGGCGCCGGCGCAGCCGGGACCGCGATCCTGCGGCTCCTCTTCGCCGCCGGCGCCACCCAGGTCGTCGTGGTCGACGTCGAGGGCATCATCCACCCCGACCGACCCGGCCTGCACCCCTCCCTGGACTGGGTCGCCCAGACCACCAACAAGACCGGCACCACCGGCACCGTCAAGGACGCCGTCGCCGGCGCCGACGTCTTCATCGGGGTCTCCGCACCCAACATCCTCACCGGCCACGACATCGCCACCATGGCCCCCGACGCGGTCGTCTTCGCCCTGGCCAACCCCGTCCCCGAGGTCGACCCCCAAGAAGCCCACGCCCACGCCACCGTGGTCGCCACCGGCCGCTCGGACTACCCCAACCAGATCAACAACGTCCTGGCCTTCCCCGGCGTCTTCCGCGGCCTCCTCGACGCCGCCGCCACCACCATCGACGACGCCCTCCTCCTCGCCGCCGCCCACGCCATCGCCCGCACCGTCACCGACAACGAGCTCAACGCCCACTACATCATCCCCAGCGTCTTCCACGCCGACGTCCACCACGCCGTCGCCACCGCCGTCAAAGACGCCGCCGAGGCCTGATCCGGAGCGAGGCGGAACGGCACTGACCACGGCCGCAGGACGCGTCCGTGGTCAGTGCAACCTCGTCACTGGAAGGCCGGAACGACCTCCTTGATGAACAGCTCCAGGGACTCACGCTTCTGCTCGTGGGTCATGCTGTTGTCGATCCAGAAGCTGAACTCGTCCACGCCCCATTCCTCGTACGACCGCAGCCGGGAGATCACCTCGTCAGGCGTGCCGATCATGGCGGTCTTGTGGAGCGACTCCGGCTCGAACTCGGGACGTCCCTCGAACTTGGACTCGGGACTCGGCGCGAGAAGCCCGTCGACCGGCGCCGTCTTGTTGCCGAACCAGGCGTCGAAGGTCCGGTAGAACCTACCGATCGCATCGGCCGCGGGACGCCAGCCCTCCGGGTCGTCGGACGAGTGCACGTGGGTGTGGCGCAGCACCATGATGTCCGGTCGGGCCTGCTCGGGGTTGTTGCTGCAGGCGGTGTTGAACTTGTTCAGGAGATCGACGACCTCCTCGTCGCCCTTCATCAGCGGCGTCACCATGACGTTGCAGCCATTGGCTACGGCGAAGTTGTGGGAGTCAGGGTCTCGCGCGGCGATCCACATCGGTGGCGTCGGCTGCTGGATGGGCCTGGGGACGCTCGTCGAGACGGGGAACTGCCAGATCTCTCCGTCGTGGGCATAGTCGCCCTGCCACAGCTCGCGCACGGCCGGGACCAGCTCGCGGAGGTACTTGCCACCGTCGGCGGCCGGGAGGCCACCGGCCATCCGGTCGAACTCGAACTGGTAGGCGCCGCGAGCGAGCCCGACCTCCATCCTGCCGTCGCTGATGACGTCGAGCAGTGCGCACTCACCGGCGACCCGGATCGGGTTCCAGAATGGCGCGATGATCGTCCCCGCCCCGAGACGGATCGTCGAGGTCTTGGCCGCGAGATAGGCCAGCAGCGGCATCGGACTCGGGGAGATCGTGAAGTCCATCGAGTGGTGCTCACCGATCCAGACGGTGCTGAACCCGCCCTCCTCAGCCAGGACGGTGAGCTCGGTCAGGTTCTCGAAGAGCTCGCGGTAGCCGACCTCGTCGTCCCATCGCTCCATGTGCACGAACAGCGAAAATCTCATGTCTTGTCCTCATCATCGGCCTGGTTCCCAGCATCCATCTCGGACAGGGTCACGTCGCCGGTCGCCCAATGTGATCGCGGAACCTCGTTGACGACCACACGGATGTACTCCGGGCGCGTGTCGACCGTGCGCAGCACGGCCGCATGCACCTCGTGCATCATCCGTCGGATGCGATCGGGCGATCGGCCCTCCGCGATGGTTATCGAAATCTGCGGCACGTCAGCTGCGCAGGGTGAAGGGGTCGGCGACGGGCTCCTCGCTGGTGTTGACCCACACACTCTTGAGCTTCGTGTACTCCTTCATGGTCTCGGTGCCGTGCTCGACGCCGACCCCGCTGGACTTGTAACCCTGACGCGGGGACATGGGCGACATCGCCCGATAGGTGTTGATCCACACCGTGCCGGCCTCGATGCGCGACGCCACCCGGTGGGCTCGACCGAGGTTGGTCGTCCAGATCCCAGCAGCCAGCCCGAACTCGGTGTCGTTCGCGAGACGGACGACCTCCTCCTCGGTCTCGAACGGCATGACCGCGAGCACGGGACCGAAGATCTCCTCGCGCACCACGCGCATGTCGTTGTTGACGTCGACCAGGATCGTCGGCTCGTAGAAGTACCCGCCGAGCCCCCCGTCGGTGGCGTGACCACCCGTGAGGACGCGGGCCCCCTCGCTCCGGCCCATGTCGACGTACCCGGCGACCTTGTCACGCTGGTCCTGGAACGCCAGCGGCCCGATCTCGGTCTCGGGGTCCAGCGGATCCCCCATCCGGATGCTCTTCGCCCGGGTCTCGACCCGTTCGAGCAGCTCGTCATAGACCGACTTGTGGGCGAAGACCCGGCTGCCGGCGATGCACGTCTGGCCGGCGGCCGCGAAGATGCCAGCGACGACTCCCATGGCTGCGTTGGCGATGTTCGCGTCCTCGAACACGATGTTGGGGGACTTGCCGCCGAGCTCGAGGGTCGATCCGATGAACCGGCTGGCCGTCGCGGCCGCGATGCGGGAGCCGGTGACGGTGCTGCCCGTGAACGAGATCTTCGCGAGATCCGGGTGGTCGACGAGCGGCTGCCCCGCCTCGAGCCCGAAGCCGGTGACGACGTTGACCGCACCGGGCGGGAACCCGGCCTCGACCACGAGCTCGGCGAGCCGGAGCAAGGTTGCGGAGGTGTACTCCGACGGCTTGACCACCACGGTGTTCCCCGCGCACAGCGCCGGCGCGAGCTTGCTGCTGGTCAGCGTCAGCGGAGAGTTCCACGGCGTGATCGCTCCCACCACACCGAGAGGCTCGCGAACCGTGTAGTTCAGCACCTGCCGATCGGAGGTGGGGATGAAGTCGCCCTGGATCTTGTCGGCCAGCCCCGCGTAGTAGTAGTAGTACTCCGGCAGCGTCGCCAGCTGCCCTCGCATCTCGCGGATGAGCTTTCCGTTGTCCCGGCTCTCCATCTGGGCGAGCTCTTCGGCGTTCTCACCGATGAGGTCAGCAAGGCGTCGCAGGAGGTGGCCCCGCCGCGTCTGGCTCAGCTGCCGCCAGCGCGGGTCCTCGAAGGCCTCCTTGGCACTCGCGACAGCGGCGTCGATGTCGGGGGCGGTGCCGCGGGCCGCGCGATAGATCGGCTTGCCCGTCGTGGGGTTGAAGCTCTCGAAGTACTCACCCGTGACCGGCTCGACCTGCTGGCCGCCGATGAAGTGCTGCAACGTGGTGTCAGACATTGGCGTTATCTCCGATGAAGGTGGCGATGCTCTGACAGAGAGCGTCGGGGTTCTCGATGGGGAGCATGTGACGCGCATCGGGCACGACGACCGCCCGGCCGTCGGGGACTGCCGATGCGAGTCGGTGGCTCATCTCGGGTGTCGATCCCGGGTCGTTCTCACCCGTGATGGCGAGGGTCGGAGCCGAGATCCGCTCGAGGTCCGGCACGAGCTCGGCGTCGGCAGTGGCGAACACGCGATAGCAGTTCAGGAACGACGAGACGTCGTTGGCCATGAGCGTCGCCTCGGTGCGGGCGATCCACTCAGGATCGACGGTCGATCCCTCGAACCAGCGGCTGATGGACGCAGCCACCGTCGCCGAGAAGTCCGCCTGGGCGACATCGAGCCGGCTGAGCACGGCCTCCCGCTCGGCAGGGGTCCGCTTGCACACCGAGCTCACCGACGTGAGCGTCGCGACCAGGTCGGGGCGCTGAATTGCGACGTACTGGGCGACGAGGCCGCCGAGCGAGAACCCGACGAGGTGTGCACCCTTCGGGATCTCCTGGATGATCCCCGCCGCAAGGTCGGCCAGGTTCACTCCCGGAGGGGCGGGCGGTCGTTGTCCGTGGCCCAGCAGGTCGGGAGTGATCATCGTGAAGCGGTCCGAGAGCCGCTCCACGACCGGTTCCCACACGGTGCGATCGAGACCGACGCCGTGGAGGAGCACCATCGATGGTGTGCTCATAGCATCGCCGACTACTGCTCGGTCGAGAGCGCCGCCAGACGCTGCTGGGGTCGGCCCTGCGACGCGGCAGCGAGCGCGATCACGATCTCGTTCGCGTGGGGTGCGTCGGCGATCCGCACCTCGATCGACTGGTGGTGCGACCGGATCGTCGCGTCGGTGATGTGCTTGAGCGGGATGTCGAACACCACGCCCGCCGCGGCACGCTTCTCGACCGCCGGGAGCAGCGTGGTTGCGTTCGCCGCGTTGCGGAAGTGGTCACCGAACTTCAGCGTGTGGATCAGCGCCGAGCCGTGCTCGATCTCGCCGTCCAGACCCACGATGGCTGCCTTGCCGTACGCCTCGGCCTTGTCGCCGAGCGCGTCGAGCACCAGCGGCGCCAGCAGGGCGCCGACATCGGAGGCGTTGGCGTCGATGCCGGGACCGAGGTCCTCGACGTAGCCCTGCCCGGCCCACGGATTCTCGATGATCGCAGCGACAACAGCCACGCGGGCCGTCGGCGACACTTCTCGTCCACCCTCCGTCAAGGTCTCTTCGACGATGGTGACGATCTTGCGCAGCTTCATGAGAGAGCTACCTCCAGGTTCTCGGCGGTGATGACAGGGTCGGTCTTGCGGTCGCCGATGCGCTCGTGTGGACGAGGACCGGTCGAAGCGGCGGCGATCACGACGATCTCATCGGCACGTGGGGCGTCGGGCACCCGAGCGGAGATCGTCTGGTAGTGGCTCCGGGTCGCCGCCTGGGACTTGTGCCAGAGCGGAACGACCAGGGTCTCCCCCGCTTCGGCTCGTGCGTCGGCGAAGCACATGATCGATTCGCCCTCGAGGAACTCTCGGACGAGGTTGCCGAAGTAGGGGGTGTGGATGAGCGCACCGGCGTGCTCGATCTCGCCCGCCGAGCCCACGATCGCTCCCTTGCCGAAGGTCTCGATCTGGTCGACCCCCCCGAGCGCCTCGATCAGACGATCCGAGAGCACCCTCGCGAGGACCGGCGCGACGCGGACCACTGCCTCGGACAGATCCTCTGAGGCGGACGTGCGAGCCCAGGGATTGCGCACCACAGCAGCAACGCTCGCACGGGCAACCGTGTGCGTGACCGCCTCGCCGGCCTCCTGGAGCACCAGCTCCCGGTAGGTCACCAACTTCCTGAGGCCGACGTCTGGTTCGACCTTCCGCTCCATCGACTCTTGCATGGCACAGAACCTAGCCGCCGCGCTTCCCCCTGGTCAAGGGACTGATCCCGACGTCGCGACAAATCGGTGGCCAGTGACCGCGATGTGCGCTCAATTCCAGGCTTCTAGCCTAGATTCGGCCTTCAGGCCGGGCGCCGGAACGCGGAAGCCGGGATGCACTATTGACATGAGGGTGTGACGTGCCTAACTTCTTCTTGTATGCCAACCACCCTGAGCCCAGGGCACGACCAAACCCAAGGAGCGGCATGTCCAGCAATCTCCGAGCGGCTCCATCGGAGTCCGCGACGCCCTCGGGACAGGCGACAGACCCCATGAGCACCACGGACACCCCACCCAAGGCGGACCGACTCGGTTCGGTCTTCTGGACCTCGGTCACGGTCGCATCGGTCTTCGTCGCGTGGGGCGTCATCTTCACCGACAACCTGAACAAGGTCACCACGTCGTCGCTCAACTGGGTGACGTCGAGCCTCGGCTGGAGCTATCTGGTCGTCACCCTCGCCCTGCTGGTGTTCCTCGTCTTCCTCGCGATCAGCCCGGCCGGTTCGATCAGACTGGGCAAGGACACTGATCGGCCGGAGTTCTCGACCATCACCTGGTTCGCGATGATCCTCAGTGCGGTGATGGGCATCGGTCTCGTGTCGTACGGCGTCGCCGAGCCGATCTCGCACTTCGCGACGCCGCCGCACGGGCTGGCCGAGCCCGGGTCACCGGACGCGGCGGTTCGCGCGCTGCAGTACTCCTACTTCGACTGGGGGCTGCACGCGTGGGCGATCTTCGCCGTCTTCGGACTCGCCATCGCCTACTCGACCTACCGCAAGGGCCGACGGTCGCTCGTGAGTCAGCTCTTCGTACCTCTGATCGGTCGCCACGCAGACGGACCGATCGGCAAGCTGATCGATGTGCTCGCCGTGTTCGCGACGCTGTTCGGCACCACCACGTCGCTCGGCCTGGGTGCTCTACAGGTCAACAACGGCCTCGCCCGGGTGTGGGGTGTCCCGGTCAACAGCGTGACCCAGGTGCTGATCATCGCCGCCGTCACGGCCATCTTCACGATGTCGGCCGTGACCGGCGTGAGCAAGGGGATCAAGTACCTCAGCCAGGGCAGCAGCGCGCTGGCCATCGGCCTCTTCGTGTTCATGCTGATCGTCGGGCCCGCGGTCTTCCTCGCCAACCTGTACATCGAGTCGCTCGGCACCTACGCGACCGACTTCTTCCGGATGAGCTTGCAGGGCACCGCCTTCGGCGATCTCGAGTGGATGCAGTGGTGGACCTACTTCATGATGTCGTGGTGGGTCTCCTGGGGCGCGTTCGTCGGGGTGTTCCTGGCGAGGATCTCAAGGGGTCGCACCATCCGCGGCTTCATCTCCGGTGTCCTGGTCGTGCCGAGCATCGTGTTCTTCACCTGGTTCACCGTGTTCGGCGGGACCGCGATCCACGTCGACATGTTCCAGGACGGGACCATCGCCGAGCAGACCACGGCCGACATCAACAGCGCGTTCTTCGCCACGCTGGACAACTTCCCTCTCGCCGGCGTCACCTCGGTGATCGCCATCATCCTCGTGGTCATGTTCTTCGTCAGCGGCGCGGACGCGAACACCTACGTGCTCAGCATGATGACGTCGAACGGCTCGCTGGCTCCTCGTCGTCCGGTGCTGGTCCTGTGGGGCGTGTTGACCGGCATCACGGCCATCGTGCTCATGCTCGCCGGCGGCCTGTCAGCGCTGCAGAACACCGTGATCGTCACGTCATTGCCGTTCCTCGTCATCATCGCCGCTCTCGCGGTCGCGTTCTGGAAGGACCTGTCCACCGACGTGGACCTCGACCAGACGAACCTGAACCCGAAGGAGAAGAAGTCGGATGTCGAACACTGAAGACCGTCGAGGACTCATCGAGCGCGCTTGGGCGGCGGCATGGGATGACGGCAACGTCGACGCCTTCGACGAGCTGCTCAGTCCGGACTACGTGCGCCACGGCCACGACGACACGGTCCAGAGCCTCGCGGAGTTCAAGGCAGCGATCCTCGCCACGCGATCCGCGTTCCCCGACCTCGTGACGACCATCGATGACGTCGTCGTCGAAGGCGACAGCGCAGCCATTCGTTGGCACAGCAGCGGCAACCACAGCAACTCGTTCCTCGGCGTGCCCGCAACGAAGCAGGCCGTGAAGGTCAGCGGCGCGACGTTCTCGCGGTTCGACGGCGACAAGATCGTGGAGGAGTTCGTCACCTGGGATCCGCGTTCGCTGCTGACGGCGCTCGGCATCATCTCGGTCGGACAGGACTGAGGACGGTTTCTTGGCGTCTTGTCCGATCGACCTCGGTGCGCCGAGCCGGTGAATGACCGCCCGAGCCTTCGCCTCTGAGATGATTTGCTGAGACAGCGAAACGCGAAGGAGGGTCGGATGCCAAACGAGTCGAACGGGTCGGCGCTACAAGGCTCCGGGTCGATCCAAGCCCGAGTCATCGCCGAGATGCGACAGCGCATCATCAACGGTCGACTCGAGCCCGGCGCGTTGCTGTCCGAGCTTGCTCTCGCCGACGAGTTCGGGGTGAGCCGGACACCGGTTCGTGAGGCGCTGAAGCAGCTCCAGACCGAGGGGCTGGTCGACGTCAGGCCCCGGGTCGGCACCTTCGTCACGACCCCGTCCCGTCGAGAGATCTCCGAGCTGTTCGAGATGAAGGAGCTGCTCGAGGGCGCTGCGGCCCGCTTGCTCGCCCAGCGCGGCAAGGTCGCCGAGATCGACCTCCTCGAGGAGAACCTCCGTCAAGCAGACGCCGCCGTCGCCGGCGATGACCGGGCGCGCTATGCCGAGCTCGTCCAGGAGTTCCACGAGCTGATCATCGTGGGATCCGACAACAACAAGCTCGAGGCGCACTACCGGATCCTCATGAACCAGCTTGCCTACCCGCGCCTCGTCCACACGTCGCTGAACCAGCCGGGGCGGCTGCTGCAGTCCGACCACGAACACCACCTGGTGTTCGACCTGATCACGCAGAAGGACAGCGACAGCGCCGAACGGGTGATGCGTGAGCACGTGCGAGCCAGCCGGCGGGCGCTCTTCGCCGGGCTCGAGACCTGACGTTCCGCTCACCGGAATACCGGGTGGTGCCTTGATCTTGTGCTGACCATGACGCTTCAGGGTGAGTACGAGCCGAGCAGCACGAAGTGGGTCCGCGACCAGGTGGCGGCCTACGAGGCCTCCGGCGGGCGAGAGGCGAACACGCTCCGGGCCAGCGGCGACCCCATCGTCGTGATCACGTCGGTCGGCGCGAAGTCCGGCAAGCTGCGCAAGAACCCGGTCATGCGGGTGGAGAAGGACGGGGTCTACGCCGCCGTCGCGTCCAAGGGCGGCTCGCCGGACAACCCGAGCTGGTACGCCAACTTCCTCGCCCACCCGGTCGTCGACCTCCAGGACGGGCCGGAGCCGAGGACCTACCGGGTGCGGCTGGCGGAGGGTTCCGAGCGGGCCGACTGGTGGGAGCACGCGGTCGCGACGTGGCCGACGTACGCGTCGTACCAGCAGAAGACGGAGCGGGAGATCCCGGTGTTCCTGCTCGAACCCGTCACGGACTGACCTGCGGTCAGCTGCTCGCGATCGTGACCGCGAGCCCACTGAGATGGCCCAGGCGGGCGATCTCGGAGTCGGCGAAGTCCGGGCCCCCGTGGCGGCCGATGACGACGATCTCGTTGCCGTCGAGGCGGGCGGCGGCGTACAGCGTGACGTCGTCGTCGGGAGCCTCGAGCCGGGCAGGGGCCTCGAGCTCGACGAACTCGAGGGCCTCGGGGGCGGCCGAGGTGCCGTAGACGAGGCCCTTGGCGCGGTGCACCCGCGCACCCCAGTCGGCGCGGAAGGTCGCGGGCAGCAGGTCGACCAGCTTGTCCATCGCGGCACCCGGTGACGCGGTCAGCTCCTCGACCGCCTCCAGGTCGAGCACCAGGTTGCCGCCGGCCGGGTAGCGGCTGATCCACACCACCTTGACACCGTCGATCGCGCTGCACGCGGACACGATCGAGTCGGGCATCGCGCCCGGCGCGGTCTCGAGGAGTACGTCGTCCAGCGCGGTCCCGTCCGGGCGCTTCTCGACGATCTCGATCGCCTCGATGTCACCGCCGGCCATACCGATCGCAGTCGCGACACGACCCAGCGAACCGGGAACGTCGGGAAGCTCAACCCGCAGCAGGAACGGCATGTCTGGCAGGCTAACCCGCGCACGTGTCGCCACTGTTGCACGCCCGGCCGTTGATCAGTCAGCCCCGTGTCCCGTCGGAACGGCGGCCCAGACGGCGCCGCAGGCCCGTCGCCCGCTGCGCGGTCGTGCGTCACAGCCGCCCGGATCGCCGCCTCGGTCGCGACCACCCGCAGCCGATCCTGGGCCCGGGTGGCTGCGGTGTAGAACAGCTCCCGGGTCAGCAGGGGCGAGTCGTCGGGCGGGAGCAGCACCGTGACGGTGCGGGCCTGGCTGCCCTGGCTCTTGTGCACCGTCATCGCGTGCAGGGTCTCGATGTCACCGAGCCGCGACGGCGCGAACGAGGCGAGCGCGCCCGACGAGATCACCACCCGCAGCGCGCCGGGGTCGCTGCCGTCCTGCACGACGACGCCCGTGTCGCCGTTGAAGAGGCCGAGGCCGTAGTCGTTGGCGGTCACCAGGACGGGCCGGCCGGCGTACCACTCGTGTCCCCACGCCGCCCCGACCCCGACTCCGAGCGCCTCCCCGAGCCAGCGCTCGACCTGGTGGTTCCAGTGCTGGACACCCCACGGCCCCTCGCGGTGGGCGCACAGCAGCCGGTGGTCGTCGGCAGCCGCGACGGCGGCAGCGGCGTCACCGGTCGCGGCCACGGAGCGTACGGCGACCGCGCGCCTCGCCAGGTCGCCGCGCAGTGCGGCCATGGCGGCGCCGTCCTCCGGATCGATGAGTACGACGTCGTCGGCCCCCGAGCGCAGCAGCGTCAGCACCTGGTCGGCATCCCCGTCGCGCAGCGCCGTTGCCAGCGCCCCGATCGTCCGGCCGAACCGGCGGGTGGTGGTGAGCTCGGCGACCACGCCCGGAGCGCGCTCCCGGAGCCCGCCGACCAGGTCGGAGAGCACCGCCCCGGCCTCGACCGACGCGAGCTGGTCGGGGTCGCCGACCAGGACCAGCCGGGTCTCGGGCCGGACCGCCTCCAGCAGCCGCGCCATCATCGTCAGCGACACCATGGACGTCTCGTCGACGACGATCACGTCGTGCGGCAGCCGGTTGCCGCGGTGGTGCTTGAACCGGGTGCGCGATCCCGGCCGCCACCCGAGCAGCCGGTGCAGGGTCGACGCGGACAGCCCCGCCAGCCGGGCCCGGTCGTCGGAGGTGAACCGGCCCGCGGCCTGCACCTCCTCGACCGCCTCCTGCAGCCGCGCAGCGGCCTTGCCGGTCGGAGCGGTGAGCGCGATCCGCAGCGGCGCGCCACCGTCGGCAGCGAGCGCCTGCTCGGTCAGCAGCGCCAGCAGCCCGGCGACGGTCGTGGTCTTGCCGGTGCCGGGGCCGCCGGTCAGGACGGTCGTGCGTTGCCGGACGGCGGCGAGCGCGGCGGCCCGCTGCTCGGCGTACCCCTCGCCGGGGAAGAGCCGGGCGGCCGACGTCTCCAGCAGCGCCGGGTCGGCGACCGGGGGCACCGCGGCGTCGAGCCGGGCGACGAGGTCGTCGTGCACCTGCCGCTCCTCGCGCCAGTGCCGGTCGAGGTAGAGCAGGCCGTCGTCGACGCGGAGCACGGACTGCTGCGCCAGCGCGCTCGCGGCGACCCGGTCAGTCCACCCCTCCGCCCCGGGCCACGGAAGTCCATCCCCGTCGTCGCCCCCGAGCGCGGCGAGGTCGACGCACACCGAGCCGTGCCGGGCCGCACGGACGGCGAGCGCGACCGCGAGCCGCACGTCGTCGGCGTCCTCTCCGACGAGCTCGGCGGTCCGCGTCGCGACGTGGACGTCGGCCGCCGTCAGCACCCCCGCACGGTTGAACTCGGCGAGCAGCCCTGTGGCGCCGAGGGCGTAGCGAGCGTCGGCCGGGTCGTCGGTCTCCCACCGCTCGATCACGTCGGCACCTCCCCGTCGAGCAGGTCGGACAGCGCGATCACCAGCGCCGTCGGCGGTCGCCAGGAGAAGACGCCGTCCGGGTGGCCGTCGGTCACCGTCGTGTCCGGACCCCGCATCCCGCGCAGGTAGAGGTAGAGAACCCCGCCGAGGTGACGATCGGGGTCGTAGTCCGGCACCCGCCAGCGCAGGTAGCGGTGCGCGACGACGGAGTAGAGCATCGCCTGCAGGGGGTAGTGGGAGTGCAGCATCGCCCCGGCCAGCTCGTCGGGCCCGTAGCCCTCGGCGAGCCGGTTGGTCTTGTAGTCGACGACCACGAACCGCGGCGCACCGTCGTCACCGGGCACCCGCAGCACGACGTCGACCGAGCCCGAGAGGTAGCCGCGGAGGGCCTGGTCGCCGAGCGCGGGGCGCTCCAGCGTCGAGGAGTACGCCGCCAGCGGGTCGGTCGCCGGCAGGTGCCGCCGCAGGAGCGGCGCGACGTCGCGCAGCCGCGGGCCCACCGGGTCGCCGGCCCGCGGCCGGGCCCGGTCGCCACCCGCGAGCGGGAACTCGAAGTCGAGCTCGCGGAGCCGGTCGCGGAGCGGGATCTCGGCCAGCGTCAGCCCGGGGACCAGGGGGCCGAGCGGGGTGTGGTGCACCGGCACCAGGGCGTCGGCGATCGTCCGAGGGGTCTGCAGCGACGTACCACCACCGGAGCTGGTCGGAGACGTGCCGCCGGAGCTCGGCCGTGCAGGTCGTCGGCGTCGGGGTCGGTGTGCTCGAGGACGGCGTGCACCAACGAGCCGAACGTCGCGCCCGGCGGGCAGGTCGTCCATCAACGACGCGGGTGCGTCGACGTCGACACCGACCTCGACCTCGGGCCCGCCGGGCTCGTCGTCGCGCCCCGTCTGCTCCGGCTCGTGACGTCACCGGCGACCGCGGTCTCGTCCGCCCGGATCAGCCCGGAGTACGACGTCCGCCGCCACTCCGTGTCGACGCCCCGCTCGAACCGGCGCACGGCGAGCTCGGCCGTCCCGCCGGCGGTGGCGACCGGCTCGGTCGGCACCACCTCGGTGACCTCGGCGGCCGGCCCGCCCAGCTCCTCGATCAGGCCGAGGATCCGCGCGGCGTAGTCGTCGTCGCCGACGCCCTGCTCGCCCGGCACCTCCGCGGTGCCGGGCTGGCGACCGAAGAGGAGCCGGTGCAGCCCGCCGTGCGGGGTGTTGGAGGTCGGCGCCCACCAGGCGACCACCTGCGACTGCGCTCGGGTGAGCGCGACGTAGAGGTCGCGCAGCTCCTCGCCGAGCTCCTCGGCCTGGTGGCGGCGGACGTGGTCGCTCCACGCGGCGCCCGCGCCGCCGACGTCGAGCGTGCGGCGCCCGTCGTCGTCGTGGAACTCGCGCGATGTCGACCGGCCGTGCGAAGTGCTCGTAGGCGAACGGCAGGTAGGTCACCGGGTATTCCAGCCCCTTGCTGCCGTGCACGGTCACGATCTGCACGGCGGCCGCGTCGGAGTCGAGGCGCCGCGGTCGCTCGCCCGCGGCCGTCCTCCGCCGCTCGTCCCGGAACCACTCCAGCAGGGCGGTGAGCCCGAGGCCGTCGCGGACCGCCACCTCGTGCAGCAGCTGTCCGAGGTGGCGCAGGTCGGTGAGCAGGCGCTCGCCGTCGGTCGCGGCCGAGCAGCCCGGCCGGTGAGGCCGCGCTCCTCGGCAGCCTCGACGAGCGCCGCCACACCCCGCCCGCGGAGCAGCAGCGCCCAGCCCCGCAACCGGTCGGCGACCCCGGCGGTCAGCTCCTCACCCCCGACGGCGAGCTCGCTCGGCGGTGTGGCCGAAGAACTGGGTGAGCGCCGCCGCCCGCACCAGCCCCGACCGGTGCGGCGACTCCAGCGCGGTCGAGCAGCGTCAGCCACTCGTCGCCCGCCTCGGTGAGGAACACGTCGCCGCCGCCGGCCATCACGGCCGGCAGCGCCGCGCTCGCGCGAGCGCTCGCTGCACAAGCTGCGCCGTGCTCGCGCTCGGCGACGATCACCGCGACCTGGCCGGCCTGCGAGCGGCTCGCCGTCCCAGGTGGCGCCGGACGCCGAGCAGCGCGGCGATGTCGGCGGCGCAGTCGTCGGCGATGTGCTCGCGGGCGTCGGCGCGCGCCTGATCAGGTCGCGCGCTTGACCAGCTGGCAGCCCGGTCGCGCGGCAGCCGCCGGATCCGGAACGGCGCGGGGTGCGGCGCGCCCGGCCAGCCGGCTGCCGGCGTGGTGCGCCGTCGACGTCGCGCACCACGATCTCGGGTCGCCGAGCGCTGCGCCGCGGAGCACCACCTGCAGCCGGTCGACCAGCGCCTCGTCGCTAGCGCCAGTTGGTGCCGAGCGTCGCGCGCGTGGTCGGCGGCTGCGGGCGGCCGATGAGGTAGGTCGACGACGTCGCCGCCGCGGAAGGCGTAGATCGCCTGCTTGGGGTCGCCGATCAGCACCATCGTGGCGTGGCCGGAGAACGCCCGGTCGAGCACCTCCCACTGCACGGGGTCGGTGTCCTGGAACTCGTCGACCAGCACGATCCGCCACCGCTCCCGCATCCGCGCGCGGGCCGGGGCGTCGTCGTCGGCCGAGCGCCGTCCGCGAGCCGGCTCAGCAGGTCGTCGTAGGACAGGATGCCGAGCCGCCGCTTGCGCCGCTCGACCTCGGCGCGTACCGCGCGCGCGAACGCCACCCGGGCGACGGCCACCGGGCGCCGCGGGTCGGCCTCGGCGCAGCACCGCCTGCGGGTCGCCGACCACCTTGCGGGCGAGCGCGAGCGCGACGTCGCGGCCGAACGGCGGCGCTCTGCTGCTCGCCGCCGAACCGCCGCGAGGTAGAGGTCGTCGACGACCTCGACGACGAGCTCGTCGAGCGACTCGACCAGGGTCGCGCCGGCGTCGGTGTCGCCGGCGACGCCGAGCGAGCGCAGCACGAGCTGGCAGAACTGGTGGGTGGTCGCGATGGTGGCCGCGTCGAAGGAGGCCAGCGCGTCGCGCAGCCGCCGGCGCGCCGGACCGCGCGCTCGGCGTCGTCGACGTCGAGCAGGTGCGGCGAGCAGCGTGTTGTCGGGGTCGGCCGCGCCGGGTCGGCCAGCGCGCGCTCGGCCTCGACCAGCTGCGGAGCGCACCCGCTCGCGCAGCTCCTGGCTGGCCGCCCGGCCGAAGGTGATGACGAGCATCTCGTCGAGCGGCGCCACGCCCTCGGCGACGTAGCGCGTCACCAGCGCGCCGACGGTGAACGTCTTGCCGGTGCCGGCGCTGGCCTCGAGCAGGGTGGTCCCGGTCGGCAGCGGCCCGGCGAGGTCGAAGGTCTGCGGATCGTCGTCACGGCGTCACCAGCTCCCCTGCTCCGCCCGGTCAGCAGCGGGCTCCACAGCCGCAGCGCCAGCGCGCCGAACCGCGACGACTCGCCGGGGTGCTCCTCGCCGGCGACCGCGGCGACTCCGCGAGCCCGGGCACCGGCGCGTCCCGCGCCCCACGCGCGCACCTGCTCGACGTCGGAGCACTCGCCGGGGAACCGCCCGTCGTCCCAGTCGTAGCCCGCCTTCGTCAGCGCCTCGCGTCGACCTGCGGCGCGGGTCCGCCGCTGTCGGGCGTAGGTCGAGGGACGACTTCAGCGGCAGCGGCAGCGGCTCGCGTCAGGCCCGCGGTCGCGCAGGCGACGAGGTCGCGCAGCACGTCGAGGGCGGTGTGGTCGAGCGGGCCGAGCAGCGAGATCGCGGACGCCGTCGACGCGCGCGACCTGCTGTTGGTCGGACGGCCGAGCGCGTGTGCGCGGTCCACGCCCGGTCCTCGTCGGCCGCCGCCAGCGCGAGCAGCTGGATCCAGGCCTGCAGCCGTTGGCTGGCGCCGAGCCGGCTGTAGGTGCACCGGCACCAGGCGGTCGCCGTACACCTCCGGGCACGGTGCCGCGCAGCCTGCGCCCGTCGCCGAGGTCGACGTCGATGTCGACCGCGTCGCGGTGGCTGGGTGCGCAGCCGGCGGCCCTCGGCCGGCGATCGGGCTCGGCCTTGACCGAGCGATGTCGCCGAGAGCATCCGCCAGCCGAGCCACCCCGGAGGGAGCACGCCGCGGCGCCACTCCTGCTGGCGGGCGCTGCTCGGGATCGGATGCCGGCGAGCAGGTCGCGGAGCACCCGGTCGCCGACGGCCCACTGGGCGAGGCTGTCGATCTCCACGGGCAGCCCGTCGTCGAGCGGTTCCTCGTCGCGGGGCAGGGCGAGGTCGAGCCGGTCGCGGAAGAAGCCGCGCACCGGCGACCGGAAGAACCCGAGCAGGTCGTCGAGCGACGACGTCGTCGGTCGTCTCGCGAGCGGCAACGGCGAGGCCAGCAGCCGCGGCGGGTGCGACCGCGGTCCCCGGCCGCGGCGACCGCCCCGCGAGCGCGCGCGCGGTCGAAGCTGAACGGCCGGTCGGCGACCAGCGCTCCCGGGGTCACGTTGCGCCGGTCGAAGGGCTGCAGCGGGTGGCGGACGGTGACCGCGTCGGAGACGCGGCCGTCCCTCGGACGTCGTCGCCGTGACGTCGAGGGCGTCGAGGAGCTCGCCGAGCGGCGATGCCGGCGGCCGCGGCTGGCCGGAGTACTCGTTGGCGCCGGTGTAGGTCACGACCAGCGTCTCGGTCGCGGCCAGGATCGCGTCGAGGAAGAGCTGCCGGTCCTCGCTGCGCGGGTCGCGCTCGCCGGTCATCGGGTCGCGGGCCAGCACGTCGTCGCCGTCGGCGATGCCGACCCGCGGGAAGACGCCGTCGTCGAGGCCGAGCAGGGCGACCACCCGGTGCGGCACCGACCGCATCGGCACCATCGTGCACACCGTGAGCGTGCCGGTGCGGAAGTTGGCCCGGGTCGGACGCCCGGCCAGCCGGTCGGTGAGCAGCGCGCGCACGTCGGGCAGCCGCAGCTCGTCGCCGCCGGCACCCGCGGCCTCGGCGACCCGGCCGAGCTCGCGCTGCACCTGCCCGGTCTGCCACGCCTCGGTCGCCGGCACCGCGGTCAGGCGCGGTGATGCCGTCGTGCAGCGCGGCGAGCCAGTGCTCGAGCGGATGGGTCCCGACCAGCCGGTCGGTGACCTCGCGCAGCCGCTCGACGAGCTCGGTCAGCCGGCCGACCAGGTCGACCTCGCCGCTCCCGACGTCGTCGAGCGGCAGGGTCCGGTCGAGCCACGCGCCCGCGTCCTCCGACATCGCGACCCCGGCGAGCAGCCGGTCGAGCCCGAACTGCCACGTGTTGGCGACGTACCCCTCCAGGCCGAAGTCGGCCCGGTGCTCGGCGTCGAAGCCCCAGCGCACGCCCGCCTCGCGTGCCCACTCGGCGATGGTCTGCAGGTCGTCGTCGCGGAAGCCGAAGCGCCGCCGGACCGGCTCCAGGTGGGCGAGGTCGAGCACGTCGCCGACGCCGGCGCGCCCGCCGGCGAGGTCGAGCAGCCGCGTGGCGACCCCGAGCAGCGGGTTGGTGCGGTCGAGGGCGCGGTCGGCCAGCTTGACCCGCAGCCGGTGGGCGGGGTGGCTGCCGCCCGCTCCGTCCTCGAGGCTCGTGCCGGCGAGGTCGCCGAGACCGAACCCCGCCGCGATCAACGGAGCGTACGTCTCGACGTCCGGGCACATCACGAGCATGTCGCGGGGCTCGAGGTCGTCGTTGTCGTCGAGGAGCCCGAGCAGGACCTCGCGGAGTACGTCGACCTGCCGCGCCGACCCGTGGCACGCGTGCACCTGGACGCTGCGGTCGTCCGGTCGCAGCACCCGGGTGGCGCGCTCCCCCATCGTGTTGCCGCGCAGGTCGTCCTGCAGCCACCCGAGAAGGTCGCCACCCTCGGGCTGCCGGGTCGGGCCCGCTCCCACCGGCTCGTCGATCAGCGACACCGTGGCCAGCGTCCGCTGCAGCTCCCGGGTGTCGCGACCGAGCGTCGCGAGCAGCGGGTGGCCGACGGCCAGGTGGGACTCGTCGTCGGCGCGGGGCACCGGCCCGTCGACCCGTCCGCTCAGGGCGTCCCACAGCGCCGCGGACGGGTGTGGCAGCCACAGGTGGACCTCCCGGTGGACGCCCAGCGCGTCGAGCAGCGCGACCTCGGTCGTGGGCAGCCGGGTGTGCCCGAACAGCGACAGCCGGGTCGGCAGGTCGAACGACCCCGGGTCGGTGCGCAGGGCGTCAACCGTCGCTGCGTGACGGTCGTGCGGCGCCGGTGCGTCGACCCGCTCGGCGAGCCGTCGCCAGAGCTCGGGCTGCCAGGCGAGGTCGTCGGCCACGGGCCGGCCGCAGCCGTCGGTGTCGCGGTCGGCGGCCCAGTCGGCGACCAGGCCCGGCCGCTGCACGGCGTACGCCGCGAAGATCCGCGCCAGCCGCCGGGCGACCGCGAACCTCCGCCCGCGCCGCAGGTCGCCCTCCTCGCCGTCGACGCCGTGCCCGACGTGGCGGGCGAGGGTCGCCGCCCATGGCTCGTCGAGCGATGCGTCGATGGTGCGGAGCAGCGGCCAGACCAGCGCGTCCGGCGCCCACGGGTCCTCGTCGTCGGTGCCGGTGAGCGCCGCGAACAGCGACCACGGGCTCCGGAACTCCACCCCGGCGCACACGCCGTCGCCGCCGCGCGGCCCTGACCCCGAGTCGCTGCGACAGCCGCTGGGAGAGCCACCGCTCGACACCCTTCGCCGGCACGACCACCAGCTCACCCGCGAACGGGTCGGCCGGCGGCATCGCCAACAGCTCGCCGAGCCGGTCGGCGAGCTGGTCGGTCCGCGGGGCGCGGTGCAGGTGGAGGCTCATCGTGGGGCGAGGGTAGACCGACCACCCGACACGACGGTCGGCACCGGCGGTTCAGGGACTGCACTTACGATGCCCGCCATGGAGCCCGCGGCCCGCAACGACGTCATCCCCCTGCGGGAGGCGACCCGGACCTGGTTCGCGATCTCGCTGCAGACCTTCGGCGGGCCGGCCGGGCAGATCGCGGTCATGCAGCACAAGCTCGTCGACGAGAAGCGCTGGATCGGCCAGCAGCGGTTCCTGCACGCGCTCAACTACTGCATGCTGCTCCCGGGCCCCGAGGCGCAGCAGCTGGCGATCTACACCGGCTGGCTGCTCAACGGCACCCGTGGCGGCATGATCGCCGGGAGCCTGTTCGTGCTCCCCGGCGTACTCGCCCTGCTGGCGCTCTCCGCCGTCTACGTCCGCTTCGGCGAGACCGGGCTGGTCACCGCGCTCTTCGCCGGCATCGGCCCCGCGGTGATCGCGATCGTCGTCCAGGCCGTCCACAAGGTCGGCAAGCGCGCGCTCGGTCATCCGGCGCTGGTGACGCTCGCGGTCGCCGCGTTCGCGGCGCTGACGCTCTTCTCGGTCCCGTTCCCGCTGGTCGTGCTCGGCGCCGGCGTCGTCGGCTGGGTGCTCGGCCGCCGGATCCCGACACTCGGCCGGGCCGGCGCCGGCCACGGTGCGGCCGACGGCCCACCGCCGCTGATCAGCGACGAGATGCTCCACCACACGCTCCCGACCCGCCGCCGGTCCCTGGCCGTGCTCGTCCTCGGCCTCACCCTGTGGTTCGCGCCCGTCGTCGGGTTCGCGCTCACCGTCTCGTCCACGGACGTCTTCGTCGACCAGGGCCTGTTCTTCTCCGGCGCCGCGGTCGTGACGTTCGGCGGCGCCTACGCCGTGCTGGCGTACGTCGCCCAGCAGGCCGTCGAGGTCTACGGCTGGCTCGCCCCGGGCGAGATGGTCCGCGGCCTCGCCCTCGCCGAGACCACCCCCGGGCCGCTGATCATGGTCGTCCAGTTCGTCGCGTTCGTCGGCGCCTACCGCCACCCCGGCGCGTTCGACCCGTGGGTCGCGGCGGTGCTCGCCAGCCTGCTGGTGACCTGGGTGACCTTCGTCCCGTGCTTCCTCTGGGTGCTGCTCGGTGCGCCGTACGTCGAACGCCTGCGCAGCAACCGCTCCCTCACCACGGCGCTCACCGGGATCACCGCTGCCGTCGTCGGTGTCATCGCCAACCTCGCGGTCTTCTTCGCGCTGCACACGCTCTTCGACCGCACTCGCGAGGTCGGCGGCGGCCCGGTGACCGTCGAGGTCCCGGTCCTGTCGTCCTGGGACCCGGTCGCGTTCGCCATCACCGCGATCGCGCTGGTCGGCATGTTCGCCGCGAAGTGGAGCCCGCTCCGCACGATCGGCGTCTGCGCGCTCCTCGGACTCCTCGTGTACGGCGCCCGCGCGCTCCTCTAGCCTCGCTAGGACGAGTCCGCCGAGTCCCGGTGGTGCATCTCGTCGTCGGCGTCCTCGATCTTCCACGAGAGCGCGTCGACCGCCTCCGGTTTCCCGTGGAACCGCCGGTAGGAGTAGGCGATCAGGACCAGCGCGAGGATGCCCGAGACGATCTGGGTGATCCCGGTCCACAGGCCGCCGGGCAGCCACCACCTGTCGGCGAGCGGCCACCACCCAGGAGCGGCCGGGCTCGCGATCCAGAGCACGCCGCACGCGACCAGGCCCAGCGCGAAGATCGTCGACGCGACGATCCGCGGCCAGGTCTCGACGCTCTCCGCGGCACCACGGAGCGCCCGGAGCCGAACGGGCTCGACCCACCGCTCGGCCCAGGTGTACTGCTGGGACAGGACGGCCAGGCCGGCGAACATCAGCAGCAGGCCGGGGCCGGGCAGCACGATCGCGGCGAGGCCCGCCAACAGCAGCAGCCAGCCGACCGCTTCGAGGAGGATTCGCTTCGCCGCGCCGGTCATGACGACAGCCTCCCAGACACGCGCAACTCCAATACTTGCGCAACCGGATCTCGTGAGTTCATAATCTTGAGTAATCCACTTGGATTAATCCCTAGACCGGAGAGAGACACGTCGTGCGCAAGTTGTTGGTTCTCGGATTCGTCGGCCTGCTGGCCCAGCTCATCGACGGATCGCTGGGCATGGCCTACGGCGTCACGTCGTCCACGCTCCTCCTCGCCGCCGGCATCGCACCGGCGGCCGCGTCGGCGGCCGTGCACTTCTCCGAGATCGGCACCTCCCTGGTGTCGGGCTTCTCCCACCACAAGCTCGGCAACGTCGACTGGCGCACGGTCGGCATCCTCGCCGTCCCGGGATTCGTCGGCGCCTTCGCAGGCGCGACGTTCCTCGCCAGCCTCGACGGCGACGCCGCCAAGCCGTGGGTCGCCGGCATCCTGCTCAGCCTCGGCGTCTACGTCATCTGGCGCTTCCTCGTGCTCGGCGGTCGCCGCCCGACCTTCAAGGCCCGCCCGCCGGTCGGGATGCTCGCCCCGATGGGTCTGGCCGGCGGCGCGCTCGACGCGATCGGTGGCGGCGGCTGGGGCCCGGTCGGCACGACCACGCTCCTCTCCTCCGGCCGGCTCGAGCCCCGCAAGGTGATCGGCTCGATCGACACCTCGGAGTTCCTCGTCGCCGTGGGCGGCTCGCTCGGCTTCCTGTTCGCGCTCTCCAGCTCCGACATCCCGTGGGGGTACGCCGTCGCGCTCCTCGCCGGTGGCGTGATCGCCGCCCCGATCGCGGCCTGGCTGGTGCGCAAGCTCGCCGCACGGGTGCTCGGTGTCGCGGCCGGCGGCCTGATCGTGGTCACGAACTCCAAGACGATCGCCGAAGCGTTCGGCGCCACCGGCGCCACGGTCGGCGGCATCGTCGCCGCCCTCGCTGTCGTCTGGATCGCGGGCATCGTCTGGGCCGTCCGCCAGGAGCGCCAGGTTCTCTACGTCGAGCAGCTCGAGCGCGAGCTGGCGGCCGCCTGAGTCAGAGCTGATCCCGCCCCGGCTCCGACAACGTCAGACATCCCGCGCCGCCGGCGCACCTCTGCCGGACGTCACTCCTCAGCCCGGGGCACCACTACCCTCACCCCATGACCAGGCAGGGCGCGGAGCGACCGCGCGCGTCCAGCCCGTTCGGCGCCCGGATCCTCGGTCCACGCGACCAGACCCCGCGCCGGCTGCGGATCCGGATCCAGCTGCTCCTCACGTTCGCGCTCGTCGGCAACAACGTCCTCGGCGCCGCCGCGGTCTTCGCGATCAACACCTGGGTCGTCCCGTCACCGCCACCGACGACGCGCACCCTGGTCACGCTGGCGGTCGCCGTCCCGGTGTACGTCGTCGCCGCCGCCGCGGTCGGTGTCGTCTGGGGTACGGCGGCGTCGCTCCGCTCGCTCCGCTGGGCGACCGAGTCCGACCGCGATCCCGACCCGGCCGAGCGCGAGCGGGCGCTGCGGGTCCCGATGCAGCTCACCTTGATGCAGCTCACCCTCTGGACCGGCGGTACGGCGCTGTTCACCGCCCTGGCCCTGGTGCTGCAGCCGTCCCGGGCGCTCAGCACCTTCCTGACCGTCGCGCTCGGAGGCCTCGTCGTGTCCGGGGTGGCCTACCTCGAGGCCGAGTTCGCCCTCCGCCCGGTCGCGGCCCGCGCGCTCGCCGACACGACGAGCAGCAACCGGCTGCGCGGCCCGGGCGTCGGCCCGCGGATGGTCATCTTCTGGATGCTCGGCACCGCGACACCGGTCGTCGGACTGCTCGTCGCCGCGATCATCGCGCTCGCCGACGGGGGGACCACTCTCACCCAGCTCGCCGTCGCGACGATCGTGGTCTGCGGCGTCGTACTCGTCTTCGGGCTGTTCGTCACCCTCCTCAACGCCCGCGCGGTCGTGGCGCCGATCATGTCGGTGCGCGACGCGCTCCGGTCGGTCGAGTCGGGCGACCTCGACGCCGACGTCGTCGTCTACGACGGCACCGAGCTCGGGCTCCTGCAGAGCGGCTTCAACCACATGGTCCGCGGGCTCCGCGAGCGCGAGCAGATCCGGGACCTCTTCGGACGCCACGTCGGCCACGAGGTCGCCGCAGCGGCGTCGGTCGGCGACGTCGAGCTCGGCGGAGAGGTCCGGACCGTCTCGGTGCTCTTCGTCGACCTGGTCGGGTCGACGACGTACGCCACCGCGCACACGCCCGCCGAGGTCGTCGCCGTCCTCAACAGGTTCTTCGGTGTCGTCGTCGACGAGGTCGACCGGCGTCACGGGCTGGTCAACAAGTTCATCGGCGACGCGGTCCTCGCGATCTTCGGCGCGCCGGTCGAGAACGCCGACCACGCCGCCGCCGCGCTCGGCGCTGCCCGCGCCGCCGCCGCCCGGCTGGCGGTCGAGGTCCCCGAGATCGGCGCCGGCATCGGTGTCGCCACGGGCACGGTGGTCGCGGGAAACGTCGGCCACGAGCAGCGCTACGAGTACACCGTCATCGGTGACGCCGTGAACTCCGCCGCCCGCCTCACCGACCTCGCCAAGGACGTCCCGGGCCGGGTGCTGGCGATGTCGGACACCGTCGAGGTCGCCGACCCCGAGGAGGCCGCTCGCTGGCAGGAGTACGGCGCCGCCGTCCTCCGTGGCCGCTCGGCGGAGACCCGCCTCGCCGTACCGGTCGTCAGCGCGACGGATCGACCAGGATCTTCGCGTGCACCTCGGGATCACCGAGTGCGGTGAACGCCTCGGCGACCCCGTCGAGGCCGACGGTCCCGGTGACCAGGGGCGAGACGTCGACCTTGCCGTCGGCGATCCGTCTCAGCGTCTGGTGGAACTCCGACGGGTCGTAGGCGAACGCGAACCGCAGGTCGATCTCCTTGTTGATCGCCATCGATGGGCGGAACGTGTCGTTCTCCATGCAGACGCCGACCACCACCACGCGGGAGAGCAGCGGGGCGCCGGTGATGACCTGCTCGATGATGCCCGGCATGCCGACGCACTCGAAGACGACCGGCCCGGACGGCGTCGCGCCGGCCTTCTCGGCGGCCCGCACGACGTGCCACCACGGCAGGACCGGGACGCGACGCAGCTTGTCCATCGCGTCGAGGCCGACCTCGGCGAGCGCGATGGCCTCGGTGAGGTAGCGCGAGGACTCGGCGAAGGAGGCGAAGGGCGAGTCCGTCGCCGGGTCGACCACGACGTCCGCGCCGCACGCCTCGGCCAGCCGCCGCCTTCCGGCGGAGAAGTCGCTGGCGATCACGTGCCGCACGCCGCTGGCCTTGAGCATCAGGATCACGGCGAGCCCGATCGGGCCGCACCCGACGACGACCGCGGTGTCCTTGGCACCGACCCGGCCGCGGCGCACGGCGTGCAGCGCGACGGCGAGCGGCTCGGTGAGCGCCGCGTGCTCCGGCCCCAGCCCCTTCGGCACCCGCATCGCCATCGACTCGGTGACCAGCACCTGCTCGGCGTACCCGCCCGGCGCCTTCTCCGAGAGCCCGGTCAGGTGGATGCCGCCGTCGGTGCGCAGCACCGGGAGAGCGACGACGCGGTCGCCCGGCGCCCACGCCTTCCGGCAGCCCGGCCCGTAGTCGGCGACGGTGCCGACGAACTCGTGCCCCATCACCACGGTGTGGGCGGAGCGCATGAAGTCGTCGTACCCGATCTCCGCCGCACCGTCGGCGGTGACGTCGGCGTGCTTCCTGGCGTGCAGGTCGGAGCCGCAGATCCCGCACCGCTCGACGTCGAGCAGGACCTGCCCGCGACCGGGAACCAGGTCGGCCACCTCCTCCACCTTGAGCTCGCCCCGATGGCAGGTGACCGCGCGCATGACGCGGAGCCTAGCTCCCACGAGTCGGCGCATCTCTGCACCCGATAGCCGTCGAGTCGTCCCGAAACGGGACGACTCGAGCTCTTCAGACTGCAGAGATGAGCCGACTCGAGGTCGTCAGACTGCAGAGATGAGCCGACTCGGCGCTGCCGGACGCGCGACGTCCCGCACCCCTGGCGGGATGCGGGACGTCGGACGCGTCAGCGCGTGGTCAGGTCACTCGGAGTCGAGAGCCTGTGCGACCTTGCGGTGCGCAGCCCAGATCTCCTCGGGGAGGCCCTCGAACTGGGCGAGGTGCTTCTCGCGGAAGCCGATCTCCTGGCGCCAGCGGTCGACGTCGATCTCGAGCACGGTGTCGAGGTCGGCCAGGGCCTGCTCGTCCATGCCCTCGAGGTTGAGCTCGTCCTTGGTCGGGAGTACGCCGACCGGCGTCTGCACGCCGGTGACCTCGCCGTTCTTGTACTGCATCAGCCACACGAGCGGGCGCAGGTTCTCGCGGTAGCCGGGCCACAGGAAGCGACCGTCGTCGCCGCGCTGGAACCAGTTGACGTGTGCGAAGACCGGCTTCTCGGTGGCGGCGCCGATCACCTTGAGCCAGTGGGCGGCGTACGCGCCCTCCGGGTAGGACATGAACGGACGCATCGACATCGGGTCGTAGCGGAGGACGCCCTCGAGGCCGTCCGCAGCGGCGGTCGCCTCGGCACCGAGGGTGAGGCCGTCGTAGACGCCCTCGGCGATGTCGTCGATCGCGCGGATCAGCGGCTCGCGGTCGCGGGTGCGGCCACCGAAGATGATGCCGTGGATCTCGACACCGGCCGGGTCCTCGAAGTCCTCGGCGACGTTGGGCACGTTGGCCAGGGTCGTGGTGAAGCGGCTGTTGGGGTGCGCCCAGGGGGCGTCGGCCTCCTCGGCGGACCGGTCGGCGATCCGGTCGCCCTTCCAGTCGAGCCAGCCGTCGAGGTCCGTCGGCTTGTCGCCGCGGCCCTCCCACCAGACCTGCTGCGTCACCTCGTTGTAGGCGACGTTGGTGAAGATCGCGCCCGTGCCCGGAACGATCGAGTCGATCGCGGTCGGGTTGGTCTTCTCGTTGGTGTCCTTGGCGACACCGAAGACGCCGTTCTCCGGGTTCATGCCGTAGAGCTTGCCGTCGTCGCCGACCCACAGCCACGCGATGTCGTCGCCGTAGAACTCGACGTAGTAACGGTCGCCGAGGGCGTCGGGGGCGAGCGTCATCGCGAGGTTGGTCTTGCCCGAGGCCGACGGGAAGCCACCGCAGATGTTGTACTTCTTGCCGGTCTCCTTGTCGGTGATGCCCAGCAGCATGAACTGCTCGACGAGGAAGTTGTTCTTCCAGCCGTCGTAGGAGCCCTGGCGCAGACCGTGGGCGATCTTGCCGAGCAGCGCGTTGCCGCCGTACGACGAACCGAAGTGCAGGATCGTGCGCTCGTCGGCGACGGTCACGAAGTAGCGCTTGTCGTCCGGGGTGCCCTGGCCGAGGTTCTCCAGGTCGCCGGTCACGTGCACGGCCTTGACGAAGGAGTCGCCGAGGTCGTTGATGTACTCGACGCCGACCCGCGCCATGCGGATCATCTGGAGCACCACGTTGCGGTTGTCGGTGAGCTCGACACCGGCCGCGAAGTTCTCGAGCGGGGAGCCCTTCGGCGCCATCAGGTAGGGGATGACGTACATCGTCTTGCCTGCGGACGCACCGGTCATCAGGTCGATCAGCAGCGGCTTCATCTCCGCGGCCGGACGCCAGTTGTTGTAGACGCCCTTGTCGGCCTCGTCGTTGGTGGCGACGATCGTGCGCTCCTCGGCGCGGGCGGTGTCCTTGTAGTAGGAGCGCGAGTAGTAGAGACCCTCACCGGCAGGAAGCAGCTCACCCGCCTCGAGCGACTCGGCGACCAACCGCGCGTCGTCGGCCGCGCTGACCACCTCGACGCGCTCCGCGCCGGTGACGCCGGCCCAGTGCGTGACGTACTCCCGAACGTAGGGATTCGTCAGCCCCGCCTCGTCGAGAACCCGCTCCACATCCACCATTTGCTGCCTTGCCTTTCGGTCCTGCCCGGTTGTGACGCTACCCCTTCGAGGTGCGGTTCTCCGACCAGATTGGGACTGCCTGATCTGTGGACACCGTCGTCCGCGGCCGGTCTAGGGAACCACTCCCGAGCAGCCGTTTGCACACCGGGGGCGGCCTCTGTGGGCTATCCCACACGCCTGCCGATATTGGATCGATCTAACGGTCGGGACCGCTCCGATCTACTCCCCGAAGTAGGACATCACGTGCTTGATGCGGGTGTAGTCCTCGAGGCCGTACATCGACAGATCCTTGCCGTATCCGGAGTGCTTGAAGCCGCCGTGCGGCATCTCGGAGACGAACGGGATGTGGGTGTTGATCCAGACCACGCCGAAGTCGAGCTTGCGGGACATCCGCAGCGCCCGGCCGTGGTCCTTGGTCCAGACACTGGAGGCCAGGCCGTACTTCACGCCGTTGGCCCAGCGCAGCGCCTCGGCCTCGTCGGAGAACCGCTGGACGGTGATGACGGGGCCGAAGATCTCGTTCTGGATCTGCTCGTCGTCCTGCTTGAGGCCGGACAGGACGGTCGGCTCGTAGAAGTACCCGGCTTCTCCGCCCCCTGCGACCGACAGGGTCTTGCCGCCCGCGTTGACGTCCGCGTGGTCGGGCAGCCGGTCGACCATGCCCGCCACCCGGGCCAGCTGGTCGGCGTTGTTGAGGGCGCCGTAGAGCACGTCCTCGTCGTCGGGCATGCCGGTCTTCGTGTTGCGGGCCTGCTCGGCGAGGGCCGCGACGAAGTCGTCGTGGACGCCGGGCCCGGCGAGGACCCGGGTGGCAGCGGTGCAGTCCTGGCCGGCGTTGAAGTAGCCGGCGACCGCGATCGCCTCGGCCGCCTTCTCGACGTCGGCGTCGTCGAAGACGATGACCGGCGCCTTGCCGCCGAGCTCGAGGTGCACCCGCTTGAGGTCCGCGGCAGCGCTGCCGGCCACCTCCATGCCCGCGCGCACGGATCCGGTGATCGCGACCATCTGCGGCGTCTCGTGGGCGACCAGCGCCCGGCCGGTGTCCCGGTCACCGCACACGACGTTGAGCACTCCCGGCGGGAGGAACTCCTGGCAGATCTCGGCGAGGAGGATCGAGGATGCCGGCGTGGTGTCGCTCGGCTTGAGCACGATCGAGTTGCCGGCCGCGAGCGCCGGGGCGATCTTCCAGATCATCATCATCAGCGGGTAGTTCCACGGCGTCACCTGGCCGACGACGCCGATCGGCTCGCGCCGGATCCAGCTGGTGTGGTCGGCGAGGTACTCCCCCGCGCTCTTCCCCTCCAGCACCCGGGACGCCCCGGCGAAGAACCGGAAGTGGTCCGAGGCCATCCCGAGCTCCTCGTCCATGGTGAGCCCGAACGGCTTGCCGGTGTCCTTCACCTCGACCCCGCAGATCTCCTCGGCGCGGGCGTCGATCGCGTCGGCGATCTTGATCAGCGCGGTCGCGCGGTCGCGCGGCGTGGTGTCCCCCCAGCTCTCGAAGGCGGCGTCGGCCGCGGCGTACGCGCGATCGACGTCCTCGGCGCCCGAGAGGGGTGCCTGCGCGTAGACCGCGCCGGTGGAGGGGTCCACGACGTCGTACGTCGCTCCGCTCGCCGCGTCGACGAGCTCACCGTTGATGAAGTTGCGGAAGGTCTGGTCAGCCATGACCGAGACTCTAACGCGAGAACGACGAAATCAGGAGTCCAGATCCCGCCTTTCCTTACGGATCCGTTGTACGACGCCGCTTCAACCACTGATTCGCTTGCATTTTTCCTGCGATCCAGCGACGATGGCTCGCATGAACGATGACGCCCATCTGCAGCGAGCAGCCAAGGACAACCTGTGGCTGCACTTCACCCGCCAAGGTCAGTACGCCGACCACGACGTACCGATCATGGTGCGCGGCGAGGGCGTCTACCTCTACGACAACCACGGCAAGCGCTACCTCGACGGCCTCGCCGGCCTCTTCGTCAACCAGCTCGGCCACGGTCGCAAGGACCTGGCTGCGGCAGCCGCACAGCAGGCCGAGACCCTCGCGTTCATGCCGCTGTGGTCCTACGCCCACCCGCCGGCGATCAAGCTCGCCGAGAAGATCGCGTCGTACGCGCCCGGTGACCTCAACCGTGTCTTCTTCACCTCCGGCGGCGGCGAGGCGGTCGAGACCGCGTGGAAGCTGGCGAAGAACTACTTCAAGATCACCGGCAAGCCGATGAAGCACAAGGTGATCAGCCGCGCGATCGCCTACCACGGCACCACCCACGGCGCCCTCTCGATCACCGGCCTGCCCGGCCTCAAGCAGCAGTTCGAGCCGCTCGTGCCCTCGACCTTCCGGGTGCCGAACACCAACATCTACCGTGCGCCGGCCAACACCGCCGGCCCCGACGGCACCGACGCCGTGGCCTTCGGCCGGTGGGCCGCCGACCAGATCGCCGTCGCGATCGAGAACGAGGGTCCCGACAGCGTCGCCGCGGTCTTCCTCGAGCCGGTGCAGAACGCCGGCGGCTGCTTCCCGCCGCCGCCGGGATACTTCGAGCGGGTCCGCGAGATCTGCGACCAGTACGACGTGCTGCTGGTCTCCGACGAGGTGATCTGCGCCTACGGCCGGCTCGGCACGATGTTCGGCGCGACGAAGTTCGGCTACCAGCCCGACATCATCACCAGCGCGAAGGGCCTCACCTCCGGCTACGCGCCGCTCGGCGCGATGATCGCCAGCGACCGGCTGATGGAGCCGTTCCTCGCCCCCGGCGAGATGTTCGCCCACGGCTACACCTTCGGCGGCCACCCGGTCTCGACCGCGGTCGCCCTGCGCAACATGGAGATCTTCGAGGAGGAGGGCGTGCTCGACAACGTTCAGACCAACGCGCCCGCCTTCCGCGCGACCCTCGAGCGGCTGCTGGACCTGCCGATCGTCGGCGACGTCCGCGGCGAGGGCTACTTCTACGGGATCGAGCTCGTCAAGGACAAGGCCACCAAGGAGTCCTTCTCCGACGAGGAGTGCGAGCGGATCCTCTACGGCTTCGTCTCCAAGGCGTTGTACGACGAGGGCCTCTACTGCCGGGCCGACGACCGCGGCGACCCGGTCATCCAGCTCTCGCCGCCGCTGGTCTGCACCCAGGAGCACTTCGACGAGATGGAGCAGATCCTGCGCACCGTCCTCGACAAGGCGGCGACCCTGATCTGATCGGAAGCATCGCCTGAGACCTGACTGGGGACAGAGGGCCGTCCCGCGCACCGCGCGGGGCGGCCCTCAGGCGTTCGGGGAGATCGCCGCCGACCAGCCCCGAGGCAGTCGTGGGCCTGAGACCGACCGATGGGTCGTCGTGAGGCACACGATCCGGCCCCGGCCCGCCGCCAGGCTCGGGTGGGCTTAGGTGCGGCGCCTCGCGGGGCCACCCCGGCCGACTCGCTGGGCCACGACGGCCGGCTCGCGGGGCCACCGCGGCCGATTCGGCTACACCAACGCGCGGGCGCGGCGCCGGCTGTTGAGCTCGCCGCCGACCACGATCACCAGCGAGACGATGAGCATCATGGTGCCGACCACGTTGACCTGCATCGGCACTCCGACGCGGGCGGCACCCCAGACGTACATCGGGAAGGTGACGTCACTGCCCGAGTTGAGGTTGGTGATGATGAAGTCGTCGAAGGAGAGCGAGAAGCTCAGCAGCGCGGCGCCGAGGATGCCGGGCAGCACCAGCGGGAAGGTCACCCGCCAGAACGTCTGGTTCGGGGTTGCGTAGAGGTCCTGGGCGGCCTGCTCCAACGTGTTGCTCATGCCGGCGAGCCGGGAGCGCACGGTGACCACGACGAACGACAGGCAGAACATCACGTGGGCGATGAAGATCGTCCAGAAGCCCAGCTGGCCGGCGAAACCGGCCTGCACGAAGAGCGTGAGCAGCGAGGAGCCGAGCACGATCTCGGGTGCGGCCATCGGCAGGAAGATGAGCAGGTTGGACGTCGAGCGCCCGGCGAAGTCCCACCGCACCAGCGCGAACGCCGCCAGGGTGCCGATCACCGTCGCGACGGCGGTCGAGAGCAGTCCGACCCGGACACTCAGGCCGAGGGCGTCGCACATCGACGCGTCCTCGCAGGGGTTCAGCCAGTTGTGCATCGTGAACCCGTCGAACGCGTAGACGTTGCGGGTCGCCGGGTCGTTGAAGCTCATCAGTACGACGAGCACGATCGGGACGAACGTGTAGGCGAGGACACCGAGTCCCAGCACCAGCACCAGGTGATCACGCAGCCAGCGCATCAGAGCAGCTCCTCCGTGCCCGCCTTGCGGACGTAGACCAGGACCATCGCCACGATGACCACCATCAGCGTCATCGACAGGGCGGCTGCGACGTACGGCTGGTTGGCATCGGTGGCCTGCAGCTCGATGACCGATCCGATGACGGTGGTCTCGGTGCTGCCGAGCAGGGTCGCGTTGATGTAGTCGCCCGCCGCCGGGATGAACGTCAGCAGCGTGCCGGACACGACGCCGGGCAGCGACAGCGGGAAGGTGACCTTGAAGAACCCGGTGACCGGGTTGGAGTAGAGGTCGCTGGAGGCCTCGATCAGGCGGTGGTCGATCTTGTCGATGCTGGCGAACAGCGGCAGCACCATGAACGGCAGGTAGTTGTAGGCCAGGCCCATCACCACGGCGAAGTGCGTGCCGAGCAGCCGGCCGTCGTCGGGCAGGATCTGGACGAACTGGAGAGCCTCGACGATCCAGCCGTCGTCGGCGAGGATCACCTGCCAGGACAGCGTGCGCACCAGGAAACTGGTGAAGAACGGCGCGATGACCAGCACCAGCAGCAGCGTCTTCCAGCGACCGACCTTGAACGCGATCGCGTACGCCAGCACGTAGCCGAGCACGAGGCAGATGAGCGTGGCGAGCGCGCCGTACGTCAACGACCGGACGAAGGGCTCCCAGTAGTTCTCCAGCGCGTCGACGTAGTTGCCGACCGCGTAGGTCATCTCCCAGCCCTTCTCGTCCGACCCGCTCGGGTCGTAGAGGCTGGAGGCGACGAGGGAGTAGAACGGGATGACGAAGAAGAGGCCGAGCCAGACCAGCGCCGGCACCATCAGCAGGTAGCCGGTCCCCCCGCGGCGTCGCTCGGTGTCGGCCATCAGCCGACCCCCTCGTCGGCGCCGGCGTGCCGGTCCTGGGAGTGGTCGAGGAGGAACGCATACTCCGGACGCCACGACAGCTCGACCGAGTCGCCGGTCCTGAAGATCTTGGAGCGACCGGTGTTCTGGGCGAACACCATCAGCTCCTGACCCCACGGCATCCGGACGAGGTACTGCGTGCTGACGCCGACGAAGCTGACGTCGGTCACGACGCCGCCGGGGATCGTGTTGCCCGGAGCGTCGAGCTCGGCTCCCGAGTCACCGATCAGCACCTTCTCCGGCCGGATCCCGATCCAGCCGAGCGATCCGTCGGAGTGCACACGCCCGGCTGGGACCGAGACCGGGACACCGTGCATGTCCACCGTCACCAGGTCGCCGGAGCGCTCCTTGACGGTGCCCTCGATCAGGTTGGACTGCCCCAGGAAGTTGGCGACGAAGGTGCTGCGCGGGTTCTCGTACAGCTCGGCGGGCGACCCCATCTGCTCGACCCGGCCACCGTTCATCACCGCGACCGTGTCGGCCATGGTCATGGCCTCCTCCTGGTCGTGGGTGACGTGGATGAAGGTGAGGCCGACCTCGGTCTGGATCCGCTTGAGCTCGATCTGCATCGAGCGGCGGAGCTTGAGGTCGAGCGCGCCGAGCGGCTCGTCGAGCAGCAGCACCTCGGGCTGGTTGATCAGGGCCCGGGCAAGTGCCACCCGCTGCTGCTGGCCGCCGGAGAGCTGGGCGGGCTTCTTGCGGGCCTGCCCCTCGAGCTCGACCAGGGCCAGCATCTCGCCGACCTTCTGCTCGACACCGGACACCTTGCGACGGCGCATCCCGAAGGCGACGTTCTCGAAGATGTCGAGGTGCGGGAACAGCGCGTAGTTCTGGAACACCGTGTTGACCGGGCGCCGGTAGGGCTTGGCCCGGGTGATCTCCTTGCCGGCCAGCTCGATCCTCCCGGAGGTCGGCTCCTCCAGCCCGGCGACCATCCGGAGCGTGGTCGTCTTGCCGCAGCCGGACGGGCCCAGCAGCGCGAAGAACGACCCACGGGGGACCTCGAGGTCGATCCCGTCGACGGCGGTGAACGAGCCGTAGCTCTTGGTCAGCTCGGACAGCCGGAGGCCGTCGTACGACGCCGGACCTGCTCCGGGCACGGCGGTGACGTCAACCTGCGACGACATCGGCCCACTCCCCTTCGTATTGCTGCGACTTCTCTTCGGACAGGCTCATGAAGCCCCACGTGTCCGCCAGCATCTCCTCGTCGGGGAAGATGAGCGGCTGGTCGACGAGGGAGGGATCGATCTTCTCCATCTCCTCACGGGCGCCGGCCACGGGACAGATGTAGTTGACCCAGGACGCGAGCTTCGCCGCGACCTCGGGCCGGTAGTAGAAGTCGATCCAGTCCTCGGCGTTCGCCTGGTGCGTCGCCTGGTTGGGGACCAGCATGTTGTCGCTCCACAGCGACAGGCCCTCCTCGGGCGTGATGAACCTCAGGTCCGGGTTGTCGAACTGGGCCTGGATGACGTCGCCGGACCACGCCTCGCACGCGACGATCGCGCCCTGCGAGAGCTGCTGGAGGTAATTGTTGCCGGCGAACTGGCGCAGCTGGCCGTCGGCGATGACCTGCCGCAGCCGGTCCACGGCGTTGCCCCAGTCGTCGTCGTCGAACTGGTCGGGGTCGGCGCCCACGACCTTGAGCATGAAGCCCATCGTGTCGCGCATCTCGGACAGCAACGTGATCCTGCCCTTGAGGTCGGAGCGGGTCAGGAGCTCCTCGAAGCTGCCGACCTCTCCCACCTCCGCCGCGTTGTAGGCGATGCCGGTCAGGCCGCTCTGCCAGGGCGCGTGGTACTCCAGGTCGGGGTCCCAGGCGACGCCCTGCAGCGCCGGGATCAGGTTGGCGTGCAGGTTGGGGACCCGGTCGGCGTTGAGCGGCTGGATCCAGCCCAGATCGATCATCCGGGCGGCCATCCAGTCGGTGAGGACGATCAGGTCGCGGTCGATCGGCTCGCACGCACCGAGCTGGTTGCGCACCTTGGCGTAGAACTCGGAGTTGTCGTTGACGTCGACGGTGTAGGTGACCTTGATGCCGGTCTCCTCGATGAAGCGGGAGATCGTGCTGCCCTCGGCCTTGCGCGGATCGATGTAGCCGGTCCAGTTCGAGATGATCATCGCGCGCTCAGCCTCGGACACGTCCGTCGCGCGACAGGCCGCAGCCGACTGGGCGACCCCGTCGACGGCGAACAGCGGCAGCTTGAGGGCCGCGGCGCTGAGGCCGGCGAAGGCCACCGCGCCACCGCCCTTGAGCAGGCCGCGACGTGACAACGTCGACCGACGCGCAGGCTGGTCAGGCAGCATCGACGGGTTCCCTCCTCGCAGGTTGGTGTGGTGGGGATCATGTCACCCACTTCTCGCCATGACAAGCGATCCAGTTGTCTTGAAACACAATTGCAACGAAATCCGTCATTCGAGCGCTGCGCCACAACTGCTCCCGAACGTGCAACGATCGGGCCCATGCCCGCAACGCCCCGCGCCCAGCTCGACGACGTCTCGAAGCAGATCATCGAGCAGCTGCAGCAGGACGGCCGTCGCTCGTACGCCGCCATCGGCAAGGCGGTCGGCCTCTCCGAGGCCGCCGTCCGGCAGCGCGTGCAACGGCTCACCGAGGCGGGCGTGATGCAGATCGTCGCGGTCACGGACCCGATGGAGCTCGGCTTCGCCCGGCAGGCCATGGTCGGCGTCCGGGTCTCCGGGCCCGGTGCCGCCCGTGGCAGACGCGATCGGCGAGCTCGCCGAGGTCGACTACGTCGTGATGACGGCAGGGTCCTACGACATCCTCGTCGAGGTGGTGGCCGAGTCCGACGAGCACCTGTTGGCCGTCGTCTCGGACGGCATCCGGGCCATCCCCGGCGTGGTGTCCACCGAGACGTTCATGTACCTCGGCCTGCGCAAGCAGACCTACTCGTGGGGCGTCCGGTGACCTGGCCCTGCCTCGGCGACGTACTCGTCGAGCCAGGCGGGGAACGCGTGCAGGTCGTCGAGCACGACGTGGGTGCCGGCGTCCAGCAGCTCTTCGCGCGTGCTGCCGCCGGTGAGCACCGAGACGCTCAACGCGTCCGCCGCCAGCGCGCCCTCGACGTCGTGGACGTGGTCACCGACGTAGATCCCGGCGCCCTCGCGGCGGAGGACGTCGGCCTTGCCGACGCCCCAGACCTGACCTTCGAGGTGATCGATGTCGAAGGCGATGTGGTCGACGTGCAGCTGCGCGTTGGGGGTGAACTTGCCGGTCACCACGACCACCCGGCCGCCGTGCCGCCGCACCGCGGCGATGGCCTCGTGGGCGCCGGCCATCGCGGCCACGCTGGCGATCGCGTGGTCGGGGTAGAGCTCGCGGAACCGGTCGACCGCCGGCCGGATCGCCTCCTCCGCGAGGTGCGGGCGCAGCATCGCGTCGAGCGGCGGCCCGAGCTTGGCGGTCAGCTCCTCGATCGGCAGGTCGAGCGTGAGCTCGGCCGCGAGCGCCCCGAGCACGTCGCGGAACCCCGGCACCGTGTCGATGAGGGTCATGTCGAGGTCGAACCCGACCACCAGCGCCCTCTGAGGGCCACCGCGTGGGGTGTCTTCACGAGTCAAAGCCGAGTCCCAGCTTGTCGAGGGTGCGCAGCCAGAGGTTGCGACGTCCGGTCTCGTCCTCGCGGTTGAGCGACCACCGCGTCGCCTCGATGCCGGCCCACGCGACGGGCTCCGGTGGGAACGGCAGGGCCGGGCGGCGCACCATCGCCAGCCGGGTGCGCTCGGTCTCCTCACCGGCGAGCAGGTCGAGCATCACGTCGGCCGCGAACCGGGTCGCCCCGACGCCGAGCCCGGTGAAGCCCAGGGCGTACGCCGCGCGGGCGCCGTACGCCGTGCCGTAGGAGGCGCAGAACCGCGTCGAGGTGTCGATCACCCCGGCCCACCGGTGCGTGAACCGGATCCCGTCGAGCTGCGGGAAGGTCTCGGCGAAGTGCTCCGCGAGCTTGGAGTACGTCGCCTCGCGCTCCTCGTGCTCGGGCTCGATCGACCGCCCGAAGTGGTAGATCGCGTCGTAGCCGCCCCACAGGATCCGCCGGTCCGGCGTCACCCGGTAGTAGTGGAACTGGTTGCCGGAGTCGGCCACCCCCATCGCCGGGTCCCACCGCAGCGCGGCGAGCTGGTCCTCGGTCAGCGGCTCGGTGGCCAGGACGTAGTCGTAGACCGGCACGGTGGTCATCCGCAGCCGCCGCAGCAGCGGCTTGAACACGTTGGTGGCCAGCGCCACCTGCCGCGCGAGTACGACGCCGCCGGGCGACTCGAGTCGCAGGCCGCCCCCGCCGTCCTTCCCCAGGGCCGTGACCGGCGTGCGCTCGGCGATCCGGACGCCCTGCTCCTCCGCGGCCCTCGCCAGGCCCCAGGCCAGCCGGGCCGGGTCGACCACGGCGCACTCCTCGGGCCCCTCGCGCCGCCCGGCCAGGAAGGTCGGCGAGTCGAGCACCTTGCGCACCTGGTCGGCGTCGAGGAACCCCGGCTCCTCCGGGTCGAGGTGTGCGATCTCGTGCGGCCGGGTCGCGACGGCGAGGGTGCCGCCACGCGCGAAGCCGCAGTCGATGCCGTAGCGGGCCACGGTCTCCTCGATCCGGTCGAGGTTCTCGATCCCGAGTCGGTGCAGGGCGTCGTACTCCTGGGGCCAGCGGCGGCGGCCGTTCGCCTCGCCGTGCGTCAGCGTCGCCTCGCAGAACCCGCCGTTGCGGCCGGTCGCGTGCTCGGCGATCCGGTCGGCCTCGAGCAGCAGCACGGACCTGCCGGGGTCGCGCTCGACCGCCCGCAGCGCGGTCCAGAGGCCGGCGAAGCCGCCTCCGACCACCACCAGGTCGGCCGTCGTGTCCCCGCTCACCGCGGGGTGCGGGTCGGGACGGTCGGGGCTGTCCAGCCAGAGCGGCCGGTTGACGGACTGAGTGAGCGAGGCGTGCGCCATCGCTTCCACCAGCTTTCTCGTGAGGTGGTGCCGGGGTCGCCAGATGCTAGCCGAACCGTTCCTGCTCGACCGGATGCGGTTGCATGGACCCGTGACCATCTTCATCGACCCGCCCCTGGTGCCCTCGCGGGGCAGGCTGTGGTCGCACCTCGCCTCCGACGAGTCCTACGCCGAGCTGCACACGTTCGCTGCGGCTCTCGGCGTCCCGGCGCGGGGCTTCGACCGCGACCACTACGACCTCCCCGCCGAGATGTACGACGCCGCGGTCACCGCCGGCGCACTCCCGGTGTCGAGCCGGGAGCTCGTCCGACGCCTGGTCGACGCCGGTCTGCGCCGGCGCAAGCCCCAGGCAGGACAGCGAGGTGGAGCGCGATGACGCGGCCGCCGAGCGACACCGTCGTCGATGCCGTCGAGGAGCAGCGACCTGACGGCCGGTCGACGCGATGGGAGAGCCACAAGGCCCGCCGGCGCGCGCTGATCCTCGACGCCGCGGTCGGGCTGGTCGGCGAGCACGGCGGTGATGTCTCCGTGCGCGACATCGCCGACGCCGCCGGGATCCCGCGCTCGGTCGTTTACCGGATCTTCCGCGACCGCGACGACCTCGACGAGGAGCTCCGGTCCGAGATCGTCAGCCGGCTGATGAGCGCCCTGGCGCCGACTCTCACGCCGAGCGGCACCCTCCGGGAAGCGATCGGCGACGCGGTCACGACGTACGTCGACTGGGTGACCCAGCACCCACTGCTGCACCAGTTCCTCGGCACCGGGTCCGCGAAGCGTCGTACGACCTCGTCCCGCGTCGTGACCGGGACCCGGACCGCCATCGCACGTCAGGTGACGGCGATGCTCGAGGCCGCCGCCACCGCGGCCGACGCCGACCCCGCGATCGCCGAGCCCATGGCCTTCGGGCTGGTGGGACTGGTCGACGGGGCGGTCAACCGCTGGGTTCACGGCCCGGGCACAGGGGTGCCGGCCGAGGCGCTGTCGGCGTTCCTCACCGGGTCGATCTGGGCGTCGCTCGAGCAGCAGAGCAGGGCGTGGGGCCTGACCCTCACCCCGGACAGCCGGATCATCGACCTGGTCTGAGCCCGCTCTCCGGCATCCTCAGACGACGACAGACGAGGCCCTCTCGGCCGAGGTGGGATCCGCGACCGCCGCATCGCTGCCGAACCGCAGCGCCGGGTCGGCGATCCGGCCGCGGCGCAGGACCGGGGCGTCGCGGAAGTAGTCGTTGCGGATCCGCCAGGGCAGGCGCTTGCCCTGACGCGGCATCACGGCATCGCCGCGCTGGATGTAGCCGGAGCGCATCGAGTCGCCCATGACGGAGACGTCGCTGCGCTCGTCGGGGTCGGCGACCGCGACGACCCGGGTGTGCCCGTGCTCGTCCATGTGCTTGAGCAGGCGGCAGAAGTACTCGCTGGCCAGGTCGGCCTTCAGCGTCCAGGACGCGTTGGTGTAGCCGATCACGAACATCGAGTTGGGCACGCCCTCCATCAGCACGCCCTTGTAGAGCATGGTGTCGCGCGTCTCAACCGTGGCGCCGTCGACCTCCACCTCGGCCCCACCCATCAGCTGGATCTTGAGGCCGGTGGCGCTCACCACGATGTCGGCGGGGATCTCCTCGCCCGACTTCAGCAGGATCCCGGTCTCGGTGAAGGTCTCGATGTGGTCGGTGACGATCGACGCCTCGCCGCGGCGCAGCACCTTGAACAGGTCCCCGTCGGGTACGACGCAGAGCCGCTCGTCCCACGGGTTGTACGACGGCGTGAAGTGCTTCATGTCCACGTCGGGCCCGAGCTGGGAGCGCACCATCCGGAGCAGCACCTTGCGGGCCAGCGCCGGCTGGCTGCGGCAGAGCTTGTAGATGGCCTGCTGGAGCACGATGTTGCGGACCCGGCCGCTGCGGTAGATGAGCCCGGCCGGGACGCCGATCTTCGCGAGCGGCGAGGCCACCGGGTCGTTCGCGGGCACCGGCATGATGTACGACGGCGACCGCTGCAGCATCGTGACGTGCTCGGCCTCGGGCGCCATCGACGGCACCAGCGTGATCGCGGTGGCGCCACTGCCGATGACGACCACGCGCTTGCCGGTGTGGTCGAGGTCGGCGGGCCAGAGCTGCGGGTGCACGATCTGCCCAGCGAAGGTCTCCTCCCCCGGGAATGTCGGACGGTGGCCGGCGTCATAGTCGTAGTAGCCGGTCGCGCCGATCAGGAACCGGCTCGTGTAGACCTCGCGCTCGCCGTCGACCAGCGCCTCGACCGTCCAGCGGCCCGCGTCGGTCGACCAGCTGACCTTGGTGACCTGGCGGCCGAAGCGGATGCGCTCGGTCACGGCGTACTCGTCGGCGGTCGCGGCGACGTACTCCTTGATGCTCGGGCCGTCGGCCAGGATCTTCGTGCCGACCCACGGCCGGAACCCGAAGCCGAACGTGAGCATGTCGGAGTCGGACCGGATGCCCGGGTAGGTGAACAGGTCCCACGTGCCCCCGACGGCCTCGCGACGCTCGAGGATCGCGAAGGTCTTGCCGGTGCCCTCGCGGACCAGGTGGCATGCCGCCCCGACGCCGGAGATGCCGGCGCCGATGATGAGGACGTCGAACTCGAGTGTGTCGGTCACAGTGTCCAAGTTATCAGTCACACCCCGTCGCGGATACTGCTCCGGGGCGAGACGCGGGCCACTTCAGGGCCGGCAACGGCCCGGCAGCGCGAGAGGCCCGGTCCTCTAAGGACCGGGCCTCTCGATCTGCGCGCCTGTAGGGATTCGAACCCCAAACCTTCTGATCCGTAGGCCGAATCCGAAGCATTTCGAGGTGACTGGCGCCGACCCGGCACGCCATCGGCCGACAACCCAACAACGCCACCCATGACGGCCCCGATGTCATCCTCAGCCGCGGCCGGTCGACCACGGTCGCTACATCACGCAATTCGCAATCCGGTTGGGCCGAAAAGGAGCCGGACGACCGCACTGTCAGGTAGTGATCGCGGGGCCTCGAGGGCCACGCTCGGCGTCATGGGATGTGTCGGTGGCGCTCAGTAGCATCCATGAGTCGTTGCACAGCGCCAGGGCCATCGAAGGTCAGCTGGCCTCACGCGCGCGTCAACCGATGATCTCGGCATCGCGCAGCCGGCCGAGGTCGCGTTGCGTGAGCCCCAACACCTCGCAGAGCACACGGTCGGTGTCTGCGGATAGCACCGGCGACGCAGTCGGCGGAGTCTGATGACCGTCCCACCGCCACGGTGCAGCGGTGCTCAGCATCGGCCCGACGCCCGGCTGCAGGATCTCGGAAACGATCGAGGTCGGGTCCTGGGTTTCCGCTTCAACGACCTCAGCCATGTCGCGGTAGGGGCTCCAGAGCACCTTGGCGTCGTCCAGCAGCGTGCGGATCGTGGCGAAGTCACGCGCCGCGAACCACGGGCGCAAGATCGAGGCGATGGTCTCGCGCAGACGGAAACGGTCGCCCTCGTTGTCAAGGTCAGCGTCGAGGGTCACCTCCAGCGCTTCGAAGACGGCCTCGGTGGAAGTGACGCCCTGCAGCGAATTCCACTGCCCCTCCGTCAACGCAACGACCATCACGCGACGCCTGTCGGATGTCTCGAAATCGACGCCGAACGAGCCGAACATGTGGTTGCCGACCCGCTGACGAGGCGCTCCCGTCTCCGCCGCCTCTGCGAGCCAACCCATGCCCGCGACACCTGCCAGGGCCACATCAGCGAGCGCGACTTCCACCTGCGCCCCGCGCCCTGTTCGCTCACGCTGCAGCAGTGCGGCCGAGACTGAGGTGGCCACGAGCATGCCTGTCACCAGGTCCCAGGCCGGAAGCACGTGGTTGACCGGGACACCCACATCTCCGGGCCCCGTCATGAGGGGCACGCCGACCTCGGCATTGATGGAGTAGTCGACAGCCGGCCTGCCACCGCGCCTGCCCTCGATGTGAATGTGGATCACGTCTGGCCGACCAGCAATCAGGTCGCCATAGGTGACCCGACGCCCTCCGACCATGTTGTCGACGAAGACGCCAGCGCCCGGACCAGGCGCCGTCGCGAGCGCAACCAGGAGCTCCCGACCCTCGGGGCGACGATGATCGATGGTCACGGATCGCTTGCCGCGGTTCAGATTCGCCCAGAAGAGGCTCGCTCCCCCCGCCGACAACGGCCAACGGCCGGCATCACTCCCACCACCGGGCGGATCTACTCTGATGACCTCAGCACCGAGTTGATGAAGCGCCAGCCCCGCAGAAGGGCCTGCCACGAAGGACGCCGCCTCGACGACGCGGACCCCGCGGAGCGGCCCAATGTCACGAACCTCCGCTGTCATGTCACGATTGGGGCGGCCAGAGCCGCGCTGTTCGCCGTCGCCGTGAGCCGGATGTCGCGTGCGACGAGCATGCTCTGGATCTGATTCGTGCCGTCATAGATCTCGGCGATCTTGGCGTCCCGCAGGCGCCGTTCGGCACCTGCGCTCACGAGGTCACCGTCGGGCCCGAGAAGGCCGACACAGGCTGCGGCGACACTGGTGCCAAGGGCGGTGCAGTGCATCTTCAGCAGCGAGACCTCGGCGACCGGCTCGTCTTCGCTGGAGTCCACCCGATCACAGATCGAGAGAAGCATCGCCCGCGCTGCGGTGATCTCGCCACGGAGGCGTGCGAGTTCGAACTGGAGATCCTGTGCCTCCGCCGCTTTCGGCGAGATCAGGTCGCGCGCAGAGGCCCACGCTACGACACAGTCAAATGCGCCTTGCGCGAAGCCGACGCCCTGGGCCGCGGCACTGATTCGGGAGCGAACAACCGAGCGCAATAGAAGCGCGTAACCCTCACCCTCTTCACCCATCCGAGCGCTGGCCGGTATGCGGCAGTCGTTGAACGCCAAGGTAACCGTGGAGGCGCCCTTCTGGCCGAGCTTCTTCATGGGCTGCCCGGCTTCGAATCCCTCGAGGTCGGCTGTCTCGACGAGGAAGGCGGTGACAGCGTCCTTTCCCTGTGCCGTGTCGACGCTCGCGAACAGCACAATGACGTCGGCGCGGTCGCCATTGGAGATGAACGTCTTCTCTCCGTTGATCACGTAGGCGTCGCCGTCGCGCTTTGCAACGGTGCGCATCGAACCGACATCGGAGCCAGCGCTCGGCTCCGTCAGTGCGATTGCACCGATGGCCGAGCCGTCGCAGAGTCGCGGAATCCACTTGCCGATCTGGTCGGCCGACCCCTGCAGGTGAATCGGATGCGCGCAGTGCATCTGCGTCATGTAGACCGTCGATGTGGCACCGCAAGCACTGGCGATCCGGGACAGCGCCTCGGCGTACGTCGCCGTACTGGTCTCCGCACCGCCGAGATCCTTCGGCATGAGCAGAACTCCCAGACCCGCAGCAGCAAGTTCGGCGATCGCCTGGGACGGAAACGCAGATTCGCCGTCGACCTTCGCTGCCTGCGGCACGATGGCGTGCTCGATGACACGGTCGACCGCGTCGATGACCTCAGCGTCGACAGTGATCCAACCGTTGGTCATGACTGCTCCTGATTGAAGACGGGATCGCGACGCTCGGCGAAGGACGTGATGCCCTCCTGCCCGTCGCGCGAAGCGATGGAGAGGGCAGCCAAGGCAGCCTCATGGGCAAGCGCCGCAGGGGCTACGGCCTGGCCCGCAGCGTCGAGGATGTTGGCCATCCCCGTCCGACTTCCGGACGCGATGACCGCAGCCACACGCGCCGCCTCGTCGCGTGCCTGTTCTGCAGGCAGCGGGGGTACGGACAGCAGCCCGACCTGCCACGCCCGGTCGGCGTCGATGCGTTCTCCGCTGAGCATCAGGTGGAGTGCGGCGGGCTTGCCGACTGCGGAGGGCAGTCGCTGGGTTCCTCCGAACCCAGGGATACACCCGATACGCGCCTCCGGCAGGCCGAAACGGCTGCGATCGGAGCCGATGACGACGTGGCAGGCCAGCATGAGTTCGAACCCGCCGCCAAGCGCGAATCCATCCACCTCAGCCACGACGGGGACCACGGACGTTGCGATCACATTCATGGTGCGGTGACCGGCATGGATGAACGCCTGTGCCTCCTCCACGGTCAGCCCGCGAATCTCCTCGAGGTCCGCGCCGGCGCTGAACGCCCGATCGCCGGATCCCCTGATCAGGATGCAGCCGACCGTGGGGTCCTTCTGTGCGTCTTGCAGCGCATCATGCAGAAGACTCAGAACCCCTGAATTCAGCGCGTTGAGCTGCGCTGGCCGGTTCAGTTCAAGAGTAAGGACCCGACCATCGCGCGAGATATTGACTAGGGCACCCATACGACCTGCTCCTTCATCAGCTTCGCCACCGCATCCTCATCCAGACCGATCTCCGCGAGGATCTCTCGGCCATGCTCACCCTTGAGGGGCGCAGGCAGGCGGGTACGCCTGTCATCCGGATCGGATCCCAAGCGCCACGGTGCACCCACGCCGCGGAACACGCCCGCTACCGGATGCTCGTACTCGACGATCGCCTTGCGGGCCTGGACCTGCCGATCGGTCACGACTTCGGAGAGCGAGTTGATCGGCGCGCACGGGATTCCAGCGTTCTGCATCACCTGAAGCGCCTCGCCAGAGGTCATCGCCTCGAACTTCTCCTGGAACGCGTCCACGACCTCTTGACGGTTGGCGCGACGACCGGCGTTGGTGGCCAGATCCTCGCGCGCTGCGAGGTGATCGAGACCGAGTGCAGCACACGAACGCAGCCAATGGCCGTCGTTACCGATCGCGAGCACGATCGGACGGTCCGCGGTTCGCATCGACTGGTAGATGGCCACCACCGAGTCAGTGCCAGCGCACGGCTTGGGCTCGGGATCGCCAGCCAGGAAGCTGGCGATGCGCGGCGACATGAACGCGAGGTCTGCCTCGAGGAGTGCGACGTCGACGACCTCGCCGATGCCGGTCTTCTGCTGGCGAACCAACGCCGCAGCTACCGCAAACGCCGCGACGGTTCCGCCGGCAACGTCGGACAGAGCAGTGCTGACTCGTTGGGGGATGCCGTCGGCGCCGGTCACGCTCATGAGGCCCGAACGTGCTTGGGCGATGAGGTCGTAGCCCGGCAGCGCAGCGTCAGGGCCATCAAGGCCGAACCCCGAAAAGGCGCAGATGACCAGCTGCGGGAATCGTTCGCGGAGGTCGGCGATGCCGAGTCCGTGCTTCTCGAGCTTGGCCGGGTTGATGTTCTCGATGAACACGTCCGCGCCCTCGAGCAGCTCGAAGAGGAGCTTGCGTCCCTCGTCGGAGCGAAGATCGAGGCACAGGCTGCGCTTGTTCCGGTTGACCGAGAGGAACCAGGCCGCCTCGCCGTTCAGAAAGGGCGGCCCCCAGCCACGGGCGTCGTCGCCCCGTACGGGCTCGATCTTGACGACGTCCGCGCCCATGTCGGCGAGGTACATCGAGGTGGTCGGGGCCGCGTATGACGACGAGATGTCGACGACGCGCACTCCGTCCAGCGGTCCGGCACTTGAGGTCATCGCTGCTCCGTTCTGTGAGCTTCCGCCGAGTTGCACAGGACGTACTCGAGGTGCTCTCTCATGGCTATGGCGGCGTCCTCGGCCGAACCCTCACGGATCGCCGCGAGGATGGCGAGGTGCTGCTTGACGGTCGAACGCCCCACCTCTGGTGTCACGCACAGGTACTGCGCGGGGCGGGTCGTTTCATGAATGGCTGAGATGAAGGCCGCCAACAGGCGGTTGCCCGACGCGCGGGCGATCGTGATGTGGAAGTCGCGGTCGAAGTCGACGATCTGCGGATCGTCGATGGTCGTCATCTTCTGTCGCTCGACGATGGTCCGCAGACGAGCGAGCTGGTGCTCGCTACAGCGCTTGGCAGCCTGCGCTGCAGCCGGCACCTCCAGCACCTGGCGCATCGCCGTCAACTCGGCGAGGTCCAGCGAGCCGAGCCGCACGATGGTCTCCATCGACTCACTCAGCATCGCGCTCAACGACTCCGTGTTGACGCTGTTGACGAAGCTTCCACCCGCAACGCCAGGAATCTTGCGGATCAGGCCGGCAGCGACCAGCGCCCCCAATGCCTCGCGCACCGTGGGCCGGCTGACGCCGAATTGAACTGCGAGTTCAGTCTCCGGTGGCAGACGCTCACCTTGCGCGAAGTCGCCGCGCAGAATGGCGTCCCTGATTTGTTGCTCGACCTGATCCCGCGATCTCACGACCTGAGTCGCTTGGAAGCCGCGGTCGCTGCGCTTCGAGCCAGCCATGGCCCTACCGCTGCGATCCCGGCCGCGGGCCGAGGCCTCGCTGGGCCACGCGGGCCAGGTGCAGGCGACGCCCCCCCGCGCGCGCCTGCGCGCTGACGGCGTCGCGGACAAGGTCAGTCAGGGGGTACTCGTCGATGTAGCCGTATCCTCCGTGAGCCTGAACGGCGGTGAGGCAGATGTCGACGACAGCCTGGCCAGCAATGGCCGAGATCGTCTCCGTCGGCGCATCGTGCGCTAGCGCGCCGTCGAGCAAAGCGTTGACGCTGGCGGCCTTGACGTCCATGTCCGCGACGAGAGCACGCATGCCAGCGAACGAACCGATCGGGACACCGAACTGGTGGCGTTCCATCACATAGGTCTGGGTGGCACGAGTGGCGCGTCGAGCTATGCCGGCCAAGATGGCGCCCGTGAGGAGGTCCCAGTCAGCCAGCACGTCACCTGCAGCCACGACTGCCTGAGCGCCGGTGGCGTCGGGGATCGTGACCAGGTTGGCACTCTTTAGGCCGGTACGAAGGGCGCGCTGCGCCGTGCCGGCCAGGTCATCCCACGACGCCCGGCGCAGCTCGGCGATCTCGAGGTCGAACAGAGCGACGGTGGCCGGCTCGAGCGCCGTCGCAACGACCGCGGAGCGGTCCCCGCTGATCAACGCGAACGTCGAGTCAGATGCCTGTGCGCCGAGTGCTCGGTCAGCCGCGTAGCGCGCCGCCAGCACGTAGGCGAGCGAGGGAGACCACTCTGCGGCCACGCGCACGGTGTGCGTCACCCACAGTCGGGCGTCGGGCTCATCGGCGGTGTCCCGGCCGAGGTCGAGCAGGCCCGCGCTGGCCAGCGAGGTGCGCGACTCTTCCAGCGGCGCTGGCGACTCGCCGACGGCGGCAGCCACCTTCTCGACGACATCCAGGAAGTTGGCAAGCTCCGCGCTGATTGAACTCACTGATTGAACCTCGCGCGGTCGGGCTGACGCCGCTCCTCGAAGGACTTCGACATCTCCTCGGCCTCCTGGGTGCTCCGGTAAGCAGTGAGCAGCAGGTCGTGGGCGATGCGAGCCTGGCCCACAACTCCTGTGTGCCGGCCCGAGAAGGCAGTCTTGAGCGAACCGAGCGCGAACGGGCCACGACGGCGCAGTTCCTGGGCGAGCTCCTGTGCGTGGGCCACCGGATCTGGGGCGATCTCGTTGATCAGGCCCATGTCGAGCGCCTGCGCGGCCGAGTACTTGCGGTTGAGATACCACATCTCCTTCGCGCGACGACGACCGATGAGCTCCTCGAGATACCAGGTGCCGTAGCCAGCGTCGAAGCTTCCGACCATGGGGCCGACCTGCCTGAACACGGCATGCGGAGCAGCGACCGCGAGGTCGCAGACGACATGAAGCACGTTGCCGCCGCCGACGGCGAAACCGTTGATCGCAGCGATGACGGGCTTGGGCATCGTGTCGATGAACTCGTACAGGTCCACGACCGGCATGACGCTTGAGTAGTCGAGCGACTGCAGTTCTTCGTGCTCGCCGCCGATGCAGAAGAACTTGTCGCCAGCACCGGTCAGGATCGCCACGTCGATCGTCGGAGTCTCGCGCACCATACGAAGCGCATCCAGGAGCTCGCGCGCCGTCTGGAACCGCAGCTTGTTGGCGTTCTCGGGGCGGTTGATCGCGATGGTCGCGACGCCGTCCTCGACCGAGACGGAGATGTCTTCGTACGTCATTACCACTCTCTCCACAGCGGGATTAGGCAATCGGGTCACAGGATTGCCCATTGGTAGTTTTCTGACAAGACTGTACATTGTCTTACCTATACGAGCAAGGAAGGTTCGGCCCTCGGCTACGGCCCGGCGGCCCGTGAGCGAGGAGCAAGGAAATGTCGATGACGTCCATCCCGGTCTGTGTGATCGGCGCGGGAACAATGGGCCGGGGCATTGCCCAAGTCGCTCTAGCCGCCGGGCATCCGGTGAGCCTGGTTGATCCACAGGACGCGCAGCTGGCCAGCGCGACCGAGGAGATCGAGCGCCGCCTCGCGCGGAGGGCGCCGACAATCGCGGCTGACCTCAGCGACCGGCTGCAGACCTTCACCTCGATCACAGAGGTCCCGGCACACGCCGACACCCTGGTGATCGAGGCCATCCTGGAGTCGCTCGAAGCGAAGACCGCCGTGTTCCGCGACGCTGCCGATCACTTCGGCGCAGGATGCATTCTGGCCACGAACACGTCCTCACTCTCCGTGACCGCGATCGCCGCAGGATCACCTCTGCCCGACCGGGTAGTAGGAATGCACTTCTTCAACCCCGTGCCCGCGATGAAGCTGGTCGAGGTGGTGACCGGTCTGCAGACAGACCCAGCCATCGCCGATCTCATCGCTCAGCTTGCGACCGCCTGGGGCAAGGAAGTGGCTCGCGTGCGGTCGGCGCCGGGCTTCATTGTCAACCGGGTCGCCCGCGGCTTCTACGGCGAAGCGCTTCGCTTGGTTGAGGAGCAGGTCGCTGCTCCAGCGACAATCGACGAGATCGTCCGTGGGGCAGGCGGCTTCAAGATGGGTCCGTTCGAGTTGATGGACCTGATCGGGAACGACATCAACTCGGCAGTGACCAGGTCGGTCTGGACGGCGTACAACTTCGATCCACGGTTCGAGCCCTCGCGCATTCAGGATGAGCTGGTTGCTGCGGGCCGGTACGGCCGCAAAACTGGACGCGGCTTCTACTCCTACGAGGAGGGGGCACGCGCCGAACCACCCGCCCGCGCCGTGGCGGGCGACGCGCCGGACGGGGTAGAACAGGTTGGCCCGTGCGATCAGCTGGAGGAGATCCTGCGTCGGTCCGAACTGCCGGTGAAGCAGATGGACGGACCGACGGGGGACGCGGGGCACGCCATCCTTCCTGACGGACAGATCGTTCTAGTCACCCGTGGCCGCACGGCGAGAGCGGAGTCTGCCGCCTTTGGCGGGCGCCCGGTGGTGGTCCTCGATCGCTGCCTGTCGCCGTCGACGGCCGACACGTTGGCAGTGGCCAGCACCGACGAGGAAACCCTTCGTTCGGTGGTCGCGCTTCTCGGACGGGCGAGCATCAGTGCGATTGAAGTCGCAGATACTCCCGGACTGGTTCTCGCTCGCACCTTGGCACTCATCGCGAACGAGGCCTGGGAGACGTCCTTGCACGGTGTCGCGACACCCGACGATATCGACACAGCGATGAAGCTCGGCACCAACTATCCGGTCGGCCCGTTTGAGTGGACCGACCGTTGGGGCGCCGACACTGTCCAATCCCTCTTGGATGCGCTGTGGCAGACGTACCACGACCCGAGGTACCGGGCCAGCCGTGCGCTTCGCGATGCGTCGGCGCACACCACGGCAGGCGCCTGAGAGGCCGGGGTAGAAGGACGAAGGGGCTGAGCGCGCGTAGCACGCTCAGCCCCTTCGTGTTGCGACACCCGGGTTCGACGGAAGCGGGAGAGGTAGGACTTCAGCTCAGACCCTGGGTGCCGTACCGGAGCAACCGCGGCTGTGGGCCGCAGCCTGAAGAAGCGCGCAGGGGCGGCGACAGCAAGCGACGAGTGGATCGTTGTCTCCCTCTGCTGCGCCCCGCCCGCGGTTCGTCAGGCCCGCTCTGCACGGGCGCTGTAGCGCTCCATGACCTGGAGGATCCGACCGCGCACCTCCGGGGTCGCGATGAGCTCGATGTTCGCTTGGAGACTTGCGTCCAGGGCTGCATCGAGTTCCGCGGAAGTCGCCGTCCGCGCAATCTTCTTCGCGCGCGCGTACGTCGAAGCTGGGCCGTGGGTCATTTCACGCGCGATTGCGTCGGCCCGGTCGTCGAGCCCGCCTGGGGTAACGACCTCGTTGAGCATGCCGAACCGCAACGCTTCCTCGGCATCAATGAACCGACCGGTCCCGATCATGCGCGACGCTTCGGAGAGCCCAATGAGCAGAGGCAACAGGTACGCGCCACCTGCCACCGGCACCATGCCCAGGTTCACGTAGCTCTCGGCAAACCGAGCGTCGGAGGACGCAATCCTCAGGTCGCAGGACAGACCGAAGTCGAGCCCGCCCGCCGTCGCAGATCCGTTGTATGCGGCAACAAGCGGGACCTCCGCATGCCAAAGCTGGCGGACAGTGCGCTGCACCGCAGGCATCCAGGTGACGGCGAGATAGTCCATCAGGCCATCCGGACCGTCGCCCTGGTAGACGCCGTACATCTCCTGGACGTCGGCGCCGGCACAGAAGACCGACCCCGTTCCGGTGAGTACAACGGCACCGACTCCGTCAGTCTGCGCCAGGTTCTCAACGGCCTCGCCCATCCTGGCAACGACGTCGGGCGTCACGGAGTTACCGCGGTCAGGCCGGTTCAGCTGCACTCGACCGACTCCATCGCGGGTGCTGATCAGGATGTCATCCATCGGACTTCGCCACCTTCGTCACGTTTGCGGGCACGGTCTCAGGAGATTCCACCCAGGAACGCACGAGCCGCTTGATGTCGCCACGAGCAATCTTCGACTCGCCCGAGGCCCGCGGGATGGGATCGGTGGAGAGGAACACGTGGCGCGGTCGCTTGAATCCGGCCAGGTTCTGCCCCAGCCAGCGATCAAGATCTCCAGCAGTACCGTCGCCGAGTTCGCTGACGTGAACGTAAGCGGCTGGAGTCTCGCCCCATTGCGCGTCGGGGACACCCACCACCACCGCTTCTCGCACGACGTCGTGGGACTCGAAAGCCCGCTCGATCTCGACCGGCTGGATGTTGGTGCCCCCAGTGATGATCGTCTCGCTCGCGCGGCCCACGATGTAGATCCGGCCTGCTTCGTCGACGTGGCCCAGATCGGAGGTCCGCCACCAGCCGTCGTCCAGGAGGCGCTCCTGGTGCTCGGCCTCCGCGCCGAGAAGCGTCGTGGCGACGCTCGGCGTGCGAATGACGAGTTCACCGTCGACGCCCGGGTCAGGACGGTCGAGCACCTGGCCGTCCTTGAGCACCGAGAACTCCACTCCCGGTACCGGCCGGCCGATCGACGACCACAGCTCAGGCTTGCGCATCTCGGAACGGGACAGGAAAGTGGTCGAGGCCGGAGCCTCGGTCTGCCCCCAGCACTGGACCATCGCGTCGGTGTACTCGCGGACCGCTTCGAGAGCGGGCATGGCAGCAGGCTCCCCTGCGAGCATCAGGCACGACAGTGACGAGCCGCGAAGCCGATGCAGCTCTTTCGATGTGCTGATTCGACGCAGCATCGTCGGCACCGCGAACATCCACGTGATGCCGTGCTCGGCCACCACGCCGAGCATCTCATCGGCGTCGAATCGCTGCATCACCACGTTGGTGCCGCCGCAAAGCAAGGTGGGCAGCACGCTCCAGCCTCCGGCGTAGACGAGTGGAGCGACCTGCAGGGTCCGCGGAATGTCGACGGGGCCGCTGGTACTCATCACCCACGTGTTGCCGAGGATCGCGGCGCGCGCCCCGCGGTGAGAGATGGCGATCCCCTTGGGACGGCCGGTGGAGCCGGAGCTGAAGCGAATGTGGTAGATGTCGTCCGGCTGAACCTGAGCCTGCGCGCGCGTCGGCGAGCCACCCGCCACGAGCTCATTGAAGGCCAGCCAACCGTCACGGGCGCCGATGATCGTCTTGTGGACGTCCACGTCCACAAGGACTTCCTCGAGGGCTGACGCTGCGCTGCGATCCGCGACGACAAGGCGCACCTCGGCCAGCTCGATGCAGCGACGCAGCTCCTGGGGCGCGAAGCGGAAGTTGAGCGGGACCTTGACGAGTCCGGCCTTAAGCAGCGCGAACTCGAGGACGACGTACTCGATGTGGTTCTGAGCGACGTATGCAACCCGGTCGCCCGGGCGCAGCCCGAGACCGACGAATGCGTTCGCGAGGCGAGTCGACGATTCGGCAAGCTGTGCGATTGTCAGGCTGAGGCCGCTGTTGACGTCCTCGGCGGCAACCTCGTGGCCCGGACGACGCTCGACCTGGCTCATCAGTTGAACGACGGTCTGCGCGACCGCCGACGCGTTCTGCGGCATGGCTCAGTCCTGGCCGAAACCGATCGGCATGGTCGCCAGCGACAGGCCGCCGTCGACCACGATGGTCTGTCCGTTGATGGCGGCGCTCTGCGGTGAGCAGAGGTAGGCCATCACGTCCGCGACCTCATCGGGAGTCGGGTACGCGCCGGACGGCGTCTGCGCGAGCCACTGCTTGGCGTAGTCGTCCCATGCCGCGCCCGCGTAGAACCGGAATGAGTCCGTGTCGATAGGACCGGGGCACACGCCCACAGCGCTGACGCCGTTGCCGGCCAACTCAATGGCGAGGTACTTGACGATCGTCTCCATGCCAGCCTTGGCGGTGCCCAGCAGCCCGTGGCCCGGAAGGGCCCGGAAGGAGTCCCAGCCGCTGACGGCAAGAACGCGTCCACCCTGAGGCATGTACGGCAGGCTGGAACGGACCAGGTCGAGGAAGCCCTTGACGGTGATGCCCATGGTCTTGTCGATGTGGTGTCCGCGGATGTCCATCAGCGGCTTGAAGGCGCTCGCCGCGGCGTTCGCGACGACGACGTCGATGCTGCCGAACCGCTCAGCTGCACTGGCGGCCAACGCCTCGACCGCCTCGGTGTCGGACACGTCGGCCTGAACGGCAAGCGCCGTCCCGCCCGCAGCCTCGACGTCCTTGACCGTCTGGCGAGCAGCGTCCTCGTCACGTCGGTAGTTCACGACGATGTTGGCGCCCTGTGCACCGAGCTTGAGCGCCAATCGCTGGCCCATGCCGCGCGATCCGCCAGTGATGATGACCGTCTTGTCCTGCATTGTTGTCGCCTCGTCCTGTTGTCCGCTGGTGTTACGGAAGTTGCGGTGTTTGGTTGTGCTCTCGCCTCGCCTGTTGAGGCTGGGAGCAGTCCTGCGCGTTGTGCTGGGCGTCTTGGAAATCAAGAACTCATGGTCAGGCCGCCACCGACGCACAGCGTCTGTCCGGTGACGTAGCTCGACTCGTCCGAACTGAGATAGGCGATCGCGTCCGCAATCTCCTCCGGGCGTCCGGCACGCCGAAGCGGGATGGCCCGCACCACGCTGGTGAGCAACGCTTCGCCGCCCTGGCTCTCGAGCAGCGGTGTCTCTGTCACGCCCGGCGCCACGACATTGACCCGGATCGAGAAACGTGCCCATTCCCTGGCGAGCGCCTTGGCGAGAGCCACGACACCGCCCTTGGCTGCGGAATAGACAGCCTCCCCCGACTGCCCGACCATTCCGGCCTCAGAGCTGGTGAGCACGATCGTGCCTCCGGACTCGCGCATGGCCTCGCCCGCTGCAGCACTGAGGTAGACCGCAGACATCAGATTGAGGTCGATAATCCGGCGCCAGTACTCGGGCGATTCCTCGAGGAACCGACTGATGGCGGTCCAACCGACGGTGGACACCACATGGTCGATCCGCCCGGTCGCAGCGACCGTCGCCGCGACCAGCCGCTGGCACTCCTCCGCGCTCGTCGCGTCCCAGGCCTGACCGAGGTCCACCACGCTTGGGTGCTCAGCGGCCAACTCAGTGATCGCAGCAGCGTTCAGGTCGGCCGCGACTACACGGAGTCCCGAGTTCGCGAGCTTGAGCGCGGTCGCGCGGCCGATTCCCGAGCCCGCACCAACGACCAGTGCCGTGCGGTTCTCGCTGTTATCTGACATGAGGTCCTCTCCAGGATGTTAGAGCGGGTGTCGTGCGGCGTACGCACAGTTGCCAGCCCGGTGTTAGCCGGACAGGCCAGGCAGCCCGGCAATGGCTACTTCAGTTCGTCGTGTACCCAACCGAGCGTCTGAACGGCGGGGGCGAGTCCGAGCGTGGTCCCGAGAAGCAGGATGACGACCTGCTCGATCTCCTGCAGCGTGGCTCCCGCCTCGATCGCCCGGCTGCAGTGAACTCGGAATCCACCCTCGTTTTCGGTCGCGGCAAAACCGGCCAGCAGGGTGAGCTCGATCTGCTTCGCGTCGAGCGGACCGTAGGCGTCCGCGGCCTCTCTAAGTCCCCGGAAGGCCGTCGCAACGTCCGGGGCGATCTCGCGCAGACGTTCGGTGTTCGTGACGATGTGGTCGTGCTTGCTGAGCGGGTAGTCGTAGTCCATCGAGAGTCAGTCCTTCCTGGCAGTGGTGACGTCGTCGCCGAGGCGCGCAAGGGCGGGCAGGTTGTAGCCCTCCGCATATTCCGCGGCCGCTTGCTGGATCGCGCCCTCCGGAGCCCGCGCATAGAGACGGCGGCGGCTGACGAACGATCCCGACTGCTGGCGGACCCGGATCGCGGCCTCGGTCGCGGCGACCAGTGAGACGGTCCCGTCGAGGAGTGGGGCGCCGTCGACCTCTCGAATGCCGACGGCGTTGAGGAACGCGGTCAGGCGACCACCGGCAGGGATCACGACTTCGGCGCCCTTGTCCAGGGATGCGCGTGCAGCAGCTGTGAACGACTCGATGGCCCGAGCACGTCCGTCTTCGTCGGAGAAGCATGCGTCGAGTTCGTGGGGAGTCAGCCCCATGCACTCGATGCTGGCGAGCCGTTCACGCAGGCCGTACTTGGCAACGTTTTCCTCGAATCGGCCGCCGAAGTACGGGTTCACACCGACGAGAGAGAACGTGCTGCCCATCATGCAGGAGGTGAGCATGGAGGTCTCGCCCAGGCCGAGCACCGGGATGTCGACCATGGAACGGGCCTCGCGTAGTGCGGGGTCGAGGATGTTGCCGATCGCGACGGCGTCGTAGCCTTCCTGTTCGGCGCCGACGACGGAGTCGAGGATCGAGATCCAGTCGAGAGTCTCGAAGAACCGGAAGCTGTCGATCCGGCCGACCCTTGTTCCACGAAGGTCGACCTCGGTGTCGGGTGACTTGACCCGATCGATGTAGGAGCGCAAGAAGGGAAAGTAGTTCGGCGAGTAGGCCTCGCGAGACATACTGAGGTAGAGGATCTTGGGCATCTCAGGCAACTCTCTCGAAGATCGCGGCGAGGCCTTGGCCGCCACCGATGCACATCGTCTCCATGCCGTACCGAACCTCTCGCCGAGCCATCTCGCGGACCAGATTGGCCAGGATCCGTCCGCCAGTCGCGCCGATCGGGTGGCCCAGGGAGATCCCTGAGCCATTGACGTTGACGCGCTCCAGGTCGGCATCCTTCAGACCCCAGCCACGGAAACATCCGAGGACCTGGGCGGCAAAGGCCTCGTTCAGCTCGATGAGATCAATGTCGGTCCAGGTCAACGATGCCCGATCGATCGCGCGTTCGGCTGCGGGAACCGGTCCGAGCCCCATGCGATGCGGCTCCAGCCCGGCGAGCGACCAGCTGGCCAAGCGCGCGAACGGACGAAGGCCCAAGGCGTCAGCCTTGGAACGGGTGGTCACGATCGCGACCGCCGCGGCGTCGTTCTGCCCGCTGGAGTTCCCGGCCGTCACCGTGGCGCCCGGCAAAGTCGCCGCCATAAGCGGCTTCAGGCGGGCAAGGCTCTCGACGGTGGTTCCGGGTCGCGGGTGCTCGTCGCGGGTGAGGGTCAGCGGCTCGCCCTTGCGCTGGGGAACAGTGACTGGGATGGTCTCGTCGTCGAACAGGCCGGCTTCCATGGCAGCCACGGCGCGAGCGTGGGAGCGCACCGCCCATTCGTCCTGCTCCTCGCGGGTGATGCCGAACTCACGACCGACATTTTCTGCGGTCTCGATCATCCCGCCTTCGACAGGAAAGCGCCATCCGCCCGAGTTGCGACGCGGCTCTGCGAGTCGGTCGGACAGGCGCGGCATCCCGCCGGCGTTCCACCGGGCGTTGGGAATGTAGTACTCGGCCTGGCTCATACTCTCCGCACCTCCGGCCAGAACGAGGTCCGAGCCGCCGGTTGCTACCTGCATGCAGGCGTAGATGACGGCTTGGAGGCCGGACCCGCAGCGCCTGTCGATCTGAAGGCCGGGAACCGTAACGTCGAGCCCGGCATCGAGCGCCGCCACTCGACCGATAGCCGCCGCCTCCCCGTTGGCATAGCCCTGTCCGAACACCACATCGTCGATGTACTCGCCAGTCAGGCCAGTTCGCTCGACGAGGCCCTTGATCACAGTCGCGGCAAGCGAAGCGACGGTCACGTCCTTGTACATACCGCCGTACCGACCGACGGGCGTTCGAACCGGCTCGCAGATCACGACGTCTGGCGTCACCTGGATTCCCATGGATCAGATGCTCGATTCTCCGCCGTCGACGGCGATAATCTGACCTGTCAGGAAGTCGGGGGCGTTGAACGCCAGGTAGGTCACGATGTTCGCCAACTCTTCGGGCTTGCCCATGCGGTGCGCCGGGATGCGGCGCAGAACCTTGTTGAGCGTCGCCTCGTTCTCACGCATCTCCGCATTGATGTCGGTGGCGAAGTATCCAGGCGCGACTGCATTCATCTGCGCTCCGAATCGAGCCCACTCCGCGGCGACCGACCGGGTGAAGTTGATGACGGCACCCTTGGAGGCGCAATAGGCGGAGAACCCGGGACGGCCGAGCAGGCCGAACACGGACGCGACGTTGACTGCCCGGCCCGAGCCTGCCTGGGCGAAGATTCGGCCGGCCTCGCGGCTGCACAGGAACATCCCGCGCACGTTGGTGTTGAAGATGCGGTCCCACTCGGCCTCGTCGAGGTCGACGAGGTTGACCTGCGTCGTGATGCCTGCGTTGTTGATCAGTGCATCCACGCGGCCGAATTCGCGCGTCGCGGTCGTGAAGAGGTCCGCCACCGAGGAGGCGTCGGTCACGTCGGTCGATCGGGAGAGGGCAATGCCTCCGTCTGCCTCGATGAGCTTCTGGACTCGCTCGAGCTGGTCGACAGAGCGGCCGGCGAGCACGACAGAGGCTCCCGCTTTGGCGATATCCAGCGCGACGGACTCCCCGAGTCCGCGACCGGCCCCGGTCACAACTGCTACCCGATTCGACATGGCCTTATAATGTCTGACATCTTTCATGCAGTCAAGCAAGTCTTCAGGAGGCGCGATGCCGAAGCTTTGTCAGACCGAGGGACTCACCGAGGACCAGACCGAGATCCTCAAGGCGGTGCGGATCTTCGTCGACGAGCAGATCATCCCGGTCGCGCAGGAGCTCGAGCACGCCGATGAGTACCCCGCCGAGATCGTCGAGGGTCTCAAGGAGCTCGGCGTCTTCGGCCTGATGATCCCCGAGGAGTACGGCGGGCTCGGCGAGTCGCTGCTGACCTACGCGCTGTGCGTGGAGGAGATCGCGCGGGGCTGGATGAGCGTCTCCGGGGTGATCAACACCCACTTCATCGTGGCCTACATGCTGATGCAGCACGGCACACCCGAGCAGAAGCAGAAGTACCTCCCGCTGATGGCGACCGGTGAGGTCCGCGGCGCGTTCTCGATGTCCGAGCCCGGCCTGGGCTCCGACGTCTCGGCGGTCTCGACCAAGGCCGTTGTGACTAAGCAAGGCGGACGACGGCACTGCGCTCGAGTACTGCATCACCGGGCAGAAGATGTGGCTGACCAACGGCGGCACCTCCACCCTGGTCGCGGTACTGGTCAAGAACGGCCAGGGCATGGATCAACAGGGCTCGGTCTACAAGAACATGACCACCTTCCTGGTCGAGAAGACCCCCGGCTTCGGCGAGACCGCCCCCGGGGTCACCATCCCCGGCAAGATCGACAAGATGGGCTACAAGGGCGTCGAGACCACCGAGATGATCCTCCAGGGCCACCAGATCTCCGCCGACCAGATTCTCGGCGGGGAGCCCGGCAAGGGCTTCTTCCAGATGATGGACGGCGTCGAGGTCGGCCGGGTCAACGTCGCGGCCCGCGCCTGCGGCATCGCCTGGCGCGCCTTCGAGCTCGCCATCGCCTACGCCCAGCAGCGACACACCTTCGGCAAGCCGATCGCCGAACACCAGGCCGTGCTGTTCCGGCTCGCCGAGATGGCCACCAAGGTCGAGACCGCGCACAACATGATGGTCCGCGCCGCCCGGCTCAAGGACACCGGCCGCCGGATGGACGTCGAGGCCGGGATGGCCAAGATGCTCGCCTCCGAGTACTGCAACGAGGTCGTCGAGGCCTCCTTCCGCATCCACGGCGGCTACGGCTACTCCAAGGAGTACGAGATCGAACGCCTCTACCGCGAGGCCGCGTTCATGCTCATCGGCGAAGGCACCTCCGACATCCAGAAGATGATCATCGGCCGCGCCCTGCTCAAGGACTACAAGCTCAAGTGAGTACCGCGCCCGAAACCATTCTGGTCACTGGCGCTGCTGGATTCGTCGGTTCGCGGACCGTCGAGTTCCTGGCCTCAAGGACCGACCATCGGGTCCTTGCCATCGATGTCGCGGAGAACCCACGCTCGGCGGAACTGTCCCGCCTGACGCCGGTCGAGTTCCAAACCATGGATCTGCGCGACATCGCCGGGCTCGAGGCCTTGGTTGCCGCTTCCGATGCCATTGTGCATCTCGCCGCCGTGCGCACTAAGGCGTCCAAGGCTCAACCCAGGATCGCCCACGACGTCAACGTCGGCTCGACCTACGACCTGCTTTCGCTAGCCACGGAGCACCAGGTTTCTCGGTTCGTCTTTGGTTCGACCAACACTTTGTATGGCCCCTACCTGGACCCTGCCGCGCGTCCAGCCGACGAGATACAGCCGTGGGTCTGCCGAGGCATCAACATGTATGCGGCGACGAAGCTGGCGAGTGAGGCATACCTCGAGGCGTTCGCGGGGCTCGGTGGCCCGTCATACGTGGCCCTGCGGATCGGTCCCATCTACGGCCCGCACATGAGCGCGGGGTCGAATGGCGCGATGGCGCTCGAGATCCTCGAAGCGCTCGACGCGGGTCGTACGCCGTCCGTCTCGTGGACGCCCGATTCGATCCACTCGTTCGTCCACGTCGATGACGTGGCGAAAGCCATCATCGCGTCACTCGCCGCGCCCGAGACGGGCGGTGCAGTGAACGTCGTCGGTTCACCGGTCACCTCGCAAGAGTTCTGCAGTCGACTCATCGAGCTCTACGGTCATGACCCGACGAAAATCGAATGGCGCGGCGAGCGTGTCCGCTATCAGCGAGTCAGCCAGGACCGGATGAAGCAGGTGCTGGGGTTTGCACCCGAGACAACATTGGACGAGGGCCTACTCACGGTCATCGACTGGTACCGCACTCTGCGTTGACACCTTGACGGCGCTGTCTCGTCTGAGCGTGAGCGGCGACCATCGTCTCGCCGGTGCCCGGGCTCCCCCAGAAGCCCGGGCTGCTGATGGAACAGGTCAGCGCGCGCGAGCGATGAGCGCACGCGCTCGGGCGATCACTGGCGGATCAACCATCGCTCCGTCGACCGCGACGGCGCCACCGTTCCCGTCATCCGTCGCCGTCAACACGCGCTCCGCCCAACGGAGGTCACGATCTGCGGGGCGAAAAGCCGCGTGGACGACGCTGATCTGGTCTGGATGGATACAGAGCTTGCCGCCGAAACCAAGTGCCCGGGCAGTCGACGTGTCCGCCGCGACCAAGCTCTCGTCCCGGAAGCCCACGGTGACTCCGTCGATCGGCGCCGCGAGACCCGCGGCCGCGCTGGCAACAACCAGCCGACCTCGGGCGTAGCCGAGAGCGCTCCAGTCAGTGGGATCCACCCCAATTTCGACAGCAAGATCCATGGTGCCGAGTGCGATGCGACTGACCCCACCAGCAGCCGCGATCACGTCCGCCTGCTGCACGCCGAGCGCCGTCTCGATCAGCGCAATGATCGCGGCCTCTGTGCGACCAGCGATCAGGCTCAGCGCGGCGGGATCCTCAGCCTTCGGGACCATGACGGCACAGCCAAGGTCGCTGAGGGCAACCACGTCGGCATCGCACCAATCTGTCCCCTGGGCATTGATGCGGACAGCCGCGATGCCGCCGGCTGCCAGCCAGCCGACAACGTGGTCGCGGGCCGCCACCTTGTCGCCAGGAGCGACCGCGTCCTCCAGGTCGAGCACCACGACGTCCGCACCGGAATCAACGGCCTTGTCGAACCTGTCCGGTCGCGAGCCCGGGACGAAGAGCAGCGAACGCGCCTCATTGATGGTTGTCGCATCCACAGGTGCACCCCTAAGCCATCAACGCCGTGAAGCGCCAGTCAAGGACGATCCGCGGCTCAGCCGCAGAATTGTCACGCGCCGCGACGGTCACGTCCAGCTCGACCAGGCCGCCGCCCCCGGGCAACGCCTCAATGGACTCCACCTCGATCGTGGATGTCAGCAGGTCGCCCTCCCGGACCGGACCGACGTGGTGACAGTGGCGCCACCCCACCACCGTCACCAGGTTGGGGAGCGCGCGCGTCACCTGGTGCAAAGCCAGTCCGATGGTGTGGCCGCCGTAGACGAGTCGAGTCCCGCCCGCTGCGGCGGCATCATGGTGAACGGCTGCGAGGTTGCCGGTCAGGCGCGCGAGCTCCGGCCCGCTGGACACCAGATCAGCTCCGACAACCTCCCAGACCATGCCGACCGCCAGATCCGCGAAATGAAGACCTTGTGATGCTGACCGGAACAGTTCTAGGCGCCATCCTTTGAACGGCTGTCCCGATTCCTCTGGCGGGACGGGCGCACCGATGGCTGCGATGTCGTCAGCGGCATCCGTCGGTTCAGCTCCTGGGGACAGGGGCAGCATTGCGCAGCGGAGGTAGTCCAGGACAGGTCGACCCTGTTGGTCACTCGTCACGATGCGCAACGCAGCAAGGCCACTGTTGGCCCTGCCGGGCCGCCGCGCGTTCTCCTTGAGCGCCACCACCGTCGTCTCAGTCGACAGGGAGTCTCCGAGGCTGGGATAGCGCCTGAAGCTCAGCCCCCGATAGAAGAGGTTCGCCATCACGAACTGGGTCACCGCGGTCGACTGGCCGATAGAGACGTCCCAAACCATCGCGGGGGCGGCGATCACAGCACCGGTGACAGCCTCCGCGAGACCGTGATCCAGCTGAAGACGGAGGCGCGACCCGACGATGGCATGGTGCGTCGCTTGCATCCCACTGGTGAGAGTGACAACGGCGGAGTTGTAGACCTGTCCCACCTCGAGCTCTTCGAAGTAGGGCCCACGCACGGGAGTGACGATCGCCATCGTGTCGACCTAGGCGAGGTCGCGCGGCAGCCCGATGGACCGCAATTCGACGTAAGAGCTGAGGCCCTCAGGGCCGTTCTCCCGCCCAATGCCGCTTGTCTTGAAGCCGCCAAAGGGGGCGCTGAGCCCGATCGGTGAGCCATTTATCTCGACGACGCCGGTCCTCATGCGCTCGGCGACGCGGACCCCCCGGTCGACATCTCCAGTGAACACTGCACCACTGAGTCCATAGGGCGTGTCGTTCGCGATGGCGACGGCTTGCGCCTCGTCCTCATAGGTAAGGACCGACAGCACGGGGCCGAAGATTTCCTCGCGGGCGATCTTCATGTCCGGTGCGACCTTCGCGAACAGCGTCGGCTCGACATACCAGCCACGCGGTTGCGCTGCCGGCCGCCCGCCGCCGGTGACCAGGACTGCTCCCTGGTCGGCTCCGGAGGCGATGTATCCCTCCACCCGCTCGCGGTGGGTCGCTGTCACCATGGGTCCGATCTGCGTGGCCTCGTCACGTGGATCGCCGATGGCCAAGGACCCGACCATCTCCTCGAGGCGCTCGACCAGCTCTTGCTCGCGCCGCGTCGACACGAGGACACGCGTCTTCAGCGTGCAGATCTGACCGCTGTTGCGGAAGGCTCCCATACGGAGCGCCTCAACCGTGCTGTCGAGATCGGCGTCGTCGAGAACGACCGCTGCCGACTTGCCACCGAGCTCGAGGCTGACCCGCCTGAGGTCATTGCCACACAGCGCTGCGATCCGGCGGCCGGCGACGGTGGAGCCCGTGAACGTGACCTTGTCGACACCGGGATGGGTCACGAGGGTCTCGCTGGCGGCGCGGTCGGCGGGGACCACGTTGACGACGCCAGGAGGAAAGCCGGCACGCTCGACCAGCGATGCGAGATGGAAGCCGGACAGGGCAGTCTCGGGAGCCGGCTTGAGCACCACTGTGTTGCCCGCGATCAACGCCGGCACCACCTTCTGCACGCTGATGCCCAGCGGCGAGTTCCACGGCACGATCGCAGCCACGACACCTATGGGCTCATGGGTGACCAAGGCACGTGCCGTCGCCGACTCCCGGATGGTGCGGAAGGGATAGCTGGCTGCGACATCGAGGTACGAATCGATGACATCGAGAGGCGCCTGAGCCAGGAGGCTGCGTGACTGAGCGATGGGGCAACCCATCTCGGCAGTCATGACCTGAGCGGCCGTCTCCTTCTCCGCCTCCAGGAGTCGGCGCAGTTCTAAAACCAGCGCGAGACGCTCGTCGAGGTGGGTTCTTCCCCACGGCCCATCGTCGAACGCCTGTCGAGCTGCCTGCACCGCTCGGTCCACGTCCTCCGGTGAGCCGCTCGCAAACCGGGCGATCCCCTCCTCCGTGATGGGAGAGATAACCTCGATGAGTTCGCCCGTCCCCGGGACCCACTCCCCCGACACGAAAAGTTCTGATCGCCCTTGCCACACCATGAGATTCCACCTTGCGTGCGCCCGTGCGCGCCCCTGGTGGCCACGCGCTCCGCAGCGAGAGCTGCCGGACAGGGACGCTATCATCTGACTCTTTTGCCGACAACACCTGGTTAACAATACGTCTATTTGTCAGACATTATTCGGATGTCATGATCGCGACCCTCCGCGGAGTCGCAACCGGGTGCGGACTCCATAGATCCTAGGATCTCGCAGGAGACCGGCTAGGATATCTGTACGACATTTGTTCCACCACCCATCGCGCTTCTGGTTACAGACACCAGGACACACGAACACGCTTCGAGAGGTGGCCGTTATGGCCGGGTCCACGAATCAGAAGTTTCGCGCTCAGACCGTCACCCGGCCGAGAGATCAGGTCGAGCAGCAGATTCGGGAGGCGATCCTCGCCGGGGACTTCTCGCAGGGCGAAAAGCTTCCGCCCGAAACCGAGCTTGCGCAGTTGTTCGGCGTCAGCCGGCCAACCATTCGCGAAGCACTGGGTTCACTGGTGAGTGCCGGCCTGATCCGCAAGATTCCCGGCGTGGCCGGCGGCAGCTTCGTCAACACGGTCACGCCAGATTCACTGAGCCAGATGCTCAGCGAATCCATGGACACGATTCTTCGTCTCGGTGCTCTCGACGTGGCCGAACTGACCTCGGTCCGCCGCGTCCTCGAGGTGCCGGCAGCCGAATGGGCAGCGACCAACCGCCAGAAGTCGGACATCGAGACTCTCCGCGCGATCGTCGAGCGCCAGCGCGCGACGACGATCAACGACCCGGAGATCCCGTCGTATGACCTTGCCTTCCACACCACCATCGGTCAGGCGTCCGGCAACCGGCTGCTCGCCGCGTTCATCGGCGCCGTTCACACTGCGACCCACCCCGCTCAGTACCTGACGGTCACCGAGGAGGTCGCGCACCGCACGGTAAAGCAGCACATGGCGATCCTCCGGGCCATCGAGGACCAGGAGCCCGACGCCGCCCGCGACGCGATGGCTTCGCACCTGGACTACGTCCTGCAGTACTCGTCCGGGATCGTCCACAAGGACTGACAGCCGACTGCACTGGCCCGGCGACGCGGTCGGTCAGGGCGTCTCAGTCGCTTCGCCGTGCCCAGCCCGCGATCCGCTGGTAGTCGATTCGCCATTCGTCGATGCGAAGATCTACGCGCACACTGGCCGAGCCCATGGTCACGTCCGTCACCCGAAGGTTGGGCGGCAATCGCAGCGGGATGGTGAGCGGCCACCACGACCGTCGGAGCAAGTGCCGCCAACGACCACACCCGAAGGCGATCGGGTGCAAGGTGACGCGCCCACTTTCCACGGCTGGCTCGACCTCCAGCCAGCAGAGCTTGGGACGGGACCTCCAGCGCAACCGAACCCGGCTGGCCTGACGCCATTCCATGTCAACAGCCGGCACGAACCTCTCGAGGAGGAGCGCAGCTTGGTCCGTCGAGAGCTCGACGCTCACGTCGACGGGCGCGCACACCAAGGCGGGCTGCGATCCGATCCGAGTGTGCACGTTCCCGAGCCGAGCTGCGCCCTCGACGAACGAGAGTCCGTCAAACTCGATCTCCTCAGCCGCCAGCGCGAGATGGTCGACCTGTCCCGCTGAAGCCCCGATCGGATCGAGTGTCGCGTCGATGTCGGACAGCGTCAGTCGGAGCGGGCGACCACCAGCAGTGAGTTCGAGTCGACGCCCCACCAGACCAGAACGCACCGCGTCGATCATGGCCTCGAGCGCAGACCGCGGTGCCCATGTCGCGAAGTCCTGGTAGGCGCGCATATCAGGGAGGTGGCCCGTCATCTGCTGGAACAGGTCAGCGAGCTTCCGAAATCCCCAGTCGCCTCCGGGTCGCTCGCTCATCCCGTCATGCCCTTCCACCGTCGCGCTTGCTAAACCAAGCGACAATGCATACTATCCCAATCATAGGGCATCGGGCCAGCCGGTGGCACCGACGAAGGACTTGGGGAAGCGGACAATGAGCTCGGACAATCGATTGCGAATCGTCGACCCGCTGGACGCACTGCTCCTCAAGGGTGATCACGACCCATCGACGCGCGCGATCATGACCGCGGCGCTGGTGCTTGGCGCAGCACCCGACCTCGACCGACTGAGCGAGGCATTCGAGCGCGCTTCGCGCGCTGTTCCACGCATGCGGTCCCACATCGTCCGCTCGGCAGTCCTGCTGCGGCAACCCCACTGGGCCGTCGACGAGCACTTCGACGTACGCGCTCACGTCCGGCAGGTCGGAGCTCCGGGCGACGGATCGTTGGCGGCGGCGCTCGCCTTGGCGAGTCAGATGGCGACGGCGCCCTTTGATCCCGTACGGCCGTTGTGGGATGCGCTGCTCATCACTGGTCTTCACGACGGCCGCGCGCTCCTGCTGATCCGCGTCCACCACGCCGTGGCTGACGGCGTCCGCGCGATCCAGATGATGGCGAACCTCGTCGACCTCGAGCCGAACCCCGTCCGGTCGGAGAACGTGATGGTGTTGGAGCAGCGCGGCTCTGCCCTCATCCCGAGTGAGATCCTGCGCGCCACAACGTTGAACGCAGTCACCCACCAGCAACGTGCCGAGAGCACCATGCGGGCGATGCTCCGCACCGTTGTTCGCCCGATCGGCACCAGCACAGATGCAGTCGCCTACGTACGTTCGACCGTCCGCGCCTTCGGCTCCGGGGGCGTCACGGCTTCTCCCCTGTTCAAGGAACGCAGCCGGGCGCGGACATACCGCACGCTGGACCTGGAACTCGACGAGGTCCGCGCTTGTGCAAAGCAACACGGAGCCACCATCAACGACGTCTTCCTGACCGGATTGCTCGGCGGCATCCGTCGCTACCACCAGGAGCAGGGTGTCGAACCCGAAGACGTGCCCATCTCGTTGCCGATCGACGTTTCCGGTTCCGCGACGCCGGAGACCGGCAACCACTTCAGCGCAGCGGTGATTCCAGGCCCAGTCTCGCAAGAAGACCCGGCGGCCCGGCTCCAGGCAGTGCACGATCTCGTCGCACTTCGACGTGCCGAACCCGGGCTGGATGCCCCCGTCCGATTGGCGCCAGTCCTGAACCAGGTGCCGCCCTGGTTGGCCAGCGCCGGTCTCGGCGCCTACGCCCGACGGGTCGATCTCCAGGCAAGCAACATCATCGGCCCCGACTGCCCCCTGTTCCTTGCGGGGTCCAAGGTCAACACGGTCTACGCGTTCGGGCCGCTGCCTGGCATCCCTGTCATGGCTGTCCTCGTCTCGTACGACGGCATGTGCACCATCGGCCTGACCATCGACCCGGCGGCCGTCACGGATGCGGACCTCCTCGTCAAGTCCACCAAGGCGGCGTTCGACGAGTTGCTGGCTGCGCCGCGGCCCGAGGCGCAGGGCGAGTCGCGATGACACCAGCATGCCGACGGCCGTGACGAGCTCCGTGCTGTACTGATGCCCGTGGAGCAGACGCCAACCAGCACTGTGGGCCGCTTCATCCGCGAGCAGCGGGAGAACGCCCAGCTCTCGCTGCGCGAGATGGCCCGGATGACCAGCATCTCCAATGCGTATCTCAGTCAGATCGAACGCGGACTGCACATGCCGTCGGTGCGCGTGCTGCGCGCGTTGGCCGACGCGCTCGACGTCCCTCTGGAGAACCTGGTCGACAGTACGGGCGAACACCGGCGCGAGGCCGGACACCCCGATGTCGAGGCTGCGATCCGCAACGACCCCCAACTCGACGCGACACAGAAGAGTGCGCTGCTCGCGGTGTATCGGAGCTACGCTCGGCCAGGAACCGACAGAGCCGGAAATGCTGTCGGCCCAGAGCACGTCACGTAGAGGGGCCACCTAGGAGACTGCTGAACAAGGCGTGATCTCGAAACCGGTGATGGCGTGGGCGGCGGACGGGACGCCACCAATGGGCCGTCGAGCGGCAATCAGGTCAGCACTCTGGGTGCGACAACGGGGTCGTTCCGCCCGCCTCAGCCCATCCTGTGCCGCCGCGTGGGGCTGTGCAAGAGCTCGGCCGGGGTGGTTCAGGCCAGGACCCAGGTTCCGTTCTGGACGGTCAGTCCCATCGCGAGGAGTCGGCGCAGGTTGAGGCCGGCGGCGCGGTGGTGGAGCCAGTCGTTGTTCTTCTCGATGCCTCGGTAGGGCACTCGCCGTGCACCGCGGGTGAGCCAGGCGATCGACCGTTCGACCATCGGGCGGTGCTGTCTGTAGGTGGTCTGGAAGCCTTCGTCGGCAGCGCGCTGGCGATGCTCGCGTTGGAGCAGGTCGTGGGGGTGCAGCTCGATCGTGCGGCCCTTCTTCGCAGTGGTGCATCGCGACCGCAGCGGACACTCGCGACACGCGATCCCGAAAACCGCCTTGCGGCTCTTGGTGATCTGGCGGCTCACTCCTGCTGGACATCTCAACGTTCCGGCGGCGGGGTCGTGGGTGAAGTCATCGATCGTGAAGCCGCCCTCGACCGCGGGCCGCAGCGGCCAGGGCTTGAGCAACGGAGTCCAGTTCTTGCCGTCCAGGGTGTGGAGCATGTCGCCGGTGGCGTAGGCAGAGTCACCGAGCACCTCAAGCTGCTGGCCAGCCGTGACGGTCGAATCCGCGGTGACCAGTTCGGCCCCGACGGTTGCGTCGGAGTTTTCGGGACCGTTGGTCTTGGTCAGCTCGCACACCGTGGTCAGGCCGGTGTCGGGTTCGACGACCACGTGGGCCTTGTAGCCGTCCTGGCGCCGTTCCCGGGTCTTGTGGGCGTGCCGGGTGTCGGGGTCGACGGTCGAGATCACCCGATCCGGCGCGGTCTTGCGGGCGATGCGCCAGCGTCCGTCGCTGCCGTCGGAGTCCTCGGCGGGCTCGACGTCTTGCCCCGCGACCAGCGCCAGCAGCGCGACCGCATCGGCTGGCTTCCCTCCTGCCTTCGTGATCGCCTCGATGTCGAGCACGGCGAGCAGGGCGAGTGCGTCGCCGACCAGCGCGGACACCAGCTCGTCGCGGGCAGCAGGGTCGTCCCACGCGATCGGGGGCTTCCCGGTCGCGGTGTAGTCCTGCCCGGTCAACGCCGCCAGCCGGGTGCAGTGTTGGGCGATCAGGTCCTTGGCGCCGGACACCTCTCGGCCCACGCGGCGGATCTGCGCGATCAACTGGGTCACGGTGTCCTGACGGGCGACCGCATCATCGAGGATCGTGGAGTCCAGCGCCCGGCGCTGCTTGCCAGCCACAGCCCCGGTTTCGTTGATGACGTCGCGGACCACCTCGAAGATCCGCTGCGGACGGTCGCTCACGGCCAGCCGACGACGCCAGTAGGTCAGCGTCGAGGGGTCGAAACCCTTCGCGTCGATCGCGTAGCCACACGCTGCCTTCCAGCGCAGGTCGAAGGTCAGAGCGTCGACCGCTTCCCGGTCCGATTGGCCGTAGAGCGCTTGAAGCACGATGACCGAGGCGATCACCTCGCCCGGGATCGACGGCCTGCCCCGATCAGAGGGGAACAGGTCGGCGAACAACTCGCTCGGGAACAGCCGGTCGCGATGCTCGGCCAACAACGCGAACACGCTGCCCGGCTCGAGCAGATGCCCAGCCACCGACTCCACGTCCAGCAACTCACGCTGCCGATCCGACTCACCCTGCATGCCCACAGGATTTCAGCCCCACCCAGCCACCGTGGGAGGCGCGCCTTTTGTTCAGCAGTCTCCTAGGGAGTGACCTGATCGCGCAGTGCGAACTTCTGGATCTTTCCGCTCGGAGTCCGTGGCAACCCAGCCATGACCTGCAGTGCCTCTGGGTAGAACTGCTTTGCGACACCATGCGTTCCGAGAAACGCGCCCAACTCCGCAATCGTCGGGCTCACGGCGGCCGACTCAAGTACGACGCAGGCGCACGCCGTCTCTCCCAGCCGAGGATGAGGCAGCGGAATCAACGCAACCTCTCGGATCGCCGGGTGGCGGAGAAGGAGGTTCTCGATCTCGATCACGGGGATGTTCTCGCCCCCGCGGATGATGATGTCTTTCGTCCGTCCGCTGATGCGAATGTGACCGGCCTCGTCGAGGAGGCGCGCACGATCACCGGTATCAAGGAACCCGCCGTCATCGATGGCCGCTTCGTCGAGATCGGGCCGCCTGTAGTAGCCGAGGAATCGCCCCGGGCCCCGAATGAGCAGGTCCCCCTCGTCCCCGACTGTTGCCGGAGCGCCCTGGCCGTTGCGGATCACGATCTCGGCTCTGCCCGCTGGCCTGCCATCGGTCGTCGCTGCTAGAACCGGTGAGTCCGTGACGGCCGTCGCTGTGCCGACCGGGTACTCGCTCATCCCCCAAACGGACACCACTCGGCACCCGAAGCGCCCGACCGCCTGCTCGACGAGGGCAGGCGGAATGGGGGCACCTCCGCAGACAAAGACTTCAGGGAAGTGTGTGCCCTCTCCGGCCGTGTCGAGCAGATCGCTCAGGAACGGGGTCGCCCCCATCGTGAACGACACGTCGTACCTGTCCACGAGGTCGAGTGCCTGCGCGGGATCCCAGCTCTCCAGGAGCACGACATCGCCGGTCAGCCTCAGGGGCATCAGGATTCCCCACGTGAACCCGGTGAGGTGGCCGAACGGCGACATCACCAGCGAGGTCATCCCTCGGCCGTATCCAGCATGCGACGCCAGGTCATCGATGGCCGCATGTATCGAAGCACTGCTGTGCATGACACCCTTCGACTCACCGGTGGTGCCAGAGGTGAAGGCAAGGATCGCCAGATCGCCAGGATCGGGCTGCGCAACCGGTGGCATCTCGGCCGCGGCGCGCTGCAGCAGCAGGCTGCTCTGCAGGACCTCGGGGCTGGAGGGGGCCCCTACCGCGATCACGTGCTGCAGGTTGGGCAGCGAAGGCTGGACCGTGGTGATCATTGCGGCGTAGTCGAAGCCCCGGTAGGTCGACGGCACCACGACTACCTTGCACTCCGTGCGCTCGAGGATGAACGTCAGCTCCCTTTCCCGATAGATGGTCGTGATGGGGCACACGACGGCTCCGATACGCGCGGCGGCGTACGTGTAGACGACAGCCTCGGTCCAGTTCGGCAACTGAATGCAGAGGACGTCACCCCGGCCGAGGCCAAGGGCGGCCAGATGCGCACTCACAGTCTCCACGTCGGCAACCAACTCGTCGTAGGTGAGCTCCACCCACTCGGTGCCATCGCGCAGACCGGCCAGGGCGCGGCTGAGCGAGGAGACTTCGTCTCGGGCGCGCAGCAGCGAACCGAAAAGGGTGTCGTCGCGCTGGGCACGGTCCGACATGGGGATACTCCTCGAAGGTTGGGCTCGCGCCGCCCGGCGGGACGGGAACGACGCAGAGATGGTTGACGCGGGGTTCATCAGCGAGCCGATGATGCGTGCTTCTTGAGCCAGGACACGACAGCCGGCACGGTCACCCGGCGTGCCGCCGATCCCATCAACGCACCAGCGTGCCCGCCCGGCACGCGGACGATCTCGAGGTCCTCGGATCCCAGGAGTGTCTCCAGCGGTTCGGAGTTGGCAGGTGGGACGAACTCGTCGTTCTCCGCAATCACAATCAGCATTGGGATGGTGATCTGGTCCAAGCGGACCGGCCGGTCTCCCAGGACGGCCGTGCCCTTCTTCAGCCGGTTCTCTTGGACGAACTGAGTGACCATCTGAAGGAACGCCGGCGCGGCCATCGCCCGATGGTTCCACGCCCAGTGATTGACCGCCCGATGCGCTTCGACATAGTCGTCGCGCCAGAGGTTTTCCCACAAGGTGACGTACTGGACGACGTCAGACGTCGGCTGCAGGAGCCGGAACATCGCCCTGACTGCGTCCTCCGGCACCAACCCGGACACCTCATCGATGGCATCGGCCGGGTTCATCCGCCCATCCCGGTATCGCTCCATGAACGGGGGCGCATGGTCGTAGTCGCACGGCGGCGTGAACAGGACCGCGTTGTGCACCGGGACGTCGTTCCGGCTCCCAAGGAGCAGGAGAGCCATGAGGGAACCCATGCAGTACGCACCGAAGGACACCTTGTCCGCACCGGACACACGACACGCGGCGTCGACTGCATGGATGAAGTAGCCGTCGAGGTAGGTCTCGAGGGTGTGATCGCCCTCGGCCGCCTCGGGACGGCCCCAGTCGAAGAGGAAGACGTCGAAGCCTTCAGCGACCAATCGCTCTGCCCACGAGTTCCCGGGATGCAAGTCGAAGATCGCAGAGTCCCCGAGGAGACCGAGGAACAGCAGGACTGGAGGTCCTTGACGCACGTCGTCATTGCGATAGCGCCACAGCTTCGCCTTGCCCAGCGACCACACCTCGTCCTTCGGGGTCTGACTCACCCGGGGAGGTGGCCGACGTGCGACCAGCTTGATACCCCTGCGGGCCCGCAACTGCGTCCGCTCGACCTCCCGCTTTACGCCGCGTGCTGCATCGAGAGCAGCTCCGACGGGCGTCATTCGGGTTCCTCGGCGTCGCGCTCGGTCTGAGCCTCTTCCCGCCGAATCGCCAGCATTTCACGCTGGACGTCATGGAGCTCACGTCGCAGATCGCGAACCTCTGAGTTGGATGGCAATCCAACGAGGTGCAAGCCGAAGCCGGCCACGGCCTGCACCGGACTAACGACGGCACGCCGCACGCGGCGCACCTTCATCGCGGTCGACTGGAACTCGGTCGAACTGGTGACTGAGGCGAGAGGACCACCCACGCGCCGCTCGACGTCGTCGAACACGCGCTTCCAGAGCGGCGACTTCGACGCAGCCATCGCTAGTCGTCCGCCTTGCGGACCGGGTAGAGCCAACGCACCATGCCGTTGACGAACTGCCCTGGGTGGGCACTCCATGGCGCCGATTTCAGGAACTCGACCAGTCGGGCTTGATCGACGGTCGTCGCGTCCCGCCATGTATCGCTGTCCTGATGATTCGCGGCTGTCAGGAACGATGCGATCGCCCGGCCCGCTCCTGAGGCCGAGTCGTGCAACAGGTAGTGGCCCCAACGGTCGACGACGTGGAGACGAGCATCCGGGAGATGGGCGGTCAGCAGGGCACCGTTGGCGAGCGGGATGAGCCGGTCGTGGGTGCTGGCGACAACCAGAGTGGGGTGGTGGACCCTGTGCAGCCACGGCAGGCTGTTGAACCGCGCGAACGCAGTCATTTGCAACGTGTACCCACGGACGGTTGGTGGCACCTCATGGTGCCAGTCCGTCGCCAGGCTCCTCAGGTGCTCGCTCTCCCTCTCGGCTGGCGCGAGCTTCACCATCTTCATGGCAATGCGGTAGCCCGGCTTCGCGTAATGACGAGCTGGCGTCATGACGGCCATCAGTGCTCGCATCGACCCGGGGACCGAGCCGGCTCCCGGCGACGTGCTGACGAGAACCAGTCGGCGGACGCGGTCCGGGTGACGCCGAGCGAACTCCTGCGCGACTCCTCCGCCCAACGAATACCCGAGGACGTCGGCCTGCTCGTGCCCCAAGGAGTCGAGCACCCGAGCGGCGACGTCCGCGACCTGGCTGAGTCGGTAGGGCAGTACCGGCGCCTGTGAGCGACCCGTTCCCGGTGCGTCGAAGGTGATCACCTGGAAGTCGCCGAGCTCATCAAGGAGCGGCTGCCACATGGTGACGTTGGAACCCAGTCCGTTGATGAGCAGTAAGGGTGCTCCTTCACCGTGCACCCGTACACGAACCCTGCGACCGAAGATCGACAGGATCTGGTCTTCCACCGGAGCCATCACTCTCACGCCTCTACCTCGCCGTCGGTAAGCAGTTGTGTCCGCGACCAGTGCTCGCTCGCCTTGTGGGTCAGAATCATCAGGTCGTGGAACTCCCCACCGCTGTCACGGACGAAGTCGGCGAGGAGTGCCTCGGGGAGGAATCCCATGTCTTGGAACATCGCGACCAGCGAATCCTGCTCTGCAACCACCTCGACATAGGCCTGAGTGCAACCCAGCTGTAGCGCCTCGACCAGGGCCGCGCGTGCCAGAGCCCGACCAAGTCCTCGGCTTCGCGCATGTTCCGCTACGAGTACGCGTAGCTCCGCAACGTGCGACGACCAACCATCGCCGGGGTAGGCGCCTGAAAGGCCGACGATGTCGCCCGCGGCGTCAACCGCGACGACCCGTCGTGAGCGGTCGTTGCGGAAGATCCGAAAGGCCTCTGCCGCGTCAGCGAGGTCCTCTTTGAGGAAGCGCCACTCTCCCTGCGCAATCTGGGTGGCAAAGGAGAGGAACGATGTCTCGTCGGCTTCCGTCAAGGGGCGGAGAGCGACTGTCTCCGGTGATGACACCTGCGTGCGACTCATGACGCAACGTTAGTCGAACATTACCCCCATGTGTCAATGATCTCCTTGCAAAGTGTCGGACTATTACCAGTGAGCGAGACCACGAATCAAACGGAGCCCGTTCCAGGAGTGGAACGGGCTCCGTTGAGGCCGAGGAGGGCGCCGCCGACCCGGGTCCTCCGATTCGTGAGTCAGCGGGAGGGTCTACGAGTCCAGCGGCAGGGCGTGGGACTCCTCCTCGAAGCCGTACACCGACTTCACCTCGAGGTACTCCTCCAGACCGTAGACACCCATCGACCGGCCGATGCCCGACTCCTTGTAGCCGCCCATAGGGGTGAAAGAGTTCGCGTTCGCGCCGTTATAGGAGACTCGGCCCGCCCGCAGTCGGCTGGCGAATTCGTAGCCGCGCTTGCGGTCCTCGCTGAACACGTACCCACCGAGGCCAAAAATCGAGTCGTTGGCGATCTGCACCGCTTCGTCCTCGGTCCTGTAAGGCATGACAACCAGCACGGGACCGAAGATCTCCTCCCTGGCGAGGGTCATCTGCGGGGTCACGTCAGCGATGACAGTGGGCTTGCAGAAGAAGCCCTTCTCGAGGCCCTCGATCCGGCCCAGCCCCCCGGTGACCAGGCGGCCGCCCTCTTCAAGACCGATCCTGATGTGGTTCTGCACGCTGTCGAACTGCGCAGCGTGCACCAGGGGCCCGTGAGTCGTCGCCGGGTCACGCGGGTCGCCGAAGCGCATACGACCGATCTCGTCGACGAGGAAGGGCAGGATGTCCTCGACCTGGCTCTCGTGCACCAGGAGGCGGCTGGGCGAGTGGCAGGACTGACCGGTGTTGGAGAATCCGCGGCCGATGTTCCATCGGGCAGCCTTCTCAAGGTCAGCATCGGTGAGGGCGATGTTCGCCGACTTTCCGCCTAGCTCCAGGCAGACGCGCTTGACCGTCTTGGCGGCCGCCTCGCCGACCATGACTCCGGCTTCGGTCGATCCCGTGAACGAGACGAAGTCGACGTCCGGGTGGTGCGACATCGCATCCCCGACGACGCTGCCGCGTCCGATGATCAGGTTGAAGACGCCTGGGGGCGTCCCAGCCTCGTCCATAACCTCGGCCAGTGCAACGCCGGAGACTGGCGAGGCATCGGAGGGCTTGAGCACCATCGTGCAGCCTGCAGCGATGCCGTAGATCACCTTGACGACCGACTGCTGCATCGGCCAGTTCCACGGAGAGATCAATGCGCAGACGCCGATGGGCTCACGCCGCACGATCGTGTCCGCCAACTGCCGCTCAAAGGCATAGTCGCGGAGCACGTCGCGGGCGACCCTCATGTGCCCCGGCGAGCTGGCGACCTGCGCCTTGAAGGAAACGGGGACACCGACCTCCTGCGCGATGAGCTCGGCGAACTCGTCCTCGCGGCGCTCGTAGGCGGCAATGATGCGGTCGATCAGGTCGATTCGCTCCTCGACCGACGTCTGCGAGAAGGTGGCGAACGCGCGCTTGGCCGCAGCCACCGCTCGGTCGACGTCGGCCACCGTACCCCCCGCGGTGACGGACGCCCACGCCTCTTCGGACGCGGGGTTGATCAGCGTCCGCGTTCCCTCCCCCGAGGGTTCGACCCACGCGCCGTCGATGTACAGCTGTCCGTAATGCTCCACTTCATGCCTCCACTTGTCCGTAGACGAACACTCCTGTTCGCCGGCAAATCGCGCGACCGCTCGACCGCGCCTGGCTGTTGCCGGCACACCCGCCGACGATCTGTACCGATGACAGCACAGAACTAACAGTCAATCAAGAGTCAAACTTTTTACACATCGCTTCATTGGTGCGAGTGTCAAGCTCGACCTCTCAGTCCAGTGTCTCGATCAAGACTGCGTGTGGGCGATGTACACATCGCACGGCGCATGCGAGGCCACATCGTGCGCGATGCTGCCAAACACGCGACGGACGCCTTGCACCCGCTTGTTTCCGACCACGATGACCTGCGCGTCGTGGCGCTCGGCCACGGTCACGAGCGCTTGGCCGGGCTTGCCCGATGCGGCCACCGAGCTCATGGTCACGTCGGGATAGTCGCGACGGAGCCCCTCGATGACCCCGTCCGCGACGGCGGCGGCAGCGTCTTCGGTGGCAACGTAGACCTTGGTCGAGCCATCGTCATACGACTCGTACCCATGCTTGCCATAACCCGTGACGACGACGAGCTCCAGCCCGAGCGAACGAGCGAGATACGCCGCCGTCTGCGCCGCCTCGGCTGCAGTCTCGCTCTGATCGACCCCGACGACAATGCTGCGTGCCATGTCCGTTCCCTTTCAGTGACGTGCGTTGGCCCTGCTCAGTTGGGGCGCGTCGCCGGGAGCATCGTCGTTACGACGGTGGTCGGGCGATCACTTCGGTTCTGCCAGGCGTGCCTCGTGCCGCGCTGCACCATGCTGTCGCCCTTTCGCAGGACCGTTTCGCCGTCCTCCATCACGCACCAGATCTCGCCGTCGATCACGGTCATGACGTCGATCGTCTCTGTGGAGTGCATACCGGGCACCTGCGGCCCGTCACCGCCTTGCGCGCCATAGATCTCCTCCATGGCTGCGGCAAAGGCAGCAGCTGCCTCCGGGGAGATCGAGCTGTCCGGCGGGATGACGGTCGTGCGCACGACTACACCAGAGGCAGGCGGCTGGAGCACCACTTCGTCAGTCGCGGTCGACGAGGAATCGACGGGGATCGGGAGGCTGTCGGAACGCCACAGGTCCATTACGAGCGTTCCAGTGGGACGCCTGGTCCACGGGTGCGCGGGACCATCACTCTCGATCACAGATCGGCCGTCCGAGCCCACTCCGGTCACCACGATCCTCGCCAGGTCCGGCCGGTCGTCGTTGCTCATGCATATCTCCTCAGATCGGGCGACAGCAGGGCCTGTCGCGAATTGGTTGGACTATTAGCGAAGCGATGCGACGAGCTCGTTGGGCAGGCCGATCGACCTGAGCTCGGTGTAGGCATCCAGGCCTTCTGGCCCGTTCTCGCGGCCAATCCCACTGCGCTTGAAGCCGCCGAACGGTGCGTGCATGCCGATCGGGCTCCCGTTCAGTTCGACGACACCGGTCCGCAGCTGGCGGGCGATACGGAGGCCTCGATCGAGATTGGTGGAAAAAACGGCTCCGTTGAGCCCGTAATGGCTGTCGTTGGCGATCCTCACCGCATCGGCTTCGTCGGTGTAGGTCAGAACAGCCACCACGGGCCCGAAGATCTCCTCCTGGGCGATGGTCATCCCGGGAGTCACGTTGTCGAACAGCGTCGGCTCTACGAACCAGCCCTGCTCAATGCCGGCCGGCCGACCTCCCCCCACGACGATCTTGGCGCCCTGATCGCGTCCCGATGCGATGTAACCCTCGACTGTGTGACGGTGGCGCTCACTGAACATCGGGCCGATCTGGGTGTTCTCCAGCCGCGGATCACCCACCGGCATCGAATGGATCAGCGCTTCCATGCGCTCGATCAGTTCCTGCTTGCGGCGCGACGACACCAGCAATCGTGTCTTCAGCGTGCACACCTGACCGTTGTTGCGGAATGCCCCCATTCGAAGCGACTCGACGGTCGCGGCCAGATCGGCGTCGTCGAGAACGATGGCGGCGGACTTGCCACCGAGTTCGAGAGTGACCCGCCGAAGGTCATTGCCACACAGCGACGCGATGCGGCGGCCGGCGGCGGTCGAACCCGTGAAGGTGACCTTGTCGACCCCTGGGTGACGAACCAGGTGTTCGCTTCCCTCCAGTTGCGCGGGAATGACGTTGACGACTCCCGCAGGTATGCCGGCCTGCCGAACGAGCTCCGCGAAGCGGAGCGAATCCAGCGGCGTCTCCGGCGCCGGCTTGAGCACGACGGTGCAACCGGCGGCGATCGCGGGAATGACCTTCTGGGCTCCGATTCCGAGCGGAACATTCCAGGGCACGATGGCGGCGACCACTCCCACCGGCTCCCGCGTCACCAGCGCCGCGCCGCCCTTGGACTGCCGCACAGATTCGAATGGGTAGGTCTCGGCGAGCTCGAAGATCGCGTCGATGCTGTCGATCGGCTTGGTCGCCTGAATTGCGCGCGACTGTGTGATCGGGCAGCCCATCTCGTCGGTGATGAGCTCGGCGAGCGGATCCACCTCGGCAACCAGAAGGCGCCGCAGTTCCGCCAGGTGATCGAGACGCTCCGACAGGGTGAGCCGTGGCCACGGACCGTGGTCGAAAGCGCGCCTCGCCGCGGCAACCGCGGCGTCCACGTCCGACGTCGACGCGGACGCGACGCGGGCGATCTCTGCCTCGGTGGTCGGCGAGATGACCGCAAGGTCCTCGCCTGAACCCCGGACCCACGCACCGTCGATGAAGAGATCGGTTCGGCTGTGAGCTACCACGATTCGCTCCCTTTCGCGCCCGCCGCCGTACGCCGGCGCTGGCGGCTTGCCCGCGGCCGAGCCGTGACCTCAGGCGATTGTCAGATCAGTTGCTACCAACCTACAACATCACAGACAATAGTGACAGTGTCCGACATTTGACGGTCTGGTCATCATGTGGCTAGGCTCACAATGACTGCCGGTGGGCACGTCCACGTCCCGCGTCAGCGACGCCACCCATGCCCGGGCGGCAGATCGAAAGGAGACTCATGGCCGCGAACTCCACTGTGCTGGTCACAGGTTCGTCAGGCTTCATCGGATCGCACCTGGTCGAGATGCTCAGCGCATCCGGGGGGTGGGACGTCATCGCCGCCGATGTCACCCAGACGGACCGTTCTGCCTCTTTCCGTGAGCTCCCGCAGGTCGAAGTGGCAGACCTCGATCTTTGCGACCGCGACGCACTCGACGCGTTGGTGAAGCGGTCGACGCACATCGTGCATCTCGCGGCTCTGCGGCCAGCAGCCGCGACCGCCCGACCCCGCGATGCCTTCGATGTCAATGTCTCGGCGACGTACGACCTGATCGAGCTTGCGACCGAGCACGGAGTGAAGCGGATCGTCTTCGGCGCCTCGCACAGCGTGTACGGCGCGTTCCGCGAGCCGCGAACGTACCGATATCGCGAGACCGACACCCATGGTTCAGGGCTCGCCTTCTACGGGGCGAGCAAGATCGCGGTGGAGGCGTATCTCGCCGCCCACGCACAAGCCGGTGGACCCGAGTACATCTCGCTGCGACTGGGCACGATCTACGGACCGCGGGTCAACCGGGACAACTCCCTCGGCGGGATGATGATGGACGCGATCGACACCGTGCGTGCCGGCGGCCGGCCCGAGGTTCTCTGGTCGCCCGACTCGATGCACGATCTGGTGTACGTCGACGACGCCGCTCGAGCCATCGAACGCGCACTCGACATCGCCGAGACGGGGATCACGATCAACGTCACCGGCGACCCCATCCCCACGACGAGGCTGTTCGGGGCGCTCGTCGAGCTTGCAGGTGGCGATCAGGACGCCATCGACTGGAAGCCCGAGAAGTCGCGCTACCAGATGGTCAGCAACGAGCGTCTGCACGCGGTGCTCGGGCCCGTTCTGGAGACCTCCTTCGAGCAGGGCATCCGCAACTTCCTCGACTGGCACGATGCCAAGTCGAGCACGTCTGAGTAGGAGTGGCACACATGGTGGAGAGAGTCGGATTCATCGGCGTAGGTGCGATGGGATCGGCGATCGCGGGCCGACTCGTCGAGAACTACCAACTGCGGGTCCACGACCGGAACGAAAGAGCAGCCGACGACCTGGTCTCGCGCGGTGCGCAGTTTGACGCTGCCGCCGACATCGCCGAGTGGTGCGAGGTTCTCTTCCTCTGCCTCCCCGGTCCGCAGAACGTCGAGGACCTCATGCTCGGCGACGACGGGCTCGCCCTGCGTCTGTCCCCTGGGTCAATCGTCGTCGACATCACGACGAGCACGCCCACGGTTGACGCGCAGGTCGCCCGTGCCCTGGGCGATCGAGACTCGCATTTCGTCGACGCGCCGATCGGCGGCGGAGTGCGGCGGGCGGCCGAGGGCACGTCGACCCTGATGGTCGGCGCAGACCCGTCGACCTTTGAGCAGGTTCGCGGTGTCTTGGAGACCATCACCCCCACAGTGAGCCTGGTGGGTCCCGTCGGCGCGGGGCACGCCATGAAGCTGGTCAACAACCTGATGAACAGCATCCATCGGTTCGCGGCACTCGAGGGCGTCCGACTCGGCCAGGCATGCGGGATCAGCCAGGACACGGTGGTGGAGGTACTGAACAGCTCGACCGGCCGGAACTACACAACGGAGTACTCCTTCGTTCAGCTCGGAGCCGGAGACGTCTGGAAACCGCAGGGATTCACCCTCGACCTGATGCTCAAGGACGTCCACCTGGCGAACCAGCTGGCCGAGTCCCTCGACCATGCGACGCCGATCGGTCATCTCGTCGAGGAGTTCACGGCCCAGGCCATCGAACGCTTCGGTGCGAAGGCTGACCAGAGCCAGCTGATGGCCGAGTGGTACCCGAAGAGGTCCTAGTACGCGGCCCTGTCCACCGCGTCCACCGAGAGCGGCGACGCAACTGACGTCATGTCATCGCGGGGCCGCTCTCGTATCTCGTGGTCGGGATGCACAACTGCCGCTGCCTCGATTCGTGGCCAACTCGTGGTTACGTCCGTGGGTTTGGTCACCGACCGACGAGTCCGAGGTGGAACTCGTTGTAGCGGTCGCCGCGGACTCCGACGCGCTGCGCCAAGGCATCGAGGTCAGCACGCTCGTCGGCGGACAGTGGGACGTCAGTCGCGGACGCGTTCTCCTTGATGCGGGCCGGCCGACGAGTGCCGGGAATGGGCACGATCCAGGGCTGCTGTGCCAGCAGCCACGCCAGCGCCACCTGACCAGGTGTCACCTGCTTTGCCCGGGCGAGTTGAATGACATGGTCGACCAGGGCCTGGTTCGCGATCCGGTTCTGCTCGTTGAAGCGTGGAATGGTCGACCGCACGTCGTCCTCGCCGAAGCTTGCTCCCACGCCGACGGCGCCGGTCAGGAAACCCTTGCCGAGCGGACTAAACGGCACAAAGCCGATGCCGAGTTCGGCCAGAGTCGACAACACGTCGGCTTCGGGATCCCGCGTCCACAGGGAGAACTCGCTCTGCACGGCCGTCACCGGATGGACGGCATGTGCTCGGCGGATGGTGGTGCTGGCTGCCTCGGAGAGCCCGAAATGACGGACCTTCCCTGCGGCAATCAGCTCGGACACCGTGCCAGCGACGTCCTCGATCGGCACGTCAGGGTCGACACGGTGTTGGTAGAACAGGTCGATCGTGTCGGTCCGCAGACGCTTGAGCGATTGGTCGGCGACGCGGCGTACTTGTTCGGGCCGGCTGTTCAGACCGACGCTCTGGCTATCTCGGATGTCCCAGCCGAACTTGGTGGCGATGACGACGTCGTCGCGAATCGGCTCGAGGGCCTCGCCGACCAACTCCTCGTTGACGTAGGGACCGTAGACCTCCGCTGTGTCGAAGAAGGTGACACCCTCGTCCACAGCCGCGCGGAGCACTGCAATCATGTCGTCCCGGCTGCCCGGGTTGGGGCCATAGCTCTGCGACATGCCCATGCAGCCCAGGCCGATGGCCGAAACCTCGAGTCCCTGTCCGAGAGTGCGCACGTGCACGCCTACACCTCCACGCCGTGTTGGCAGTCGTCATCAGCAACGTGCTCGAACAATGTGTTCGTCGAGGCTAGAACCTGAGCCGCCGGATACGCCGTCACGTCAGTCGGCCAGGATCTCTTTGGCGACAGCCATGGCCGCCATTGCCTTCGGCCATCCGGCGTAGAAGGCCAGATGGGTGATCGCCTCGATCAGCTCGTCCTTTGTGTTTCCGTTCTCGATGGCGAACAACAGGTGGTAGCGAAGCTGATCCGGATTGCCACCGGCGATCAAGCTGGCAACGGTAATGAGGCTGCGCTCCTTCAGCGAGATCCCGTCACGCTGCCACAGATCACCGAACAGCACGTCGTCGGTGTACGCGACGAGCGCGGGAGCGAGAACTCCGAACGGGTGATCCTCACCCGTGGGCCGGGCGTTGACCATGTCTCTCCTAGGGGTTGTGACTGACTGGTCGATCGGTCTCTGATCAGGTCGTGAGCGCGTCCTTGAGCCGGTGGCACGACGTGCGCACCAGATCTGCGGCCCGCTCGATGGAATCGATGTACATCGCGAATCCGTGCATCTGGTCGTCGGCGTCGATGAGGTCGACGGCGACCCCCGCTTGCTCGAGTCTCCCGGCGAAGGCTCTGCCCTCGTCCCGCAAGACGTCGTACTCGGCCACACAGATGACTGTGGGCGGCAGCCCGGAGAGCTCGCCTTGGATCGGGAACAGATAGGGATCGTCTCTCACCCACTCGTCAGGGAGATAGGCATCCCAGATCCAGGACATGAACTCTTGGTTCACGACGAAGCCGGGACCGCGCTCGTCGTACGAAGGGCGTCGGGGCTCCATGTAGTCGGTGATGGGATAGAGAAGAAGCAGGGCGCTCAGCACCGGGCCACCTTCATCACGCACGAGCTTCGTGAGCCCTGCGGCGATGGCGCCGCCGGCGCTGTCGCCTCCCAACGCGATCCGAACGGGGTCTCCGCCGATCGCGGCTGCGTTCGCGGCGGCCCACTCCAGAGCTGCTCGGGCGTCATCGCGTGCCGTCGGATAGCGGTGCTCGGGGCTGCGTCGATAGTCAACGGAGACGACAACGCAGTCCGCCTCGTTGGCGATCTCCGCACAAAGCCGGTCGAACACGTCGATGTCGTTGAAGGCCCAGCCACCGCCGTGGACGAACACAAGGATCGGTCGGATCTCTCCCGGAGCCGGGTGGTAGAACCGGGCCGGTACTGCGTGTCCGTCGTGGTCAACGGTGACATCGCCGATCTGTGCGACCGGGGGCGGTCCAGCCAGAACGAAGGACGCCCGCATGCGCTCACGACCCTCCTCGACACTCAGCGTGTGGAGGGCAGGGAGCTTGCTTGACGCTTCCCTGAGAAGCTCCGCCTGTGGATGCAGTTCTGCCACGGTGACCTCCGGCTCCACATCCTGAAGGGGTTCGCGGTCGTGCCGACGTGGCACGACCGCGAACCCGTTAACTCAGACTCGAGGAGATGCTGGGACCGTCAGGGCAGCAGTACCTCGGCGGCCGCGTCTCCGTCCTCGATCCAGCCGAGCTCCTCCATGCGAGCGGCGATCTCGTTGACGGCATCCGTGTCGATCTCCGTCGGAAAGTTCTCCATGCCGGCGGCCTTGACGGCCTCCAGCGGCAGGCCGGTGAACTCAGCGGCCGCGTCCTGGGTCTCCTCCGTGTGCTCCTGTGCATACTCGTGCGACTTGATAATCGCTCGAGTCATCCGGTCGATCAGATCCTGGTCAGTCTCTGCCCGAGTGAAGATGAGCACGGCCAGGCCCGGGTACGACTCCTGCGTGGTGTAGCCGACGAGCTGTCCCGTGCCATCGGTCGTCAGCTGGGTCAGGAAGGGCTCAGGCACCCACACGGCGTCGACCTGGTCGTTCTTCAGAGCTGCGGGCATGTCGGGGAAGGGAACCTCGACGAACTTCACCGAGTCGGGGTCGCCGCCGGCATTGGAGATGGCCTCGCGTACCGTGAACTCACCCAGTCCCTTGAGGGTATTGACGGCAATGGTCACATCTTCCAGATCGCCAGTCTCCTGCAGGTCGGAACCCTTGGGCGACACAACGCCGTACATGCCGGGGTCCGGCGGAGCGTGGTCGGCCGAGCCGGGACTGATGGCCGTGAGCGGGATGCGGTTGTCAGTCGCCGTCAGGAGCGACATGACGTTCGATGCGGCGAACTGCGGGTTGCCAGCAACGACACCGGGGATGACGGCCGCGCCGCCCTGGTTCACCACCAGTTCGACATCGATGCCCTCCTCCTCGAAGAAGCCCTTGTTCTTGCCGAGCTGGTAGGCGCCCGACGGCGAGGCGGGCGGCAGGCTGAGCGTGACCTTGGTCAGGCCGTCCTTGCCTCCGTCGCCGCCGTCGTCACTGGTGCAGGCAGCCAGCCCCAGCGTCAGTGCAATCGCCGAGGCGGTTGCCAACATCTTGTTGATCTTCATGGTGGCCTTTCAGAGTGCGGAAACGGGTTGACTCGATGACTAGGCGATCGGCGGGGGTGTGCTCCGCTTGGCCTGCTGAATGAGCTCGTACACGTGAGCTCGGTGCTCAGCGAAGGTGGCGTCGGCCCGAGTCTCGATCTGGTTTCGCTCCGCTGGGAGGTTGATGACGACGTCCTCCATGATCACCGTGGGCCGGTTCGAGAGAACCAGGACCCGCTGACCGAGGTAGACGGCCTCATCGATGTCATGGGTGACGAAGAGGACGGTGACACCAAGACGCTTCCAGAGCTCGCGCACGAGGTCTTCGAGCTCGGCGCGGGTCTGGGCGTCGACGGCTGCGAACGGCTCGTCCATGATCAGCACGTGCGGCTCGTACGCCACCGCCCGTGCGATCGCGACGCGTTGCTGCATGCCACCCGACAGCTGCCAGGGATAGGAGTCCTGACTGTCGATCAGGCTCACCGCCGCCAGCGCCTCATCAACAAGTCGTACCCGCTCCGCCTTCTGCACGCCCTTTTCCTTGAGCGGGAGCAGGACGTTCTGTCGCACGGTGAGCCATGGGAACAGACTGCGTCCGTACTCCTGGAACACGACCGCCATGCCGGGTGGAGGTGATGTGACCTTCTTGCCCTCGAATACGACCGCCCCGGAGGTGACGGACAGCAGTCCGGACAGGCATCGCAGCAGCGTGGTCTTGCCGGCGCCGGAGGGGCCCACGATGCAGACCAGCTCGCCCTTGCTGATGGCGAAGTCCAGATCGCGGATGGCCTCGACCGAACGCTCCTTGCTGACGTAGGTCTTCTGGAGGTGGTCGACGGTGAGGATCGCCTGAGCCTTGTCGGCGTCGTCTCCGCCCGAGAGCCGGGTGGCGTCCATCGTGGACCGGTCTGGTGTTGTCATTGCGGTTCAGCCCTTTCGCTGAGTCTCTCGAATGCCGAGGTACCACGCGAGCGATCGGCGCTCGACGATCCTGAAGACCAAGGCCAGTACGACGCCGATGAGGCCGAGCAGGATGATGCCGGTCCACATCTCAGGGATGGCGAATGTTCGCTGGGCCTGCAGGGTCGTGAAGCCGATGCCGTTCGTCGCTGCGAACATCTCGCTGATGACCATGAGGATGATTCCGATGGACAGCGACTGGCGGGCGCCGGCGAAGATCTGCGGGCTGGATGCGCGCAGGATCAGGTTAAGTAGCTTGGTGTGCCACCGCAGCCGATAGACCGTGCTCGTGTCGCTGAGGACCTCATCGACGCTGCGAACACCCTCGACGGTGTTCAGCAGGACCGGCCAGACACACCCGAAGGCGATGACGATGATCTTCATGCCGTCGCCGATGCCGGCGAACAGCATGATGATCGGGATCAGCACGGGCGCTGGGATGGCGCGGAGGAACTCCAGGACGGGCTCCAGGTACTCGCGCACCGCCTTCGACGAGCCGATGAAGATGCCCAGGCCGATGCCGGCCGCGAGCGCGATCGCGTACCCGGCCGCCAGGCGAAGCAGGCTGGGGATGACGTCCGTGCTGACCCGGCCCTCGAACCAGGTAGGCCCGAAGGCATCGTAGATGTCCTTCAGCGGCGGCCAGAAGGGATCGGTGCTGTCCGCGGAGGCGATCCACCAGCCGGCCACGATGAGGACGGGCAGGGTCACGGTCATCACGACGCGACGGATGATGCTCACGAGAGGTCTCCTCGGATCGAGGGATGCCAGCTGAGGGTCCGCTCCTGGATGAGCCGAGCTACGAAGTTCATCGCGACACCCAGCAGTCCGGTGACGATGACCAGGGCGTACATCGTGGGAACAGAGCCGGCGGACTGCGCGGTCGCGATACGGAGTCCGATGCCGGGCGTTCCGATGATGAGCTCACCGGTCATTTCCAGCACGAGCGCGACGATCGCCGCCAGGCGGAACCCAGTCATGATGTATGGGAGCGCCGTGGGCCAGATGACGGTGCGCACGTAGGTCAGACGGCTGAACCGGTAGACCTTCGCCGTCTGCTGGGCAACCGGGTCAACGTCCTGGACGCCGTACAGAACCTGGACGAGCACCTGCCAGAACGCCGCGTAGATGACCAGCAGAAGCGTCGCCCGCATGTCGGTGCCGAAAAGCAGCACGGCCAGCGGGATCAACGCAACAGAGGGGATCGGCCGCAGGAACTCGATCGTCGAGGCGGTGAACTCCCGGAGAAAGCGGTTGCTTCCGATCAGGATGCCGCAGGTGACAGCCGCGACCATCGAGATCGAGAAGCCGATCGCCCAGCCACGCATCGTATTGGCCAGTGCCGTCCAGAAGTCGGTGTTCCGGAGCTCATCGAAGAGGGCGCTCACCATCTCGCTGAAAGGCGGGACGAACTGCCGGTCGATCACCCCCAGGCGAGGAAGAATCTCGAGCAGGAGCATGAAGATGACCAGTCCGGTGATGGCCCGCGCGCTCGTGGTCGACCACCACGGGGTCCCTAGCGGGGTCCCGTGCGCGCCGGCGCTCGGGGGACCTTCAGTCGGGCCCCCGCGTGGTTCAACGGCGGTAGCTGCCATGTCGGGATTCCTCCACTCGACGATGTCGTCTGGTCGCGGTGTACATGTGACGCCACTCACGACATCGAAGCATGCTATTTGACAGTCTGGCAAGAGTCAGATGTTTATTTGTTGAGAATGATGTCGGCAACCCGAGCCCTCTTCACTCGCCGTCGGCATTCTGGGTTCGCTGCACGAGGATCCCGCTGGTCATCAGCAGTGCTGCCGGACCGACGAATGCGGCGGCGAGCCCCGTGGACCCGGCGAGCGCACCTACGACCAGCGGCACGACCATCTGGCCGAGGCGGTTGCCCGCGAGCCGTACGCTCATCGCCGTCCCCCTTGCCTGGCGGCTCACCTTGCCGGCCACCCACTCGAGAGTGACCGGCTGACACAGGCCCAAGCCCAGCCCGCTGACGATCATCAACACGAACAGCAAGGGGACAGAGCCGCTCAACGGAACCACGGCCAGCGCCGCCGCCGGGATCGCCAAACAAACGGTCAAGAGCTGTCGTCGACTGGTTCGCTTGAGCAGTTGGGGCATTGCCAGGCGGCTCAGCATGGATGCCAGGCCATGCGCGCCGAGGAGCAAGCCGATCGTCTTGGTGGAGATTCCCTCCGAAGCGCCGTAGGCGGGCAGGTAGGCGAAGAGCAGGTCGATGGTCGCCAACGCGGAGAGCCCCGCCAACAGCGCGACCGGGACGCTCGGAATCCGCATCACCTCCCGCAGCGACGACTTGTCGCGATCGAGCACCGCGGCGGGTCGATCCGCCAAGCGCCCCGGCCGCCACAAGAGGCTCAGTGATGCGGCCAGGGAAAGGAGCCCGACCACCAACACCAACGCGTAGACGCGACCCCCATTCGCCACCTCACCGGCGCCGGCAGTTACGACGACGTTGCCCACCAGCAGGCCGCAAGCCGCGGGCGCCACAAAGAGGCTGACCGAATTGGCCAGCGTGTACGCAGCGAATCGCCGTTCTCGTCTGACGGCAATCGCCCCTCTGGCTATCAGTGTCTGCAGGCCCACCGAGACGCAGAGATGGCCGAGCCCTAGGACCGCGCTCGCCACAACGAGCGTCGGGATTGAGGCAGCGAGGGCAAGACCGACGGGTGCGATGCAGAGCATCGCCGACCCGGCTACAACGAAGGGGCGCTCGCCCCACCGGTCGACCGCACGTCCCATGGGGACTGCCGCGATCAGCGACAGAGAGGAATAGGACGCCGTGATGAGCCCCAGCTCAACGACGCTCGCGCCCATGGCGAGCGCCTCGAACGACAAGAAGGGGCGGATTGCGAAGACGATGAACTGAACGGCCGCCGTGACGACGAGAAGCCGAGGGAACCAACCTGTCCAACTCGGCTGCCACCGCCGCCTGCCTGTCAAGCGCCGTAGTCGGCGTCAGAGACGGGCGTCTCCCAGTCGGTGCCGCCCACCGTGATCGCGGTGTGGATGCCGTAACGGTTCGCCGAAGCCCCGTGCCAGTGACGGGTGCCCGGCGGGGTCCAGACCATGTCGCCGACGTAGAGCTTCTCAATGCCGGACTCGTCGCCGACGAGGACCTCGCCACCGATCACCACGAGCAGCTGGCCTCCGGTGTGCGAGTGCCAGTAGGTCCGCGAGCAGGGCTCAAAGAAGACATTGCCTACAGCGACGCCGTCCCGGGGACCCATGAGGATGTCGCGCCACGCGGTGCCAGAGAACGTTCCGGTCGCGATCTCGGAGTTCGATTCAGTGCCATTGCGAATGATCGTGAGCATGGCCCCAACTGTGCGCGGCTCCGAACCAGTTGTCAATCCGGATACAGAGTGTGCCCGATGTGTCTATTGGTTCAAATGACAGACTCTTGCAGAGTCGTGCACAGCATGGTTGGCTTGTCAGAAGGGACACGAGCATCGGAGTCCCGCTGCCGGCGATATGTCCAGAAGGGACGTCACGATGAAGTACAGCCAGCTGGGCCGCACCGGCCTCAAGGTGAGTCGTGTGTGCATGGGCACGCTCAACTTCGGGTTCAACACGTCCGAAGATGACTCCTTCGCGATCATGGACCACGCGCACGAGCTTGGCGTCAACTACTTCGACACGTCCAATGTCTATGGCCAATGGCCTGGCGAGCCAAGCGAGTCGGCGACCGAGAAGATCATCGGCAACTGGTTCGCTCGAGGCGGCGGCAGGCGCGAGAAGACCGTTCTCGGCACGAAGGTGTACGAGCCGGTCAGCGACTGGCCGAACGACGGGCGACTCTCGGCACTGCACATCCGCCATGCCTGCGATGACTCCCTGAAGCGTCTGCAAACCGACTACATCGACATCTACCAGATGCACCACATCGACCGGAACACGCCGTGGGAGGAGATCTGGGAGGCCATGGACGTCCTGCGCACGCAGGGCAAGATCCTCTACGTGGGCTCGTCCAACTTCGCGGGCTGGCACCTCGTGCAGGCCCAGGAGGCAGCGGAGGCCCGGGGCATGCTCGGACTGGTCAGCGAGCAGTCGATCTACAACTTGGTGACCCGTGACATCGAGCGCGAGGTCATTCCGGCCGCAGAGGCCTATGGGATCGGCGTTCTGGCTTGGTCGCCGTTGCACCGGGGCATGCTCGCCGGCATTCTCGCCGACGAAGTCGCTGGTTCGCGGTACAAGCCCGAGCACCTAGAGAAGCATCGAGGCCAACTCGAGAAGTACGAAGCACTCTGCAGCGAACTCGGCGAACACCCTGCCAAGGTCGCCATGGCGTGGCTGGTTCATCGTCCGGGAATCACTGCCCCCGTGATCGGACCGCGCAGCATTGCCGACCTGGAAATGGGCGCCGCCGCTGTGGAGCTCGAGCTGGACGAGCCCACGATGGATCGTCTCGACGAGATCTTTCCCGGATTCAAGCCTGCGCCTGAGGACTACGCCTGGTGATCCGGCCATGACGATCGCCGCTGCATAATCTCCGCCAGTCCGCCAGGCGACGGGGCTCAGCCGGATCCCGCCGTCGCACGGATCGCGCTCAGCACACACGGATGCAGCTCGGCGCCGTCGCCGCGCCCAGCGCCATCAGGCTGTCCCTTTCGATCCGAGCCCGTCGCCCGATCGCGACCGACATCGCAGCGCCCCCTCCCCAGGTTTCCGTGACCGACCAAGCGCCACACCTCTTGCATTGACGATCCCAGTCCTGTTTCGATTGTGCGAAATGCCCGGGTACACCCGACCGTGTGTTTCCTACCGTCAGGCGGCTGCATGACCGACCACGAGCAACCCTCCGACGACGTCACCACCTGCCCGAACTGCGGCGCGGTGGTCGTCTACCGCGGCGTCGGGCGCCGGCCGGTCTGGTGCTCCACACGGTGCCGCAACGACGCCTCACTGCGGCGACTCGGTGCACGCCGGGGTGCCATTGAGGTCCGAGTGGTCGAGGTTCCGCGCACTCCAGCCGACACTCGAACGAATGCGGCTAGCCCGTCGGCGGTACCAAGCATGCCGCAGCCGGACACCGCCGACAGCCGCGGTCGACGAGCGCCTACGCCCTCCCCCGAGCAGGCGCTCCGGGTCATCCGCAACGACCCCGAAGCCGTCGGGAAGCTTCTGGCACATGTCGAACGCAGGCGTTCCGATGGCACGTTGTCGGCCCCGGAATGGTTGCCCGTGCGCAACGCACTACGCCTGCTCGCCGGCAAACTTTCACCAGGAATCGAACGACCTAGCCCGCCTCGATGATTACCGACAGAAGTGCTGGACGATCCTGAGGGTGTCCCGACCACGGTGCCGGACCTCACCGTTGAGGTCCTCATCGCGGCGGATGCCGAGCGCCATCTCGAGGGTCTCGTCGTCGCCGTAGGCATTGCGCAACAGCCGCTCGAAGGTGGCGGCGTCCGCGTCAACCAGCCCAAGCACCCGTGCCAGTTCGGCAATATCGGGGTAGTCGCGCTCTCTCATCGCGACCATCTTCATGGCCAGGAGGTGCTCGAACGGGGCGTACTCCACGTGGAGTCCTGGCACGGCGGAAAGCATCACGGAAGCGCGGGGCGGGATCCAGGCCGACGCATTCGGATTGAGCCAGGTCGGCGGCAAGCCATGTCACTCAGCGATGGCCGCCGCCTCCTCGTACACGACCTTGTCCGATGCCAGGGCGTCCACGTCGAGGGTGAGCCGTCGCTCGGCGATGGTCAGGGCGATCGCCGCACCGCCCACGACGTACAGGCCGGCGGAGATGCCGCGCTCTGCCAGTCTGGCGTCGAGCTCCGCGAATAGCGCTCGGAGGCGGTCTCGGCCGAGCTCGATCGGCGCGGTCATGCGGTGATCAGGTCGCGATCGGCGATGTAGATGCCCCGCTCGGCCAGCCAGTCGGGAGTTGCCTCACGGATGTCGGCATCTGCAAGCAGCAGATTCGGCATGACCCACTCATGTGCCGAGCGGAGCTCAGTCCACGCGGGCGGTGTCTGACCGGCAGCCGCGAACTCGTGCGCGACGAGTGCCGCGAGCAAGGCGTCCCACCTGTCGTCACCGGTCGTCCCGGGTCTGGTCTCCCACGCAGCGACGGGGGTACCCGGAATGGTCAGCATCTCGCGAACCTGGTCACGGGCCTGGGTGGCGACCTTGAAGGCCCATCGTTCGTCGCCCTGTGTGACCGCCGCCTTCATCGCTTGGCGCGTGCTCTGCGGTGTCATCCATCCGCGCGCGCTTGCCTTCCCCAGTTCTGCGCCGAGGCGTCGCGCTCGGAGGAAGAAGGCGGCCGAGGGGCTGGCCGTTCCGTTCAGGTAGGACGAGAGGCGGGAGTGCGAGGTCCCGAGCGCTGTGGCGAAACCGCGCAGGCTGAGCCCGCTGCTGCGCAGTGCTGCGCGCAGCTGGTTGGTGACATCCTGCGTGTCGGCGTCCATGCACTCTCCTCTCTCACGCAATGGTACCTGATCAGATACCGGTCTGTCCGGCATCCGAAGGCGCACCCCACAGGAGTGACCCCATCTGCCGCGCTGCCCGCCGACGGAGCTCATCGACCGCGTGGGTGTAGCGCTGGGCCGTGGCCATCTCGGTCCAGCCCATGATCGACATGACGGTGCGGATGTCGACATTCTGAAGCAGCAGGAGAGTCGCGGCGGTGTGCCGAGCGTCGTGAAGGCGCACCTCGCGGACGCCGGCCTGTTCCAGGAGTGCCTTCCACTCGGTGTGGTCGCGCGCGGGGTCGACCAGACCACCGTTGACGGCCGGGAACACCGGGTTGTGCGTGCTGTCCCAGTCCGCGCCGGCGGCCAGCCGTCGGCGGTTGACTACGGCGCGATGGGCGCACAGCTCGTCGACCAGCGGCGCGGGCAGGACGATGGTCCGTTTCGACGCCTTGGTCTTCGGTTCCACCAAACGCAGTCCGCCGCCGGTGCGGTGCTCGCACTCGGCGCCGCGTTTGTGCCCGCAGGCCGGCTGGCCGTCGATGAGCTCGCAGCCGTGGCGCCACGTGTGGCTCTGCACGGCACGGCGGACGCGGAGCAAGCCGTCGTCAAGGTCGACGTCATTCCACAGCAGTCCGAGGGTCTCGCCCTGGCGTAGCCCGAGCGAGACCGCGATCGACCAGCGGGCCGGATACAGGGTGGACTGGGCAGCGGCGAGGACGCGGCGGCTCTCCTCGACCGAGAGCGGCTCAACCTCGACATCCTCGGCGCGCGGCGCCGGGCGACCAGCGCCGGGTTTATGGCGAGCCGCCGGCGGCGAACGGCCGTGTTGAGTGCAGAGCGCAGAACACGATGGACAGCTCGGATGACGTGCGTGGAGTGCCCGTCTGTTTGCATTCGCCGGTAGCGCCTCCAGGTGCTCGGGACGGAGCTCGCCGAGTCGCCACTGCCCGAGGGCGGGGATCACGTGGCACCGCATCTGGCTGCGGTAGGTCGACAGGGTCTTCCATCGGGCCGACATCGGCAGCACTGACTCGAGCCAGTGCTCGAGCCACTGACCGAGGGTGATGTCGTCGTAGGTCCAGACATAGGTGCCGGCGTCGCGGCGGCGTTCGAGGTCGCGCACGGCGTCCCGCAGTTCGGCCTTGGTGCGACGCTGGACGTGCTTGCGCTCGGTGGTGCCATCCGGGCGGCGGCCCATGGTGACCCGGGCGTGCCAGTGACCGTCGGATCCGCGGTACAGGGTCGAGGTGGTCTGCTCGACGGGGTTGCGCGGCCTACCCATCGCGGGGGATCCCGCATCTGGGCGATGAACCGCTCGAGCTCGCGGCGCTCGACGCGCACGGAGCGGCCGAGGTGGACGACGCGAAGTCGGTGGCTGGCGACGTGGCGCTCGACGCTGCGCCGCGCGCAGCGCAGCTGTCGGGCGGCCTCGTCGAGGGTGAGCAGCAGAGTGTCGGCTGCGGTCGTGGTCAGGGGGCTGGGGTGCGTTGTGGTCTACATGTGGCACCAAAGGGCGGAGAATGGCCCCCAGCGATCACGAATCCGGGGGACGTGGGGTGACGCTGCCGGTTTCGGGGGGACGCTGCGGGGGGACGCGACCCGAGCCGTCCCGGCGCGACGCGAGGTCCGCGAAGAGCTGTTGAGCCGGTTCCTGAGACGGAGAAGGCCCACCTCCCTGTCCGGGAAGTGGGCCTCTTAACCTGTTTGCGCAGGTCATGCGGTGAATCCGATCTGCGCGCCTGTAGGGATTCGAACCCCAAACCTTCTGATCCGTAGTCAGATGCTCTATCCGTTGAGCTACAGGCGCCCGCCACTTGCGCGACCGGACGAGGATAGCCGAGCCGGTGCTCCGATGCCGAATCAGGACCGTGAAAGCATGTGCGCATGACCGGCCACCACCCCGACGCGCGGGAGCTCTTCGAGCGGGAGGCGACCGCGCTGTACGACACGATCGTGCAGGAGGGAGGGATCCCCTCCGACGACGCCCGGATCACCGGGGACGACGACCGGCGGCGTGCCTTCGACCTGCTCCGCGAGCTCGGCCTCGTGCAACGAGAGTCCGGCGGCGTCACCTGGCTCCCGGTCGAGCCCACCGACGTCCAGTCGCGGGTGGTGACCCCCCTCGGCACCGAGGGTGCGCGACTCATCGAGGAGTCCGCCCGCTGGGCGAAGGCCTTCCAGTCGATCACCCACAGCTGGCGTCGATCGCCGCACGCCGTGACCAGCGGTCCGTTCACCTACCTCCACACCGAGGCGATCAGCCCCTACCTCACCTCGTTGATCGGCAGCGCCGAGGAGGAGCTCCTCACCGCCCAGCCGCAGGCCGGGCGCGACGCGCACTCGCTCGCCGCGGCCGCGATGCGCGACATCGACGCGCTCGAGCGGGGCGTCGCGATGCGCACCCTCTACCAGCACAGCGCACGGCGCCACACGATCACGCACAAGTACGTCGCCCAGGTCACCGAGCGCGGCGCCGAGGTGCGCACCCTCGACGAGTTCTTCAACCGGATGATCGTCGTCGACCGGCGGGTGGCCGTGATCCCGGGGGCCGACGGACTGACCACGGCGGTCGCCGTACGCGAACCCGCCGTGGTCGCTTACCTCGTCGACGTCTTCGACCGCGCCTTCGCGCGCGGCCGGCCGTTCACCAACCGGCGAGACCTCGTTGATGAAGGAGGTCGCGGCCGAGCAGCGGGCGATGACGATCAGGATGCTCATCGAGGGGCACGCGGACGCCACGAGCGCGAAGCGGCTGGGCGTGAGCCCGCGGACGTACGCCGGCTACGTGGCCGAGCTCAAGGAGGAGTACGACGCCGAGACGCGCTTCCAGCTCGGCTACACCATGGGAACGCTGGGAATCTCCGGGAAGGAACTTCCGGGCGAGGACTGACCCCGCACCACGGAGTGGTGGGTCAGCGGGTCGAGCGGCAGGCGCCGCCGCAACCCCAGCCGCTGTCGATCGACGCCTGCGCGGGGGCCGGTGCGGCGACCAGCCCGATGGTGGCAGCGAGCGCTGCCAGGGCGAGTGCGGCGGTGCGAGCGGACTTCTTCATCGGTTGTTCCCCATGTCTTCGGTGCTTCCCTCGGAAAGTCATCCTCCCTCATCGGAGGGGGAAATGAAACAGCCCCCGGTGAGGTGTCCCTCCCGGGGGCTGGCGCGATCCGCGATCACGGCGGCGGAGGCGGAGGGATTTGAACCCTCGATGGGGTTGTAGCCCCAAACCCGCTTAGCAGGCGGGCGCCATAGACCGGACTAGGCGACGCCTCCCCACCGACCAGTGCGCACCGGCCGGCGGGGAAAGGCTACCGGCACCTCTCGCGAGCGCCGAATCGCACCGCCCGTCGGACGGCTGCCGACCCGGGAACGGGCCCCGGTTCAGCGCGCTGCGCGGCGCAGGTGGTCGCGGACGTCGCGGGCGAAGTCGTCCTTGTCGGCGGCCAGCAGGCTCACCGGGATGCTGGTGCTGCGGCCGTCCTTGAGGCGGAGCACGACGCAGTCGATGTCCCGTGGGGAGGCGGCCACCGCGTCCTCCACGTCGGCCCACCGGGCCTCCTTCAGGCCCGCGCCGCGCACCAGTCGCACGCGGTAGCCGGCCGCGGTCAGCCGCACGACGGAGAGCCCGCTGCGCAGCCACCACGCGAGCGCGATGAGCCCGAGCAGGCCGACCACGAGGATCGCCACCAGCAGGTCGGCGTTGAGACCGGCGGCGGACAGCAGCGCCGTACTCACGAGGAGGACGACGGCCATCGCCACGAGGTAGCCACCCACGAACCGGGCGACGACCAGTGGCGCCAGGCGGTAGTCGTGGACCTCGGTCGTGCCGGTGCTGCTCATGGGTCGATTCAACTCCACCTCCCGCACGCCCGGCAAAGCGTCGCAAACGGGGCCTTCTACACTCGGACCGTCCGGTGGGCGCTCCCCGAGTGCGCGCCGGTCAGGAGGGGTGCCGGAGTGGCCTATCGGAACCGCCTTGAAAGCGGTCGTAGGGAGACCTACCGCGGGTTCGAATCCCGCCCCCTCCGCTCGGTCAACCGTGAGCGAAGCGAACTTGGTTGATCGAAACGACACTTGAGCCGCGACGAAGTCGCGTCGATGCCTTTCCGGGCCGACGCCCGCGCTCCTCTCAGTCGGTGCTACTTCGTCAGCGCCATGAACAGCTCGGGCAGCTTCTCCGGCAGCCGGGCGATGTTGTCGATCACGGTGTACTGCTGCCCGAAGATGTCGGACACGTACTCGTCGGCCCGCGGGTCGAGGCTGATGCAGTAGGTGAAGATCCCTTCGCGGTCGAGCTCGGTGACCGCCCGACGGGCATCCTCGATGAGGAGGCGCTCGTCCTTCACATCGACGTCTGCGGGTTCGCCGTCGGTCAGGATCAGCATCAGCTTCTTGTCGGCCTTGCGGTTGCCCAGGTAGTGGGCGCCATGACGCATGGCGGCGCCCAGGCGGGTGGACCAGCCGGCCTTCATCGCGGCGAGCCGCGCCTTGACGTCGTCGTTCCAGTCCTCCCCGAAGCCCTTGAGGTGGTAGTAGCGCACGTCGTGGCGGGAGTTGGAGTGGAAGCCGCCGATGGCCATGGGGTCGCCGAGATGCTGGATGGACCAGGCGAGCAACGACACGGCCTCCTGGGAGAGCTCGAGGATGGTCTGGTCGGAGCCTTCGACCTTCTCGTTGAGCGACTCCGACAGGTCGAGCAGGAGGAGTACGGCGATGTCGCGCCCATCCGTGCGGTGACTCATGTTGATCCGCGGGTCCGGGGTGGCGCCGCTCTTGAAGTCGATCAGTGAGCGGAGGGCGACGTCGAGGTCGAGCTCGCTGCCTTCCTCCTGGTAGCGGATGCGGACCTTCTCCTGAGGCTTCAACAGGTCCAGCAGTCGCTTCAGACGCTTGGCCAGGGCGGCGTGCTTGTTGAGGAGGGCCTCGATGTCGGCGGCGTTGCCGGAACGGTGCAGGCTCTCGTAGACGCTCACCCAGTCGGGCCGGTAGGTCTCGGTGTTGTAGTCCCACTCGGGGTAGTGGCGCGGCGGGAGGGCGTCGAGCTCCTTCTCCGGCTCCTTCTCCGGCTCCTTGTCGAAGTCGTCGGCCTCGTCGTCCTCCTCGATGAACCGCCACATGTGCCGGTTGTCGTCGCGGTAGTCGATCACCGTGTTCTCGAACCAGATCTTGGCGAGCTGGTCGCTCTGCCGCCGGCTCTTGGTGACGTAGGCGAGGGCCAGCTCGGCGACATCTTCGGTGCTGCCGGGACCGTCCGCCAGCAGTGCGTGGAACCGCTCGACGTACTCCTCGATCAACGGGTCGAAGTAGCCGTGGTCGGGATCGATCAGGGCCCGGGACATCATCGCCAGCCGGTGGCGCAGGCAGGACATGGTCTCGGGGTCGCAGGCGTCCTCGACCGGCTTCGGGTGGAGGGCGAGCAGGATGTGCCTCAGGCCGGGGTACTGGCGGCAGAGCAGCTCGTCGATGCGGGCGTCCTCGAAGAACTCCACCGCCATCCGCTGGAACGGGCTCCAGTTGTCGGCCCACATCGGCTCGGTCCAGCGGCGGTGCCCGACCATGTGGGCCAGCGCGGCGTAGTACCGGTCGATGCCTGGCACGTCGCCGGAATCGAGGTAGACGTCGGGGATCCGCATCCCGAGCTTGTCGTAGTACGGGATCGGCTTCCGGATCTCGTGGAAGGCCGTGGAGTACGGCACGAGGAACTCGCTGTCCTCCCACAGCCCACGCAGGTAGAGGTCGAGCTTCCGCTCGACGTCGAGGAAGAGCGTTCCCCTGCGCTGACGGGCGAGGACGGCGTTGCTGTCGGCCGTCTTCAGCCCGAAGTAGTCCCGCTGCTGGTCCGGGTGGTGGAGGTAGTTGCGGATGCCGTAGTCGACCCAGATCCGCATGCCGGAGATGGGCACCATGTCGAGGACGTGGGGTGCGTTCTCGAGGAACGTCGGCAGGCTGGGGCTCTCGATCGTCGAGTGGTGGCCGTGGATGGAGATGGTGGTGGCGGCCATCAGGTCCAGGACGATGTCGAGGTAGTGCTTGAGCAGGTCTCGACTGTGCAGCCGCCGCGCGACGGGCGCCAGGTTCTGCAGGTACGGCTCGATCGCCTTGCTGTTCGGCGAACGCTGCATCCGCATGACGACGGCCATCACCTCGGGGAGCGCGTCCTCCCCGACGGCCCGCGCGACATGCGGCCACTCCTCCAGGAAGGCCAGCATCGGCTCGACGCCACGGCCCAGCTTGCCGAGCATGCTGGCGGTGTCGAGATAGGCGTCCAGCCCCTCGCGGGAGAGCAGGACAGCGGCCTCGTCCAGCATGGCCTCGAACACCGCCTCGACCTCGGCGAAGCCGGTGTCGAGGCGTGCCAGGGCCTCGTCGAACGAGGATTGCTCAGCGGTCTCGGTCATGGCGTCACCTGAGGCCGATGGATTCACGCGAAGGTCGCGTCGATGGCGTGGTCCAGGGTGGCTCGGATGTCGGCGTCGTCGGTGATCGGCCGCACCAGCGCCATCCGGGCGGCGTCACGGGGAGCCACGCCCTCCTTGATCAAGGTGGCCGCGTAGACCAGGAGGCGCGTCGAGATTCCCTCGTCGAGCCCGTGACCCTTCAGGTTGCGTGCGGCGTGCCCGACCTTGACGAGCTGGCCGGCGACATCGGCGTCCACCCCGGTCTCCTTGGCGAGGATTCCCGCCTCCAGCTCCCCCTCGGGGTAGTCGAAGTCGAAGCCGGTGAAGCGCTGCTTGGTGGACTGCTTGAGGTCCTTCATCAGCGACTGGTAGCCGGGGTTGTAGGAGATGACCAGCTGGAAGTCGGGGTGGGCAGTGACCAGCTCACCCTTCTTGTCCAGCGGCAGCTGCCGGCGGTGGTCGGTGAGCGGGTGGATGACGACCGTGGTGTCCTGACGCGCCTCGACGATCTCGTCGAGGTAGCAGATGGCGCCGATCCGGGCGGCGACGGTGAGTGGACCGTCCAGCCACCGGGTGCCGTTGGCGTCGAGGAGGTAGCGGCCGACCAGGTCGGACGCGGTCATGTCCTCGTTGCAGGCAACGGTGATGAGGGGCCTGTCCAGCTTCCAGGCCATGTATTCGACGAAGCGCGACTTGCCGCAGCCGGTCGGGCCCTTGACCATCACGGGCAGACGGGCGGCGTAGGCGGCCTCGAACAGCTCCACCTCGTTGTCCTGCGGCTGGTAGTAGGGCTCTTCCTGGACGAGGTACTGGTCCTGGTCACTCATGGCTTCATCCGATCAGAGGGAGACGGAAAATGGGCCTCGCGAAGGCCCCGCAGGCGCGGGACCTTCGCGAGGAGGTGATTCATGGCAGACGGCTCACACGCTCACTTGTGAACGCCGAGCTTGTCGCGCCAGCCTTCGAACAGCTGGTCGGCGTCACCCGGGAACGACTCGAACGCGCGGGCGAACTCCTTGTTCTCCTTGGCGAACTCGATCGGGTCCGAACCGCCCTTCCAGCACTGGTACGCCTGACGCAGCGACGTCGCACCGGCAGCCGGCGAGTCGATGTGGCCGTACGCGCCACCACCGGAGGTGTTGATCACGTTGCCGTGGCCCAGGTTCTCGAAGAACCCGATCAGGCGCAGTGCGTTCATGCCGCCGGAGATGATCGGCGTGGTGGGCTTCCGGCCGTACCACTTCTGGAAGTAGACCGGGCCCTGGCACTCGTCGCGCTCGATCATGTAGGCGATGTTCCGGTCGTCGGCCTCGCCCTCCATCTTGCCGTAGCCCATCGTGCCGACGTGGATGCCGGAGGCACCCTGCAGGCGCGACATCTTGGCCAGCACGTTGGCGGTGTAACCGCGGTTCGAGCTGGGCGAGGTGACGGCGCCGTGGCCGGCCCGGTGGTAGTGGAGGTACTGGTCCGGGAAGTTGCGACGCGCCGTGGTGATCATGCCGGGACCACCGACGTAGCCGTCGACCAGGAAGGCCAGCTTGTTGGCGTCCGGACCGAAGGTCTCCAGGCCGAACTCGGCGCGGGCGAGCATCTCGTAGTGGTCATCGGCGGTGATGTTCATCGAGAAGATCTTGGCCTCGCCGGTCTCGTCCATCGCCCGCTTCATGGCGTCGTAGAGGAGCGGCATGACCTTCTTCATCGGCGCGAAGACCTGGTTGCCCTGGGGCTCGTCGTTCTTGACGAAGTCGCCACCGAGCCAGAACTGGTACGCCGCCTTGGCGAACGGCTCCGGACGCAGGCCCAGCTTGGGCTTGATGATCGTGCCGGCGATGTAGCCACCGTCCTGGAGCGGACGGCCGAGGATGCGCCACAGGTCGGAGATGTCGACGGCCGGGCAGTCGAACTGGTTGATCGCTTCTTCGGGGACGTAGAAGTCGATGATCTTGCCGTACTCGATGTCGCCCATGCCCTGGTTGTTGCCGATCGCCAGGGTGAGGAACGACACGAGCATCATCCGACCGTCGGTGATGTTGCGGTCGAAGAGGTCGAGCGGGTACGCGATCCGCATGTCCTCCTTGGCCTCGTCGATGTAGTAGACGAGGGCGTCGACACCGCGGGTGAAGTCGTCCGTGGTGGAGACCTCCACGTTGGTGCCGGTCGAGGACTCGGCCGCGAAGTGCGCCGCGCAGGCCAGGTAGCTGCCGAAGCCCGGCTTGGGCTTCATCTTGTAGGCAACCAGAATGTGCCTACCGCCCGCGATCAGATCCTCTTCCTTGAGGGTGAGGTCGGCATAACGGTCGGATTGATCCATTGATTCGCTCCTTGTGATCGGATGAGAGTGACCGGTCTCGGGTCCTGGTTGTCGCCGGCTGTGCTGCTGGTCTGGCGCGCCTCCTTCGGGGAGCGGCCCGGGGGGTCTCCTCCGATGTTCGAGCAGGTTGTGGAACTGACTAGGCCGGCCGGCGCAGTCCATCTGCTGTCGGCCTGTCGTCGGATCCTCAGTCTGGGGTCGGCGGGGAGGCTGCGGGATGCTGCCTGGGGGTGAATTCAGGGGTGAATGTGTCGTACGTCACCCTAGGGGCACGTCGACGGATGCCGCCAGGGTGACCCGAACGGCGGACAGGACGCGCGCAAGCGGTTCAGAGCAGCGGAGACGTCCGCGCCGGCTCCGGGCGTACGGCGCCAGCCTGCTCCTCGACGCGGCGACGCCGCCCGCCGTTCCCGGTCAGCATCAGGTCGATCCGGATCAGCACCCAGCCGACGACGAGCCCGACCACCAGCCCGTAGAGCACGGACAGGCCGACCTCCCTCAGCTCCACCGCGGGGTCGGCCAGGGCCGTCGTCACCCGTGCGGTGGCGGCGACGCCGAACACGCAGACCCACCAGCCCTGCCGGCGCCTGGCCCGCATGTGGCAGCCGTAGGCGAGAGCGGGGATGCCGAGGACGGCCATGATCGGCCGCGGGAACGCACCCAGCCGGTCGCGCACCTCCGCGACCCAGGTGTCGATCGAGTCCACCAGGCCGGTGGGACCGTAGTGGTGCAGCAGCTCGGCGTACAGCAGGATCCCGGTCAGCACGAGCGTCCCGATCGCCACGAGGACGAGCCCGCGACGACCGAGGCCGTGCAGGCCGGCACCGAGCCGGATCACCACGAGGAACGCGCCGGCGAGGGCCAGGCCGAGGACGACGTACTCGAACCGGACGACGCGGATCGCGGGCTGGAAGCCGACCGCGGCCAGCGCACCGATCGCCGCCACGACGACGGCGACAGCGCACTCGCGGACCGCGACCAGGAAGCCTGCTGCGGGCACCGTGGCCATCACCGCCAGCACGGCGGCCACGGCAGCGGTCAGCACCGCGGCACCGGTGCGCGCGACGTCGTAGTCGGTGAGCACGACCCCGAGGCCGAGGCCGATCGCGAGCAACCCGAAGATCACCGGGCGACCGCCGGTCCGGGCCGCGAGCGCCCAGGTGTAGGTCCCCGCCACCGCGACGGACCCCGCCGGGCCCAGCCAGCCGGGGCCGACCGGGAACATGGCGCAGCCGAGCGCCGCGAGCGCCGCGAGGACCAGAACCACCCAGGTGGCGACGGGCGCCGGCGACGAGGAGAGCCGTTCGACACGCTGCTGGAGCGACGAGACGGCGGCTACGGACACAGCCGATGAGCCTACAAGCGCCGGTTGGCCAACGAGGGGTTGGTACGCCGTGCCCCCTCGATCGCCGCGCGATCGAGCACCGCGGTGACGACCTCCGGGCCGGCCTCCCCGTCGCCGGCCTCGGCGAGCACGTCGCCGAGCGGGTCCACGATCAGCGAGTGGCCGCAGTAGCGGGGCGCCGGCTGGCCGACCGCGGCGACGTAGACGGTGTTCTCGATGGCACGCGCGGTCACCAGCGTCCGCCAGTGGTCCACCTTGCGCGGCCCCGCCACCCACGCCGCCGGCACCACGATCGCCTCGGCGCCGCGGTCGACGAGCGCGCGTGCGAGCTCGGGGAAGCGGAGGTCGTAGCAGGTCATCAGCCCGACCTGCCAGCCGTCGACCTCCACCACGACCGGCTCCAGCGGGCCGGCGGTCAGCCGGTCGGACTCGCGGTAGCCGAAGGAGTCGTAGAGGTGGATCTTCCGGTACGACGCCGCGGCACGCCCCCGCACGAGCAGCGTGTTCGACGGGCGGGCCGGGTCCTCCCCCGCCTCGAACATGCCGGCCACGACGGTCGCCCCCAGCCGGTCGGCGAGACCTGTGAGCGTGGTCCCGAACGGGCCGTCCTGCGGCTCGGCGTACGGGCTGACGTCGGAGCCGGCCTCCCCGAAGTCGCGCGCGAAGGCCTCCGGGAAGACGACCAGGTCGGCGTCGGCGGGCGCCAGCGCGTCGAGAGCCGCCACGTTGTCGGCAGGGTCCAGGGACGACGCCGCCTGGACCAGCGCCACCCGCAGCCGGCTGCCCTCGGAGGAGTTCTCAGTCACTGTCCCAGCCTGCCAGGGCGGGCGCTGTTCCGCAGGTGACAGGGGTTTGCGAGACTCGACGGGTGATCGAGCCCGGACTGACCAGCTTCGGCGCCGTCGTGCTCGCGGGCGGCCAGGCCGCCCGCCTCGGCGGCGCGGACAAGGCGACGATCGAGGTGCACGGCCGGACCCTGCTCGAGCACGCGCTCGACGCGGTCATCGACGCGACCGAGGTCGTGGTCGTCGGCCAGCAGGTCCCCACCGACCGTCCGGTCACGTTCGTCGTCGAGGACCCGCAGTACGGCGGCCCGGTCGCCGGCCTGCTCACCGGCCGCGACGTGCTGCTCCGTCGCTGCCCGACGCTGGCCGTGCTCGCGGTCGACATGCCGCGGCTGACCGCGGCCACCTTCCGCAGGTTGTACGACGCCGCGGTCGGTCACGACGGCGCCGTCCTCACGGATCCGGCCGGCCGTCGCCAGCTGGCGCTCGTGGTCTCGACGGCGCGGCTGGACGCCGTACGCCCGGGGCTCGAGGAGCGGCACGGGATGGCCCTGCGTGCCCTGCTCGAGCCGCTCGACCTCGCCGAGGTGCCGGCGATCGGCGAGGAGCACCGCGACGTCGACACCTGGACCGACCTCCGCGACCTCGCCGACTGAGCCGGCCCGCGCCGGACGACCGCTCGCCGATGAACCCGGCGATAGGTCTTGTCAGCGACCGGTCCCCATGGCCACTCTGGACAGGTGAACCTCCACGACTGGATCGATGAGCTGAGCGACCTGCTCGATGTCGAGGCGGAGGCCGACGAAGGGCTGCTGAACGACCTGTCCCTCGTCGCCCACGACAACGTCCATCCGGCGGCAGGAGCGGTCACCGCCTACCTCCTCGGCGTGGCAGCCGGGGCCCGCGAGGCCGGCCCGGAGGCCGTCGAGGCCATGGCCGCGCAGGCGCAGGCGCTCGCCGAGGCGTGGGACCGCCCCGCCGGCGCGGACGTCGACGCGGACGAGGAGGCGGACCACGAGGTGGACGACGAGCTCCAGAGCATCGACGACCTCGACTTCGAGGCCGACGACGAGGACGTCGACGAGGACGTCGAGGACGAGGACGTCGAGGCCGCTCAGGGCGAAGGCGCCGAGGAGGAGGCCACCGTCTGAGCGGTCGGGTCCGTGCCTGCGACAATCGCGGCCATGCGCGCCGTCGTCGTCGACCAGCCCGGAGGACCCGAGGTCCTGACCGTCGCCGAGGTGCCCGACCCGGTGCCCGGCCCGGGCGAGGTGCTGCTCGACGTCGCCGCCACGGCCGTCAACCGCGCCGACCTGCTGCAGCGCCAGGGCTTCTACCCGCCGCCGCCGGGAGCGTCCGACGTGATCGGGCTGGAGTGCAGCGGCAGGGTCGTCGCGCTCGGCGAGGGCGTGACCGGCTGGGCCGTGGGCGACGAGGCGTGCGCGCTGCTCGCCGGTGGCGGCTACGCGTCCCGCGTCGCGGTGCCCGCGGGCCAGCTGCTGCCGGTCCCGCCCGGTGTCGACCTGGTGACCGCGGCCGCGCTGCCCGAGGTCGCCTGCACGGTCTGGTCCAACGTCTTCATGGTCGCGGGCCTCCGGCCCGACGAGGTGCTCCTCGTCCACGGCGGATCCGGTGGGATCGGCACCTTCGCCACCCAGCTGGCCTCGGCGATGGGCGCCCGGGTGTTCACGACGGCCGGCTCCCCGGAGAAGCGCGAGGCCTGCCTCGCCCTGGGTGCCGAGGTCGCCATCGACTACCGCGAGGAGGACTTCGTCGAGGTGGTCCGCGCCCACACCGGAGGGGCCGGTGCGGACGTCGTACTCGACAACATGGGCGCGAAGTACCTCGCCCGCAACGTCGACGTCCTCGCCACCGAGGGTCGGCTCGTGATCATCGGCATGCAGGGCGGGACGAAGGCCGAGCTCGACATCGCGAAGCTGCTCCGCAAGCGGGGCGCGGTGATCGCGACGACGCTCCGGTCGCGACCGGCCGCCGACAAGGCTGCGATCTGCGCCTCGGTGGTCGAGAACGTGTGGCCGCTGGTCGCCGACGGATCCGTGCGGCCCGTCGTGCACGACGTCCTGCCGCTGGAGCAGGTGGCCGACGCCCACCGCGCCCTCGAGCAGGGCAGCCAGATCGGCAAGGTGCTCCTCACGCTCTGAGCCTGGATTCAGGCTGAGCCTGCTCGGCCGCCCACTAGGCTGACCGGCATGACGGAGAACCCTTCCGCCCCCACGAGCGGGCAGCCCCAGGACGCCGGCCAGGACTCCCAGCCGGAGGTCGTGCTCCTCGGGACCCAGGGCGACGAGGACGGCGACGAGCGCGCGCTCACCGACCTGGTCGAGCAGCCGGCGAAGGTCATGCGGATCGGCAGCATGATCCGACAGCTCCTCGAGGAGGTGAAGGCCGCGCCGCTCGACGAGGCGAGCCGCAACCGTCTCCGCGACATCCACCGCTCGTCGATCGCCGAGCTCGAGCAGGGCCTCGCGCCCGAGCTGGTCGAGGAGCTCGAGCGCCTCTCGCTGCCGTTCTCGGAGGAGACCACCCCTTCCGAGGCGGAGCTCCGGATCGCCCAGGCTCAGCTGGTCGGGTGGCTCGAAGGCCTCTTCCACGGCATCCAGACGGCGATCTACGCCCAGCAGATGGCCGCGCGCGCCCAGTTCGAGCAGATCCGCCGCGCACTGCCTCCCGGCATGACCCCTCCGGGCCAGCCGCAGGAAGGCCCCGCCGACCCTTCCGCCGGGCCGCACGAGGACAGCCGCTCCGGCGGCGGCATGTACCTCTGACCGGAGCGCCCGATCGGCGCTGTAACGCAGTGTTACGTCCGCTCCCCGGGGCGCTCTGACCAGTCACAGCACCCCGGCAGCTGACCGACCACGGCGGTAGTCCTCCCCGGCGCGGTTGCGGTGGACGCGAGTCGCACGACGTCGCTTCTCCTCCACTGCGAAGCGTTGTCCACAGCCTGCAGGACCGGGGGTGACAGGGGACCTCTGACCGGGGAGGGTCCGGTCATGGATCCACGAGTCCTCGCGGCGTTCGCCACCCACCACGGAGTCCTGACGCGCAATCAGCTGCTCGACCTCGGCGTTGCGCCGTCGGAGATCCGCCGGGCGCTGCGCTGCGGTGAGTGGATCCGCGTCCGCCGCGGCGCCTACACCACGGCCGTGATCTGGGAGGCCCTCGACGAGTACGCCGGCCGACCGCTGCTCCGGGCGCGGGCTGCGATTCTGCTGATGCGTCGGGCGTGGGCGCTGAGCCATGACTCGTCGGCCCAGGCGCAGGGGCTGCCGACCCTGCGCCCGACTGTTGAGCTCGTCCACGTGACGCGGCCGGGCTGGACTGATGCGTGGACCGAGAACGGCGTCAAGCACCATCTGGCCCGGTTCCAGGACCGTCAGCTCACCGTGATCGACGGTCTGCCGACGCTGGATCTCGCGCGCACCGCGGTCGACATCGCCCGTGAGCACGGGCTGATGCGCGGCCTCGTCGCCTGCGACGGAGCGATGCGGCGCGGTGTGCCCCGGTCCGCGCTTCATGACGCGGTCGAGCCGATGACCCACTGGCCGGGCAGCCGGGACGCACGACGGGCCGTTGCTCTCGCCGACCCTGGCGCCGAGAGCGTCCTCGAGTCGATGGGCCGTCACCTCGTTCTTGAGGCGGGCATCGGCACACCCGACACCCAGTTTCCGGTGCGCACCGCGCGGGGCGTGAGGTGGTGCGACATTCGGGTCGGCAACCACATCATCGAGATGGACGGCCGGGTGAAGTACACCGCTGTCGCCGATGGTGGAGTGGCGGACCGGCCGGATCGCGAGGTCGCGTTCGAGGAACGCAAGCGAGAGCGTCTCGTGCGCGATCGCCGCCTCGGAGTCACCCGGCTCTACTACGAGGACCACTGGGGCGAGCGCCGGGCTGCGGCGATCCGGCGGCTGCAGGCCGACCACGCCGACTCGGTGGCGCGCTACGGCGCCGTACTCGATCCGCAGCTGGCCCGCGAGGCGGAAGAGATCCGGCTCCAGTACGGCGACCGCCGACCATCCGCCTGACCACCCGACCCGACGCACTGCCTCCGTGCTCGATGCACTACCGCCGTGCTGTGACTCGTCACAGCGCCCCGGGTAGCGGACGTAACACTGCGTTACCGGTGCGCCAGGGTTACCGGTGCGCCAGGCCGCCCCGGCGGGCGCGGTCAGCCGCGCCGGGTGCCGACCCGCGACAGCAGCAGCAACCCGAGGATCCCGATCAGGCCGAGTGCCGCGCCGGGCGCCACTGCCCGGCCGAGCGACGGCGGCTCGCCGCTGCCACCCTCGGGGGCGGTGAGCCGCGGCGGCTGGTCGGCCGTCGGCGCAGGCTGCGCGAGGATCCGGTCGAGCTGCTGGCGGAGACTGGCCGAGAAGCCCCGCGGCAGCAGGGTGGTCCCGGCGCAGCCGGGAGCCTCGAGCCGGGGTCGGCCCCCCTCGCCGTCGGAGAAGCCGGCAGTGCCGGTCTCCACGCGGGTGGCGAAGAAGAGGTAGAGCTGACCCGGTCGCAGCGGGCCGAGGCCGTCCTTGGCTGCGGTCTGGGTCACCACGATGACCTCGAGTCCCGGGTCGAGGTCGCCGGCGAAGACCGGCATCACGGTCACGCCGTGCTCGTAGGCCGTGGTCCTGGGGCGGCGGGGCTGGTCCGAGGGAAGGGGGGTCTGGCCGTTGTCGGTCTGGCCGGCGCCTCCGCCCACCGCGTCGACCTCACGACGGGTGTTGACCTTGCCGATGAAGACGTCGTCGGCCGCGGCGCCGTACTCCTGCACGAGGCCGGGGTCGAGGTTGTCGACGGCGAGCTCGTCGCAGGTCTCCGAACCGACCGCCTGCGGACGGGCGGCCTCCGCCCCCGCAGCGAGGGGTACGACGCCCGCGAGCACCACCGCGAGCGTCAGCACAGCGAGCAGTCGCCGGACCCCGGACATCGTCGTCACCGGACCATCTCACCAGATGCCGCCGGGAACCAGCGGGACAACTCGCGTGCGGCGCCGTCCTCGTCGACCGTGCCGGTCGAGTCGTCGGCGGCGTCGTGCACCTCCTGGACGGCCTGTCCCATCGCCACTCCGCGGCCCGCCCAGCGCAGCATCTCGAGGTCGTTGCGGCCGTCGCCGATCGCGAGGACGTCGGCGGCGTCGATGCCGAGCCGGTCGGCGACGTGCTGCAGGCCGGAGGCCTTCGAGACCCCGACCGGCGACAGGTCGAGCCAGGCCGTCCAGCCGACGACGTAGTCGGTGCCGTGCAGGCCGAGCTCGGCCGCCATCGCCACGAAGTCGTCGGCGGTCGCCGCGGGGTCGCGGATGATCACACGGCTCACCGGCTCCCCGACCAGGTCGTCGAGATCGGTGACGATCAGCTCACCACCGAGCTCACCCGGCGGGAAGGGCGCCGACACGCGGTAGCCGACCCCGCGCTCCTCGATCGCCACCAGCGCGTCGGGGTGCCGCTCGAGCACCGCACGGACGGCCGGCCCGGCGTCGAAGGTCACCTCGTGCACGATCTCCGCGGGCGGGTATCGCACCAGCACCGAGCCGTTGCTCGCCACCATCCAGAGCCGGTCCCCGCCCCGCGACCGCTCGGGCTCGGCGAGGTCGAGCAGGTCCGCGATCCCGGTCATGCCGTGCGGGGCCCGCCCGGAGGCGAGCACCACGTGCGCGCCGGCGTCGAGGACGCGCTGGACGGCGTCGTACACCGCCGGCGGGACCTCCTCGTGCGTCGACCCCGCGCCGTCGACCCACTTCAGCAGGGTGCCGTCGATGTCGAGCGCGACCAGCTTGGGCTGCCAGCCGGGCGGGGGCGTGCCGTTCACGATGCGATCGGCTCCAGGACCTCGAGCCCGCCAAGGTAGGGCTGCAGGGCCTGCGGGACCCGCACCGAGCCGTCGGCCTGCTGGTGCGTCTCCAGGATGGCCACGATCGCCCGGGGGATCGCCGTCAGCGTCCCGTTGAGGGTGGCGGCGGGGCGGGTGCCGTCCGCGTCGCGGACGCGGACGTCGAGGCGGCGGGACTGGAACTCCGTGCAGTTCGAGGTCGAGGTGAGCTCGCGGTACTTGCCCTGGGTGGGGATCCAGGCCTCGCAGTCGAACTTGCGGATCGCCGAGAGCCCGAGGTCACCGGCGGCGGTGTCGATGACGCGGTAGGCAAGCTCGAGCTTGTCGAGGAACTCCTTCTCCCAGGCCAGCAGGCGCTCGTGCTCGGCGTACGACTCCTCGAGGGTCGTGTAGACGAACATCTCGACCTTGTCGAACCAGTGGACCCGGATGATGCCCTTGGTGTCCTTGCCGTGCGAGCCGGCCTCCTTGCGGAAGCAGGGGCTGAAGGCGGCGTAGCGGCGCGGCAGGCTTGCGGTGTCGAGGATCTCGTCGGAGTGGTACGCCGCCATCGCGACCTCCGAGGTGCCGACGAGGTAGAGGTCCTCGCCCTCGATCCGGTAGACGTCGTCGGCGGCCTGCCCGAGGAAGCCGGTGCCGTCCATCGCCCGCGGCCGCACCAGGGACGGCGCGATCACCTGGGTGAAGCCGGCCGCCCGGGCCTGGTCGAGCGCCATGTTGACCAGTGCGAACTCGAGCTGTGCGCCGACACCGGTGAGGAAGTAGAACCGGCTGCCGCTGACCTTCGCGCCGCGCTCGATGTCGATCGCGCCGAGCATCCGGCCGAGCTCGACGTGGTCGCGGGGCTCGAAGCCCTCGGCCGCGAAGTCGCGGGGCGTGCCGACGTGCTCCAGCACGACGAAGTCGTCCTCGCCGCCGGCCGGTGCCTCGTCGGCCGCGATGTTGGGGATGCCGCCGATCGCGGCGTTCCACTCCTCCTCGGCGAGGACCCGCGCGGCCTCGGCCTCCTTGACCTCGGCGGCGAGCGTCTTGGTCTGCGCGAGCAGCGCCTGCTTCTCCTCGGCCTGCGCCTTCGGGATCAGGCCGCCGAGCTGCTTCTGCTCGGCGCGCCTGGACTCGAACGTCGAGATCGCCGCGCGGCGGGCTGCGTCCGCGGCGAGCGCTCGGTCGACCACGTCGGCGGAGAGCCCGCGCTTGGCCTGGGAGGCTCGGACGCGGTCGGGCTCGTCGCGGAGGATGCGCGGGTCGATCATGGTCCGAGGCTATCCGGCGCGGCGTCGTACCCGCGCACCGGTTTCACCCGGTACGACGCCGCCAAGCCGCCTCAGCGCCCAGCCACGTCGACTGCGGGCCGGCAGCGTGGCGGAGCGGAGCGACGACACGCTCGGCCGATTCAACTCAGAAGGGGGCGATGGGCTCCGGGGAGGGGAAGATCGAGTCGAGCTCGGCGAGGTCCTCGGGCCACGGCTGCCACGACGCGGCGCGGGCGTTGGCGACGACCTGCTCGACCTTGGTGGCGCCGGCGATGACGCTGGCGACCGGGGACTGGGCGAGCAGCCAGCCGATCGCGACGGCGCCCTCGGTGAGCCCTCGGGAGGCGGCGAACTCGGAGAACCGCTTCAGCTCCGGTGCGGTCGCGGTCTGCAGCAGGTGCTGGCGGGTGCGGGAGAGCCGGGTGCCCTCGGGGGCGGTGCCGGCGGCGTACTTGCCGGTGAGGAGGCCGTTCGCGAGCGGGAAGTAGGGCAGCACGCCGATGCCGAACGCGCGGCACGCCGGGAGCACCTCGAGCTCGGCACGCCGGTCGATCAGGTTGTACTGGTTCTGGCTGGACACGAACCGCTCGACGCCGAGCTCGCGGGCGACGTACTCCGCCTCGGCGATCTGCCAGCCCGCGCGGTTGGAGTGGCCGAGGTAGCGCACCTTGCCGGAGGTCACCAGGTGGTCGAGCGCGCTCAGCGTCTCCTCGATCGGGGTGAGCAGGTCGGGCGTGTGGAACTGGTAGAGGTCGATCCAGTCCGTGCCGAGCCGGCGCAGCGACGCCTCGGCGGCGGTCACGATGTAGCGACGCGAGCCGCGCGCTCCCCCGTCGACGCCGTTGACGCCCTTCATGTCCATCCCGAACTTGGTCGCGACGATCGCGCGGGAGCGGCGGCCGCGCAGTGCGACGCCGAGGCGCTCCTCGGAGAGGCCGGGGCGGGCGCCGTACGTGTCCGCCGTGTCGAAGAACGTGATGCCGTGGTCGAGGGCCGCGGACACGACCAGATCGGTGCCGTCCTGACCCTCCGTGACGGTGCCGGGACGGCCGAGGTTGTTGCAGCCGAGGCCGACGGCGGAGACCACGAGGCCGGAGTTGCCGAGCCTGCGCAGGGGCGGCCTGGAGCTGGCCGGGGGAAGATCGTCGACGCTCATGGATCGGAACGTTACCGATCGGTTGGCCTATCCTCACGGGCGTGCTCGACAGATCTCGCCGGACCCAGCTGTCGTGGTCCCTGCTCTGTCTCGGGCTTCTCGGCCTGCTGACGGTCGGGATCCTGCTCGAGCCGGCCTGGCTGGTCGCCCTCGACGACGAGTCGGAGCGCGCAGCCGGGTGGGCGGCCGGGCAGTCCTGGCTCGACCTGCCGCTGCACGTCGTCGAGCGCGGCTTCGGGACGATCGCGATGGCGGTCTACACCGTCGTGCTCGCGGGCGTGATGTTCGTCAAGGGTCACCGGCGGGCAGCCGCGCTCATCGTCGCGACGATGGTGGCGACGTACCTCCTCACCCACGCCCTCAAGCACGGGGTCGGCCACGACCGCCCCGAGTGGCAGCTCCCCGACCGGATGCTCGCCAACCCCTCGTTCCCGTCGGGCCACGCCTCGATGGCCGCGGCGTTCGTCGGGCTCGTGATCCTGATGTCGGTGATGCTGGTACGACGCAGCAGCATCCGCCGGGTGATCGGCACCGCCGCCGTGGTGGTCGGCGCGCTCGTGGGGCTCGACCGGGTCCTGCTCGGCCGGCACTTCCCCACCGACGTGCTCGGCGGCGCCCTGCTGGGTGCCGGCGTGGTCCTCCTCGGGCTCGCGCTCTACAGCCCGCTCCCCCGCAGCCACGCCGCGAAGGCCGACCCGCTGCCGCAGGCGCTGCCGTCGAACCGCCGGCTCGCGGTGGTCCTCAACCCGATCAAGGTCGAGGACGCCGGCCAGTTCCGCTCGATCGTCAGCCAGATGGCCGCCGACTCCGGGTGGGACGAGCCGCGCTGGTACTACACGACCGTCGAGGACCCCGGCACCGGCCAGGCCGAGCAGGCCGCCGTCGACGGTGCCGGGCTGGTCATCGTGTGCGGCGGCGACGGCACCGTCCGCGAGGTGTGTGCGGAGCTCGCCGGCACCGGTGTCCCGGTCGGCATCGTCCCCGCCGGCACGGGCAACCTGCTGGCGCGCAACCTCGACATCCCGCTCTTCATCCGCTCCGCGATCGACATCGCGCTCACCGGCCAGGACCGGGCGATCGACATGGTCGCCGTCAACGGCGACGGTCTCGAGGACACCCACTTCATGGTGATGGCCGGCATGGGCTTCGACGCCGCGATCATGGAGGGCGTCAACGAGGACATCAAGAAGAAGGTCGGCTGGATCGCCTACGTGCTGTCGGCGCTGAAGTCGCTGATGTTCCCGACGATGCGGCTCGAGATCTCCGTCGACGACCTGCCCTTCACCAAGCACCGCGCGCGGACCTGCGTGATCGGCAACGTCGGCAGTCTCCAGGGCGGCATGGTGCTGCTGCCCGACGCGACCATCGACGACGGCCAGATCGACGTCGTGGTGCTCTACCCGCGGCGGTTCCTGAGCTGGATCCCGCTCGTGCTGCGCGTGGTGACCCGCCGGGAGAGCAACGCCGGGGACTCGGTCGCGCGGATGTCGGGTCGCAAGGTCGTCGTACGCGCGTCGCACGACGTGCCGCGCCAGCTCGACGGCGACACGATCGGCGCCGGCCAGGAGCTGCACATGGAGTGCATCCACGGCCGGCTCCTGGTGCGGGTGCCGCGCTAGCCGCGAGCCCCGGCTACGGCCGCGCGTGCTCCACGGCCTCGGCCTCCTCGGGTGACAGCTCCTGCTCCGAGCGCCACCCGCTGATGTTCTTGGCGTACGTGCGGGCCTCGCTGCGCCCCCGGATCGAGGTGAGTACGACGCCGTCGCCCCCGTCGTCGAGCAGGGCCAACGACCACGACAGGCCGCCGCCCATCTCGTCGAACGCGTCGAACCGGACCACCGCCAGGTGGCGGAGCGCACCGGCCGCCTCCGACCGCAGCGCGGCCACCTCGCGACGGAGCCCGGCGGCATCGGCCGGGAGGTCGGCGCCGCTGCCGGGCCGTTGCCGGCTCCAGGTCACGAAGGCCAGGACGAGTGCGGCCAACGCGACGACGAGGGCGAGGCCGGCCAGGACGGAAGGCATGGGCCCACGGTAGGGGCCGCGCCCCACGACGTACGGCGCCGCGCCCTACCCTTGCCGCATGTCCCGCATCGCCTACCAGGGAGAGCCCGGCGCCAACTCCCACCTCGTCTGCAAGCAGCACTACCCGGAGGCCGAGGCCGTACCCTGCGCTTCGTTCGAGGACGTGTTCGCAGCGGTGACGAACGGCGACGCGGACCTGGCGATGATCCCGATCGACAACTCGATCGCGGGCCGGGTGGCCGACATCCACCACTTCCTGCCCGACTCCGGCCTGCACATCGTGGCCGAGCACTTCCTGCGCATCCAGTTCATGCTGATGGCGGTGCCGGGGGCCACCGTCGACACGATCCAGACCGTGCACAGCCACGTGCACGCCCTCGGCCAGTGCCGCAAGGTGATCCGCGAGCTCGACCTCACGCCGCGGATCTCCGGTGACACCGCGGGTGCGGCCCGCGAGGTCGCCGAGGCCGCAGACCCCAGCCAGGCCGCGATCGCGCCGCCGCTGGCTGCGGAGATCTACGGTCTCGACATCCTCCGCGAAGACGTGGAGGACGAGGACCACAACACGACGCGGTTCGTCGTACTCTCCCGCGACCTGGTCCTCGCCCCGCAGGGCAACGGCCCGGTCGTGACGACGTTCGTCTTCAACGTCCGCAACCTGCCGGCCGCCCTCTACAAGGCGCTCGGCGGCTTCGCCACCAACGGCATCAACATGACCAAGCTCGAGAGCTACATGGTCGGCGGCGAGTTCGCGGCGACCCAGTTCCTCGCCGAGGTCGACGGCCACCCCGACGACGCGGGCCTCAAGCGGGCGCTCGAGGAGCTCGCCTTCTTCACCACCGACGTGAAGGTCCTGGGCGTCTACCCCGCTGACCCGTTCCGTGGGTGAGGCACGCGCCGCAGCAAGGCGGCTGATCGAGCGACCGTGGTTCCAGTGGACCGTCATCGGCGTCATCCTTCTCAACGCCGTGGTGCTCGGGTTCGAGACCTCCGAGACCTGGATGGAGATGTACGGCGCCGAGACCCACGCCGTCGGCTGGGCCACCCTCGCGGTGTTCGTCGTGGAGATCGCGCTGCGGCTCCTCGCGGAGGGCCGGCAGTTCTGGCGCAGCGCATGGAACGTCTTCGACTTCGTGATCGTGGCGATCGCGTTCGTGCCGGGCGGCAGCGCCAGCGGCGTGCTCCGGGTGCTGCGGGTGCTCCGCGTCCTGCGGCTCCTGTCGACCGTGCGCTCGATGCGCTCCGTCGTGGCCGCCCTGGTCGCCACCGTGCCCGGCATGGGGTCCATCGCGCTGCTGCTGGTGATCCTGCTCTACGTCAGCGGGGTGATGGCGACCCAGCTCTTCGGCGGGACCGACCCTGAGAACTTCGGCTCCCTCGGCAAGGCGCTGCTGTCCCTGTTCCAGGTCACCACCGGCGACGACTGGGCCAACGTGGTCCGGCCGACCACCGACGCGCACCCGTGGTCGTGGGTGTTCTTCCTGACCTTCGTGGTGCTCTCGACCTACATCGTCCTCAACCTCTTCATCGCGGTCGCCGTCGAGGCGCTGGAGAAGCAGTCAGGCGACGAGGACAACGCGGAGATGGTCGACGAGATGGAGCACAGCGTGGAGGAGTCGACCGCCGCCATCCTCGCCGCCCTCGCCGACCTCCGGCAGCAGGTGTCCTCGCTCGAGGACCGCCTCGAGGACCGGCTCGAGGTGCGGCTCGACGAGCGGCTCGAGGTGCGTGACTGAAGCGTGACCGAGGCGTGACCCGCAGGCGTGACCGTGCGTCACGGCGCGCCACTACAGTTCCCGCATGGTGACGAACCCGGGCGCCGAGACCGAGGTCGGACGGCTACGGACCGTGATGCTGCACCGTCCCGGTCCCGAGCTCCAGCGGCTGACGCCGCGCAACAACGACCGGCTGCTCTTCGACGGCATCCCGTGGGTCGCCCGGGCGCAGGAGGAGCACGACGCGTTCGCGCAGGCGCTGCGCGAACGTGACGTCGAGGTCCTCTACCTCACCGACCTGCTCACCGAGGCGTTCGCCGACCCCGGTGCGCGGGCGATCGCGATCGAGACCGCGCTCACCGACCTCGACATCGGCGAGACCCTCCGCGTCTACCTCCGCGGGTTCCTCGGCGACGCCTCTCCGGGAGAGCTCACCGGGCACCTGACCGCCGGCATCCGCAACGACGAGGTGCGCGGCGGGACGGCGCCGACCAGCCTGGTCACGACGCTGCTGCCGTTCGACGAGTTCCTCGTCGACCCGCTCCCCAACCTCCTCTTCACCCGCGACTCCTCGGTGTGGGTGCGCGACCGGGTGGCGATCACCTCGCTCGCGATGCCCGCGCGTCACCGGGAGACCCAGCTGACCGAGCTGATCTACCGGCACCACCCGCGGTTCGCCGACAGCCCACGGATCCTCGGCCACCACTTCGAGCACGTCGAGGGTGGCGACGTGCTGCTGCTCGCGGCCGGGCGTGATCGCGGTCGGCGTCGGCGAGCGTACGACGCCCGCGGGCGCGGAGCGGCTCGCACGTCAGGTGTTCGCCGACGGCCTGGCGAGCACCGTGCTCGTCGTACCCATCGCCCAGGAGCGGGCGACCATGCACCTCGACACGGTCTGCACGATGGTCGACGTCGACAAGGTCGTGATGTACCCCAACGTCGCCCACACGCTGACGGCGTACGCCGTGACGCCGGCCGCCGACGGGTCCTCCGACGGACCGCTCGTGGTGGCGCCGCCCGAGCCGTTCCTGGTGGCGGCGGCCAAGGCGATGCAGATCGACACCCTCCACCAGATCGACACCGGTCTCGATCCGGTGACCGCCGAGCGCGAGCAGTGGGACGACGGCAACAACACCCTGGCGCTGGCGCCACGGCTGGCGGTCGCCTACGAGCGCAACGACGGCACCAACGCGCGGCTCGAGGAGGCCGGCATCGAGGTGATCCGGATCGCCGGCTCCGAGCTCGGATCCGGGCGGGGCGGGCCGCGGTGCATGAGCTGTCCGATCGCGCGCGACTCCCTGTCCTAACCGGGCGGGGTGTGGATAGGGTCACTGCGAGCGCGGTTGCCGCGCGCACATGGGGAGGCCGGCGAAAGGGTCAGCATGGCAACGTTCTTCGAGCATTTCACCCCGCAGGAGGTCGCGAAGATCAGCGGCGTGGGTCGTCGCGTGAAGCTTCCGGAGGGCTGGTCCCCGATCTGGGAGGACACCCCGGCCGACAAGGCCTACATCATCCTCGGCGGCTCGGTGTCGGTGCGGCGCGACGGTGCGGAGATCGCCCAGCTCGGTGCCGGTGACATCGTCGGCGAGGCCGCGATCATGGGGCAGTCCCTGCGGACCGCGACGATCGTCGCGCTGACTCCGCTCGACACCATCCACCTCACCGACGAGACCCTGCGCGAGCTGGACTCCGAGATGCCGACCTTCCACCAGGCCCTGGTCGAGGTCGCGCAGTCCCGGGTCAGCTGAGGTCGCACGCCGGGTGACCGACCACGATCCGCCACCCGGCGGAGCCCTCGACTCCCTCGAGCTCCGCCTGCTCGGCGAGCACCCTCACCTCACGCAGGCCGAGGTCGCCGAGCAGGCTGGCATGCCCCTGGAGAGCGCCCGCGAGCTGTGGCACCTCCTCGGCTTCGCGCACGCCGACCCGGACGACCGGGCGTTCACCTCCGACGACGTCGACGCGCTGCGGCACACCCGCGAGCTCATCGAGCTCGGGATCCTCTCGCAGGACCAGCAGGACGGGCTGGTGCGCACGTGGGGCCGCAGCTTCGCCCGGCTCGCCGAGTGGCAGGTCGCGCTGCTGGCCGATGTGGCGGCGGCCACCGGAGCGGACCCCGAGGAAGCCGTCCCTGCGCTCGCCGGAGAGGTCGTCCCGCGGGTCGAGGCCCTGCAGGCCTACGCGTGGCGGCGGCACCTGATGAACGGTGCTGCGCGGATGATGGCGACACCGGGCGGGGAGCGGTCGGACCGCGCCGTGTGCTTCGTCGACATCGTCGGCTACACCTCTCGCTCGCGGACCCTGTCCGACCACGAGCTGGTGAGCTGGCTCGAGCAGTTCGAGAGCACGGCGCTCGACGTGGTGGTCGACCACGGCGGCCGGATCATCAAGAACATCGGCGACGAGCTGCTCCTCGTGGCCGACTCCGCCGAGGCCGGCGCGGCGATCGCCCTCGAGCTGACCCGCCGCGGCGACGACCCCGACGACGACTTCCCCCAGGTGCGGGCGGGAGTCGCGTACGGCGAGGTCGTCACCCGGCTCGGCGACGTCTTCGGGCCCGTCGTCAACATCGCCGCCCGGCTCACCTCGGTGGCCCGCCCCGGGACGGTCCTGGTCGACGCCGGGATGCGGGAGGCGCTCCCCGAGGGCGTCTTCGCGCTGCGCCATGTCCCCCGGATCTCGGTGAAGGGCTACTCCCGGCTGCGCGCGTTCGCGCTGCGGCAGGCGTCCGGGTAAGCGGCTGAGCGGCTGAGCGGCACGTTGTTGCAGCCATCCGCCCACCAGACCAGCCAACAACGTGTTACATCCCCCGCTTCGCGAGGAGTCGACCGGCGGGAACACCCCTTGTGCGGTGGTGAGCCTGCAGATCCTGCGGGCTCAGCACCGCACAACGACCGGCAGACTGGTCTTCACCTGACCTCGTCGGAACTCAGCGGATGGTGACCTGCCGGTTGGCCAGGCCGGAGCGCGCCGAGCGCTCCTCGGTCGTGAGGTCGGAGGTGTCGGCGAGAGCGGCGGCCAGCGCGGCGGCGAAGGCGGTCGCCGCCTCCTCCAGCGGCTCGGGGCCGGTGCCGACCGGGAGGTCCCACACCGGCGTGAGCAGGCCGTGGGCGCGGAACATCCCGACCAGCCGGGCGTCCGGCACGATGACGTCGGCGCCGCTGACGTGCACCCGGGCGAGCGCGTCGAGCAGGGCGTCCTCGGGCTCGGGCATCACCCAGCGCAGGTGCTCCTTGGCGCCCATCCGGGTCCAGTACGCCGCGGGCACCTCGGTCAGCCGCGCGGTCGGCGACGCCGCACCCTGGGCCTGCTCGAGCGCGGCGGCGAGCTCGGGCGACTCGTCGACGTCGTCGACCCAGTAGTCGAACCCCTCGTGGACGGTGATCTGCAGCGGCTGGTCGGCGACCAGGTCCTGCAGTCGCGGGCCCTCGCCCGGAGGCGCGGTCAGGCCGACCATCCCGGTGCCCGGCTCCGCCTCGAGCGCCGCCACCAGTACGGCACCGAGGTCGCGGGAGATGTCGCCGAAGTCGTGCTGGACCTGCAGGCCGAGCCACACCTCGCCGGAGTCGCGGACCATGGCGGGCGCGGCCATGGGCAGCAGCGTGCACAGTCGGACGGTGCGGTCGGCGTACTCGCCCGTCAGAGGGAGCGGCGCCGTCGCCGCGGGCACCAGCTCGCGCAGCGCGACCAGGTCGCACTCCGACGCCAGCCCCTCGAAGGGGCGCTTGACGAAGACCTGGCCGCCGCCGGGCGCGCCGTGGCAGGCCTTGTAGCGCTTGCCGGAGCCGCACGGGCAGGGCTGGCGCGGGCCGATGCCGCCCTCGGTGGTCGCGGTCGGGGCCTTGGTGCGGGAACGCTTCGCCATGGCCCCAGAACCTACTGGTCGGGGTCTAACGAGCTTCCCGCTGGTCCAGCAGCTCCAGGATGTACGCCGGCCGGTCCGTGATCACCGCACCGACGCCCGCCTCGATGCAGCGGTCCAGGTCGTCCTCGGTGTTGACCGTCCACACGTGGATCGGGCGCCCGCTGCGCCGGATGCTGTCGGCGAGCCGGGGCTGCTCGCGGAGCAGCTCGATGCCGGGGCCGACGATCCAGTCGCGGCCGATGACCCGGCGCAGCATCGCCCAGTAGGACGCCTTGTCGAGCAGCTGCACCAGCTGCACCTCCGGCGCCAGCCGCTCGACCCGCTGCAGGGCGGTGAAGGAGAAGCTCATCACCCGCACCGGCGCACCGGACCGCTCCCAGCCGAAGTCGCGGAGCATCTCGACCAGCCGCTTCTCCACCAGCCCGCCGAACCGGGTGGGGTGCTTGGTCTCGATCGCCACCTCGACCCGACGGTCGTAGTCGGCGACGGTCTCGAGCAGCTTGCGCAGGGTCAGCACCCCGTCGAGCGACTCGTCGCGCTCGGGGGCCTCGTCGTCGAGCTCGGCCCACGGGTTCTTCCACTTCGCGAAGTCGAGCTCGGAGAGCTCGGCGAGGTCCATCGTCGAGACCAGTCCACGGTTGGCGGCCGTACGACGCAGCGTCCGGTCGTGGACGCAGACCAGATGCCCGTCCGCGGTCAGCCGGACGTCGCACTCCAAGCCCTCCGCACCGGCGTCGAGTGCGGCGACGTACGCCCCCAGCGTGTGCTCGGCCAGCTCATGACTCGCGCCGCGGTGGGCGACGACCTCCGGTCGCATGCCCTGATTGTGACGGGCCCGTGGCACTCGTGGGGTCGCGACGCTCAGGGGACGGTCAGGGGAGATCCCCGATGTGCGGCACGGCGACGCGACGCACGCTGGAGGCATGACGAACTACGAGCCGTACTCCCCCTCTCCCGCCCCCTCCGCCGAACCGCCCGCTCCCGGATCTTTCGCCCCCGGACCCTTCGCCCCCGGACCCTTCTCCTCCGCGCGACGCCCCCTGGTGCGGCGGCGGGACGACCGGATGATCGCCGGCGTGTGCAGCGGCGTCGGGGACCACCTCGGCATCGACGCCAACCTGGTCCGGATCCTGCTCGTGGTCGGAGTCGTGTTCGGCTTCGGCACCGGCATCGTGCTCTATGCGCTCGGGTGGTGGCTGATCCCGCAGGCGTGATCGCCCAGCGGCGGCGTAGGGTGCGGGCGCCATGTCCGAGCCCGCTGCGTCGTACGCCCCTCTGGTCGCGCGGCTGCGCGCGGCCGGCTGCGTGTTCGCCGAGGACGAGGCGCGACTGCTGGTCGAGGCAGCGCCGCAGCCGGCAGCGCTCGAGCACCTCGTCGGCAGGCGGGTCGCCGGAGAGCCGCTCGAGCACGTGCTCGGCTGGGCCGACTTCGCCGGGGTCCGGGTGCGGCTCGACCCCGGCGTGTTCATCCCGCGGCAGCGCACGGCGTACCTCGTCGACCTGGCCGCCGCCGGCCTGGAGCCCGGGGACGTCGTCCTCGACCTGTGCTGCGGGTCAGGCGCACTGGGCCTCGCCCTGGCCACCCGGACGCCGGAGCTCGAGGTGCACGCGGTCGACATCGAACCGGCGGCCTCCGCGTGCGCCCGGCGCAACCTCGCCACCGTCGGCGGCATCGCCTACCAGGGCGACCTCGACGCACCGCTCCCGCCGGACCTGCGCGGACGGGTGGCGGTGATCGTCGCGAACGTGCCGTACGTGCCGACCGCGGCCGTCGCGCTGATGCCGGCGGACTCGCGCGACCACGAGCCACGGGTGACCGTGGACGGCGGCGCCGACGGGCTCGACGTGCTCCGCCGGGTGGCCCGGCTGGCGCCGGGATGGTTGCGGCCCGGCGGGCGGGTGCTCGTGGAGGTCGGCGACGACCAGGTGCCGACGGCGCTCACCGCGCTGCGGTCCGCCGGCCTGGGCGCCGACGCCCACCACGACGAGGAGCGTGAGGCGACCGTGGTCGTCGGTCAGCGCAGCAGCACGGTCACGCCGTAGGACGCACCGAACGCGACCACCAGCACCAGCAGGAGCAGGAGGATCACCGATCCGCCGCCACTGCTCTCCTGCTGGCGCGGTGCCGGATGGGCGAGCGGCTGCGGCGGCGCCGGGTCGGAGTCCGGCATCCGCAGGGTCGCCTGCGGAGGCGGCGGGATCCCGACGGTCGGCGGCGCCTCGGGTGTGGACGCGGCGGCCCGCAGCGCCGCGGTGAAGGTGGGTACGTCGGGCCAGCGCCGCTCGGGGTCGGGGTCCAGCGCGCGGAACAGGACGTCGTCGATCGCCTGCGGCGAGCCCACGAGCCTCGACGGCGCCGGAGGGAGCTCGGGGGCAGCGAGCGAGGCGAAGCCGCCGTCGCGGACCAGCCTCCCGGTGAGCAGGTGGTAGGCGACGGCACCGAGGGCGTGCACGTCGGCCCGCTGGTCGATGCCGAACCCGGTCGCCTGCTCGGGCGCCATGTAGGCCGGGGTGCCGACCACCTGGGTCAGGCCGCTCGCGTGCAGCATCGCCTTCGCGACGCCGAGGTCTGCCACCTGGACGCGGGTGCCGCCGCCGGGGGCGGTGCGCAGCAGCAGGTTCTGCGGCTTGAGGTCGCGGTGGATGACACCGTTGCGGTGGAGCACGGTCACGCCCTCGCCCGCCTGCGTGATCAGGTCGACCACCTGGTCGACGGGCAGCGGCGCACCGGGATCGAGCAGCATCGCGAGCGAGCCGCGGTCGGCGTACGACATGACGAAGTACGGCGTCCCCTCGGCCTCCCCGATGTCGTAGACGCGCACCACGTGGTCGGAGTCGGCGCGCCGCAGGATCCGCGCCTCCTCGAGGAACCGCTCGCGCACGTCCTCGCGCTGGGCCCAGTTGTCGGCGAGCGCCTTCACCGCGACCTGGGAGTCGAGCTGGTCGTCGCGGTAGAGCCAGACCGTCGCGAATCCCCCGGCGCCGATCCTCTCGACGCGCCGCAGTCGCCCGAGCCGCTCCGGTAGAGACACGCTGCGTATTGTGCCCCACGCACACACCGTGCTCACCGGACCCGACGCGGGAGGGGCGACCGATGGCCGAGTACCACCACGACGCCGTGGACCTGGACGACCTCGCCAGGCGAGCCGCGGCCGGAGACCGGGCGGCGCTCGAGGACCTGCTCGCCGCGATCCAGCCGCGGGTCCGCCGGATCTGCGGTCGGATGCTCCTCTACCCCGAGGACGCGGAGGAGGCGACCCAGGACGCGCTGCTGCTGGTGGCGACCAAGATCGGGTCGTTCGCCGGACGGAGCAAGTTCACGACCTGGCTGCACGCCGTCGCCTCGAACAGCGCGCGGTCGACGTACCGGACCCTCAAGCGGCGCGCCTCCGAGCGCGCCGTCGACGAGCTCCCCGTGCACGCCGACCCGCGGACCACGAGCGTCATCGCCGGCAGCCGCCTCGACCTGCTGGAGGCGCTGGAGGTGCTCGCCGCGTCGAGCCCGGAGCTGGTCGAGCCGCTCGTCCTGCGCGACGTCCAGGAGCTCGACTACAACGAGATCTCGCGGCTGCTCGACACGCCGCTGGGCACCATCAAGTCGCGGATCCACCACGCACGGCAGGCGGTCCGGCCACTCTTGCGGGTCCAGGAGTTCTGAGGGCACACACCGTGTGATGCCGGCACGGCTGGTCCGGTTCTCGCGCCGGCCGCGCCGGGCCGGCGGCAGACCGCACGGTCAGCCGAGCCGCAGCCCGCTGCCGTCCCACCGGCGCCGGAGCCACCGGTCGTGGGACGCGACGACGATGGTGCCGGGGCTACTGCCGACGGCCTCCTCGAGCTCGCCGACCAGGCTGAGCGAGATGTGGTTGGTCGGCTCGTCGAGCAGCAGCAGGTCCGGGCCCGTCGCGACGGCGATCGCCGAGCGCGAGCCGCCGCCGCTGACCGACGGAGAGGAGGGCGACCGGCCGCCCGTGGTCGCGCGGGTGCAGCAGGCCGAGAGCGTGCAGCGGGCGGCGCGTGGCGAGGTCGTCGCCGACGAGGATGCGGTACGTCGCCCGCGCCGACCGCCGGGGGTCCGGGAACTCCGGGTCCTGGGTCAGCTCCGCTACGTCGCGCGCCGTCACCGCGAGGGAGCCCGCCGTCGGTGCGAGCCGGCCCGAGACCGCGCCGAGGAGCGTCGACTTCCCGCTGCCGTTCGGCCCGGTCACCAGCAGGTGCTCGCCGGCGGCGAGGTCGAGCCGGGGAAGCCGGAGCCGATCGGCGACCTCGAGGTCGCGGGCCACGACGACCCGTCCACTGCCGGGCGTTTCCGCCAGCGCGGTCCGCAGCCGGAGCGGCTCGGGCGGCTTGCGGACCTGCCTCCGCTCGGCCTCGTCGAGGCGCCGCTGGGCGTCCTTCTTCCGGCGGGCGAGGGCGCGGTCGACGTTGTGGCCCTTGAAGCCATAGATGAACTTGTCGTTGTCGCGGGGGCCACGGTCGTGCGCGATCGCGTCGGTGCCGATCCGGGTGGCGTCGCGCAGCCGCGCGAGCTCGTCCTGCTGTGCGGCGTACGCCTCCTCCCAGCGGCGGCGGGCGTCGCGGCGCGCCTGCTCGTAGGCCGACCACCCGCCGCCGTACCGGCGCCCGCCACGGCCGTCGGTGCCGAACGCCGTGGGGTCGAGGTCGACCAGATCGGTCGCGACGTCGTCGAGGAACACCCGGTCGTGGCTGGCGAAGAGCACGACGCCGGGGAGGTCGCGCAGGAACGCGGCGAGCACCTCGACGGCGGCGTCGTCGAGATGGTTGGTGGGCTCGTCCAGCAACAGTGCGTGCGGTCGCCGGGTGATCACGGTCGCGACCGCGAGCCGGGTGCGCTGGCCGCCCGAGAGGGTGCCGATCCGACGCTCCCGGTCGAGGTCGCTCACCCCGAGCCGCTCGGCCGCGGTGAGCGCCCGGCGGTCGGCGTCCCACGCATCGTGGTCGAGGGCGAGCTCCAGTGCCGCGGAGTAGGCGGCCGCCGCATCAGGGTCCTCGAGGTGGCCGGCGAGCCGTTCGACGGTCGCGACGGCCTCCCGCAGCGGACGCAGCGTCGCCGCGAGCACGTCGCCGACGGTGTGGGTGTCGGCGAACGGCGGCTCCTGGCCGAGCAGGACCAGGTCGCGCGGCCGCTCGACGGCGCCGGTCACGGTCGCCCGCGCCGGGAGGGCGCCGGCGATCGCCCGCAGCAGAGTGGACTTGCCGACGCCGTTCTCGCCGACGAGGCCGATCCGGCGGCCCGGCTGGGCGATCAGGTCGATCCCGTCGAGGACGGGGCGGGCGGCGTACGAGACGCCGAGGTCGCGGACGACGACCGGGCGAAGCGTGGAGTCGACGGTGGTGACGGAGGGCATGGCTGGGCCTTCGGACGAGGAACGCGACTCGCCGGGCGGTGCCTCGGGCGCGAGTCAGGTCAGCCGTGGATCCACATGGTGCCGCGAGGGTACGCCGCGAAGCGGGTGCCGCTCCACCGATTTACGGCCCGCCACCGCTCGAATCTGCCGTGAGCACTTGTTTACATCGATGGATGTCTATATCGTCCGTGGTAAGACATAGACATTCATCGAACTCTTGAGGAGCACGCCATGCGCGAGCACCCCGTCGTGATCATCGGCGCCGGCCCGATCGGCCTGGCCGCCGCCGCCCATGCCCAGTCCCGGGGGCTGCCCACCGTCGTCCTCGAGGCAGGCGACCGCGCCGGTTCGTCGGTCGCCGAGTGGGGGCACGTGCGGCTCTTCTCGCCGTGGTCCGAGCTGGTCGACCCCGTGGCCGAGAAGCTGCTGGCACCGACCGGCTGGACGGGGCCGACGCCGACCGCCTACCCGACCGGCAGCGACTGGATCACCGGCTACCTCGCACCGCTGGCGGCGGCTCTCGACGACACCGCCGAGGTGGACGTCCGCTTCGGCCACCGGGTCACCGGCGTCGCGCGCCGCGGCCGCGACGTGCTGGTCGACGCCGGCCGTGAGTCCGAGCCGTTCGTCGTCCACGTCGCCACCCCCGACGGCCCGGCGGTGCTGACGGCGAGCGCCGTCATCGACGCCTCCGGCACGTGGACCGGCCCCAACCCGCTCGGCACCGACGGCTACCCCGCACTCGGCGAGGCCGCGCACGCCGACCGGATCACCTACGGCATGCCGGACCTCGACGACCCCGCGGTGCGGCAGCGGTACGCCGGCCGTCACGTCGCCGTCGCCGGCACCGGCGCCTCGGCTCAGAACGTGCTCGTCGCGCTGGCCAGGCTGGCGGCGACCGACCCGGCGACCCGGGTGAGCTGGCTGCTGCGTCGTACCGCCGCGACGTTCGGGGGTGGCGACAACGATCAGCTGGTCGAGCGGGGCGCGCTCGGGCGGCGTGCCCAGCAGGTCGCGGAGAGCGGCGTCGTACGCACCGTGCCGACGTTCCGCACCATCGCCGTCACCGAGGGCGCCGACGGCCGGTTGCGGATCGAGGCGCTCGACGGCCAGGTGGTCGAGGACGTGGACGAGGTCATCGTGGTCACCGGCTTCCGCCCGGACCTCTCGATCCTCTCCGAGGTGCGGCTCGACCTCGACCCGGTGCTGCAGGCGCCACGACAGCTGGCGCCCCTGATCGACCCCAACGTCCACTCGTGCGGCACGGTCTACCCGCACGGCGCCAACGAGCTCGCCCAGCCCGAGCCCGGGTTCTACCTCGCCGGCATGAAGTCCTACGGCCGCGCGCCGTCGTTCCTCACGCTCACCGGGTTCGAGCAGGTGCGCAGCATCGTCGCCGCCATCGACGGCGACGTCGAGGCTGCCGAGCGGGTCGAGCTGGTGCTGCCGGAGTCGGGCGTCTGCGGCGGCTCCGGGGAGTACGACGACGCGACGGGCGGCGGGGGCTGCTGCGCGCCGGTGGCTCCCGAGGTGCTGACGATCGGTGCGCGGGTGGGGTGATGGCGGATTTCCCCGGTCGACCGGGGAAATCTGACGTTGTCGGGCGAAATATCGCCGGACAACGTCAGACATCGCCCGACAACGCCGGCTATGCGCGGCCCGGCCGTCCGCACCTCGCCGGCCGGCGGGGTCTCGCGGCGCTGGCGTTCACCCAGATCACCGGGTGGGGCGTCCTCTTCTACGCCTTCCCGGTGCTGCAGGGCAGCATCGTCGCGGACACCGGCTGGTCGGCGACCGCGGTCGCCGGCGCGTTCACGACCGGGCAGGTCGTGGCGGCACTCGGCGGCGTCGCGGTCGGACGTCTGCTCGACGCGCGTGGACCGCGCGGCCTGATGACGGCGGGATCCGCGCTCGGGGTGGCCGGCTGTGTGCTGGTCGCCTCCGCCGGCACTGCGGCAGGTTTCGCCCTCGCCTGGATCGTGGCGGGCCTCGCCCAGAGCGCGTGCCTCTACGGTCCGGCGTTCGCCGCCGTCACCCGGTGGTACGCCGGCCGCGACCGCATCCGTGCGCTGACGGCGCTCACCGTCGTGGGCGGTCTGGCCAGCACCGCGTTCGCGCCGCTGACCGCGTGGCTGCACTCGGGCCTCGACTGGCGCGACACCTATCTCGTGCTGGCCGCGGTGCTCGCGCTGACGGTCCCCGCCCACTGGTGGGGGCTGCGCCGTCCCTGGCCGGCCGCGGAGCGGGGCGCCGGGCCGGCCGGCGACCAGCCGGCAGGCCAGGGCGCGGCGGCCGGCGCCACAGTGCCGACGGCCGCGATCGTGACCAGTGCCCGGTTCCTCGTCCTCGGCCTCGCCCTGTCGCTGACCAGCCTGTGCGCGGGTGCCGTGGTGGTGGGGCTGATCCCCCTGCTGCAGGAGCGCGGCCTCGGCGTGGAGGAGGCGAGCGCGGTCCTCGCGCTCGGCGGGATCGGTCAGGTCGCGGGTCGGCTCGGCCACGGCGTCGTCGTGGCGCGGCTCGGCGTCGTCGGACAGGGGGTGCTCGTGGTCGGTGCCGTCGCCCTGACCACGCTGCTGCTCGGGGTGCTCGGCTCCGTGGCGGGCCTGCTGGTCGTCGTACTCGCTGCGGGCGCGGCGCGAGGCAGCCTCACCCTGCTCAAGGCGACCGCCGTCGCCGACCGCTGGGGCACCCGCGCCTACGCCCGGCTCAGCGGCGCGCTCACCCTGCCGACGGCGTTGGCGGGCGCATCCGCGCCGTGGGTGGGCGCGCGACTGGCCGCGACGACCGGCAGCCACGCCACCGCCTTCGCGATGCTGGGCGCGCTCGCCGCCGTCGCCGGCTGCCTGGTTCCGCTGACCCGGCCCGGTCGGCCCGCCCGGCGACAGCTCCGCGAGCATCGCCCCGGCCCGACCCCGGATCGCGGAGGCTGCCCGATCGCGCAGCCGTTCTCGCCCCCGCAGACCTGTGCGGGCGCCGCACCAGCGCGAAAGATGGGCGCGGAGGACGACTGCCGATGATGGAGCACCTCGCCGCACCGGAGACCGGGCACCGCCGAGATGCGCCCGCAGCCCCGCGGGTCACCGACGCTCCGACCGGGGCCGTGGTCGGCCTCCAGCGCGCGGCGGGCAACCGCGCGGTCGCGGACCTCCTCGCTGCCCGGACCTCTCCCGGCGCGCGCCCATCCCGCTCAGCGACCGGACTGCGCCCATTGCCGGCGGCAGGTCCGTCGGGGGTGACGCCCGGCAAGGTGTCGACGGTGCAACGCCTCGCCCTGCGTGAAGGGCCGCCGATGGCGCCGGGAAACTATCAATACGGATCGGCGATCGTCAGCGTCGAAGCCGGGGCGATGACCAAGCTTCTCGTCGGTATGGCGGCCAAGGACGGCCTGGCCGCCGAACGCACCTGGCAGCGGGCGTTCGTCACCGACATGCGCGGGCAGACGGCTGACCTGCACAGCTACGACGACCCGGTCCGCAAGCAGAGCGTGAAGGTGGAGCCGACGCTGGCCACCGAGGCCGAGCAGGGTCAGGCGGAGGTGGAGCGTCAGGCCGGTGCCACCCAGAACGCCTTCCAGCAACAGCTTCTTGGCTCGGTGCGCAACATGCTCGACTCCAGCGAGCGGAAGATCGAGGCCGAGGGGCGGCGCTACGGCTTCCCGGACAACGAGTCGATCTTCCGCCCGAAGCCGGTCTCCGCGGGCGCGGCCACGATCGCACCATCCATGCCCGGCGGCGAGGAGACGCGCGGGGTGATCAAGGGCGCCAAGGACCTGCTGGACGGCAAGAAGAAGGTCAAGGCCGCCCGCGACCAGGTCGGGAAGCTCGGTCCGCTGATGGAGTACTCGACGCGGCCGAACATCCTGGAGCCCGCGCTCAAGGAGTACCACGAGCTGCGACAGCGCACCTGCGGGCAGTTCCCGATCCTGGCCGCCATCGAGCGCAACGAGACCCGGCTGGCGGAGATGGCCGCCCAGGCCGCCTACACCGCGGGTGGCGCGACGGGAGCCGGGGCTGCCGCCGCCATGGCCACGGCCCGTGAAGAGCTGCGCAAGGAGCTGGCCGACCGGCTCTCCAGCATCGCTGTGGTGCGCTCGAAGATGGCCGAGCCGGACAAGATCGACAAGTTCTGGCTCAACCCGGCGCTGCGCGAGAACACCAAGCGGAGCATGGCGATCGCCCCATCGACGCTGCCGAACGCCGCGGTCGAGGAGAAGGTCGGCAGGTTGGTCGCCGATGCCGAGTTCGAGGCAACGCTGAAGACGGTGATCGGGACCGGGCTGCTGATCTTGTCGTTCGTGCCCGGCGTCGGCCTCGTCGCGGGTGCCGTCCGGGTGGGGGCGGGAGCCGCCGGACTGGTGATGGGTGCCGTCGACGTCTACTCGGCGTTCCAGGAGTTCTACTGGCAGGAGGCGGCTGCCGGGACGGCGATGGAGAAAGCCGAGGCGATCTCCCAGACCGATCCGTCCCTGTTCGGGCTGGCAGTGTCGCTCGCGGCCGGGCTGCTCGAGGGCGTCGCCGAGGCCAAGGCGCTGGAGGGCGCGATCGGGGTCTTCAAGGCGGTCCGCGGGGCCTACCGGGAGGCCCGGGCAGCCGCCGTGGCCGCCGACGTCGGGTCGTCGGCCGCCAAGGCATCGGGCGTCGCCGAGCTGCAGGCCGCGTCCGAGAAGCTGCGCACCACCGCGGACTCGGCTTCCGGCAAGCCCGGTCTCGGTGACCGCCTCGTGCAGAGCCTCGCGGCCGACGCCAAGCAGACGGCCAAGAGCCTGGACCGTTCGCTCAAGCTCATCAAGGACCCGTCGCTCAAGGAGCTGGTCCTCAAGGACCACCAGGCCGTCACCATGGACGGAAAGACGTTGATGGACCTGGCGATCGACGATCCGGTGGCCCTGCAGGCCGACTTCGCCGAGTGGCAGCGGAACTCGGCGGACAACCCGAAGGCGTCCGGCAACAAGTTCACCGACTGGGTGCGCGACCTCAAGGGCGGCCACCAGCACGACGTCCTCAACGCGCCGGGTGGCGTGCTGGAGTACGGCTTGGACGCGGCCGGTGCCCAACGCAGCTTCGAGGCGACCGTCAGGGAGGACCCGAGCCGCGAGGCCGGGGTCTGGAAGAACCCGGCCTCGGGTGAGCACGTCTGTGTGCAGGGCGGCGCCACCTTCGTCGAGTCCGGCTGGATGCGCGATCCGGACAAGCTGTGGCCCGGCAAGCCCCGTTGGGAGCTCGTGGTGCACCACCACCCGAACCGGGGAGTGCCCATCGACCGGCTTCCTTCGCCGGCCGACTTCAAGCACCTCGCCGAGGATCAGTGGCGGAGCCCGCATCCGCAGGCGGTGCGGTCGCGGATCACGTGGCACGAGACCGGCAACCCGGTGGCCCACGTCACCGAGTTCGGGCTCACCCCGGGCCTGGAGGAACCGTTCTGGGCGACCTACGACGTGGCCGACGGCACCAGGCGGACCGCGAGCTTCAAGACGCCGCCCTGGGCCGAGGGCGGAACGCAGTACACGAACTTCGTGGACGCCTTCACCGGCAAGCCCACCGATCCTGTGCCCGGCGGGGTGATCCCGGAGCCGCCGCCGACCAAGCGGTGACCGCTGTGTGTGGGTGACGATTCATCACGGTATGTAGCCGAGTCCTCGCTTCCCTCGCGGAGCTCCGCTGGGGAACTGTCGGATGACCTGCATCCCGTGATGAATCGTCAACCCCGCCAACCCCGCCAACCTCGCTTCCCGCGAACCGCGAATGGCGGACCTGCGGGAGGATCCGGTCAGCCCGCCGGCAACAGCTCAGTGATCAGCGCCTCGACCCGACCGCGGATGTCGTCGCGGATCGGGCGAACCGCGTCGATGCCCTGACCCGCCGGGTCCTCGAGCACCCAGTCCTCGTAGCGCTTGCCCGGGAAGTAGGGGCACTCGTCGCCGCAGCCCATCGTGATCACGACGTCGGACTCCTGGACCGCCTCGGTGGTGAGCACCTTGGGCTGCTCGGCGGCGATGTCGATGCCCTCCTCGGCCATCGCCGCGACAGCGGCCGGGTTGACCTGGTCGGCCGGCTCCGAGCCGGCCGACAGCACCTGGATCCGCCCCCCGGCGAGGTGCTGGAGGTAGCCGGCGGCCATCTGGGAGCGGCCGGCGTTGTGGATGCAGACGAACAGGACGGTGGGCCGCTCGGACTCGGGGGACTCGGTCATCACGACTGCCTTTCGGTGGGGAGTGAGAAGGACGGGTAGAGCGCACGGACCAGCACCAGCGCGACCGCGCCGCCCACGAGCTGCATGAGGACGAACATCGGCACCGATGCGGGCTCGATGCCGGCGAACGTGTCGGAGAGCATCCGCGCCACGGTGACCGCGGGGTTGGCGAAGGAGGTGGAGCTGGTGAACCAGTACGCCGCCGCGATGTAGCCGCCGACGGCGTACGCGATCGTGTCGGTGCGCCCCGCGCGGACGCTGCCGAAGATGACGAGGACCAGCCCGAGCGTGGCGACGACCTCGGCGAGCCACTGGCCGCCGCCCGTGCGCTCGGTGGCGGCGATCGAGACGGCGTCGAGCTCGAACATCAGGTTGGCGACCACCGCGCCGATGACACCACCGACGACCTGGGCCGGGATCAGCACGACCACCGCCCGCGTGTCGACGAGCCCGAGCCCACGCTCCACCAGCGTCACGACGGGGTTGAACGCCGCGGACACCGGCTGCAACGCGAGGATCAGCGCCACCAGCGCGGCGCCGGTGACCAGGCTGTTGATCAGTAGCTGCAGGCCGACGTCGTCGGTGAGCCGGGTGGCGGCGATGCCGGAGCCGATCACGGTGGCGACGAGGAAGGCAGTGCCGACGAGCTCGGCGGCCGCCTTGCGGAGGAGTTCGGTCACCGGGTCTCTTTCGGCTCGGGATCAGGGAGTACGTCGACCAGCCGGCCGATGCGCTGGGTGAGCTCGGCGAAGGCGTCCTCGAAGGCCGCTGCCTGCGGCCGGGTCGCCCGCCGCACCGGGTCCGGCACCGACCAGTGCAGCCGCGGCGCGTCGTCGAGCTCCTCGTGCACCTGGTCGCAGACAGCGACGACGAGGTCGTCGGGAGCGAGGACGTCGCCGACGTGACGCGGCGCGGTGTCGGTGATCGCGAGGCCGTGCCGACGCGCGGTGGCGACCGCGCCGGGGTGGACCCGCTCCGCCGGGTGCGTCCCCGCCGACGCCGTGGGGATGGCGCTGCGCTGCCGCCAGACGGTGGCCGCGAGCTGGGAGCGGGCGGAGTTCTGCGTGCAGACGAAGACCACCCGGCGGCTCTCGCGCATTGCCTGCTCGAGGTGCGGCGCGAGACCGAGGGTGGCGAGCATCGGGTGCTCGGCGCGGAGCCGGACGTAGCTGCGGCGGCCGTCGCCCTCGCTCCTGTGGCGCCGGATGATCGCGGCGTCCTCGAGCACCCGGAGGTGGTGGGCCAGCAGGTTGGAGGGGAGGTCGAGCCGCCGAGCGAGCTCGCCGGGCGACAGGTCGCCCAGCGCGAGCAGGTCGACGACGGCCAGGCGTGCCGGGTCGCCGAGAGCGGCGTGGAAGCGGGCACGCTCCGAGCGGTCCACCACCCCGCCCCCTTTCGCTCAACGAATGTTGAGCGAAAGGCTAGCGGACGACGCGGTCGAGCCAGGCCAGGAGGTCCGCGACCACCTCGGCGCGGTTGATCTCGTTGAGGACCTCGTGCCGCGCGTCGTCGTACACCTTGTAGGTCAGGTCCTCGATGCCGGCGTCGCGGTAGCGCTGCACGGCGAGGTCGCTCCACGCCAGCTTCGCGTTGAGGGGGTCCCTGCTGCCGACGAAGACGTAGATCGGCAGGTCCTTGCGCACCGAGGCGACGTCGGCGAACCGCGGGCCGACAGCGGCGAGCGCGCCCATCCCCTGGTCGTCGAGGCTGAAGCCGCACCACGGGTCCGCGAGGTAGAGGTCGACCTGGTCGGGGTCGCGGCTCAACCAGTCGTTCTCGGTGCGCGCCGGCTCGAAGTCCGCGTTGAACTGCGCGAGGACGTCCGGCCCGTCGTTGACCAGGCTCGCCAGCAACTGGTCGACGGCGGTGGTGCCCGACAGCGCGAGCCCGTCGATCGCGTCGGAGTGCTCGAGCGCGACCTGCTGCGCCGCGAACGACCCCAGGCTGTGGCCGAGCAGGACCAGCGGCAGACCGGGGTGGCGCTCGCGGATGATCTCCATCAGCGTGAGCTGGTCGGCGACCAGGAGGTTCCATCCGTCCTCGCCGATCACACCCGGGCCGTCGTGCATGCTCGTGCCGTGGCCGCGGTGGTCGGTGGCGTAGGCGTGGTAGCCGGCCTGGTTGAGCGCGACCGCGAGGTGGGAGTACCTCGCCGCGTGCTCGCCCATCCCGTGCGCGATCTGTACGACGCCGCGGGCCTCGCCGGAGACCGGCCAGTCGTGCACGTGGATGACCACGCCGTCGCTGCTGGTGAACTCGAACATCTTCGCTCCTGCTCCTTTGCGGGACGCCCATCCAAGCGCACCGGGCCGCACGGCGTCGATCACCGGGCGCTCGTCGCCCGTTAGGAGGCAGGGGCGCCGGCCAGGCGGAGCCAGGTGTCGACGACGGTGTCGGGGTTGAGGGAGATCGACTCGATCCCCTGCGCCACCAGCCACTCGGCGAGGTCGGGGTGGTCCGAGGGTCCCTGACCGCAGATGCCGACGTACTTGCCCTTCGCGCGGCAGGCGGTGATCGCCATCTCGAGCATCGCGAGTACGGCGGGATCGCGCTCGTCGAACCCGGCAGCGACCAGTCCCGAGTCCCGGTCCAGCCCGAGGGTCAGCTGCGTCATGTCGTTGGAGCCGATGGAGAAGCCGTCGAAGTGCTCGAGGAACTGCTCGGCAAGCACGGCGTTGGACGGCAGCTCGCACATCATCACGACCTGGAGGTCGTTCTTCCCGCGCTCGAGTCCGTGCTCGGCGAGCAGCGCGATCACGCCCTCGGCCTCGCTGAGGGTGCGGACGAACGGGATCATCACCTTGACGTTGGTCAGGCCCATCTCGTCGCGGACGAACCGGAGTGCCTCGCACTCGAGGGCGAAGCAGTCCACGAAGTCCGGCGACAGGTAGCGCGAGGCGCCCCGGTAGCCGAGCATCGGGTTCTCCTCGTGGGGCTCGTAGGCCTCGCCGCCGAGCAGGTTCGCGTACTCGTTGGACTTGAAGTCGCTCATCCGCACGATCACCGGATGCGGCGCGAAGGCGGCTGCGATCATGGCAATCCCCTCCGCGACCCGCTGCACGAAGAACTCCCGCGGCCCCGGGTACGCCGCGACCACGCTGCGGATCTCCTCGGCCAGGCGAGGCTCCAGGTCCTCCGACCCCGCGGCGAGGTCGAGGAGCGCCTTGGGGTGGATGCCGATCTGGCGGTTGATGATGAACTCCAGCCGGGCCAGGCCGACGCCGGCGTTGGGAATGCGTGAGAACGCGAACGCCTGCTCGGGGGTCCCGACGTTCATCATCACCTTCACCGGCGGCTCCGGCATCTCGGTCAGATCGGTTCGTTCGACCGTGAAGTCGAGGATGCCGTCGTACACGATCCCGGTGTCCCCCTCGGCGCAGGACACGGTGACCTTCCGGCCCTCGGCCAGTCGGGTGGTCGCGTCCCCCGTGCCCACGACCGCCGGGATGCCCAGCTCGCGGGCGATGATCGCGGCGTGGCAGGTGCGGCCGCCCCGGTTGGTGACGATGGCCGCGGCCCGCTTCATGATCGGCTCCCAGTCGGGGTCCGTCATGTCCGCGACGAGCACCTGGCCGGGCTCGAACTCGTGCATCTGCTCGATCGAGCTGAGGACGCGCACCGCTCCTGCGCCGATCTTCTGCCCGATGGCACGCCCGTCGACGATCGTCGTGGCGTCGGCCACCACGTCGGGGCTGATCCGGAACCGCTCCAACGAGCCGCCGCTGCGCGACTGCACGGTCTCCGGCCGCGCCTGCAGGATGTACAGCCGGCCGTCGACGCCGTCCTTCGCCCACTCGATGTCCATCGGACGCTGGTAGTGGTCCTCGATGGTGAGTGCGTGTCGCGCGAGCTCCTCGACCTCGGCATCGGTGAGGCTCAGCCGCTGGCTCTCGGCAGCGTCCACCTCGACGAACTCCGTGGTGCGACCGAGCGTCGGGTCCTCGGTATAGATCATCTTGGTCGCCTTGCCACCGACCGCCCGCTTCAGGATGGCCGGGCGGCCGGCACGCAGTGACGGCTTGTAGACGTAGAACTCGTCGGGGTTGACCGCGCCCTGCACCACGCCCTCGCCCAGGCCGAAGGCGGAGGTGATGAAGACCGCGTCGGTGAATCCCGACTCGGTGTCCATCGTGAACATGACCCCCGAGGAGGCCAGGTCGGATCGCACCATGCGCTGGACGCCCGCCGAGATGCCGACGGCCGCGTGCTCGAAGCCGTGGTGCACCCGGTAGGCGATCGCCCGGTCGTTGTAGAGGGAGGCGTAGACCTCGCGGATAGCGGTGAGGACGGCGTCGATGCCGCGCACGTTGAGGAACGTCTCCTGCTGACCGGCGAACGAGGCGTCCGGCAGGTCCTCCGCGGTCGCCGAGGAGCGGACCGCGAACGACAGGTCCCCCCCGGCCGAGCCGACGTCACTGTCCAGCCTGCTGTACGCCGTACGCACGTCCGCCTCGAGGTCGGGCGGGAACGGCTGCTCGACCACCGCCGTCCGGATCTCCTGACCGACCTCGGCCAGGCGGCGTACGTCGTCGACGTCGAGATCGGCCAGCAGCTGATCGATCCGGTCCGCCAGCCCGGTGTCCCCGATGAACCGGAAGAACGCCTCGGCGGTGGTGGCGAACCCGTCGGGGACCAGCACGCCCAGACCTGTCAGGTGGGAGACCATCTCGCCGAGCGAGGCGTTCTTGCCGCCGACCTGCTCGAGGTCGTCGAGGCCGAGCTCGGAGAACCAGCGGACGGTCGGCTCAGTGTTTCTTGTCATCTCGACGGGTTCCCTTCCGGTCGCCGGCCGTGCTCGCGCGCACGTCGGCCTTGAGGATCTGCAATATCACGATGGAGATCTCCTCGACCGACCTCGTCGAGGAGTCGACGACCGGGATCCGGTGCGTGCGGAACAGGTTCTCCGCGTTGCGCAGCTCCCAGCGGCACTGGTCCATCGAGGCGTACCGGGAGCCGGACATCCGTTCGTTCCGGATCCGGCTGAGCCGCTCGGGGGTCGTCGTCAAGCCGAAGCAACGGTCCCGGTAGGGCTGCAACGGACCCGGCAGCGACGCCGCAGCGAGGTCTTCGTCCACCAGCGGGTAGTTGGCGACGAAGAGCCCGTGCTGAAGCGCGAGGTACATGCTGGTGGGCGTCTTGCCACACCGTGACGGCGCCAGGAGGATCACGTCCGACTTCTCGAGAGCACGCATGCTCTGGCCGTCGTCGTGCTCGATGGTGAACTCCACCGCGGCCATCCGCATGTTGTAGCGGACGATGTCGCCGACGCCGTGCAGTCGCCTGGGCTCCCGCACCCCGCGCCGACCCAGGATCTCTTCGACGCGCTCCATGTGCAGGTCGAAGAAGTCGATGATCGGAGCCGCGCTCTTGCGCAGTTCGGCACGGATCTCGTCCTCGGCCACCGTGCAGAAGACCAGCGGGCTGACCGGACCCGCCATGGCATCGTCCAGCTGCTGCACCACGTCCCTCGCGTCGTCGGGACCCTGGATGAACGGGATCAGGGTCCGCTCGAAGCGCACCCCGGGGAACTGGATCAGGATCGCGTTGCCCATCGTCTCGGCGCTGATCCCCGTGGAGTCGGAGAGGAAGAACACGGGTACGACGTGCCCCGCGTCGGTCACCACGTCAGCACTCGATGACGTTGACGGCCAGACCGCCGCGTGCGGTCTCCTTGTACTTGGTCTTCATGTCGCGACCGGTGTCGCGCATCGTCTTGATCGCCTTGTCCAGGCTCACCTTGTGGCTCCCGTCGCCGTTGACCGCCAGCCGCGCCGCGGTGATCGCCTTGACCGCGCCGATCGCGTTCCGCTCGATGCAAGGTATCTGCACGAGTCCCCCGACGGGGTCGCACGTCAGCCCGAGGTTGTGCTCGATCCCGACCTCGGCCGCGTTCTCGACCCGGAGCGGGTCGCCACCGAGCACCTCGGCGAGACCGCCGGCGGCCATCGAGCAGGCGGAGCCGACCTCGCCCTGGCAGCCGACCTCCGCGCCGGAGATCGAAGCGTTCATCTTGAACAAGATACCCACGGCCGCTGCCGTCAGGAGGAAGCGCACGATGCCGTCGTCGTCGGCTCCCGGGACGAACCGCACGTAGTAGTGCAGAACTGCCGGAATGATCCCGGCCGCGCCGTTGGTGGGCGCGGTGACGACCCTGCCGCCGGACGCGTTCTCCTCGTTGACCGCGAGCGCGTAGAGACCGATCCAGTCCATGACGTGGAGCGGGTCGACGCCGCCCTTGGCCGTCAGGTCGCGATGGAGAGCGGGGGCGCGGCGTGGCACCCGGAGGCCGCCGGGGAGGACGCCGTCGCGGTGGAATCCGCGCTCCACGCACTCGGCCATCACCGACCACAGGTGCAGCAAGCCCTCGCGGATCTCGCGCTCGGTGCGCCACGCCTGCTCGTTCGCGAGCATCACCTCACTGACCGACAGCTGCTCGCGGGCACAGATCGCGAGCAGCTCGGCGCCGGTGCTGAACGGATACCTGACCGGCGTCTCGTCGACGACCACCCGGTCGGCACCCGTCGCGGACTCGTCGACCACGAACCCGCCGCCGACGGAGTAGTAGGTCTTCTCGAGCAGCGCAGCACCGGAGGCGTCGTACGCCGCGAACGTCATGCCGTTCGGGTGTGCCGGAAGACTCTTGCGCCGGTGCATGACGAGGTCCTCGTCGAGGTCGAACGGCACCTCGTGCGAACCTGCGAGGCTCAACACCCTCTCCTCGCGGAGCCGATCCAGGCGCAGGTCGGCCCGGTCGGTGTCGGTCGTGGCGGGGTCCTCCCCCTCCAGACCGAGTACGACGGCCTTCGGCGAGCCGTGCCCGTGCCCCGTCGCACCGAGCGAGCCGAAGAGCTCGGCGCGGACCCGCGCAACGCCCGCCAGGAGCCCGGCTTCGACGAGGCGGTCCGCGAACGTCTTCGCCGCCCGCATCGGCCCCACCGTGTGCGACGAGGAGGGGCCGATGCCGATGGAGTACAGGTCGAACGCGGAGAGCGCCATCAGCCGCGACGGCTGCGCAGCTCGGCGTTGATCGCGGGGACGATCTCGTGCAGGTCGCCGATGACGGCGTAGTGGGCTTTGGCGACCATGGGTGCCTCGGGATCGGTGTTGATCGCGAGGATCGTCTTGGCGGTCGAGCAGCCCGCCCAGTGCTGGATCGCACCAGAGATGCCGCACGCGACGTAGAGGTCGGGCGAGATCCGGCTGCCGGTCTGTCCGACCTGCTCGTGGTGGGGGCGCCAGCCGAGGCTGGTGACCACCCGGGAGACCCCGAGGGAGCCGTCGAGCAGGTCGGTGAGCTCGAGGAGCTCGTCGAAGCCGTCGGCGCTGCCGGCGCCGCGGCCGGCACCGACCACGACCCGGGCGGACTTCAGGCCGCCGGACATGTCCGGCGCGGGCTCCTCCTTCGACACGACCCGGGCGACCAGGTCGGCTGCGGCCACCGCCGGGCTGGTGGGGACGAGGGTCCCGGCGCCCGGGGTCTCGGCGGGCTGCGCCTCGACGGCGTGGCCGGCGACGGTGAAGACCGCCGGGCGCGCGTCGAGGACCATCTCCTCGACGGCGGCGCCGCCGACGACCTGCCGGGTCACCGTGAACGGCGATAGGCTGGAGAAGGCCATCACGTTGGCGGCCATGCCCACACCCATCCGGGCCGCCACGTGCGCCATCACCTCACCGCCACGCGGGGTGCCGGCGGCGGTGACGACGACCGCGCCGGTCCTCTCCCGCACCGACTGCACCGCGCTCGCCCAGGCCGCGCCGCCGTACGCGTCGAACGCGTCGCCGGTGACGTGGTAGACGGTGCGGACGCCGTACGACGCCAACTGCTGTGAGAGCTGCTCCAGAGCGCAGGGCAGCTGCCCCATCACGACCGCGTCGATGGGTACGCCGCCACCGGCGGACGCCAGACCACGGGCGAAGGTGATCGTCTCGCGCGAGACCTCGATCGCGCCTTCGGCGTCGGTCTCAACCAGGACCAGGATCATCGGGACAGCACCCCCAACTTCTCGAAGAGATCCACGACCGCGGCCGCCGCGTCGGCGTCCTTGCCGAGGATCTGGACATTGCTCGGCGCCGGCGGCGGCAACAGCAGCCGGACCCGCTTGGGACCGACCGGCTGTGCCGAAGGTCCACGCTTCTCGATCTCGACCTTCTTGGCCTTCATCCGGCCAGGCACCGTCGGATAGCGCGGCTCCACGCCACCTTCGAGCACCGTGACCACCGCGGGCAACGGCACCCGGTAGGTCTCGTGGCCGTCGGGGCCCTTGACCCCGGCCACGACGTACCCGTCCGCGATCTCGACGGTCGACGCGCCGTTGACCACCGGCCGGCCGAGCTCGTAGGCGAGCCGGATCCCGACCTGGAAGTCGCCACTGTCCGCCGCGTCGTTGCCGAGCAGGACCAGGTCGTGGGTCCGTCCGGCCGCCTCGTGGTCGCGGACCACGACGGCGATCTCCCGGGCGACATCGGCCGGCCCGTACGTCGACGAGTCCGCCTGGACGTGCGTGGCGGCCGTGCAGCCCACGGCGAGTGCGCCGCGCAGCTGCTCCTCCGCGTCGGCGTCGCCGAGCGTCAGCGCCGAGGCGACACCGCCGGTGGCGGCGGCCGCCCGCACGGCGAGCTCGGTCGCGGCCTCCTCGTGGTTGCTGACCGTGAAGCCGGCGTACCGGCCGTCGACTGCTTGGGCGTCGTCGGTGAGGACCACCTCGCCGGTGGAGTCGACGACTCGCTTGATGCAGACCAGGACGTTGGCGGTGGTCATCGCATGCGCTCGTTTCCGGGATCGAAGACAGGGGTCGCGTCGACGGACGCGACGGTCACCGGGTAGAGCTCCTCCATGTAGGACACGGCGAGCTCGTTGCCGATCACCGCCTGGTCCGCCGGCAGGAAGGCCATCAGCAGGTGCTTGCCCAACGAGGGGGCGGAGCCGGCGCTGGTGACGTAGGGGTGGTGGCCGTGACCGTCGGTCAGCAGGCCGCCGTCACGGGTCAGGATCGGCTCCCCACCCAGCATGTACCGCTTCACCCCCGATACCGAGGTGTGGTCCTCGACGGTGAGCGTGCACAGCACCGTCTTCGGGTCCTCGTCCCGCTGGGCGAGGTAGGCCTCCTTGCCGACGAAGTCGGCGGCCTTCACCTTGGGACGCTGCATGGCGACCTCGACGATCGACCGCTCGGCGTCGAGCTCGGGACCGTAGGCTCGGTAGCCCTTCTCCATCCGGCCGGTGGTGCCGTAGACCCCGATGCCGACCGGCACCGCGCCGTGCGCCGAACCGGCCTCGAGCAGCTTCTCCCACAACGCGGCGGCATCGTCCATCGACACGTACAGCTCCCAGCCGAGCTCACCGACGTAGGAGATGCGGGAGGCGAGCACGGTGATGTCGCCGACGGTGATCTCGCGGCAGCTGAGCATCCCGAAGCCCTCGTTGGACAGGTCATCGGAGGTGAGCTGGGCGAGGATGTCGCGGGCGTTCGGACCCCACACGCCGATCGTCGACACGTCGTTGGTGACGTCGGTCAGCGTGGTCGCGCCGGCCTCTTGGTCCGACCCCTGATTGACAAGGTCCAGCTGGTCGCTGAAGGTACGGCGGTCCGCCGGCCCGTGGGCACCGCCGGTGACCACCCGGAAGTGGTCCGTGCCCAGGCGCATCACGGTCAGGTCGGAGAGGAAGCCGCCCTTCGCGTCGAGCACCGGGGTGTAGATCACCTTGCCGACGGCGACGTCGCACTGGGCGACGCAGGTGCGCTGGACGGTGGCCAGGGCGCCGGGGCCGACGATGTCGAGGACCTGGAAGGCGCTCAGGTCGATCACGCCGGCAGCCTCACGCATCCGCAGGTGCTCGGCGTTGATGATCGGACTCCACCAGCGCGAGTCCCACTCGTTCTCGCGCGGCATCACCGCCTCGCCGTAGTCCTCGACCAGCCCGGCGTTCGACTCATACCAGTGCGGGCGCTCCCAGCCGGCGGTCTCGAAGAAGAACGCACCGAGCTTCTTCTGCGACTCGTGCATCGGGGAAAGCCGCTGGTCGCGGTCGGACTCGTACTGCTCGAAGGGGTGGACGATGCCGTAGGTCTTGATGAACGACTCGGTGGTCCGCAGCCGGGTGTGCTCACGACGCAGCTGGTGGTCGTGGAAGCGCGCGATGTCGCTGTGGGCGAGGTCGATCTCGGAGTGACCGTGGGTCATCCACTCCGCGACCGCGCGGCCGACGCCGGGGCCTTCCTTGATCCACACCGCGGCCGCGGTCCACAGGCCCTTGACGTGGCTCTCGCCGAGGATCGGGTTGCCGTCACAGGTCAGGGACAGCAGGCCGTTGATGGCGTACCGCATCTCGGCGCCCTCGGCACCGAGCAGCTCGGGCATCAGCTCGTAGGCCTGCTCCAGCTGGGTGTCGAAGTCATCGGAGGTGAACGGCATCTCGGTCGGCGACAGCTTGGCCTGGTCGAGGGTGGGGATGTCCTCGGGCTCGTGGAGGATCGCCCGGTGGGCATAGGAGCCGACCTCCATGTCGGCACCGTGCTGGCGCTCGTAGCAGAACGTGTCCATGTCGCGCACGATCGGGATGTTGATCTCGCCGGCCATTCCGGACAGCTGCGGGCAGGGGCCCACGCTGATCATCTGGTGCACGGCGGGCGTCAACGGGATGCTCACTCCGGCCATGTCGCCGATCTTCGGGCTCCACACGCCGCAGGCGATGACGACGTACTCGGCCTCGATGTCGCCCTTGTCGGTCCGGACCCGGCGGATCCGGCCGTCCTCGACGTCGAGGCCGGTGACCTCCACGTTCGGCACGGTGGTGAGCGCGCCCGCCTCGATGGCGCCGTCGCGCATGATCGTGCCCGCCCGCAGCGAGTCCACCACCCCGACGCTCGGCGTCCAGAACGCGCCGATGAACTGGTCGGTCTCGATGAAGGGAACCTTCTCCTTCACGAACTCCGGCGAGACCAGCTCCGACTCGATCCCCCACGCCTTCGCGCTCGACATCCGCCGGCGCAGCTCCTCCATCCGCTCCTCGGTCCGCGCGATCTCGAAGCCGCCGGACTGGGTGAAGACACCCAGCTCCTGGTACTGCCGCACCGAGTCCAGCGTCAGATCCGTGATCTCGCGGGAGTGGTCCACCGGGAAGATGAAGTTCGAGGCGTGACCGGTCGACCCGCCCGGGTTGGGCAACGGCCCCTGATCGATCTGAACGATGTCACGCCAACCCAGCCGGGACAGGTGATGGACCAAGCTGTTACCGACAATGCCGGCACCGATCACGACGACGCGGGCGGAACTGGGAACGGTGGCCACGGACGACCCTCCTCCAAGGACTGGAACGATACTGATATATCAGTTGGTTCCAGTAACGTACGGCACATGCCGAAGCGCGTCAACACCTCCGCGAGCGTCGAAGTCGCCGACCCCCCTGACGGTGGCGACGAGCCCCTCGCCGGGTCCCTGGCGGACCGGGCCTACCGTGAGATCCGGGACCGGCTGGTGATGCTCGACATCCGGCCCGGCAGCCCGATCAACGAGGACCAGCTGGGCGCCTCGCTCGGCATCGGACGAACACCGGTCCGGGAGGCGCTCAAACGACTGGCCCACGAGCGGTTGGTCGTCGCCTACCCGCGGCGGGGCACCTTCGCCACCGATGTGCAGATCACCGACCTGGCGCACATCTCCGAGGTGCGCCAGCACCTGGAGCCGATCGCGGCCGCGGCCGCTGCCCGCCGCGCCACCGACCAAGAGCGGGCGTCCCTCGCCGAGCTTGCCGACCGTCTCCAGTCAGCCGGGACGCAGCGGCTCGAGTCGCCCGACCTGATGCGTCTCGATCTTCAGGCGCACCGCGCGCTGTACGCCGCGACCCACAACCCCTTCCTCGAGGACTCGCTCGTCTACTACGACAACCTCGCCAACCGGATCTGGTGCCTGCTGCTCGGCCGACTGTCCGGCATGGCGGGCCACGTGGGCGAGCACGGGCCCCTGCTCGAGGCGGTCGTGGCCGGCGACGCGGACCGCGCCGCCGAGCTCGCCAGCCAGCACGTCCTCCACTTCGAGCGCGAGGTGCGCGCGCTCCTCTGAGGCTCGGATTGCGCCATGTCGAACAACGTGGGGGAACATCCCGGAGCGGCAGTCGGGCAGCAGCTTCATGGCATTCTCCCCCGCCGGCCTGGCCCGGCAGTTGCTCGAGCAGGACGACGACACCCCTCTCAAGACCTTCATCGAGGATCCCGACGCAGTGCTGCCAGGCACAGCCAAATCACCTCGTCGAGGCAGAGGTCGCTCGCTGGCGCGAAGCATCGCTGTACTGCTTCCCGGGCCGAGTGAAGCTCCAACCCACTCTGCTGCGGCGCGAGAGCGGTGTGCTGTTGACCGGCGACTACCTCGGCACGCAGTACACGGAGAGTGCGGTGCACATGGGTTTCACCGCGGCAGGGGCCGCTGCACATGTCCTTGCGACCGACCGAGGATGCCGCAGGCCGGCCGCACGACCACAGGAGCCGACGCCTCCTAGCTGAGAGGCGCCCGGGAGGGTGTCAATCACGCCGACGAGCGGCCCCGATCACCGGGCGGCGCACCCGCACGACTCGCGGACCACCAGGTCCGGCTCGGTCAGGGTCACCACCGGTGACCGCGGGCCGTCGTCGATCTGGGTCAGCAGCGCCCGGGCCGCGAGCCGGCCGAGCTCGACACTGTGGGTCGCGATCGTGGTGAGCGGAGGTTCCCAGAGCGCAGCGGTCGCGATGTCGTCGTACCCGATGACCGGGACGTCGCGGTGGCGGCCGTGGAGGCGCAGCGCCCGATAGACGCCGAAGGCGATGTCGTCGCTGTGGCAGAGGATGCCGTCGGGCAACGGACCCCGGCCGATCAGCTCCTCGGCCGCACGGAACCCGCCCTGCCCGCTCGTCTCGCACGGCAGGTCGGCAAGCACCTGGTCGGGATCGAGACCCGCCCGACCGAACGCGGCCCGAGCGCCGCGGAGGCGGTCGCGACGGGACAGCACCGTCGTCGGACCTCCGATGTAGGCCGCCGAACGAACGTCGTGCGAGAGCAGGTGCGAGGCAGCGAGGTCCCCACCTCGTACGTCGTCGGCACCGACGTAGTGGGTCTCACCCTCGGGCACGTAGCGAGTCATGAAGACGTGCGGCAGGCGCCAGGCGTTCAGGGTCTCGACGAAGTCGGGACTCGTTCCGCTGGCCGGCACGATCGCGATCCCGGCGACCTGTCGTTCCCGAAGCTCGCGCACGCCGCGCTCCTGGACGTCGGGGTCGTTTCCGGTGGCGACCAGGAGGCAGGTGTGCCCGACCTCGTCGAGGGTGCTGATCAGGGCCGTGAGCAGCTCGCCGAAGAAGGGGTTGGCGGGGTTGGTGACGACCACGCCGATCGTGTCCGCGCGGGCCCGTCGCAGCGAGGCGGCGCCCCGGTTGTAGACGTAGCCCAGGGTCTCCATGGAGGCGCGGACACGCTCACGGGTGGCCGGGGAGACGCGTCCCGTTCCGCGCACGACCAGGGATGCGGTGGCGCGGGAGACCCCGGCGTGCTCGGCGACGTCGGCGAGAGTGGCGGGCTTCTTCAACGGTGACCCCTGTCACAAAAAGTTGGCGGAAACTCTTGCGCCGCCATGCTAGATCGATCTAGCATCCTTGGCGAGTGGTAGATCGATCTACCAATGGATCCGAGGAGCAATGATGAAGAGACTGGCGATGATGGCCACGGCCACACTGCTGGCGGCCGGTGCCCTGACCGGCTGCGGTGCGGACGGCGGCGACGACGACGTCCTGACGGTCTGGACCCTGGAGAGCCAGCCGGAGCGGGTAGCGGTGCTCGAGGAGCAGGCAGCGGCGTTCACCGAGGCGGGTGGCCCGAAGGTCGAGGTCGTCGCGATCGACGAGGCCCAGTACAACCAGCTCCTCACCTCCTCAGCCGCGTCCGGCGACCTTCCCGACGTCATCGGCGGCGTCGACCTCACCGGCGTGGGAGCGCTCTCGGCGAACGGGCTCCTCGACGAGGATGCGCCGGAAGCCGTCGTCGACGCTCTCAGCTCCGAGACCTTCGCTCCGGAGTCGATCGAGCGCGCGACGATCGACGGCCAGCTCGCCGCCGTCCCCAGCGACTCCTGGACCCAGGTCCTCGTCTACCGCAAGGACCTGTTCGAGCAGGCCGGCCTGGACGTCCCGGACGACTACGACTCGATCCTCGAGGCCGCCGAGACCCTGGACGGCAAGGGCCGTGTCGGCTTCGCCGGCTTCACCACCAACCACGAGACCTTCGAGCACTTCGCGCTCGCCAACGACTGCCAGCTGGTCGACGACGAGGGCGCGATCACCATCGACGAGCCCCAGTGCGTGGAGGCCTTCGAGACCTACAACACGCTCATCACCGAGCACTCCGCATCGGGTGCGCAGGACCCGGACTCGGTCCGAGCTCTCTACCTGTCGGGTGGCGCCGCGATGGCGGTCTACTCCTCGTTCATCCTCGACGAGCTCGCCGGCCTCTACCCGGAGCTCGTGCCCTCGTGCGACGAGTGCGGCGACGACCCGGCCTTCCTGGCCGAGAACACCGGCGTCGTGACCACGATCCAGGGTCCGTCGGGTGACGGCGGCCAGTACGGCAAGCAGACCAACTGGGCGATCCCGATCGAGGCATCGTCCGCGGCAACGGACTTCGTCGAATTCATGATGAGCGACGGCTACGAGGCCTGGATCGCCATGGCGCCCGAGGGCAAGGTGCCGACCCGCCTGGGCACGACGGATGAGCCCGACGCGTACGTGACGGCGTGGGAGCAGATGCAGTCCGGCGTCGACCCCCGGGCCCCGCTGGCCGACTTCTACCCGCCGGAGGTCATCGACGCCGTGGCCGACTCTCCGGCCGTGATCGAGGAGTGGGGCATCGAGCAGGGCCAGGCACGCCTGATCGGCGCGATGCTCGGGGAGCAGCCCGTCGTCGCCGCGCTGACCGAGATGTTCGCCGGCGACCTCTCTCCTGAGGAGGCCGCCGACCAGAGCAAGTCCGACGTCGAAGAGATCCAGGAATCGTTGCAGTGACAACCCTCGCACCCCAGGGCTCGGCCCTGCCGCCGCGACGCGCAAGCGCGCGTCGCGGCGGCAGCGGGCAGAAGGTAGAGCCGGACTGAAGATGGTCTCGCCCAGCGTGCTCATCGTGCTCGCCCTCGTGGTGGCGCCGATCGCCTGGACGATCATGCTGGCCTTCCAGGACATCCAGCTGATCCGCATCCGCTACACCGGACTGCTCGGCAACTACACGCTGGACAACTTCACCGAGGTCTTCGCGACCAGGGGCTTGTGGAGCAGCCTGGGAACCACTCTCGCCTACTCGATCATCGGCACCGGCGGCGCGCTCGTGCTCGGTCTCGTCGCAGCGCTCGCGCTGAGGCGACCATTCCGCGGCCGCACCCTGGTGCGAGCAACGATCCTGCTTCCCTTCGTCGCACCGATCGTTGCGGTCACCTTCGCGTGGAAGACCATGCTCAACCCCGACTACGGCGTCGTGAACGAGTGGGGCACCCGTTGGCTGGGCTGGGACAAGCCGATCGGGTTCCTCAGCCAGAAGGACATCGACGTCAGCGTCTTCGGCCTGGAGTTCTCCCTCCCGATGGCCCTCACCACCGTGATCCTGTTCGAGACCTGGCGGACCTTCCCGTTCGCGTTCCTCTTCCTCACTGCGCGCCTCGAGGCGCTGCCGGCCGACGTCGAGGAAGCCGCGCAGGTCGACGGCGCCACCCCGCTCCAGGCGTTCCGCCACATCGTGCTGCCCCAGCTGATGTCCACGATCGCCGTCCTGACCGTGCTCCGCTTCATCTGGACCTTCAACAACTTCGACGACATCTACCTCCTGACCAACGGCCAAGCCGGCACCGAGGTCGTCAGCGTGCGGGTGTTCAACCTCCTGATCGGCCGCGGCGACATCGGCGCGGCCTCCGCGCAGGCACTCCTCCTGGCAGGACTCCTCGCTGTCTTTGTGATCGTCTACGGCCGACTGATCCGGCGTACGGGGGTAGAAGCATGACCACGACAACTGCCGCGCCACGCGCGCGCTGGAACCGGGACCGGATCGAACGCCGCGCGCTGCGTCTGCTGCGGCCGCTTACGATCACCGGCCTGTTCGTGATCACGGGATTCCCTTTCCTCTACATCTTCATCCTGTCCACGCGGGACCTGTCCTCGATCGTCCGGGAGCCGGGTCGGCTCCTGCCCCGCGCCGACGAGTGGACCCTCAACGCCTACCGCGAGGTGCTCAAGCCCCTGGACGACGGAGGCAGGGTTTCCTCACGCTGATGGGCAACAGCGCCCTGATCGCGCTCGGCACCGTCGCCGTCACCCTCGTGCTGGCTGTGCCCGGCGCCTATGCGGTCTCGCGGCTGGAGTTCTTCGGCCGGCGGCAGGTGAGCGCGCTGTTCCTGATGGTGTACCTGTTCCCGACGATCCTGCTGGCGGTGCCGCTCTTCGTGCTCTTCACCCGGCTCGGCGTCCGTGGGGAGCTTCCCGTCCTCGTGCTGGTGTACGTCTCGCAGACGATCGCGGTCGCGCTGTTCATGCTCCGCAACTACTTCGACACCATCCCCGTGAGCATCGAGGAGGCGGCAGCGCTGGACGGACTCGGCCGGCTCGGGATCCTGCTGCGCATCGTCGTGCCGCTCTCGCTCCCGTCGATGATGTCGACCGCATTGTTCGTCTTCATGATCGCGTGGAACGAGTTCCTCTTCGCCCTGCTCTTCCTCGTCGAGGACCGCGACCGTTGGACCGTGTCGCTCGGCCTGGCCCAGCTCAGCGAGAATCTGGAGATCCCGCCGACGGCGCTGATGGCCGGCTCAGTGGTGCTGACGCTGCCGATCATCGTGGTGTTCTTCACGACCCAGCGGCTGCTGCAGGGCGGGCTGACCGCCGGGGCGGAGAAGTGATGAGCCGGCCGACCGAGGACGCTCGCCACCTCCCGCAGATCAGCGTCCCAGCGCGGTTCACCGGCTACCGGGTCGGGGACCCCGGGATCACCGCGATCTACTCAGTGGTCAACCGTTGGCAGCGCCGCCTGGACGTCGAGGCCGCGCTCGCGGTCGCCCAGGCCGAGGTGGGCATGATCCCGGCCGAGGCCGCCGACGCCATCAGCAGCGCCGCCTCCGACGTCACCCGGTTGGACCTCGATCGCGTGGTGAGCGGGACCGCTGCGATGAGTCACCCCCTGATGGCGCTGATCGTCGAGCTCAGCAGGGCCGTGGGCGACGAGCACGGTGGCTGGGTGCACTGGGGAGCGACAACGCAGAACATCTCGCAGACGGCCGACGTATCCTGCCTGCGGGATGCCCACGGCGTCGTACGACGGCTGTTGCACCGGGTCCTCACCGCCGGAGCCGCCCTGGCCGAGCGGTACGCCGGCACGGCGATGGCCGGGCGCACGCACGGGCAGCACGCCGTCCCCATCACCTTCGGCTACAAGGTCGCCGTCTGGCTCGATGCGTTGGTGCGGCAGGACCGCCGCCTGGTGGAGCTCGAGGAGGACGTCTTCACCTCGATGGCCGGTGGCGCGGTGGGCAACTTCGCCGCCATGGGCCCCGCCGGACCGGAGGTTCATCGACGGATGGCACGCCATCTCGGACTCGTGCCCATGCGGGTGCCGTCGCGCTCGACGGCGGACGCGTTCGCGTCGTACGTCTCCTGCCTCGCCGTGCTCGCGAGCGTGGCCGGCACCATCGGGCGCGAGATCTACACGCTGATGAAGCCGGAGCTCGGCGAGGTGTTCGAACCGGTGCCGGACGGCGCGGTCGGCAGCTCCACGATGCCGCACAAGCGCAACCCGCAGCTCACCCAGGACATCGTCGGCCTGGCAGCCGAGGTGCGCTCCCAGGTGCCGCTGGCGCTCGACGGCCTTGCCCACGACCACGAGGTCGACGGTGCAGCGACAGCGTCCATGGACCGGGCCTTGGAACACGGCGTCACCCTGGTGGGCGACCAACTGCTTCGCCTGGCGCTCGTGCTCGAAGGTCTCGAGGTGGACGAGGACCGGATGAGGGAGAACCTCGCGATCACCGAAGGTCTGATCAGCTCCGAGGCCGTGATGATGGAGCTCGCGCCGGAGGTCGGCCGCCAGGTCGCTCATGACCTCGTGTACGCCGCGGCGCAGGCCGCTTCCGCAAGCGGCACACCCTTCGCGCGGGTGTTGCGGGCCGATCCACGGCTGGACGGAATGCTGACCGACGAGCAGCTCGACCGACTGCTCGATCCCACCCGGCACGTGGGCCAGAGCCCTGAGGTCGCCCTCGACCTGGCCCGCATCGCCCGTTCCCACGTCACGGCACAAGAGGCCGCGATGACCCGCACCGGCGCACGCGCCGCCGCGCACGCAATCACGGGCCCACCGGTGACGCCGGCCCCGCTCACAACGACCCATCCACCAACAGATCATCCGGCCCGTACCTGCCGGTGAAGGAGTAGTACGACATGGCCAGCATCACTTTCGACAAGACCCAGCGGTGGTACCCGGGTGCGGACAAGCCGGCAGTGCCCGCGCTCGACCTGGAGGTCCAAGACGGCGAGTTCATGGTCCTCGTCGGCCCCTCGGGCTGCGGCAAGTCCACCACCCTGCGGATGCTCGCCGGCCTCGAAGAGGTCAACAGCGGGCACATCCGCATCGGTGAGCGCGACGTCACCACCTGCCCCCCAAGGACCGCGACATCGCCATGGTCTTCCAGAACTACGCCCTCTACCCCCACATGACCGTGGCCGACAACATGGCCTTCGCGCTCAAGATGGCCAAGGTCTCCAAGACCGAACGCGCCCAACGGGTCGAGGAGGCCGCCAAGATCCTCGGCCTGACCGAATACCTCCAGCGCAAGCCCAAGGCCCTCTCCGGCGGCCAACGCCAGCGGGTCGCGATGGGCCGCGCGATCGTGCGCAACCCCCAGGTGTTCTGCATGGACGAACCACTGTCCAACCTCGACGCCAAGATGCGCGTGCAGACCCGCACCGACATCGCCAAGATCCAGGCCGACCTCCAGGTCACCACCGTCTACGTCACCCACGACCAGGTCGAGGCGATGACCATGGGCGACCGGGTCGCGGTGATGAAGGAGGGCATCCTCCAACAGGTCGACAGCCCCCTGCGGCTCTACGACCGGCCCGCCAACCTCTTCGTCGCCGGGTTCATCGGCTCACCCCAGATGAACCTCCTCTCCGGTCGCGCCGACCAGGGCACCGTCAAGATCGGCGCCTTCCACGTCCCCGTCGACGAAGCCGCAGCCCACCGCATGCAGGGCAACGTCGTGGTCGGCGTCCGCCCCGAGAACTGGCGCCTGGTCGGCCCCGACTCCGGCGGCCTCCCCGTCACCGTCACCGTGATCGAGGAGCTCGGCGCCGACGCCTACGTCTACGGCACCAGCGACGTCGAGGGCACCCCGGGCAACGTCATCATCCGCGTCGAAGGCCGCGACAGCGCCCACAAGGGCGAGGTCCTCCACGTCACCACCGACCCCCACCACGTCCACGTCTTCGACGCCGACACCGGAGCACGACTCTCCGACTGATGAGCTCGTCAGGTAGATCAGGCACGTGTTGCGACGGGCCAGCGGGCCGCTAGGCCGCACCGGCTCGAGCAGTCGCAACAGCTCGTCATGTCCCTGCCAGGGCACCGCGACGACCACGATGTCCGACGCCGCGGCTGCCTCCCGGTTGTCGGCGCCGCGCACGGCGCCCCCCGTCTCCGCAGCGAGTACGGCGGCGACCTCGGCCGCTCGATCGGACGAGCGGCTCCCCAGCACCACCTCGACGCCGCCGGCGGCGAAGCGCCGCGCGAGTCCGCGACCCTGGGGCCCGCTGCCCCCGAGCACCACGACGACGGGGACAGGTCGTTCGTCCTGGTCAGGCATCCGTGCTCCTTCTCCGTCTGTGCTTCATCCGCTCGACGTGCACTTTCAGCCGGCAGTCGCGTCGAGGACGCCGCGCACGCCACCGAGGGCCAGCGCCACCTCCGTGAACGAGGTGCTCAGGGGCGAAAGACCCGCCCGCAGGCCGCAGGGCGCCCGGAAGTCCGGGATGACACCCTGCTCCCACAATCGGGCGACGACGGCCTTCATCGCGTCGTGCTCGAGCAGGAGGTGGCCGCCTCGTCTGCCGGGCTCGACCGGCGAGGCGATCCTCACGCCGAGCGGCTCCAGCACCTCCTGGGTGACGCGCACGGCGAAGGCGGTCAACAGCACCGACTTGGCGCGGACCGCAGGCATCCCGACCTTCTCGATCAGGTCCAGCATGTCGGCGAGCGGCACCATCGCGACGATCGGCGGCGTTCCGCTGATCAGCCGGCGGATGCCGGTCGCCGGCAGGTAGTCCGGGCCCATCGCGAACGGATCGGCGTGACCCATCCAGCCCGTGATCGGCTGGACCAGGTCCTGCTGCAGCCGTTCGGCCGCGTACGCGAAGGCGGGCGATCCGGGACCGCCGTTGAGGTACTTGTAGGTGCACCCGACCGCGAGGTCGACCTCGGACTCGTCGAGCGCCAGCTCGAGGGCGCCGGCCGAGTGGCACAGGTCCCACAGGACCAGCGCTCCCACCTCCTGGACCGCAGCGGTGATGGCGGGCAGGTCGGCGACGTAGGCCGACTTGTACGCGACATGGCTGAGTACGACGACCGCCGTCCGCTCCGAGAGCGCGGCGCGCACGTCCGCCACCGTCACCCCGGTCGCAGGATCGGGCGAGATCCACCGCACGTGCAGGCCGCACTCCCGGGCGACCGCGTCGACGACGAACCGGTCGGTGGGGAAGTTCTCCGTGTCGGCGACGATCTCGTCGCGACCGGGCCGGGTGGCGACGGCGGCCCGGAGCAGCTTGTAGAGCAGCACGGTCGTCGAGTCGGCGACGACCGTCTGCCCGGGCGCGGCACCCAGGACGATCTCACCGAGTCGGTCGCCGAGCTCGAGCGGACGCTCCATCCACCGCTCGTCCCACGAGCGGATCAGGCGCTCGCCCCACTCCTCGTCGACGAACCGGCGCAGGCGGTCGCGGGTGACGGCCAAGGGCCTCCCGAGCGAGTTGCCGTCGAGGTAGGCGTGCACGCCGGCGGGGAGGATGAACTCCTCGCGTACGGGCGCGAGCGGGTCGGTCCCGTCCAGGCGGGCCGCCTCGTCGAGGAGGTGCGCGGGCAGGAACCGGCCGAAGTCAGTGGACATGACGCTCCTTGAGCGGGACGGCGGAGAGCCGCTGGCTGTCGGCCAGCCACGCGACCGTGTCGGCCGCGGTTACAGGCAACCGGTGCGGTGAGGCGAGCAGGCGCGCGACGGGGACGGAGTGGTCGGTGCTCTCGCCGCACAGAGCCTGCAGGAGATCGTCCCCGTGGAGGCCGGCGCTGCCGAGAGCGAGGACCTCCTCCGCGTTGACGTCGGCGGAGACGGTTCCGTTGCCGGCATCGGTCCCGTAGACCACCCGGCCGCCGACGGCGCGGAAGCGGCGGACGTTGTCGATCGCCGTGACCCGGGCTTCGCCGTCGTGGATCGCGAGCGTCGAGCACCACGTCATGTGCGCACCGCGCGCGAGGTCCTCGGTGGGCACGGCCTCGGTCCACGGTGCGTGCGCGAGCAGGTCCGCGCCGGCGTCGATAGCGCGCACCGCTTGGCCGGGGCCCTCGGCATGGACCGCGACCGGGAGCCCGGCTTCGTGCGCGGCGTCGACGATCGCCTGCAGGGTGGCGTCGTCCATCAGCGGCATGGCGGCGTGCAGGGTCACCTTCACAGCGTCGTACGACGCCGCGACCGCATCGGCGACGGCCCGCCGCGCCGCCGCCGGCGAGTCGACGGCACGGACCGCGGCCGCAGGCGCCCACGAGCGTCCGGTGGGATAGCCGCCCGGCGCCGTGTGGAACGGTCCGGCGACGCGCACCTCCACGCCCCGGGGCGCCTCGGCGCGCCACCGGAGCACGTCGTCGGGATCCCAGCCGAGGTCGTGGACCTCGACGACCGCACCGTCGGCGAGGGCGTCGCGGTCCACCAGTCCCAGGTGGACGTGGTGGTCCACCACGCCCGGCAGGACCGTGATCGGCGGCGGCAGCTCCCCGTCGGGCAGCGGCCTGACCTCGACGACGGCACCGCGCTCGACCACGAGCACCGACGGCCCGTGCGGGCGGCCGCTCCAGAAGTCCGCGACGGCGTACTCAGGCACCGATCCCCGTCCGGACGCTGTAGAGCTCGGGGAAGAACGTCAGGTCGAGCGCACGCCTGAGGAAGTCCACGCCCGAGCTGCCGCCGGTTCCCGTCTTGAAGCCGATCGTGCGCTGCACCGTCCGCAGGTGCCGGAACCGCCAGAGCTGGAACGCGTCCTCGAGGTCGACTAGGTCCTCGCAGATCGCGTACTCCGCCCAGTACCGCGTGGTGTCGCCGTAGATCTCGCCGAAGACCGGGATGAGGTCCGGGACCTCGGTCCAGGCCTTGCGGACGTCACGCTCGAGCACCTCGGCGGGTACGGCGTGCCCGCGCCGCGCCAGGTAGCGCAGGAAGACGTCGTAGACGGACGCGGTCTCGAGCAGCTCGGTCAGCTCCGCGTGCGCCGTGGGGTTGGCGTCGAAGACCTTCAGCACGGCGGCGAACTTGTTGCCGAGGATGAACTCGACGGCGCGGTACTGGAACGACTGGAAGCCCGACGACGAGCCCAGGAAGCCCCGGAACTCGGCGTACTCGCTCGGCGTCAGCGTCGCCAGCACCGACCACTGCTCGGCGAGCGTGTGGAAGATGTGCTTCACCCGCGCCAACGCCTTGCGGGCGCGGCCGAGGTCGTCGTCCTCGAGGTAGCCGCGCACCGAGCGCAGCTCGTGCAGCACCAGCTTGAACCAGAGCTCGGTGGTCTGGTGCTGGACGATGAAGAGCAGCTCGTCGGGGTGCTCGGGCTTGCTCAGCGGGTGCTGCGCGCCCAGGAGCCGGTCGAGGTCGAGGTAGGAGCCGTAGTCCAGCCTCGCAGCGAAGTCGGTGCGGATGCCGTCCTCCAGCGCGCGTTCGCCGTCGTTGGTGGTCATGTCCCTAGCCTCTCGCGGGGCTGGGCGGCAAGCCTCAGGACTGGGTGCGGAGGTAGCGCCCGAAGTGCGGCACGGTGAACGCGATCCGGCCGCGCTCACCGGAGTAGATCAGGCCCTTCTTGAGCAGCGAGTCGCGCGCCGGGGAGAGCGACTGGGGCTTCTTGCCGAGCACGGCCGCCACGTCGGCGGTGGCGACGGCGCCGACGGGATCGGCGCCCAGGTCCACCGAGGCGTCGGCCATCGCGCGCAGGTAGTCCCGCTCCCCCGGCGTCGCCCGCTCGAAGCGGGAGCCGAAGAACCCGACGGCGAGCTCGCGCTCCGCGTCCGGTGCGGCGACCGCCACGTCGTCCGCGGTGATCGGTGAGCGGGGCGCGAGGTCCCACACGGTCTTGCCGTAGGCCTGAATGAAGTAGGGGTAGCCGCCGGTGGCGTCGTACATCGCGACGAGCGCGGCGTCGTCGTACTCCGCGTCCTCCTCGGCCGCCGGCGCCGCGAGCGCCCGGTCGGCGGCCTCGCGGGTCAGCCGGTCGATGCGCAGGTAGGAGAAGAGGCGCTCGGAGTAGGACTTGCTGGCGGAGAGTACGGCGGGCAGGTGCGGCAGCCCGGCGCCCACCACGATCACGGGCAGGCCGGTCTGGCTCAGCTCGTGGCAGGCCGCACACAGCGCGGAGACGTCGTCGGGACCGAGGTCCTGCATCTCGTCGATGAAGACCGCGACCCCCTTGCCGACGTCGGCCGCGAGCCCGCCGACGTCGGAGAGCAGCTCGACGAGGTCGATCTCGATGTCACCGGAGTCGGCTCGGCCCCGGACCGGCCGGCGCGTCGATGCCCGGGCTCCACTGCTCGCGCAGCTTGGCCGACGGACCGGCCTCGCGCTGGACGAACGACCGCACCACGCCGAGGACGTGGTCGGCCTCGTCCTGCGCGGGGTGGCCGAGCTCGCGGACCGCCTGGTGCAGCGCGCTGGAGAGCGGGCGGCGCAGGCTCTGGTCGGGGCGGGCCTCGAGCTTGCCGGTCCCCCACCCCTTGCGGACCGCGGCCGAGCGGAGCGCGTTGAGGAGGACGGTCTTGCCGACGCCACGGAGGCCGGTGAGCACCAGGCTCCGCTCGGGCCGGCCGCGCGCCACGCGCTCGAGCACGACGTCGAACGCCGCCAGCTGCTCGTCGCGGCCGGCGAGCTCGGGCGGGCGCTGGCCGGCGCCGGGCGCGTACGGGTTCCGGATCGGGTCCACGATGGGACGGTATCGGGCTGTCTAGGTCGTGGCTTAGACGTGGCTAGCGTGTCGAATCGTTCAATTGCGCTGGTTGCGCAGCGGACGGGCGGAGCGCACTGCGCAAACGGTTCAATTGCGCCGAATGAGCAGCCCGCCGGCTCAGCCCGCGTCGGACAGCGCCGGACGCGGCGGCACGGTCGTCGTACGCGTCGTCCGGAGCGCGTCGACCAGGACGTCGATCAGGTCGGGCACCTCGTCGGCGCCGAGCCGGAAGCTGCCGACGCAGACGTTGTCCCGCCACAGGGAGAGCACGAGCACCCTCGGGTCGGCGTCGTCGCCGTGCCAGCTCACCCGGAGCACGCGGTCGCCACCGCGGGCATCGAGGAAGATCGAGCCCGTCCGCGGGAGGGGGCGTACGGCGGCCATCGGCTCATCATGCGCCTGATCGTGGCCGTTGTCACCGGGCCGCTCGTGACCTTCCGGATCGCCTGCCCTGGCCGCTGGGTCCTGAGTTGTGTGCCTGAGACCGAGGCTGTCCCGAGCCGGGAGCGGCCACGATCCGGGTCGTGGGCCTGAGAACGCCCTATTCGCCGGTCTGAGGCACACGACCTGACACCGGGCGGCCGGCCACGCGCAAGAGCATCACTGCCCCGGCCCGATTACGCTGACCCCCATGCCCGAGCTGCCCGAGGTCGAAGCGCTGGCCCTGGACCTGCGCGGACGCCTGGCCGGGCGTGCGATCACCAAGATCCACGTCGCCCAGTTCAGCGCACTGAAGACCTACGACCCGCCGCTGAGCGCGGTCGAGGGCACCCTGGTCGACGACGTGCGCCGGCACGGCAAGTTCCTCGACATCGAGGCCAGCGGGCTGCACCTGGTGCTCCACCTCGCCCGCGCCGGCTGGGTGCGGTGGAAGGACGAGGTGCCGGCGATCCCGCCGCGGCCGAGCAACAAGTCGACCCTGGCCGTGCGCGTGGTGCTCACCGGTGACCCTGCCGACCCCGACGACGAGTCCATGCCCGGGCTCGACATCACCGAGGCCGGCACGAAGAAGTCGCTCGCCCTCTACCTCGTCCGCGACCCTCTCGACGTGCCCGGCATCGCCAGCCTCGGGCCCGACCCGCTCGTCGACGAGTTCACGCCGGCCACGCTGCGGGAGATCGTCGAGCAGGAGGGTCGCAAGCAGCTCAAGGGCGTGCTCCGCCACCAGGGCACCATCGCCGGCATCGGCAACGCCTACTCCGACGAGATCCTGCACGCGGCACGGATGAGCCCGTTCAAGCCGGCCAACAGCCTCACCGACGACGAGCTGACCACGCTCTTCGCGGCGATCCAGGACACCCTCGGCGACGCGGTCGCGCGCTCCCAGGGGCTGGCCGCCAGCGAGCTGAAGAAGGAGAAGAAGTCCCACCTCGCCGTCCACGGCCGCACCGGCCAGCCGTGCCCGGTGTGTGGCGACACGGTCCGCGAGGTGTCCTTCGCCGACTCCAGCCTGCAGTACTGCCCGACCTGCCAGACCGGCGGCAAGCCCCTGGCCGACCGCCGGATGAGCAAGCTGCTCAAGTGACCGAACACCCGAGGAGATCATCGTGAACGTCCCCACCGTCGGCGTCGACGGAGTCCCCGACCCGCTGCCCGACGGGCTGGCGGTGCTCGACGTCCGCGAGCCCGACGAGTGGGCAGCGGGTCACATCGACGGCGCGCTCCACATCCCGTTGCGCGACCTGCCGGGCCGGCTGGGCGACGTACCCGAGAGCCAGACGCTGGTGGTCTGCAAGGTCGGCGGGCGCTCGGCGCAGGCGGTCGCCTGGCTCGCGCAGCAGGGGTACGCCGTCGTCAACCTCTCCGGCGGCATGCTCGACTGGGCCGACGCCGGCCGGCCTCTGGTCACCGAGTCGGGCGCGGCGCCGTACGTCCTCTGACCGGCAGCGGGCGCGTTGGCATCAGCCGACGTTGCAGTTCTTCCTGAACCACCGCTGCGCCGCCACGATCGACCGCTGCTGGTCCGGAGGCAGGTCGCTCTCGACCGCGTCGATGTCGGCCATCGACGGCGGGTCGGGCAGCGCGACGATCCGGTCGGCGAGGACGCCCAGGCCGTCCCAGACGTCGTCGCTGATGCCCGGCGGCCGCTCGAGATCGGGCACCTGCTCGGCCCACGTGCGCAGGACGGTGCCGATCTGCGCAGCGAGCGCGTCGGGATCGGAGTCGCGGTCGAGACCCTCGATCCCGGCGACCATCGTGAGGTACGGCGCGCAGAACTCCTCCACCGAGGCCGGCGCCTCCGGGTCGGCTGCCGCCGGGCCGCTCGAACCCTCAGCCGCGCCGGTCGCGTCCGACGATCCCTCCGACGTGGTCGCACTCGGCGACGGCGAGCCCGACCCGTCGCCGGCCGCAGGTTCGTCGCCGCCACCGCAGCCCGTCGCCACCAGACAGGCAAGGAGTACTGCGGCAGCGACCGCCGGGCGACGTACGAGCATTCTGGTTACTCCTCAGGTCGGACCGAAGCGCAGGTCTCACTCGCGTAGGTCGTGAACACGCGGGACATCGTCTCGTCCTTGTCGCTCACGCCGGGGAGGTTGTCCGAGCCCTGCAGCCGCTTCATCTCCTTGAAGTCCAAGGTTCCCAGAGCGGTGGTGAACACCTCGTGACCCTTGACGGCATCCGGTGGCGCGTCGTCCGGAAGCCCGGTGTCGACGAGGTCGTCGAGCGCCGCCTGGAACGTCTTCCACTTCGGCTGGGTCAGGCCCTCCGGGTTGAGGTCGATCAACGCGGCGAGGGTGTCGCGCCACGCCGTGCAGAAGTCCTTCGTCGAGGCGACCGCCATCGTCTCGTCGGCCGTCTCCTTGGCCGGTCCACCGTCATCGCCCCCGCCACATCCGCCCAGCGAAAGCGTGAGCAGCGCGACGGCCCCGAGGCCGGCCACCGATCGGTGTATCCGGGTCATTCCCATCCTTTCCACGCCGGGGAAGATCCCCGACACCACTGGCCCCAACGACCCGACGGCCGGTCCCGCTACGCGCGGGACCGGCCGTCGGCCGAACGGGCGACCTCAGATCACTCGGTCGGGATGTCCGTGGGGATGTCGGTCGGGATGTCCGTCGGGATGTCCGTCGGCAGGCCCTCGGTCGGGATGTCCGTCGGGATGTCCGTCGGCAGGCCCTCCGTCGGGATGTCCGTCGGAACCTCGGGGAGCTCGGGCGTGCCGCACGTCTCCGAGACGTACTCCTGGAGGGCGTCGTAGTTCTTCTTGTCGTCACCGTCCAGCTCGACGATGTCCTCGTTCTGCTCCTCGACGGCTTCCTTGACGTCGTCCGCGTCGAGCTCCTTGGCTTCCTCGATCTGGAGCTCGAAGCCCTTCCGGGCGTCCTCCGGGATGTCCTCCGGCGTACCGATCCCCTCGAGCTCCTCGGCGTGCTCCTTGATGTTCTCGACGAGGCCGTCGTAGTCCTTGTCGCCGAGGCCTTCGTAGAACGAGGTGTCCTGGTAGGCCTCGCAGAACTTCTTCTCGCTGGCGTCGGTCGGTGCTCCACCGCCGCACGCGGAGAGGGAGAAGGCCAGGAGAACGGTCGCGCCGACAGCAGCGGCGGGACGCTTGATCCGGGTCATGTAGGTCGTCCTTTCAAATCGCACCCGTGCAGGCGCACCGGGTGGCGGGTTAGGGGCACGGCCCGAGCCGGCCCGGCACTACCTACCCCTGCGGCGGACCACTATGCCTGCTTCTCTCCCAGGGACTGTTCAGCGGGGCACGGCACGGCGTTTCGCTCACGACTCGCCGCAATCTTGGAAAACAGCGGGCAACGGCGAGGTGAGCAGCGCCGCAAGCCTCGAGAGGTACGACGCCCGCGGCATCTCCACGACGCCCAGGCGGGCCAGGTGCGGCGTGCGCCACTGCACGTCGATCAGCCGCGGTACTTCACCCGTGTCGTCTTCACCGAGCGCCGCGACCAGCCCGACCAGCGCCACCTTCGAGGCGTCACGCTCCCGGTGGAACATCGACTCCCCGGCGAAGAGGCCACCGATCGCGACGCCGTACAGCCCGCCGGCCAGCCGGTCGTCACGCCACGCCTCGACCGAGTGCGCCCACCCGAGTCGGTGCAGGGCGCCGTACGCCTCCTGGATGCGGTCGTCGATCCACCCGTCCGGGCGCCGCGGATCGGCACACTCGGCGACCACCTCGTCGAAGGCCGTGTCGATCCGGATCTCGAAGTCCCGCACCGAGCGGCGCAGCGAGCGGGAGACCCGGAGTCCGTCGAGGGGCAGGACCCCACGCTCGGCTGGGCACCACCACCCGATCCGGCGACGGCCGTGCGGCATCGGGAACAGCCCGGAGCGGTAGGCCTCGAGCAGCGTGCCCGGCGCGAGGTCGGCCCCGATCGCCACCAGGTCGTCGCCGGTGTCGAGCGCGGCCAGCTCCTCCCGGGTCGGCAGCCGCCACGGTGTCGGGGGCGGTTCGATCGGCACGGGACGACGGTAGCGGCGCCGACGGTCGGACGGTGCCGATTGGAACGGTGCTGGTTGGATGGGGCTCATGGTCAACCTCAAGCGTGGCCTCGCCGTCGAGGCGGCCCGCCAGCTCGCTCCTCGGGTCAGCAACCTGGCGCCCGGCATGACGTCCGCCTTCGTCCGCGAGGCCCTGCACCGCGCGGTCGCCGGCATCGGTCCGCTCCCGGGCGCCGCGGCCGCCGCCGAGGCGCAGCTTCGCGAGCAGCGCGGCGACGTCGACAAGGCGATCCGCGAGCTCATCGAGAACCACGTCCGGTACGCCGGTGTCGAGGGCTTCGTCACCAACCTCGGCGGGCTCATCACTGCCGCGATCGTCGCGCCGGCCAACATCACCGGCCTCGCGGTGATCCAGTGCCGGCTGGTCGCGGGCATCGCGCACCTGCGCGGCTACGACATCGACGACCCGCGGGTGCGCAACGCCGTGCTCGTCGCCATCCTCGGCGAGGAGACCGTGGCCCGGATGGTCAAGAAGCTCCAGCTGCCGGCACCGCCGATGGCCATCGCCACCGCGCCCGAGCACGACCCGGCGCTCGACCCGACGATCGCCAACGCGGTGGCCGCCGACCTGATCGGCCAGGTCGTCGGGAAGCGGCTGGCGTCGACGATCGGGCGCCGCGTGCCCCTCGTCGGCGGGGTCGTCGGTGCGGCGTCCGACGGCTACGACACGTGGAAGGTCGGCCGTTACGCCGACCGCGAGTTCCTGCCGCGCGCCGCGCGGTAGACCCGCAGCATCGTGCGTCCCGGCTGGCTGGTGTCGAGGCGCCGGACGACCTTCTCGCGCAGGCGGTACGTCGGCCGCAGGTAGGACCGCTCGAGCGCGGCCCGCGTCTCGTGCAGCTCGCCGCGGACCCGGTCGAGCTCGGTGCTCATCGCGGCCGAGTCGAGCAGCAGCGCCTTGATCGCGGCCAGGGACGCGTCGGTGACCTGGCGTCCGCGGACCTCGTCCGGATCGACCCACGCCGCCTCGTCGGGTACGACGCCGCGCAGCTCCCCGAGGTCGCCGACGACGTCGTAGCCGCGGCCGGCCAGGTCGTCGATCCACGCGTCCTCCAGCCCGCGCACCCACGGCACCAGGTCGGGCGGCACCGCCAGGCGGGGGCTCGACGTGCGTCGGGAGAGGGTCTGGTGGGCCAGCAGCTCGCGGACGAGGGGGCGGTACTCCGACGGGGGGAGCTCGGTGTTGACCGAGGCGTTGATCATCCGGACCAGCGCGGTCTCGGGCACCCCGAGGGACGGGTTGGACCGCTCGGTGTGGAGGTCGAGGTCGACCTTGTCGAGCCCGAAGGTGCGGCTGAACCGCTGCCACAGCACCTCGGGCGGGCCGCCGGCGGGCGGCACCGTCACCAGGTGCACCCGCTCGGGCGGGATCCCGGCGCCCCAGCGGTCGAGGATGTCGGGGATCTCCTGCACCCCCCAGAACCACGAGCCGATCCGGCTGGCCCGGTCGGGGTCCTGCAGCCGCTCCAGGAACTGCGCGTAGGTCAGGGTCGCCCGGTGCTTGACGTTCTCCTGCCACTCCGCGGGGATCTGTCGCATCAGGTCGCGCACCGAGAGGATCAGGTGGACCTCGGCGTCGCCGAGCGACTCCAGCGCGCGGTGCACCTGGGCCCGCGACGCGGTGGCGAGGATCTCGTGGCTGATGATCGCCGTGCCGTCGTACTGCCGGACGAGCGTGGCGAGCCGGTTCCAGGCGCCGACGGCCTCGTTCTCCAGGCCGCCCCACGTCAGGCCCATCAGGTCGAGCGCGGCGAGGAAGTGGGCGTCGAACCGGTCGGCGGGATAGAGGATCCCGGCTTCCTTGAGCCGCTTGCGGTTGCCGAAGAGGACGTCCTGGAGGTACGACGTGCCTGTCTTCGGTGTGCCGACGTGCAGGAGGATGCGCCGACTCACCGCTGCTGGCCCTCCTCTGCTCCCGGGGGCGACAGCGGATCGAGCAGCAGCCGCATCGCCAGCGCCAGGATCTCCGTCTCCGACGGGTCTCCGCCGGTGTCGGACGGCGCGTGCGGCGAAGGTCGGTCCGGATCGCCGAGCACAGGGTAGCCACCAGGTCCGAGCGCGGAGCGGAAACTCTCCGATCGACGGTCGAGCCAGTCCGACGCGTGGTCGGGGAGTGCGAGCGGCGTACCACCGCCGCCGTCGAGGCGGGGCCCGAGCACGCGGCGCAGCAGTACGGCGCGCCGGTCGGCGCCGACGGCCAGGCCCAGCGTGGAGCCGACTCGCCTGACGAGCTCGACCGAGGCGCCGTCGAGCCGCAACGGCGCCGGCAGCCGACGGAGCCGGAGCCGGGCCGCCAGGGCGGGGAGGTCGAGGACGATCGTCACCCGATCGCGTCCGACCCGGTCCGACCACACCCGCGCCGGGGTGAGGACGTCGGCGCGCGGCGGCAGCCGGTCGGCCCGCAGGAAGCCGTCCAGCCACGCCTCGAACCGCGGCGCGCCCTCGTCGAAGACCCGGCAGGTCCACGCGTCGACGACCATCGTCGCGACGTCGGCGCCGAGCACGTAGACAGCAGCAGGGTGCTCGCGCGGCGGGCGGCCGAGCTTGGCCAGCCGGGCGCGGACCGGCGGCACCAGCCAGGGGTGGCCGACGACGCGGTACGACGGCGCCCACGGGCGGTACCAGCCGACGGGCGTCGGTCCTGGCGTGCATCCGGCGCGGTCGACCCGGGCCAGGTCCTCGGCGACCAGGCCCGCGGCGATCCGGGTGAGCTCGTGCTCGGGAAGGACCGCCGGGTCGACGGGACGCGGGCCGAACTGCGGCGGGTCGCCGGCGCCCGCCAGGAGCAGGTCGGCGCGGCCGCGACCGGGGGCACTGGCGAGCAGAACCCGCTCCGCGAGGGCGAGGTCGACCCGGGACCCCCGCTGCTCGGCCTCGAGGTTCAGCCGGCGCAGCAGCTCGAGCTGCTGGGCGCCCGGGAGCCAGGGGCCCTCCTCGGCACCCTCGACCGCCCACTCCGACCAGGGTGTGGTCGCGCCGTCGCGCAGCGCAGCGACCCAACCCCAGGCGCGTCGTACGGCACTCATGGACGAGCAGTCTGCCGCACGCGGTAATCTCCCTACGAGTCGCTGACCGTGACGGCGACCTCCCGTGGCAGGACCGGCCCCGTGCCGGATCGGTGAGCACGACAGTGAAGGGGTTCGTGATCGCGCAGCAGCCGGTGGCCGCCCTCCACATCGGGGCGATGAAGACCGGCACCACCTACCTCCAGCACAAGCTGTTCGCCAACCGCGCCGCGCTCGAGGAGCAGGGCGTCGACTTCGCCGGCGACAGGTGGCGCGACCAGGTGAGCGCGGTGGTCGACCTGCTGTCGATCAACCAGCACGACCCGGCCGTGGCACGGCGCAGCGACGGCGCCTGGGACCGGCTCGTCGAGGCGATGGCCGCGGCCGGCGCGCCGGTGTCGTTGCTGTCGATGGAGTTCCTCAGCTTCGCCGACGCCGAGCAGGCCGCGGTCGTCGTACGCACCCTCGAGGCGGCAGGCCTGGAGGTCCGGATCGTGCTGACGGTCCGCGACACCGCCGCCGTCATCCCCGCGCTGTGGCAGACCTCGCTGACCAGCGGCGGCATCATGACCTGGGACCGGTTCACCAAGGTCGTCCGCACCAGCACCCGCGGCGGCGGGCGGGTCGGCAACGTGCTCTCCCGCGCCGGCCTGCCCTCGGCCCGACGGTTCAGCGAGGCGATCGACATCCCACGGATGCTGCGGGTGTGGACCTCGGTGCTGCCGCCCGAGCAGGTGCACGTGGTCCTGGTCCCGGGCTCCGGCGCGCCCCGCGACCTGCTCTGGGAGCTCTTCTCCGCCGCGGTCGGCATCGACCCGGCCGCGAGCCCGGCGCCGCCCGAGCACGCCAACGAGTCCCTCGGCCTCCCGTCCGCCGAGCTGGTCCGACGACTCAACGTCGAGCTCGACCTGGAGCGCCCGACCGAGCAGCGGGTGGTCAAGTTCGACCTGGCCCGCGACGCGCTCTCGCTCCGCCGACACGACGAGCGCAAGGCGCGGCTCGACCCCGCCACCTTCCGCGCCGCGATGCGCTGGAACCGGCGGATCCGCAGCGACCTCGAGCGCCTCGGCGTCGTCGTGCACGGCTCGCTCGACGACCTCCCCGACCGGGCCGACCCGAGCGACTACGACGTCGACGCCGACCAGCGCGAGGCCACCGACGAGGAGCTGCTGGCCGCCGCGCGCCAGGGCTACCAGGCGATGTTCCGGCTCAACCGGCAGCGGTCCAACGTGATCCGCAACCCCGACCGGCGCAAGAAGTACCGCCGCCAGCTGCGCCGGCGGCTCGTGAAGCCCGACTTCTGGGACGACACCGACGACCCGGTGACCGCCGCCCTCGCCGACCTGGCCGTGCTGTGCCGGTCGGCGGTCAGGCTGGAGAAGCGGGCCTTGCGCAAGAAGCGCCGACAGCGCGCCCGGCGGCGGGAGCGGCGCGCTGCGCGGCGCGCGGCCCAGCAGGCTCAGCAGGCGAGGCAGCCGCAGCAGCCGCCCGGGGCCTGACCCTCGAGATCAGCCGCCGAGGGCGGATTCGACGGGGTGGTCGGCGCGCTGGCGGGTACTGCGCCCCCAGGAGGGTCACCCCGCACGAGAGGAGACGCGCGCCATGTCGGCCGTCGGCACCATCACGAAGATCACCGGAAACGTCATCGGGAGGACCACCCGCACGGTCACCCACCCCATCCAGTCGGTCTCGGTCGTCGCGGGTCGAGCGCGTGCTGTCGCCGCCAGCGTCATCGCCGGCAGCCACCCCGGCGGCCGCGAGCGCCCGGCAGCCACCGCCGTACCGTCCATCGACGTCGCCCCGGCACCTGACATCCCGCTGCGACAGCCGCAGGAGCCCTCGGCGACCGAGCCCAAGGCGGCCTCGCGCAACGCGGCCCACGGCGGGCCGGGTGACGACGGGGTCGACGACTGGCACGAGGAGCTCACCGACGGCCCCGACGTCAAGACCCCGGTCGGCACGACCGGCGCGGGATCCGGCATCAACCCCGACACCGGGGAGGCCGACCTGCAGCAGCCCGGCACCGAGCCGCTGATGGATCCCTCGCTCACCAAGTCGGTGAAGTCCGAGGCGGACACGATGCGCAGGGCCGCGGACCGGTCGCCGAAGGAGTGACGCCCGCGGTCGGCCAGCCGTCTACGAGACCCGGCCCCGATCGAGGATCGGCGCGAGGTCGAGGCCCGTCGGCATGGTGCCGAACGCACCGCCCCAGTCCCGGCCGAGCCGGGTGGCGCAGAAGGCGTCGGCGACGGCCGCAGGGGCGTGCCGGAGCAGCTGGGAGCCCTGGAACACGAGCGCCATCTGCTCGACGACCCGACGCGCCCGCGGCTCGATGTCGTCGAACGAGGTGAGCTCCTTGCGCAGCCGGGCGAGCGCTTCGTCGTACCGCCGGTCGACGCCCCCGGCGAGCTCGGCCTCGACGAGGAACGCGTCGAAAGTGTGCGGTTCGCGGGCGAGGGCGCGCAGGGCGTCCAGCGCGGCGACGTTGCCCGACCCCTCCCAGATCGAGAGGAGCGGCAGCTCGCGGTAGATCCGGGCGAGGTCGAAGTCCTCGACGTAGCCGTTGCCGCCGAGGCACTCCAGGGCCTCGCCGGCGACGAGCGGCGCGCGCTTGCAGACGTAGTACTTCGTGACGGCGAGGGCGATCCGGCGCAGCGCCGCCTCGGACTCGTCGCCGCGGATCGCCCGGTCGTTGGCGCCCGCGAGCCGCAGCATCGCGGTCGTCGCAGCCTCCGACTCGACGACGAGGTCCGCGAGCACGTTGCGCATCAGCGGTTGCTCGATGAGGGGCCGGCCGAAGGCCGACCGGTGCCGCGCATGGTGGACGGCCTGGACCAGCGCGGTCCGCATGCCGGCGGAGGATCCGATCACGCAGTCGAGCCGGGTCATGTTGACCATCTCGACGATGGTCCGCACGCCGCGTCCCTCCTCGCCCACCAGCCAGCCGTGCGCGCCGTCGTACTCGATCTCGGACGAGGCGTTGGACCTGTTGCCGAGCTTGTCCTTGAGCCGCAGGAAGCGGATCGCGTTGCGCTCCCCGCCCGGCAGCACGCGCGGCACCAGGAAGCACGACAGGCCACCCGGCGCCTGGGCGAGGGTGAGGAACAGGTCGGACATGGGCGCGGAGGTGAACCACTTGTGGCCGACCAGCTCGTAGGCATCGTCAGCGCCACCCGATCGGGGCGCGGCCGTCGTCGTGTTGGCGCGTACGTCGGACCCGCCCTGCTTCTCGGTCATCGACATGCCGGCGATCAGGCCGCGCTTGGTCGCGGGATCGCGGAGGCCGAAGTCGTACTCGCGGTTGGTGAGCAGCGGCTCGAATCGCGCGGCCAGGTCGGGGTTCGCACGCAGGGCGGGTACGACGGCGTACGTCATCGAGATCGGGCAGCCGTGCCCGGCGTCGACCGACCAGACCATGAACTTCGCGGCGCGGGCGACGTGGGCGCCGGGGCGGTCGTCGGCCCACGGGGCCGCGTGCAGGCCGTGGGCGACGGCGGTCTCCATCAGGCGGTGGTACGCCGGCACGTACTCCACCTCGTCGACCCGGTGGCCGTAGCGGTCGTGGGTGTGCAGCCGCGGCGGCACCCGTTCGGCGAGCCGGCCCCAGTCCTGCGCTTCGGCGCTGCCCGCGAGCCGCCCGAGCCGGTGGACCTCGTCGACCGCCCAGCCCGCGCCCTCGCGCTCGAGCCCCTCGAGCAGGGCGGGGTCGTCGGCCGTGTCGTGGCCGACCAGCGGCGGGACCTGGTTGCGGACCTCGTGGGTGGCGGGCACGGATTCGACATTACAGTTCTGATAACAGTTGTGTCGAGATTCGTAGCATGAGAGGGTACGGCGCGTGTCCGTCGAGCTTGCGCCGCTGCCCGCCCGCTCGGTCGTCCTCAGCCTGCTGCTCGGCCGGCACCCCGACCGGATGAGCCCGGCCGAGCTGGCCCGTTCGGGTGAGTACTTCGGCATCCCCGCCTCGACGCTCCGGGTCGCCCTCACCCGCGCGGTCGCCGCGGGCGACCTCCGCCGCGTCGTCGGCGACTACGTGCTCGGCGACCGGCTCGTCCGCCGGCAGCGACGCCAGGACGAGGCCGTCGAGGACGCCGAGACCTCGTGGGACGGCACCTGGGAGATGGCGGTGGTCGTCGTGACCGGCCGGTCCGCGGCCGACCGGGCAGCGCTGCGCGAGCTGCTGACGTCGTACCGGCTCGCGGAGCTCCGCGAAGGCGTCTGGATGCGCCCGGCGAACCTCGGCCGACCACGGGAGTACGCCGACGAACCGGTGCTCACCTCGTTCCTCAGTCGGCCGGACGTCGACCCTGCCCCCCTCGCGGCCGAGCTCTGGGACCTGGGCGCCTGGGCGAGCGAGGGGCGCCGCCTGCTCGCGCTGCTCGAGACCACGACCGAGCCCGCCGTCCGGCTCGCCGTCGCCGCCCACCTGGTCCGCCACCTCCTCGACGACCCGCTGCTCCCGGCCGAGCTGCGCCCGCCCGGGTGGCCGGGCGCCGACCTGCGCGCGGCGTACGCGGACTACCGCGACGAGCTCCGGGCGCTCACCCTGGACTGACCGGTTGACCGCTCGCGGTCACAGCAACCCGTCAGGCACGTCCTCGCCGGCCTCGAGCAGCTCGAGCAGCCGGCGCGCACGGAGTACGGCGTCCGCGGCGATCTCGACGTCGTCGGCCAGTCCCCCGGCGCGCCACGCCCACCTCGTCGGCCGGCGCCGAGCGATCGTGCAGGTCCGCGAGCAACCCGTCGCGGTCCACTCCGCGCAGCGCGAAGAGCACCAGCGGATCGACGTCGACGAGCCACCCGGCCTGCACGAGGACGGCGAGTGCGTGCGGGCACGGGTCGAGGAAGTGGCTGCACGTGCAGGTGGCCGCGAGCTCTCCGCCGTACGGCAGCAGCTCGACGCCGGTCTCGTCGGCGTGCTCGACGAGGTCGTGCGGGAGCTCGCCGGCGAGCAGCGCGGCGATGCGGCCGGACTCGGCCGCGACGACGTCGACCAGGGCACGCCGGCCGGCGTCGTCGAGCACCGGGACCTGCACCTCGACGGTCCAGGCGTCGTCGCCCTCACGGACCGCGGCGAGGAGCGAGCCGACGTCGACGCTGATGCCGCCGACCTCTCCGCGGCGCGCCGCGGCGCGGCCCGCCCGCAGGTCGGACTCGCTGTAGGCGGCCTCCTCGACGGCGCGCTGCCAGGCCTTGCCCCACCAGGTACGGCGGCTGCCGCGCGGAGCCGCGAGACGCGCGTGGGTGACCCTCATCCGCCGTCACCGTCGTCCCCGTCCCCCTCGGCGAGGAACGCCGCCCGCCGCGCCTCGGCGCGCAGGGTCACCAGGTCACGCAGCTCCTCGTTGCCCAGCTCGGTCAGCGCGGCCTCGCCGCGTGCGAGCACCGCGTCGGCGAGCGCGCGCTTGCGGTCGAGGAGGGCCGCGACCCGCTCCTCGATCGTGCCGCGGGTGACCATCCGGTGCACCTGGACCGGCTTGGTCTGGCCGATCCGGTAGGCCCGGTCGGTGGCCTGGTCCTCGACCGCGGGGTTCCACCAGCGGTCGAGGTGGATCACGTGGTCGGCCCGGGTCAGGTTGAGGCCGGTGCCGCCGGCCTTGAGGGACAGCAGGAAGACCGGCACGCTCTGCCCATCCTCGGCGTCCTGGAACCTCCGCACCATCGCCTCCCGCTCCGGGACCGGCGTCCCGCCGTGCAGGAACTGGTGCGGCACGCCGGCGGCGGCGAGGTGCTGCTCGACCAGCCGCGCCATCGCGACGTACTGGGTGAAGACGAGGACCGCTCCGTCCTCGGCGAGGACCGTGCCGATCAGCTCGTCGAGCAGATCGAGCTTCTCCGAGCGACCCCGGAGCCGCACGGCGCCCGATTGCTTGAGGAACTGCGGCGGGATGGTTGCAGATCTGCTTGAGGCCGGTGAGCAGGGCGAGCACGAGACCCCGTCGTTGCGGGTCGTCGGCGGGGAGCCGCTCGATGCGCTCCATCGTGTCGCGGACGAACGCCTCGTAGAGCACCGCCTGCTCCCGGGTCAGGCCGAGCAGCTGGTCGGTCTCGGTCTTCGGCGGCAGCTCCGGCGCGATCCCGGGGTCGGACTTGCGGCGGCGGAGCAGGAACGGCCCGATCAGGTCGGCGAACTGGCGCGCCTTGGTCGGCTCGACCCCGGCCTCGATGGGCGCGGCCCAGACCCGCCGGAAGGCCTGGCGGCTCCCGAGCAGGCCGGGGATCGCCCAGTCGAGGATCGACCAGAGCTCGGTGAGCTCGTTCTCGACGGGCGTGCCGGTCAGCGCGACCCGCGCGCGGCTCGGGATGGCGCGCAGCGCGCGGGCGGTCGAGGAGCGGGAGTTCTTGACGTGCTGGGCCTCGTCGGCGACCACGAGGTCCCACGGCACGGCGGCGAGGGCGGCGCTGTCGCGCCGCATGGTGCCGTACGTCGTCAGCACGAACCCCTCGGTGAGGTCGAGCGACCGCGCCGTGCCGTGGAAGCGGCGTACGGGCACCCCGGGCGCGAACCGCTCGATCTCCGCCTCCCAGTTGCCGAGCAGCGAGGCGGGACACACGACCAGCGTCGGCCCGCCGCCCGACAGGCCGTGCTCGAGCCGGTGCAGGTGCAGGGCGATCAGCGTGATCGTCTTGCCGAGGCCCATGTCGTCGGCCAGGCAGGCCCCGAGACCGAGGCCGGTGAGGTCGGCGAGCCAGGTCAGGCCGTGCCGCTGGTAGTCGCGGAGGTCCGCGCGGAGCCCGGCCGGCGCGGGCAGCGGGTCGCGGGTCGCGGCCGCGAGCAGCCGTTCGCGGACCGTCAGCAGGCTGGCGCCGACCACGACCTGCTCGGTGGCGGGCTCGTGCCCGGTCTCGGTCGGCGGCACCTCCGCCACCCCCGACAGCGCGGCGGCGAGCGCCTGCACCCCGCTGGCGCGGCGGATGAGGCGGCGCCGCGCGCGCTGGGCGGTGGTCGGGTCGACGACCGTCCAGGCGCCGCGCAGCTTGAGCACCGGGCTCGCGGCAGCGGCGAGCGCCTCCATCTCCTCGTCGGTCAGCGGGTCGCCGCGCAGTGCCACCTGCCAGGAGAAGGCGAACAGGCCGTCGGTCGAGAACGGGCTGTCCTGCAGCGGCTGCTCGGTGTCCCGGGCGGCCGGGCGGCGGTCGAGGACGGCGCGGGTGGACAGCTCAGGGCCCAGTGACCTCGGCCAGTGGACGTCCACGTGCGCCTCCCGGAGCGCCCCGACGTGCTCGAGCAGACCGCCGATCTCGGCGCCGTCCAAGCCGATCTGGTCGGGCACGGCCAGCTCGAGCAGTCGGTCGAGCACGGGCCATACCTCGGCCGCACCGCGGAGCGCGATGCTGGCGTGCACGCGCGCCCGCGGCCCGAACCCGTGCGCCGGGTCGTCACCGCTGTCGGTCCACAGCAGGGCGGCGTCGCACACGTGCAGCGGGTCGCGCTCGTCGTGGACCTGGAGCACGAGCCGGACGCTCCCGACGGCCAGCTCCTCCTCGTCGGCCTCGACCCGCAGCGAGATCCGGACCAGCTCGGGCAGCGCCGCGCGGGCAAGGCGCCGGCTGCGCTCGGCCACCCGTTGGCGGACCCGGTCACCGAAGTCCGCGGGACGCCGCGCGGGGGTGGGGCCGGACGGCGGTGCGGGCGCCGCCCGCGGCAGCGAGTCGGCGACGGCATCGAGCACCTGCCCCACCAGCACGGCTGCGGCGGCTGGATCGACGTCGTCGTACGCCCTGGCCCGGGCCAGCCGGTCCAGGCTGTCGCGGTCGCGCGCGTCGAGGCCGTCGATGCGCCAGCCCGGTGCACCCTCGGGCGCGGGCGCGAGCTTGCCCGCCGCGACCAGCCGGGTCGCGAGCAGCGCGGCGCCGCTGAGCAGCGCCACGCTCGGGTGCACGTCGTCGCGGGTGTGCGCCCGGCCGAGGACCGGTAGGGCAGCCCGCACCGGGAGGGCGATCGTCCGTCGTTCTCCGGTGAACTCGATCGTCGCTTCCCGCGGCGTCGGCCCGGCGCGGAAGGTGGCCGGACCGGTCACGGGGACGAAGCTCATGTCGCGACGCTAACGACCGGGGCCGACGGTGGGTTCCCCGGCGCCGCGGCGGCGCGTGCGGCTGCCGTCAGGCCGTGCTGGTACGACGCCCGCGCAGCCGGCCGAGCAGTCCGCCGCCGAGCAGCAGCACCGCACCTGCCCCGGCCAGGGCGACGCCCCACCAGGTCGGGTGCTCGACCGCGAGCACGACGGTCGCCAGCGGAACGGTGGCCACCGGCATCGCGATCGCGCTCAACGTGAAGCCGGAGTGGTCGGTCCACGCCGCGGCGAGCGCCCACAGCACGGTGAGGCCGGCAGCGAGCGCCAGGATGATCCAGACGTCGTTGTCGAAGTCCGGGACGCCGCTGCCCTCGGTGGGCATCACGTCGCTGGGTGCGCCCTCGGTGGCGCCGGGCATCGAGAACCCGCCGAACCACGCGCCGATCGCCTGGTAGACCGCCATGAACGTCAGCAGCGCCGCATAGGCGACGACGCCCCACACCGCGACGACGACGCCGCTGGTGGCCCGGGTCGGCAGCGCCCACCCGAGGACGGTCACGCCGACGATGAAGACGGCGATCGCGACGGCCACGATGATGTAGCCGTCGTCCTCACCGCCGATGTCGCTGAACACGTCGTCGAAGACCTGGCCGTAGATCACGCCGAGACCGAGGATCGCGGTGACCACGAACGCCGCGCGGCGCGATGCGAGGTAGCCGAGCACCGACAGGCCGACCACCACACCGCCGACGATGTAGGCGAGCACGTCGTCGAGGGAGGTCTGGTCCTCGAGCCCGACGACGATCATCAGCGCGACCCCGAGGATCCCCATCGTGCCGGGCCACGTGACGAGCTGCTCGCGACCGGTGGGGTTGGTGCGGCGTCGTACGAGCCCGGTGGCGGCGAGCGCTACCAGCAGGAGAGCGGCCGTCGCACCGAGGCCGACGCTGTAGTTGGACCAGTCGAGGTCGCCGTCGGACCGGGAGCGGGACGCCGACAGGACGACGGCCGCGGCGAGCAGGCCGACGCCGACGGCCGTGAGGGCCCCGGTGATGCCTGGCCGGCTCCGACCCGCTGGCGCTTCCACGGGGGTCGGTCCGCCTGGGGGTACGACGCCCGCGGGCGCCGCGGGGGTCGCGGGGGCCTGCTGCGGGATCACGGTCGTGGCTGGCGGGGCGGGGGCCGCGGTGGGGGAAGAGGCGGGAGAGTCGGGCGCCGAAGTGGTGGTGTCGGGACGGTCCGGGGTTGCCGTCGTGTGGGGTGTCGCGGTCGCGTCGGGTCCGGGGGGCGCGAGGACCGTCCGGTCGTCGTCGGCCGGCGGACGCGCGGCGATCGGCGCCGTCTCGTCGGCGGCCGGTGGGTCGGCCGGTGGGTCGGCCGGTGGCGCGTCGGCAGCCGTTTCGCCGGCCGCTGGCGCGTCGGGCACGTGGTCGGCGGGAGTGTCGCCCGGATCGGGCTGACCGTTGCGGGGAGCCTGGTCGTCCATGTTCGGACCCTAGGACGATCGGCGTCCGATTCGTTGGACCGACGCCCGGCCGCCCGGTCGCGCGGGCGGAGTTCGCGTCCCCGCGGTCGTCCCCGAGGCATCTGCCTCCGTGCTGTGGCCACCGTCCGGGTGGTCGACCACCCGGGTAGTGGCCACACGACCGAGGTAGTGGGCCCGCCGGCACCGGCACCCGATCCGCGTCAGCGGCCGCGCGACCACCCAGCACCGGGCACTGATCGCTGGAGCTCAGCCCGCCACGGCGAGCGCAAGCGGAACCACGGCGCTCGCCCCCGCAGCGTGGAGCGCGTGGGCGCCGAGCGTGAGCGACCAGCCCGTCACCAGCAGGTCGTCGACGAGCAGCACCCGGCGGTCCCGGACCGCACCGGAGGCGTCCAGGTCCAGACGGCAGCGCCGGGACACCGCGGAGACGCGTTGCGCGGAGTTGGTCGCGCCCCTGCCCGGCGGGACCGAGGGGTCGGCGACGGCCCACAGCCCGACGACCGGGCAGCCGAGGAACCGGGACAGCCCCTGGGCGAGGTCGGCGACCAGGGTCGGGCGGGTCACCGACTCGGAGACGACGATCGCGTCGACCGCCGGCCGCCAGTCACCGAGCATCGCGACCATGGCGCGGGCCAGGCCGTCCGGCACCGGGCCGTCGACGCCCCCGCCGTCCGGACCGGTCGACCGGAAGAGTGCCCGCAGCGCCTGGCCGTGGCCGAGGTCGGTCAGCCGGGCGATCGCGCGCCCCTCCTCCGCCGGCGGCTTGATCCGGCCGGAGAGGTCGACGCCGGCTGCCGCGAGCCCGGTGGGCCAGAGCTTGCGCGGCTCGATGACCACGCCCGGCCGGGCAAGCCGGTCGGCAGCCGCGTCGACGGCGTCGCTCGACACGGTGCTCGCCAGGCTGAGGCCGCCGCAGCTGTCGCAGCGGCCGCAGCGCCACGCCGGGTCGTCGGCGACCTCCGGGTCGTCGAGCTGGTCCCGCAGGAACCGCATCCGGCAGTCACCGGTCGCCAGGTAGTCGAGCATGGCCTGCTGCTCGCGCTCGCGGGCCTCGGCGACCCGGCGGTAGCGGTCGGCGTCGTACGCCCACTCCTGGCCGGTCCACGCCCAGCCGCCCTTGACCCGGCGGACCGCGCCGTCGACGTCGAGCACCTTGAGCATGGTCTCCAGTCGGTTGCGGCTGAGGTCGATCCGGGCTTCGAGCGCGGGCGTGCTGAGCGGCCCGCCCGCCGCCTCGAGCTCCGCGAGGGTCTGCCGGACCAGCTCCTCACGCGGAAAGGCCAGCGAGGCGAAGTAGGCCCAGATGTCGCGGTCCTCGGTGGCGGGCAGCAGGACGACCGACGCGCCGTCAGCCGGGAGGTCCTGGCCGCGGCCGGCGCGGCCGACCTGCTGGTAGTAGGCGACCGGCGACGCCGGCGCGCCGAGGTTGACCACAAACCCCAGCGATGCGTCGAAGCCCATGCCGAGCGCACTGGTGGCGATCAGCGCCTTCACCTCACCGTCGAGCAGTGCCTGCTCCAGCGCGAGGCGCTCGGTCTGCTCGGTCTGTCCGGAGTACGCCGCCACGCGGTGACCCCGGGAGCGGAGGTAGTCGGCGACCTCCTGCGTCGCGGCGACGGTCAGGCAGTAGACGATGCCGCTGCCGGGCTGCTCGGAGAGGTGGTCGGCGAGCCAGGCGAGGCGCTGCTCCGCAGTCGTGAGGCGTACGACGCCGAGGCGCAGCGTGGCGCGGTCGAGCGACCCGCGGAGCACCAGCGTCTCGCCGCCCATCTGCTCGGCCACGTCGTCGGTGACCCGCTGGTTGGCCGTCGCCGTCGTGGCGAGCACCGGGATGCCGTCGGGGAGCTCGGCGAGGAGGGTGCGGATCCTCCGGTAGTCCGGCCGGAAGTCGTGGCCCCAGTCGGAGATGCAGTGCGCCTCGTCGACCACGAGCAGACCGCAGGTCGCAGCCAGCCTCGGCAGCACCTCGTCGCGGAACCCCGGGTTGTTGAGCCGCTCGGGGCTCACCAGCAGCACGTCAACCTCGCCGCGGGCGATGGCCGCGTGGGTCTCCTCCCACTGCTCGGCGTTGGTGGAGTTGATCGTCACCGCGCGGATGCCGGCCCGCTCGGCGGCCGCGATCTGGTTGCGCATCAGCGCCAGCAGCGGCGAGATGATCACCGTCGGACCCGCTCCCTGGTCGCGCAGCAGGAGGGTCGCGACGAAGTAGACCGCCGACTTGCCCCAGCCCGTCCGCTGCACGACGAGCGCGCGTCGGCGGTCGACGACCAGCGCTGCGATCGCGGCCCACTGGTCGTCGTACAGCTGGGCGTCCGCCCTCCCGACCAGGGCCTGAAGGTGCTGCTCGGCGCGGGCGCGGACGTCCTCGGCGGTGGCGGTGGTCGTCGGCATGCGGCCCTGTCTACCAGCGAGGCCCGACGTCGGGCGCCCGCCCTCCACAGGGCAGAGGCAGCGGGCCGGGTTATCCACAGGTACGACGCGGAACGGTCGCGATTGTCGGGCGGTCGACCTACATTCCCCGGAATCACCAGAAGCGTCACCACCAGACGGAGGACGGGTCATGGACAGCATCCGGACCCGGCTCGGGATCCTCCTCGTGGCAGCGGCGGTCGCACTCACGTCCTGCTCGGGAGACTCCGAAGCCGACCCAGCACAACCCGACGGCGGCACCGGCCGCGACGCCCCCGCGGCCGAGTGGACCGAGATCGACGTCGGGCGCGACGCGCTGCCCGACGCGGCCGTGACCTCGGTACTCGGCACGGCGCGCGCGCAGGGTGACCTTCCGCCGATCCTCGTCGGGGCGATCACCGACCCGGGCGGAGCGTCGCGCGCCGTCGTCTGGAAGCGTGGCTCCGGACTCGAGGAGCCGACCGTCCTCGACGTCGGTGGCACCGATGCATGGGCGTACGACGTCGTGACCGAGGGCGCCACGACGATCGTGCGCGGCGCCAGTTGGCACGAGGGCCGGACAGTTCCGTTCATCGTCGAATCCACCGACCGCGTCCGGTGGACGTCGGTCCCGCTGCCGGACACGCTCACCGACGGTGACGTGGCAGTCGGAGCCGTCGTCGCGCAGGGCGATCGCCGAGTGACGATCGGCATCGACGCCGAACAACGGCCGGTTGCGGTCGACGTGGCGTCCGGCAGGGTCGTCCGGCTCGGCGGCGACCCGTCGCTGCGGTACTCCGAGATCGTCGCGGCCGTGGCCCTGCGCAAGCGGATCTCGGTCCTCGTCGACGGTCAGCGACCCGATGGCGGTGAGGTCACGGTCGCCTTCCACTCCGACGACGCTGCCTCATGGACCGCCGACGGCGCCCTGCCGGGACGCGAGGCCGAGATCGCCGGAGCGGTGGCCACCTCCTCCGGGATCCTGGCGACCGGGTCGCAGCTCGAGGGGACCGATCCGCGGGCCGCCGCATGGCTGTCGACCGATGGGCACAGATGGAGGGTGGACCCGGTCCCGAGCTTCCCCGATGCCGTCACCGGATGGTCGACCCGCCTGGGTGAGCCGAAGAAGTCGGGGGACGCCGTCGCGGTCCCGATGATGTACGGCGAACAGCTCTACGCCCGACTGCTGTCCCGCGTCGGCCCGGGCGACGGCGGACCGTGGCGCGATCTGGGAACGACACCTCCGTGGGAGGGGCCCGACGCCGACGTCATGATCGAGCCACACGGCGACGGCTTCACCGTGGTCCGGAGCGGCTACGGGGACCTCGATCTCGGGCATCGGTTCCCGACGGGCGCGTGGCAGACCCTCGACGAGGCCGACGTCGCACACGAGCCGGTGACGTGGTGGGAGTCCGTGGCTGTGGCCGGCGACCGGCCCGTGCTGGTCGGCGGCACCTCGGACCCGTTCGTCGAGTCCGCCGACTACTGGTCCATGAGCACGGACCTGACGGCGTTCACGGTCCGGAACGACCGCCTCACCGGTGGACCGTGGGTCCCTCGGACATCGGAGGGCCTGCTCGGAACAAGGACGGTCTCCGCACCGGACGGGTCCTCGGTGGTGCTCGGAGAGCGCGAGTTCCAGGACCCGCCCACCGAGGCGGACCAGACCGGGCTGGTCGGGTGGTTCCGACCGGCCGACGGCCGCTGGCAACCGGTGGCCGGGCTCGCGGGCCCACGTACCGAGTTCCTCACCGGCGTACGCCACCACGACGGCGAATGGGTCGCGACCGGCACAGATCGCGACAGCTTCGTGGGCTCCGACCACACCCGCGCCGCCGTGTGGACGTCGCGCGACGGGCGGCATTGGCAGCGGGAGGTCGGGCCGTTCGACGTCGCATCGGACCTCGACTCCTGGGCTTACGACTCGTGCCCACTCCCCGACGGCGACCTGCTCGTGGTCGGCGGTGTCGAGGACCGGGACGTCGGCTACCGCGGCCTGACCTTCCGGCGCAGTTCGGACCGATGGTCTCGGTTCCCGCTCGCCGGACTCGGTAAGGGTGTCACCGGCGTCCACTCCTGCGTCGGCACCGACGAGGCGACCCTCATCCAGGGGTCGGGCCATCGCCACGACCAGTGGGTGACCACGGACGGCCGCACGTTCACTCCCGTCGCCATCGGCTCCGACCAGGACTACGTCGGCACGGTCGTCGCGCTGGAGGGTGGGTTCGTCGCGCCCGGGGGAGTTTTCACGGGCGGGCAATCGCGCCCGGTCCTCTGGCTCTCCACCGACGGCCGGGGATGGACCGAGGTCGAGGTTCCGGTCGACCATCCTCTGCTTCCCACCGACGTCGCGGTCTGGGGCGACCGCCTGCTCGTTGCGCTCACAGGCGAGGCGGGTCCAGACGTGCGCGTCCTGGAGAACGTCGACGAACTGCTCGCCGACCTTCCGGACCGATGAGGTGTATGTTGTGTGTATGACACGCACCAACATCGATCTCGACGATGAGTTGGTCGCGCGGGTCATGAAGAAGTACGGCTTGCGGACCAAGAAGGACGCCGTCGATTTCGCGCTGCGGAAGGCCGCCGGGCCGAAGGTGACGTCCGAGTTCCTCGCGGAGTTCGAAGGGATCGGCTGGGACGGCGATCTCGACCAGATCCGCAACAACCCGTCGCCGTGGGACGAATGAACCTGATCGACACGTCGGTGTGGATCGACTACACGCGCGGGACCGGAAGTCGTGCGCACCGCGAGCTCCAACTACTGACGGAGTCCCGACCGGCCGACGTCCTCATCACCGAACCGATCGCGATGGAGCTGCTTCTCGGACCCACCGACGAGCTCGCTGTCCGTCGGATCGAGCGGTTGGTCGACAGCCTGCCATCCCTCGACGTAATCCCAGCGGTCGACTTCCGGTCGGCCGCGGTGATCTACCGCGCCGCACGCCGAGACGGACGGACCGTTCGCAACAGCGTCGACTGCCTCATCGCCGCGATCGCCCTTCGCCACGACGTCACCCTGTGGCACAAGGACGCCGACTTCGAGGCGATCGCCGCCGTGACCGGACTCCGGCACCGCTCACTTCGTTGACCCGCCTGGCCGGGCATCCGGTGGCCGATGAATCAGGGACCGTGCGACGGTCTGATCCTCCATGACCGCCACCGCACCCGACCCCCGGCTCCGGCTCGCCGACCCGACCGTGCGGAGCTTCGCGCACCTGCTGGTCAACGTGCTGCTGGTGTCGGTCACGAACTTCACGATGTGGTTCGCGATCACGTTCTTCGTCTACCTCGAGACCAGGTCGGTGTTCGCGACCGGCCTCATCGCCGGCCTGTTCCTGGCGTGCACCGCGCTGACCGGGATCTGGTTCGGGAGCATCGTCGACCACCACGACAAGATCGCGGTGATGCAGGGATCGTCCGCCGTCTCCCTCGTGCTGTACGCCGCCAGCCTCGCTCTCTACCTCGCGACCCCCGCGCAGGTCTGGACCGACCCGGCCAGCGTCCGACTGTGGGTGCTGGTCGTGCTGCTGATGGCCGGCGTGATCACGGGCAACCTCCGCTCGATCGCGCTGCCGACCGTCGTCACGGTCCTGTTCGACGAGCACCGCCGCGATCGCGCGAACGGCCTGGTCGGCACCACGACCGGCATCTCGTTCCTGGTCACCTCGGTGATCAGCGGCCTGCTGGTCGGCTGGGGCGGCATGCTGCCGGTGCTCGTGCTGGCGGTGGCCGTGCTGGCCGTCTCCCTGGTGCACCTGCCGACCGTTCGCGTGCCCGCGCAGGTCACCGAGGCCGCCGACGGCGGGCCGGACAAGCGCGTCGACCTCCGCGGCACGATCCGGGTGGTCCGCGGCATCCCCGGCATGTTTCCGCTGATCTTCTTCACGACGATCAACAACCTGCTCGGCGGCGTCTTCATGGCCTTGATGGACGCCTACGGCCTGTCGATGATGTCGGTCCAGGCCTGGGGTCTGGCGTGGGGGGTCCTGAGCGCGCTGATGATCCTCGGCGGGCTCTCGGTCGCTCGCACCGGCCTCTCGTCCAACCCGGTCCGGCTCATCCTGCTGCTCAACCTCGCCCTGTGGACGGTGACCTTGGCGTTCCCGCTCCAGCAGTCCGCGACGCTGCTGCTCGGCGGCATGGCGATCTACCTCTTCCTGATCCCGTACGTCGAGGCCGCCGAGCAGACCGTGCTGCAGAAGGTCGTCCCCTACGAGCGCCAGGGCAGGGTCTTCGGCTTCGCGCAGAGCGTCGAGATGTCGGCGGCGCCCCTGACGGCGTTCCTGATCAGCCCGCTCGCACAGTTCTTCTTCATGCCGTTCATGACCGATGGCAACGGAGCCCGCTGGATCGGCGACTGGTTCGGCACCGGCCCGATGCGCGGCGTCGCACTGGTCTTCGTGATCACCGCGATCCTCGGCCTGGCGCTGACGACGTACGCACTCTGCAGCCGGCACTACCGCCTGCTCGCCCGCCGCTATCGGGAGGGCGACACCGACTCCGACACGGGCGCGCCGGAGCCCGTGGCGGACCCGGAGCCTCACCCGTGGCGATAGGTCACGTGGGTGACGTGCGGTGTCTGCCGGGTCGCTACGGGCCGGAGCTCGAGGTCCGCCACCCCGTCGAACAGGCGGGGGCCGCCGGGAGCCGCGATCCCGGCGACGAACGGAGCGACGTGCAGCCGGAGCTCGTCGACCAGCCCGGCGGCGAGCGCCTGGTTGAGGGTCGAGGTGCCGCCGGCGATCGAGACGTCGCCCGCGCCGGCGGCGGCGCGCGCCCGCTCCACGGCGTCGACGATTCCGTCGGTCACGAAGTGGAAGGTGGTCCCGCCCTCCATGGGGAGCGCGGGGCGCGGCCGGTGGCCGAGGACGAAGACGGGTGCGTGGTAGGGCGGATCGGCTCCCCACCACCCCTGCCACGCGAGGTCCCACGGCCCGCGGTCGGGACCGAACATGTTGCGTCCCATCACGTATGCCCGGGCGGCGGTGATCGCTGCGATCTCCGCCGGGCTCTCCTCGGCGTGGGCGAACATCCAGGCGTGCAGCCGGTCCTCGTCGAGGGAGCCGAACGGCCGCTCGCGCGACTGGTCCGGAGCGGCGGCGTACCCGTCGAGGGTGATGGTGATGTCGGCGGTGACGATGGTCATGCCAGGTCCGACCCGGTCACCCGGCCGGACTCATCGGCACAGGTCGGGTAGCCGCGCCGTACCGTCCGGTCGAGGATGCCCAGCGTCCCCTGGAGCGCGGCCCGGTCGATGACCGGGAAGATCGGCTTCCACTCCTCGGCGGCCGTCGACCAGTCGCAGTACGACGTGACCTCCGTGCGGTCGCCTGCCGGCTCGAGCCGGTAGCCGTAGCGGTGCCCGATCGGCGGCTTGATCGTGCCCTCGATGGTCCACTCGATCCAGCGGTCGGGCTCGAAGCCGGTGATGTGGACGACGACGTCGTACCTCCCCATCTCCGGGATGTCACCGAGCGCCTCGCGGGCCATGTGGACCACGAACGAGTCCCCGGCCTCGCGCACCCGCGCACCGTCGGCCGACTGCAGCATCCCGGAGGAGTCGATGGCGACGTGCCCGTCGGGATCGGTGAGTACGGCGAACACGCGCGCCGCCGCGGCCCCGATCGTGCGACGGGCGGCGATCCGCTCGACTGCCGCACCCGCCGCTTTCGTCTCCTCCGTCGCGGCACTCACCGCGGGTCCTCAGACCGGCCTTGCCGGGCGGATCCGCCGCGCCCACTGAGAACACCGAGCAGCACCGGGACGCCGGTGCCGAGGATGACCCACATCGGCCAGAAGTAGCCGGCGCCGGTCATCAGCCAGATGGCGACAGAGACCGTGCTCGCCACCACGAAGTGGTTCGGAACGCCCGCCTTCGCACACGAGCCCCGTGCGAGGGAGGCGTGGGACGAGCGGGTGCCCTCCGGCGACGGGTGGTCGGCCGGTCGGTAGATCTCGTAGTCGGAAGCCATGCCCCCAGCACACGCCACCGGCACCGGTCCGCACATCGCCCCGGAGACAGAACCGGGCGTCTGCCCGCAGGCAGAGGCCCGGGCCCCACGGGTCTCCGTACGCCGGCTGGGAGCCGAGTCGCCTACCGACTAACCAACCGATGCTTGGGCCGCCGCGCCCTCGCCCGCGACTACAACCTCCCGCGCCGCTCCCGGACCTCACCACACCGGTCGACGCGCGTGATCACCAGATCCGAACCCGGCTGCCCGGGTCGAGCCAGAGCTCGTCGCCCTCGACCGTGCCGAACACCTCGTGGAACTCGTCGAGGTTGCGCACGATGTTGGCGCGGAACTCCGGCGGGCTGTGCGGGTCGGTGGTGAGGTAGACCTGCTCGAGCTCGCGGCGGCGCTTGGTCCGCCAGACGTGGGCCCAGTTGAGGAAGAGCTTGCGGCGGTCCTCGATCGACGCCTCCCCGCCCTGGGAGATGACGAAGGCCCTGTGGGCGATCGTGAGCCCACCGAGGTCGCCGATGTTCTCGCCGACGGTGAGCGCTCCGTTGACGTGCTCGCCCGGAAGGTCGCGCGGCTCGAAGCCGTCGTACTGCTCGATCAGGGTCTTCGACTTCACCTCGAAGGCCGCCTTGTCGTCCGGCGTCCACCAGTCGTTGAGGTTGCCGGCGCCGTCGTACTGCGCCCCCTGGTCGTCGAAGCCGTGGCCGACCTCGTGGCCGATCACCGCGCCGATGCCGCCGTAGTTCTCGGCCGCCTCGGCGTCGGGGCTGAAGAACGGCGACTGCAGGATGCCCGCCGGGAAGCAGATCTCGTTGGTGCCCGGGTTGTAGTAGGCGTTGACGGTCTGCGGCAGCATGAACCACTCGTCACGGTCGACCGGCGAGCCGATCTTCCGCAGGTGGCGGTCGGTCTCGAACGCGGCGGACGCCTGCGCGTTGGCCATCAGGTCCTGCTCGCGGACCTGGAGACCGCTGTAGTCGCGGAACTCGTCGGGGTAGCCGATCTTCGGCCGGAACGTCGCGAGCTTGTCGTAGGCCCGCTGCTTGGTCTCCTCGGTCATCCAGTCCAGCCGCGAGATCGACTCGCGGTAGGCCGCGAGCAGGTTCGCGACGAGGTCGTCCATCAGGGCCTTGGACGTCGGCGGGAAGTGGCGGGCGACGTACTCCTTGCCGACGGCCTCGCCGATCGCTCCCTCGACGAACGCGACCGCGCGCTTCCAGCGGGCCCGCAGCTCGGGGGTGCCGCTGAGGGTGCGGCCGTAGAAGTCGAAGTTGGTCTCGACGAACTCGTCGGGGAGGTACGCCGCGGCCGACCGCAGCACGTGGCTGAGCAGCCAGTCCTTCCACACCTCGATCGGGGTCTCGGCGAGGACCGTCGAGAGGTGCTCGAAGTACGACGGCTGCCGCACGCACACCTCCGCGATGGTGGCGCGATCGCCGGAGAGCGCGCCGCCGAGGTTGGTGATGTAGACGTCCCAGTCGAAGGCCGGGCACAGCTCCCTGAACTCGGCGGCGGTCATCAGGTTGTAGGTCTTCTGGACGTCCCGGGTCTCCGCGCGCTCCCAGTGCCCCTGCGCGAGGCGGGTGTCGAGCTCGAGGATCCGCTGCGCGGCGGCCTCCGGGTCCGGGTGCTTGCCGAGGGTCAGCATCCGGGTGAGGTAGCCGACGTACTTCTCGCGGATCTCGGCGAACTTCTCGTCGCGGTAGTAGGACTCGTCGGGGAGGCCGAGGCCGCCCTGGGTGAGGTGGAAGAGGTAGCGGTCGGAGTTGCGGTCGTCGGTGTCGACGTACGACCCGAAGAGGCCGTAGCCGCCGATCCGCTCGAACTCGCCGAGGAACGCCGCGAGGTCGCGGACGTCGCGCAGGCCGGCGACCGCGTCGATCTGCGCCTGGGCCGGGCCGAGGCCGAGCGTCGCGATCGCGTCGGTGTCCATGAACGAGTTGTAGAGCGCCGCGATCTTGCGCGCCTCGTCGGACAGCCCGGCGCCCGTGGGGTCCTGCGTCGCGAGCTCGGTGATGAGGTCGCGCACGTGCTGCTCGGCGGCGTCGGCCAGCAGCACGAAGGATCCCCAGCTCGAGCGGTCGGACGGGATCTCCGTCTCCTCCAGCCACTTGCCGTTCACGTGGCCGAAGAGGTCGTCCTGGGGCCGGGTGTGCAGGTCCATGCCCTCGCGGGCGTCATCGAGGATGGTCACGGTGGCGAGCCTAGACAATGCCGCCAGCCGAACGGCCAGGCGGAGGCCAGGCGATCGGGCAGGCGCTCGACCGATCGGCCGTGGCTCTGGTCGGATCAGGACGACTCCGCCCGCGAAGGTGCGGGCGCGGCACAATCGAGGTCCATGAGAGCCACCTTCGCGACCATCGCCACCGCCGTCCTGCTGGCCGCCCCGCTCGCTGCCGGGATCGGCACGGCCGGCGCGGCCGGCGCCGCGGGAGCCTCCGTCTCGGCGCCCGCGCCTCGCGCACAGCTGACGGTCGCCGACACCGAGCGCCGGGTCATCCGGCTCATCAACCAGCGACGCGCCGACCACGGCTGCCGGCGCCTCGAGCTCCGCTCGTCGTTGCGTACGGCGGCCCGCCGCCACTCGCAGCGGATGGCCGCCGCGAACAGGCTGTCCCACCAGCTGCCGGGCGAACCGTGGCTGGGGGCGCGGGTCGAGCGGGCCGGCTACACCGGGTGGACCCGGCTCGGCGAGGTGATCGCCGTCGGCCAGCCGACGCCGGCCCGCGTGGTGCGCGCCTGGATGAGGAGCCGCGGCCACCGCCAGATCCTGCTCACCTGCAGGTTCCGGCACATCGGCGTCGGCCTCGTCGTCTCGGGCAGCACCCGGTGGTGGACGGCCGACCTCGGACGCCGCTGATCCGTGCACCCGGCTACCCAGGGATGGGTACGACACGGGGCGGGAGGCCCGGTCCTTTGTCTAGGGTCAGCACGCCGAAACACACGTAGCGGCGCTGCCACCCTGGGGAGGGAGGTGTCGTCTGCCCGGACCCGCAGAGGTGCGCCCTTGTATCGCTCAGCCATGCCCAGAACCGTTGCCAGACCTGTTGCACCGAGGGCCGCCCTGGCCTTCGCGCTCGTCCTGTCGCTCGCGCTGGCCTTCGTCCTCGCGAGCACGTCCAGGAGCGATGCCGCGGCCCTGACCGTCACCAACGCCGGCTTCGAGGACGGTCTCGCCGGCTGGGCCCCCACCGTGTCGACGACCGACGCGGTCAACTCCACGCAGGCTCACACCGGGGCCAGCTCGCTGAAGGTCTCCACCACCGAGGAGGCACCCACCAGCGTGCGCTCGGAGCGCCGGATGACCGACGACTCCGCCGCGGGTACGACGTACTCCTGGAGCGCCTGGATGATGAGCAACAGGGCTGACCTCCGCGGTTTCCTCAGCGTCCGCGAGTACGCCGGAGACACCCTCGTCCAGTCCCAGCGGACCAGCGTCGACCTGGTCGTCGACCGGTGGCAGCAGGTCCGCGTCGAGGTCACCCGACAGCGGTCCGGCTCGGAGTTCGAGATCCGCCTCGGGAGCCCCCTGCAGCAGTCCGAGGACCGGCTGCGCATCGACGACGTCGGGGTGCGGCCGATCGGGGACGACCCGACGCCCGACCCCACCCCCGATCCGACACCGGACCCCACCCCGGACCCGACGCCCGATCCCACCCCCGACCCGGACGCGGGCGGTCCCACGCTGTCCAACGGCTGCCGCACCACGGCGCGCGGGATCCCGCTGTGCAGCGCGTACCTCGGGTCGGCGTACGGCTCCAACGACGAGCCGTCGCCGATGGAGGACGACATGGACCGCCGGCTGGGCGTCCGCCGGACGTTCTTCACCGGGTCCCAGGTCGACTCCGCGGTCCGCACCGCCCGCGAGGACATCGCCGCGGGCCGGCTGCCGTGGATCAGCTTCAAGCTGCCCCACTCCTGGGCCGAGATGGAGGACGGCCGCGGCGACGCATGGACCCGGGACCTGGCGAACCGTCTCGCGGACCTGCCCGGCCCAGTCTGGCTGGCCTTCCACCACGAGCCCGAGGGCGACGGGGACATCCAGACCTGGCGCCGGATGCAGGAGCGGCTGGCACCGATCGTGCGCAGCGCCGCGCCCAACGTCGCCTACACGGTCGTGCTCACCGGCTGGCACCAGCTCTACGGCGAGGCGAAGTACTCCCTGGATGCGATCTTCCCCCGGGGCAAGGTCGACGTCGCCGGGTTCGACGTCTACAACGCCTACGGCGAGGTGAAGGACGGCGTGATGAACACCAAGAACACCAACATGCGCGCGTCGTACTTCGAGCCGATCTCGGAGTGGGCCGAGGAGCGGGGCGTCGCGTGGGGCATCGCCGAGACCGGGTTCACCGACGTAGCGGCCGTGCTCTACCCACACTGGGTCAAGGAGACCTACCAGGCCCTGAAGGACCTCGACGGAGTCGCCTTCACCTACTTCAACACCACCCTGAACAGCATCGCCAACTGGGCGCTGACCACCACGATCAAGCGGGCGTCCTACCGCGAGGCCGCGGTCGGCTCGCCGGTCCTGCCGCTGCCCTGACCCGGGAGGCAACCACGTTGACGTGGTGATCCGACTCGTGTGGCGGGTCGGATCACCACGCCCGGCACCCGGCGGCCTGCGGTCACGCAGCAGGCTGTCCATTGCACCGAGATGACGCGGGACGCCTGACTACCTAGAAATAGGTACAAAACCGGGACAGGCGCACCCCGCGCTCCGTAGGGTCGTCGCATCGGCGCTGCCATCTGGGGAGCGAGTGGCGTCCTCCCGTCCCTGCCAGAGGTGCGCCCATGTCTCGCTCCGTCACGCCCGAAAGCGCTGCACCGAAGGCAGCCGCGGCCCTCGTGCTCGCCTTCGTACTCGCCCTGTCGTTGGTGCTCGCGGGCGGCTCCAGGAGCGACGCCGCCACCATGACCGCCCGCAACCCGGGCTTCGAGAACGGCCTCGCGGGCTGGACCGCCGCGGTGTCGACGACCAGACTGGCCAGCTCCTCGCGTGCCCACAGCGGGTCCGGCTCGCTGAAGGTCTCGACCACCAAGACGGCGTACACCAGCGTGCGCTCGGCCAGTCGGGTGACCGACGGGTCCGCCGCGGGTGCGACGTACGTCTGGACCGCCTGGATGCAGGGCACCAGGACCGGGCTCCGGGGCTCGCTCCGGGTCCGTGAGTACGCCGGCGGCGCGCTTGTGCAGACCCGCGCGTCCACGGTCCGCCTGGTCGGTGGCCGGTGGCAGCAGCTCCGCCTGGAGATGACCCGGCAGCGAGCGGGATCCCGGTTCGAGATCCGGTTGGGGAGCCCCCGGCAGCGGACCACCGATGCGCTGCGGATCGACGACGTGGCGGTGCGGCCCAAGACCGCGGCCGTCCCCACACCGACGCCGGACCCGGACTCCTCCGCCGACGCGACGGGTCCGACGCTCTCCAACGGCTGTGCCACCACGGCGCGTGGGGTCCCACTGTGCGGGGCGTACCTCGGCTCGGCGTACGGCTCCAACACCGTGCCGACGCCGATGGAGGACGACATGGACCGCCGGCTGGGCGTCCGCCGGACCTACTTCACCGGGTCGCAGGTCGACTCCGCGGTCCGCACCGCCCGCAACGACCTGGACGCGGGACGGCTGCCGTGGATCAGCCTCAAGCTGCCCCACTCCTGGACCGACATGGAGGACGGCCGCGGTGACACGTGGACCCGGGAGCTGGCGGACCAACTCGCGGACCTGCCCGGCCCGGTCTGGCTCGCCTTCCACCACGAGCCCGAGGGCGACGGGGACATCCAGACCTGGCGCCGGATGCAGGAGCGGCTGGCACCGATCGTGCGCGAAGCGGCGCCCAACGTGGCCTACACCGTCGTGCTCACCGGCTGGCACCAGCTCTACGGCGACGCCAGGTACGAGCTGGATGCGATCTTCCCCCGGGGCAAGGTCGACGTCGCCGGGTTCGACGTCTACAACGCCTACGGGGAGGTGAAGGACGGCGTGATGAACACCAAGAACACCAACCTGCGCGCGTCGTACTTCGAGCCGATCTCCGCATGGGCCGAGCAGCGGGGCGTCGCGTGGGGCATCGCCGAGACCGGCTTCACCGACGAGGCGGCCGAGCTCTACCCCCACTGGGTCCAGCAGACCTACCAGGCCCTCGAGGACCTCGACGGCGTCGCCTTCACCTACTTCAACACCACCCTGAACAGCATCGCCAACTGGGCGCTGACCACCACCGTCAAGCGGGCGTCCTACCGCGAGGCCGCGGTCGGCTCGCCGGTGCTGCCGCTGCCCTGACCCGAGAGGCAACCGCGTTGACGTGGTGATCCGACTCGCGTGGCGGGTCGGATCAGCACGTCAGGGACCGGTGGTCGGCGCGAATCCGTCGTCGCCGAGGAGGGGTACGACGTCATCGGAGTCCACCTCGGCCGCAGCGGCGACGTCAGCCACGAACCCGGCAGCAGCGAGCTCGCGACCGCTGGAGCAGCCGTGGAGTGCGTCGGCGACCCTCCCCTCCACCGAGGAGTACGTCGCCGCAGCCTGCCGCGCCTCGACGCTCACCGAGACGCGCCCGGCCACGTCCGCCGGCAGGTCGGCGAGCAGCATGGCGAGCACTGCGCCGGCACCCCACAGGTCCTCGAACGCCGGGCGCAGCGACCCGTCGGGCCAGCGCTCCCCCGCGGGGACGAACGCGACGGTGGCACCCGCCGCGACCCGCGGCGCCAGCCAGGTGGCGACGGCGGTCCGGTTGCGCAGGGCGGCCCCGACGACCTCCGGGCCCGCCGGTCCGCCCGGGCGGCGCAGCGCGGAGCAGATCGTCGAGCCGTTGGGCGAGGGCAGCACCAGCCTGGGCACCGGGTCGGCGTCGAGCAGCCCCGCCGGGGACAGGCTGGGCGGCACCGGCCGCCCCGCGTCCGCCAGCACCCGCGCCTCGAGCCGGCCGACCGCCAGCACGGCGTCGCGCTCGGCCGCGTAGGCCGCCGCCCGGTCGTCCTTCCATCCGAAGGGGTACACCCGGGTCCCCCGCCGCGACCGCGATGTCTGCTCCCTCCGCGATCGCGGCGCCGCCCGTCGGGCCCCACTCGAGGCGGAGCGCCGCGTCGCGCTGCGCGTGCGCGGCCGCCTTGGCGGCGTTGGCGGCCTCCGCGCGGCTCATCCCGCCACCCCCACGCCCGACCCGACCCGTCACTCCGCCACCTCCGCGCCCGGCCCGAGCCGGAGCTGCAGGAGGACCGTGTCGATCCAGCGGTCGAGCTTGTGGCCGACGGCGCGCAGCCGCCCCGCGTCCACGAACCCGCGGCTGCGGTGCAACGCAACTGACGCGGGAAGACCGGCGTCGGCGATCACGGCGATCAGCTCGCGCCGGCCTGAGCGTCGGCACTCCTCGACCAGCCGGTCCAGCAACACCCCGCCTGTCCCGCGCCCCTGCGCGGCGGCGGCGAGGTAGATCGACACCTCGGCGGTGTGCCGGTAGGCGGGTCGCGGCTTCCAGGGCGACGCGTAGGCGTACCCCACGACCACCCCGTCGACCACCGCTACGAGGAACGGCAGCCCGGCGGCGGCGACGGCGTCGTACCTCTCCTGCCAGGCGGCGACCGTCGGCGGGTCCAGCTCGAAGGTGACCACGGTGTCGGTGACGTACGGCGCGTAGATCGCGGCGACGGCGGCCAGGTCGGCGGGCCGCGCGGGACGGACGAGCGGCTCGGGCGTCATGGACCCAGGATCCCAGGCTGGTAGACATGCCGGCATTGCGAGCCCGTCAAGCCCGACATCCGTGATCGTGCGCGCCGCGCACCAGGCGGACCGTGAGCGGTGGGCCGAGCTCTACCGGGGGTACGCCGACTTCTACGACCGGACCCTCGACGACGACCACCTCGACCGCGTGTGGCAGCGGATCACCGGCGACGGCAGCGTCGAGTGCTACCTCGCCGAGCTCGACGGGCGGGTCGTCGCGCTCGCGCACGTCTCGGAGATCGTCCGGCCGCTCGACGGCGGCACGGGCGGCTACCTCCACGACCTGTACGTCGAGCGCGGGCACCGCGGGGCGGGCGTGGGTGCGGCCGTGCTGACGCACCTGCGGGGCCTGGCGGCCGACCGCGGCTGGGGCGTGCTGCGGTGGATCACCGCCGCCGACAACACCACCGCGCAGCGGCTCTACGACCAGCACGCGCAGCGGACGACCTGGGTGACCTACGACCTTCGCCCCTGATCGCACTCGGGCCGCGAGCTCCGCCGGCCGAGGCGAGCAGTAACGCAGTGTTCGGTCCGCTGGCTGGGTGCTGTGACCAGTCACAGCACGGAGGTAGTGAAGCGAACACTGCGTTACATCACCGCACCGCGTGCGCCGCCGCCGGGGCTTGCAACTCGTTGCATAGGTCGGGCACACTGGCCGGCATGGCCCTGGAACACGCGCTCCTCGTCGCGCTCAGCGAGCGGCCGGGGTCGGGCCTGGAGCTGACCCAGCGGTTCAGCCGGTCGATCGGGTTCTTCTGGAGCGCCACCCACCAGCAGATCTACCGGGTGCTCCGTCGGATGGAGGCCGACGGCTGGGTGAGCGTCGAGACGGTCGCCCAGCAGGGCCGTCCCGACAGGTTCGTGTACGGCGTCACGCCGGCCGGCCGGGAGGTCCTTGCTGGCTGGCTCGCCGCCCCCACCACGGTCACGCCCCTGCGCAGCGACCTCGCGGTCAAGCTGCGCGGTGCGTCGTTCGGCGACCGGGAGGCCGTGCTCGCCTCGGTGCGCGGCCAGCTCGCCGACCACCAGGTCCGGCTCGACCACTACCGGCAGCTCGAGAAGCGCGACTACTCCGACCCCTCGGCCCTCACCGGGCTCGAACTCGACCAGTACCTCGTCCTCCGCGGCGGCATCCTCCTCGAAGAGGGGCAGATCGCGTGGCTCACCGAATACCTGGAGGCTCACTCATGACCGACGCCACGAACGGCGCCACGACCGACGCCGGCAGCACGCCGGGCCCGCGGGCGCCGTACCCGCACCTGACGGCCCCCCTGCGTCTCGGCTCGCTGACCCTCCGCAACCGGGTGGTCATGGGCAGCATGCACACCGGGCTCGAGGACAGCGCGCGCCACCTGCCCGAGCTCGCGGCGTACTACGCCGAGCGCGCCCGCGGCGGCGTCGGCCTCATCGTCACCGGCGGCTACTCCCCCAACAAGCGCGGCTGGCTCAAGCCGCTGGCCGCCGACTTCAACAGCCGGCTGCAGGCGATGCGGCACCGTGCGGTGACCGACGCGGTGCACGCCGAGGGCGGCGCGATCGCGCTCCAGGTGCTGCACGCCGGCCGCTACGGCTACCACCCGATCAGCGTCAGCGCCTCGACTCGGAAGTCGCCGATCACGCCGTTCAAGCCCAGCGCGCTGTCGGCCAAGGGCGTCGACCAGACCGCCACCGACTTCGCCCGCTCCGTCGCACTCGCGCGCAAGGCCGGGTACGACGCCGTCGAGATCATGGGCTCCGAGGGCTACCTCATCAACCAGTTCCTCGCCGCCCGCACCAACGACCGCACCGACGAGTGGGGCGGGACCGCCGAGCAGCGGATGCGCTTCCCGGTCGAGATCGTGCGCCGGGCGCGGGACCTGGTCGGCGAAGACTTCCCGATCGTCTACCGGATCTCGCTGATCGACCTCGTCGAGGACGGGCAGTCCTGGGAGGAGGTCGTCGAGCTCGCGCACCTGCTCGAGGACGCCGGCGTGACGGTCTTCAACACCGGCATCGGCTGGCACGAGGCACGGGTGCCGACGATCATCACCCAGGTCCCGCGGGCCGCCTGGGTCGAGCACACCGCGCGGCTCAAGGCCGAGGTCTCGGTGCCGGTCTGCGCGTCCAACCGGATCAACACACCCGAGGCCGCCGAGCAGATCCTCGCCTCCGGGCAGGCCGACCTCGTCTCGATGGCCCGGCCGCTGCTGGCCGACCCGGAGTTCGTCACCAAGGCCGCCGCCGGCCGCGCCGACGAGATCAACACCTGCATCGCCTGCAACCAGGCGTGCCTCGACCACGCGTTCAAGAACAAGCGGGCCTCCTGTCTGGTCAACCCGCGCGCCTGCCACGAGACGACGCTGGTGCTCGCGCCGACCCGGCGGAAGGCGACCGTCGCCGTCGTCGGCGCCGGCCCCGCCGGTCTCGCCGCGGCAACGTCGGCCGCCGAGCGCGGCTTCGCGGTCACCCTCTTCGAGCGGAGCGCGGAGATCGGTGGCCAGTTCCGGCTCGCGATGCAGGTCCCCGGCAAGGAGGACTTCCGCGACACGCTGCGCTACTTCACCCGCCGCCTGGAGGTGCTCGGCGTCGACGTACGCCTCGGCACCGAGGCCACCGCGGCCGACCTCGCGGCGTACGACGAGGTCGTCCTCGCCACCGGCGTCGCCCCCCGCGTGCCGCCGATCGAGGGCATCGACCACCCGCGGGTGCTGCGGTACGACGAGGTCCTCTCCGGCGCGCAGGTGCCGGGGCGCCGGGTGGCCGTGATCGGCGCCGGCGGCATCGGCGTCGACGTGAGCGTGTGGCTGACGCACACCGAGGAGACCCTCGACGACTGGATGGCGCACTGGGGCGTCGGCGACCCGAGCCTGCACCGCGGCGGCCTGACCGAGCGCAAGGACCGGCCGGTCGCCCGCGAGGTCACGCTGATCCAGCGCAAGACGACCCCCATCGGCATCGGGCTCGGCAAGACGTCGGGCTGGGCGCACCGCGCCGTGCTCAAGCAGTCCTGCGTCCGGCAGGTCAGCGGGGCGTCGTACGACCGCATCGAGGACGCGCCCGACGGCGTACGCCTCCACCTCACCGTCGACGGCGAGCCGCAGGTGGTCGAGGTCGATCACGTCGTCGTGTGCGCCGGCCAGGAGTCGGTGCGCGATCTGGTCGCCGAGGGCAGGTACGTCGTCGGTGGCGCCGACGTCGCCGCCGAGCTCGACGCCAAGCGCGCGATCAAGCAGGCCACCGAGGTCGTCGCCGCGCTGTAGGGCGGGCCGTGCGGCTTCATCACGGTATGTAGACGAACCTGCACTTCCCGTGCGGAGCTCGGCGAGGGAAGTGTCGACTCACCTGCATACCGTGATGAACCAACATCCTCCACAGGCTCCGACCGCCGTTTCCGCGCGCCACCCCGGGGGCACAACTCCGGACTGTGAGCGAACACGAGCACGGCCCGGAGGTGGACCGATGAGTGATTTCTGGACCGACTGGTCCCAGGACAGGCGGATCGCGCAGACCGAGGAGCAGGTCGCGGCGGTTGCCGCGTCCGCCGCCCGGTCGGGGAGCCGTCTCGCCGAGCAGATGCGGCAGCAGTCCGGCAACCTGCAGGCGCAGATCGACCGGCTGACCGAGGCGTTCATCGCGTTCGTGGAGTACGAGGACGTCCGCGGCGAGCTCAACCAGTACGCCGACTCAGCGGCCGTCCGGCGGCACGCCCGTGACGTGGTGTCGGCGACCGTGATGACCGGCAACGCCGGGATGTACGGCGCGACGACGCCTGCCGACGTGCCGGGGTACTGGCTGGCGCCCGCCGCCCGGGCGCTCGCCGCCGACGCGGAGGCGGGGCCCGCGGATCACGAAGAGCACCCCGACCTCACCGAGGCTCTGCGCCGCGACCCTGCTCGGACGGCGCTCTTCCTGGTGCTGCTCGACGCGGTGGGCCGCCAGGAACGGTGGGCCGGCCAGCACCTCCCGGCGCTGCTGCCGACGACCCCGGAGGTCACCGTCGGCCAACGGGCGCTGTGGATCGCGATCACCGAGGGGCGGCTCGGCGACCAGGCCCGCAAGGACCTCACCGCAGCGCTCGCAACGGTGGTCGGCACGCCCGCACCCGAGGTCCTCGTCGACGCGCTCGGGAGCGGCTCGCCGGTCGACCGGCTCTCCCGGCTGCGGTCGTGGGTCACCCGCGCCGCGGTGAGCGACGGGGGCCGCGGGTCCGGTGACTCCGGTCAGCCCGGCACGGCGGCGACCACACAGGACGACTCCGAGGACCCGCTCGCCGACTGCCTGCGCACGCTCGTCGACGAGGGCGCGCCGGCCGAGGCCGACACGCTCGACCGGATGGCCGAGGCCCGCTCCCGGATGGGCTTCGTCGCGAGCTCGCAGAGCGCCCACCAGTGGAACGCGCCGGCCGGCACCGTCCTCGACCTCCTCGTCGCCGACCTGGGGGGCGACGGGGTGCCGCAGCCGCGGCGCGCGCTGGCGCTGACCGTGCTCGCGCCGGTCGTCCGGGCATGCACGGACCAGCTGCAGCAGGACGCCGCACAGCCTGCCCCGACGGAGCGCACGGTCACCACGGCTGGCATCACCCTCACCGTCCGCGAGGACGGCGTCGCCGAGGAGTCGTGGCGCGACCAGGTCGTCGGCAGGCTCCGGGCACGGCGTCCCGCGGCCACCTGGGTCCGCCCGGCCGGGTACGCCGCCGGCGGGCTCGCCGCGGTCGCACTGCTGCTCGCGCTCACCGAACCGCAGCTCGCGCCGCTCGCCTGGATCGTGGTGGTGATGGCAGCGGTGGCCGGCGTCGTACTCCTCGGGCGCGACCACACCCAGCGTCGTGACGCCCGCGCCTATCTCGAGGCGACCCTCAGCTCGGTCGAGGGTCGGCTCACCGAGGCGAGTCGGACGCTCCGCACGGATCGGCAGACTGCAGAGTCCGGCGCCGCGGCCGCGGTCGAGCACCGGACCGCGATCCTCGGGCTGCTCGCCTAGCTGCGACCCCGGGTCCTACACGGTCTCGTGACGGTCGCTGCGCGACCTCCTCGACCTGCGGGTCCTCGGGTGTGGCGATCGCCTAGGTTGGGAGCCGTGCTGCGAGACCTGACCGACGCCGAGGCCCGCCGGGCGCTGCCGTGCAAGTGGGGTCAGGTCGACCCCGACGTCCTCCCTGCGTGGGTGGCCGAGATGGACTACGCGCTCGCGCCCCCGGTCGCCGAGGCGCTGGCAGACGGCCGTCGCCGCGGGTGTCACCGGCTACCCCGACTTCCAGATGGGCGGCCCGCTGGGCGAGGCGTACGCCGGCTTCGCCGCCCGCCACTTCGGCCACCACCTCGACCCGGCGTCGGTCATCCCCACGGTCGACGTGACCGCCGGGGTACGGCTGGCCCTCGACGTCCTCTCCGAGCAGGCGCCGGTGGTGATGACGCTGCCCGGCTACCCGCCGCTGATCAGCATCGCCGAGATCACCGGCCGCAAGCGGGTCGACCTGGTCGTCGACCCCGACGCCGCACGGGCGGAGATCGACCCCGACCGGCTCGACCACCTCCTCACCACGACCGGCGCCCGCACGCTGCTGCTCACCAACCCGCACAACCCGTGGGGCCGGGCGTTCGACCGCGCCGAGCTCGAGGCGATCCGCGACGTCGTCGTCCGGCACGGCGCCCGCGTGGTCTCCGACGAGATCCACGCACCGCTCGTGCTCCCCGACGCCGACGGCCACCAGCCCCGGCACGTCCCCTACCTGTCCCTGGACGGCACTGCCGACCACGCGGTCACCGTGGTCGCGGCGTCGAAGACCTTCAACACCGCGGGGCTGCGCTGCGCCCAGGTCGTCGCGCCCGACCCGGCGACCCGGGACCTGATCCGCGAGGTCCCGATGGCCCGCAACGACTCGTGGTCACCGCTCGGGGTGGTCGCCGCGGTCGCGGCGTACGCCGAGGGCGACGAGTGGCTCGCCGCCCTCCGCACCCGGCTCGCCGCGCAGCGGGACCTGCTCGCCGACCTGCTCGCCGGGCACCTGCCGGAGGCGCGGATGAGGCCGCTCGAAGCGACATACCTCGCCTGGCTCGACCTGCGCGGCTACGGCCACGACGACCCCGCGGCGGTGGCGCTCGAGCGCGGCCGGGTCCGGCTCGCCGCCGGCCACGACTACCACCCCGGGCTGACCGGGCACGTGCGGCTCAACGTCGCGACGAGTCCGGAGCGGCTCGCCGAGATCGTCCGGCGGACGGCGGCGGCGCTCACGGCGGGCTGAAGCGGGTCAGTGCGTCGACCGCACGAGGGGTCGCGGCGCCGTACGCAACCAGCGCCGGGCGACGTGGTCGATCACGTGGGTCCCGGGGGGCGACTCGATCCGCACAAGACCGCGCATCCGGTCGCCGCGGCCCTCGACCAGCGCGCGGTGGACGTCCCACTCGCGCTGCTTGCGCTGCACCCGCTCGGCCGCGAAGTCGTCGGTGCTCGACCAGTGGGAGAACTCGTCGGAGTCCAGCCACTTGAGCTCGACACAGAGCCCCTCCGGCGCGATCCAGCGGTCCGAGCTGTCCGGGAACTCCCGCACCTCCCACTCGAACGCCTTCACGAACGTGAAGTCCGGCCCCATCGGGTAGACCCACGGCTCGAAGAACTTCAACCCCACGTCGAGCCAGGCCACCGACTCGTCGACCACGTAGAGCGGCAGCCGCGGGATCGCGACCACCGCACCTGAGCGCTCGAGCTGCCAGGCGAGGTCGCCGAGCAGTCCGATGCCCTCCTCGGTCAGCACCATGTCGCCGTCCCACTTCATCGAGTACGTCGTCCGCACGTGCGCCAACGACCAGTTGTAGAAGTGCGTCAGCGAGTGCACCGAGTCCGGCGGAGTCGCCAGGTGCTCGGCGCCGGCGCGGCTCACGGCGAAGGGGTACGACGTCCCGGTGAACCGGTCGAGCGCGCCGCACTCCTCCGCGATCCGGCGGGCCACCTCGGGCGTTCCGTCGTGGGACTGGTTGTCGACGACCACGACGTGGTCGACGGCCTCGAAGATCGCGGGCAGCACCCACGGCAGGTTGTGCGCCTCGTTCTTCACGCGGAACACGCAGGTCAGCCCCGGCGTGAGCGGTCCGTCCCGCCACGGCCAGCGGACGTCGTACTCCCCCAGGCCCTCGCGGCACGCGATGTCGGGCTCTTCTGGCGCCGGGTCGTGGATGCGCGGCACGTCAGTCCTCCCGGCCGAGCGCGCGCTTGATCCGTGCCCGGGCGCGCTGGACCGGCGCGACGTCGCCGCCAGCACCGCCGGCGCCTGCCGCCCGCTCGCCCGCCCGGAACTCCGCCTCCGCACTGGACCGGGCGATCGCCTCGGCCTCCCCGTAGAGCTCGGCGTACGCCGCCCGCACCTGGTCGAGCGCGGCCTCGGCACCGGCGTCGCGGCCGCCACCGCCATCGGCGAGCCGGTCCAGCTGCGCGGACGCCTCGCGGGCCAGGTCGGCGAGTCGGGACGGCAGCCGCAGGTCGGCCCAGTCCGCGGTGACGGTACGACGCCGCGGGTCGATCGCCGCGGCGGCGGCGCGGATGTCGTTGGCCGGTGCGGCCCGGACCGCGTCGAGGTCGAGGGCGCGTCCGAGCGCGTGCACGGGGACGGTCCAGTCCTCGAGGAGGTCGGCGTACCGAACGAACGCGCGCTGCGCGCCCCGGGTCGCCCGCTCGGTGTGGAGCATGCTGTTGAGCCAGCCGGCGGTGCGGCGGGCGTCATCGGCGGCGTCGGCGGCGTCGGCGGACCCACCGTCCGCGCGCCGCTGGCTGAGGACGACCTCGGGCGCCGGCCGCAGCACCAGGGCGTACGCCGGCTCCGCGTCGCACCGCAGTGCGGCGGCCCGCCAGAGACCGACGAACCACGCCGACCGTGGGTCCTCGACGACCATCTCGGGGCCGAGGCGGGCGAGCTCTCCGGCCAGCCACTCGTGCACCCGGACGCGGAGCGGGCCGTGGTTGGCGACCTTTCCGGTGGCGTACCACGCGTCCGGCCGCGCGTCGTCGTCGCTCAGGTCGCACCGGCGCAGCAGCTCGTCGTGCAGGTCGGCCACCCACGCCGGGTCGGGCGCGCCCAGGCCGAGGCCCCTCAGGCCACCGCCCAGGGCGGACAGGCCGCTGCGGCGGGCACCGACGAGGAAGACGATCCTGGCGGGCGCAGCACTCATGCGCTCAGGCTAGTGCGCGGTCTGTCCTCGACCGACGCGCCCCGGTGACTCGCGGTCGACCCGAGCTCGCCGCGGTGCCGGGCACGCCGGGCCGCAGGAAAGGTCGGGCCCACGGCGTGCTGGGCGCCCTACGATCCGGCGACCTCCTTGTTGCGCTGGTCCTTGAACAGGATCATGAAGAGGATCATCACCACCGCGGCGATGATCGCCGGTACCGCCCAGATGCTCGACCATGCGTGCCCGTCGGCGGTCGCGTAGGCATCGACGATCGGCCCGGAGACCAGGGAGCCGATCAGGATGCCGACGCCGTACGTCGCCAGGGTGATCATGCCCTGGGCAGCGCCGCGGAAGCGCTTCCCCGCAAAGCGGTCCGTGTAGATCTGACCGGCGACGAAGAAGAAGTCGTAGCAGATGCCGTGCAGGAGGATGCCGAGCAGCAGCATCCAGAACATCGGACCGGAGTCACCGAAGGCGAAGAAGACGTAGCGCAGGGCCCAGGCGGCCATCGCGATCACGATCGTCTTCTTCACTCCCAGCTTGACCATCAGGAACGGCATCAACAGCAGGAACAGGACCTCGGAGACCTGTCCGAGCGACTGGACAGCGGCCGCAGACTTCACCCCTTCCTCGTTGAGGAACAGGTTCGTGAAGTTGTAGTAGAACGCGAGCGGGATGCAGATCGCGATCGAGGCGACGAAGAACACCAGGTACGAGCGGTCCTTCAGCAGGGCGAGAGCGTCGAGGCCGAGGATGTCGCGTACGGCGACCCGCTCACCGCGCCGGGTCGGCGGCGTCGCGGGCAGTGTGAAGCTGAAGACTCCGAGCACGAGGGAGGCGATGGCGGCCATCCGGAAGCTCAGCGAGAGCTGGTCACCTTGCTCCCACCCGAGCCAGCCGATGATCAGGCCGGCAACGATCCACCCGACGGTGCCGAGCACGCGCACTGCAGGGAACTGCTTCTCGGGGCTCGACATCTGGCGGAACGAGACGGCGTTCACCAGGGCCAGCGTCGGCATGTACAGGACCATGTAGCCCAGGATGAGCGGGAAGAACGCGCCGAAGCTGTCCGCGGTGGAGGCGAACCAGAGCAGCGCGGCACCGCCGAGGTGGAGGACCCCCAGCACCTTCTGGGCCGAGAAGAACTGGTCGGCGATCAGTCCGATGATGAACGGCGCGATGATCGCACCGAGTGACTGCGTCAGGTACGCGAGGCTGATCTGGCTCCCGGAGGCATCGAGGCTGGTGGCCAGGAACGTGCCGAGCGTGACGAACCAGGCGCCCCAGACGAAGAACTGCAGGAACATCATGGTCGAGAGCCGCACCCGCGTGCCTGCTCCCATGGTCACCTGCTGCTCACCTTGACCGGTCGAAACACTCATCGTGGGGTGGTCCCTTCTGGATCAGACTGTTGGTCGGCGACGTCCTGGATCGGCTGCCAGCCTCCGTCGGCGGCGGAGCCGTCCGACCGCCTCCAGCACCAGCTGGACCTGCAGGCCGTCGGAGAACGAGGGCCGGGGCGTACGACCGGACGCGATGTCGCCGACGAGGTCGACGACCTGGTGGGTGAAGCCGTGCTCGAAGCCGAGCGGGTGCCCGGGCGGCCACCAGCGGTCGACGTAGGGGTGGACGGGTCTCGGTGACCAGAATCCGGCGGAAGCCGGCGGTCGCGCGGATCCTCGGTGCCGTCGTAGAACCACAGCTCGTTCATCGACTCGAAGTCGAAGGCCAGCGAGCCTGCGCTGCCGTTGACCTCGATCCGGATGCCGTTCTTGCGGCCGGCGGCGAACCGGGTCGCCTCGAAGGTGGCGAGCGCACCGCCGCCGAGCCGGCCGACGAACACCGCCGCATCGTCGACGGTCACCGGCCCGCGTTCGTCGGAGCTCGCCGGCAGCGGGCGTTCGGTGATGAAGGTCTCGGTGATGCCGGTGACGCCGGTGATGCGGTCCGCGGTCACGAACTGGGCGAGGTCCACGATGTGCGCGCCGAGGTCGCCCAGCGCGCCGGAGCCGGCCTTGTCGGCCTGCAGGCGCCAGGTCAGCGGGAAGTCAGGATCGACGAGCCAGTCCTGCAGGTACTGGCAGCGCACGTGCCGTACCTGCCCGATCCGCCCTTGTGCCACCAGCTCCCGGGCGAGCACGACGGCGGGCACGCGTCGGTAGGTGAACCCGACCATGTCGCGCACGCCGTGCGGTCGCGCTCGCTCGGCGGCGGCCACCATCGCCCGGGCCTCCTCGACGGAGTTGGCCAGCGGCTTCTCGCAGAGCACGTGGCGGCCGGAGTCCAGGGCCGCGATCGCGATCTCGGCGTGGGTGTCGCCAGGGCTGCAGATGTCGATCAGGTCGACGTCGTCCCGTTCGAGGAGCTCCCTCCAGTCGGTCGTCCACGACCGCCAGCCCAGCCGCTCCGCGCTGGCCGCCACCGCTGCCTGGCTGGTGCCGCACAGCGCTGCCATGTCGGGCCGCAGCGGCAGCTCGAAGAAACGAGCGGCGGTGCGCCACGCCTGGGAGTGGACCCGGCCCATGAAGGCGTGGCCCACCATCCCGATGCCGATCGCCGGGCTGTCGTCAGTCATGTGGCCTTCCCCGGGTCACTTGCTGCTGAAGGCGGCGTCGAACGCGGCCGACGGTGGATCGAACGCCAAGCGCGTTGACGAACCCGACCGCCTCGGCCGCGCCGACCAACCTGTCCATCCCGGCGTCCTCCCACTCGATGGAGATCGGGCCGGTGTAACCGATGGTGTTGAGCATCCGGAAGCACGCCTCCCACGGCACGTCGCCGTGGCCGGTGGAGACGAAGTCCCAGCCGCGCCGAGGGTCGGCCCAGGCCAGGTGCGAGCCCATCCGGCCGTTGCGCCCGTTGCCGGTCTGCCGCTTCGCGTCCTTGCAGTCCACGTGGTAGATCCGGTCGCGGAAGTCCCACAGGAACCCGACGGGGTCCAGGTCCTGCCAGACGAAGTGACTCGGGTCCCAGTTCAGCCCGAACGCCGGGCGGTGTTCGACCGCCTCCAGCGCAGCGACCGTCGTCCAGTAGTCGTAGGCGATCTCCGAGGGGTGCACCTCGTGCGCGAACCGGACGCCGACCTCGTCGAAGACGTCCAGGATCGGGTTCCAGCGGTCGGCGAAGTCCTGGTAGCCGTCGTCGACCATCGACTGCGGCACCGGCGGGAACATCGCGACCGTCTTCCAGATCTTCGATCCGGTGAAGCCGACGACGGTGTCGACGCCGAGCGCGGCCGCCGAGCGCGCGGTCACCTTCATAGCCTCCGCGGCACGGCGGCGCACGCCTTCCGGATCACCGTCTCCCCAGACCCGGGCCGGCAGGATCGCCTCGTGGCGGGCGTCGATCGGGTCGTCGCACACGGCCTGTCCGGTCAGGTGGTTGGAGATCGCGTAGACCTCGAGACCATTGCGGGCCAGGATCTCCCGCCGCCCCGCGACGTAGGAGGGGTCCTCGACAGCGGCCCAGGGGTCGAAGTGATCACCCCAGCACGCGATCTCGAGCCCGTCGTAGCCCCACTCGCCGGCCAGCCGCGCGACCTCTTCGAACGGCAGGTCTGCCCATTGCCCCGTGAACAGCGTGATCGGACGTCCCACAGCTCTCCTTCGACCAGCCTTCAACCAGCCCCGAGCGACCAACGATGTGTCGGCAGTCACACTAGGAGCGGGGTCCAGCGCCATACAACGACGGAATAATGCGTGATGCTGTTAGTTATCTGACAGAATCCGTCCGTGATGCCCACTTCGTCACCCCTGCCCCCGCTGCGACTGAGCACGCCCGTCGTGGCCGGACGACCTGGCGCCGTCACCCTCAGCACCGTCGCCCGGCTCGTCGCCTCGGGAGCGGCCGTGAGCAAGGCCGACCTGGTACCTGCCGTCGGGATGCCCCGGAGCACCGTGAGCGCGGCGGTCGACACGCTCTTGACCCAAGGCGTGCTGCGGGTCGCGGGCACCCGGCCGACCGCCGGCCGGGGCCGCCCGGCTGACCGGCTGGAGCTGGTCGCCGGAGTGCGGACACCTGCTGATCGCGGACGTGGGAGCACGCGGGATGCACCTTGCCGTCGTCGACCTCAGCCAGAAGGTCGTGGCGCACGAGCACCTGGAACATGACGTACGGGACGGCCCGGACGCCACGCTGGACCTCATCGAGACCCGACTGGAGGCGCTGCGCGCGGCCGCACCCGTCGAGGTCGCGACGCGCGCCGTCGTGATCGGCCTGCCCGGTCCGGTGGACGGCCATCTCGGGACCCCCGTCCGTCCGCCGATCATGCCGGGCTGGCACGCCTATCCGGTGGCGGCGCGGTTGCAGGCGCACTTCGACCAGCCGGTCATCCTCGAGAACGACGCCAATCTGCGCGCTCTCGGCGAGGCCCGTGCCATCGCCGCCGACCAGACACCCGCTGCTCTTCGTCAAGGTCGGCACCGGCATCGGGGGCGGCCTCGTCACGAGCGAGGGCGTGCTCCATCGCGGGCCCGACGGCGCAGCGGGCGACATCGGTCACGTCCGGGTCCGTGGTCCCGGCGACCCGTGCGTCTGCGGCAACGTCGGCTGCATCGAGGCACTGGCCTCGACAGGTGCCATCCTCCGACGGCTCGGCGAGCACACCCCCGACGAGCCGACCCCGACGATCGCGGACGTGCGGGAGCGCATCGCCAGCGGCGACGCGACCGCCCAGCGCCTGGTCCGCGAGGCCGCCGTGCTCATCGGCGAGCTGGTCGCCATGCTGGTCCACTTCTACAACCCGGCGCGGGTCACCATGGGGGGCTCCCTGACAGAGGTCAGCGACGACCTGCTGGCCGGCGTCCGCAGCGTCGTCTACGAGCGCGCAATGCCCCTGGCCACCCGCAACCTCGTGCTGGCCAACAGCGTGCTGGGTCCCTACGGCGGTCTGGCGGGCGCAGCAGTGCTCGGCATCGAGCACGTCCTGTCGGCATCGCAGATCGACGCCCTGATGGCCGTGGCCGAGTCCGGCCGCAAGCCCTGACGTCCACGCGTTCTGACAAGAGTTCTGACAAGACTCGTCGCGGCCACCGCGCCGTCCACGACAGTCGGGTGTGAAGGCTCAGGAGACCGCGGACCATCGCGCCCGGATCAAGGAGCCACGACCTAGCCGCTGCGCCGGGCGTGGTGCGCGGCGACGAGGTCGGCGTACCACCGGAACGAGGCCTTGGGCGTCCGGGCCAGGGTGTGGCGGTCGACGTGCACGAGGCCGTACTGCTGGGTGTAGCCGTCGTGCCAGACGAAGTCGTCGAGCAGCGAGGTGACGTAGAAGCCGCGGACGTCGACGCCGGCGGCGATCGCCTCCTGCACGGCGGTGAGGTGCGGGCCGAGGAAGTCGATCCGGTCCTGGTCGTCGATGACGCCGTGCTCGTCCGGGCCGGCCGTGGCCGCGGACCCGCAGCCGGTGATCTGGAGCGGCGGGAGCGCGGCGCGGTAGCGGGAGCGGAAGACGACCAGCCACTCGCGGAGCGCGGTCGGGACCGACGGCCAGCCGCGGGACGTCATCGGGTGGCCGAGGATCTCTCGCATCTCGAACGGCAGCAGGGCGTCCTCCGGCGCGACCCCGATCTTGATCGGCATGTAGTAGTCGATGCCGTAGAAGTCGAGCGGCTGCCGGATCGTGGCCAGGTCGCCGTTGACGACGAAGTCCTCGACGAGCGGCAGCAGGTCCTGCGGGTAGCGGCCGAGCAGCATCGGCTCGGCGACGCAGCCGTTCCACAGGGCGTCGAAGATCTTCGCCACTCCGACGTCGGCGGGGTCGGCGGAGCCGGGCCAGATCGGCGCGTGGTTGTTGGCGCACCCGATGCTGGCAGCACCCCTGGCGCGGAGCGCCGCAGCCGCCCGGCCGTGGGCGACCAGCAGGTGGTGGGTGGCCCGGAGACCGTCGAGACCGAGTCCCCGTCCGGGTGCGAGGTCGGTGCCGGCGTACCCGGCCATGCCGAGCACGTTCGGCGCGGCGACGGGGATCCAGTCCGCGACCCTGTCGCCGAGCAGGTCGCCGACGATCCCGGCGTAGTCGGCGAACGCGTCGATCGTCGAGCGCACCAGCCAGCCGCCCTCGTCCTCGAGCGCCTGCGGGAGGTCCCAGTGGTGCAGCGTCACGGTGGGGCGTACGCCGACCGCGAGCAGCTGGTCGACGAGCTCGTCGTAGAACGCGAGTCCGGCTGCGTTGGCGCGCCCGCGGCCGTCGGGCTGGATCCGCGACCAGCTCACCGAGAAGCGGTAGCTGTCGACCCCGAGGTCACCGATCAGGGCGACGTCCTCGGCCGACCGGTGGTAGTGGTCGTCCGCGACCGCGCCGCTCGAGCCGTCGATGACGCGACCCGGCTCGGCGCAGAACGTGTCCCAGACCGACGGGCCGCGCCCGTCCTCGTCGGCTGCCCCCTCGACCTGGTACGCCGCGGTCGCGACTCCGAACCGGAACTCCGCCGGCAGCCGCGGAACGGTCGCCGGCGTCGGCGATTCGGAGGACACGGGCACAATCCTGCCTGTGAGCGTCTCTATCCGCAGGTCATCGTCCAGGTTTGCCGAACGTGGGGTAGGGCGGATCACACGGCATGCCTTCGCCTTCGGAGCGGCGTACGACCCCGAATGGCTGTCGTTCGGGCCGCTCGCATGCCACGACGACCACCTGCTCGGGGCCGGCATGGGGTTCGAGGAGCATCCGCACAGTGCGCTGGAGATCGTGAGCTGGGTCGTGTCCGGCACGATCGAGCACCGGGACTCGACCGGGGCCACGACGGTCCTGCGCGCAAACGAATGCGCGGTGCTGTCGGCCGGTTCCGGGGTGCGGCACTCGGAGATGGCGACCGCCGACGGATCGGCGCGGTTCGTGCAGGTGTGGCTGACGCCCGACGAGCCGGACCTGGTGCCGTCGTACGCCTCGGTCGCCGTCGACGCCGAGCCCGGCGCCGGACTGGTGCCGGTGGCAGGGCCCTCGGGTCCGTTGGCGGTCGGGGTCGCGGGGGCCGAGTTCTCCGTGGCGCGACTGGGTGCCGGGGAGTCGGTCGCCCTGCCGGCGGCTGGCCGCGTCTACGCCTTCGTCGCCACGGGCGCGCTGCTGCGGTTCTCGCTGGCCGAGCCGCTCGGCACCGGCGACGCGATCTGCATGGTCGACGAACCTGTCCACGAGGTGACCGCCGCCGTCCCGACCGATCTGCTGGTCTGGTCCTTCGCGTCCTGACCGCCGTCCTTGTCGAGTCGGCGCATCTCTGCACTCGTACGACGCCGAGTCGGCGCATGTCAACACGCGCCGACTCGACGCTCTCAGCGTGCAGAGATCAGCCGACTCGACGCTCTCGGCGTGCAGAGATCAGCCGACTCGACGATCGATGTCAGGCCAGCAGGTTGAGCGCGCCGGGGCGGATCTCGACCGTGAGCGGTGCAACTGCGTCTGGAGGGAGCGCCCCGAGGCCCTCGCCGTCGGCGCCCGCCGGGACCAGCCCGCCTCCGGCATAGGTGCCGCTGAGCGTGACCCGGCCGCCCCGGAGCACGGTGACCTCGTCGAGAGCGACGTGCGCGCCGCCGTACACCTTGGGGAGCGAGCGGATCAGCCCGTTGCGCGACGCAGCCTCGATGACGACCACGTCGAGCAGTCCGTCGGCGACGTCGGCGCCGGGCGCGATCAGCATCCCCTTGCCGTAGTACCCGGAATTGGCGATGACGACCGTCGCCGCCCTGTGCTCGGTGCGCCGGCCGTCGACCTCCAGCACGCACTCGACCGGGCGGTAGGAGGCGAGCGCGCGGACCGCGGCGACCGGGTACTGCAGCTTCGACGGCATCCACCGCGACCGGTCGACGATCTCGGCGGCGCGGGCGTCGACGCCGGCGTACGCCGATCCCGCCACCGCGACCGGCCGCTGCCCGGGCATCGTCACCTCGAGCAGGTCGACCGCCCGCGCCTCCCCGGCGAGCAGCAGCGCGACCTGGGCGTCCACCCCGGTGGGCACCCGGACCATCCGCGCGAAGTCGTTGCCGCGGCCGGCCGGCACGACCGCGAGCACGCCGCCGACGGCCGCGACCTCGCCCGCCACCGAGGAGAGCATCCCGTCACCGCCGACGGCGACCACGACATCGCCGCGGCCGGCGGCCCGCTGCACGGGGTCGGGCACGTCCGCAGGCGAGGAGGTGTAGGTGACCTCGACGATCGCCCCGGCTTCGCGCAGCCGCCGCGCCAGGGGTACGACGACGCGTGGCGCCGCGCCGCCGCCGGAGACCGGGTTGACGAGGAACGCGAACGAGCGGTCGCCCTCACTCACGGGTTGACCAGCTTCGTTCGCTCGCACTCGGCCTCGATCCGCCGACCGCGGCCGTGTGCAGCGCCGAGGCGGCCTCGCGTCTCGCTCACGGGATCAGCACCCCAGGGTTGAGGATGCCGGCGGGGTCGAGCGCCTGCTTGACCGCCCGCAGCGCGGCGACGCCGACCTCGCCGATCTCGTGGTGCAGCCACGGCCGGTGGTCGGAGCCGACGGCGTGGTGGTGGGTGATCGACGCACCGCTGGCGACGATCGCGTCGCAGGCCGCGGCCTTGGCCTCGAGCCATCGGTCGAGCGGCTCGGGGCCTGCGGGCGTGGCGATGGTGAAGTAGAGCGAGCAGCCGGTCGGGTAGACGTGCGAGATGTGGCAGAGCACCAGCGTGCCCTCGCCGAGCGCGGCCTCGAGTGCCGCCTTCACGTTGTCGTAGAGAGCCTGCCGGCCGGACCAGAAGGCGACCGTCTCCAGGGTCTCGACGAGGACACCGACGTCGAGCAGCGAGTCGCGGAGGTACGGCGCCGCGAACCTCCCCGCGACCCACGCCTCACCCGGCTCGGCGCCGAGCGCGGTCCCGCCGAGCCGCTCGAGCGCGGCCGTCACCGCGGCCCGCTTGGCCTCGACCGCCGTCGGCGTTCCCTCGTGGCCGACGATCATCAGGCAGCCGCCGTCGGCGCCCTCGCCGCCGATCGCATCGGGTCGGGCGAGGTTGATCGCGGTCTCGTGCTCGTCGGAGAGCCGGATCACCGTCGGCAGCAGGTCGGACTGCGCCAGCGCCCGCATCGCCGCCGCACCGGCCGCGAAGTCCGGCCACCGCCAGCCTTCGTAGACCTTGACCTCCGGCAGCGGGCGGACGCGCACGGTCACCTCGGTGATCACGCCGAACGCCCCCTCCGAGCCGAGGAAGAGCTCGCGCAGGTCGGGGCCCGCCGCGTTTGCGGGCGAGCTGCCGAGCCGCACGTCGCCGACCGGGGTGGCGACCCGGAGACCGACGACCATCGCGTCGAACCGGCCGTAGCCGGCGCTCGACTGGCCGCTGGACCGGGTGGCGGCGAAGCCCCCGATGGTCGCGAACTCGAAGGACTGCGGGTAGTGGCCGAGCATCAGGCCCCGCTCGGCCAGCAGCGCTTCGGCCTCGGGACCGCGCAGCCCCGGCTCGAGGGTCGCGGTCGAGGACTCGACGTCGACGGCGAGCAGGCGGCGCATCCGGCCGAGGTCGAGCGACACCACGCCGACCAGCCCGTCACGCGCAGCGACGAGGCCACCGGTGACCGAGGTGCCGCCGCCGAAGGGCACGACCGCGATCCGGCGCTCGGCGCAGTAGGTGAGCACGGCCTGCACCTCGTCGTGGCTGCCCGGACGGACCACCAGGTCGGGGGCGTCGCGCAGGTCGCCGGTCCGCTGGCGGAGCAGGTCGGGGGTGGACTTCCCGCGGGTGCGGATCCGTCGCGTGGAGTCGTCCGCGGCGACGTACTCCTCGCCGAGGAGGGCGCCCAGCCCGGCGAGGTGCTCGGGCGCGAGGGCCGCAGCCGGGACGGCGACCTCGGCCGCGGCCGGCGTCTCGGCGACGGGGAAGACCATCTCGACCAGGCCGCGCACGCTCTCGGGGAGCGGCGCCGCGGCGGCCGGGTCGCCCCAGCGGCTGGGGTGCATCTCGGGCTGACGGCGGGCCGGGTCGAGGGAGATGTTCTGCTCGGTCATGTGTTACAGTGTGACATATGACGTCACATCGTCACAACCGCAAGGTTCCGGTGGTCGAGGTGCGAGCGCCCGCGAGCCTCGAGGCCCAGCCGCGCGACTCCTACCTCGACGCCGCCCGCGCCTGCATCCTCGACGTCGGCTGGCGACGCACCACCCTCACCGAGGTCGCCCGCCGCGCCGGCGTCTCGCGGATGACGATCTACCGCACCTGGTCCGACATGCCGCAGCTGCTCGGCGACCTCATGACGCGCGAGTGGACCGACCTCGTCACGGCCGTCGCCCCGACCCAGGAGTACGACGCCGCGAGCGCGCCGAGCGCGGAGGAGATCGCCGACTTGGCGGTCCGCGCCGTCGGCGCGCTGCGCGACAACGAGCTGTTCGTGCGGATCGTCGAGCTCGACCCGGAGCTGATCCTCCCCTACCTGCTCGCGCGGCGCGGCCGCTCGCAGGAGGTGATCTGCGGCCTGCTCGCCGAGGGGATCCGGGCCGCCCAGGCCGCCGGAGCCGTGCGCGAGGGAGACCCCGTCCTGATCGCCCGCTCGCTGGTGCTCGCCGCGCACGGGTTCGTGCTGTCCGCCCACACGATGGTCGACCCCGAGCCCGCCGCCGGGTCCACGGCGGTCGACGGGGCCGCGCTCGACGGTGAGCTCCGGCTGCTCATCACCCGCATGCTGGAGGTCTCCTGATGCCCGTCGCACCTGAACCTTCCGCCCCGTTCCGGCCGAAGAGTGGGCCAGAGGCCCAGGTACGACGCATCACCGCCGGACTGGCCGACGCCCCCACCGACGTCGACCTGGTCGTGATCGGCCTCGGCGTCACCGGCGCCGGGGTGGCCCTCGACGCCGCGACCCGCGGGCTCCGGGTGCTCGCCGTCGATGCGCACGACCTGGCCTTCGGCACCTCCCGCTTCTCCTCCAAGCTCGTTCACGGGGGCCTGCGCTACCTCGCCAACGGCCAGGTCGGCGTCGCCCACGAGAGCGCCGTCGAGCGCGGCATCCTGATGGAGACCACCGCGCCGCACCTGACCCGGCCGCTTCCCGCGTTGATCCCGCTCGCGTCCTCGGTCACCCGCCTCCAGGGGGCGGTGTCGAGAGGCGGGCTCCTGGCCGGCGACCTGCTGCGTCGTACTGCCGGGACGAGCGCGGACACCCTCCCCAGGCCCCGCCGGCTCACCCCGGCCGAGACCCGTCGGCTGGCACCGGTGCTCCGCGCCGCCGGCCTGCGCGGCGCGCTGCTGTCGTGGGACGGGCAGCTCGAGGACGACGCCCGCCTGGTGACGACGATCGCCCGCACCGCCGCCGACAACGGCGCCGCCGTGCACACCCGGGCACGCGTGCTGACGACGACCGGGACGCACGTCAGCCTGCGTGACGACCTGACCGGCGAGACGCTCGAGATCACCACCCGCGCGGTGGTCAACGCCGCCGGCGTCTGGGCGGGCGGCCTGGTCGACGACGTGCGGCTCCGGCCCTCGCGCGGCACCCACGTCGTGCTGCGCGCCGAGACGCTGCCGGGGCTCGACGTCGCCGTGTTCGCGCCGATCCCCGGTGAGACCAACCGGTTCGTGCTCGTGCTGCCGCAGCCCGACGGCACGTTCTACGTCGGCCTGACCGACGAGCCCGTCGACGGTCCGATCCCCGACGTGGCGACACCGACCGAGGTGGAGATCGGGTTCCTGCTCGACGTGGTGTCGGCGTCGTTCTCGCGGCCGCTGCGGCGCTCCGACGTGGTCGGCGCGTTCGCCGGGCTGCGACCGCTGCTCGACGGAGGCGACGACTCCACCGCCGACCTGTCCCGCAGGCACGCGGTGGTCGTGGGGCGCTCCGGCGTGGTGACCGTCGTGGGCGGCAAGCTGACGACGTACCGCCGGATGGCCGAGGACGCCGTCGACGCCGCGGTCTCCTCCGCCGGCCTCACCGCCGGCCCCTGCCGGACCGCCACGCTCCCGCTGGCCGGCGCCGCGCCGCGCGCGGTCCTGGCCGACCTCGCGTCACGCGCCGGGTCGCCGGCGGAGGCGCGCCTCGTCCGGAGGTACGGCGCGGACGCGCCCCTCGTGCTCGACTCCGCGCGCGCGGTCACCCGCCTCCCCGACGCCGACCTGCTGGCGCCGGTCTCCGCGCAGGTCCCGACCACGCTCGCCGAGCTCGTCTTCGGCGTCACCCACGAGGGCGCCTGCGACGTGGGCGACCTGCTCGACCGGCGCACCCGCGTCGGCCTCGTCCCCGTCGACCGCGACCTCGCCGTACCCCTCGCCGAGCGGGCGCTCCAGGTCGCGACGCGTGCGGCGCTGTAACGCAGTGTTCGGATCGCTACCTCCGTGCTGTGACCGGTCACAGCACGGAGGTAGGTGAGGTAACACTGCGTTACAGCTGCGCTGGCGCGCGGTCCGCTCGGCTCAGACCGATGAGTTTCCCGGTCGACGCCGGTCGACCTATCAGGCAGACTCCAACAGGACGGGGAGCAGGCGATGGGGAGCATGGCCGTGACCGAGCAGACAACCAGTCAGTCGACGACGCAGACGACGAACGAGCTGGCCGACTTCGACGCCCTCACCGGGCGCTACCAGCGTGAGCTGATGGCGCACTGCTACCGGATGAGCGGCTCGGTGCACGAGGCCGAGGACCTCGTGCAGGAGACGTTCCTGCGCGCGTGGAAGGCGTCGGCCAACTTCCAGGGCCGGTCGTCGGTGCGGACCTGGCTCTACAAGATCGCGACCAACGTCTGCCTGACCAACCTCGAGGGGCGGCCGCGGCGCCCGATGCCGACCGGGCTCGGTACGGCGGACTCGCTCGCCGGCGACGCGCTCGAGCAGAACGCCGAGATCCCCTGGCTGGAGCCGGTGCCCGACGCCGCGGTCGAGGTCGCCGAGCGCGACACGATCCGGCTCGCGTTCGTCGCCGCGCTGCAGCACCTCCCCGCCCGCCAGCGGGCGGTCCTGATCCTGCGCGACGTCCTCCGCTGGTCCGCGGCCGAGACCGCGGGCGCCCTCGACACCACGACCGCCGCGGTCAACTCCGCCCTCCAGCGCGCGCACGCCCAGCTCGACGAGCGCGGCCTCACCCCGGAGTCGGTCGAGCCGGACCTGTCCCACGAGCAGCGGCAGATGCTCGACGCCTACCTCGAGGCGTTCTGGCGCAAGGACATCGACCGGATCGTCAAGCTGCTGACCTACGACGCGACGTGGGACATGCCGCCGTTCCTGGGTTGGTACCGCGGCGCCGACAACATCGGCGAGCTCATCAGCACCCGGTGCCCCGGCGGCGTCGAGGACATGCCGATGGTGGCCACGACCGCCAACGGGCAGCCGGCGTTCGGCCTCTACATGCGGCAGCCGGACGGCCACTTCGAGCCCTTCCACCTCCAGGTCCTCGACCTCGACGGCGAGTCCGTGCGCCACGTCAGCGCGTTCTTCGACAAGCGGCTGTTCGCGCGCTTCGGGCTCCCCGACCGGCTTCCGGCCGACTACAAGCCGGAGCCCGCCTGCGCCTCGCGACCGGGCTGACCCGGTGTCCGTCGTACCCCCGCCGTCGCAGGTCGACCCCGGGGTCGAGCTGCTGGAGCGCGCCCTCGGCTACACCCGCGGCGCGCTGCTCACCGTGACCCCCGACGACCTCTGCCGGCCGACGCCGTGCGGCCACTGGCGGCTCGCCGACCTCCTGGCCCACATGGAGGACGCGCTCGACGCGTTCGCCGAGGGCGCGGACGGCGCGATCGGCCTGCACAGCGCGGCTCCCGCGCCGGTCGCCCGCCGGGTCGCCAGCCTGCAGGTCAAGGCCTGCGCGCTGCTGGGCGCCTGGGCCGCGGCGACGACCCCGCTCGTCGAGGTCGGTGGCCAGCCGGTCCCCGTCGGCACCATCGCCCGGCTCGCCGCGGTCGAGATCACCGTGCACGGATGGGACGTCGCGCAGGCGACGGGGTACGACGCCGCGATCCCGCCCGCCCTCGCCGAGGACCTGCTCCCGACGGCCCTCACCCTCGCCCTGGAGCACGACGGTGGGTTCGGCGCACCGGTGCCGGTTCCTGCCGACGCGCCGCCCGGGCGGCGTCTGCTCGCGCTGCTCGGTCGACGTACGGAGTGGAGCTCCTGGCGAGGCTAGGCTCCTGCCATGCCGGACGCGACCCACCGCCACCGCACCCGACCGATGACGGGTCGCGACCCGCACGAGGAGCACCGGGCCGCGACCCCGCTGGAGCTGCTCTTCGACCTGACGTTCGTGGTCGCCTTCGGCACCGCGGCCAACGCCCTCGCCCACGCCCTCGTCGAGGACCACATCGTCGAGGGGATCATCGGGTTCGCGTTCGCGACCTTCGGCATCTCGTGGGCGTGGATCAACTTCACCTGGTTCGCCTCGGCGTACGACACCGACGACTGGATCTACCGCCTCACGACGATGCTGCAGATGGTCGGCGTGCTCGTCTTCGCGCTCGGCATCCCGGCGATGTTCGGCTCGATCCACGACGGCGACACGCTCGACAACGACGTCATGGTCTGGGGCTACGTCGTCATGCGCGTGGCGATGCTCGTCCAGTGGTGGCGGGCGAGCCGCCACGACACCGACCGGCACGGCCTGCACCGCGTCTACGGCGGGTCGATCCTGGTCGCCCAGGTGCTGTGGTGCGTGCTCGCGCTGGTCGACTTCTCCGTCCCGCTGACCTTCGCGCTGATGGTGATCCCGTTCCTCATCGAGGTGGGCGGTCCGGCGTACGCCGAGCGCACCTACGACGGCTCGCCGTGGCACGCCCACCACATCGCGGAGCGCTACGGCCTGCTGGTCATCATCGCGCTCGGCGAGGGGATGCTCGGCACGATGGTGACGCTCACCGCGCTCGCCGAGCACGGGCTGACCCTCGACGTCGCGCTGCTCGCGCTCGCCGGCACCGCGATGACGTTCGGGATGTGGTGGTCCTACTTCTCCGTCCCGCACGGCGAGATCCTCCACGCGCAGCGCGATCGCTCGTTCGCCTGGGGCTACGGCCACATGCCGCTCTTCGGCGCGATCGTCGCCGTCGGCGCCGGGCTGCACGCGGCGGCGTACTACCTCGAGCACCACTCCCACCTGAGCCTGGTCGTGACCATGCTCACCGTCGTCATCCCGCTGGGGATCTTCCTCCTGGCGCTCTACGTCTTCTACGCGGTGGTCAGCCGCAGCCTGGACCCGTTCCACCTGATGCTGATCGCCGGCACGGTCGTGCTGCTGGTGCTGCCGGTCGTGCTGGCGGCCAACGGCGTCTCCATCGCCTGGTCCCTGATCGTCCTCTCGCTCGCCCCGTGGGTGACGGTGGTCGGATACGAGACGCACGGCTACCGGCACAACGCCGAGGTCCTCGCCCGGCTGGGGGTCGAGGACGACTGACCCCGGCGTCGTACGACGCCGCAGGCCGCCCGGTCAGTCGTCGCGCAGCGGGTGCGCGATCTCGTCGGCCGGCAGCCGGGCCAGCCAGGTCGCGAGCGCGGCCGCGACAAGGGGCACGACGGCGGCGATCGTGAACGTCGCGGTGAGCCCGATCCACTCCGAGACGGGGCCGGCGACGGCCATCGAGATCGGCATCAGGCTGAGCGAGACGAAGAAGTCGAGCGAGGCGACCCGCCCGAGCAGGTGCGGCGGCACGCGGCGCTGGAGCAGCGTCCCCCAGATCACCATCGGCGCGGAGAAGAGCGCGCCGATCACCAGCGCGGCCGCGGCGACGACCCAGACCGCGTCGGCGAGCCCGATCGCGAGGAACGGCAGGCAGGCCACGCCCCAGGTGAGGTTCATGAAGGTGAGGTAGCGGCGCGGCATCCGCATCGACGCCATCACCAGCGACCCCACGGCGCCGCCGATGCCGAAGCAGGCCATCACCAGCGCGTGGTCGCCGGGTCCGCCGCCGAGGCGGTCCTTGACCAGGAACGGGATGAGCACCTCCAGCGGGCCCATCACGGCCAGCACCATGACCGACGCGAACGCCAGGGTGGCCAGCAGCCAAGGCGTGCGGACCATGTAGACGAAGCCCTCGCGGACGTCGGCGAGCGCGGTCGTGACCGCGTGCCCGAGGCCGCCCGCAGCGGGGCCGTCGCCCGGGACCGGGCCCTCCCCCTCGGCAGGCGCGCTGCGGCGTACGGCCGTCAACGGGACCAGCGTCAGCACCAGCAGCCCGAGCAGGTTGGCGCCCGCGGCGACCGACAGCGCGGCGGCCGACGACAGGGCGCCGACGATCGCGCCGGCGACGCCCGGCCCGACGGCCTGGCCGATCGTCGGCCGCACCATGCCCTCGAAGCCGTTGACCGCCATCAGGTCCGACTCCGGCACGAGCGCGGGCAGCCACGCGGAGTAGGCGGGGTAGTAGAACGCCATCGCCATCCCGGTCACGAACGACACCGCTGCCAGGTGCCAGAGCTGGGTCAGGTCGGTCCAGGACAGCAGCGCGACCAGCGCCATGCCGCCCAGCTCCACGGCCGCGACCACCAGCAGGATGAGCTTCTGCGGCACCCGGTCGGCGACGACGCCGCCCAGCAGGGCCGGGAGGAGTACGCCGACCGCACCGGCCGTCGAGACCACGGACAGCTGCCCCGGGCCGCCACCGATCCGGATCACCTCCCAGACCAGCGCGACGATCCAGACGCCGCTGGCGAAGGTCGCCAGCACCATCGCGCCACCGAGGCGCCGGTAGGCGGCGTGCCTGAACGGCGTGAGAGCGCGCGGCAGCCGCCGAACGGGCTCCCTCGTCGGGGAGGGCGGGCCGGGTGCGGCGGGCGGGGGTGGGATCAGCTGCTCGGTCATGGGGTCTCCTGCCGATCAGTGTGGACGGCGCCACCGACACCCGCCACCGGGTTTGCGCGCGTCGGTTCGCCCTTGGCGGGAACCGGATCCGGAGCGGACCCCGACCCCGATGCCGACCCGGGCACCAGCACGACCTTGCCCAGCGCCCGCCGCCCCTCGAGGTCGGCATGGGCGCGAGAGGCCTCGGCCAGCGGGTACGCCGACACCAGCGGCTCCCACTCCCCCGCGGCCACCCGGCCGAGGGCGCGGAAGGCGAGGCCCGGGATCCCGCCGGGCAGCGCGGTCATCCGCGGCCCGAGCGACCACCCTGCCGAGATGCCCCGCCCCACCAGGTCGTCGGTGTCGAGCCGGGTCGGCTGGCCCGACGAGTACCCGAACATCACCAGCCGGCCGCCGGGTCGGAGCAGCTCCAGGGCGGTGCGACCGACCGCGCCGCCGACGCCGTCGTAGACGACCGACACCGGGCCGACGGCGTCCCGGACCCGCTTGTCCCAACCGTCCTCGCCGTAGTCGACGACGAGGTCGGCTCCCAGCGCACCCAGCGCCGCCGTCCGGCGCTCGCCGCGTGCGGCCGCCACGACGGTCGCGCCGATCGCACGGGCGCTCTGCACGAGCAGCCAGCCGAGACCTCCGGCGGCCGACGGGACGAGCACGACGTCATCGGGTCGCGGCGGCTCGAGCTCGAGCACGCCCTGCGCCGTACGACCGGTGCCGACCGCGGCGACGGCCGCCGGGAACGACACGTGGTCGGGGACCTCGTAGAGGAGGCCCTCGTCGACGACCGCCTGCTCGGCGTACCCACCCGGCACCGGACCCAGGTGCGCCACGACCCGGGAGCCGAGCCAGTCCTGGTGCACGCCCTCGCCCACGGCGTCGACGACACCGGCGACCTCGCGGCCGGGGATCGTCGGCAGCGGGGCCGGTGGGACCGGCCCTGGCTCCCCCCGCCGCAGCGTCGTGTCCAGGAGGTGTACGCCGGCCGCGGCCACCGCGATCCGTACCTGACCCTGCGCCGGGGCGAGGTCGGGCAGCTCGTCGAGGACGAGACCGTCGGGCGGGCCGTACGCGTGCAGTCGGATCGCTCTCATGCGCCCCAGTGGACAACCTCAAGTTCACTTGAGGTCAAGCCGGTCCGCGGCGGCGCGGGTGCTGTAACACGAAGTTGCACGACCTGGGCGACCGTTCGCGTTGCTGGGCGACCATTCACCGCACTGGCAGGACGGCCACGTTGCTGGGAAACCGTTGCAGCGGTCTCCCAGCGACGTCGACGCTCGCCCAGAGCGGCGGACGTCGTGTTACAGCCCATCGCGGGAAACCTGTGTTTGGCGCGGACCCGCGCGGATACGATCCGGGCATCCCCCGTCACCCTCGGAGCGTTCGTGACCGTCTTCCTCGTCCTCGGCATCGCCGGGCTCGTCCTGCTTGCCGTGTCCCTGGTCGCCGGCGACGTCCTCGACGGAGCGCTCGACGCCCTGGAGGCCGACTGGCTGTCCAGCGCGGTCATCGGCGGCTTCGTCTCCGCTCTGGGGTTCGGCGGCGCGGCCGCGGAGGGCGCCGGAGCGCCGTGGCCCCTCGCGGTGCTCATCGGTGCCGGGGCAGGCGTCCTCGTCGGCTCGTTCGCCTGGTGGCTCACCCGGCTGGTCAAGGACGGCCCCAGCGACGACACCGTCTCCATCTCCGACAGCGTCGGCCAGGTCGGGAAGGTGATCACCGACATCCCCGCGGCGGGCTTCGGCGTGGTCCGCGTGGTCGTCGGCGGTCACAGCCTCCAGGTCAACGCGAGCTCGGCGGCGCCGGTCCCGGCGGGCGCCGAGGTCAATGTGACCGACGTCCTCTCGCCGACCGCGGTCCGCGTGGCCGCAGCCTGGACACCCTGACCGCCCGCGACCCGCCCCGTCACCACTCGCATCCGCCGGCCCCGCCGCACGAAACGAAAGCCAACGCCATGAACCTCAACATCCTGCTGCCGATCGCCGGCATCGTCGTCCTCCTGGTCCTGCTGGTCCTCCTCATCACGAGCCGCTACAAGGTGGCCGGACCCAACCAGGCGTTCATCGTCACCGGCCGCAAGGGCAAGGCGGTGATCAACCCGGAGACCGGTGAGCTCACGACCGACCTCTCCGGCCAGAAGGTCGTGCTCGGCGGCGGGGTCTTCGTCATCCCGTTCGTCCAGAAGCTCGCCACGATGGACCTCTCCAGCCGCCGGATCTCCGTCCAGATCCGCGGCGCCGTGTCCGGCCAGGGCATCAAGCTCAACCTTGACGGTGTCGCGATCGTGAAGGTCGGCGGCAACGCCGACCAGATCCGGCTCGGCGCGCAGCGCTTCCTCAGCCAGCAGGCCGACATCGAGACCTTCACCCAGGAGGTGCTCGCCGGTGCGCTGCGCTCGATCGTCGGCGGTCTCACCGTGGAGCAGATCATCCGGGACCGGGCGGCGTTCGCCCAGCGCGTGGCCGACGAGTCCGAGAGCTCGCTGACCGGCCAGGGCCTGATCCTCGACGCGTTCCAGATCCAGGACGTCACCGACGACGGCAGCTACCTCGCCGACCTCGGCCGTCCCGAGGCGGCGCGCGCCAGCCAGACTGCCCGCATCGCCGAGGCCAACGCCCGCCAGGCGGCCGAGCAGGCCCAGATCGCCGCCGAGCAGGAGATCGCCGTCTCCCAGCGGACGCTCGCGCTGAAGCAGGCCGAGATCAAGGCCGAGACCGACGCCGCCTCTGCCCAGGCCGCCGCGGCCGGCCCGCTGGCGCAGGCCGAGCGCGACCAGGCGATCTTCGCCGAGCAGGAGAAGGTCGCCGTGCAGCAGGCGGCGCTGACCGAGCGACAGCTGGAGACGCAGGTCCGCAAGCCTGCCGACGCGGAGCGGTACCGCGTCGAGCAGGAGGCGGAGGCGCGTCGTACCTCCGAGATCGCGGCCGCCGACGCGCGCAAGGCCGCGACCATCGCCGCCGCGCAGGCGAAGGCAGAGGAGACCAAGCTCAGCGGTGAGGCCGAGAAGGCCCGGCGCGCGGCGCTCGCCGAGGCCGAGGCGATCGAGGGTCTCAAGCGCGGTGAGGCCGAGAAGGGCCGCCGTCTCGCCGAGGCCGACGCCACCCGGGCCGAGGGTGAGGCCCAGGCGGCCGCGACGCTCGCGATCGGCCAGGCCGAGGCCGAGGCGATGGACAAGCGCGCCGAGGCCTTCGCCCACTACAACGACGCCGCCGTGCTGCAGATGCTGATCGAGGTGCTGCCGCAGATCGCCAAGGAGGTCGCCGCCCCGATCGCCGCGATCGACCAGCTGACGGTGCTCTCCACCGACGGCGCCGGCGCACTGCCGCGCCAGGTCACCGACAACGTGACCCAGACGCTGCAGATGCTCAAGACCTCGACCGGCCTCGACCTGGAGTCGCTCATCCACCGCTCGGTCGAGCGGGCGGCCACCGGGATGGGCGTCCTTCCCGGCAACAGCAACGGCAACGGCGACGGCCCGGCCGACGACGCCAGCCGGCCGGCCGCGGACTGACCCGCGCGGTCCGGCCGGGTGGGCGGGCCCGGGGAGCATGGTCGGAGACGCGCGCGGCGCGCGACCGCAGGGCCCTCCCGCCCGGACGGACGGGTAGGCGGCCCACCGGATCCGGGCCGACCGGGCGACCGCCGAAGGGCAGCGTGGCGAAGCGCCTCACCACCAGTGCAGTGACCGTCCGTGTCCGTGCGTGTGGCCGACCACGCGCCCGTCGACGCCGAGCACGAACCGGCCGTCGGGCACGACCCGTCCCTGCACCCGCAGGTCGGGCAGCACAAGAGGGCCCTCGTTGCTGACCCAGTGGCAGCGTCCCTCGACGACGAGGGCGGTCATCACGTCGGCGAACCGCTGCCGGTCGCGGTCGTCGAGGTAGGCGATCACCGCGGAGTGGAAGACGACGACCCGCCCTCCGTCCGCCTCGACCGCGGCCGCCGCCTCCGCCACCAGCCCCGGCAGCAGGTCGAGCAGGTCGCCCCGGCGAAGGTCGGGCGGGTCGGTGCGCGCGATCGCGATCGCCGTCCCGAGCCGGGCGCGGCGGTCGTCGTGCTCGGGCCACACCAGGGTCAGCAGCCAGTCGGTGTGGTCGGGATCGGTGACGTCGAGCGGGTTGAGGTCGATCCCGCCGCGCCAGGCCACCCGGACCGGCGGCTCCGCGCCCTCCGGCAGCGGCGCCCGCCCGGAGACGTCGCAGGACAGGGAAGGGAGCGGCGGACCGGCGGTGCGCAGGCCCGTCGGCGTCCGCCAGCGGTAGCCCCACCGATCCGGGTAGAGGCACAGTCCCGCGCTCGCGCCGACCTCGAGCAGCGCCAGCGGCCGGCCCTCGGCCACCTGCGCGAACGCCGGCACGAGCGTCGCCAGCCGGCCGACCTCGTTCGTCTGCGTGGCGCGGGCCAGGATCGTGGCCCGGATCGCGCCGTCGTCGGCGAGCAGCGCGTTGCGCAGGAGGGAGTACGGCGCCGGCGCCGGCACCCCGTGGCGGCGGGCCGCCGCGAAGACCAGGTTGGGCTGGCGCTTCGGCTCCGGCAGCGAGGCGAGCCAGTCCTGGACCTCGTGGTCGCCGACCACGCCCCGCGCCCAGTCCGCGAAGCACGGCGAGTCCGCGGCGGCGTACCCGGCGAAGTCGAGGTAGACCTCAGCGACCTGCCCCCGCAGTCTCATGCCGAGAGTCTGTCAGCAGTCGGCGCCGCGCGGCGCGTCCAGGTCACCCCTCGGCGCGCAGGAAGGCCTCGAGGATCGGGCCGGCGGTGCGCGAGCCCGACTCACCCACCTCGACGAAGACGGCCACCGCGAGGTCGCCCTGCGCGGCGACCATCCACGCGTGGGTGCGGACCTGGCCGTCCTGCTCGAACTCCGCCGTCCCCGTCTTGGCGATGACCGGCTCGCCGGGCACGTCCGCCAGCGCCTGCCCGCTGCCCTCGGTCACGACGCCGCGCAGCATCGCGCGCAGCTGCTCGGCCTCCGTCGCGGTGAGCGGCACGCTCGGCTCGTCGCCGCCCGGGTCGAGGCCCTCGAGCAGTCGCGGCACCACCACCTCGCCCTGCTGGACGCTCGCGACGACCGCCGCCATCGCCATCGGCGAGGCGAGGATCTTGCCCTGTCCGATCAGGTCCGCGGCTGCCTCGGTCTCCGACGCGGGGACCTCCACGCTCCCGAAGTACGCCGGGAACCCCAGGTCGTGGTCGACGCCCAGCCCCAGCGCGGCGGCCGCGTCGGCGAGGTCGGCGTCGCCGAGCTCGTCGCGCTGGGAGATGAAGGCCGTGTTGCAGGACTGGGCCACCGCCGTCGAGAGGGGTACGTCGCCCAGCGCGCTGCCCGGGTAGTCGCTGTAGTTCTTGAACCGCTTGCCGTCGACGGTGATCGTCGGCGAGCACGGGACGACCGACTCGGGCGTCACGCCTGCCCGCAGCAGCGCCAGGCTGCTCACGATCTTGAACGTCGATCCTGGTGCGAACTGCCCGTAGGTCGCGTGGTTGAGGCCCCCGGTGCCCGACCCGTTGGCCGCGGCGAGGATCGCGCCGTCGCTGGGCCGGAGCGCCACGACCGCACTGGCCGGGCCGACGTCGGCGAGGAGGTCCTCCGCGGCGGTCTGCAGCCGCTCGTCGAGGGTCGTCGCCAGCGGCTCGCCGGCCGCCGGCTCGACCCGGAACAGCTCCTTGGACCGGCGGGTCGAGTCCGGGGTCACGGCGGCCACGACCCGACCGGGCCGGGCGCGGAGCTGTTCGTCGTACCTCGCCTGCAGGCCGGAGACGCCGGCGATGTCGCCGACCCGGTAGGCGTCGGGGTCCTCCTCGACCATCTCGGCGGTGACCGGCCCCACCCGGCCGAGGATGGGCGCCGCGAACTCGCGGGTCGGCGCGAGCGCGAGGTCGTCGTCGATCAGCAGCACGCCGTCGATGTCGGCGGTGCCGCTGCGGACCGCGATCGGGATCTCGCCGCGGCGGTAGGTGATGGCCTCGACGAAGGCGCGGTCGCCCGCGGCCCGGACGGCGGCGACGTACGGCTTCACGTCGATCCCCACCAGCTCCGCGAGCGCGCGGGCCGACGCCGGCGCCTCCGGCGTCGGGACCCTGGTCCGGTCGACGCCGATCCGGACGACCGGCCGCTCGGTGACGAGCACCCGGCCGTCGGCCCCGGTGATGTCGCCCCGGTCGCCGGGCAGGGTCGTCGCCTCGAGCACCTGCCGGTCACCCAGCGAGGGCTCGACGACCGACCGGTCCCAGACGGCCGCCCAGGAACCGCCGTCCTGCTGGTAGCGCACCGCCGACTCGTAGGTCCACGGCTCCTCGCCCTCGACCACCGGCCAGCTCCAGGTCAGGGTCGCGGCGAGGTTGCCGCCGGCGTCGGTCACGTCGGCGACGCCCACGGTGGCCCCGATCTCGTCCATGCCGGCGACCACCGCGGCGTACTCCTCCGCGACGGCGCCGGCGTCGCCGGTGAGGTCGACGTCCGCGAAGATCTCCGCAGCGGCCGTCCCGCCCTCGTCGGCGTCCTCGGCGAGCGCCGCGCTCGCGGCGGTCAGCGCGTCGGCGAGCTCCTCCGCCGCCGACCGCACCACGTCCGCGGCGGTCCCCTCCTCCCCTTCACCGGCGTTGCCGCTGCACGCGGCGACGAGGACGAGCAGGACGACGAGGAGGACCGAGAGGCGCCGCATGCGTCGGTTCTACCTCACGCCCCCGTCAGCAGCGGGAGGGAGCCTGCGAGGCGGGTCACTCAAGCGCGCGGATGTGGCCGGTGACCGGACTCTCCGTGCACGGATCCCGATGCCGTGGGGAACCCCCGGCGGGTGCCGTCGACGATGTCCGCCACGTGCGCCCGGAAGTTGGGGCACTGGGTGATGTCGTGGGCGCGGCAGTCCAGCGCGTGCTGGGTGAGGAAGCGCGACCGCTCCATCTCGCGCATCCGCCCCTCGAGGTCGTCCAGGTGCGCGTTCAGCGCGGCACGCCGGTCCTCTGCCGAGGCGTCGACCAGGGCGCGGATCTGCTCCAGGCTCATGCCCGCGGCCTTGCTCGAGAGGATCGCGGCCACCCGGTAGGCGTCGTCCTCGCCGTACACCCGACGGCCGGCGGCGTCCCGCCCCGGCGCCAGCAGACCCTTGTCCTCCCAGTACCGCAGGACGTGGGTGGCGAGCCCGAACCGCTCCGCCAGCTCCCCCACGCTCCACCGCACGTCGCTCTTCTTCCCGGGGCTTGACTTCATGTCGACATGAAGTCACAGGCTGGTGACCAGCGCAAGGCCCGATCGGTTCGCGGGCCAGCCCGACGGCATCCACGATGAAGGAGACACAGATGACTGACAGCAGGCCGTACGACGTCGCGGTGGTCGGCGCCGGGTCCGCCGGGCTCCAGGCGGCGCTGACCCTGGGCCGGATGCACCGCCGCGTCGTGGTGCTCGGCACCGACCGGTACCGCAACGACCCCGCCACGCACATGCACAACTTCCTCGCCCACGACGGCGAGCCGCCGGCGGCGCTGCGTGCGGCGGCACGCGCGCAGGCCGAGGGCTACGACACCGTCACGTTCGTCGATCGCGGCGTGACCGGGATCGAGGCGACCGCTGGCGGGTTCGGGCTGGCGGTCGACGGGTCCGCGCCGGTCACCGCGCTCCGGATCCTGCTCGCCACAGGCGTGGTCGACGAGCTGCCCGACGTGCCGGGGCTCGCGCCGCTCTTCGGCGACGTGGTCGCGCACTGCCCGTTCTGCCACGGGCACGAGTTCGCCGGCACGCCGGTCGGCATCCTCGGGTCGGCGCCGCACGTCGGCGCCATGGCCGCGATGGTCGCCCCGATCGCGAGCAGCGTCGTGGTGCTCACCGACGGAGACGAACTCGACGAGGACACCACCGTTGCGGTCAAGCGAGCGGGCGCCGAGGTGCGCACCGGCCGGTTGCGCGGCGTGCGCCGCAGCCCCCTCGGTCTCAGCGCCGACCTCGACGGCGGACCGCTCGAGCTCGGCGGGCTGTTCGTGAAGACCACCTGGCGGCAGGCGACGCCGTTCGCCGGCCAGCTCGGGCTCGAGATGTCGCCGCTGGGCGCCGTACTCGTCGACGCCATGGGGCGCACCAGCCGCACCGGGGTGTACGCCGCCGGCGACCTCGCCCAGCTCCCCGGAATGCCGATGCCGATGGCGTCGGTGCTGACCGCCGCGTCCGCCGGCCTGGTCGCTGCCGCCGCCTGCGTCCAGGACGAGGTGCTTGGGTGACCGCGACACGCTCGGCCAGGTCCAGGCCGGCCGGCAGCGTGGCGCCCGGCGGCGAAGCCGCACGGTGGGGCGGCCGCGGGCCGAGCTTGCGAGTGCCCGTGCGCCGACGGGCCGGGCTTGCGAGTGCCCGTGCGCCGACGCGCCGTTGGGCGACACGCTCGGCCCATTCAGGCCGGCCGGCAGCGTGGCGCCCGGCGGCGAAGCCGCACGGTGGGGCGGCCGCGGGCCGAGCTTGCGAGTGCCCGTGCGCCGACGCGCCGTTGGGCGACACGCTCGGCCCATTCAGGCCGGCCGGCAGCGTGGCGCCCGGCGGCGAAGCCGCACGGTGGGGCGGCCGCGGGCCGAGCTTGCGAGTGCCCGTGCGCCGACGGGCCGGGCTTGCGAGTGCCCGTGCGCCGACGCGCCGTTGGGCGACACGCTCGGCCCATTCAGGCCGGCAGCGTGGCGCCCGGCGGCGAAGCCGCACGGTGGGGCGGCCGCGGGCCGAGCTTGCGAGTGCCCGTGCGCCGACGCGCCGTTGGGCGACACGCTCGGCCCATTCAGGTCAGTACCAGCCGACCCGCTCGGAGTGCGCCCACGCCCGGTCGGGGTTGCCGTAGCGCGCAGCGATGTAGGCCAGCCCCCACCGGATCTGGGTGTCGGGGTTGGTGCGCCAGTCGTCGCCGACGACGGCCATCTTCTGCGCCGGCAGGGCCTGCGGGATGCCGTAGGCGCCGGACGACCGGTTCTCCGCGAGGTGGTTCCACCCGGACTCCCGGCGCCACAGCGCGTCGAGCGCGGCCCACTGGTCCTGCCCGAAGCCGAACTCGAGCATCAGCTGGTAGCCCAGCCCGCGGTTGGACCCCGGCGTGATGTCGACCGGCGCGGGGGACGGCGTCTCCAGCGGGATGCGCTGCGCGATCCGCTCGGCCGCGCGCCGCAACTGCTCGAGGATGACGGCGTCCGGCAGGTCCATTCGCTTGCGACGCTTGCGGTCGGCCTCGTTGAGGGTCGGCGACGGCGCGGTCGGAACGGCGGTCGTCGTACTCCCGCTCGCGTCGGCCCGCGGCTCGGCGACGGCGTCGCAGCCAGCCGTCCCGAGTACGACGACGCACAGGATCGCCGCGCACAGAGCCGTCCGGATCTCCCCCATCGCAGCATTCTGACCCACCTCCGCCCGTCCCACCTCTTCCGCTCGGTCGTGCCCGCGGCCGTCACGCCGCTGCTGTCATAGTGGGCGCGTGGTCTGGCTCGGGCGGCTGTCGATGCTGACCGGCGGTTGCGTGGTCCTCGGGATCGGTGTCGCGCTGCTGCTCACCGCCGACCTGGGGTCGGACGGGTACTCCACCCTCGTCAACGGGATCGCGCTCTCGCTCAACCTGTCCTTCTGGGTCGCGAACCTGCTCGTGGGCGTCCTGTTCGTCGCGATGGCGGCAGCGCGGAAGGTCCGTCCGGGCGTCGGCACGGTCGTGCAGGTCGTGCTCGTGGGGGTCGTCATCTCACTGGTGCTCAGCCTGCTGAGCACGCCGGACGGCTGGCCCGCACGGATCGGTCTGCTCGCGCTGGCGTTCCCGGTGCTCGCCGTCGGGATCGCGGGATACCTCGGCAGCCGCACCGGCGCCGGACCCGCCGAGGCCGCCGGCCTCGCCTGGGACCCGCCGGTCCCGTTCAGGTGGAGCTACAGCGCGGTCCAGGGCGGCGGCGCGCTGATCGGGTGGGCACTCGGAGCGACCATCGGTGCCGGCACGATCGCGGTCGTCGTACTGCTCGGCCCGCTCGTCGACCTCGCCGCCCGGCTGCTGCGGGTCGACGTGCACCAAGGCGACCCCGGCGCCGCCGGTCCCGGCTCCGCTGGCTCCGCCGACTAGTCGCGGGGCTTGCGCGGGCCCTTGCTCGGCGGACCGTAGTCCCGCTTGAGCTCGATCAGCTTGCCGCTGATCCGGGTCTCCTTGAGCTTGTCCCACACGTGGCCCGGCAGCTTGGCGGGCAGCTCGACGAGGGAGTAGTCGGGGCGGATCGTGATCGCACCGAAGTCGTTGCGGCCGAGGCCGCCCTCGTTGGCGATCGCACCGACGATCTGGCGGGGCTCGACGCGGTGCCTCTTCCCCACCTGGATCTTGTACGTCGCCAGCGGCTGGTCCGAGCCGCGCCGTGGCGCGCGTGGCCCCCGGTCACGCGGGCCCCGGTCGTCGCGGTCGTCGCGGTCGTCGCGACGCGGGCCGCGGTCGCCGCGGTCGTCGCGGTCACGCCGCTGCGGACGCTCCGGCTCGAGGATCAGCGGGGTGTCCCCCTGCAGCACGATCGCCAGCGCAGCCGCGACGTCGACCTCGGGGACGTCGTGCTCCTGGATGTAGTGGTTGACCACGTCGCGGAAGAAGCCGACCTGCGGCGACTCCAGCGCTGCGGTGATCCGGTCGTCGAACCGCGCCAGCCGGGTGGCGTTGACGTCGTCGACGCTGGGCAGCTGCATCTGGGTGAGCGGCTGCCGGGTCGCCTTCTCGATGTGCTTGAGGAGGTAGCGCTCGCGCGGCGTGACGAACGAGATCGCGTCGCCGCTGCGCCCGGCCCGGCCGGTGCGGCCGATCCGGTGCACGTAGGACTCGGTGTCGGTCGGGATGTCGTAGTTGACGACGTGGCTGATCCGCTCGACGTCGAGCCCGCGGGCCGCGACGTCGGTGGCGACCAGGATGTCGAGCTTGCCGGTCTTGAGCTGGTTGACCGTCCGCTCGCGCTGGACCTGCGCGACGTCACCGTTGATGGCGGCGGCGCTGAACCCGCGGGCGCGGAGCTTCTCGGCGAGGGTCTCGGTCTCGTTCTTGGTGCGGACGAAGACGATCATCCCCTCGAAGTTCTCGACCTCGAGGATCCGGGTGAGGGCGTCGACCTTCTGGGGGTAGCTGCAGATGAGGTAGCGCTGCGCGATGTTGTCGGCGGTGCGGGTCTTCCGCTCGATCGTGATCGAGACGGGGTCGTGGAGGTACTTCTGCGACAGGTTGCGGATCTGCTTGGGCATGGTCGCGGAGAAGAGCGCGACCTGCTTGTCGTCGGGGGTGTCGGCGAGGATCGTCTCGACGTCCTCGGCGAAGCCCATGTTGAGCATCTCGTCGGCCTCGTCGAGCACCAGGAAGCGCAGCTCGGAGAGGTCGAGGGTGCCCTTGTCGAGGTGGTCCATGATCCGGCCGGGGGTGCCGACGACGATGTGCACGCCGCGGCGCAGGGCGGACAGCTGGACGCCGTACCCCTGGCCGCCGTAGACGGGCAGCACGTGCACGCCGCGGGTGTGCGCGGCGTACCTCTCGAACGCCTCGCAGACCTGCAGCGCCAGCTCACGCGTGGGCGCGAGCACCAGCGCCTGCGGGGTCTTCTGCGACAGGTCGAGCCGGTCGAGGATCGGGAGCGCGAACGCCGCGGTCTTGCCCGTGCCGGTCTGGGCGAGACCCATCACGTCACGGCCCGCCAGCAGCGGCGGGATGGTCTCGGCCTGGATCGCCGACGGCGACTCGTAGCCCACCTCGGCCAGCGACTTGAGGACCTTCGCACCGAGCCCCAGGTCGGCGAAGGTCTGCTGGTCGCCGGCGCCGGTCGCCTCGGGGGTCGCCTCGGGGGTCGCCTCGGTCGGCTCGGGGGCCGGGTCGGCCGCGGTCTCGGCGGGGTCAGTCACGGGGTCGCTCACCCAACAAGACTAGGGCGGTACGGCGCCGCCGGACGACTCCACAGCGCGGTGACCCGCTGCACAGCTCGTCCACAGGACGCCTGCCGGGGGTTTGCGGGTCCCGCGGACCGGCTAGGTTTCCGTCCGGTCGCGCCTCCTGCGCCGACCACTCGGGAAGGGAAATCGCATGGGACTGATGGGCACCGCGGGCACGCTGATCGAGAAGGCGAAGGCGGAGGTCGCGCAGTTCGACGACGAGAACCCGCGCACCGCCGGACGCATCCGCCAGGTGGTGGGCGGTGTCCTCATCGCCGACGGCCTGGTCGGCCTGGAGAACCCCTTCGACGGCGAGAAGAGCCGGCCCGGCATCCTCGGTGCCGCCCTCGGCATCGTCGGTGGCATCGCGGCTCTGGTCTTCGGCATCTTCACCTACGTCCACGCTCCCGACCCGGACGCCTCGACCACCGGCACGATCACCGGCGTGGTGACGACGACCGACGACGACGGCGACAAGACCTGCGACATCACCGCCGAGTTCACCGTCGACGGGCAGACCTACACCGGCGCGTCAGCCTCGTCGGACAAGGACCTGTGCCAGTACCGAGACGGGTCGTCGATCAAGGTCGACTACGAGGCGGCCGACCCCGCCGAGAACGTCGTCGGCAACTCCGAGAAGAAGGTCGCCGTCCTGCTCGGCATCTTCGGCGTGCTCGCGTTCATCGTCTCGGTGATCACCTTCGTGATCCGCGCTGCGTCCATCTACTTCGGCTGGAAGCTCTGGCGGGCCGGGTCGAAGATGGTCAAGGCCAACCCCGACACCGGTGAGGACGAGCAGGTCGTCGCCGAGGTGAAGAAGAAGTTCACCGCGCTGATCACCGGCACCCGCCGGCGCTCCAAGGGCCTCGGCTCGATGCTGTCCGGCCTCAAGCGCTGACGCCGCCGAGGTTCACTCCACGTTGAGTTCGAGTGAGCACTGCGGTGCCTCGCTCCGCCGGCGCTCGTCCCTCGCACCGACTCCTCGGGGGCTCCTCGCGCTCACTCCACCGTGACCGACTTGGCGAGGTTGCGGGGCTTGTCGATGTCGTGCCCGAGGACGAGTGCGGCCCGGTAGGCCAGCACCTGAAGCGGGATGGTCAGCAGGATCGGGTCCAGCTCACGCTCGGTGCGGGGTACGTCGACCCGCTCGTACGCGTCGTCCGCGAGGCCGCCCAGGTCGACGCCTGCGTGCGTCACGACCACCAACGGGCCGTTGCGTGCCGCGATCTCGTGCAGCGCCGCGACGTTGCGCTCGACCAGCTCGTCGTCGGGGACGATCGCGACCGTCGGCACCTCCGGAGAGATCAGCGCCAGTGGGCCGTGCTTGAGCTCGGAGGTCTGGTAGGCCTCGGCGTGCCGGTAGCTGATCTCCTTGAACTTCTGCGCTCCCTCGCGGGCCACGGGGAAGCCGCGCACCCGGCCGACGAAGAACAGGCTCTCGGCGTCGGCGAGGCCCTTCGCGATCCCCGCGAGCGCCTCCTCCCGCGCGAGGACCTCCTCGATCTGGCCCGGCAGCGCCGTGAGACCGGCGATCAGCCGCTTGCCGTCGGCGATGGAGAGGTCGCGCACCCGGCCGAGCTGGAGCGCGAGCATCGCGAAGCCAAGGAACATGTTGGTCAGCGCCTTGGTGGAGGCGACCGCCACCTCGGGCCCCGCGTGCAGGTAGATGCCTCCGTCGACCTCGCGGGCGATGGCGGACCCCACCACGTTGACCAGGCCGATGCAGCGGCCGCCCTTGCGGCGTACCTCCTGGACCGCGAGGAGGGTGTCGATCGTCTCGCCGGACTGGCTGACGGCGACGTAGAGGGTGTCGGGCTCGATGATCGGGTTGCGGTAGCGGAACTCCGAGGCCGCCTCGGCATCCGCGGGGATCCGGGCAAGCTCCTCGACCAGCGCGGCCCCCATCTGGCCGACGTAGTACGCCGACCCGCAGCCGAGGATCTTCACCCGTCGGATCGCGCGCAGCTCGCGCGCGTCGAGGTTGAGGCCGCCGAGGTGCCCGGTCCCGAACCGCTCGTCGAGGCGGCCGCGCAGCACCCGCTCGGCCGCGGCCGGCTGCTCGAGCATCTCCTTGTGCATGAAGGACCGGTGCTCGCCGGCCTCGTAGGCGTCGGGGTCGACGTCGACGTGCCGCGCCGCGTGCTCGGTGGCGGCCAGGCCGGTGGCCTCGATGCGGTACGTCGAGAAGCCGCCTGCCGTGAGCGTGGCCATCTCGCCGTCGTCGAGGTGCGCCACCGTGGTCGTGTAGCGGACCAGCGCGGCCAGGTCCGAGGCGACGTGCATCTCCTTCTCGCCGACCCCGATGATGAGCGGGCTGCCGTTGCGGGCCACCACGATCCGGTCGGGGAAGTCGGCGTGGATCACCGCGACGCCGTACGTCCCCTCGATCCGGCCCAGAGCCTCGGCGACCTTGCCCTCGAGCGTGTCCTCCGCCGAGCGCCCGATCAGGTGGGCGAGCACCTCGGTGTCGGTGTCGGAGGCGAGCTCGACGCCGTCATCGGTGAGCCGTGCGCGCAGCGCGGCGGAGTTGTCGATGATGCCGTTGTGCACGACGGCCACCTTGGCCTCGGCGTCGGTGTGCGGGTGCGCGTTGGCCTGATTGGCGGGGCCGTGGGTCGCCCAACGCGTGTGGCCGATGCCGACCTTGCCGCTGAACCGCTTCGGCAGCCCGTCGGCCAGGTCACGGACCCGTCCGGCGGCCTTGTGCACCCGCAGGCCGGGGCCCCCGAGGACGGCCACGCCGGCCGAGTCGTAGCCGCGGTGCTCGAGCCGGCCGAGGCCCTCCAGCAGCAGCGGTGCTGCCTGGTGGGTGCCGATGTATCCGACGATGCCGCACATGGGGGGTCTCTCTTCTCTGGTTGGTCTCAGCCGTAGACGATTCGGCGCAGCTGGCGCTCGGACAGGTCGGGGGCGGCCACCACGCGTGCGGCCAGCTCCCCCCGGAGGCGGGCGAAGATCTCGTCGTTCTTCGCGCCGTAGGTCTTCAGCTCCGCGTGTCGCCGCCGGACGTAGCGCTCCACCGGCTCGGCGTGGAAGGCGATCACGTCCTCGACCACCCGCGTCGCCTCGGCCACCGACAAGCCGGTCCCGGCCATGACGTGGCGGACCAGCTGTGGATCGACGGACACATGAGAAGTGTGGCGACCTGCGATCTGGTTTGCCAAATTTCTGCCCGAAATCGGGCAGCACCCACCTCCTTGGGCCCCGACCCGCCCCCAGAACAGGTCGAGTCGGCTCATCTCTACAAGAGCCGACTCGACGTCGTACGGGTGCAGAGATGAGCCGACTCGGCGTTGAGATGGGGGGCGGTGGGGAACTGGACCGGGATCCCCACAGGGCGGTGGAGGAGAACATGCCGGATTTACCCGAAATGCATGTGCGTTGTGGGGGCGCTGCTATATTGGTGAACGAATGGTGAACAGGAGGTGTCTCATGCACGACACGCTGATGACGGAACGGACCCGGTCGGCAGCGACCACCCCGGCAGAGGGGCGGCTCGAGCAGCGCTGGATCCCGGTCACGGACGAGCACGGTCGCACCCACATGGAGTCCTGCTGGATCACGGTGGGACAGCCACACCCGGCAGCTTCCGCGGCCTGACGGCCCGACCCGCACGCGAGGACCCGCACCCCACCCGGGGTGCGGGTCCTCTGCTTGCCCGAGCGACTCGCGATGTTCACCCGGGAATAGCCCAGCCGTGGTTGCGCTTGAAGGTAGTTGACACTTCAATCAAGTTGATCCACGACTCGGAAGGGACATCCCATGACCAACTCCTCCGCCACGCTCACCGACATCAGCGGCGACTACACCCTCGACCTCACTCACAGCCGGCTGGGCTTCGTCGCCCGCCACGCGATGGTGACCAAGGTCCGGGGCGCCTTCACGGACTGGCAGGGCACCGCGCACATCGACGTCGCCGACCCCGCCGCCTCCCAGGTGTCGCTGGCGATCAGGACCGACAGCATCGACACCGGCGTCGCCGACCGCGACGCCCACCTGGCCTCCGCCGACTTCTTCGACTCTGCCCAGTTCCCCGAGATGACCTTCGTGTCGACCGCGGTCTCCCGCGACGGCGACGAGTGGACCATCGCCGGCGACCTGACCATCAAGGACGTCACGAAGTCCGTCACGATCGAGTTCGAGGAGAACGGCTCGGCCAAGGACCCCTTCGGCAACGTGCGGGTCGGGTTCGAGGGCGAGACCACGATCAACCGCAAGGACTGGGGCCTCAGCTGGAACGCCGCCCTGGAGACCGGTGGCCTGCTCGTCTCGGAGAAGGTCAAGCTCGAGTTCGACATCTCCGCGATCCGGGCCAGCTGAGATCGCGCGAAGCGCGAGCTCAGCACCCGGCAAGGCCGGATAAATCAGCAGACAGCGTGCCGCCGAGCGTTCACACTCGGCGGCATGTCTGTCTCCACGACCACCACCCTGCCTGCGGGTCTGACCACGCGTCCGCTGCAGATGGCGGACTCCCGCGCGGTCTACGAGCTGATGGCGGCCCAGGAGCTCGCCGACGTGGGCAGCGTCGAGATCGAGGAGGCCGACCTGATCGGCGATTGGCAGCGGCCGTCGTACGACCTCGCCGCCAGCTCGGTCGCCGTCCTCGACGGCGACCGGATCGTCGCCTACGCCGAGCTCACCGGCCACGACCGCTACGACGCCGCGGTCCACCCCGACGCCCGTGGCCGCGGGATCGGGACCTGGCTCGCGGCGTGGGTCCGCGACCTCGCCCGGTCGCGCGGCACGGCAGTGGTCGGCATGCCGGCACCCGAGGGCTCCGCCGGCGACCGGCTGCTGGCCGCTCTCGGCTACCAGGTCCGCTGGACCAGCTGGGTCCTCCGCCTCCCGCCCGGCCGCACGATCGAGGAGCGACCGCTGCCCGACGGCTACGCCCTCCGGACCGCGACCGACGCCGACCGCGAGCAGGTCTGGCAGGTCGTCGAGGACGCGTTCCTGGAGTTCTCCGACCGCGAGCGGCAGAGCTTCGACGACTTCGCCGCCGAGGTCTGGCTGCGCCCGGGCTTCGAGCCCTGGCACCTGCAGGTGGTCACCGATCCCGCGGGAACGGTGGTGGGCGTGGCGAACGCGTGGAACAACGACAACGGCGAAGGGGTCGAGACGTACGTCGCCCGGCTCGCCGTCGCTCGCGAGCACCGCAAGCGCGGCCTCGCGCAGTCGCTGCTGGTCGCGGCGTTCGCCATCGGCCGGGAGCACGGCGCCCGGACCTCGTGCCTGTCGACGGACTCGCGCACGGGCGCGCTGTCGCTCTACGCGAAGGTCGGCATGGCCCCCGACTCCGTGTGGGTCAACCGCGCGATCGCGCTCTGACCGAGCCGGCAGCTCGCTCGGGCCTCCGGAAGGTCGCACCCGGCATCTGGGTCGCGAATCGGCCGCGGGTGCCGAGTGTTCGCAGGTGTGCCGGAGCGCGCCGCGGATAGGCTCCGCGGCATGGGTGAGGTCTTCGCGGGCCGCTACGAGCTGATCGACCCGATCGCCTCGGGCGGCATGGGCACGGTCTGGCGGGTGCTGGACCGGACCGACGGCGAGGTCAAGGCCGCCAAGATGCTGCGCCAGGCCGACGCGGCGATGCTGCTGAGGTTCGTGCGCGAGCAGTCGATGCGCATCTCGCACACCCACGTCGTCACGCCGCAGTCGTGGGCAGGGGTCGACGACCGGGTGCTGTTCACGATGCCGCTGGTCCGCGGCGGGGCGGTCGCCGGCCTGCTGAAGAGGTACGGCGCCTTGCCGCCGCGCTGGATCGGCCCCCTCGTCGACCAGACCCTCCAGGCGCTCGAGGCCGTGCACGCCGCCGGGATCGTGCACCGCGACATCAAGCCCGGCAACCTGCTCCTCGAGCCGACCGGTCGCAACCGGCCGCACCTGCGGCTGACCGACTTCGGCATCGCGGTGCCCAGCGACGAGCCGCGGCTGACCCACGTCGCGATGGTGATCGGCACGCCGGGCTACATGCCGCCCGAGCAGATCGTCGGGGCGGACCCCCATCCGAGCGCCGACATCTATGCGCTCGGCATGGTCACCCGGGAGATGCTCACCGGGCGGCGCCCGACCTCCGACGTGGCCGCTGGCGGCGTACCCACCGAAGGGCTGCGGTCCGGCGACCGCGACCGCGACCTGGTCGTCGACGTGATCGAGGCGGCTACCACCGCCGACCCGGAGCGTCGGCCGACTGCGGCGCAGCTGCGCCAGCACCCGTCGCTGCGGGCGCTGCTCGAGCTGCCGGAGAGCGCGGACGACATCGAGATAGGCGACGAGTACGCCGACCTGCCGCTGCCCGACCCGCCGACGGCCCCGATGTCCGCTGCGGCCACGATCCCGCCTCCCCCGCCACCGCCGCCCGCTCGGCAGGCTGCGGGGTCCGCTCCGACGGCCCCACCGTCGGCCCCTCCGTCGGGACACTCCTGGACGCTGCCGCCGCCGCGGGCGACCTCCGTCCTTCCGCCCCGGCCGACCCGCTCCGAGACGGCGCCGCAGGCCGCCGGCGGCCCGTGGCCCACCGCAGACAGCGCGCGGCGGCGTACCCCTGTGTCGGCTTTCGTCCTGCTCCTGGTCGGGCTGGTCGGCCTGGTCGTCGCGGCCTGGCTGCTGCTCGGCTGACGGCGAACACATCCGCCGCCGAGGTCAGGCGCGGCGGCGGGCGATCTGCCAGAGGCCGGCGGCGATGCACGCGGCGCTGACCGCGGCCAGGCCGATGCCGGCGAGCCGACGCGGCCCGAACCAGCCCTCCTCCGTGGCCGCCGGGGCCGGGGCCGGGTTGCCGGAGGCGACCGCGGAGAACTTGCCGTCGCCGACCAGGAACGGCTTCTCCGGGGAGTAGCCGTCGGGGCCTGCGTTGCCGTCGGGAGCGAGGACGGCCTTCTGGTACGTCGGCGCACCCTCCGCCGTGCCGGTCACCGCGAGGGTGAGCTCGACCGGCACCGAGACGGCGTCGCGGTCGGCGGGAGCGGCGGGTACGGCGATCGCGAGCCAGTAGTCCCCCGGCAGCGCGGCGACCTGGTCCTCGAAGCGGTTGAGGTAGCGGACGGGCGGCGTGCCGACGCTGAGCCGGGTGACCTCGTCGGTGTCGTAGTAGCCGCTGGGCTCGGTCTCGTCGACCACGTCCTGGAAGGAGTTGCGCGCCGGGTCGACGATGCTGAGGTCGACGGTGGGCTCGACGAACTGGAGCACTGCGGCGTCCTCGGCGTCCTGGACGGGTACGACGGCGTCGACGCTGACCCGCTGGCCCCAGGTGACCGGGACGCGGAACAGCCGCTCCTCGCCCTCGTTCACCTCGGTCGAGACGACCACGCCGTCGGGCGAGGCCTCCAGGACCGGGGCGTCGTCGAACGACGTCGCACTGTCGACCTGCTCGGGCTCGGCGTCGCTGCCGACGCGTTCGTAGGTCGGCTCCTCCTCCGCGGGCGGCAGGTCGCCGACACCCGTCGCCGGGCCCTCCTCCACCACCTTGATCGCGATCGGGAGGTCGGTGTCCTCGGCGGCGAGGCCGCGGGTGACGGTGATCCGCAGCGTGCTCGCGTTCGCGCAGACCGAGCCGGTCTCGCCGGGCTCGTCGGGCCCGACCGCGACCGCGGCGCCGAAGGTGCCGTGGACGACCGGGTACGTGGGAGTCGCGCCGTCGGTGCCGCAGTCCTCGCCCGCGGGATCGGTCACGGCGATGTCGACGCCGTCCGACGACTCGGCGAGGGACGCGCCGATCACGCCGACGTGGACCGTGCTGTCGGCCATCGTGCGGTCGTAGACGAAGTTGTGCACCCCGGTGCCGGACTGCGGCGGGCCGAGGGTGTCGCTCCACAGGCCGGCGGTCAGCTCGGTCGGGTCGGCGGTGTTGGTGCTGCCCGTGCCACCGGGCAGCGGCTGGCCTCCGAGGTCGACGGCAGGCTCCTCCGCGAGAGTGGCGGCGGCGCCGTACCCCATCGAGAGCGTGAGCCATCCCGCGCAGGCAGCCAGTACGGCGACAGTGCGGGCGGGTCTCACGCGCGGAAGCCTATCCGCGTGGTGCCCGCCCACACCTGCGTCGGGTCGGCCCCGGACCAGCCCCGGACCAGGCCCGGAGCCGACCAGGGGGTCAGTCCTGCGGGGCGTCCTTCTCCGGGCCGTCGGCGAGGATGCCGTACAGCTGGCGCCGCGCCTCGACCAGGACCTCGACCGCCGCCGTGCGCTGGGCGTCGGAACCGGTGGTGAGGATCTGCCAGACCGCGCTCATCACCTGCCCGATTTCGGCCTTGAAGTCGGCGTGGGACTCGCCCCGCGCCTCCTCGGCGGACTCGGCGAAAGGCACCCAGACCGCCTCGAGCTCGGCGGCGTTGTCGGCGCAGTAGTCCGTGCCGGCCGCGGTCAGGCGCAGCGAGCGCCGGCCGCGCTCGTCGTCGGACTCGACGAGCCCCTCGTCCTCGAGCTGGCTGATGGTCGGGTAGACCGAGCCGGGGCTCGGCCGCCACGCGCCGCGGCTGCGGTCGGTGATCGCCTGGATCACCTGGTAGCCGTTGATCGACTCCTCCCGCTCGTCGGCCGAGCGGAGGACGTCGAGGATCGCGGCGCGTACGTCGCCGCGGCGGACCCGCGGGCCGCGGCCGCCCTCGGGCCGGCCCATCCCGAACAGGCCGGCGAGCCACGGCGGCGGACCGCCCATCGGACCGCCGGGCCGTCCGGGACCGCGGCCGTGCGGGCCGCTCTGCTCCCAGGTCGCCCACGACCAGGGGCTGGGCCGGTGCTGGCGGTGGTCGCCGCGCTGGTCCGCCGGTCCGCAGTCGGCGATGCCCGCGACCCAGAGCGGGCCGAAGCGTCGGTTGAAGCTGTGTCCCATGGGGACCTCCTGGTGGCTGTGGTGTCAGTGCTGTGGTGCCGCTGATGTGTCCGTGATCGCGGGCCGGTTCCCCGATCCGGGTGATCGGTCGGCATCATGTCGCGATATATCGTGAGCGTACGCCGGCGAATAGCCCGGCGCAAGGGCGAGCCCCGCTGTAACGCAGTGTTCGGTCCGCTACCGCTGCGCTATGACGGGTCACGACACGGCGGTAGTACTCCGAACACGGAGGTAGTGCAGCGGCCTCCCCGAGACTCCGGGGGTGCGAGGACGCGAGGACCCGCTGGTCGCGGCGGGCTACCGCGCGAGCCAGGCGGCGTAGGAGTCGAAGGAGTAGGGCCGACCGAGGAAGTCGGCGACGAGGTCGGCGGCGTCGTGGGCGCCACCGGGGACCAGGATCCGGTCGCGGTAGCGGCGCGCGGTCTCCAGACGCTCGGGGGTGAACAGGTCACCGGGACCGTCGGGGTCGAAGGCGCTGAACATGTCCTTGGCGATGACCAGCGACCACATGTAGGTGTAGTACGCCGAGCTGTAGCCGCCGAGGTGGCCGAAGCTGGCGAACATGTGGGTGCCCTCGAGGTAGGGCAGCGCGGCGTACTCCTTCTGGAGGCCGATCATCCGCTCGGTCAGGTCGGGGGCGGACCCGCCGGCCGCGACCTCGGCCTGGTCGGCGTGGAACCAGTACGACATCGCGGCGTAGAACATCTGGGTGCGGGCGTAGATGCCCTTGCCGTAGTCGTCGGCCGCGCGCATCGCCTCGACCAGCTCGACGGGGATCGGCGCGCCGGACTCGTCGGTGGCGAAGGTCTGCAGGACGGCGGGGTCCCAGGCCCACTCCTCGAGCATCTGGCTGGGCGCCTCGACGAAGTCCCACTCGGTCGCGACGCCCGCGAAGCGCGCCCAGTCGCCGTGCCCACCGAGCACGTGGTGGAGCAGGTGCCCGAACTCGTGGAACAGCGTCACCACGTGGTCGTGCTCCATCAGGCCACGGGAGAAGTTGCACACCAGCACGCCCTCGGGGAGCTGCCGGCCGACAACACCGTCGACGAGCGTGAACTGCGCGGCGTGCTTGTACTTCCCCTCGCGCGGGTGCAGATCGAGGTAGATCCGGCCGAGCGACCCGGCGTCGGCCTCGGTCGCGGCGTCGGCGCGGAAGACGTCGTACGCCGTCACCTCCTCGTGCCAGACCTCCGCGTCCGCGACCGGCTCGTAGCGCAGCCCGAACAGCCGGCCGGTGACGTCGAGCAGCCCCTGCCGCACCTTGCCGAAGTCGAGGTAGGTGCGCACCAGCTGGGAGTCGACGGCGTACTGCTCGCGCCGGACCACCTCCTGGTAGTAGATGGCGTCGTACGGCGCGATCGCGCTCGGCATCGGGTACGTCGCGCCGGTACCGCTCGAGGAGCGTGTCGAGGTCGCGACGCAGCGGCTCCTCGGCCGCGGCGGTGATCTTGTCGATGAACTCCGGGATCGCCGGGCCCTGGCCGATCATCTTCACGTCGGCGTCGTAGGACGGCCAGTCCGCGTAGCCGACGGTGGTCGCGAGCTCGTGCCGGAGCGCGAAGAGCTCCTGCAGCAGCGGCTCGGTCGTCGGCCAGCCGCGCTGGAGGAAGACGGTGTGCATCTGCCGCCGCACGCCGGCGTCGTGGGCGAACATCCGGACCGGAACCGCGTCGGGGTAGTCGGTCGTGACGGTGACCAGACCGTCGTCGTCGGCCGGGTGCGCTGCCAGCCAGTCCTCGGGCAACCCGGCGAGCCGGTCGGGGGTGACCCGGATCGTGCGCACGTCGTCGCGGACGACCTTGCTGAACTCCTGGTCGAGCTCGGTGACCCGCTCCTTGATCTCCGTGATCCGGGCACGGGTCGCCTCGTCGCGGTCCACGCCGGAGCGGCGGAAGTCGTCGCGCACCTTGCTCAGCAGCCGCAGCGCCTGCTCGTCCCCCGCGAGCTCGGCCTCGTCGAGGGCGGCGAAGGCGTCGTACAACCCGCGGTCCAGGCTCCACTCGGTGTGCAGCCGCTGGGCCTCCTGCTCGACCTCGTCACCGAGGTCGCGGACGCCCGCGTCGGGGTGGACGTTGCCGAAGAGCGAGCCGACGGCGGCGACGTTGCCGAGGTGCTCGGTGGCCTCGTCCCACGCCGTGAGTACGGCGCGCGCACCCGCCGGCGGCGAGGTCCGGAGCCCGTCGACGAGCGCGCGGGCCCGGTCGAGCTCCTCGGTGGCGCGGGCACGCAGCCAGGTGGCGTAGTCGTCGGCAGCGGGCAGGGCGAGCGGCTCGGCAGTCACCCGGCCAAGACTAGGCGGAGCCTGGGTGTCGGAAGCCACCGGATTTGGCGATGCGTTCGGTTCTGGGGGCGTCGCGTGGCCGGCCGCGGCGCCGGTGCCCAGCGGTGGCCCGGATGTGGAACAGATGTGGGTCCGGCGTGGAAAGGACGTCGAGGGTCCGTCGACCGCGGATCCATAGCGTTGGGGCATCACGAACAACCGCACCGACACCAGGAGAACGCCGCACATGAAGACGTCCAAGAAGGTCCTCGTCCCCCTCGCCACGCTGCTGGCCGCCGGCGCGGTCGCCGTCGGGTCGGGCGCGACCTTCACGTCCGAGTCCAACAACACGGTCAGCTCGGTCACCTCCGGCACGCTCGAGCACACGAACTCCAAGAAGGACGCCGCGATCTTCGACCTCGCGGACCTCAAGCCGGGCGACACCCTGAACGGCACGCTGACCCTGAAGAACACCGGCTCGCTCCCCGCGGCGTTCGACCTGATCGAGGTCGACTCGGCCAACGCCTTCACCGGCGACAACCTGACGCTGACGATCACCAACACGACCACCGGCGCCTCGGTGTACTCCGGCACCTTCGGCGGCCTCGTCAACGGCGCGAAGACCGACCTCGGCGTCATCGAGCCCGACGTCACCAACGCGTTCCGCTTCACCGTCAAGCTCGCGCAGGCCACGCCCAACGCCGACCAGGGCAAGGCCGCGAGCGCGACGTACCAGTGGACCTCCGTGCAGCTCGACGGCGAGACGTCGGACCAGTGAAGCGCCGCGTCCCCGGTCTCGCGGTCAACACCGCGCTGGTCCTGATCACCCTCATCGCCGCCGCCTACCTGGTGCCGACGTTCCTCGGCTACGAGCGCTACGTCATCACGGGCGGCTCGATGAGCGGCAGCATCGAGAAGGGCTCGGTCGCCTTCGAGCGCCCCGTCCCGGCCGACAGTCTCGAGACCGGGGACGTCATCACCTACCAGCCGCCGGCCTCCAGCGGCGTGTCCACGCTGGTCACGCACCGCATCACCGAGATCGGCACCGACGACATCGGCCGCCGGGTGCTCCGCACCCAGGGCGATGCCAACCCTGACCCCGACCCGTGGACGTTCTCGCTCACCGACTCCCAGCAGCCGGTGGTCGAGTTCTCGGTGCCGTACGTCGGCTACGCGCTCATCGCGCTGGCCGATCGCGACACCCGGATGATCGTCATCGGGATCCCGGCGGGAATCATCGCGCTGATCAGCCTGGGACAGCTGCTCAGCGCCGCGCGGGTCGGCCGGCGACGTGCCGTGGGGGGCACAGCCGCCGGCCCCTGCTGACAGGGGGGCACGAGTGCTTCCCCGAGCTGGGGAGACCTCGGGGAAGCACTCGTAGCAGCACACCCGAACGGCGGACGAGAGTCCGTCGTTTGTGGAGATTCCGTGGCACGTCTGTCGACAGCGCGTGGCCCGCGGCTCTCTAGCGTCGACCTGACGGATCGAGCGACCACCAGGTGAGAGGAGGGACGATGACCAGGCGTACGACGGCCCTTGCCGCTGGCGCGCTGCTGGCGACCGTCCTGGCCCTCCTGGTCTCCGGTCTCGCGACCGGCTACTCGTCCGCGACGTACGTCAGCACGAGCACGACCACCTCGACCGTCCGGGCCGCGGCCGACTGGAGCGCGCCGAGCGTCGCCATGACCAGCCCGGGCTCCTCCGTCAAGGGAACGACCGCGCTGACCGCAACCGCCAGCGACGACCGGTCCGGCGTCGCCTCCGTCACGATCCAGCGTCAAGCGGTCGGCGCCGACGACTGGACGACGGTCTGCACGGACGCCGTCGCGCCGTACTCCTGCGGCTGGAACACGACCACTGTCGCCGACGGTCAGTACGACCTGCGGGCGGTCGCCGTCGACCACGCCGGCTTCACCGCGACCTCCGACCCGGTCCGGACCGTCGTCGCCAACAACATCGTGGTCGTGCTGACCAACCCCGGTGAGCTCCTCCGCGGCTCGGTCGCGCTGAGCACGACGATCCACGGCGGCGGGTCGCTCACCTGGACCGTCACGGTGGAGTACGCCGCAACGGGCACCACCCAGTGGCGCACCGCCTGCTCGAGCTCCTCGCTCCTCAACAACCAGTTCACCTGCACGTGGAACACGACCGCCCTCGCCACCGGTCACTACGACCTGCGGGCGGTCGCCCGCCCGACCCTCGGCAGCGCCTACACGTCGGCGGTGATCGAGGACGTCGTCGTCGACAACACCGCTCCGTCGGCGGTGATGCTCGACCCCGGCGCCTCGCTGCACGGCACGGTGACCCTGGCCGCCACGGCGACCGAGGGGGAGAGCGACTCGGGTGTCGCGCAGGTCGAGATCCAGTACGCACCCGGCGCCAGTGGCAACTACCAGAACGCGTGCACCATCGCCGCTCCGCCGTACTCCTGCCGGTTCGACACCACCAAGGTCGCCTCCGGCAAGTACAGCCTCCGGGCCGTGGCCACCGACCTCGTGGGCAACACCACGACGACCCCGGCCGTCGCCGACCGGGTCGTCGACAACACCGTGTCGTCGGTCTCGGTCGAGGACCCGGGCACGTACCTGACCGGCACCGTGACGGTGAACGCCAACGCCAGCTCGAGCGCCGGCGTCGCCTCGGTCCGGATCCAGAAGGCTCCCAGCGGCACGTCCACCTGGACGGACCTCTGCAGCGACGCCGCGGCGCCGTACTCCTGCACGTGGAACACCACCACCGTGACCGACGGCCTGTACGACGTCCGGGCGATCCTCACCGACGGCGCCGGCACGCAGACCACCTCGGCGGTGGTGTCCGGCCGCCACGTCGACAACGCGCCGCTGCGCGGCGCCGACGTGCAGACCGCCAACGGCGGCGGCACCCCGGGGAGGATCACCGACGGCGACACCGTGACCTACACCTACACCCGCACGGTCGCACCGGGCACGATCTGGGCCGGTTGGACGGGCAGCTCGACCAACGTCACCGCCCGGTTCCGGGACGGCAACGTCTCCGGCGTCGGCACCGGCAGCAAGGGCGACACCCTCGACATCCGGGTCGGGACGACCACCCTCGCCCTCGGGTCCGTGAACCTGAAGGAGGACTACCTGAAGTCCGGGAAGACGGTCACCTTCAACGGCACCCTCACCGCGACCACGGTGACTGTCGACGGCACCGAACGCACCGTCATCACCCTGCGGATCGGCACCCTGGCGTCCGGCAAGAGCACCCAGCTCCGGACCGTGAGCGCGGCATCCACCGTCGTCTGGACGCCGTCCGGCGCCGCACGGACGCCGGACGGACTGGCGTGCTCGACCGCTGCGGCGTCGGAGACCGGCGCCACGGACCGGGAGCTCTGATGGGCTCCGAGGCGACCTGGGCGTGCGCGTACGGCCGCCGGCGGCGTCGCCGGTCTCGCGGCACTCCACCTGCTCGGTGCTGCCCTCGTCACCGACGACGCCATGGAGCGCGGCACCGACCTGGTCCTGGGCGTCGTCCTGGTCGCCGCGGCGTTCGGCATCGCCCGCGGCAACCGGTTCGAGGCCCGGCTGGCGGCTGTCGTCGTGTGCGTGCTCGAGCTCGCGGCGCTGGTGCTGCAGGTGACCGTCGGGCCGCCGGGCGAGGGTCGCGAGCCGTTCGACGCTCGCGCACGCGGCCGTCGGGACCTCGCCGCGACCGTCGTGGTGCTCGTGGTGGTCGACGCACGCGCCCGGCGCGGCCGGTCGCCCGACGATCCCGGGACGCCGCCCTATGCTCTGTGAGGTGCCTGCCCGTCTGCTGATCGTCGAGGACGACGACGCGATCGCCGACCCCGCTGGTCCGTGCCCTCGAGCGGGAGGAGTACGACGTCGTCCGCGTCGCCACCGCAGCGGCCGGCCTCGACGAGGTGGCGCGGCAGCGGAGCCGACCTGGTGCTGCTCGACCTCGGGCTGCCCGACGTCGACGGGCTCGAGGTGTGCCGCCGGCTCCGCGCCGACGGGTACGCCGGAAGCATCCTCATCCTCACCGCACGCGGCGGCGAGCTCGACCGCGTGGTCGGTCTCGACGTCGGCGCCGACGACTACCTCGCCAAGCCGTTCAGCCTGTCCGAGCTGCTCGCCCGGATCCGGGCGCTGCTGCGCCGGTCGACCCGCGAGGTGCCGTCGGCCGCTGCCGGCCCGGGCGGCGCTGCTGCCCACGGCGGCGCTGCTGCCCCTGGCGGACCGACCGGCCAGGGCGCGGCGGGCGGAGCGGCCGCGGCGTCGTACTCCTCAGGGACGGCGGGCCCCGCGCTGCGGGTCGACACCGCGGCCCGCCGGGTGTGGGTGGACAGCGCCGAGGTGGTGCTCACGGCCAAGGAGTTCGACGTACTGGCGCTGCTGGACGTGCAGCGCGGCGCAGTCGTCAGCCGCGAGACGCTGATGGCGGAGGTGTGGGACGAGAACTGGTTCGGGTCGACCAAGACCCTCGACGCCACCGTCGGCCGGCTCCGGCAGAAGCTCGTCGACCAGGCGGCACCCGTGCAGCTGACCACCGTGCGCGGGGTGGGGTTCCGGCTGGAGGACCAGACCACCGATGCGTGAGCGCCTGGTCGCGACGCTGGTCGGGCTGACCATCGCCGTCATCGGGCTCTACGGCATCCCCCGCGCCTACTTCCTCGCCGACCTGGTCCGCGACCGCGAGACCACGGAGGTCGAGCGGACCGCGACGGTGATCGCGCTGCTGGTCGTCGAGCGTGAGGCCGACGGCGGCGTCGTCGACGAGGAGCTGCTGCGAGTCCGGGAGTCGTCGGCGCCGAGCGGCGTGGAGTACGTCGCCGCCGACGGCCGCCCCGTCGTCATCGGGCGAGCCCCGTCGACACCGACGACGACGCGACCATCACCGAGACCCGGCGGCTCGGATCGCGGCGCGACGCTGACCGTGAGCCTGCCCGGGACCGCCGTCCAGCAGGAGGTGCGCGAGGCGATCGAGCCACTGGTCGTGCTGGGCGTGGCGCTGGCGCTGCTGGCGGCCGGGTGTCGGGTTCGTCACTCGCCCGGCGCCTCTCCCGGCCGTTCCAGGAGCTGGCCGGGACGGCGCGGGCACTGGGGCACGGCCGGTTCGACCTCGAGGTGCCGCGGTACGCCGTACCCGAGGCGGACGCGATCGCGACCGCACTCCGCAGCACCGCCGGACAGCTCGACGACCTCGTCCGCCGGGAGCGGGAGTTCGCCGTGAACGCGTCCCACCAGCTGCGCACGCCGATCACCGCGCTCCGGCTCGAGCTCGAGGACCTCACCCTGTGGCCGCAGACGCCGCCCGACGTCGCCGAGCACCTCGACCGCTCCATCGGCGAGCTCGACCGGCTCAGCTCCGCGATCGACGAGCTGCTCGACCTCGCCCGGGGGCGGCGGCGCGACAACCAGATCCGGGTGGACCTCGCGGCGCTGGTCGCCGACGCCGTGCCAGCGCTGGCAGCCGCGGGCGGCCGCCCGGTCCCGGCGCATCGTGGCGCACGCCGAGGGCGTCATCCCGGCACGGCTCGCCCCCGGGCCCGTCGTCCAGGTGCTCGACGTCCTCATCGACAACGCGCTGCTGCACGGCGACGGCACGGTCACCCTGGACACGAAGGACCTCGGCTACGTGCTGCGGATCCGGATCAGCGACGAGGGGATCCGCGACTTCGGCACCGACGTCTTCCGCCGCGGCGTGAGCTCCAAGCGCGCCACCGGCGAGGGCAACGGCGTCGGGCTCGCCGTCGCGTCGGAGCTCGCCGAGGCCGCGGGCGGGCACCTGCTCGTCGACGACGCGTCGGAGAACACGTCGTTCGTGCTGGTCCTGCCGCGGCCGGAGGGTGAGCCTGCGCAGGCCGGAGCGCGCGGGTAGCTACGGGCGGTCTCAGCCCACGAGCTCGCCCCGCCGACGCGTGAGGTACGCGCGCTCGGCGGCGTTGTCGGTGAGATCGAGCGCGGCGTCGTACTCCTCGCGCGCGGCGGCGCTGCGGCCGAGCCGGCGCAGCAGCTCCGCGCGGGTGGCGTGCCAGGGGTGGTAGGTCCGCAGTGACGGGGCGGCGTCCGGAAGGGCGTCGACCAGCGCGAGCGCGACCTCCGGCCCGTCGAGCTCGGCGACCGCGACGGCGCGGTTGAGCGCGACGATCGGCGACGGGTCGAAGCGGGTGAGCTGGTCGTAGAGCGTGGCCACCTGCGACCAGTCCGTGTCGGCCGCCGTCGGCGCGTCGGTGTGGACGGCGTTGATCGCCGCCAGCACCTGGTAGCGCCCGGGCCGGTTGATCGCCAGGCACTCACGGACCAGCGCGTGGCCCTCGGCGATCAGCTCGCGGTCCCAGCCACCGCGGTCCTGCTCGGCCAGCGGCACCAGCTCGCCGGCGCGGACGCGCGCCTCGCGGCGCGCCTCGGTCAGCAGCAGGAGGGCGAGCAGGCCGGTGACCTCGGGTACGTCGGGCAGCAGCCGCCGCAGGATCCGGGTCAGCCGGATCGCCTCGTTGCTCAGGTCGGTGCGCACGGGAGCGCCGTCGCTGCTGGAGAGATAGCCCTCGTTGAAGACCAGGAACAGCACCGCCAGCACGGTCCCGACCGCGGTCGGGCAGGTCGTCGGCCTCCGGCACCCGGTAGGGGATCTTGGCGGCCTTGATCTTCGCCTTCGCGCGGGTGATCCGTTGCGCCATCGTGGTCTCGGGCACGAGGAACGCCTGCGCGATCTCGGCGACGGTGAGGCCGCCGAGGAGCCGGAGGGTGAGCGCGATCCGCGCCTCCTGGGCGAGCGCGGGATGGCAGCAGGTGAACATCAGCCGCAGCCGGTCGTCCTCGTCCTCGGGGAACGGGCCGGTCGGTGCATGGGGGGTGTCGTCGTGGATCATGGCGGCCGCCTGGTACTTGGCGTCCCGCTGGTTGTCCCGGCGCAGCCGGTCGATGGCTCGGTTGCCCGCGGTCGTGGTCAGCCACCCTCCGGGATTGGGGGGTACGCCGCCCGCGGGCCACTTCTCGAGCGCGGCCACCAGCGCCTCGCCGGCCGCCTCCTCGGCGATGTCGATATCGCCGAAGCGGCGGACCAGCGAGGCGATGATCCGGCCGTACTCCTCCCGGAAGAGGTGCTCGATCCGGGTCCGGACCTCGTGTCGTCGGTCACCAACGGGACGGGGGTCAGGCCGCGTCCGGCTCGGGCGCGAACGGGCGGATCTCGACCTTGCCCTGGCAGGCCTTGGAGGCGCCCGCGGCGTACTTCAGGGCCGCGTCGAGGTCGGGGACCTCGATGACCCAGAAGCCACCGATGTGCTCCTTGGTCTCGAGGTAGGGGCCGTCGGTCATCACCGGGGCCTCGCCGCTGCTGTCGACGACGGTCGCGGTCGCGGCCGGCTCGAGGCCTCCGGCGAACACCCACACGCCGTCGGCGCGGAGCTGCTGGTTGTAGGCGTCGACGGCGGCGAACATCTCCTGCATCGTCTCGGGCGCGAATGGAGGCGTAGTCCTCTTCGGCACCGTGCACGGCCATCAGGTACTGCGTCATGTCACTCATCTCCTGTGTTTCTTTTCGTGTTCGGTCCGGAGGCGGCCCCGGTGGCCCCTCCTTCACCCTCTCCACGAACGAGGTGGCGGCGCTACGACAACCTAGCCAGAAGTTCGTGAAGAAAATCTTTCGCGTGTGTTCGGCCGGGGTCGGGCTCCGTAGAGTGCGACCCATGAGCGCTCCCGTCTACGTCGTGCTCGGTGCGGGTCCCGGGCTGGGCCTCGCGGTCGCCCGCCGCTTCGCGCGGGAGGGGTACGTCGCCGTACTCGCCACCCGGACGGCGGAGGAGGCCGAGCCGCTCGCCGCCGCGCTGCGTGAGGAGGGGTTCGCGGCCGAGGGCGTGGGCGTCGACCTGACCGACCCCGACGATGTCACCGCGGTGGTGCGCGGCGTCGGGGAGCGGCACGGCCGGATCGACGTACTGCACTTCAACCCGAGCGCCTGGCGGGAGAAGGATCCCCTGCACCTCACCGTCGCCGAGCTGCTCGAGGACGTCACGCTCGGCGCGGGTGCGTTGCTGCCCGCCGTACAGGCCGCCCGGCCGTTCCTGTCCGAGGGCGGGCGGGTGCTGGTGACGGGCAGCGCGGCGGCGGACAGGCCGTGGGCGGGCGCCGCCTCGCTCGGCGTGCAGAAGGCCGCCGTACGCAACCTCGTCACCAGCCTCGACGCCACCCTCGCCCCCGACGGCATCCGCGTGGTCGCGGTGCAGATCAACGGCGTGCTCGCGAAGGAGGGGCCGTTCTCGCCGCCGCCGATCGCGGACGCGATGTGGGCGGCCGTCGGTCGGGACGACGCCGACTGGACGCCGCAGGTGGCGTACGACGGCTGACGTCGTCCGCCGGGCGCGATGGGCGGGTCGTGTGCCTCACACCGGTCCATAGGTGTTCACGGGCACACGACTCCCGCCCGGCGAACCTGCGAGCGCCACCGCCATCAGGACAGTCGCTCGGTCAGGTGCACGGTGACGGTCTCACCGGCCGCCTTCCCGGTCTCCACGCGCAGGCCGCTGGCCATCGGCAGCTTGTGGTTGCCGTCGCCGAGCGCCATGAACGACGTCTCGAACGGCGTGCCGTCGACGGTGCCGCGGACCTTGACCCGCCCGCGGGTCCCGAAGTACGTCGCCGACTCCGGCCAGACGATGTAGGTCCAGCCGCCCTTGGCGGGGCTCACCTGCAGGGTCTCGGTGAAGGTCACGTCCAGCGGACCGACGCCATGGGGCGGTGTCTGCCGCCCGCGTGTTCTCGTCCATGCCTGGTCCGACTCCCAGGGCTCGTCGGAATCATCGGCCGCCCGGTCCGTACCATCGCCGACGTGGGAGTGCGCGGGATGGTGGCCGACACCCGGCCGCTGCACAACCCGCACTTCCGTCGGCTGTGGCTGGCCAACATCGTCACGGTCATCGGGGCCCAGCTGACCGTGGTGGCCGTGCCGGCGCAGATCTACGCGGCGACCGGCTCGTCGGCGTACGTCGGCCTCACCGGCGTCTTCGGCCTCGTGCCGCTCGTGGTCTTCGGACTGTGGGGCGGCGCGCTCGCCGACGTCTTCGACCGGCGGACCCTGATGACGATCACGACGGCGGGCCTGATCGGGACGAGTGCGCTGTTCTGGGTGCAGGCGGCACTCGGGGGCACGAACGTCTGGTTGCTGCTGAGCCTCTTCGCGGTGCAGCAGGCGTTCTTCGCCGTCAACCAGCCGACCCGCAGCGCGATCCTGCCGCGGCTGCTGCCGCTCGACGAGCTCCCGGCGGCCAACTCGCTGAACATGACCGTGATGCAGGCCGGCGCGATCGCCGGGCCGCTCGTCGCCGGCGTGCTGATCCCGGTGCTCGGGTTCTCGTGGCTCTACCTGATCGACACGCTCAGCCTGTTCACCACGCTGTGGGCCGTGGTCCTGCTGCCGCCGCTGCCGGTCGCGGGTGCCCGCACCGGGACGCCGGGGATCCGCTCGGTGGTGGAGGGGCTCGCCTACCTCCGCAACCAGCCGGTGCTGATGATGTCGTTCCTCGTCGACATCATCGCGATGATCTTCGGGATGCCGCGGGCGATGTTCCCCGAGATCGCGCACGAGACCTTCGGCGGCGCCGAGGAGGGCGGGCTGGCGTTCGCGCTGCTCTTCGCCGGCATCCCCGCCGGCGCCGTGCTCGGCGGCGTCTTCTCCGGGTGGGTCTCCCGGGTGAGCGCGCAGGGCCGGGCGGTCGTGTGGTGCATCGTGGTGTGGGGCGTCGCGATGGTCGGCTTCGGTGTCGCGGTGGGCCTGGCGGAGGCGGTGTCGGGCGGGTCGGGCGGGCTGGCCGGGTCCGGTGGGCTGGCCGGGTCGGGCGCTGCGTCCTGGTTGCTGGTCGTCGCGGTCGGGATGCTCGTCGTCGGGGGCGCCGCCGACATGGCCTCGGCGGCGTTCCGCACGACGATCCTCCAGGCAGCCGCCGCCGACGAGGTGCGCGGCCGGCTGCAGGGGATCTTCATCGTGGTGGTCGCCGGCGGCCCGCGGGTGGCCGACGTCGCGCACGGGGCCTCTGCCGCGCTGGTCGGCACGGCGGTCACCGCCGCCGGCGGAGGCGTGCTGGTCGTCGTACTCACCGTGGTCGCGGCGCTCGCCGTGCCGTCGTTCGTGCGCTACCGGGTCACCCGGGCCGCTGCGACGCCCGAGTAGACACGCGGTCGACGGCCGTACGGCACCGACGGGGGCGCTCTGACGCGGTAACGCAATGCAGTCAGCCCCGGGGCGCTGATGTCTGCGGTCTGAGCACCAAACCGCGGCAGTCCTCCGACCACCGCGGCACGCACCACATCCGCAGACCGGGCCCGCCCCCCGGGTGCGGGGAGACGGGCCCGGTGGCCTACGGAGGAGCAGTCACCCTCGACGCTCAGCGGATCAGCTCGTCGAGCCGGTTGTAGACGCCGGCGTCGCCCTCGATCACCCGGCTGGTCCGGCCGTCGATGCCGACGGGGACGTCACCCTGGACGGTGATCCGGCGTACCTCGCGGACCTGGGTGTCGAAGTCGGCGGTGGCGTAGTGCTGGGTGGCGCGGTTGTCCCAGATCGCCACGTCGCCCGGCGCCCACGTCCACCGGATCGTGTTCTCGAGCTTGGTGACCCGGTCCTGGAGCAGGTTGAAGAGCGCCGAGGACTCCTTGGTGTTGAAGCCGACGAAGTTCTTCACGAAGTGGCCGAGCACCAGCGAGCGCTCGCCCGTCTCCGGGTGGATCCGGACGACCGGGTGCTCGGTCTTGTAGACGGTCGAGGCGAACTGCTCGCGGCTGAACTGGGTGTTCGCGTCGCCCTCCTCGGTGAAGTGGTTGGCGTAGTCGTAGTCGTTGGAGTGCACGGCCCACAGGTCGTCGACGAGCGCCTTGAGCTGCGGCGGGAGGGTCTCGTAGGCGGTCACGGTGTTGGCCCAGACGGTGCTGCCGCCGTACGCCGGGATCGTGACGCCGCGCAGGATCGAGAAGGCCGGGACCCGGTCGACGAAGGTGACGTCGGTGTGCCAGGAGTTCGCGGCCATCCCCTTGGTGGCCTTGAGCGCGAGGACCCGCGCACTGCCCGTGTTGACCGTCGGGTGCGCGGTGGTCAGCGGGCCGAGGAGCTCGCCGAACGCGATCTGCTGGTCGTCGTCGAGGTGGCGCTGGCCGCGGAAGAAGACGACCTTGTGCTCGAGCAGCGCGTCGCGGATCTGCGCGACGGTCTCCGGTGCGAGGTCGCCGGAGAGCCGGACTCCCTCGATGCGGGCACCGATCCGGCTGGTGAGCTTGTGGACGGTGATGCTCGGGTTCGTGGCCGGCAGGTCGGTGGTGTCGGCCGCTCCGACGGCGTGCTCGAGGCTGGCGGCTCGGTCAAGGCTGATGGTCATGAGGTCCTCTCTCGAAACTGGGCTCCGGCCGGGGACGTCACGGGGCGCGAGAGCTGGGATGGGAACGGCCCCAACCGTGCGGTCCGCGCCCGCGCCGGACAAGGGTTCCGATCCCGGTGCACCGAAACCGGCGTGGCGGGCCTGTCGGGTTGAAGCAGACCACCGCCCATGTTCTACAGTTTGTCGCGTCCGTTTGTAGACTAAGCGCGCCGCGGGCCCACGGGTACGACGGCCGCACCGACCGGGAGGTGTCCGTGCATCGATCGCCCATGATCACCGTGACCCGCGGCCGCTTCGGTCCGGCCGCGGCGCAGGTGCTCGAGCAGGTCCGCGCGGGCGGCATCGTCACCCGCGACGAGATCGCGGCCCGGAGCGGCCTGAGCGTGGCGACGGTCGGACGGGCGACGACCCACCTGGTCGAGGCGGCCGTCCTGCGGGAGCGGCCCGACCGCAGCCGGCCCGGCGCGATCGGACGACCGGGCGTGCCGGTCGAGATCGACCCGGAGCGCTTCGTGACGATCGGGGTCCACGTCGGGCGCCGGATCGCGACCGTGGCACTCGGCGACCTCACCGGCCGGGTCGTCGCGCACGACACGGTCGACCGCGAGCCGGGCACCTCCCCCGACCTCGCCCGCCTCGCCCGCGCCGCGGCCGACCTCCTCGGCGGTCTCCCCGGCCGCGCGCCGCTGTCGACCGGTCTGGTCGGCCCGTGGCGGGACCTGGCGATCGACCCCGGGCAGGCCGGCGCCGAGCTGCACGAGCTCACCGGCCTCGACGTCCGGACCGGCGACCACATCGCGGCCGTCGCCGCGACGGAGTACTTCCACCGTCGCCACGGCACCTCCGGCGTCACCCTCTACGTCTATGCCCGCGACACGGTCGGCTTCGCCGTCGCGGTCGACAAGGGCGTGCAGACCGAGGTGTCCCGCGTGGGCAGCCTCGCCCACTTCCCGACCGGGTCGTCGGTGCCCTGCCCGTGCGGGCGCTCCGGCTGCCTCCAGGTGACCGCCGGCGACGAGGCCGTGGTGGAGGCGGTGGCCCGGGCCGCGGCGGCCGCCGGGACCACGGCTCCCACCTCCGTCGCCGAGGTGTACGCCGCCGCAGACCAACCCGCCGTGCGCACCGTGCTCTCCGCGCGGGCACGTGTGCTCGGCGAGGTGGCCGCGTCCGTGCGCGACATGATCGCGCCGGACCGGGTGGTGCTCGTCGGTCAGGCCTTCACCGGTTACGCACCGGTGCTGGACGAGATCACCCAGGCCTTCGACGAGACGACGGCACTCGGGCCGGTGCCGGTCTCGTTCACCCGCTTCGGCGCGGGCATCCAGGCGATCGCCGCCTGCACGATCGGGCTCGGCCCGGTCTACGACGACCCGCTGGGCGTCGTACCCACCGCGAGCCCGTGTCCGGGCCGCCGCGGCGCGTGACGCCCACCCCCCTGCCTGAACCACCCCTCCCCGAAAGGAACTCCTGTGTCCCTGCCTGCCCCCGCGGCCTCCCGCGGACCACGACTGCGACGGCGCCTCGTCGGCGCCCTCGCCGCCCTGCTCGCCGTCGTCCTGGTGACCTCGTGCTCCTCGGCGGTCGACGAGCTGAAGGAGACCTCCGGCTCGCCGCAGGAGGGTGGGGTGATCAGGGTCGGTGCCATGCAGGACATCGTGCCGCCGGCGATCTTCACCAACTCCGCCGACGCGTCCAACCTCCTCATCGGCAACGTCTACGACTCCCTGGTCGACTACCCGCTCGACAGCGTCGACCCGCAGCCGCGGCTGGCGACGTCGTGGGAGTTCAACGAGGACGGCACCCAGCTGACCCTGCAGCTGCGCGACGACGTCACGTTCCACAACGGGCGGCCGTTCACGAGCAAGGACGTCGAGTTCAGCATCAAGACGTGGGCCGACCCCGCCTGGACCGTGCAGCTGCAGCGCACGGCCGCCGCGGTCACCGGCTTCGACACCTCCGACGAGCACGCGATCACGCTGACCCTCGCGCACCCGGTCAGCAACATCTTCGACCTGCTCGACATGCTGCCGATCATCGACTCCGAGTCGATCGCCGACCTGAAGGAGGGCAAGGCCTTCGTCGGCACCGGCCCGTTCACGTTCGAGTCGTGGAGCCCGGGCTCGAAGCTGACCTTCGCCCGCAACGACGACTACTGGGACGGCAAGCCCAACCTCGAGGGCATCGAGGTCCAGATCATCCCCGACCCGCAGGCTCAGGTCGCCCAGCTCCGCTCCGGTCAGCTCGACGTGATCCTCGCCGGCACCAAGCGCGACCTCGAGTCGCTCGGGAAGGACGACCGGTTCGAGGTCCAGCAGTGGCAGGGCGCCGAGGTCCAGACGTACGTCGGCGCGAACGTCGAGAACGAGGCGCTGTCCGACGTACGGCTGCGGCAGGCCATCGCCTACGCGATCGACCGCGACCGGATCGTCGAGGAGGTCTACCGCGGTACGGCGGACGCGGCCAACCTGCCGTGGCCCACCACGTCCCCGGCGTACGACGCCGACGCGAACGAGACCTACGCCTACGACCTGGAGAAGGCGGCCGCCCTGGTCAAGCAGGTCGAGGCCGACAACGGCGAGGTGCCGACCCTGCCGCTGACCTACATCGCCGGCGACCCGGACTACGACGCGATCGCGCAGATCGTCCAGGCGGACCTCGCCGAGGCCGGGATCGAGGTCGAGCTGGACCCGGTCGAGCAGCCCGAGGTCATCAAGCGGCTGATCGGCGCGGAGTTCGAGGGACTGTGGATCCTCCAGCACTCCTACGCGCAGTACAACCCCTCGACACTGTCGGTGTCGGCGTACCCCTTCAACGCCGAGCACAACGCCTCGCGCTACGTGGACCCCGACTACGCCAAGCACGCCGACGCCGTCTGGAAGGCGAAGCCCGACGACGTCACGCCCGAGGACTACGCCGCCCTCAACCAGGACCTGCTCGACGGCGCGTTCCTGCTCGAGGTCTCGATCCGGTTCCCGCAGACGGCGAGCAGCGTCAAGGTCCACGACGTCACCTACTCCAAGCGCGGCGAGCTCGGGCTCGCCGACGCCTACCTCGCGGAGTGACCCGATGACGCGCTACGTCCTCACCCGGCTCGGCTCGGCGGCGCTCGTGCTGCTGCTGGCCTCGATCGGGATCTTCGCCCTCATCCGGCTGGTGCCGGGCGACCCGGTGTCGGTGCTCGCCGGCCCGGACTCGACCCCTGAGGCCAGGGCCGCGATCCGCGCCGACCTCGGCCTCGACCAGCCGTTCTGGAGCCAGTACGCGCACTGGATGGGGGACCTCGCCCGGTTCGACCTCGGGCCGTCGTACCTCCTCGGCGGCGACGTCGGCGCGCTGATCGCCGACGGTGCCCTCAACACCGTGGTCCTCACCCTCACGGCGCTGCTCATCGCCAGCGTCGGCGCGGTGGTCACCAGCACCGCCGCCGTGGTCTGGGACAAGCGGTGGCTCAACACGGTGCTGTCGGCCGGCAACACCCTCGCCGTGGCGGTGCCGACGTTCGCGACCGCGCTGGTGCTGGTGCTGGTCTTCGCGGTCCAGCTGCCCGTGCTCCCGGCCGGGGGTACGCCGCCGGACGGCTTCTTCCGTCGCGTCGACATCGCCGTGCAGTACCTCCTGCTGCCCGCCCTCGCGCTGGCGCTCCCGGCCTGGGCCGCGCTGACCCGGTTCCTCACCGAGGCGCTGCACACCCAGCTGCGGCAGCCCTACGTCACCACGGCGCGGGCGCTGGGGATCCCGCGCCGCCGGATCGTGGTGACCCAGGCGCTGCGCAACGCGCTGCCGTCGGCGGTCACGGTGCTCGGCATCCAGTTCGGCACCCTGCTGGGCGGCGCGGTCCTCATCGAGGCGGTGTTCGCCTGGCCGGGGCTGGGCCGGCTGATCGAGGAGGGCATCTCGGCGCGGGACTACCCCGTCGTGCAGGTGCTGCTCCTGCTCTCGGTCGCCGTGTTCGTGCTGACCCAGCTCGCGACCGACCTCGTCCACGCCTGGCTGGACCCGCGGGTCCGGCTGCAGGGCCAGAGCTGACCGACTGACTGAGAAAGGCGGCCGACATGGCCAGCACCATCGAGATCGAGCTCGCCGAGCCGCTCAGCCCGCTCCCCGAGGGGCCGCCCCCGGGCGACGCCCCGGTCATCGAGCGGCCGGGACTGCTCCGTGCACTCACCCACGGCAAGGGCCTGGTCGGCCTCGCACTGGTCGGCGTCGTGGTGGCGCTGGGCGCTCTGGCGCCGCTGCTGGCGCCGTACTCCCCCACGGAGCAGATCCGCGGCGCGAACCTGCTCGGGCCCCGCCCCGACCACTGGCTCGGCACCGACGAGATCAACCGGGACGTGCTCTCCCGGACCCTCTACGGCATCCGCGTCGACCTCGTCGTCGTGTTCGCGGCCGTGCCGGTCGGGGCGGTGATCGGGGTCCTCGTCGGCCTGGTCACCAGCTGGTGGACGGTCACCGACGTGATCGCGCAGCGGGTCTTCGACCTGCTGCTGGCGTTCCCGGCGCTGATCCTCGCGATCCTGCTGACCGCGTTCCTCGGGCCCGGGCTGCTGACCGTCGGCGTGGTCATCGTGACGCTGGAGATCCCGGTGTTCGGCCGCCTGGTGCGGACGTCGGTGCGGACGGTGCGCGAGATGCCGTTCGTCGAGGCGTCGCAGGTCGCCGGCGCGGGCACCTGGTGGGTGCTGCGCCGGCACGTGCTGCCCAACTCGCTGGAGCCGCTCACCGTCCAGCTCGCCGTCTCCATGTCGGTCGCGGTGTTCGTCGAGGGTGCGATGAGCTTCCTCGGCCTCGGCGTCCGACCGCCGAACCCGTCGCTCGGCTCGCTGATCAAGGACGGCGTGCGGTTGATGTACGACGCGCCGTTCTTCGCCGTCGGTCCGCTGGTCGTCGTCGTGGCGCTCGTCCTCGGACTCCTGCTCATCTCCCAGTCGCTCGCGGAGGCCCGTCGTGCCTGATCCCGTCCCGTCCCAGTCGTCCCCCAGGACCACGCTCGTCCCGCCACCGGTGCTGCACATCGAGCACCTGGCGATCTCCTTCTCCCACCCGCGGCCCGCGGTCGAGGACGTCACGGTGACGCTGCGGCGCGGGGAGGTGCTCGCCCTGGTCGGCGAGTCCGGCTCGGGCAAGTCGATGACCGCCCGCGCCGTACTCGGCCTGCTGCCGCCGGGAGCGCGGGCGACCGGCGAGATCCGGTACGACGGCCGCAACCTCCTCGAGCTCTCCGAGCGGGAGCTCGACAGCGTTCGCGGCCGCCGGATCGCGATGGTGTTCCAGGAGCCGCAGACCGCGCTCAACCCGGTCCGGACCATCGGGTGGCAGCTGCGCGAGGCGCTGCGGGCGCACGGGAAGGTGAGCCGGGACCGCGCCCGGGTGCGGGCGGTCGAGCTGCTGCGACAGGTCGAGATCCCCGAGCCCGAGCGGCGGCTGGACTCCTACCCGCACCAGCTCTCCGGCGGCCAGAAGCAGCGCGTCGTGCTCGCCCTGGCCCTGGCCAACCAGCCGGACATCCTGCTCGCCGACGAGCCGACCACCGCGCTCGACGTGACGGTGCAGGCGGAGATCCTCCGGCTGCTCGACCGGATCCGGGAGCGGACCGGCACCGCCATCGTGCTGATCACCCACAACATGGGCGTGGTCGCCGAGATCGCCGACCGGGTGGTCGTGCTGCAGGCGGGCAACATCGTGGAGACGGGCGAGACCCGCTCGCTCTTCGCGCGACCCCGGGAGCCCTACACCCAGGCGCTCCTCGGGTCGGTGCTCCGGCTGCCGGAGCCGGGGGGTCTCGACACGCCCTCGCCCAGCGGCTCCGGCTACTCGACCGACGACAGCGTCGCTGGTCGAGTCCCGGACGGCCCGGCCGACCTGCGGCCGCCGGCGGTGGAGTTCCGCGGCGTGCACGTGCGCTACGGCTCGCGGCGGCGCGGGCGCGCGTTCCCCGCCGTCGACGACGTGTCGCTGACGGTCGCGCCCGGGGAGGTCGTCGGGCTGGTCGGCGAGTCCGGCTCGGGCAAGACCACGCTCGGCCGGCTCGCCGCGGGGCTGGTCCCGCTCGCCGGCGGCACGGTGCTGCTCGGCGGTCGCAACCCGCAGGGGGCGTCCCGGGGTGAGCGCCGCGGTCTGCGGCGCGGCCTCGCCTTCGTCCACCAGGACCCCGAGGCGTCGCTCGACCCGCGGTTCACGGTCCGGCAGAGCATCCGGGAGCCGCTGGACGTGCACCGCGTCGGTACGCCGGCCGCGCGGGACGCCCGCGTGGCCGAGCTCCTCGACGCGGTGCAGCTGCCGGCGTCGTACGCCGACCGGAGGCCGCGGGAGCTCTCGGGCGGCCAGCGGCAACGGGTCGCCCTGGCCCGCGCGCTCGCCCTCGACCCGACCCTGCTGATCGCCGACGAGCCGACCAGCGCGCTCGACGTGTCGGTGCAGGCCCGGGTGCTGCGGCTCTTCACCGACCTGCAGGACCGGCTGGGCTTCGCGTGCCTCTTCATCAGCCACGACCTGGCGGTGGTGCACGAGGTGGCCGACCGGGTCGCGGTGCTGCGCGCGGGCAAGCTGGTCGAGGTGGGCCCGGTCGCGTCGGTGTTCGCCGACCCGCGGCAGCCCTACACCCGGCGGCTGCTCGACGCCGTCCCCGTCCCCGACCCCGCGCTCCGCCGTGGGCGGCGGGTCCGGGAGCTGGCGTCGTGAGCTGCTGCACCGGGTCGGTCGGCCAGGGCGAGCTCCTCACGATCGGCCCGGCGGCGCCGTACCGCCCGGATTCGCTCGGGCGGAGCACCCGCGGCCAGCGCCCGGTCCAGGGCGGCACCTTCGCGATGGGTGACCCGTTCGGCGACGGCGACCCCGCCGACGGTGAGGGTCCGGTGCACGAGGTGGCGCTGGCGCCGTACCTCGTGGACGAGGCGGCGGTGACCAACGCGGAGTTCGCGCGGTTCGTGAAGGCGACGGGGTACGTCACCGAGGCCGAGCAGCTCGGGATCTCGGCCGTCTTCCACCTCGCCGTCGAGGCGGGCGCGGGCGACGTGCTGCACCGGCTCGACGCCACACCGTGGTGGCTCGCGGTGAAGGGCGCCGACTGGCGGCATCCCGCGGGCCCCCGATCCGGGATCGGCGACCTGCCGCACCACCCGGTCGTGCACGTCACCTGGCACGACGCCCAGGCCTACTGCCGGTGGGCGGGCAAGCGGCTGCTCACCGAGGCGGAGTGGGAGTACGCCGCCCGCGGCGGTCTGGAGGGTCGCCGCTTCCCGTGGGGTGACGACCTGCACGACCGCGGCCGGTGGCGGCTCAACGTGTGGCAGGGCGACTTCCCGCACGCCAACACCCTCGACGACGGGTTCCTGACGACCGCTCCGGTGCGGTCCTACCGGCCCAACGGCTACGGGCTGTTCAACACCGTGGGCAACGTGTGGGAGTGGTGTGCGGACTGGTTCGACCCGGGCTACTACCGGCAGCTGGCCGCCGACGGGGTCGAGGCCGACCCGCGGGGGCCGGCGACCGGCGACCGCCGGGTGATGCGCGGTGGGTCCTACCTCTGCCACGACTCCTACTGCAACCGCTACCGGGTGGCCGCCCGCTCCGGCAACACCCCCGACTCCGCCTCGGCCAACGTCGGCTTCCGCTGCGGCAACTCGGTGACGCAGCCCGAGTCCGTTGCCTGAAGCGGGCACGGTTCAACAGTGACCGTGGTGGATCCGATCAACCAGGCTGATGCGATCCACCACGTTCATGCGGAAGCAGCGCGCAACCGATGAATCCGACTGTCGGTGCCGGTCCCTAACGTGGGTCGAAGAAGGACAGGACCGGGAGGGACACATGACCGACATGATCCGCGCCAGCGGACTGGTGAAGAGGTACAAGGAGGTCGAGGCCCTGCGTGGGCTCGACCTCGTCGTTCCGGAGGGCAAGGTGCTGGCGCTGCTGGGGCCCAACGGCGCGGGCAAGACGACCGCCGTCCGGGTGCTGACGACGCTGCTGCGGCCCGACGCCGGCAGCGCGGAGGTGGCCGGCGTCGACGTGCTGGCCGACCCGGTCGGCGTGCGTTCGCGGATCGGGCTCTCGGGGCAGTACGCCGCGGTCGACGAGCACCTCACGGGGTTCGAGAACCTCGTGATGGTCGGGCGGCTCTACCACCTCGGCAAGACCCGGGCACAGCAGCGGGCCCGCGAGCTTCTCGAGCGGTTCGACCTGACCGATGCGGCCGACCGGCCGGCGAAGACCTACTCCGGAGGCATGCGTCGCCGACTCGACCTCGCCGGTGCGCTGGTCGCCGAGCCGCCGGTCCTGGTGCTCGACGAGCCCACCACCGGACTCGACGTGCGCAGCCGGCAGCAGATGTGGGACGTCATCCGCCAGCTGGTCTCCGGCGGCGCGACGCTGCTGCTGACCACGCAGTACCTCGAGGAGGCCGACCGGCTCGCCGACGACATCCTCGTCATCGACCACGGCCGGGCGATCGCGCAGGGCACCGCCGACGAGCTCAAGGCCCGGACCGGCGGCGAGCGCGTGGAGGTCGTCATCGCCGACGCCGAGGACCGTGACGCCGCCCACCGGGTGCTGGCCGAGGTCGCCGTCGACGAGGTCCGGATCGGCGACAACGGCCGCGAGCTGACCGCTGCCGTCTCCAACGGCGCGAGCGACCTGCTGCGCGTGCTGCAGGGCTTCGAGCGCGAGACCGTCACCGTGCTCGACGTCGGCCTGCGCCGGCCCACGCTCGACGACGTCTTCCTCAGCCTGACCGGCCACGCCGCCGAGAACGGCTCCGACGCTTCCCCGACCGACGAGGACGAGATGGAGGTCGCGCGATGAGCGCCACCCAGGCCCTGACCGACGGCTGGGTCGTCGCCCAGCGCAACCTGATCAAGATCAAGCGGGTGCCCGAGGTCCTCGTGTTCGTGCTGATCAGCCCGATCATGTTCGTGCTGCTCTTCGCCTTCGTCTTCGGCGGCGCGATCGAACCGCCCGGCGCGGTCGACTACAAGGAGTTCCTGATCGCGGGGATCTTCGCCCAGACGGTCGTGTTCGGCGCGACGTTCACCGGCGCCGGCCTCGCCGAGGACATGCAGAAGGGCATCATCGACCGGTTCCGGTCCCTGCCGATGTCACCGTCCGCGGTGCTCGTCGGCCGGACGACCTCCGACGTCGTCTACAACGTGCTCTCGCTGGTCATCATGGCGCTGACCGGCCTCCTGGTCGGCTGGCGGGTCCGGGAGAGCGTTCTCGACGCAGTCGGCGGGTTCGCCCTGCTGCTGCTCTTCGCCTACGCCGTCAGCTGGGTGATGGCCTACATCGGCCTGATCGTCCCGAGCGTCGAGGTGATCAACAACGCCTCGTTCATCGTGATCATGCCGTTGACCTTCGTCTCCAACGCCTTCGTGCCGACCGAGTCGTTCAGCGGCGTGCTGCGGACCCTGGTCGAGTGGAACCCGGTCTCCACGCTGACCCAGGCCAGCCGCGAGCTCTTCGGCAACACCGGCGGCCAGCCCGCACCCGACGCCTGGCCCATGGAGAACGCCGTGCTCTACACCCTCGGCTGGGTCGTCCTGATCCTGGTCGTCTTCGTGCCGCTCTCGGTGCGGCAGTACCGCCTCACGACGAGCAAGTAGCCGCCACCTCGCACGGGCCAGGTGTCCCCGCACTCCCCGGCCGAAAGGGACCGACGTCCCGCGGTGCCGAGGCCCGGCGGTCGCAAAAATCTGCGCCACGCACGGCGTCTGTGGTCGGCCGCCGCAGTGGTTTCGCGCCGCGCGTGTCTCCGATGATGCTCCCGGCGGGCCTCGTCCCCACGGGCCCCCGGCGCGGGCCGGCCGGGCGGGAGCGCCGGGGGGAGCATCGGCAGCGACGCGCGCGGCCCCGGCACCGAGACCACGTCTCCATCGAGGCCGTGCGCGGCGTAGCCGCTCTGCGACCCCAAGCGCTCCCGCCCGGACGGACCGGGCAGCGGAACACGTTCAGGCGCTGACCGACTGCCGGTCGTAATCGCCGAACAGTCGCACAGGGAGCGCCTCGACGCCGTACACAGCGGAGAGCTTCCGGAACTCCAGCTCCTCGAGGTCGGCCGCCATCGCCAGGCCGGGGAAGCGCTCGGCGAGCATCCGCAGCGCCGTACGCAGCTCCATCCGGGCCAGCTCGGCGCCGACGCAGCGGTGCATCCCCCACCCGAAGGAGAGGTGCCGCGCAGGCTCGCGGGTGGGGTCGAACGTGTCGAGGGCGTCGCCGAGCCGCGGGTCGCGGTTGGCCGCGAGCAGCGAGACGCCGACCGCGTCGCCTTCCTTGATGAGCACGCCGCCGACCTCGACGTCGCGCCGCGCGAAGCGGAGGAACGCCAGCTGGACGACGCACAGGTGCCGGAGCAGCTCCTCGACGACCCGGTCGACCGACTCGGGGTCCGACCGCAGCATCCGGCCGGCCTCGGGCGTGGTCGCGATGAGGTAGGCGCCGAGGGCGAGCATGCTGGCCGAGGTCTCGTAGCCGCCGAGGAAGACACCGTCGGCGACACCGCCGAGGGTGACGTCGTCGAGCTCGTCGCCGTGCTCCTTCAAGAGCGCGCCGATCAGGCCGTCGCCGGGGTTCGACCGCTGCGCCTTCACCGCGTTGATCAGGAACTCGCGCGTGTGGGCGGCCGCGCCGAACGCGCCGGCGCCGCCCTCGGACAGGTCGAACCGGGCGACGCCGAGCTCGAGGAACCGCTTCCGGTCCTCGACCGGCAGGCCGAGCAGGTCGCAGATCACGTCGAACGGCACCGCGAACGCGAACTCCTGGACGATGTCGACGGTGGGCCCGGCCGCCTCCAGGGCGTCGAGCCGCTTCCGGACGATCTCCTCGATCCCGGGCTGCAGCCGGGCGAGCCGTCGCATCGTGAACTCGGGCGTGAGGTACTTCCGCAACTGGGTGTGCAGCGGTGGGTCGGTCATGCCGAGGCCGCCGATCTGCTCCTCGGCGGCGCGGCCCTCCTGCGAGACGAACTGCCCGAGGTCGTTGGACCACGCGTCGCCGTCGGCGAGCACGACCCGCGCCTCGTCGTACCCGCTCACCAGCCACACACCACGGCCGAACAGGTCGGCCAGCTTCTTCACCGGCTCCGCGTCGCGCGTGGCGGCGAGCTCGGGGAGCGGGTCGAGGCCGTCCCGCTTGAGCGGCAGCGTGAGGTGGTCGGGCAGGAAGCGCAGCTTGCGCAGGTCGATGCCGTCCCTCATCGTGCGGTTGAGCAGCCAGACGCCCACCCGCCTCTTGAGGCTGCCCACGAGCAACATGGCCGCTATTCCACCAGACGACCGGTCATCTCACCGCACTTCCGACGCGATCTCCGGGCAAGCTCCGGGAGAACCCCGACCACGACGGGCGATGTGCCCGTCACTCGGACGAAACCGGCGGGCGGCGCAGCGCCGTTACGCTGACTCCGTGTCAGCCCTCGACTGGAGCCAGTACGACGCCGCGCTGTTCGACCTCGACGGCGTGGTGACGCCCACCGCCGAGGTCCACATGCGCGCGTGGTCGGTCATGTTCAACGAGTTCCTGTCCGCCCACGGCGACCAGGTCCCCTACACCGACCAGGACTACTTCGACTACGTCGACGGGAAGCCGCGGTACGACGGCGTCCGCTCGCTGCTGACCGCCCGCGGGATCGTGCTCCCGGAGGGGCAACCCACCGACCCGCCCGAGGCGGAGACGGTCTCCGGGGTGGGCAACCGGAAGAACCTCTACTTCGGCAAGGTGCTGGCCGAGGAGGGCGTGCAGGCCTACCCCGGGTCGGTCGCGCTCCTCGACGCGCTGCGGGCGCTCGGCGTACCCATGGCGATCGTGTCGTCGTCCCGCAACGCGCCCGCGGTGCTGGCGGCGGCCGGCGTCACCGACTACTTCTCCGAGGTCATGCACGGCGGTGTCGCGTCCGAGCGCCACCTCGCGGGCAAGCCGGCGCCCGACACGTTCCTGGCCGCGGCCGCCGACCTCGGCGTCGCACCGGACCGGTGCGTCGTCCTCGAGGACGCGATCAGCGGCATCGAGGCCGGGGCGTCCGGGAGCTTCGGGCTCGTCGTCGGAGTCGACCGCGGCGTCGGCACCCCCGCACTGGTCAAGGCCGGCGCGGACCTGGTGGTGACCGACCTCGCGGAGCTCTTGCCATGAGCCCCGACGGCCCGTCGCACATCGCACCACCGCTCCGCGACCCTCTCGACCGCACCCGCTTCCCGGCCGACGAGTGGCGCCTGGTCGAGTCCAGGTTCGACTCCCGCGACCTCGGCACGACGGAGTCGTTGTTCAGCGTGGGCAACGGCTACCTCGGCCTGCGCGGCAACTTCGAGGAGAGCCGCGACGCCCACGTCGACGGCACCTTCATCAACGGCTTCCACGAGACGTGGCCGATCCTGCACGCCGAGGAGGCCTACGGCTTCGCGCGGATCGGGCAGACGATCATCAACGTCCCCGACCCCAAGGTGATCCGGCTGTACGTCGACGACGAGCCGCTCCACCTCTCGCGCGCCGACCTGCTGGAGTACGAGCGGGTCCTCGACTTCCGGACCGGTGTCCTGACCCGCGACCTGCTGTGGCGCACGCCGGGCGGCAAGCGGGTCCGGGTCCGCAGCGAGCGGATGGTGCCGCTCGCCCAGCGGCACCTCGCGGTGATGACGTTCGAGGTCACCCTCCTCGACAAGGCCTCGGTCGCGATCTCCTCCCAGCTGCTCAACCGGCAGGACGTGCCCAACGAGTTCTTGGACAACGGCACGACACCCGGCAAGGCGGACCCGCGCAAGGCCGATCGGTTCAACCGCCGGGTGCTGCAGCCGAAGATGCACTCGGGTGACCCGGAGACCGGCCGGATCCGGCTCGGCTACCGCACGGCCGACAGCGGCATGACCATCGGCGTCGTCGCCGACCACGAGATCGACACGACGTCGTCGTACTCGATGGCGGTGCAGTGCGAGGACGACCTCGCCAAGGTCATCTACCGGATCTCCGCCGAGCCGGGCGTCCCGATCAAGCTGACCAAGCTGGTCTCCGTCCACACCGCGGAGTCGGTGCCGCCGCGGGAGCTGATCGACCGCTGCGAGCGCACCCTCGAACGCTCCGAGGAGCAGGGCGTCGCCTACCAGTTCGCCGAGCAGCGGCGGTGGCTCGACGACTTCTGGCGGCGCTGCGACGTCGAGATCCCCGGTCACCCCGAGGTGCAGCAGGCCACCCGGTGGAACCTGCTGTCGATCGCGCAGGCGTCGGCGCGCGCAGAGGCGCAGGGCATCGCGGCCAAGGGCGTCACGGGCACGGGGTACGGCGGCCACTACTTCTGGGACACCGAGATCTACGTGATGCCGTTCCTCACCTACACGATGCCGTGGGTGGCGCGGAACGCGCTCCGGTTCCGCTACTCGCTGCTCAACTCCGCCCGCGACCGGGCACGCGAGCTCGCCCAGCGGGGCGCGCTCTTCCCGTGGCGGACCATCAACGGGCACGAGGCGTCGGCCTACTACGCGGCCGGCACCGCGCAGTACCACATCGACGCCGACATCGCGTACGCGCTGAGCCAGTACGTCGGCGCGACCGGCGACTACGAGTTCCTCGCCCGCGAGGCGGTCGACATCTTCGTCGAGACCGCTCGACTTTGGGCCGACCTCGGGTTCTGGCGGGACGAGACCCGCCGCACGTTCCACATCCACGGTGTGACGGGACCGGACGAGTACACGACGGTCGTCAACGACAACCTCTACACGAACGTGCTCGCACGCTTCAACCTCCGTCGCGCGGCGCACGCGGTCTGGCAGCTCGAGCGCGACGACCCGGAGGCGTACGCCGCGCTGGTGCGGCGTACCGGTCTCAAGCCCGAAGAGCCCGACGAGTGGGCTGACTGCGCGAAGGGCCTGTTCATCCCGTACGACGAGTACCTCGGCATCCACCCGCAGGACCGGCACTTCCTCGAGCGCGAGATGTGGGACCTGGAGAACACGCCGCTCGACCGGCGTCCGCTGCTGCTCCACTACCACCCGCTGGTGATCTACCGCTTCCAGGTGCTCAAGCAGGCCGACGTCGTGCTCGCGCTGTTCCTGCAGGGGGAGGAGTTCACCCCCGAGCAGAAGAAGGCGGACTTCGACTACTACGACCCCATCACCACCGGCGACTCGACGCTGTCCGCCGTCGTGCAGTCGATCATCGCGGCCGAGGTCGGGTACGCCGAGCTCGCGCTCCGCTACTTCGTCGCGGCGCTCTACGTCGACCTCGCCAACCGGCACAGCAACACCCCCGACGGCGTCCACGTGGCCTCGACCGGCGGCGTGTGGAGCGCGCTCGTGTTCGGGTTCGGCGGGTTCCGCGACCTCGGCGCCGGGCGGGACCACGACGACCAGTGGTGCATCGACCCCCGGCTCCCCGCGGAGTGGGAGTCGCTCACCTATCGGGTGACCCTTCACGGCACCCGGGTGCGGGTCACGGTCAGGGCCGACGAGCTCGAGCTGTACGCCGAGGACGGTGACGGGCCGATCCAGTTCAGCGTGCGCGGTGAGCAGGTCATCGTGAAGGCAGGCGCACCGGTCGTCGTACCACTGGAGCACCAGGGGCCCCGGCTGGCCGGCGAGCCTCCGAACCCCGTCGGCTTCCAGCGCGCCGACGGCACCGTGATCTCCGCGATCGTCCCCTCCGGCGACGACCCGTCGGACCCGGTGCCGCCCAGCTAGCTGCCGGGTCAGTGCCCGCTGCGGATCGTCATCCGGGCGATCTGGTCCCCGGCGACGTCGAAGGTGAAGCGGCTGAGTCCGTTGGCGTGGGTGCTGCGCCAGTCGGCCAGGACCGAGACGCTCGAGCCGCTGGTGTCGACCTGCTGAATGTCCATCGTCCCGTTGGCGCCGATGAACTCGACGTCTGACCAGCCCTTGATCTCCTCGCGGCCGGCGAACTCGCGGCCCCAGTCGTCGACGACGCCGTCGGGCGGGAACGCGCCGAGGAAGCCCTCCTCGTCATGGGCGTTCACGGCGGCGACGAACTCGCGCACCGGCGAGGGGAGGTCGAGGTCGGCCTGGTCGGTCTGGTCGGTCATGGGTCCTCCTTGGAGCGGGCACGGGACCTTTGCACGGTAGCCAGGTGACTCGGGCCGGGACCAGCAGCCGTCGGGGTGGGCGGACCGGGCGCGAGTCGCATTTCTCACACGGCCTCCGAGCGAGATTTGCCATTGCGACCGCGTGAGTGCGCGTTGACTGCTGGCGTGGTCAGCCCGCGCCCGGCTCCGGAGGCGGTCGACGTCCCGCCGTACGAGCGGGTCAGCGTCGCCCGCCGCTGGGTCATGCTCGCGGTCGGGACCACCGCGCAGGCCGCGTCGGCCGCGATGATCCAGGGCCCAGCCTTCCTGATCCCTGTCCTGCACGAGCGGCTCGGCATGTCCCTCCCCGAGGCCGGCCTGGTCGCGTCGGCGCCGATGGCCGGACTCGTCTGCACCCTCGTCGCGTGGGGCGTGGTCGTCGACCGCCGTGGGGAACGCTTCGCGATGGTCGTCGGGCTCGGGCTGGCCACGATCGCGGCCGCGGTCGCGACGACGCAGGAGCACGTGCCGGCGATGGCCGGTGCCCTGTTCGTCGCCGGAGCGGCCGCCGCGGCCACCAACTCCGCGTCGGGGCGGGTGGTCGTCGGCTGGTTCCCGCCCGAGCGCCGCGGGCTGGCGATGGGCATCCGTCAGACCGCGCAACCGCTCGGTGTCGGCCTCGGTGCCGCGACGATCGCCGTCCTCGCCCAGGAGTACGGCGTCCGCGCCGCACTCTGGGTGCCGGCGATCGCCACCGCGGTCGCCGCCCTGCTCGTCGCCGCCCTGGTGATCGACCCGCCGCGACCGGTGGTCCGCTCCCGCGGAGAGATCGGGAACCCCTACCGCTCCGACGGCTTCCTCGCCCGGGTGCACGCCGCCTCGGTGCTGCTGGTCGTGCCGCAGTTCCTGGTCTGGACGTTCAGCCTGACCTGGCTGGTCTCCGACCTCGGCTGGGCCGCCGGCCTGGCCGGCGTCGTCGTCGCGATCACCCAGGTCGTCGGCGCCGCGGGCCGGATCGGGTCCGGGTGGCTCTCCGACCTGGTCGGCAGCCGGATGCGGCCGATGCGCTGGATCGCCCTGCTCGCGGCGGCGACCATGCTGGCGCTCGGGGTGGCTGCCTCGCTCCACGGCGGCGTGGCCGTCGCCCTCGCCGTGGTGCTGCTCGTCGTCGCGTCCGCGGTCACGGTCGCCGACAACGGCCTCGCGTTCACCGCGGTCGCCGAGCGCGCCGGTCCGTTCTGGTCCGGGCGCGCGCTCGGTGTGCAGAACACCGCGCAGCACCTCGTGGCCGCGGCGGTGCCGCCGGTCGCCGGCATCGTCATCGCGCTGTGGGGGTACGGCGCCGCGTTCGCCCTCGCTGCGGCGCTCCCCCTGGTCGCGATCCCGCTCGTGCCGGTCGACGCCGAGCGGCGGATCGACTGACCGTCGCTGGGGTCAGTGCGCGCCGGCGAGGTTGAGGCCGACGACGCCGGCCACGATCAGGCCCAGCGACAGGGCCTTGACGGGGTTCATCGACTCCCCCAGGACGAGGGTGCCGACGACCGCGACCATGGCCGTGCCGATGCCGGCCCACAGTGCGTAGGCGATGGACACCGGCATCCAGCGCACGACGATCGAGAGCATCCAGATCGAGGCGGCGTAGCCGGCGATCACCGCGACGCTCCAGGCCGGGTCCCGGAAGCCGTCGGTCTTGGGCAGGCTCGCCGTGGCGAGCACCTCGATCGCGATCGCTGCCAGCAGGAGCGCGATGGCGCCGTACATCTTGAGTCACCTTCTCGTCATTGTTTGTAGCGAGTGCTACATGCTCCAAATGTAGCACTCGCTACGTGGCGTGCACAATGGAGGCGTGGACAAGCGCGAGGAGCTGCTCGAGCAGGCGGCCGACTACGTGCTCGAGCACGGGTTGATCGGGTTGACGCTGCGCCCGCTCGCGGCGGCGCTCGGCACCAGCGACCGGATGCTGATCTACCACTTCGGCAGCCGCGACGACCTGGTCGGTGCGGTCATCGTGCGCACCGTCGACCGCGCGATCGCCGCGGTCCGGCTGCTGCCCGACGCCCCGACCGTGCGGTCCGGGGTCAACCGGCTGTGGGAGGCCTACGGGGACGGACCGCTGCAGGGCTGCCTGCACGTCTACTGCCAGGCCGCGGCCACCGGCCTGATCGGCCAGGAGCCCTACCGAAGCGCCGCCCGCGACGCCAACGTCCGCTGGGCGCAGACCCTGCGCGACTACCTCGTGCGTTGCGGCGCCTCACCACGGCGGGTGGCCCGGGTGGTGCGGCTCGTGGACTCCGCGCTCTACGGGTTCCACCTGGACCTGGTCACCGACCGGGCCGACGAGCTGTCCCGCGGTGTCGACGACCTGGCCCGCGCGGCGGAGGCACTGGCCTGACGTCCGGGAGGGCGCGGCGTCGTACCGTGACGCGCGTGATCCGACCCACGACCGCCGCTGCCTTCCTCCTGGCCTGCTCCCTGACGGCCGGCTGCGGCGACGGCGGCTCGACGTCGGACGCGGGTGGGGCGACGGAGGCGTCGACAGCAGCCACACCCGGCAGAACGCCGACCGCGGACCGCCGTACCTCCGCTCCCCCGCGCGAGCCGCGGGCGCCGCGCGAGCGAGCACCCCTCCGCGGCATCGACGCGTCCCACCACCAGGGCGCGATCGACTGGCCGGAGGTCGCCGCCGACGGGATCGCGTTCGCCTACCTCAAGGCGACCGAGGGGACGACCTACACCGACCCGACGTTCGCCGGGCACCGCGCTGCCGCGACCCGCGTGGGGATCCGGGTCGGCGGCTACCACTACTTCTCGCTGTGCTCGTCCGGCGCCGAGCAGGCCGGGCACTTCGCGGAGGTGCTCGGCAGGCTGCCGCGACGTACCACCCTGCCGCCGGCGGTCGACCTCGAGCTCGTCGGCTCGTGCGACACCCCGCCGGACCGCGACACCCTGCTCGCCGAGGTCCGGGCCTTCCTCGACGTGGTCGCCGAGCGGACCGGCCGCGAGCCGGTCGTCTACCTCTACCCGGACTTCGAGGAGGTCTACGGTCTCGCGCCCGACCTCGCCGACCACCGCCAGTGGGTACGCCGCCTCGGCGACGACCCGCCCGTCCGCGAGTGGTGGATCTGGCAGCGCGACGACGCCGGCACCGTCGACGGCATCGCCGGCGGCGTCGACATCAACGAGATGCGCCCCTGACCCCCCACACACCGTCGAGTCGGCTCATCTCTGCACGCCCACACCGTCGAGTCGGCTCATCTCTGCACGCTCACACCGTCGAGTCGGCTCATCTCTGCACACTCAGACCGTCGAGTCGGCTCGTGTCTAAACGAGCCGACTCGACCGGGCAGGGACCGTCAGCCGTCGGACTCCGCCGGCTCCATCGCGTCGGCGACCTCGCGCTCCCGGCCACCGCCCTCGCTCCGCAGGCCGGCGACGACCCCACGGATGTCCGCCTCGTCGCGGTTCTGGCTGAGCTTGGCCTTGGCCTCGATCCGGGTGATCGCGAGCTCGACGCCGACGATCGCGCGGAGCGAGCGGTCGATGTACGACGCCGGCGCGTCGGTCACCGCCCACCGCTTGTTCCCGCGCGGGGTCTCGTGCAGATCGGTCAGCTCGGTCACCGCCGCACGCAGCCACTCGCGGTCGTCGTGGACGGTGACGTGCCCGGCGAAGTGGACCGCGGAGTAGTTCCAGGTCGGTACGACGCGCCCGTGCTCGGCCTTGCTGGCGTACCACCCCGGCGAGACGTACGCCTCGGGCCCGGTCACCACCGCGAGCGCCGGCACCGGCTGATCCGTCCTTGCGGCGATCGCCTTCCAGTGCGGGTTGGCGCGGGCCATGTGGAAGACCAGGCGATCGCGCCGCTCGTCCCAGATCACCGGCAGCCGGGTGGCCAGCGGGAACCCCTCGGCCTCCGTCGCGGCGACGAGATCGGCGGAGCCGACGGTCCTCACCAGCCGGCGGATCTCGTCGCGGTCGGTGAGCGCATTGAAGGTCGGGACGTACATGCGCCCAGTCTCCCCTGCCGCGGCCGGAACACCGAGTGGGCGCCGTGCGGAACACCGACCGGGGCCCGTCCGTTGCACCTCCATGAGCTCTCTCGACCTGACCGCGGCCAACTTCGAGCAGACCGTGCGCGACAACGAGATCGTGTTCGTCGACTTCTGGGCATCCTGGTGCGGCCCGTGTCGGATGTTCGCGCCGATCTACGAGGAGGCCGCCGCGACCAACCCGGACCTGGTCTTCGGATCGGTCAACACCGAGGAGGAGCAGCAGCTCGCCTCGGCCGCCCGGGTCTCCTCGATCCCGACCCTGATGGCCTTCAAGGGCGGCGCGCTCGTGTTCTCCCAGGCCGGCGCCCTGCCCGCGCCGGCGCTGGCCGAGCTGATCGAGAAGGTCCGCGCGTTCGAGGTCCAGCCCGCGGCCGAATGACCCCGACCCGGCCGCGATCGGCGTCCTGACGTCGCCCTCGCGCGGTCCGGGAGAACGCGGTTGCGGTCGGTGGTGGTCGAGGGGACCAGTTGTTTGTCGGCGACCACGGTCGCGGCAGCGCTGTGGTCGCCCGCTGGGGTTGCGGCCGCGCGGGGTCTGCTCGGGGTTGCGTCCGTCGTCGGCCTTCGGGCCGTACGACGCCGCGCGGGCGCCGTACGGGTGCAGGGCGCTGGCGGCGAGCGGCCGCCGGGGCCGGCAGAGCCCGGTCGTTGAGGTGTGGGGAGCGCTAGCTACGGGCCTCGAAACCACCACCCGTAGACCGCCCCGACCATGGTGTGACCGCCCCTGGCTCCTTGAGTGGGATCCGCCCGGCGCCTGGCGCCGGTGAGGCCTCAGCTAGGCCCGGATCAGGTCGCGTGACACCGCGAGCACGTGCGGAACTCGCCGTTCGGGGAGAGCCGGGTCATGCCCCTGGACGTCGAGGCGCTTCGCGTACGTCGACCTGCCCGCGCCAGACGGGCCACACAAGGAGGACCACTCTGCTCCCCAGCGGGGCTCGCATGTGCCGACGCAGTCGTTCAAGTCAGTTTGCGGCACGCCTCCGGAGCCGGTCGTGGCCACTGTCGCGTCGTGTCTGGATCACCACCGCCCGGGAGTAACATCGACACATGTCGAAGTCCATGCTCGAGCTGACGCCGGTCGAGGCGATGGCGTGCTGCCCACCCCTGGTCAAGCAGGCCCTGTCGGCAGCCGATGCGGAGCGGATCGCGCCGCTGCTCAAGGCGCTCGCCGACCCGGTGCGCCTGCGTCTGCTCTCGATCGTGGCGTCGTACGCCGACGGCGAGGCCTGCGTGTGCGACCTCAATGACGCGTTCGACCTCTCCCAGCCGACGATCAGCCACCACCTCAAGGTGCTGCACGACGCCGGCCTGGTCGACCGCAGCAAACGCGGTGTGTGGGTCTACTACCGGATCCGGCCCGAGGCGCTGTCCGGCCTCTCCACCCTGCTCGGCGGGGTCGCCGGCCGATGACGGTCGAGGACCGCAAGGCGACCCTGAAACGCTACCTGCAGGCCACCCGCGACGCCCTGCTCTGGAAGCTCGACGGCCTCGACGAGCGCACCGTGCGACTCCCTCGCACCCCCACGGGCACCAACCTGCTCGGCATCGTCAAGCACGCGCTCAACGTCGAGGCGGGCTACTTCGGCGCCACCTTCGGTCGCGCGTTCCCGACGCCGGGCGAGCTCGTCCCGGAGGAGGCGTACGACGCCGACCCCCAGGCCGACTGGTACGCCACCGCCGAGGAGTCCACCGCGGAGATCGTCGACCGCTACCTCCGGGTGCAGGCGTTCGCCGACGAGACGATCGACGACCTCCCGCTCGACGCGACCGGCCGGGTGCCGTGGTGGGCGGAGGAGCGCAACACCGTCACCCTCGACCAGGTGATCCTGCACGTCACCGTCGACCTCGCCCGCCACGCCGGGCATGCCGACATCCTGCGCGAGCAGATCGACGGCGCGACGGGTCTGCGCGTCGACATCACCAACATGCCCGACGGCGTCGACTGGCCGGCGTACGTCGCGAAGCTGACCGCCCTCGCCGACGCGAGCACCGACCGCTAGTTGGTGCCGTTGCCGTCGATGTAGGAGTCGTCGTAGTACGGCTCGTCGTACGGCCTGTCGTAGGCGATCTCGCAGATCTCCGCCGGCTCGAGCAGTCCGGGATCATGCTGCTGCTCGCGGATGCAGGAGTCCCAGTCCTCCCGCATCTGGTGCTGCTCGTCAGCCTCACGCTGCTGGCGTTCCTGCTGGAGCTGGTAGCCGATCAGTGCGCAGACCGTGCTCATGACGATGCCGACGACCGCGGCGAACTTGCGGACCACCTCGTTGTTGGAGGGCCTGCGGGCGACGACCGGCTGCCACGGCGGCGCGTACGGCGCCCGCCGCTTCCCCGAGGTCACGGTCTCGTCCGGGCGCGGGCCACCCTGCTCGGACGGGGGCTGGTACTGCTTCCACACGCCGCCACCATTCCCGGAGGCGTCCTGGCGGAAACCGGCCTGCCGCCAGCCGAGCCACCGTCAGTCGCGGCCCTGCCAGGTCGCGATGTCGACCTCGTTGCCCTCGGGGTCGGCGAGGGTCCACCACCCGGGCGCGTTCGCCGCGTTGACCAGCGTGCCGCCGGCCGCCAGCGCCGCCGCCACCCGCTCCTCGGCCTGGTCGTGTGGCACGCCGACATCGATGTGGATCCGGTTGCGGCCGGTTCGCGGCTCGTCCATCTGCTGCACGTAGACGGCCGGATAGAGGCCGAGCGGGTCGGCGATGTCGGAGTCGCCCACGTTCTTGTAGCCCAGCACGGCGCACCAGAACGCGCGGACCCGGTCGACGTCGAGCGCGTCGAGGGCGAACTCCCAAGTCCGCACCGCGGCGGGGTCCGCGCTCACTCCGAGAGCCTCGGCGGCGGCGGAGATCTTGCGTGCCAGGTCGAGGTCCTGGTCGGTCAGCGACATGGTCGAGTGGGTCGCGAGCCGCACCTCGAGGACGGAGTAGCGGAAGTTGAGGTCGGGGTGGTGGTTGGCCTCCTCCGCGAGCCGGCCGATCTCGTTGACCAGCGCGAGGCCGGTCGCGAAGCTCTTGGTGCGGAAGACCGCGAAGGCCTGCCACCACAGCACTCTCCAGTCGTCGACACCCTCGGCGTCGCTGAACTGCTGGGCGGTGATCACGGTGGCCATGTCTCGACCGTAGGACGGCCCACCGACGGCGCGCGAGGGTGACCGACGAGTAGTTTCAGGGGCGTCCGGATCACCGACGCAGTGGAGCCGCCGACGTCAGCGGCGGTCCTCCGGACCCGCCGGGAGGAACTGCGCGGTGATGGCCGGCCAGGTGGGCCCCATCAGCTCCACCATGTCCAGGTGGGTCGCGCGCCGGACGTAGTCCTTGGCGAGCTCGGTGCGGACCACCTTGATCAGGAAGCGGCGCAGCTCCCCCTCCAGACCCGCGACCTTCTGCAGCACCGCACCGCGGCGGGTGGCGGTGTTGAGGCTCAGCACCACCTCGTCCTCGGCGGGCACCTGGATGTCCCACCGGATCACCACCGGCGCCTCGGTGTGCATCGTCATCACCAGGGGTACGACGACCTTCGCGTGGAACCTCAGCCGGTCCATCCGCAGGTCGATGTCGAAGTCGACGTCGATCGGCAGGAACACCCGGTAGGACACGAGGTCGCCGGGGATCTCCTCTCCGGTCGCCTGGCCGTAGATGCCGACGACACTGATCGAGGCGACGTTCCGGCCGGGACCGGCACCGATCGGACCGAGCTCGATCCGGTCCCCGAGGACCTCGTTGACCATCCGGACGATCCGGTCCTTGTGGAGGATCTGCCGGAGGAAATTGACGCCGAACTGCTCGTAGCCGATCTCGGCCGTCGCCTCGGGCGCAACCACCAGTTCATCCGGAATCGCTCCCGTCACCGGGGTCCCCCTCGCCCTGTCGTTGTCGCCGCCGCACGCCGAAACCCGCGTGGGGACTGGCGATTCTCGCCCATCCTCCCTGAGAACGGTCCGGCGGGCCGGGGGTTCCGGGTGATCTTCGGGGTGAGCGCAACTTTGCGAAGCAGCAACATAGTGAAGTACATTCACTATATGCCGCCGGCCACCGGTCCCACCACCGTCGACCTCGTCCTCGAGCTCACCCTCCTGCTCGGCCAGGACATGGCCGACTCCTTCGCCCGCGACGGCCTCACCCAGGCCCGCGCCCACCTGCTGTGGGTGCTGCAGGACGGCCCGCCGACCCAGAAGGCACTCGCCGACGCGCTGCGGGTCACCCCGCGCAACATCACCGGCCTCGTCGACGGGCTCGTCGCGAGCGGTCACGTCGTACGCCGCCCGCACCCCACCGACCGCCGCGCCACCCTCGTCGACCTCACCGACAGCGGTGCGACGCTGCTCCGCTCGATGATCGACGGGTACGCCGAGCTGCAGGACGTCCTGTTCGGCGGCCTCACCGAGCGCGAGCTCGCCGGGTTCCGGCGTACGCTCGAGCAGGTCGTCGAGCGGCTGCGCACCCGGCTGGCCGAGGAGTCCCGATGAGGCGGGCGCTCCGGCAGGTCGTCGCAGCGATCCGGTTCGAGATCGACCTCTACGTCGCCCTGGCCCGCTGGGTCGCGCGACGCCCCTCCGTGCCGGCGGGCGCCACCCCGTGGGGCTACGGCCGCCAGGTCACCCCGGTGATGTGGCTGTGGATCTTCGCCTCCGCGCTCGAGGTGCCGCTGGTGCACGTGCTGACGCCGTGGGAGCCGCTCCGCCTGGCACTGCTCGTCCTGAGCGTGTGGGGCCTGGTCTGGATGGTCGGGCTGCTCGCCAGCTTCCGCGTCTACCCGCACCTGACCGACGACGACGGAGTCCGCGTGCGCCTCGGGAAACGCGCCGACGTCGCCGTACCGTGGGACCTCGTCGCGGCCGCCACCATGGTCGACCGCGACCTCCCCTCGAGCATGCGGACCTTCCAGCCCCTGGATACCGACGCCGGCACCGACCTGCAGATCGGGGTCAGCGGCCGCGCGAACGTCCACCTCGCCCTGACCACGCCGCTCACCGTCACCGTCAAGGGCTCCCCGGTCGAGGTGACCGCGGTGACGTTCCTCGTCGACGACCCGAAGGAGTACGTCGCCCGCGCGCGTCAGCCGCGGGGGAGGGCGAGCGTGCCCGACTCGTCCTCGTAGTGGTAGTCGCAGGTGAGCGCGGCGACGTCGCAGGAGTAGAGCGTCCGGAGCACGGCGTCGTCGGCGTGCGTCTCCACCACCACGAGGGCGCTCTCGCCCTGCCAGAGCACGTCGACGACCGCGCCGGTGTCGTCGAAGTCCGCGAACTCCTTCGCCTTCCCGGTCGTCGTGTCCCACACCCACAGTCCGCGGACGAGGCCGTCGGCGTCTTCCTCGGGGTTCGGGTTGCCGACCCACCACCGGCCGTCGGGCGACAGAGCGCCGACAGTGCCGCCGACAGCGCCGGTCAGCGCTTCCCCGCTGCTCGCGTCGGCGAAGATCGTGCCGTAGGTGTCGCGGACCGCGACCCGGTCCCCGGCGAGATCCGCGTCGGTCGTCATGTCGTCGACATCGAGCAGGACGTCCCCGCCCTTGCCCCCGACGACGCTGAGCCGATCGCCCTCACCCAGCAGCCAGCGGTCACCGTCGACGTCGTAGACGCGCTGGTCGGGGTCGGTCACGGTGGTGTCGACGGGCGTCCCGTCCACCGGGCGCACGTGGAAGCCGTCGTCGAGGCCGATCCAGGCCAGGCTGCCGTCGGCGGTGCCGTCGACCCACTGGACCGGCACGTCGTCGATGGGCTCGTAGGGGCGGTCGCTGTCGAACGGCAAGGTCCGCACCCTGCTCTCGCGGTCGACGTAGACCACGCCGTCGTAGTTGACCCCGACGATCTCCTCGGCCGCCATCCCGGTGTCGACGGCGCCGGCGCCGTACTTGTCCGGGGCCTGCAGGTGAATCGTCCCGTTGCGGGTGAACGCGACGGTCCCGAGCTCGGCCGCGGCCTTCGGGTCGGGCGCTCCGGCGAGCCCTTGGCCGGAGTCGCGGGCCGGCTCGTCGTCGACGAGGTCGCGGACGACCGGCAGTCCCGCAACGGGTACGGCGACCGCAGCCGCCACCGCGGCGGCCAGGCCCACCCGGCGGGCGCGCTGCCGGCGCCGGTGGTGGCGGACCAGACCCTGGAACGCGACCTCGTCGATCGCCGGGGCGCTGGCGTCGCGGGCGACGTCGCGGAGCGTCGTACCGATGCTGTTCTCGAGCTCTGTGCTGCTCATGACCGTCCCTTCGTCACCGCGGTGAGCGGCGTGTCCCTGTCCTCGAACCCAGCGCCCTCGAAACCAGAGCGGAGCCGCTTGAGCGCCGCGTGGGCCTGGCTCTTCACCGTGCCGACCGAGCACCCGAGCGATGCGGCGGTCTGCGCCTCGGTGAGGTCCTCGTAGTAGCGGAGCACCACGACCGCCCGCTGCCGCGGCGGGAGCGCACAGATCTGCGCCCACAGGTCGGTGCTGTCCTCGAGCCCGCCGAGCCCCCCGGCGTGCCCCACCTCGGGCACCTCGTCGGTGGGCCGCTCCCTGCCGCGGCGCCGCCAGCCCTTGCCCGCCTCGTTGACGAGGATCCGCCGCACGTAGGCGTCGGCCGCCCCCTTGTCGCGGATGCCGCGCCACTTCACGCAGGTGCGCGCCATCGCGTCCTGCAGGAGCTCCTCGGCGTCGTGCGGGTTGCCGGTGAGCAGGTAGGCGGTGCGGTAGAGCGCTGCCCAGCGGGCCCGCATGAACTCCGAGAAGTCCGTCGGCGCGGTGCTCTCCATCGTGTCTCCGTCCCGATCGTCGCTGTCACAGGCTAAGAGCGAGGAGGCACCCGAAAGGTTCGTTCGTCACATCCCACCGACGGTCATCGTGATCGCGACGTCGTCGCCGACACCGATCCGCTCGGCCTTGCGGACCACGGCCTTGAGCGGCACCAGGTAGAGCCCGTCCTTGGGGAACAGCGACGTCTCCCAGGTGGTGCCGCCGATGGTCACCGTCACCGGGATGACGCCCCAGCCGTAGGTCACGGCGTTCGCGATCGCGCGGATGTCGTCGCTCTCGTCGTCGGGGACCGCGACGTAGAAGAACGGCGCCGGGCCGCGCCACTCGAAGACCGGGCCGCTGAACTCGAGCTCCATGCGCCGATCGTCCCCCGCGGCCTCAGGCCACGTCGACCTTCTGCCCGAGGAGCCGCCCCAGCAGGCGCGGATCGGTCGGCCACGCCGCGAGCAGGACGTCGCGCGGGATGCTGCGGGCGGCGTACCGGATGAGGAGGACGACGGCGAGTACGTCGTCCAGCGGCCCGATCACCGGCAGGAACTCCGGCAGAAGGTCGATCGGCGAGGCCACCCACACGACGGCGACGAGGAGCGCGACCTTCGCCCGCCGCGGCACGTCCGGATGCGTGCGCAGGCGGCGGGCCGCCGTGACGCACGAGGGCAGGAACTCCAGCACCTGCTTGAGCAGGCCGTCGGGCAGCCGCCGCGCCAGGACCACCATCGCGACCCACGACAGCCCCCAGAGCGCGAGGACGATGCCTCCGACGACGAGGAGGTTGCCGAGATCCACGAGCTCCACCCTGGCAGACGAGGCGGGGCCCTGTGGAGGACCGGTTGCGCGCTCGCGCCGGACGCACGACCGTCGAGGCATGTTCTCCCGCGGGAAGGTGAGGCACCATGAGTGTCATGACGACCGAGCAGATCCCCGGTCCCTGGACGGTGGCCGATCTCGAGCAGCTGCCCGATGACGGGCACCGCTACGAGATCATCGACGGGGTGCTGCTCGTGAACGCCGCACCCGTGCCTCGGCACCAGCGGGTCTCGATCCTGCTCTGGAAGCACCTCGACGCTCATTGCCCAGCAGGGCTCTGGGTGATGGCCGCCCCGCTCGACGTCGTCCTGGCCGACGACACCGTCGTCGAGCCGGACCTGCTGGTGGCCCCGAAGGCCGCGTTCGGCCCGAAGAACCTGCAGGTCCCGCCGCTGCTGGCCGTGGAGGTCCTCTCCCCGAGCACCCGGCTCGTCGACCTGAACATGAAGAAGGAGCGCTACGAGCGGGCCGGCATCGCGTCGTACTGGCTGGTCGACCCCGACGAGCTCACGCTCACCGTCCACGAGCTCGTCGACGGTGCGTACGCCGTCGCGGCGGAGGTCGCCGGTGACGAGGCCTGGGCGGCGACGCGGCCGTTCGCGGTGACGATCACGCCGAGCGCACTGCTGGACTGAGGACCGGCGCCGGCTCACGCCACGAAGATGCAGAACGGGTGACCCGCGGGGTCGACGAGCACGTAGAGCGGCTCGTCGGGGTCGTCGGTCCGGTCCAACCGGAGCTCGGCGCCCAGTGCCAGTGCCCGCTCGCACTGCCGCTCCAGCTCCGACACGCTGGTCACCGTGGTGTCGAGGTGCATCTGCATCGGGATGCCCGGCGGCTCCGGCCAGTTGGTGCGCGGCAGGTCGTCGACCTGCTGGAACGCGAGCTTGCGGGTGCCGTCGGCGTCGACGAGGACCAGCCAGTCGGCGTCGTCGGGTGTGCCGTCGGTCGGCGGTTCGTCACCCGGTCGGTAGCGCAGCCCGAGGAGCTCGCGGTAGAACTCCGCCAGCTCCCGGGCGTTCGTGGCGTCGAGGGCGGTGTGCAGCAGTCGCGGGTACTCGGCCATGTCCGCATTCTCACCCGCTCCACCGACACCGGCGGCCGGTCGCAGCGCGGCGGCGACCGGTCCCCCTACGATCGGCCGCGTGAAGCTGCGTGACGAGCACGGTCAGACCTGGCGGGTCTCGCGCCGTTGGGTGCCGTGGCGGCGGCGGGTCAAGAACATCGACGGGCCGGGCTTCGACGTACCTCTTGGCGACGACCCGATCAGCGTGGTCCTCGGGATCATCCTGCTGATCCTGCTGCTCCCGCTCATCGTGCTCGCTCTCATCGGCCTGCTCGAGCTGCTCCTCCTGGTCCTGCTGCTGCCGATCGCCGTGCTCGCCCGGGTGATGTTCGGGAGCCACTGGCACGTGGAGGTACGCCGCGGCTGGGCACCGATCTGGGAGACCGCCGCCGGCGACTGGCAGCACAGCGGCCTGGTGATCCACGACGTCGCGCAGCGGCTCCGCCGCGGCGAGGACCTACCGGGGCGCACCCCCACCGCCACGGGCAAGGAGAACCGATGACCCATCGCGCCGATGTCGCTCCCGACCCGGTCCCGGAGCCGGACGACGCTCCCGACGCCACCGGACCGGGGTCCGACGCCGACCGCCGCCGTCAGCTCCGGCGCCGGGTGCTGGTGCTGATCGGCGTGGGCGTCGTCGTCCAGCTCGCGGTCTCGGCCTACTACCTCTCGATGGCGCACGCACCACGCCCCCACGACCTCCCGGTCGGCTTCGTCGCCACCGACGCGCAGGCCGCCGACGTCGAGAAGTCGATCGAGGAGGGCGGGCGCTTCGCCGCCGAGCGGTACGACGGCGTACCCGCTCTCGAGGAGGCGATCCGGAGCAAGGAGATCTACGGCGGCGTCGACGTCGCCGCCGAGCAGCCCGAGCTGTACGTCGCGGGCGCCGCCGGGCTCTCCGCGGCCAACACCCTGCGCAGCGCGTTCACCTCGGTCATCGAGGACGAGACCGCGCAGCGGGTCGCGGATGCCACGGCCGCCGGCAAGCCGGTGCCGCCCGAGACCGTGAAGGCGCTCACCGCCCCACCCCAGGTGACCGACGTGGTCCCGCTGCCCGACGAGGACAGCAGCGGCACCTCGCTCCCGTGGCTGGTCCAGGCGCTGGTGATCGGCACCTCCGTGGCGTCGATGGGGCTCGGCCGGATCGGTCCGATGACCCGCCGCTCGGTCAGCCGGGGCTTCGGCCACGTCGCCCTGCTGGTGGTGTACGCCGCCGCGTCGGCCGCCGCGGTCCTGCTCGCCGCGCGCGGGTTCGGGGTGATCCCGGACGGCACGGCGGGCCGGACCTTCCTGATGTTCTTCCTGCTGTCCCTGGCCGTCACCGCCTCCGTGTCCGGGCTCGTGGCCCTCGTCGGCGCGCCGGGCACTGCCCTCGGCACGATCTACTTCGTCTTCGCGATCGTCATCTCGGGATCCAGCGTGCTGCCGGAGTTCCTGCCGACCGCGGGACGTGTCCTCGGGCAGGCGCTCCCACCGGGCGCGGGTGCCACCGCGATCCGCGACAGCCTCTACTTCCCCGACGCCCCGGTCGCCGGGCCGGTGAGCGTGCTGGCGGCGTACGCCGTCGTCGGGCTGGGCCTGGTGCTCGTCACCAACGTGGTCGCCAACCGCACCCCGCGCACGTCACTGTTCGGTGGCGACGACTGACCGACGTCAGGCCCCGCTGCGCGCCCGACCCCCGAGGACCGCGGTCAGCGCCCACAGTCCGCCGACCACGATCCCGCCGACAGCGGCCACCGTGCCGGCGCTGCCGTTGTCGGTCACGAAGAGAACACCGACCACGGCGCCGTACACGATGCTGATCACGAGCATGGCCTGGGTCAGGCCGCGTGGCTTCGTCACGTCGCTCATCCCGAGATCCTCTCCGTCGGGGGCCGTCCCCGGACGTGGGGATCGTAGGCAGGCGCGCGACGGCGCCGCACTGACATCTGTCATGAGTCCGGCGTCGTCCGCCGGCGTCACGAGCCCGGACGACGCCCCCCGGCCCACGACCACGCGTAGGCACCGTCGTCGGCGGCCCGGCCGCCCTCGCCGATCTCCAGCGGGCGGAACGTGTCGACCATGACCGCGAGCTCGTCGAACCGCTCGGCACCGAGGCTGGCCTCGACCGCCTCCGGCTGCGGACCGTGCGAGTGGCCGCCGGGGTGGAGGGTGATCGAGCCGATCCCGATGCCCGAGCCCTTGCGGGCCTCGTAGTCGCCGGCGACGTAGAACATGACCTCGTCGGAGTCGACGTTGGAGTGGTAGTAGGGCACCGGCACCGCGAGCGGGTGGTAGTCGACCTTGCGCGGCACGAAGTTGCACACCACGAAGTTGTTGCCCTCGAAGACCTGGTGCACCGGCGGCGGCTGGTGGACCCGGCCGGTGATCGGCTCGAAGTCGGCGACGTTGAAGACGTAGGGGTAGAGGCAGCCGTCCCAGCCAACCACGTCGAACGGGTGGTGCGGCACGACGTGGACCGAGCCCGCCAGTCCCCCCGGACCCGACCCGCGGTGCTTGATCAGCACCTCGACGTCGGTCTCCTCGACCTGGCGCGGGTCGCCGGGGAGGCGCAGGTCGCGCTCGCAGTACGGCGCGTGCTCGAGGAACTGGCCGAAGCGGGAGAGGTAGCGCCTGGGCGGGCTGATGTGGCTGTTGGCCTCGATCGCGTAGATCCGGAGCGGGCCCTCGTCGACGCCACCGGTCGGCACCCAGCGGTGGGTGGTGGCCCGCGGGACGATGACGTAGTCGCCCGTCGTGACAGGCAGGTCACCGAAGACGGTCTCGACGGTGGCCGACCCCGATTCGACGTACACGCACTCGTCGCCGACGGCGTTGCGGTAGAGCGGCGAGGTCGCGCCGACCACGGCGTAGCTGATCCGGACGTCGCCGTTGCCGAGCAGCAGCCGCCGCCCGGTGACCGCGTCCGTGGACGTCCAGCCGTCCTCGGGGAAGAGGGGGATCAGGTCGTGCAGCCGCAGGTGCAGCGGCATCAGCGGCGCGTTGGGCGTCGTGGTCTGGTCCGGGAGCGTCCAGGTGCGGGCGTCGACGATCGCGGACGGCACGTGCCGGTGGTAGAGCAGCGAGGAGTCGGAGGAGAAGCCCTCCTCGCCCATCAGCTCCTCGCGGTAGAGGCTCCCGTCGGGGGCGCGGTGCTGGGTGTGCCGCTTGGGCGGTACGTCGCCGCGCCGCTGGTAGTGCGCCATGGCTGGTCCTCCTAGAGGTTGCCGCGTCGCTCCTGCTCGCGCTCGATCGCCTCGAACAGGGCCTTGAAGTTGCCCTTGCCGAAGCCCAGCGAACCATGCCGCTCGATCAGCTCGAAGAAAACCGTCGGCCGGTCGCCGATCGGCTTGGTGAAGATCTGCAGCAGGTAGCCGTCCTCGTCGCGGTCGACCAGGATCCCGCGCTTCTGCAGCTCTGCGACCGGCACGCGGACCTCGCCGATCCGTGCCCGCAGCTCGGGGTCCTCGTAGTAGGAGTCCGGCGTGTTGAGGAACTCCACGCCGGCTGCCCGCAGGTGGTCGACGGAGCTGAGGATGTCGTTGGTGGCGAGGGCGAGGTGCTGGGCGCCGGGGCCGCCGTAGAAGTCGAGGTACTCGTCGATCTGCGACCGCTTGCGCGCGATCGCCGGCTCGTTGAGCGGGAACTTCACCCGGTGGTTGCCGCTGGCGACGACCTTGCTCATCAGCGCGGAGTAGTCGGTCGCGATGTCGTCGCCGATGAACTCGGCCATGTTCGCAAAGCCCATCACCCGGCGGTAGAAGTCGACCCACTGGTCCATCCGGCCGAGCTCGACGTTGCCGACGACGTGGTCGAGGGCCGAGAAGATGCGGCGCGGTGCCCCGGCTGGACGGATGTACGACGACCCGCGCGCGACGTACCCGGGAAGGTACGGGCCGGCGTACCTGCGGCGGTCGACGAGCGTGTGCCGGGTGTCGCCGTACGTCGCGATCGCGGCCATCCGCACGGTGCCGTGCTCGTCGCGCACGTCGTGCGGGTCGTCGAGCACGACGGCGCCCTGTGCGCGGGCGTGCGCGATGCACCGGTCGACGTCGGGGACCTCGAGCGCGATGTCGGTGACGCCGTCGCCGTGGCGGGCGTGGTGGACCGCGATCCGGCTGTCGGGGGCGACCGCGCCCTGGATCACGAACCGCACCGCACCGCTCTCGAGCACGAAGGAGTGGTGGTCGCGGTTGCCGGTCTCCGGACCGGAGTAGGCGACCAGGTCCATCCCGAAGGCCGACTGGAAGTAGTGGCTGGTCTGCACGGCGTTGCCGACGGCCCAGACGACGGCGTCCCAACCGGTGACGGGGAAGGGGTCGCGGCTGTCGTCGTACTCCACGAGGCCGATGAGCTGGTGGAGCTGCTCGAGGTCGAGGTGCGCGAGGCGCTCGGCGTTGGTGAGGTGGTCCACGACGGTCATGGGGGCTCCGGCTATCTCTACTCGGGGAGGCTCGGGGAGGGTGGTGCTGTGCTACCAGCCAACCCGGAGGGGCTGGGCTGGACAAGCGGGGCATGGACTGCTGCACGCGGACTCCACTCCGACCGGAATCCACCGGGGTGAACTAGGCTGTGTGCCTAGTTCAGGGAGGAGTACGCCGTGCAGCTCGACCGCCTCGATCTCGCCCTCCTCACCGCGCTGCGCGACCACCCGCGCGCCGGCGCTCTGGAGCTCTCCCGACTGACCCGTGTCGCCCGCGCGACGGTGCAGGCCCGCGTGCAGCGGCTCGAGGACGCCGGGGTGATCACGGGCTACGGCCCCGACGTCGACCTCGAGGCAGCCGGGCAGCACGTGTCGGCGTTCGTCACGCTCGAGATCGCGCAGGGCGCGCTCGAGGAGGTGGCCTCCGAGCTCGCCGCGATCCCCAACATCCTCGAGGCCTACGTCACGACCGGCACGGCGGACGTGCTCTGCAAGGTCGCCGCCACGTCCCACGCCGACCTCCAGGAGACCCTGCTCGAGCTCAACCGGTCCTCGGTGGTGGTGCGCTCGACCAGCGTGGTGGTGCTCGGTGTCGTCGTACCGCCGCGGGTGCTGCCGCTGCTCGAGCGGTCCGCCGAGAGCAAGGGGGCGCGGGCGCCGGCGTACCGGTCGGCGGATGCCCCGGGGTCGCCGAAATTGCCATGAATGGGTGATCCAGCGGAGACACGGGCGTCGTACGGTCGCGAGATCAGCCGGCCTCTCCTCGTCTCGTCGGCCGAAGGGGATGGATGCGATGCGAGCTCGACGTGGGTCCGCGGCGGTCGTACCGCTCCTCGTGGCTCTGGTGGCGTTGCTCGTCGGCGCGAGTGCGGCAGGCAGTCCGGCGCCGACACCCCTGTCGACCGTCAAGGTCGAGTGCGTCGTGTTCAACACGTCCACGAACACCTGCGAGATCGCCGGGGTGGTCTATGCGATGACCCAGGTCGGTGACCGGACCTACATCGGCGGCTCGTTCACGACGATCGCAGGCCAACCCCGTGCCAACCTCGCCGCCATCCGCGGTGACGGCACCCTCGACCCCACCTGGGCACCGACGACCGACGGCATCGTCTACGCCCTGGCAGCGTCCTCCGACGGCACCAAGATCTTCGCGGGCGGGACGTTCACCACCGTCAACGGCAGCGCCCGCCGGCTCGCCGCCCTCACCCCCGACACCGGTCAGCTGGTCCCCGGCTGGACCACGACCACCAGCAACAACACCGTGCGTTCCCTCGTCACCGACCCCGCCGACCGGCTGTACGTCGGCGGCAACTTCAGCCGGATCGGGGGTCATGGGATCACCCGGCTCGCGGCGGTGAGCCAGAGCAGTGGCGCGGTCGACACGGCGTTCGCGCCGACGCCCAACAACACCGTGCGCGCCCTCGCGCTGACCGACGACGGCGGCCGGCTCTACGCCGGCGGATCCTTCACCACGATGGGCGGCCAGCCCCGCACCGGAGCGGCCGAGCTCGTCCCCGCGAACGGCGCCGTGACCTCGTTCGCCCCGACCGAGAGCGGCGTGGTGATCTCGATGGACGTCTCGCCGACGGGCCGGCTGTTCTTCGGCACCACCAACAACCGGACCTTCGCCTACGACCCGACCGGCGACAACGCGCCGGAGTACCGCGTGCGCACCTCGGGAGACGTCCAGGCGATCCTCGCGACCGCCGACGAGGTCTACGTCGGCGGCCACTTCAGCGGCTTCCCCGAGCAGAAGGTCGAGCGCCTCCACATCGCGTCCTTCGCCGCGTCCGACGGCGCCGTGACCGGCTGGAACCCCGGCGCGAACGGGAGCTACGGCGTGTGGGCGTTCGGCCTGACCCAGACCGCACTCAGCCCCGACGCCCGCCCGGCTCTGTCCGTCGGCGGCGACTTCACCCGCACCGCCAACGTCGCCCGACGCGGCTACGCGCGGTTCGGCTTCTGACGGACGGGCCTTCGCGCCCCGGCGACCGCCACGCCGAACGGGATCCGCGCGATCCCGGAGCCGCCGAACATGCCCGAAATGGGGGATCCAACCGGGGTGCCGGCGGCGTACCGTCGCCTTCGCAGTCGGCCACACCCCTTTCCGAGCCGACCTCGTGCCGCCGCGTCCGTGGCGCCGGACGCGGCGGCATCCGAGGTCTTGTCGTCAGTCGGTGCCGACGGCCTCGCCGTACGCCGCCGCGATCTGACCCGGCGACGATTCGTCACGGTATGCAGGCGAGCCAACACCTCCCGTGCGGAGTTCCGCGGGGGAGGTGACGACTCGACAACATCCCGTGGGGAATCCGCGGCCGCGCCAGTCCTCACCCGGCCCGTGAGGAGCCGACCAGCACACCCTCGTCAGCGGCCGTAGCCCCGGCCGAGACCTCGGTGGGAGCGGCGACGTCCGTCGGCGCCGGGCCGGTCAGCAACCAGTTGACGACCCCGGCACCGACCACGACCACAGCCGCGACGACCGGCGCGACGAGCGCGACGTCGGTCCCCCAGCGTTCGGCGAGAACGCCGGTGACCGCCGACGAGGCCGACTGACCGACGATCACGGCCGAGCCGAGCATCGTCATCACGGTCGCCGAGCGCCCGGCGGGGCTGCGGTGCGCGCCGAGGCTGTACTGCGCGACCATCGTCGGCCCGATGCCCACGCCGATCGCGAGCAGGGTCAGCGCCATCCCGGTCACCGACGAGACGAACGGCAGCAGCAGCGACCCCGCGAGGAGCACGCCGGCGAAGACCAGCCACCGCGCCCGCAACGAGAACGCCGCCGGGAGGAATGCGACACCGAGCGCCAGCGCCGCCGACCCGATGCTCATCGTCCCGTAGACGAGGCCGGCCTTCTCGGCCTGGCCGTGGTCGGCCATGAAGGAGGTGAGGGAGGTCAGCATCGAGCCGAAGAAGAGGCCCACGCCGAGGATGCCCACCACCACGGCGACCAGCGCCGGGCGGGCCAGGGTGCGGGCGGGGGCGGGGGCGGCCGCGCTCTCGAGGGCGCCGCGGGGCGCCGTACCCGTCGGATGGAGGGCGAACGCCGTCACGAAGACCAGCGTCAGCACGGCCGCGCCGACCACCGGCGCCCACGGGTCCATCGTCGCCGCCAGGACCCCGACGACGACCGGGCCGACGATGAAGACGATCTCGTCCGCCGCAGCCTCGTAGGACATCGTCGCGTCGAAGGCACGGGTACGACGCTGCGGGGCAAGTCGGTGCGCGATCAGCGCCACGAGTCGGCTCCGCGACAGCGGCGCGATCTGCGGCGCACTGGCGCCGATCGCGAACGCGACCGCGAGGACCGCCGCGTCCGGCAGCGGGCTGTGGACGACCCACGCCATCGCGGCGAGCGACGCGCTGCTCACCACGCCGCTCACGAGCAGCACCGGCCGCTGGCCGAACCGGTCGGCGGCCGCGCCGAGCAGCGGGCCGAAGCACGCCGTGCCGATGCCGACGACGGCCGAGTTCAGCCCGCCGAGGGCCAGCGAGTCGCGGACGGCGACGACGAGCGTGAGCACGCCGACGACCATCATCGCGTAGGGGAGCCGCGCGACCAGCGCGATCGGGAAGTACGTGGGACCGGTCGCGCGGAGGAGGCTGGTGTGGCCCCCGGACGATGGCTGCTGCGACGAGACCTGCGGTGCCGAGACCTGCTGGGACGGTGTCATGACCTCTGCCTGCCGCGGCGGACCGCGGGATCAAGTGCCGCCTTGGTCCACCGGCGCGGCCGGTGCGAGGTGATACACGTGGAACTGTTGTCGTGTCAACGATAGGCCCGCGGGCGCCGTACGACCGAATCCACGCCCGCGACGGCGAGGCATCACCCCGCCCGGACTCCGTCGTTGGGACCAGTGATGGAGGGCTCGGCTCCACTCGGGTGGAGCGCGCCGGCACGGTGATGGGCCCCTGATCCGAAGGGCGTCATGACCCTGCGATTCCGCACCACCCTGGCCGCCACGACCGCCGTCCTCGCCGCCGCAGCGGGCCTCGGCCCGTCGCCTGCGGGCGCAGAGCCGGATCCCGACGGAGCGGGGCGGCTGGCCGACGTGTCGAGCTACCTCGAGGACACCCTGGGCACGCTCACCGGCGAGGCGACCGTCCTCGTGCACGGGCGCACCCTCGGCGACGCCGAGTCGGCCATCTCCAGCGCGGGCCTGACGACCGTGGCGACGCTCGACCGGATCGGCGTCGTCGCGGCCCGCGGCACCAGGGCCGAGATCACGGCCGTCCGCGCCGAGCCCGGGGTGACGTACGTCGAGGGCAACGCACCGATCACGGCCCACCAGGACACCTCCAACACGGCCACCCGCGGCGCGGAGGCGGTCTCCACCCTCACCGGCGCCGACGGCGGCCCGCTCGACGGGCGCGGCGTCTCCGTCGCCGTGATCGACACCGGCGTCGACCCGGCGCACCCGTACTTCAAGAACGCCGACGGCTCCTCGGCGGTCGTCGCCAACAAGAAGGTGCTCTGCGAGCCCACCGAGACGCTCTGCCAGATCATCGACGCCGGCCCGCTCGACACCGACACGCTGTCCCTCGGCGGCCACGGCACCCACGTCAACGGCATCGTCGCCGGGCGCCCCACCACCCTCACCTCGGGCGAGCGGCTGCAGGGCGCCGCGCCCGGTGCCGACCTGGTCTCGCTGTCGACCGGCGCGGTCCTGTTCATCCTCGGCGCCGACCTGGCACTCGAGTGGGTCCTCGAGAACCACGCCGCGCCGTGCGGTCCGGGCGTGCCGGCGACGACCTGCCCGCCGATCAAGGTCACCAACAACTCCTACGGCCCCAGCGGCGGCGGCGCGTTCGACCCGAACTCCGCCACCGTCAAGCTGCAGCGGGCGCTGGTCGAGGAGGGCGTGGTGACCGTCTGGGCCAACGGCAACGACGGTGGCGACGGAAGTGCCAGCCTGTCCAACCCGCCCGGCATGGACCCGACCGGCGGCATCCTCTCGGTCGCCTCCTACAACGACCAGGACACGGGCACCCGCGACGGGACCGTCTCCGACTACTCCTCGCGCGGCAAGGCCGGCGACCTGGCGACGTACCCGGACATCTCGGCGCCGGGCGAGAACATCACCTCCGCCTGCCGGCTCTACCTGCCGATCTGCGCGACCGGCCTCGACCCGCGCAACGGTCCCGGCCCGCTCGACGTCGCGACGTTCAACACGATCAGCGGTACGTCGATGGCCGCGCCGCACATCGCGGGGATCGTCGCCCAGCTCTACCAGGCCGACCCGACCGCGACGCCGGCCGAGATCGAGCACGCGCTGAAGACGACCGCGTACAAGTACACCGACGGCGCGGCGTACGAGCCCGGACCACTCGGCACCACCTCCTACGACAAGGGCTACGGGTTGGTGGACGTGGTCGCGGCCGTCGAGGCACTCAGGTGAGGCCGGCGGTCGCGATGTCGAGACACCACGGTCAGACAGCCGACCACCAGCCGTCCCACCGGCACCGGCGGCGGGTGGCCGAGCTGCGCCGCGAGCTGCGGGAGGCGCTGATGGACGACGACTACGCCGAGGCGGCGCTGGTCACCGACGCCCTCGGGGAGCTCGAGCGGGACGCCGCCGACGCAGGCACCAACACCGGCACCGGCACCGACATCGGCTGAGCTCACTCCACCGGGTGATGGCTGGTGATGGAGATCCGGTTGAAGGCGTTCATCGTCACCGCCACCCACGCGACCAGCGCGTAGGCCCGGTCGCCGAGCACCAGCCGGGCGCAGTCCTCGACCTCGGACCGCACCGCCGGAGCCGGCACCCGGGTGATGCACTCGGCCAGCTCGAGGGCCGCGCTCTCGCGGTCGTCGAAGAGGTCCGTGTCCTGCCAGCACTGGAGTACGGCGAGCCGGCGCGGCTCCTCGCCGTTCTCGAGCGCCCGCCGGTGGTGCACGTCGAGGCAGTACGCGCAGCCGTTGATCTGGGAGACCCGCAGGTTGACCAGCTCCACCAGCCGCAGGTCGACGCCGGCCTCCTGGGCAGCGGCACTGATCAGCTTCGCGGTCGAGCTCATCGCCGCGAAGATCTCCGGCGCCGCCTTGTCCAGGTAGAGCGGCTCCGCCGGGGGCAGTCCCGACCCGTCCACCGGCCCGGTCACCGGCCCACCGGCCAGTCGGTGATGTCGGCGTACTCCGGGTGCTTCTTGATCCACGCGGCGACGTAGGGGCAGTGCGGGATGACCCGCTTGCCGCTCGAGCGGACGTCGGCGAGCGCGAAGCCGACGAGCCGCGAGGCGAGCCCGCGGCCGCCGTACGCCTCGTCGACCTCGGTGTGCACGAAGTCGACGTGCTCCTCGTCGGGCAGGCGGTACCGGCTGAGGCCGATGACGGAGTCCCCGGCGGCGGCGTCGTCGTGGATCTCGTAGCGGTGCTTCACGGGCGCGTGGACGATGCTGATCGTGTCGTCGGTCGGCGTCTCGCTCATCGAGCCTCCTGGTCGCGGGTCACCGGTCGCGGTCAGCGTACGGGCTCGCCGACGGAGGCGATGTGGACGAGCGCGTCGCCCGCGTTGACGACCGGCGCCCGGGTCAGCCCGATCACGATGCCGGCCCGGTCCGCGTGCACGAGGCGGACCCGCCGCCCGAACGTGTCGGAGAGCCCACCGATCCGCTGACCCGCCTCGACCCGGGCACCGAGGTCGGTCTCGAGGTTCAGGATCCCGGTGCTGCGGGCGCGCACCCAGCCGCTGCTGCGCGACTCGACGCTGGCCGGTGACTCCGCCTCGGCGACGTCGGTCATGCCGAGCGAGGCGAGCACCCGCCGGATCCCGGCGACCCCGGGCACGATCGCGGCCTCGTCGAACCGCAGCGCCTCGCCGGCCTCGTAGAGCAGCACCGCCGCACCGACGTCGCGCGCCGCCTGCCGCAGCGACCCGTCGCGCAGCCGCGCGTGCAGCATCACCGGCGCGCCGAACGCCTCGGCGAGACAGCGGGTGCGCGGGTCGTCGAGGTCGGCACGGATCTGCGGGAGGTTGGCGCGCCGGTCGGCGGCGGTGTGCAGGTCGATCCCGACCGAGCACTTGCCGACCACCTCGGTCATGAAGAGGTGCGCGATCCGGCTGGCGAGCGAGCCGCGCGCGGAGCCCGGGAAGGACCGGTTGAGGTCACGACGGTCCGGCAGGTAGCGGTCGCCGGCCATGAACCCCAGCACGTTGACCACGGGTACGGCGACGAGCGTGCCGCGGAACTCCCGCGGCGACAGGGTGGCCAGCACCCGTCGGATCACCTCGACGCCGAGCACCTCGTCGCCGTGGATCGCCGCACTCAGCCAGACGACCGGGCCGGGCTCGCGGCCGTGGATCACCCGCACCGGCAGGCTCACGTCGCCTCCCGTCACCAGCCGGGTGATCGGCAGCTCGACCTCGCGCTTGGTGCCGGACCGGACCCGGACGTTGCCGATCGCGAAGGACTCGCGCGCCATCAGGCCGTCCGGTTCTTCCGGCGTACGACGCGCTTGGGCCGGCCGCCGCGGTAGGACCGGCCGGAGTCGACGACGAAGCCCTGCCGCAGCGCCTCACGGCCGATGAGGAGCCGGAAGCCCATCTCGTCGCGGCGGGTCAGGGTGATCTCCGCGGTCACGGTGCGGTCGAGGATCCGTACGTCGGCGAGGACGACGTACCGCTCCTGGCTGTGGCCCGAGGAGCTGCGGACGTGCCGCCGGTCGTGCACCGGGAGCTCCGCGACGACCGCGTCGGCGGAGTTGCGCTGCCACGGGTGGATCGAGAACCGCACCCAGGCGCGGCCGTCGCGCTCGAACTCCTCGAGGTCGAAGGCGTGCAGGGCCGAGGATCTCGCCCCGGTGTCGAGCTTCGCCTTCACCCAGTCGACGCCGAGCTCAGGGAGACTCACCCACTCGCGCCATCCGACGGTGCTCGGAGGGCTGGTTGAATGGGCCTTCGACACCCCCCTATCCAAGCAGGCTGACAAGTTGAAGCTGGCGATTCTGTCCAGGTCGCCGCGGTGCTACAGCACACAGCGGCTCCGCACGGCGGCCCTCGACCGCGGCCACGCGGTGAAGGTCCTCAACACCCTCCGGTTCGCCATCGACCTCTCGGGCGACGAGCCCGACCTTCAGTTCCGGGGCAAGCAGCTCTCGGACTACGACGCGATCCTGCCGCGCATCGGCAACTCGATCACGTACTTCGGCACCGCCGTCGTGCGGCAGTTCGAGCAGATGGACGTCTTCACGCCCAACACCTCGTGGGGCATCACGAACTCCCGCGACAAGCTGCGGGCGACCCAGATCCTGTCGCGGCACAACATCGGCATGCCGGCCACGACGTTCGTGCGCGACCGTGCCGACGTGATCCCCGCCATCGAACGGGTCGGCGGGGCGCCGGTCGTGATCAAGCTGCTCGAGGGCACCCAGGGCATCGGCGTCATCCTCGCGCCGCAGATCAAGGTCGCCGAGGCGATCATCGAGACCCTCCAGAGCACGAAGCAGCAGGTCCTCATCCAGCGCTTCGTGAAGGAGAGCAAGGGCCGCGACATCCGCGCACTCGTCGTCGGCGACCGCGTCGTCGCGGCGATGCGGCGCGTGGCGAAGGGCGACGAGTTCCGCTCCAACGTCCACCGCGGCGGCTCGGTCGAGCCGGTGACGCTGGACGCGGAGTACGAGCGGGTCGCCGTCCGTGCCGCCCAGATCATGGGCCTGCGCGTGGCGGGTGTCGACATGCTCGAGGGCAACGACGGACCGCTGGTGATGGAGGTCAACTCCTCCCCCGGCCTCGAGGGGATCGAGACCGCGACCAAGCTCGACGTCGCCGGCGCGATCATCGACCACATCGACCACCAGGTGGCGTTCCCGGACATCGACGTCCGCGAGCGGCTCAGCGTCTCCACCGGGTACGGCGTCGCGGAGATCATCGTCCACGACAACGCGCACCTGGTGGGCAAGCCCCTCGGCGAGTCCGGGCTGCGCGAGCGCGACATCACCGTGCTCACCCTCCACCGCGGGATCCAGGTGATCCCGAACCCTCGCCCCCGGCACGTGCTCGAGGCGGAGGACCGGCTGCTGTGCTGGGGCAAGCTCGAGGAGATGCGGGGCATGATCTCCGCCCGGCCCAAGCGCCGCTCGCGGGTCAAGAAGCTGCCCAAGCACCCCATCCACGACAGCTGAGCGGGCGCCGCCGGTCGGCCAACGTCATGCATCCGGAGCGCTCGGCGGCTCCGTACGTCTGACGTCCGACGAAGTTTTCTGGGCCGGGCATGCAACCCCACGGCGCCACGACACGTCTTCACAGTCAACAGCGAGGGCAACGGCGCCCACCGAGGAGGACGGCATGACCGCAGTGCAGTTCGAGGGAACCATCGCCCGGCGGATCGACGACCTCCGACACGAGATGCAGGTCGCGTTGATGGACGACGACTACGCAGAGGCCGCCCGGGTCGAGTGCGCGCTGGGCGACCTGGAGCGGCTGCGCCGGGAGAACCTCGGCGCCTGAACCGCCTCGCACCCGGCATACCGGTCGCAGAAGTCCGGGGACCGCGACCCGGATGCCGGGTGCGACGGCAGCTACTCGCCCAGGTGTCGGCTCGACCCGTGCGCGGGCGGCGGCGGGGCGTCGTCCTCGATCTCTGCGGCGATCGACACGGTGAGCCCGCCGAGCAGGAAGCCGACGATGGCGCCGGCGAGGGTAGAGGTGTTCATCGGGTCCCTCCGGATCCGTGGTGGTGTGCGTGGTCGGCGGTCTGGGCGTCGTGGCCGGCATGACCCTCGTGGCCACCGCCGCCGTGGAACTCGTGGGTGAGCGCGTGGCCCTTGCCCCTGTCGATGAGGTACCGGTTGACCGGGAAGGCGACGAGGAACGCCGCTGACAGAGCGACGATCATGCCGATCCAGAAGACCGGGTTGACCAGGCCGGAGTCCATGGCGCCGGGGATCAGCGCCATCACCAGGTTGTCGACGATCTCCATCACCGCGATCGAGAGCGTGTCGGCAGCGAAGACCAGTCTCAGCGCGGCTCCGAACCCGAGGCCACCCTTGAGCAGCGGCAGCGTCGACAAGGCGTAGCCGAACAGGAACGCGAGGCCGACCGCCAGCGCGACCGTCGTACCGGCGCTCAGGCCGATCGCGGTGCCGATCATCAGGCCCGCGATCTCCCCGATCGCGCAGCCGGTCAAGCAGTGGAGCGTGGCGTTGGCGGCCATGCTGGTGCGTGGATTCATCGATCGAGCCCCTCTCTCGGCAACGTGGTCACATCGCGGTGCCTAATACCCCCAGGGGGTAGGGTATTCCCCGTCTCGGCGGGAAATCAGAGAAGTGCTGCCGAAGAAGCCGGGCTCAGGAGGCGATGTCGGGGGTCTCGTCGCTGCCGGACCGGGCGGCGGTGCGGGCGCGATGCTCCGCGCGGCGCTCCACGAAGCGGGCCGCCTGGGTGTCCAGGCCCTCGAGGAAGGCCGCGAGCTCGTCGCGCGCCCGCTCGCCGACCTCGCCGAGGTTGGTGCGGTCGAAGACGCCCCAGTGCCGCAGGATCGGCATGATCACGTCGTCGTGGTGCAGCCTCAGGTCGTAGATGCCGGCCTTGGCGATGATCATCGAGTTGCGACGGAAGCCCGCCATCGTGGCACCCGGCATCTCGAAGCCGATGACCTCGTCGGCGATCGCGCGCATGGTCTCGTCCGGGGCGATCTCCAACGCGGCCGCCACGATGTTGCGGTAGAAGACCATGTGCAGGTTCTCGTCCTTGGAGATCCGGGCGAGCATGCGGTCGGCGATCGGGTCGTTGGTGACCTTGCCGGTGTTGCGGTGCGAGACGCGGGTGGCGAGCTCCTGGAAGGACACGTAGGTGACGGCCTCCAGGGGTGTCTTGTCACCGGAGTCGTAGCCGGACGTCATGTAGTCCATCCGGGCGCGCTCGAGCTCGACCGGGTCCACTCCGCGGGTCACGACCAGGTAGTCGCGCATGGCGATGCCGTGGCGGTTCTCCTCGGCGGTCCAGCGCCCGACCCACGTGCCCCACGCGCCGTCGCGCCCGAACCTGGTGGCGATCTCGCGGTGGTACGACGGCAGGTTGTCCTCGGTCAGCAGGTTGGTGATCATCGCTGCCTTGGCGGTCTCGGACAGCCGTGACTGCTCGGGGGACCAGTCCTCACCGCCCAGGAAGGCGAAGTCGCGTCCCTCGCTCCACGGGATGTAGTCGTGGGGATGCCACTCCTGCGCCAGTCCGAGGTGTCGGTCGAGGTTCTCGGCGACGACCGGCTCCAGCGCCTCCAGCAGGTACTTCGCAGTGCTCACGGGAACTCCCTCGCTCGGCTCCGACCGACAGTACGCCGAATTCGTTCCTCAGGACCGGAGCGAGCGGTACAGCTCCACGGTGCGCTCGGCGATCGGACCCCAGCCGAAGTCGGCCTTCGCGCGCTCCATGCCGGCAGCGCCCATCGCCTCGGCCCGCCCGAGGTCGTCGAGCAGCGCATTGGCCGCCTCGGCGATCCCGCGCTCGAACGCAACAGGGTCCGCGGGGTCGTAGTCGACGAGGAGTCCCGTCGTACCGTCCACGACGACGTCGGGGATCCCGCCGACCCGGCTCGCGACGACCGCGGTCCCGCAGGCCATCGCCTCCAGGTTGACGATGCCGAGGGGCTCGTAGACCGACGGGCAGCAGAAGAACAGCGCATGGCTCAGCACCTGCCGGACGTCCTCGGGCGGCAGCATCTGCGACACGACGAAGACACCGGTACGACGCGCGTTCAGCTCCTCGATCGCGGCGTCGGTCTCGGCCTTCAGCTCCGGTGTGTCGGCGGCACCGGCGAGCAGCACGAGCTGCAGGTCCTCCCCGAACTCGAGCGCGGCGCGCAGCAGGTGCGGAACGCCCTTCTGGCGGGTGATCCGGCCGACGAACGCGGCGTAGGGCCGGTTGGGGTCGACCCCGATCCGCTCGAGTGCGTCACGCCCGGCGTCGGGGTAGTAGAGGTCGCTGTCGATGCCGTTGTGGATGATGTGCACCCGGTCCGGGTCGAGGGCGGGGTACGCACGGAGGATGTCGCCGCGCATCGCCGTACTCACCGCGATCACGGCGTCCGCGGCCTCGTAGGCGGTCTTCTCCGCCCAGGACGAGACCCGGTAGCCGCCGCCGAGCTGCTCGGCCTTCCACGGCCGGTCCGGCTCCAGCGAGTGCGCCGACACGACGTGCGGGACGTCGTACAACAGCTTGGCCCAGTGCCCGGCCATGTTGGCGTACCAGGTGTGGGAGTGCACCACGTCGTCCGCCGAGACCGCCGCGGCGATCGAGAGGTCGGCCGACAGCACCCGGAGGGTGGCGTTGGCGTCGGCGAGGCGGGGGTCGTTCTCGGAGTGCGCCGTCGCGCCCTCCCGAGGGTCGCCCATGCAGTGGACGTCGACCTCGATCAGCCGCGCCAGCTCCCGGGCGAGGAATGTGACGTGGACGCCGGCGCCGCCGTAGACGTCGGGTGGGTACTCGCGGGTGAGGATGCCCGCGCGGAACCCGCTGTCGGTCACCGGACGACCTGTCCCTTGCCGAGGACGACGACGCCACCCTCGCTGACGGCGAACCCGCGCCGCCGGTCCTCCTCGTGGTCGATCCCGATCAGGGTCCCGGGAGGTACGACGACGTTCTTGTCGATGATCGCGTTGCGCACGATCGCGCCGCGCCCGATCTCCACGTTGTCCATCAGCACCGACCGCTGCACGGTGGCGCCCTCGTGCACCCGGGTGCCGGTGCCGAGCACCGAGCTCTCCGTGTTGGCGCCCGACACGATCGAGCCGGGGCAGACGATCGAGTCGCGCACGGTGGCGCCGTGCACGAACTTCGCGCCGGGCACCTGCGCGAGGTGGGAGTAGATCGGCCACTTCTGGTTGTAGAGGTTGAACTCCGGGATCGCGGACACGAGGTCGAGGTGCGCCTCGTGGTAGGAGTCGATCGTCCCGACGTCGCGCCAGTAGTCACGGTCCTCGCCGGTCGAGCCGGGCACCACGTTGGCCTTGAAGTCGTAGACGCACGCACGCTGCTTGGCCACCAGCGCCGGGACGATGTCGCCGCCCATGTCGTGCCGCGAGGTCGGGTCGGCGGCGTCCGCCTCCAGCGCCTCGATCAGCGCGTCGGTGGAGAAGACGTAGTTGCCCATCGAGGCGAGAACCTCGTCCGGCGAGTCGGCGAGGCCCGGCGGATCGGTGGGCTTCTCCAGGAACTCCTCGATCGTGAGACCGTCCTCGGCCACCTGGATCACGCCGAACTGGTCGGCACCGGCCCGGGGCACCCGGATGCCGGCGACCGTGACGCCCGCACCGGACTCGACGTGTGCCTCGACCATCTGCGAGGCGTCCATCCGGTAGACGTGGTCGGCGCCGAAGACGACGATGATGTCGGGCTTCTCGTCGACGATGAGGTTCATCGACTGGAAGATCGCGTCGGCACTGCCCATGTACCACTGCTTGCCGCGCCGCTGCTGCGCCGGCACCGGGGTGACGTAGTTGCCGAGCAGGCTGGACATCCGCCAGGTCAGCGAGATGTGCCGGTCCAGGGAGTGCGACTTGTACTGCGTCAGCACCGCGCACTTGAGGAAGCCCGAGTTGACCAGGTTGGACAACGCGAAGTCGATGAGGCGGTAGCTGCCGGCGAACGGCACCGCCGGTTTCGCGCGGTCCTCGGTGAGCGGCATCAACCGCTTCCCCTCGCCGCCTGCAAGGACGATGCTCAGGACCTTCTGCACTACTCCCACCCCTCCACCTCGATGTGTTCGGCACCACATTCCTAGCCCAGCGGGGCCCGGACCGCGAGAGGCAGCCAGAAAATCTCACGACACGTGTCGAAATCGGGTCTGTTCGTTCGGCACAGGGGGTGAAGGCACCAACCGAACCCCTCCCGAGGAGACGATCATGGGATCCATCAAGTGCAACCTCTTCATCTCGCTCGACGGCGTCATCGAGTCGCCCGAGACCTGGCACTTCGACTACTTCGACGACGAGATGGGCGCGGTCGTCGGCGCGGCGATGGCCGAGACCGACGCGATGCTGCTCGGCCGCCGGACGTACGACGAGTTCGCCGCGTACTGGCCCCAGGCAGACCCGGCCGACCCGATCACCGCCCAGATGAACGGCGCGCGGAAGTACGTCGTGTCCGACACCCTCACCGAGGCGGCCTGGGAGAACACCACGGTGATCAGCGGTGACGTCGCCGCCGAGCTGAACGCGCTCAAGCAGGACCTGCGGCTCGGCACGACCGGCAGCGCGACCCTGGTCCGCCGGCTGCTCGAGGCCGGCGTCGTCGACGAGCTGCACCTGCTGGTGCACCCCGTCGTGGTCGGCAAGGGCAAGAAGCTGTTCGAGGACGGCGCGAAGGTGCCGCTCGAGCTGATCGGCTCGACCACGTTCAAGACCGGCGTCCTGCACCTGGTCTACGCACCGGCCGCCCGCTGATCAGGAAGGATCGACCCATGCGCTACATGGTGATGCACTACCAGACCCAGGACATGGAGGACGGCGTCAAGCCGTCGCCGGAGCAGCAGGCCGAGATCGGCGCCTACATGCAGGAGGCCGCGATGGCCGGTGTCTTCCTCAGCGGCGAGGGCGTGCACTCGAGCTCGAAGGGTGCCCGGGTGGAGGTCGTCGACGGCGACGTCCGGGTGATCGACGGTCCGTTCGCCGAGGCGAAGGAGCTGATCGCGGGGTTCGCCATCCTCGAGGTCGACTCGCTCGCCGAGGCCGTCGAGCACGCCCGCCGGTTCGCCCTGCTCGTGGGGTCCGAGCGGGTCGACGTACGCCAGGTGATCGAGTACTCCGACCTCTGACGCGCAACCGTCGACCGCCATGGACACCCCGCCCGACACCGACGCGCTGGACCGCACCGTGGCGACGCTGTGGCGGGTCGAGTCGCCACGGGTGATCGCCCGGCTGGTGCGCGTCGTCGGCGACGTCGACACCGCGGAGGAGGTCGCCCAGGACGCCTTCGTCGCCGCCCTCGAGAAGTGGCGGGTCGAGGGCGTCCCGGGCAACCCCGCCGCCTGGCTCCACAGGACCGCCCGGTTCCTCGCCGTGGACCGGATCCGCCGGCGGGACACCCAGCGCAGCAAGTACGTGCAGCTCGCGGGGGCCGCGCCGCAGACCGTCGACGTCGACCTCGGCGAGGTCGTCGACGGCGACCTCGCCGACGACCTGCTCGGCCTGATCTTCATGGTCTGCCACCCTGTGCTGTCGCCCGACGCACGCTCGGCGCTGATCCTGAAGCTGGTCTGCGGCCTCACGACCGAGGAGGTCGCCCGGGCGTTCCTGGCACCGGAGTCGACGGTCGCCCAGCGCATCGTCCGTGCGAAGCGCACCCTGGCCGCGGCGAAGGTGCGCTTCGAGCTGCCCGAGGCGTCGGAGCGGCCGGCGCGGCTGGACGCCGTACGCGAGGTCGTCTATCTCGTCTTCAACGAGGGCCACACCGCCACCAGCGGTGACCAGTGGGTGCGGCACGACCTGTGCGCCGAGGCGCTGCGGCTCGGCCGGATGCTGGCGAGCCTGACGCCGCGCGACACCGAGACGCTCGGCCTGCTGGCGCTGATGGAGCTCCAGGCGTCCCGGCTGCGCGCCCGCTCCACCGCCGACGGGACGCCGGTCCTGCTGATGGACCAGGACCGCAGCCGTTGGGACCAGCTGCTGATCCGCCGCGGGCTCGCGCTCCTCGACCGGGTCGACGACCTCGGCGGCTCGATCGGCCCCTACGCACTGCAGGCGGCGATCGCCGCCTGCCACGCGCGGGCCCGGACGCCGGAGGACACCGACTGGGAGCGGATCACCGCGCTCTACGACGGACTTGCCCAGATCAATCCCTCGCCGGTCGTCGAGCTCAACCGGGCCGTGGCCACCGCCCAGGCGCTCGGGCCGGAGGCCGGGCTGGCGCTGGTGGAGCCGCTCTTCGGGCTGACCAGCATGCGGCGCTACCACCTGCTGCCGGCGGTGGCCGGCGACCTGCTGTGTCGGTTGGGTCGCCACGAGGCCGCCCGTGAGCGGTTCCTCGAGGCCGCCGCGCTCACCGGCAACGAGGCCGAGCGAACCACGATGCAGCGCCGGGCCGCCGAGTGCGCGGCGGGGCACGCGGGCGCGTAGGCCGTGGTTGGTCGCTAGCGCCGTACCGTGTCCTGTCGCGGCGCCGGCAACGAGAAGCTCACTCCCCTGCCGCCCGGCGACGGCGAGGTCGCCGTGCGGTGCGCCTCGTCGGGCCGGTCGAGCGGCGTGAACCGCGGCCGCAGCGCCAGCTGCTCCTCCGCCTCCGACCAGGTCGGACGCCGGTCGTCCTCCGTGCGCCAAGCGGTGAACGTCCCCTGGTCCGCCCACCCGGCCAGCCGCGGCATCGCCGCGGCATGCGCACCCGAGTCGCGGAAGCGATTCATGGCGCGGCCGTCCCGCCACACGGTGAGCGTCCAGAAGACCGGGCCCGCGGTGACGCGCAGGGCACCGGCGACGTACCCCGGGCTTCGGCGGGTCTGGAGGCCGACGCCGAGGCTGCGCAACGCGAAGGCCGCGACGTACCTCGGCCGCGCAACGAGCGTCCGGGTGACGACCGCCACGGGCATCAGGACCACTTGCCTTCACCGTCGGCGGTGCCGGCGCCGGCATCGGAGCTCGGGCGTACGTCGCACGCCCGCTGCGCGAGGTACAGCGTGAGTCCGAGCGGACCCGCGAGCCAGGTGAGCAACAGAGCCGGTCGCGGGTTCCGTCCCGCGGCGAGCGCGTCACGCCAGATCCACTGCCCGACGAAGAGGTCGAAGGAGACGTAGTGCGCCCAGCCCGCGAGGAAGACGTCCTGCTGGGCGAGCGCCAGCCGCAGCTGGTCGGGGTCGCGGAAGTCGAGCAGCCTCCGCTGACGCACCATTCCCGAGGTGAGCAGTGCGCCGTAGCTCACGCCGAGCGCCGCGTGCACCGGCATAGCCGCGGTCACCAGCCGTCGCGTCAGTCGCGACCGCGGCGCCAGGATCATCGCCAGGAAGAGCGGGGCGGACGCACCGTCGATCGCGGCGAACCCCCGCCGCCTGCCCGGCGACACCGGAGCGAGTGGGTTGGCCATTCCGGTCCCTCCAGTTTGGTAACGCTGTTACATAACACCGTAACTGTAGGCTCGGACCGTGGCAAGGCCCAAGACCCACACCGGTGAGCTCCGCGAACGGCTGATGGAGTGCGCGATGGAGGTCGTGGCGGCCGGCGGCATCGGGGCGCTCGCCCTGCGCGACCTCGCGACCCGGGCGGGCACGTCGACCACGGCCGTCTACGCGCTGTTCGGCAGCAAGGAAGCGCTGCAGCGCGCGGTCCTGGCGAGCGCCTTCGCCGACTTCGCCGATGCCCAGGAACAGCAGGCTCCGTCCGACGACCCGTTGACGGACCTGGCCGGTCTCGGCGCCCACTACGTGCAGTGGGCGATCGACCACCCGCGGCTCTACGAGGCGATGTTCGGCACGGCTCTGGCGGGCATCGGCCCCTCCCCGGAGCTCGAGGAGGCGGGCCGCCGAGCGATGACCCCGGTCGCGGAGGCCGTCGGTCGCGCGCTCGCGGCCGGAGCCTTCCGGCCCGCCGACCACGCGACGGTCCTGACGTCGTTGTGGGCGCAGGTGCACGGGCTCGCGTCGCTGATCATCGCGGGCCAGCTGCCCGACGGCGCCGATCCGGCGGCGGCGGCCTGGGCGACGATCGAGGGCTGGCGGGCCGCCGGCTGACGGGGTCTGAGAGCCAGCGCGCCGGCGACGCCGACGGCCGCGGCGTGATCCGGTGGAGATTCAGGCGTGAGGCGCCTGAATCTCCACCGGATCCTTGCAACGACAGCAGCCGCGCTCAGGCGGTGGCGCGGACGCGGCGTACCAGTGCCGTCAGCAGGGCCAGCGAGACCGCCTTCACCGCCACCTGCTCGGCGACGGGGAGGGGCAGCCGGTGATCGGCCGAGACGGTGTAGACGATCTCGGTGCCGCTGCCGAGCCGCTTGAGCTCGACGTCGCCGCGGTAGTTCCGGAGGGGTACGCCGGACACTGCGCGGTAGCCGAGCCGCACGTCGGGCTCGAACTCGGTGATCTCCTCGACGATCGCGGGCAGCGGACCGGGCAGGTCGATCCGGCGTACGGCGCCGACGCCGTTGCGCTCCTCCGCGCCCTCCTCCTCCAGCCGCACCTTCAGGCCCGGCGCCCAGGCCGACATCCCCTCGTGGTCGCTGAGGATGCTCCACACATGCTCGACGGGAGCGGAGACGGCGGTGGTGCTCGACGCGTGCATCGGGAGCCTTTCGGTCGGCGGGCGGGACCACGCTACCGACCGCGCTCTCCCACGCAGTGGGGAGTCAGCGGTGGGGACTCAGTCGTCCGCGAGATAGGGGTCCGCCCAGGCGCTGACGATCCGCGCAGCCCGGACGGCCTGGTTGCGTCCGGTGAGCAGGTGGTCGGCGCCCTCGAGGGAGACGAAGCTGCGCGGGTGCCGGGCGGCGCGGAAGATCTCACTGGCGTTGGCGATGCCGACGGTGTTGTCGGTCGGCGAGTGCATGACCAGGAGGGCCCGGCGCAGGGTCCGGATCCGCTCGTGGAGGTCCGCGGCGCGCACGTCCTCGATGAAGGCGCGCTTGAGCGTGAGGGCCTTGCCACCGATCAGGAAGGGCGCCTCGCCGTCAGCGAGGATGCGGTCGACCAGGGCGTCGTAGTGGTGCTCCACGTGGCTCGGGTCGTACGGCGCCCCGATGCTCACCACGGCGCTGACGGAGTCGACGAGGTGCGCCGCCGCGATGACGGCCGCACCGCCGAACGAGTGGCCGACCAGCAGTCGCACCGCGCGGCCGCTGTCGTTCATGAACCGGACGGCCTCGGCCGTGTCGTCGACCTTGTGCGAGAAGGACCCGTCGCCCCAGTCGCCCTCGGAGTCGCCGAGCCCGAGGTTGTCGAAGCGGAGCATGCCGATGCCCTCCCGGGCCAGCCGCTTGCAGATCCGGCTCGCCGCTGGAGAGTCCTTGCCGAGGGTGAACCCGTGGGAGAAGACACCCCACCCGCGGGTCGTGCCCTCGGGCGGGTCGATCAACCCGGCGAGCCGGCACCCGTTCGTGCTCATGAACCAGACGCGCTCTGCCACAAGCGGCATCGTCCCAGATCCGGTCCGCCTCCGGCTGCGCTGACTGGTCTCCGGTCAGAAGTGCCAGCGGGTGGCGCCGTACGGCTCGACCGTCTGCACGACGTGCGCCGACGTGGCCTCGACCCGGTAGACGTGCCAGGGCGGCGGCCCCGCCGACTGTGCGCTGTACGGCGCCGTGAGTGCCGATCCCGACTCGTCCACCTCGCAGGGCCAGCCCTCGTCCTCGGACCAGCGGCGCGCCAACCGCGCGACGGACTCGGCGTCGGTGACCAGCCCCGCGCGGCCCTCGAGGACCAGGTCGAGCTCGCGCAGGCTCAGGGAGACGACGCAGCGCGGGTCGCGGGCGACGTTGCGGCCCTTGCGGCTGCTGCGGCCGGTGACGAACCAGAACGACCCGCCCTCCCAGACCGCGCCGACCGCGTTGACGTGCGGGCTCCCGTCACGGTTGACGGTCGTCAGCCAGGTGGTGTGCCGCCCCGGCCCGCCGCCCTCCGGTACGAGGTCGAACCCGGCGTCGAGGCGCTCCCGCACGCCTTCCCACGGGATCGGCTGGGCGTCGTACAGCTCCGCGAGGTTGGTGGTGTCCATGTCCGATGAGGACCGCGTCCGCCGCCGCGAATCATCGGTGCGGCCGGCTGCTGGCCCGTCGCCGCGCGCGTGGCGCAACGCCGGTCAGGACGGTTGGTCCGAGACCGAGTCGCAGACGTCCGCCAGCTCGCTCCTCAGGCGCTCCGCGACCGCCCCGGAGCCGATGATGCAGTCGCCATCGATGAGGTTGAACTGGGACGAGCCGTCGACCATGACCTCGTAGCCGCCGTCCGTGCCCTCGAGCAGGGCGAGGTGGCGCTCGGCGATCCGCACGAGTGCGTCCGGCGTCGTACCCCTCGGAACGTCGAGCACCGTCATCCCGTCGTTCCAGAGCGACACGGTCGCTCCCGCCGGCAGCCCTTCGCGCAGGTCCGCCCACAGGCCCACCTGCCGCTCGTCCGGGAACCCGTCGTTGTCGCTGAGCATCCAGCCCCATGTCTCCCCGGAGCGGACCGTCCAGCTGGCATCGGGGATGCCCGAGTACCGCTCCTCGAGCCCGTCCAGCACGCGAAGCACGGCCTCCGGGCCACCCGGGCCTACGTCGATGTCGAACGAGGAGCGGACGTGCGGCTCGGCCGCGACGTCGTCGGTGTCGAGGTCGGCGCGGATGGCACCGGCGGACCGAACGGACGCGGCAGCCGACGCGGCCTCCTGCACCGCCTCCGGCTCGGCGTCCGGCTCGAAGCTGCGCAGGTGGAGGACGTCGTCGTCGACGCGTACGTCGAGGTCGCCCTCCTCGGCCTTGTGCGTGTCGGCGAAGGCGCGGTAGGTGGTCGCGAGCACGTCGGCGACCTGCTCGTCCTCGGCGCCGTCAGCCATCCGGGCCACCAGCTGGACCTTCCCGGAGTCGAGGGTCACCGGCTTGCTGTAGTCGAGGGTGACCTCCTCGACGCCGGGAAGGTCCGCGAGGCGGGCACGGAGGTCCTCGGCGTCGGCGGACCGGTCGAAGCCAGCGCAGCCGGCGAGCACGGTCACGCCACCCACCAGGGCGAGCGCGGCCGTCAGGGAAGGGAGGGTGCGGGTCATGGGAAGAGGATCGCGGTCCGTGGTCGGAGAGGCATGAGTCGCCGTACTCAATCGAACGAACGGGTGGCCTCGGCCTGTCGAGGAATACGCGCGGCAGCGATCGGTTGCGCTTCGTGTGGCCCCGACGACCCCCGCCCTGCTCCGGCGGTACGCCGGTCCGCTCGCCTGCGTGGCGCTGGTGGTCACCTGGAGCTCGGGCTTCATCGGCGCCGAGCTGGCCAGCCGCGCGGGCGCCGTACCGGTGACGCTGCTGGCCTGGCGCTTCGTCGTCCTGGCCGTCGTGCTGCTCGTGGCCGCAGCGGTGTGCCGCGTGCCGCTGCGGTCCTGGCGGGCGTGGCGGCGCCAGGCCGTGCTCGGCGCGCTCTGCCAGGCGGGCTACCTGATCCTGATCTTCGAGGGCGTCAGCCGCGGGGTGCACGGAGGCACTGCCGCCCTGATCGCCGCGCTGCAGCCGCTGCTGGTCGCGACCGTGGCCGGACCCTGGCTGGGCGAGCGGTCGTCGGCGCGGATGTGGGCCGGCATGGTGCTCGGCCTCGTGGGCGTCGGCGTCGTGGTCTCCGGCGACCTCGGGGTGAGCGACGCTCCGGCGTGGACCTACCTGCTCCCGACCGCGGGGATGCTCTGCCTGGCCACCGGCACCGTTCTCATCCGGCGGCTCGACCCGCCGGAGGACCTCTTCCAGACGATCACCATGCAGGCGGTGGTGACGGCTGTGCTGATGATGGTTCCGGCGCTGGTCCTCGGCCACGCGGCCCCGCCCGCCGACCCCGGCTTCTGGGCGGCGGTGGTCTGGCTGATCGTGCTGGCGAGCCTCGGCGGCTACGTGACGTACGTGTTCGTCACCCGGACCGAGGGCGCCACGGTCGTGAGCACGATGCTCTACCTCACCCCGCCGACCACCATGATCTGGGCGTTCCTCATGTTCGGGGCACCGATCACCCTGGTCGGCCTCCTCGGGCTGCTCGTCAGCGCGGCCGGTGTGCTGCTCGTGCTGCAGGGCCGCCGCGCTGCCTCGGCGAGCGCGCGGTCGCCCGCGCCGACCGCGCGGGTCAGCGGACGATCTTGAAGTTGAAGCTCGACGTGCCGAGCGCCCCCCACAGGCGCAGCCACACCGGGAGGATCATCTCGGCGCCCCTGGCGGTCGTGATGTCGCCGAGGTCGATGACGTCGGTGTGACCGAACTGCTCGAGCAGGCCGGTGACGGTGGCCTTGGCGTCGGCGTCGTCGCCCGAGACGAACACGCTGGTCCCCTCCGGGAGCGTGTCCGGGTGGACCATCAGGTCGGCGTTGAGCGTGTTGAGGCTCTTGACCACCCGGGCGTCCGGGAAGGCGCGCTGGATCTGCTCGCCGAGCGAGTCGGTGTCCTTGACGAACAGCGTGGGCGGGATCCCCTGGGAGAAGTCCAGCGGGTTGGCGATGTCGAGCAGCACCTTCCCCGCCAGGTTCTCGGCCCCGGCCTGCCCCAGGACGTCGAGTGACGCGGCTCCGCCGGTGGCGTTCACGACCACCTCGGCGCCTGCGGCGGCGTACGCGAAGGTCGCCAGGCGGACGCCGGGGTGCTCCTTCGCCCACGCGGCGTACGACGCCCCGCCACCTCCGTCGGTCCTGGCCAGCGTGACCTGCGGGTCGCGCGTGCCGACGGCGACCGAGTGCCCGAGCTCGTCGAGGCGAGCCGCGATCGCGCGGCCGACCATCCCGGTGCCGAGTACTGCGACGTCCATGGCTGTTGCTCCTTGCTGACGGGCTGACGTGGTTGACGGGATGACGTGGTTTCGGCGGCGACGCCGAACGGTACGTCTACGGGCACCACCCCGAAAGGACGACCAGCATGACAGGACCCCAGCAGGGGATCGACGGCGTCGATCTCCTCGAGCTCGAGATCATCTACAAGGACCGGCTGCCACCGGCGATCAGCGACCTCGAGTCCGCCGAGAGCCTCGTCCACCCGTGGGCGTCGAACATCTTCAAGCGCTCCGGTTCGATCGGTAACTACCCCAACGGCCCGTCCGTGGACTGGTGCAACCTCGCCCTCGAGCTCGACAACGCGCTCTCGACGTCGGTCACCAACCTCGGGGACACCCGGGTCGCGATCAAGAAGTTCCTCGACGACATCCTGGCCGCCGACTCCGGCGCCCGCGCGCGTCTCGACCAGGCCCGCCGAGAGCTGGAGGGCAACTGATGTCCTACGACGAGCTCAAGGCGCACGCGCAGCGGATCAAGGAGCTGTGCATTCACCAAACCGTGGAGATCACCTCGGACGCCGAGGGCGGCTCTTCGACGGCCGACGCGCTGGAATGGGCAGAGACGGCCTTCGCCGACACTGACAAGATCTTCGACGACTGGCTGGACCTTCCCGACTTCTCGGGCTCCCTGGGCAACATCGAGGCAGCACTCCCGTACCTCGCGACCGAGACCTATCTGAGCGGGGACGCCACCGACCTGGCGACCGGCTCCAACCTCAACCTGACCCAGATCGAACCCACGGGCGCCTTCGCGCAGGGGTGGCAGAGCGGCACCGCGACCAACTACGCCAACTTCGCGGGCCTCTTCGGCCCGGTGATCTCCAACGAGTGGCTGTGCGCGCACGTCCTGAGGCACGCGATCAAGGCGGAGCAGGAGATCTTCGACCAGGCCAGGCGCGACGTCGACAGCATCGCGCACGCCGCGATCGACACCCTCGAGAACATCACCGACAAGGGTGCGAGCGGCTTCACCGCGACCATCGCGGTGCTGGCAGCGGTCTCGGGCATCGTCGCCGTACCGTTCACGGCCGGCGGGAGCCTCGCGGCGGCGTACAGCTTCGCCGCGATCTCCGGCGGGCTCGGGCTCTCCGGGCTGTTCTCCCCCAAGGAGAGCGAGAAGCACCCCAAGATCGACGGCCAGCTCCCCAGCACGGTGGTGTCGTCGGTCCAGACCTATCTGACGGAGCTCAACGGCGACATCGTGAAGGGCGAGAACGACGTGGCCACCGCGCTGCAGAGGAGCTTGAGCCAGGTCCGGAGCGCGATTGCTGCGAGCCCGTCGCCGTTCGTGCTGCCGCGACCGACGGTCGCCGACTCACCCGGGGGCTTCGGCAACCACGAGTCGGGCAACTGATGTCGGGAGAGCTGGCCGAGCGCATCGCGCAGTCGGTCGCCCGCGCGACGACGCCCAACGAGATGGTGTTCGGCGAGGTCTGGGGTGAACGCGAGGTGCGCATCGGCTTCGCGCCTGGCCACTACCACCGGGCCAGCACGGTCCAGATGGCCGGAGACCTGACCAAGCTGGCACGGCTGCTCTTCGTCGCGGCCCGCAAGGAGCACAACGCCCAGCTGATGGCGTACGCCGGAAGGCTGCCCGAGGGCCGCCCCGCGCTGCTGAGCGGCCGCGACGCGGAGTACTTCGGCGGGCTCGACGCGCTCGTGGTCACCGGCGTCTCCGACGACGGATCGGTGTCGGTGACGGCCACGGGCCAACAGCACTACGCCGTCGAGATCCAGCCCGGCGCTCTCGACCGGCTCTCGGAGGAGCAGTTCTGCTGGGCCGTCGGCCAGGCCGCGAACCGGCTCATCGCCACCACCGAGCGGGAGGCGCGGGCGCTCCGCTGGAGGGTGTACGCCGACGCGGTGTGAGTCGGTCGATCACTGGAAGTCGTCGTCGGTGCGACACAACAGCCGCGCTCCGTGTTCACCCGACGGTCAGTTCGGGTCCGTACGGTCGGTCGGCCGGGGTCAGCCGGCGACCGCGATCCGACTCGGAGGAAGCATGCTCACGCGCCGTACCATCCTGTCCTCGTCTGCCGCCGGAGCGACGCTCTGGACGGCCGGCGCCCTCACCGAGGCTGTCGCCGCTCCCGGCGACGAGCCGACCGGGTCCACGTCGACGTTCAACGTCATCAGCGACATCCAGGGCGACCTCAACGACTACGCAGTCGCCCTGCAGGACATCCACACGATCAACCCCCGCAGCGCCGGCCTCGCGATCGCCGGCGACATCACGCCACGGGGGTACGACTTCGAGTACGCCGCAGTCACGAAGACCACCGACGTCAATCCGCATCCGTCGAAGGTGGCCTGGGCGATCGGCAACCACGAGTTCTACGTCCCGAAGTGGCGCACGCCCACCGAGCTCGCCCAGGACACATGGCCGAACGGGACGACCGAGGACTCGCTGTTCCGCAGCTTCTACAGCTTCGCCGGCCGGAACACCGTCTACGCCGAGCACAGCTTCGGCGGCATCCCGGTGCTCTCGATCGGCACGGAGAAGTACATGCACTACCACGACACCACGCTGTGGGACGAGGTGTGGATGAGCGAGGCCCAGTTCCAGTGGCTCGAGGACCGGCTGTGGCACTGGCGGCGCCAGGGACGGCCCGTGATGGTCATCAGTCACCACCCGCTCCCGAACACCGTGTCGGGCTCGCACAACAAGCTCTACCTGCGGGACTACCTCCAGGCCGACCGCCTCCTCGGGATCCTCGGCCGCCACCCCGATGCGTTCTTCTTCACCGGCCACACGCACTGGGACCTCAACCTCTCCGACTGGTACGTCCGCCGCGTCGTCCCCGGCACCGCCAACCTCGATGGGTTCCACGTCATCAACACCGGCGCCATCCAGACCGGCTGGACCGACAACGGCACCGGCGGCGAGGTCGTCGTCCCCGGCGGCTTCAACCAGGGGCTGCAGGTCGAGGTCGGGCCGCGCTGGGTCGTCGTCAAGGCGCGGGACTTCCAGCGCAAGGAGTGGATCAAGCAGGTCCGGGTCCCACTCGCGGCCACGCGCTGACCATGGTCACAGCCCCTTGACGTGGTGATCCGACTCACCACACGGATCGGATCACCACGCGAAGCGGTCAGGAATCGAGAAGCACCAGCGGCTCAGCCGACCTAGCGTCTTGGACATGACCTCCATCGACGCGATCACCCTCGAAGTGGCCGACATCCGGGCCGCCCGCGACTTCTACGCCGCCGCCTTCGGCGCCGACCTCCCGATCACCCTCCGCGCCTCGGACGCACCGACGAACGGGTTCCGGGGCTTCACCGTCTCGCTCGTCGTGTCCCAGCCGAGCACGGTCCACAGCCTGGTCGACTCGGCTGTCGCCGCCGGCGCCACCGTGCTCAAGCCGGCCGAGAAGTCGTTCTGGGGCGTCGGCGGCGTGGTCCAGGCACCCGACGGCACCCTCTGGAAGATCGCCACCTCGGCGAAGAAGGACAAGGGGCCGGCCACCCGCCAGATCGACGAGGTCGTGCTGCTGGTGGGCGCGAGCGACGTACTCGCGAGCAAGAGGTTCTACGTCGACCACGGCCTGGAGGTCGCGAAGAGCTTCGGCCGCAAGTACGTCGAGTTCGCCAGCCCCTCGGGCTCGGTGAAGCTGGCCCTCTACGGACGCCGCGCGGCCGCCAAGGACGCCGGCGTCCCCGTCGACGGATCCGGTTCGCACCGGGTGGTGATCGGCAGCACCGCCGGGACCTTCACCGACCCCGACGGGTTCGTCTGGGAGTCCGCCGCCTGATCCCGCTGCCGGGGTCCGCTCCGGCAGGTGGACCCGCCCGAAGTCCGTTAACACCGCTGTAACAATGGCCGGGTGGCGAGGGAGCAGCGAGGCGGGGTTCTGGGGAGCCACTGGTGGCGCACCGTGTGGCACATCATCGGAGTCCCCGACCACGTCGCGTCCTGGCGGGAGCGGCTGGTGGCGGTCTGCACCGCCGCGCTGGGCATCGCCATGGTCTCCTGGCTGACCACCACCTGGATCGGCAACGGCGACCCGAGCGTGCACGCGATCTGGCTGATCGCGTCCATCGGCGCCTCGGCAGTGCTCGTCTTCGCCGTACCCCACGGCACCCTCTCCCAGCCCTGGGCGGTGATCGGCGGCCAAGGGCTGTCGGCCTGCGCCGGCGTCACCGTCGCCCACCTGCTGGGCGGCGGGGTGCCTGCCGCGGCCTGTGCGGTGGCTCTGGCGGTCGGCCTGATGGTCACCTGCCGGTGCGTCCACCCGCCGGGTGGGGCCACCGCGTTGGCCGCGGTCCTCGCAACCAGCCCCGGCGGGCCGCCGGACTGGACCTTCGTCCTGTCGCCGGTCCTGCTGAACGCCACCTTGATCGTGATCGCGGGCGTCGTGCTCAACGCCCCGTTCCGCTGGCGTCGCTACCCGGTCGTCCTGGCCTACCACCCTGCCGCGGTGGCACCGGGAGCCGAGCTGGGGCACGAGGCGCCGTTCACCGCGCGCCAGCTCCGTGACGCCCTCGAGGAGATCGACTCCGTGGTCGACATCGGCAACGAGGACCTGCAGGCACTCTTCCAGGCCCTGCGTCGGCAGCAGGAGCGCGACCTCCTGACGGTCGACGACCTGCGCATCGACGGGTGCTACAGCAACGGCAGCGCCGGTGAGAACTGGGCCGTGCTGCAGATCGTCGACGCGGTCGAGCCGGGCGTACGACGCGGTCAGTTCATCGTCAAGGCGGTGGCCGGTCGCGGTCGGGGCGAGGTCCGCACCATGACCCAGGACGACTTCCTGGCCTGGGGCAAGTACGAGGTGGTGCCCGACGGCCCCGTCTGGCATCGCGTCGAGCCCTCCCGCCGCTGACCGCTCGGGCCGGTCATCGGCCTCGCGCGTTGAGCCGGGCGGCCTGACGCGTGAGGTGGTCGCGCTCGGCGAGGTTCGGCGCCAGCCGGGCCGCCTCGACGTAGAGGCGGGCGGCCAGCTCCGGGTCGCCGTCGCGTTCGTGCAGGTACGCCGCAACCGCGGCATGCCTGGGCACGGAGGCGTCGACCTCGGCGAGCGCCGCCAGGCCCGCACGCGCACCGTCGGCCTCACCCACCGCGACGGCCCGGTTGAGACGGGCGATGGGGCTGTCGGTCAGCCGGACGAGCTCGTCGTACCACTCGACGACCTGGACCCAGTCGGTCTCCTCGGCCGTCCGGGCGTCGGCGTGCAGCGCGGCGATCGCGGCCTGGGCCTGGAACTCGCCCAGCCGGTCACGTGCGAGCGCCGCCTGCAGGATGTCGACGCCCTCGGCGATCAGCCGGGTGTCCCACCGGCTGCGGTCCTGCTCCGCGAGCGGCACCAGACTGCCGTCGGGACGGGTGCGTGCAGGACGCCGAGCGTGGTGGAGCAGCATCAGCGCCAGCAGCCCGGCCACCTCCTCGTGGTCGATGCCGGCCGCGAGCTGTCGGGTGAGCCGGATCGCCTCGGCGGCGAGGTCGACGTCGCCGGCGTACCCCTCGTTGAAGACCAGGTAGAGGACGCGCAGCACGGTCCGGACGTCACCGGGCTGGTCGAACCGCACGTCTGCCACGGTCCGCTTGGCCCGGCTGATGCGCTGGGCCATGGTCGCCTCCGGCACCAGGTAGGCCTGCGCGATCTGCCGCGTGGTCAGGCCCCCGACGGCGCGCAGCGTCAGCGCGACCGCCGACGCCGGCGTCAGGGACGGGTGGGCGCACAGGAAGTAGAGCTGGAGGGTGTCGTCCGCTGCGGGGCCGGATGTCGGCGCCCGGTCATCCTCCACGCGCTCCTCGCGCCGGCGGCGCGAGGCCTCGGCGCGGGCGGCGTCGAGGAACTTGCGCCAGGCCACCGTGACCAGCCAGCCCTTCGGGTCCCGCGGCGGGTCGTCGACCCAGACGCGCAACGCCTCGACCAGGGCGTCCTGTACGGCGTCCTCGGCCGCCGCGAAGTCGGCTCCGCGGCGGACGAGCACTCCGATCACGACGGGGGTGAGCGTCCGCAGCAGGGACTCGTCCACCCGAGGTCACTCCGTGACGGTCGGGTGCGCGGTCAGGAAGGGGCGCAGCTCGAGCCACTCATGGATCGGCTCCCCACCGGCGCCCGGCGCTGCGGACAGCTCGCCGGCCAGCTCGAGGGCACGGTCGTAGCTGTCGACGTCGATCACCATCCAGCCGGCGATCAGGTCCTTGGTCTCCGCGAAGGGACCGTCGGTGACCGGCGGCCGGCCCTCGCCGTCGTAGCGGACGAAGGTTCCTTCGGGGGACAGCGCCTGGCCGTCGACGTACTCGCCGGTGTTCTCGAGGCGGGCCGCGAAGTCGTTCATGTACTGCACGTGCGCGGAGATCTCGTCCTGGGTCCACCGGTCCATCGGCACGTCGTTCACCGCAGCCGGTGCGCCGCGGTAGTGCTTGAGCAGCAGGTACTTGGTCATGGTGTTCTCCTCGATGCGGTACGGCCCACTGTGGCCGTGTTCTCTCCAAGGACGGAGCCGTTCGCCGGTTCTCGACATGCTGCCGAGAAGTTTCTGCATTGGACCGTACGTTCGCGTCACTCGCTCCGTCGCACTCCCGCTCCCGGTGCGGCCTCGCCCTGGCTGAGCCTGCGCGAGATCGCAAAGCCCCACACAGCCGCGAGGACGAACATGACGATGGAGTAGACCGCGGCAGGGATCGACACCTCGGTCCTGCCCAAGACCTCCACCGCGATGTAGATCGCCAGCGTGCCGTTGTGCACGCCGATCTCCATCGACGACGCGATCGCCTGCCGCTCCGTGACGCCCAGCGCCCGCGGGACGACGTACCCGACCAGCAGGCTGGTCGCACAGAAGAGCGCCGCCACCACGCCGACATCGGCGAGGTAGTCGACGACGTCGTCCCGCTGGTCGACCAGGATCGCCACCACCAGCACAGCCAGGATGACGGCCGATCCGATCCGCACGGGCCGCTCCATGCGCCGCGAGAAGCCGGGCGACCGGTGGTGGACCCACATCCCGATCGCGACCGGGACCAGGACGATCGCGAACACCTTGACCACCTCGGCGAGCGGCAGCGACACCGAGTCGCTCTGGTCGAAGTAGTCGATCGCGAAGTTGGTGATCAGCGGCAACGTGACCAGCGACAGGACCGAGTTGATCGCCGTCAGGGAGATGTTCAACGCGACGTCGCCGCGGAAGAGGTGGCTGAACAGGTTGGCCGACGTACCGCCCGGCGACGACGCCAGCAGGAGCATGCCGATCGCCAGCAGGGGCGGCAGGTCGAAGAGCAGCACCAGGCCGAAGCAGACGGCCGGCAGCACCAGCAGCTGACAGGTCAGGGCGACGACGACGGCCTTCGGGCTCCGCCCCACACGGCGGAAGTCGTCGACCGTCAGGTCCAGGCCGAGCCCGAACATGATGATGCCGAGCGCCAGTGGCAGGGCCACCGTCGTGAGAACAGTGTCCATGGCCCGCTCCTCGCAAGTCGGAACGTCGGGATCTCATTGTGCAGGCTCGCCGGCCCTTCCGGCGCTGGTACGACGAGGCGGCCCATACCGATCATTCGCGATGCAGGTCCGGCCTCCGTCGGCGATGATCGGGCGATGACGCCCCTCCCCCGCGCGGCAGTCGCGTGCCTGCCGGCACTGCTGGCCGCGCTCCTGACGGCCGCGTGCGGTGCGGAGGGCTCCACGACGGCCGACGACCCTCCCGACCCGGTGCTCGTGACGGATGGCGCGGTCGAGGTTCCTGCGAAGCTGTCCAACACCCAGTACGGCATTCAGGTCGCGATCGTCGTCGGGTACGACGAGGACCGGGTGGTCAGCGACGCCCGGCTCCTATGGGACGGCGGGTCCGACGACGACATCGGGCTCTGGCCGCTCGACGGCAGCGAGCCGGACCGTCCGCCCGAGACTCTCGACCTGCCGACCGGGACCGAGATGCTGTTGGCGGGGAATCTACTCGCCGCCTGCCCGGACGTGCCCGACGTACTGGTGTTCGAGGTCGAGTCACGGATAGGCGACGACGAGCGCACCGACCGCTACCTGCCGGAGTCCTCCCGCAAGCTCGAACGCGCCTTCGCGACGTGGTGCGAGCAGCCGGTGCTCATGTCGGTCACCGGTTCGAGGTCGACCCCCGAGGGCGACTACGAGGTGACGATGGAGTTCTCGAACCCGGGGCCGGACTCCGCGACCGTCGTCTCCGAAGCGGTCACCCTCGGCGAGACCACGTGGGAGGAGGGCACCGTCGAGGTGCCCGCCGGCACGCGAACCTCGATGACCGTCTCCGGCCATGGTCCGCCCGAGTGCCGCGTGACGGCGCCGTGGCAGGAGGGCCACGTCCTCGTCGACGGCGAACCGATCAGACCCGAGTACGACGACGGGTGGTGCTGAGGCGTCGGCCAGCGGTTTCGTGCGCGAAGGCCAGGGAAGGGGCCACGGGTCCTGTCACCGATCTCTCCCCAAAGGAGTGGAGCAGATGAAGTCATTCGTCCGATTGTTCGCCGCACTCGCCGCGGCCCTTCTCGGCGTCACGCTGTTGTCGGCGCCTATCTCGAGCAGCGCCTCGCCGACCCCGTCCGACCGGGAGGTGAGGACCGCGCCGGTCGACAAGTTGGAACGGAGTCGTGCCGGCCGCTGCCGGCCGCCGTACTGCTTCGGCGCGATCTCGATGTCCCCGGACCAGGCCTACGGCCTGGCCAACGAGCGGTCGTCCCGGAGCCGGGCGGTGCGGGCCGCCCACCGCCGCTGCAAGGCCCAGTCGAACTACCCCGGCTTCTGCCAGAAGATGGGCTCGATCGGCAACGGCTGCATGGCGGTCGCCATCCGGGTGAACAGCAACGGCTGGATCACCCACTGGAAGACCGGCTTCGGTCGCACCAAGTACGCCGCCAAGCGGCAGGCGCTGCGGCGCAACAACGGTGGCCGCATCCGCACGTGGCTGTGCACCAGCCGGCGCTACTGACGCGATCGAAGGTCCGTCAGCGCACAGACTTCCGCGCATCCCGCAGCGTCGGGGTGCACGGAAGCCTGTTGTCAGAGCTCGCCAGGCAGGCCTTGAACCCGTCGGCGGCGCGGTCGACTCCGCGGCCGGACCTGGCACCACAGGCCGAGCCGTCCGCTGGTGACCGGCTGCAACTCCCGACCCTGGCCGACGGCCTGATCGCCGTGGTCGCGTGAGCAGATGCTCCCTATCGGGTCGTTGAACCGAGTATCTGCTCACTCGGTTGATGGGTGAATTCCGCGAGCGGCATACCCGGCCGCCACTCCCCGCCGTCGTCCCCTCACTCAGTGCGAGGGCAGCTCGCCGGTGAGGCGCCCGTGGCGCTCGGCGCTGGCCTCGTTGAGTCCGGCGATCTCGACCGACGTGCCCCTGCGCTCGTACTTCGTGGTGATCGCGTCCAGCGCGGCGACGGTAGAGGCGTCCCAGATGTGGGAGTCGCTGAGGTCGATGACGACGCGGTCGGGGTCCTCGGCGTACTCGAACTGGGTGTAGAGGTCGTTGCTCGAGGCGAAGAACAGCTCGCCGGTCACCCGGTAGACGGCGACGGCGCCGTGCTCGTCCTCGACGAGTTCGCGGTCGGTCTCGGTGAGGTGGGCGACGCGGCGGGCGAACAGCGTCATCGCGACCAGGACGCCCACGACGACGCCGATGGCGAGGTTGTGGGTGGCGACGGTGACCACGACGGTAGCGAGCATGACCGTGGTCTCGGACCTGGGCATCCGGCGCAGCGTCCTCGGCCGGATCGAGTGCCAGTCGAACGTGCCGACGGAGACCATGATCATCACCGCGACCAGGGCGGCCATCGGGATCAGAGCGACGACGTCGCCGAAGCCGACCACGAGCACCAGCAGCAGGGTTCCGGCGAGGAACGTGGAGATCCGGGTCCGGGCGCCGGAGACCTTCACGTTGATCATCGTCTGTCCGATCATGGCGCAGCCGCCCATCCCGCCGAAGAACCCGGTGATGACGTTGGCGGCGCCCTGACCGAGGGCCTCGCGCGTCTTGTCGGAGTGGGTGTCGGTGATGTCGTCGACGAGCTTCGCCGTGAGCAGGGACTCGAGGATGCCGACGACCGCCATGGCGAGGGCGTAGGGGGCGATGATCTCGAGGGTCTCGAGGCGCAGCGGTACGTCGGGAACGAACCAGGCGGGCAGGCTGTCGGGCAGCTCCCCCTCGTCGCCGACGTTCGGCACGTTGACCGCGGCGGCGAGCGTGAAGGCGGTCAGCGCGACGATCGCGACCAACGGCGCGGGGATCACCTTGTTGACCCGTGGGAACCCGACGATCACGGCGATGCCGACGGCGATCATCGGGTAGACGGCCCAGGGGACGTCGACCAGGTGGTCGATCTGCGCCTCGAAGATGAGGATCGCGAGCGCGTTGACGAACCCGACCATGACCGAGCGGGGGATGAACCGCATCAGCTTGGCCACGCCGGCCAGGGCGAGCACGACCTGGATCAGGCCGCCAAGCAGGACGGTGGCGATCAGGTAGTCGTACCCGTGCTCACGCATCACCGGCGCGATCACGAGCGCAACAGCACCGGTGGCGGCGGAGATCATGGCGGGGCGGCCGCCGAGGAAGGAGATCGCCACCGCCATCGTGAACGAGGCGAACAGTCCGACGCGCGGATCGACGCCGGCGATGATCGAGAACGAGATCGCCTCGGGGATCAGGGCCAGGGCGACGACCAGTCCGGCCAGGACCTCGGTGCGCAGCAGCCTCGGCGACCGCAGGGCGGCGCGCACCGTCGGCTCGGGCGCGTGGGACAGCGCGTTGCTCACTGCAGCGGGATGTCCTCGTTGGCCCAGAAGTCGACACCGCGCTCCTCCTCGGGGCGCGACCCGGACAGGCGGCGGTCGGACTCGTCGATGGGTACGTCGTTGATGCTGGCCTCCCGGCGGCGCATCAGCCCGTTCTCGTCGAACTCCCACAGCTCGTTGCCGTAGCTGCGGAACCACTGCCCGGTGCGGTCGTGGCTCTCGTACTGGAACCGCACGGCGATGCGGTTGTCGCGGAACGCCCACAGGCTCTTGCGGAGCACGTAGTCCAGCTCGCGCTCCCACTTGGCGGTGAGGAACGCGACGATCGCCTCCCGACCTCTGATGAAGGTGTCGCGGTTGCGCCAGACCGAATCAGGCGTGTAGGCGAGGCTGACGCGGTGGGGATCGCGGGTGTTCCAAGCGTCCTCGGCGGCCTGCACCTTGGCGAGCGCACTGTCGAGGTCGAAGGGAGGGAAGGGCGGACGTGCCTCGGTCATGGGTGCTCCTCGATCGGTCGACTGTGACGGTTCGGCTGAGCGCGCTGATCAGGGTGTCAGTTCCGGCGCCTTGCCCGCTAGGTAGACCGACGTCTCCGGCTCCGGGTGCAGACGGCCGCGGATGACGAACAGCGCGACCCCGAGCGCGACGACGGCGTACGACGTCCAGACGTTGACCGGGATCCCGGCCAGCTCGATGCTCGTGGGATCGATGCGGATGGTCTCCAGCCAGCTGCGACCCAGGCCGTACCAGACCAGGTAGAGCGCGAAGAGCCGTCCCCAGCGCAGCCCGTACCCGGGTTCGCCGACGGCACCGGCCCGCACCTCGGCCCGCCGCCGCACGACGCGCTCGATCACGATCAGCACGACGGCGCCCAGCAGGTTCCAGGTCATCTCGTAGAGGAACAGCGGGTGGAACAGGGTGTCGTCGGGGCGGCCGGCAACCGCGCCGTCGATCTCCAGGCCCCAAGGCAGGGTGGTCGGCGCGCCGTACAGCTCCTGGTTGACGTAGTTGCCCAGGCGGCCCAGCGCCTGCGCCACGAGCAGGCCGGGCGCGAGCGCGTCGCCCAGCGACCAGTACCGCAGCCCGGCCCGCCGGCACGCGATCCAGGCACCGATCGCCCCGCCGATCAGGGAGCCGTAGATCGCGATCCCGCCGTCCCAGATCCGCACCCACTCCCAGTAGCCCCAGGTTCCGGTCCCGTCCGAGTAGTCGCCCCAGTGGGTGAGCACGTGGTAGATCCGCGCGACGACGATGCCCACCGGCACCGCCCAGAACGCGATGTCCAGCGCCACCTCGCGGTCCGCGCCGCGCGCGGCCAGCCGCCGGGCCGTGAGGTACGTCGCCGCAGCGATGCCGGACAGCAGGCACAGCGCGTAGGTGTGGATGGTGAGGGGCCCGAGGTGGATCTCGCTCCACGCGGGATCTGGGCTGGGTATCGATGCGGTGATCACGCCGGCGTGGAGCACGGCCCGAATCTACTCAATCGCTGCCGAGCCCGCTGTCCGGGCCGAACACCTCGAGCGTCGCCCCGGGAGTGGTGCGAGCGGTGCCGGTGTGCGTCAGGTAGTGCAGCATGCCGAGGATGGGCGTCGATCCGATTCCCGCTGAGATCAGCATCAACGGTGCGTCGGTCTCGTCGAGGACCACTGTCACCGAAGGGCCGGGGAGCTGCGACGACCTCACCGGGATTGGGCTGGTTCCACCCTGATACGGCAGCTACCGGTTCTCTCGGACCACGACCATGCCTCGAATTCGAGCACCTCGACGTCGCCCCCGGGGAAGAGGTGCAGCAGAATCGGCTCCGGTTTGCGGGGTGCGGCCGGGTCGACCGGGTCGCTGGGAAACGGGTCGACAGCAGTGCGGGAGGTCTGCCCCGCCGCAGCCATCGCCCAGTCGGCGGACGAACCGCCCCACCCGTAGTCCCAGGTTCCCCCTTCGGGGCGTACACCGGTGGCACGCAGGCGGCCATGGTGTCCCACGCTCCAGGGCTCCGAAAATTCGTTGGTGAGCTCGATCTCCACCCAGACCGCCACTCCGCCGCTCTCCGCGCGGCGAAGTATCTCGTACGACGCGTGAACGTGTTTCCGCATGGGGGCGCACAGGTTGGCGTAACGGATGATGGCCAACTCATGATCCCTCCTGGCCGGGTCGTCGTGGGGGAATGGTTTCCCGACCGTCCTGCGCCACTCCTCGTATGCCTCGACGATCCGTCTCAGCACGGGCTCATCCAAGCCTTCGTCGATCGCACTCCGAACCAGCTCGGTCAGCGGGATCAGGGCCGTCGGGTCGCCACCGCACGCCTTCTGTGAGCTTCTCGCCGTCCTGGCGATCCCCTGCCGCAGCAATTCCGCAGCTTTGAGGTGCGCCTGGTCGGGCTGGGACAGCACACGCTGGGTGAGGGATTGGAGGGGTCGCTGCACGATCCAAACCATGCGGACCTGTGCGGCAAGGCACGTCTCGCTGTCGGAGAGCGCCGAGGCCGACGGGGTGCTCGGCTCCGAGGGATCGGCGCCAGGATCGACCTCGCCGTCGGAGTCGCAGGCCCCGGTCATGATCAGCATCGTCACGGAAAGCACCACGGCAACCGCGCGCCCAATACCCACGGCCTCACCGCCTCCTAGGTCTTCTCATGATCCACCCGTAACGGTGTGGCGTCCCGTCAATGCCGAAAGGGTGAAACGGAGACTGACCCCTTCGACGAGCTAGAACTCCAGCCCGACCACGAGCCGGTCCGCCTCGATCCGCAGCACGTAGGTGTAGCGCCCCTCGGGCATTGCCTGCCCGCTCTCGTAGGGCCGGTGCACGAGGTCGGTGCCGGCCATCGTGGCCTCGATCGACGGGTAGCGCGGGACCACGTCCACGCGCTGCCAGTCCGAGGCCGCCCCCGGCGGGAGGGGACCCAGCTCCAGCTGAGGCCCACCCCCCGCCAGGGTCACGCCGACGACCTCGAGATCGTTCCCGGTGTCGTTGCGTACGCGGATCTCACTCATGAGCCCGATCGTCCTCCCCGACTCCTGGCTCACGCCAGGAAGTCGATGCCGCCGGAGATCAGGTCGATCCGCCGCTCGGCCGCCGTACCGGCGCCCGTGGTGACCCCGATCGAGATCCCGGTCCCCCAGAAGATGTCGGGCTTGTGGGCCACACCGAAGACCGCGAACGGCTGGCTGCCGGACAGGTTGACGAACTGGTGGGCGGCGATCCGGGCCTCGCCGTCGTAGACGTGCACGTCGCGTACGACGGCGCTGGTGCCGCCGGTCACGAAGCGCAGCATCGCCCGGCAGATGGCCAACCGGTTGCCCTTGGTGATCACCGGGGTCGGGATCGGGAGGTGGTACCAGTTGGTCGTGTTGGGCTTGCCGACCACGCGCGTGAAGAACCCGTACTTGCGCATCGACGCGACGTTGGCGTCGACCTCGACCTGGAGGTCGGTGCCGTGCGCCCAGCTGGCGTACTCGATCGGGAAGCCGCCGTACAGGCTCGTGATGCCGGCGATGTCGTCGTCGGCCACCTTCCGGAACGGGCCACCGTAGAACGGAGCCATCAGGGCGCCGGTCACGTCGCTGTGGCCGAGGCCGAGCGAGTGCCCGAACTCGTGGGCCGCGACGGTGACCAGGTCGATGCCGCCGGCACCGGGCGGGACGTTGACCGTCCAGGTCTCGGCCTCGTCGAAGTGCGCGTCGCCCATGATCGCGGTCGGCGCGGTCGGCGGCACGGACGGGTAGAACGCGTGCGCGAGCACGCCGCTGGCCCCGTCGAACGGCGAGCCGTCACCGTGGTCGCCCGCGACGAAGCGGATGACGATCTCCGGTCCGGCCGACAGCGGCACCCGCGAGAACCGGAGCGGGGTGTACGCCGCCCACAGGGCGAACGCCTGCTCCACGGCGAGCGTGATCTCGCCCTCGGTGAGGTCCGGGGTGAAGTTCTCGAAGGCGTAGCGGAGGTTGGTGTTCGCCCAGCGGCGACCCGAGGTCGAGAACGCGTCGACGCCCGGCCCGTCGAGGTTGGCGCACCGCGGCATGTTCATCTTCCGCGCGGTCGCCTCGTCGACGACGCCGGTCTGCGGCAGGTTGGCGAACGCCTGGAAACGCTCGATCGCGGTCTTGGTCGGCGCGTCCAGCTTGCCCTTCGCGGCGCCGGTCGGTCGGCCGGCGATCTCGGCGGCGTCGTCGCCGTCGCCGAGCGGGAACGAGGGCTCCCCGAAGGCGGCGTCGGGGGTGTCGAGATAGCCGAAGCGCTTGAGGTAGTCCTGGACGGCGGTGACGTCCGCAGCCGGCGAGCTCGCGGTGACATCGGCCTTGATGTTCTTCTTCTTGGTGGCAGCCATGGTGGTGCTCCTTGCGGATGGGGGTTTCTCCACAAGGACCGCCGCGCCGCTGCGCTGATACCCGATTCGGTCGACAGCAGTCGCTAGCACCGTCACGCGGGCCATGCCCGGCGTACCCTCCCCTTGTGCGCAGCCACGGCCTGGTCGACGCCCCGCACGCGGTAGGACCCGACGGCCACGCGTGCTGGGGGTACGACGACGCCGGCGATCTCGCGAAGGTGGCCGACGCCTTCCTCGCGGAGGGCCTGGAGCTGGGGCAGCGGCTGATGTTCGTCGGTGGTCCCGAGGCCGAGGCGGTCGTCCGTGACCTCGAGCCGACCCGGTCGATGCTGCGCGACGGTCTCCTGGCTGTCGCGCCCTTCGAGGCCGTCTACCCGGACGGCCGGAGGATGGACGACGCCGCGCAGTGGGCGCTCTACTCACAGGTCACCGACCAGGCGATCAGCGACGGCTTCACCGGCCTCCGGGTGCTCGCCGAGGTGACCTCCCTCGCCGAGTCCGACGGGGACTGGCAGGGGCAAGCGGCGTGGGAGAGCTACGCCGACCGGCGCATGGCCGCCGGCACGCTGTCGGCGCTGTGCTGCTTCGACCGACGGGCGCTGTCGGAGGAGGCCATGTCGGCGATCGCCTGCGTGCACCCGGTCGCCGACCAGCGCCTGCTCGAGCTCGTCCCCTTCCGGCTCTACGCACAGGCCGACGCTCTCGCCCTGGCCGGCGAGGTGGATGCCTTCTCCACACCGATGCTGGACCGGCTGCTCCACCTGGTGGTCCCGCACACCGAGGACGTCGTCCTCGACCTCACCGAACTGCAGTTCATCGATCACCACGGCGTCCGCATGGTCCACGACCACGTCCGGCGCATCCGTGCCGGGGGAGGCAACGTCACGCTGCGCGGCCAGTCAGCAACCTTCCGCCGGTTGGTCGACCTTCTCGGGGAGGTGCGTGAATGACCACGCCCGGCTTCCGCGTCACCGTCTGACGATCGCTCGCGCTCGACTCCCCGGGACGCCTGGTGGAGGCTGGACGCGTGGCGCTCGCCGTGTGCCTGCTCTTCGACGCCCGCTCCGCGACGCTGATGCGGGAGCTGTGGGCACGGCTCGAGGACGACGGGGTGTCGACCCTGGCGACGCACACGCACCGTCGGCACCACCCCCACCTCTCCTACGTCGTGCTCCGCAGCTGGGACCTCGAGCGGGTCCAGGACGCGCTCGCGGCACTGCCGCCGGCCGACCCTTTCGAGATGTCCTTCCACGGAACCCTGGCGTTCCCCCGCGGCCGGGCCGCCCTGGCGCCGGCGATCGGCGCGGACGTGGCGCTGCGGCAGTGGCGGATCGTCACCGAGCTGGAGGCCACCGGCGCGGAGGTGCACCGCAACTACCAGGCCGGGCGTTGGGTGCCGCACGTGTCGGTGGCCACGCGTGCCCAGGGCGCCAAGCTCGCCACGGTGTTCCGCGCCGTCTCCGACGTACTGCCGTTCACCGTCCTCGTCGACCATGCCGCGATCGTCGACAGCAGCACCGGCCGGACCTGGCCGCTGCCTCACATCCCCTGAGGCGGCTCGGCCTGCTCAGTCGCGCCGGGCGCCGCCCGAGGGGGTCACCGAGAAGATCGCCGGCTCCGCGAACCCGCTTCGCTCGAAGCGCTCGACGACGTGTGCGGCCACGTCGTCGACGGCGTCGTCGTCCACGAGGGCGATCGCTGCTCCGCCGAACCCGCCACCGGTCATCCGGGCGCCGACCGCACCGGCCGTGACGCAGGCTTCCACCGCGGCATCGAGCTCGGGCACGGTCACCTCGAAGTCGTCTCGCAGGGACTCGTGCGAGGCCACCATGATGTCGCCGATCGCTCGCGGACCCTCGGCCCGGAGTCCGGCAACGGTCTCCAGGACCCGTTGGTTCTCCGTCACGACGTGCCGGACGCGACGCAGCATCTCGCCGTCGAGGACGCTGGCTGCGCGCTCGAGGTCGTCGCGGCCCACCTCGCGCAGTGACCGGACGCCGAGGAGCCGGGCCGCCTCCTCGCAGGACGTACGGCGCGCGGCGTACCCCCCGACGGCATGGCTGTGCTCGACGCGGGTGTCGACGACGAGGAGGGTGAGACCGGCCGCCGCGAGACCGAGGGGTACGACGTCGTGTGTGCCGTCGCGGCAGTCGAGGAAGAGCGCCGAGTCCGCCTCTGCGAGCAGGGACGCGGACTGGTCGAGCGTGCCGGTGGGTGCGCCCACGATCTCGTTCTCAGCGAGGTGGGTCGCCGTGACCAGGGCGTCCCGCCCGAGCGACAGCCGCCAGACATCGGTGAGAGCGACCGCGAGCGCGCACTCGATGGCAGCGGAGGAGGACAGCCCGGCGCCCACGGGGACCTCGGACACGAAGTGCGCCTCGAACCCGGGCACCCTCGCCAGGTCGACGCCGACCCGGCCCAGCCCCCAGGCCGTTCCGAACGGATAGGCGGACCATCCTCGGACGGTCTCCCGGGAGATGTCGGCCAGGTCCAGCTCCGTCACGCCCGGAGCGATCGAGGACGAGACCCGGACCAGCCGGTCACGGCGGGGCGCGACTGCGACGTACGTCCGGCGATCGATGGCGCACGGCAGCACCAGGCCACCGTTGTAGTCGGTGTGCTCCCCCATCAGGTTGATGCGGCCGGGGGCCGACCACACGCCGTCGGGTTCCCGGCCGAAACGGTCGCGGAAACCTGCCCGCGCGAGGTCCGGCGCCTGCGAGTCGGTCATGCGGTGCGCTCCTTGTCTGTGCCGCTGGGTCCGGGACCGTCGAGCACGACGACCCGACCATCGGCCGACCGCCCCAACGGCAAGGGGTCGCAGACCCCTCCCACGAACTTGGTCTTGTCCTCGACGTGGTTGAAGGCCAGCAGGACCCATCGGCCGTCGCGGGCCTGGACCGGTCGTCCGCAGTAGTAGCGCTGCTGGTCGAGGAGGAGGTAGGCGGCTTCGACGGCGAACGTCCCGTCGGCGGACATCGGCGCGGCCCAGACCCCGCCGGTCTGCCCACGCTCGACGCGCCAGGTCGCAAGGTGGTCCGACCCGCAGGAGAAGAGCAGGGTGCTCTCGCCTCCGATCCGGACCAGGTGAGGCACCTCGAGGTGGAGGAAGCCGGCACCGGGGCGACTGAGCGGCGGCTGCGCCGTCCACGTTTCCAGGTCGGGGGAGGTCGCGAAGCCGATGACTCCACGGTCGGGCACGTCGGCGGGGCCTGGGGCCCTGGCCGTGTAGAGCATGCACCACCCGTCGCCGCCGGGGGCGGCGTAGACCCAGGGGTCGCGGCAGGCCTCTTCCCTCCAGGTGCCGTCGCCCAAGGTCTCGTACCACCGGTCGTCGGCACGCAGGACGGTCCCGGGGACCTTGGTCCACTCGTGGAGGTCGGCCGAGGAGGCCATCCCGATCGACTCGATGTTGGTGCCCGCATCCGGGTGAAGGAACCTGGCGCCGGTGTAGAACAGCCTCCAGGTCCCGTCCGGGGCGGCGAGGACGCTTCCCGTCCAGGCGGCGGTCTCGTCGAAGTCACCCGGCCCGCCGGGCCCGACGACGGCGCCGTGGTCCACCCAGGTGACCAGGTCCGACGACGTGGCGTGCCCGATCGTGGCGTTGCGGTGCCGGAGGGCAGGGACTCCGAGCGAGCGCGGTGCGCGGAGGTAGAACAGGTGGTAGCGGTCGCCGTCGTCGGCGATCCAGAAGTCCCAGACCCAGTGGTCGGGCACGGTGAAGGACATGGGTTCGCTCACTTCGAGGTCGTGCGTGGACGCAACGGTCCGCAGCTGTGGTGAGGTCTAGCGGTCGTCGGATGCGCAGCCGCAGGAGGCCCTGCGCACCAGCGTGGCGGGGAAGATCGAGCGCTCTCCGGGGTCGCCCTGGCCGAGAACGGCCTCGACGGCGGCCCGACCCATGGCGTCGACGGGCTGGGTCACCGTGGTGAGCCGCGGTACGGCGTACTCGGCCTCCTCCGAACCGTCGAAGGAGACGACAGCGACGTCCTCCGGGACCCGCACTCCGGCGTCGTGGAGGGCTCTCAGCAGCCCGACCGCCTGCAGGTCGGAGCTCGCGAAGACAGCCGTGGGAGGCTCCCCCGACGCCAGGAAGCGGCGTCCTGCGTCGTAGCCCGTCCGCCGGTCGAAGGAGCCGCGCACCACGCGTCCTGGGCGGAGGCCCGCGTCCTCCAGGGCGGTACGCCATCCGAGCTCCCGGCCGTCGAGCGTCCCACCGACGAGGCCGCCCATGATCAGGCCGACCTCACGGTGACCGTGCTCCACCAGGTGCTCGACAGCGACTCGGGCACCCTCCTCGAGCGCGACACCGACGGAGGGGTGAGGTCCCTCGGCTCCGCCGTGGTTGAGCAGGACTGCCGGAATGCCTGCCGACTCCAGATCCCTGAGGTCCGGCTCGGCGACGACGCTGCACAGGAACACGCCGTCGGCCCGGCGACCGGCCAGGTCGGCGACGAGGCTGCGCTCGACTGCCAAGGAGTGTCCCGAGCTGGCGATGGTCAGTGAGTATCCGCGCTCGGCGGCTGCTTCCTCGACTGCGTGGGCGAGAGAGGCGAAGAACGGGTTGGTGGCATCGGGGACGACGATGCCGAACGTCTTGCTGGAACCGCTCCGCAGCGCGCGGGCGGCGGCGTTCGGCTGGTAGCCGAGCAGGCGGATCGCGTCCCGCACCTTGGCCTCACTGGCCGGGGAGACGTTCTTGGGGCCGGCGTTGACCACATAGCTGACGACGGCGGTGCTGACACCGGCCAGCTTCGCCACGTCCTTCAGGGTGGCGCTCGGCTTCGCCGCCCTGGCGGGCTGGGACACGACCATGCCAGGAGCATTGCAGCCGGATCTAAACGAGTCAACCGATCGGCCGGGCAAGGTCCCAAATGGCCACTGACAACGCCCAGATCCTTGCATCGAGCAGATCTAAACGCATAGATTCAGGGACATGACTGATCCGTCACCCACGTCGCCGGTCGTGCACCTGCACGCTGCCGGCGTCTCGGCAGTGATCGACATGACCGGGCTGCGACTGCCGGCCCTCCTGCACTGGGGCCCCGCGATCAGCGGCCTCGATGCCGCCGCGGCACAGGCGCTGGTGGCGGCCACGGTTCCGCTGGTCGGCCCCAACACGGTGGACGTGCCCGGGCGACCGTCGCTGGTGCCCGAGGGCTGGACCGGTTGGCCGGGTCGCCCCGGGCTGAGTGGATGTCGACGCGGCGGTCGAGGGTGGACGCCACGGTTCGTCGTCCAGTCGGCCTCGGTCGACGGCGTGCCGGTCGACGGCTTCGTCGATGCCGGCGCGGCGTCGGTCGAGGTGGTCTGCGCGGACTCAGATGTCGCCCTGTGGCTCACCCTCCGGATCGAGATGCTGCCGAGCGGTCTGCTTCGCAGCCGTGCTCTGCTGCGCAACGAGGGCGACCCGTTCGACGTACACGACCTGGTGCTGGCCTATCCGCTCCCCGGCAGGGCCCGGGAGATCATGGACTACGCCGGTCGCTGGGCCAAGGAGAAGGTGAGCCAGCGCCGGCCCCTGGGCGTCGGCACGCACCTTCGGGAGAACCGGAAGGGACGCACCGGAGCGGACGCGGCCGGTGTGCTCCACGTCGGGGTGCCCGGCTTCTCCTTCGGTGACGGTGAGGTGTGGGGGGTCCACGTCGGGTTCAGCGGCAACCACACCCACTACGTCGAGCAGACCCTGCAGGGCGACACACTCGCCGGCGGCGGCGAGCTGCTGCTGCCCGGCGAGATGACGCTGCAGGCGGGTGAGTCCTACGAGACCCCTTGGCTCTACGGCTCGTACGGCGACGGCCTCGACGCGGTTGCGGAGCGGTTCCACCGATTCCTCCGCGCGCGCCCCCACCACGTCTCGGTCGACCGACCCGTGACGATCAACGTGTGGGAGGCGGTCTACTTCGACCACGACCTCGACCGCCTCGTGGACCTTGCCGAGCACGCCGCGGCCATCGGCGTCGAACGGTTCGTGCTCGACGACGGCTGGTTCAGCAGTCGTCGTGACGAGCGGTCCGGCCTCGGTGACTGGGTGGTCAGCCGCTCCGTCTGGCCACAGGGCCTCCATCCCCTGGTCCAGGCAGTGACGTCGCTGGGCATGCAGTTCGGGTTGTGGTTCGAGCCGGAGATGGTCAACCCGGACTCCGAGCTCGCCCGCGCGCACCCGGAGTGGCTGATGTCGGCGAGCACGCAACCAGGTGACCGGCCCGTCGAGTTCCGCCACCAGCAGGTGCTCAACCTCGCCATCCCCGAGGCGTACGACCACGTGCGCGACCAGATGCTGGCGCTGCTCGACGAGTACGACATCTCCTCCATCAAGTGGGACCACAACCGGGACCTGATCGACGCCGGCGACCAGGCACGCGGCGGCGCGCCCGGCGTACACGCCCAGACGCTGGCGTTCTACCGCCTCATCGACGAGCTCAAGGATCGCCACCCCGGCCTGGAGATCGAGTCCTGCTCTTCCGGTGGCTCGCGGATCGACCTCGGCGTCATCGAGCGGTGCGACCGGGTGTGGGTGTCGGACTGCATCGACCCCCTGGAGCGCCAGCAGATCAACCGCGGCACCGTCCAGCTGATCCCCCCGGAGCTGATGGGGAGTCACGTGGCGTCGCGTCGCTCCCACAGCACCGGGCGCATGCACGACCTGTCGTTCCGCGCGGCGACCGCGCTCCTCGGCCACTTCGGCGTGGAGTGGGACCTGACCGAGGCGAGCGAGTCCGAGCTGGCCGACCTCCAAGCGTGGGTGGGCTACTACAAGGCCCGTCGGCGCGGCCTCTTCACGGGCCGGGTGGTCAGGGTCGACACCGGCGACGAGACCGTGAACGTGTACGGCGTGGTCGCCGACGACCGCCGTACGGCGACGTTCCTCACCGCGACCGTCGGTCGGGCCATCGTCAGCCCTCGCCCACGTCTGTGCCTGCGCGAGCTCGACCCGGACCTGACGTACCGGATCGAGCCCGTGCTGGTCGGCACCCTCCCGTCGGGCCTCGCGGCACCTGCGTGGTGGGGGGCGTCGCACACGGAGTCGGGCGTGACGCGCCACGAGGGGATCGTGCTTCCCGGGAGCGTGTTGATGGGTTCAGGGGTGCAGCCGCCGTCGCTCGATCCTGAGCAGATCGTCATCTACGAGCTGCGCGCCGTCGACCCGGAGACCGAGCGATGACCTGCTCGCGGATCACGACCGACGCCCGCTGTCAGTCAGCATCTCCGGCACGCTCGGCGGCGATGGTGGTGTCCTCTCCGTGCCCGGTGTGGACGACGGTGTCGTCGGGCAGGACGAAGAGCTTCGCGCGGATCGAGGCCTCGAGGGTGGGCAGGTCGCTGTAGGACCTGCCGGTGGCGCCGGGGCCGCCGTGGAAGAGGGTGTCACCGGTGAAGACACAGCCCAGGTCGGGGGCGTAGAGGCAGACCGCGCCGGGCGCGTGGCCGGGCGTGTGGAGCACCTGCAGGGTGGTGCCGGCGACCTCGACGGTCATCGCGTCGGCGAGGTCGACGTCCCAGAGCGTGGCGTCGGGATCGTCCTCGCTGCCGTGGGTGAGCTCCCACAGCGGCCTGTCGTCGGGGTGGAGCAGGATCGGCGCGGTCACCCGCTCGCGCAGAGCCGGAGCGACCCGGACGTGGTCGTCGTGCGCGTGGGTGCAGATGATCGCCCTGACCTTCCGGTCCCCGACCACGGCGAGGATGTCGGCGACCGAGTGCGGCGCGTCGATCACGACGCACTCCTCGTCGTCGCCGACGACCCAGATGTTGTTGTCGACGTCGAAGGTCTCCCCGTCGAGGGAGAAGGTGCCGCTGCTGACGGCGTGGTCGACCCGTACGGCGCCGACGCCGGGACCGGTCACAGGATCACCACCGACCGCAGCACGTCGCCCCCGTGCATCCGCTCGAACGCCGCCTCGACGTCACCGATGCCGATCTCCTCGGTGACGAAGGCGTCGAGGTCGAGCCGGCCCTGCTGGTAGAGGTCGACCAGCATCGGGAAGTCGCGGCTGGGGAGGCAGTCGCCGTACCAGCTCGACTTCAGCGCCCCGCCGCGTCCGAAGACGTCGATCAGCGGGAGGTCGGGGACCTTCATGTCCGGCGTCGGTACGCCGACGAGCACGACCGTGCCGGCCAGGTCGCGGGCGTAGAACGCCTGCTTCCACGTCTCGGGACGGCCGACCGCCTCGATCACGACGTCGGCGCCCTCGGCGCCCTCGTAGGTCTCGGCGCAGATCCGCTTGATCTCCTCGACCGGGTCGGTGGCCGAGGAGTCGACGGTGTGGGTGGCGCCGAGCGCCACGGCCTTCTCGAGCTTCTTGGCGTCGATGTCGACCGCGATGACCGGGCTCGCCCCGGCCAGCGCGGCGCCCGCGATCGCAGCCACGCCGACACCGCCGCAGCCGATGACCGCGACGCTCTTGCCGCGGGTGACCGCGCCGGTGTTGATCGCGGCGCCGATGCCTGCCATCACCCCGCACCCGAGCAGACCGACCGCGGCCGGGCGGGCCTTCGGGTCCACCTTGGTGCACTGGCCGGCAGCGACCAGTGTCTTCTCCGCGAAGGCACCGATGCCCAGCGCCGGCGACAGCTCGGTCCCGTCCTCCAGGGTCATCTTCTGGGTCGCGTTGTGGGTGTTGAAGCAGTACTGCAGGTCGCCTCGCTTGCAGGCGCGACAGGAGCCGCACACCGCTCGCCAGTTCAGGACGACGAAGTCGCCCGGGGCGACCTCGGTGACCTCCGGCCCGACGGACTCCACGACTCCGGCGGCCTCGTGGCCGAGCAGGAACGGGAACTCGTCGTTGATCCCACCCTCCCGGTAGTGGAGGTCGGTGTGGCAGACGCCGCACGTCAGCACCTTCACCACCGCCTCTCCCGGTCCCGGGTCGGGGATGTTGATCGTGGCGAGCTCCACGGGCTCTCCCTTGGCGCGTGCGATGACGGCCCGGACCTGCTGCATGGACGGCTCCTCCTGGTTGTCGACGGGCCGGCCGATCGGCCCGGCCGCTGTCCGTCAGATTGTGTCGTCAGCCCCGAGGCGTCGTCTCGGGGCCACGGCTCCGAAGGCTACGGGTAGGAGCCGCGCAGCGCCCGCGCCTGGGGGTCAGGCCGTCAGCGCCGCCAGCCGCGGCGCCCGCCCGCGCCGTTCCGGCGCCACGCACCCACGACCACGACCGCCACGAGCGCCGCAACGGTCCCGCCCGCGACAGCCATGACAGCTCGGGTGGGTCGGCCTTCGGCGTCGGTGGCCCGGTGGCGCAGGTCCTGCAGCTTGTACGACGCACCCGCCCTCGCGTCCGCGGCACGGGTGCGGACACGGGTCTTGACGTCGAGCTTCGCGGCGAGCTGGTCGACTGTCCGGGCCAGGTCCTCGCGGGTGCGTGCGATGTGCGCCTCGAGCTCGGCCGCTTCGGACCCGGCAGCGTCGAGCCGCTTCGTGCTTCCCCGCGGCGTGCCGTTGCCGACGGCGTCAGCGCGGTTGGTCTCGGTGTTCTCGGTCATGAGATTCGCTCTCCTCCGTGCTCCGTGCTCCGTGCTCCGGGGCCGGGGCCTCCCTCGCGGTGTCAGCGGTCACGGGCGTGCCGGACGGCATCGACGTCCCGCTTGATGTTGTCGACGGCCAGTTCCGGCACCGGCGGTGCGGCCGCGGCGACGCGCTTCTTGCCCAGCAGCGCCGCGACGCCGGCCGCGGCGAACAGCACCACGGCGACGATCAGGGCCGCCAGCCAGGCCGGCAGAGCCGAGTGCCAGTGCCAGGACGACGGTGGCGATGAGGACACCCGCGCCGTAGAGCGCCAGGAGCCCGGCGACGCTGAACATGCCGGCGCCGATCCCCGCCTGCTTCGCCTTCCCCGAGATCTCGACCTGCGCCAGCCGCAGCTCGTCACGGACCAGTTGGGACACGTCCTGCGACAACCGCGAGACCAGCTCGCCGGTCGACGGGTCGGTGGTTCGGTACGCGGCGCCGGCGCGGTGCTGGGTGTCGTTGTCCGTGGTGACGGTGTCGCGACTCACGGCATCGCCCCGCTACCTGTGCCGGTGCCCGGGCCCGCGCTCGCGCCCGGGTCGCCCGACCCGCTCGCGTGCCAGGACGTCGAGGCGACCTTGTGCTTCACCGCCTGCTGGGCCTGGCTCGCCTTGTCCTGCACGGCGTGCTGGGCATGCTCGGCCTTCTCCTGCACGCGAGGGTCACGCCACAGCTCGCGGGCTCTCGACGCGATCTCGTCGTACCTCTCCCGGCCCGCGCGCGCACCGAGCACGTAACCCGCGCCCAGGCCCGCGAGGAATGACAGCTTGCCGGTCATGGGATCCTCCCGTCTCTCGGCCTACGCCACCCGGTCGCACCCTGGTGGTGCGGGACGGCGCAAGCAGCCTTGTCCTGCGCGTTACCCACCGCCGCCCAGGGCATCCGCGGTGGTGCGGGTGACGGGTCTCCTGCGTCAGCTCGCGCCGGACCCGGCTCCCTCGCAGACCCCCGCGTTGATTCCGGCGATCGGCATCAGAGGTCGTACGACGACATGGTGGCTGCGTGCGTCGGGCACTCGCGCCGCGATCGCGCACGCCTCCTCGAGGTCGCTGCAGCGGACCACGTAGAAGCCGGCAAGCACGTCGCCGGTGGCCAGCACCGGCTCCGGGGAGACGATGGTCCGTTCGTCGCGGACGGCCACCTCGCAGCCCTCGTGCGGGGTCACCAGGGGCGAGCAGTGGAGGAGCCGGCCGGTGTGTTGCAGGTCCTCGATCAGGTCGGCGTGCCCGGCCAGGTCGACGTCCATCGTGTCGTCGGGGATCGCATCCCAGCGCGCGAGGTTGCTGCACACGAGCAGCAGGTAGTCGCTGGTGGGCGCGGCAGGGTCGGAGGTGGATCGCTGACTCACGGTCCTCGGCCCTCGGACGGACGGGTGCTGCCGAGGTCGAGCTCGCGGAGTGGGTCGCCTCCGTCGACGAGGAGACGACCGCCAGGTGCGAGAGCTGCGGCGATCCGTGACCGCGCCCGCTCCCCGTCCTTCGGATGCCGTCCGTCCAGGGCGCCGACGCGTACGGCGAACGCGAGGTCGAACAGGGGCTCGTCCGGCAGGAGCGCGAAGTCCTCCGCCGCGATGTGGCGCACGCTCATCCGGCCGCTTCGGATCTCCGCGGCGGCGTTCCGCTCGATCAGGGCGACGCCCTTGGCCGATCGATCGACGACGAGGACGTGGCCACCCGGCCCGACCCGTCTCACGACCTCCTTGGCGGCCGCTCCGGGAGCACCGCCGATCTCGAGGACCCGCATGCCCTCCTGCAACGGGAGGGCTTCGACGACTGCGGCAAGCCGCGCTGACAATCTGCTCATCGAGTCGCAGCCTAGGTCTGGCGCAGCGTCGCGACCCGACCGTTCTTGCGGAGTCAGGATGCGAGGGCGGCCAGGCCGTCGATCACCCGGGCGAGCCCGAAGTCCCACGCCAGGGACGGGTCGGAGACTCCCTCCAGAGCCTCCCCGGCCGCGGCGCCGACGCTGCGGGCGAGCGGATGGTCGTCGCCGAGGTACGACGCGAGCCGGACGCTCCACTCCGGCCAGTGCTCGGCGAGCTCGGCGCCCCGCGCCTGCCTCCGGAGGTTGCTGGCGGCCGAGCCGACGAAGTCCAGGACGAAGGTCAGCGCCGCGTCGCACGTCACCGGGTCGAGCCGGAGCGGCGCGAGTGCGTGGAGCTCGTGGTCGTACTTCGCGATGGTTCCTGGTCCCAGCGCTGCGCGGTCGTCGGCGACGTCCTGGAGCCACGGGTGGGCCCGGAGCAGCGCCAGGTTCGACACCGCCACCCGCCGGACCCTGGCCCGCCAGCCGAGGCGACCGAACGACGGATGGTCCATCCGGGCGTGCGCGGCGTCGACCATCAGCACCAGGAGATCGTCCCGGCTGTTCACGTGCGTGTAGACCGACATCGTCGAGACGTCGAGCTCGGCCGCGAGGCGGCGGATCGTCACCGCTCCCAGCCCGTCGGCATCAGCGAGTCGGAGCGCTGCCTCCACGACCGTTCCGGTCGAGACCCGCGCCCGCGGCCCGCGGGTGCCGCCGACCGGTGCGTCCGGATGGTCCCGCCAGAGGAGGTCGATCAGAGGCCGCGGCACTTCTTCTCCATGCGGGAATCTTTCCATAACGCTGTACGTTGTACGGCGTACAGCGTTAATGCTCGAGGAGAGGAACCCCATGCAGGTCACGTCAACCGCCATCTCGCTCAACGTCGCCGACGTCGAGGCGTCCGCACGTTTCGCCACCACCCATCTCGGCTTCACCGAGGCGATGTCGGCCGACGGGTTCGTCTCCCTCGAGCATCCGACGGCCGGCCTCAACGTGATCTTCCTGCGCGTCGGACTCCCCACGTTCAGGCCGCAGGAGATCGCGGGCGCGGCCGGTCAGGGCGTGCTCCTCGTCCTCGTCGTCGACGACCTGGACGCCGAGTTCGCCCGGATCGCCGGCGCCGGTGCGCGGGTGATCACTCCCCCGGAGACCGAGCCGTGGGGCGAGCGGTACTGCCAGTTCGCCGACGACAACGGACTGGTCTGGCAGCTCGTCCAGTGGGTCTCGCCTCCGGAGTGACCCGCATCCGGGTCGACTGATGCTCGCGGGCCACGGGCTGATCGGCCACGCGTTCGCGGATACTGGGCATCGTGAACCGACGAGGACCGATGGCTCTCCACCCTGCGTCCGTCGCGCGTGCGCGCCGTGCAGGGAGGGGCGCCCGCGTGGGCCGAGGTGGAGCTCATCGACGTCGAGTCGGGACAGCCGGCGCTCGGCGCCGCACTCGAGACGTTCGGCCTACGCCTCCGCCGTACAGCAGTGGGGCAGGCACGGCACCTCGTCGCGGCGTTGCTCCACCCACCGACCGCGGACTTCGTCGTACTCCAGTGCCACGGCGACGAGGGCGCGATCGTGCTGCCCGAGCTCGCCGAGGAGGTCGAGCGGTACCAGCCGTTCCACGGCCGCGTCACTCCCGCGGACCTGCGCACTTTCGCCCGCTTCGACCGCACGGTCGTCTCGCCACCGGATGCGACACCGGACACCCGGATCTCGCGCGCGCCGTGCTCGACTGTGGCGCGACCGCGTACGTCGCACCGGACGGGGCGCCGTTCGCGTACGCGAGCGTCGTCGCGCCGATGCTGCTGTTCTACGAGCTCACCGAGATGCGGGACCTCGACGAGGCAGTACGACGACTCGCCGCGCACGACGACGAGCTCGCGATGTGGCGTTTGCACCGGTAGGTCGGCGAGCCATGCCCAGCGTCGATCAGCGCGGCGTGCCGTCAGCGTGGTCGGCGTGCTCGATGTGTTGGCGCCGATCCCCCGCGGCGACCTGCTGGGTCGCTGCCCAGGTGGCCAGGAGAGCGAGTCTGTCGGCCGAGGTCGTTCCGGGCTCGCAGCTGAACGTGGTGATGGCGAGTCCGGTCTCGCCGGGAAGCTCGAGGACGTCGTAGGTCACCTCGATCTCCCCCACCTCGGGGTGACGGAAGGCCTTCTGCCCGGTGCGGTGCTCGTGGACGTCCCGGTCGGCCCAGTCCTCGCGGAACCGGGGACTTCTGGTGGCCAGCTCACCGATGAGGGCCGTGATGTCGCCGTTGAGCGGGTCGCGGCCGGCTTCGAACCGGAGCATCGCAGCCGTGAGGCTGCGGGCGAGCGGCCAGTCGACGTAGTAGTCCCGCGCCCGGGGGTCGAGGAAGACGAACCGGGCCAGGTTGGGCCGGTCGGCCTCGAAGTGCAAGGAGAACAGGGCACGCCCCAGGTCGTTGGCGGCGACGATGTCCTGCTGGGCGTCGTAGGCGATCGCGGGCACCGTCATGCTGTCCAGGATCCGCTGGACCGACGGCGGGACCGACGACGCGGCTGCCGGCTCGGCGCGGCCGCTTCTCGTCGAGACCGGGACCGGGCGGGCGAGGTCGAACAGGTGCTCACGCTCGACGTCGTTGAGCTGGAGCGCTCGCGCGATCGCGTTCAGGACGCTCTCGGAGGCGCCACGGATGTTCCCCCGCTCGAGCCGCGTGTAGTAGTCGAGGCTCACCCCGGCCAGCATCGCCACCTCCTCGCGACGCAGCCCCGGGACGCGGCGATCGCCCCCGCTGTCGGGGATGCCGGCCCGCTCCGGGGTCACGTGTGCGCGGCGGGAGATCAGGAACTCCCGCACCTCGTCCTTGCGCCTCATGCCTCCCACGTTAGGACTGCTCGAGGGTCAGCATCACCTTGACGGCGCGACGCTCGTCCATCGCCCGGTAGCCCTCGGCCGCCTGATCGAGCGGAAGGACCAGGTCGAAGACCTTGCCCGGGTCGATCGTGCGGTCCCAGATGAGCTTGATCAGCTCGGGGAGGTACCGACGGACGGGGGCGGGCCCGCCGAGGGCGTGGATGCCGGCGAAGAACAGCTCGATGCCGGGGATCTGGACGTCGTAGGCGACGCCGACGTAGCCGAGGTGTCCGCCGCCCCGGGTGGCGTTCACGGCCTGCATGAAGGATTCCTGGGTCCCGACCGCCTCGACGACGGAGTGCGCGCCGTACCCGCCGGTGAGCTCCTTGATCCTCGCGACACCCTCGTCGCCGCGCTCCTCGACGATGTCGGTGGCGCCGTAGAACCGGGCGAGCTCCTGGCGCTCGGGGTGGCGGGACATCGCGATGATCCGCTCGGCGCCGAGCTGCTTGGCGGCGAGGATCGCCATCAGCCCGACCGCGCCGTCGCCGACCACGGCGACGGTCTTCCCGGGGCCTGCCTGCGCGGCGTCCGCGGCGAACCACCCGGTGCCCAGGACGTCGGAGGCTGCCAGCAGGGACGGGACCAGGTCGGCATCGGGTTCGCCGGGCGTGGGCACGAGGGTGCCGTCGGCGTACGGAATCCGGGCCTTCTCGGCCTGCGTGCCGATGCCCCCGTGGACGAACTCGGCGTGCACGCACTTGGACTGGAACCCGGCCTGGCAGATCTCACAGGTGTTGTCGGAGATGACGAAGGACCCGACGACGAAGTCGCCCGGCTTGACGGTGGTCACCTCGTCGCCGATCTCCTCGACGACGCCGACGTACTCGTGGCCCATTGCCAGGTGGTCGGCGGGCTCGATGCCGCGGTAGGGCCACAGGTCCGATCCGCAGATACAGGTCGCCGTCAGCCGGATGACGGCGTCGGTGGGCTCGATGATCTTCGGGTCGTCGCGGTCCTCCACGCGTACGTCGCCGGGGGCGTGCATCACTACTCCACGCATCGGTGGATCTCCTCAGTTCGAAGGCGTCGTTGGTCGTGCAGCCTCCATCGAACCGGGATCACGAGACGAGTGGGAGGTTGGATCAGGGCCCCCCAACCGCCCGGGTCACTCGTCAGGCGTCGAAGGTCACCGAGATGTCGAAGCCGCGACCCGATCCGGGCGATCTCCCTGGTCGGCGACGGCCTGCTCTACGAGCACGGGCGATTGGCGCGAACCGGCGCGCTCGGCGCCGACGCCCGCCACGACCACCAGCCCGACTCCGGCGACGGCGAGGAGGTTCGGGGTCTGGTGCAGCGCGACGAGTCCGATGACCAGCGCGAAGCCTGGTTCGAGGGCCATCAGCGTTCCGAAGGCACCTGTGGTGAGCCGGCGCAACGCCAGCATCTCGAGGGCGAACGGCACCACCGGCAGCAGGATGGCCAGCCCGAGGCCGATGACGATCAGTTCCGGGGTGAGTCGCCCGAACACGCTCGGGCCTGCGACCACGGTGGCGACGACGGCCGCGACCGGCATCGAGATCGCCAGGCCCGCGATGCCGCTCACCGAGTCGCCGACCTTCTGGGTGAGCAGGATGTACGCCGCCCAGCAGACCGCCGCTGCCAGCGCGAACCCCACGCCCACCGGATCGGCGGCGCCGGTCCACGGCTGCGTCAGGCACAACACCCCGCCGGCCGCGACCAGGGCCCACACTCGGGCGAGCCCCCGACTGCGCGCGACCGCGACGCCGAGCGGTCCGAGGAACTCCAGCGCGCTCGCCGTACCCAACGGAAGGCGCTCGACTGCCGCCATGAAGAGCAACGTGACGCCGGCGGTGACGACCCCCAGCGCGGCGCCCGCAGCCAGCGTCTCCCGGCTGAAGGCCGACGGCCGCGGTCGCACGATGACGAGCAGCAGGACGCCGGCCCAGAACAGCCGCAGCCAGGCCGCGCCCGCAGCACCGACCTCGTCGATGACGCCGATCGCAGCGGCCAGACCGACCTGGACGCAGAGCATGGAGACGATCGCCATGGAGGCGCCGGTGCGAGCAGATGAACGGGTCATGCCCACAGTGAAGGGCCTGCCCACCGTTCACGTCCACGTGATTCGACTGGACATACTGTTAAGAGATTCCACACAATGAGCGGATGGACGTCCGCCGGCTTCGGCTGCTGCTCGAGCTCTCCCGCCTCGGCTCCATGCACGAGGTCGCGGCCGAGCTCGGCACCACCACCTCCAGCGTCTCCCAGGGCATCGCTGCCCTCGCCCGTGACGCCGGTACAGCCCTGGTCGAGCCCGACGGGCGCCGCGTCCGCCTCACTCCGGCCGGCGTCCGGCTCGCGGAGCACGCCGTCACCATCCTCGCCGCAGTGGAGGCGGCGCGGCTCGACCTCGACCCCGGGAGCGAGCCGTCCGGCGTCGTGCGCGTCGCCGGGTTCGCCACCGCCGTCCGGCGATCACTCCTGCCCGTCGCGGACGAGCTCGCGCACCTTCACCCCGGGGTCGAGATCCGGATCCACGAGCACGAGCCGCTGGAGGCGTTCGAGCTGCTCGCCCGCGACGACGTCGACCTCGCCCTCACCTACGACTACAACCTCGCACCCGCGTCCTGGCGCGACGACCACGACGTCACCGCGCTCTGGGAGGCCGAATGGGGGCTCGGCGTGCCGTCCGCCGCGAACGGCCGGGACCTCACGGCGTACGCCGACAGCGACTGGATCGTGAACTCCCGCAACACCGCCGACGAGGAGGTCCTGCGCACCCTCGCCTCGATGGCGGGGTTCACCCCGAGGGTCGTGCACCGGATCGACTCCCTGGATCTCGTCGCCGACCTCATCGTCGCCGGGCGCGGTGTCGCCCTCCTGCCCCGGGACCGCCCGGGACGGCCCGGCGTCACCGTGCTGCCGATGCGCGAGCCCCGGGTCGACCTCCGCGCCTACGCCGTCACCCGCCGCGGCCGCTCCCGCTGGCCGCCCCTGCGGGCGCTGCTCGAGCGGCTGGCGCCCTGATCCGCCTGCTGGGAGCCGCAGGCATCCGAAGCCAACGCCGAGTCGGCGCATCTCTGCACGATTTTCACGTCGAGTCGGCTCGTGTCGACATGAGCCGACTCGACGCCGGTGCTGGAAGACCGGCCGGGTGGCTAGTTGTGACCGTCTTCGCCCGCGCAGCAGCCGTCGGCGCCACCAGCGTCCACCGTGCTGCCCCGGTCGAGGGCGCCGGCCATCCGGCCCGGACCGCAGGCGCACCCCTCACCGCGCCAGGCTCCGAGCCCTTCACGCACGGCGACCGCGGCGATCACCAGTCCGGCGACCGGGTCGGCCCACGACCATCCCAGGGTGGCGTTGAGGGCCAGGCCGACGAGCAGAACGGCAGACAGGTAGGCGCACAGCAGGGTCTGGCTGGAGTCGGCGACCACGGCGTTGGAGCCGAGGCTCCTGCCCGTACGACGCTGCGCCCAGGACAGGAACGGCATGATCGTCAGCGACGCGACCGCCAGCCCCATGCCGACGGCGGAGGGTTCGGCCTCGTGCCCGCCGAGCAAGGCGCGCAGCGACTCGACGGTGACGTAGGCGGCGAGCGCGAAGAAGGAGAGCGCCATCAGGCGCAGCGCCCGGCGCTCGCGCGACTCCGGGAGTGGGTGGCGGAACTGCCACAGGACGATCAGGCCGCTGCTGACCTCGACGATCGAGTCCAGCCCGAACCCGACCAGTGCGATCGACCCGGCCACCAACCCTGCGCTGATCGCGATGACCGCCTCGATCCCGTTGTAGGAGACCGAGGCTGCAGCGAGCAGCCGGGCACGTCGGCCCAGCTGGCGACGCCGATCCGGATCCGCCGCGTACGTCGCGGCGTGCGTGTGGGTGCTCATCGCGCCGACCCCTCGCCGTACGTCGGGCACAGCACCACGGCGTCCCCGGTGGCCGCGAGGAGCTCCTCCGCGGCGGCGAACACCTTGAGCACCGCGTCGGGGTGGGTCAACGAGAACACGGATGCCCGACCGGCCGGCCGGGACTCGACCAGGCCGCAGTCACGCAGGCAGGCGAGGTGCTTGGAGACCGTCGACTGGGCCAGGCCGAGGTGGGCGGTGAGCTGAGCGACGTTGTGCTCGCCGAGGAGCAGGTGCCGGAGGATCGCGACCCGCGACGGGTCACTCATCCCCCGGAACAGGCACGCCGCCGCCCTGCCGGCCGCGGTCTCGTCCATGCCCCCTCGGCCCACATCGGCCGCCCCCTGAATCATCGTCATATGGCGATGATAGCGCCGATCGAGCCGCCCGGCGAGCGGGACGGCGCTTTCGTCCAGGGCTTGACCTCAACTTCACTTGAAGTCACAGGCTGATGCCATGAGCATTCTCTTCCACAACACGATGCGCATCCACGACGGTCACCAGAAGGAGTTCGCGGCGGCCGTCCGACGCGCCGTCGCATTCGTCGAGGAACACGGTCCGCAACTGATGGTGAACGTCTTCCTGGACGAGGAGCGCGGCCTCGCGCACAGCTTCCAGCTGTACCCGGACTCCGACGCGGTCCTCGCCCACTGGAAGCTGTCCGATCCCTACATCCAGGACGTCATGGCGCACTGCACCGTGGAGTCGTTCGAGACGTACGGCGAGCTGTCCGACGAGGTCCTGGACGGCCTCCGGTCCGGACCCGCCGGTGCGGCCACGGTGCGGCCGATCCTGACGGGCTTCGCCCGGTTCTGATCTGGGTCCGCCGGTCCGCCCATCCTCGTACCAGCCACGCGTAGGCGCCGGTGAAGCACAGTGAGCAGGCGAGGCCGGTCGCCGTACCTTCCGTGGCGGCGAGGTCGACCAGGCCGAAGCCGCCGAATCCCACCAGTACGGCGTTGTTGGCGACGTGGAGCCCGATCGCGGCCTCCAGGCCCCCGGTGCGCCACGTCAACCATCCGGCGACGAGACCGAAGGCTGTGACGTCGACCAGGCCGAGGACGTCGTAGTCGTGGCCCAGGGTGAACAGCGGGACCGGGAGCACGATGGCGAACGCGGGATGGCGGAGCCAGGCGCCGATGGTCTGCATGAGCAGGCCGCGGAAGACGTACTCCTCGGCAGCGGCCTGCATCGGGACGGCGAGGAGTGCCAGCGCGACGATCGGGAGGGTTCGGTCGGTGATCGCCGCGTTCTGCCAGCCGCGCTCGAGGGTGACGAGCGCCAGGATCGCGGGCACGGTGAGCAGGACGGCGAGGCCCAGGCACCTGGCCAGGAGCCGGCGGCGGATCCTCCCGGCGACCGACGACAGGGTGCCTGCTCCTCGGCCACCGGCGAGACGCACCGCCAGCAGCGCGGCGGGCAGGAGCGTTGCGATCGAGACCAGCATGAAGGTCGCGGCCAGCGGGTCGGACAGGTCCGAGGAGGTGAAGGCCCGGTCGACCGTGTCCTCGACGTCGGGGATCGCCACGGCGAGCACGACCAACGGCACCACGAGCAGGACCGCGCCGACGACGAAGAGACACGCGGTCAACGCCAGTACGGCGAGGGGCCGCCACCAACGAGGTCGCGCGACGCGCAGCGCCTGGCGGTGGTAGTCGAGCCGACGTGGGGGGCTGGTGAGCGTCATGGGTCCACCGTGCTGGCCCGGCACGGCCGGCCACATCGAGCCGAAGGCCGAACCTGTGCGCCGAAGGTCTGGTCCTGCTCATCCCTTCGGCTGATCCGCGCTCCCGCCCGCTCGCCTAGGCTCTTCCCGTGATGGGGCAGGCTCGGGCCGAGGGGGGCGTCTCGTTCGTAGCAGGACGCTGGTCGCGACGCCTGCTGATCGGTGCCTGCTCCGTCCTGGGTGTGCTCATCGCGATGGTGTCGATCGGCGACGTGCTGAGTCAGCCGGACCCGCCCTCGGACGACCTGATCGCGCTGTGGTTGCTCGCCGAGGTCGGCGCAGCAGTCGTGTCGGCCCCGCTGCTGGCGCTCGTCCTGGCCCGCCGGTCGCTGGTCGCGGGTCTGGCGCTCGGCATCCTGGCGCCACTCAGCGCCGCGACGCCCGCCGCCGTCGTCGCTGTCGTGCTGCTGGTGTCGCTCCGGTCGTGGCGGATCGGCGGGCTCGCGGTCGCGGCGTTCGTGGTGTCTTCAGCAGTGGCGCTGCTCGTCGTCGATCCCGACGAGGCACTCGGGCTGCTCGTGGTCCTTGCCGTCATGGCGGTCGTGATGGTCCTCGTCGGCACCGTCATGGGCGGGCGACGGGCGCTGGCCGAGCAGGGTCGGCGCGAGCGTGAGCTCGTCGTCGAGCGGGCGCGGAGCCAGGAGCGCGCCCGGATCGCCAGCGAGATGCACGACAGCCTGAGCCATCACCTCAGCCTCATCGCGCTGCACGCCGGGGCGCTCGGTCGCCGTGAGGATCTACCGCCCGAGACCGTGCGCTCCAGCAGCCGCCTGGTCGCGGACCTGTCGAGGACCGCCCACACCGAGCTGCGGGAGGTCCTCGGCGTGCTGCACCAGGGGCCGCAGCCCACTGCGCCGCCACCCGGCGCGACGAGCCTGCCGCAGGTGGTCGAGCAGCACCGGGCCGCGGGTGCGCTGATCCACGCCGAGCTGGATCCTGCGGTGGTCGGCGAGTCGGCGGACAAGCGCCTGTCCGAGGCGACGTCGCGACTGCTCCACCGGGTCGTCCGGGAGCTGCTCGCGAACGCCGCACGGCACGCGCCGGGCGCACCCGTCGAGCTTGTCCTCGCCGCCCGCAGTGATCGTGTGGAGCTCAGCTGCCGCAACCGGCTGGCGGCAACCGAGCGGCCCGGGGCAGGCATCGGGTTGGGGCTGGAGGGCATCGCGGAGCGGGTGCGTCTGGTCGGCGGGGGCTATCGGGCCGGCGTGATGGGCGGTCACTTCGTCGTGTCGGTGTCCGTCCCGTGGTGAGAGTGCTGATCGTCGACGACGAGCCACTGGTCCGGGCCGGCCTGCGGCTGGTGCTCGACCCCGCGCGCGGCATCGAGATCGTCGGGGAGGCCGGCGACGGTGTCGCCGGGGTCCGGGCAGCCCGCGAGCTCAACCCGGACGTCGTCCTCATGGACGTCCGGATGCCGGGTGGGGACGGGATCGAGGCCGTCGGGAGGATCCGCGCCGCCGGCCTCGACTGCCGGGTCCTGATGCTGACCGCGTTCGACACCGACGAGTTCGTCCTCGGCGCGCTGCGCGCCGGTGCCGACGGCTTCCTGCTGAAGGCCGAGGATCCCGAGCTCATCGAGCAGGCCGTGCTGGGTGCGGGGGACGGCGCCGCGATGATCTCGTCGCCCGTGCTGCGCCGCCTGGTCGGGCTGGCGGCACAGCCGGCGACCCCCGTCGGAAGACCATCGAGCGTCAGCGGGCGCGAGTGGGAGGTCGCCCGGCTGGTCGCACAGGGCCGGTCGAACGCCGAGATCTCCGCCGAGCTCCACCTCAGCCTGGCGACGGTCAAGACGCACCTGGGCAGCCTGTTCGCCAAGCTCGGACTCGAGAACAGGGTCCAGCTGGCGATCCTCGTCCTCGAGCGGGAGCCGCGTCCCTGATCTCACGGCGCCGGGCCGTTCCGGTTCGACGGCGCAGAGTGCAGGCACGGCACGTTGACTTCAAGCATCTCCTCGCCAGCTCCGAGACGGGCCTGTCTGCGGCCGTGCCTAGGGTGCAGGCATGTACCTGGAGAACCTCGTCTTCGACGCGCTCGACCCCGCCCGGCTCGGCCGGTTCTGGGAGGCGGCCCTCGGCGCCGAGACGCTGACCGACGAGCCGGACGGCTTCGAGACCCGGCTCCACCACCCGGGCGGCCCGGATCTCGACCTCTGCTTCCAACCGGTGCCCGAGCCGCCGTCCGAACCGCTCCGGCTCCACCTCGACCTGCGCGGCGGCGACGGGCAACAGGACACGGTCGAGCGGCTGCTCGATCTCGGCGCCCGCCACCTCGACGTCGGCCAGCACGACGTCCCCTGGGTGGTGCTCGGCGACGTGGAGGACAACGCCTTCTGCGTGATCGAGGAGCGGGAGGCGTACGTCGACACCGGCCCCATCGCTGCGCTGCCTCTCAGCTCCAGCGACCCGGACCGCGACGGAGAGCTCTGGGCTTGGCTGACCGGCTGGGCACCGGCGCCCGGGGTCGCTCCCGTCAGCCTGCGCCACTCCTCGCGACGCGGCCCGCTGCTCGAGCTCTGCCTCGAAGCGGAGCCCAAGGGCCCCGGGAAGAACCGGCTGCACCTCGACGTCCGGCTCGAGCAGGGCGACGACCCCGATCAGGTTGCGCGCGGGATCGCCGAGCGCGGCGGGCGCGAGCTCGACCACGGCTGGGGCACGCTGCCGTGGCGGGTGTACGCCGACGGCTCGGGCAACGAGTTCTGCGTGCTGCCGGCCCGCAGCTGACCACCGGCCCGACGAGACTCGAGGTCGGCCGACCGGGGCGCACATGACTGCGGGTCACAGATGGACGACGGTCATCCCCGTGGTCGAGGGGCGGTCCATGGCAGCCAGGGCCGCGCCGGCGTCTTCGAGTCCGATGACCTGGCCGACCAGGTCGCCCGGTCGGAGGGTCCCGTCCTCGATCATGCTGAGCATCGCGGGGTAGCCGCGTGCAGGCATGCCGTGCGAGCCGTAGATCTCCAGCTCCTGGGACACCACGACGTCCATCGGGAGCGGCGGCGTCGAGGACGGACCGAGCAGCAGCCCGGCCTGCACGTGCCTGCCGCGCCGACGCAGGCTGCGCACCGAGGCCACTGCCAGCTCGGGGGACCCGAACGCGTCGACCGACACGTGCGCGCCGCCGCCCGTGAGGTCCCGGACCGCCCCGGCCACGTCCGCCGTGCTGCTCGCGTCGACGACCGCCTCGGCTCCCAGCGACGAGGCACGTTCGAGAGCGGCCGGCGTCACGTCCACGGCGACCACCCGCCCGCCGAACGCCGTCCCGATCATCACGGCGGAGAGGCCGACCCCTCCGCAGCCGTACACGGCCAGCCAGTCGCCCGGGCCGATCCGGCCGTGGGTCGCGACGGCCCGGAACGCGGTCGCGAACCGGCAGCCCAGGGACGCCGCAGTGACGAAGTCCACCGACTCCGGCAGTCGGACCAGGTTGGTGTCGGCGGCGTGGATGGCCACCCGTTCGGCGAACGACCCGTGACCGGTGAACCCGGGCTGGGTCTGGGCCGGACAGACCTGCGCCTCCCCCGACTCGCACCAGGCGCACCGGCCGCAGCCGCACACGAAAGGCACCGTCACACGGTCGCCGGACTTCCAGTGGCGTACCCCCGATCCGACCCTGGCCACGACCCCGGCCAGCTCGTGGCCGGGCACGTGCGGCAACGACACGGGATCGTGGCCCTTCCAGGCGTGCCAGTCCGACCGGCAGACCCCGGTGGCGCCCACGGAGATGACCGCCCCGTCCTCGGGACACTCCGGCTCGGGCAGGTCGGCGAGCGCAGGCAGGGCGCCGTACTCCTGATAGATGACGGCCTTCACCCGGCCCATCCTGTCGTGCTCGCCTACTTCCGCCTGCCGAGGAGGCTCGCCCTCGCGGGTCGCTCGATGCGGTGGGTGGTGTAGAAGGGCACGTCCGAGCGGTCTCCCCCGAAGTCCGCGCCCCAGAGGTCGACGATGTCCAGCATCCGCGAGGCGACGGAGAAGGCCCACGCCCAGGTGTCCGGGTCGAGCGTCGACAGCTCACCGTGATGGCTGTAGACGAAGAGCCACCCGCCCTGCATCTCGATGTCGAACGACGTGGCGATCTCCGCCAGCAACCTGAACGCGTAGCCGGTGACCAGCCCGGATGCTTCGTCGTACCTCTTCTTCTCCGCCCAGGCCACGAACTCGTGCCCGGGAGGCAGATCGAGCCGTTGATACGGGTACGGCGGTCCCGCACCGCCCTCATCCCTCGAATCGACGGGGCTGTCCGGGTCGAAGAAGTCCACGATCTCGATCACCTTCGACGCCATGCCGAGCAGCGAGGGACGATCGCGCAGACTGGTGTCCTGGGTGAACACCTCGGGCAGGTCCATCCCGTGCTGGACGGCGACGTACCCGCGCCGGTTGGGGTGTTCGTTGAGATCGGACGGCAGGTACCGCCAGCCGTAGTTGCCGAACTCGACCTGCGGGACCGACGGGTACGAGACGACGGACTCACGCGTCGACGTCAGCACCCTGCTGGGCAGCTCCCGTTCGCGGCGACCGATCGACGAGTCATAGCGGAGACCGTTGGCGTCGGCGAACGCAGCGAGGGCGTCGTGCTCCTTGTCGCTGAACCGGCCGAGCGGTCGTAGCGAGCTCAGCCTCGCCGCGACGGACCGCCCCTCGGCTCGCGTCAGCGCAGACGCGTCGAACCAGTAGCTCTCACGTAGCGGACTTCACCGAACCACCTCCTGGGCGGCGTCATCATGACACCACCGGTCGGTGGCAGGGGTTGCCGCCTGCACCGGCCGGTTGCGACCGTGCCACGCGGGTACCGGCCAGGAAGGGTCTCCGTCTGAGAAAGGGAGCAACCATGAGGGGCGGCATGAGCCTGTTGGGCGTCCTCGTGATCGTGTGGCTGGTGATCGGAGCTTTTGCGGCCTTTCAGCGTGGCTACTTCGGCGACGACCGCGACGTGAACTGCAAGACCGGCGGGGACACGGTGCTCACCATCGTCGCCGGACCGCTGAACTACGTCGGCGTGAATCCCAAGGTCGACTGCAAGGTGCCGCGACCCTCGAAGTGAGGCGAACGCGCGACCATGGGCATGACGGGTGCATGAGCGTCAGCTCAAGTCCCGTGGCGCGTGGCGTGAGGGCGCGGACCAGCTGAGGGTCTTCCACGCCGCGATCAGGAGAGCAGCCCTGGTGAAGCCCAGCAGCCACGGGAGCGGGAGTGCGAAGCCGTACCAGAAGGCGGCCTCGACCGGCAGCAGAGCCAAGCTGAGTACGCCGCCAGGACTTCGACCCGTTCCACACGAGCCACGCGGCCCAGGCCGCAGCCAGCGTCACGACCAGGAATCCAAGCAGTAGGAGAAGGACGGTGCCTTCGTCGAAGGGAACGGTCCATGGGCCGCCGTACATGGCGAAGGCGTCGAGGAACCGCGGCAGCCTTCCGTTCTGAGCAATGTAGGCCGCGTTCGGAATGACCGGTGCGCCGAATGTGGCGACGTACACCCAGGTCACCAAGGCCGCCCAGCGAGCGCTCCTCATCGGGCTCTGATGCCCAGCCGTCGGTTGGCCAGGTGCGGAGCCGTCTTCTCGTGTCATCACCCACCCGAGCAGGGCGAAGAGCAACATCCATGAGGACATCGCCCAACGGGCAGCGTCGAAGCTCAGCGCAAGCGCTGGGACCACGACGAACAGCAACCAGACACCGAGGCTCAGCGGCAGCCAACGCTTCCAGCCCCGCCACACGCCACTGCGAGCCACACCGAAACCCGCCGCCAGCAAGGCGACGCCGAGCAGGATGGTGTAGACGCCGTAGACCACACCGAAGGCGGGCGGCGTGCCGTCGAGCGGCGTCCTCGGCACGGTGACGGCCAGACCTTCGGTCACCGTGAGAACGGCCATCATGCCCAGGGCGACGTACCGACCGAACCGAGCAATGCGGGTTCCCGGAAGTGTGCCGCTCCACCACAGGCCGAGCAGTCCGAAGATGAGGCCGACGCGCGACAGAGCGATGAGCACCTGCAGGCCGGTGAGCTCTCGAGCACCATGCGGGAAGGTGAAGCCTTCGGCGCTCACCGGGCTCGTCGATGCCAGGTAGATGCTGGCGCCGGAGCCGAGGAGTCCGGCGGCCATGCACACTGCGCCTGCCGTGTGGATCCTGCTCTTGGCCGGGTTTGCGACCACCGGGACGGTCGTCATCGATGCCTCCGTTCGAGCCTGCCTAGAGGACCCCTGAAGGGGAAGGGCCCAGCAACTGTCCCTTCACCAGCTCGACCAGGAACTCGGTGCACCGCGCCGCCGACCAGCCACGCCCGGCGCGGAGCGCCTGGTACACGTCGGAGCTGAACAGGACCATCAGGATGTCGGTGGCACCGGAAAGCGTCAGCCCCTCCCGCAGGCCACCTGGCATCGCGGCGACCACGCGCAGAGCTTCGCGGTAGGCCTCCTGCCGACGCTGCTCGGCCACCCGCACCACCTCGGCCGCTTCGGGGTCGCTGGCAGCACCCTGGAGCGCCGGCGAGAGTGCGCCGACCCGCTCGAGGGTCCTCGCGCCGTTCACGAGGAAGATCTGCAGGGCCGCATCGGAGTTGCGCGCCGCCTGGAAGTCCGTCCACCAGCGGTGCCAGGGCAGCAGCTCGCCGATCTCCGGGTCGGGCGGGGGCTGGCGCCAATGCTCGAAGCCCAACACGGCCGCGCCAAGCGCCTCAGCGAGCAGCGCAGCCTTGGTTCCGAACGTGTAGTAGATCGTCGGCACGGCGACCCCCGCGGCCTGGGCGATCGAGGCGACCGTCGCGCCCGCGTACCCCTGCGCGCAGAACTGGTCGTAGGCCGCCTTCACCATCCGTCGGCGCGTGGCCAGCGCACGCTCGGCCCGGGTCGTCGCCATCACTCACCCCTTCCCGTTTCACTATAGCGACACTATAGTGAGTGGCATGAAGAGCTCCAAGATCCTCTTCGCGTCGATGCCCGCCGACGGCCACATCAACCCGCTGACCGGCATCGCGGCACACCTCGCCCAGCGGGGACACGACATCCGCTGGTACGCCGGTCCCCACTACGGCGCCCGACTCGACCGCCTCGACATGGCCTGGTTCCCCTACCGCGCGGCCACCGAGGTGATGGCCGGCAACATCAACGACCTGTACCCCCAACGGGCGGGGCTCAAGGGGCCGAAAGCAATCGCCTTCGACCTCGAGCAGTTCTTCGTGTCCCAGGTCGACCACCACTTCACCGACCTCGTGGAGATCCGCGAGGAGTTCCCCTTCGACGTCTTCTTCTGCGACGGCGCGATGTACGTCGAGAAGCTGGTCGCCGAGCGGCTGGGTGTCCCGGTGCTGGCTGTCGGCCTGAGCACGGTGATGCCGGGGCCGGAGAGCCCTCCGCCGTTCTTCGGGCTGCGCCCCGCCCGGCACCCAGTCGACCGGGCCGTCCACAGTGTCATCCGCAGGATGGTGCGGACCACCGGCAAGCGCGGGGTCCTTGCGTACAACGCCATCCTGGAGCGCCACGACGTGGCGCCGATCCCCCTCGACGGGTTCCCGCACGTCCCCATGGCGAGCGCGCACCGGGTCTTCCTCAACGGCTCGCCGAGCCTGGAGTTCCCCGGCTACCAGCCGCCGGCGAATGCGGAGTTCGTCGGCGACCTCACTCCCGCCCCCACAGCCGGCGCCAGCGCAACGCTCCCGCCCGCCGTGCTCGAGGACGACGCGCGCGTCGTGGTCGTCTCACAGGGCACTGTCGACAACACCGACCCGGGGAAGCTCATCGTCCCCACGCTGGAGGCGCTGGCCGACGGCCCGCACGTCGTCGTCGCCACGACCGGAGGCGTGCGGACCGCGGAGCTCCGGGCCCGGTTCGCCGGCCACTCGCGCGTCGTCATCGAGGACTACGTCGACTACGACGCCCTCTTCCCCCACACCGACGCGTTCGTCAGCAGCGGAGGCTTCGGGAGCCTGCTCGCCGCCGTGCGTCACGGCGTGCCGGTGATCGGCGCCGGCAAGCGGGAGGGCAAGAACGACATCAACACGCGCGTCGCCCACAACGGTCTGGGCATCGACCTGCGCAGCGAGCGACCGAAGCCGGCGGCCATCCGCCGTGCGGTCGACAAGGTCTTGGACGACCCGTCGTACGCCGCTCGCATCGCCGAGGTCCGGGCCGAGCTCGAGGCATTCACGCCCTACGACCGCATCGCAGAGGTCCTGGAGAACGAGACCCAGCCCACGCAGGCTTGAGCCTGTTCGCCGGGGCCATGTGGCGAACCCTCTCTCGGGAATGACGGTTGCCGTCACCGCCTGCGATCTGCGGCATTCCCGCTGGCGGATCCGTCACTGGATCGGCCGCGGCGACCGTCCCTGGTGATGAGTTGTCGCGCCCGCACCCGTCATACCAGGGACGGGACGACGAGACGGAAGGATGACGTGATGAGTGCGGACAAGGTGCTGGAGGAGCTGGGCGTGAGCGGTCTGGGCGTGAGCGGTCTGGGCGAGGTCGACGAGCCGGCGTTCTCGGGGCTGGCGGAGCGGCACCGGCGGGAGCTGCACGTGCACTGCTACCGGATGCTCGGGTCGTTCGAGGACGCCGAGGACACCGTGCAGGAGACGTTCCTGCGTGCCTGGCGGCGGCGGGAGACCTTCGAGGGGCGATCGACGTTCCGGGCCTGGCTGTACCGGATCGCCACCAACGCCTGCCTCGACCTGCTCGCCAAGCGCCGCCCGGAGCCCGCGACCGGCGGCGAGGTGCTGTGGCTGCAGCCCTACCCGGACCGGCTGCTCGACGAGCTGCCCGCGGGCGATGCGGACGAGCCGGAGACGGTCGCCGTCGCGCGGGAGACGATCGAGCTGGCGTACCTGGTCGCGGTCCAGCACCTCGCACCGCGCCCACGGGCCGTACTGATCCTGCGGGACGTGCTCGGGTGGCCGGCGAAGGACGTCGCCGAGCTCCTCGGGGACTCCGTCAACTCCGTGAACAGCGCGTTGCAGCGGGCCCGCGCCGGCATGCGGGAAAACCTGCCTGACGCCCGGCAGGACTGGACGGGCGGTGAGGAGGATGTCGAGACGCGCGAGTTGGTACGTCGCTACACCGAGGCCAGTGTGACCGCGGACATCGGCGTACTGGCCGCGATGGTGAGGGACGACGTTCGCACCTCGATGCCGCCCACGCCGGGCCTCCAGGTCGGCCGCGATGCGGTGGTGGACTACTGGATCGAGAGCGGCTTCCAGAACATGACGGGCCTCCGCTCCGTTTCCACCTCGGTGAACCGGCAGCCCGCCGTCGCCTACTACGAGTGGCGGCAGCCGGAAGGCGCGTACCTGCCCCTCACCCTCGACGTCCTGCGCATCACCGGCGGGAAGATCGCGGAGATCACCACGTTCCACGACGACCAGTTCCCGCGGCTCGGCCTGCCGGAGCGCCTGCCGGCAGACGGCACCGAGTAGTCCCGGTGCGGACGCTCGCGCTACGCGACGGCGCGCGTGTCGCCGTGGTCGCCGCGGGGTGGCGTGACGCGTTCGGCGTCGTCACCCGCGGGCGGGTGCAGTTGGAGCTGCGCGACGGCGAGCCTGGGCCCGTCCTCGGACGCGACGCCGGGTTCTGGCTCCGCGGCACCGGCGTCCGCGCCCTGCGGGACCCCGGCCGTCGTACGGCGACCGTGCGCATCGTCACCCTCAGCGCCAGGCGGACCAAGTACAGATGACCCGTGCGAGGTCCTCGACCCCGGTTCCGCCAGAATGCCGGCGGCAGGGATTGGGCGCCGCAGTGCGGGGAACGTTGCCCCACTGTCGCCGTACACGACTGGAGGGGCAGCAGATGGCAGAGGACGACTTCCTCGAGGTGATCGAGACCGAGGTGAGCCGGGACCCGCAGAACCTCGCGTTGCGGGAGGACTTCATCACCCTGCTGCTGCAGTCGGACCCGGACCGCGCCGCGCACGAGTTGACCGCCTTCGGGGCCGACGGGGGCGACCCGGCGCGGGTGCGGGTGCTGCGCGCGCGGGTCATGGCCGCCCGGCTCCGCGGCGGCGCGTCGGCGGCTCCGAGCGAGCCGACCCCGCCACCGCCCTCCCCCGTCGCACCGATCCCTGTCCCCAGCAATGCGGACGCCGACCGCGAGCAGACCGGCGACGGCGAGTGGGACGCCGAGCGACCGGCCGTGACGCTCGCGGACGTCGCGGGACTCGCGGAGGTGAAGCAGCACCTGGACGCGACCTTCCTCGCCCCGCTGCGCAACCCCGAGCTGGCCGCGGCCTTCGGCCAGACGCCGGGTGGCTCGCTGCTGATGTACGGCCCGCCAGGGTGCGGCAAGACGTTCATCGCCCGGGCGATCGCCGGCGACCTGGGTGCGTCCTTCATCCACGTGACGCTGGCCGACCTGATCAGCAAGTGGATCGGGGACAGCGAGAAGGCGATCCAGAGCGTGTTCCGCAACGCGCGGGCCGCTGCGCCCTGCGTGATCTTCTTCGACGAGTTCGACGCGCTCGGCGGGCGGCGTACCTCCGGCGGTGGCGGAGCGCAGTCGTTGCGGATGATCGTGACCCAGCTGCTCGAGGAGCTCGACGGCGTCTCGAGCGTCAACGATGGTGTCTACTTCCTCGCTGCGACCAACCGGCCGTGGGACATCGACCCCGCCCTGCGTCGCCCCGGCCGCATCGACAAGACGGTCCTCGTGCTGCCACCCGACGCGGTCGCGCGCGCCGCCATCCTCCAGGGCGAGCTCGACGGCAAGCCGGCCGACGGCGTCGACGTCGCCCGGGTCGCTGCGGCGACCGAGGGGTTCTCGGGCGCCGACATCGCGCACGTCGCGAAGGTGGCGCTGCAGTCCGCCCTCTCGGAGTCGATGGCGGCGGGCGTCGTCGTACCGGTCACGACCGAGGCCCTGCTCGCCGTCGCGAGCCGCGTCACCCCCTCGACCGCGTCGTGGTTCGACCAGGTCGCGCCGGTGCTCGAGTACGGCGTCGACGACGGCACCTTCGACCAGCTGCGGGCCTACCGCGTGAAGCGAGGCCTGCGATGAGCACGGTCGAGGAGATCGACCCGATCGAGCGGGACGTCGACCTCGCGTGGGAGCTGTTCGAGGCCCAGCCCACCCACCCCGAGGTCGGGCGGCTCGCGATGCGCATCCTCGCGCAGCAGCCCGGACGCAACGGCATCCGCATCCTGCTCGCGATGCACCGCGAGGAATGCGGTGCGGTCGACGAGGCCCGCGAGATCCTGCTGGCCGTCGCCGGCCAGCGCGACCGCTTCTTCGTCGACGTCGCCCGCAGGCTGCGCGATCTCGAGCAGAGCGAGTGCAGGTACGACGAAGCGCGCCGCTGGGCCGAGACCGCGGTTCGCGAGGACCCGGAGCGCTGGCTGGACCAGATGGAGCTCGGCTTCGCCACCGCGATGTGCGGTGACCTCGACGCCGGCTGGCAGCTACTGGACGCCGGCGTGGCGGCCTGTGCGAGCACCGACGCCGACAACCTGCCCGACGCGTTCATCGCCCGCGCCATCTACCTGATGCAGAGCTGGGCCCCCCACGAGCGCTTCATCCCCGCTGCCGAGGAGGCGATGCGCGCGAACCCGTCCTCCGAGTTCATCGGCGGCCCGCTCGCCTGGGCCTACATGGGGATGGGGCGGTTCGACGACGCCGAGGAGCTCGCCCTCCGCCTGCTGCGGCTGGACCCCACGGACGGCCTGGCGCAAGGCGTTGTCAGCGTCATCCGCTCGTGGCGCGCGACCGTCGCGAAGGGCGAGGTCACGTTCGCCGACATCCACGAGTCGGGGATGGTCGAGATCATGTGGTCGCAGAAGCGCGACGAGCTGCTCGGCACCGACGTGGCCTCCGCACTGGCCGCGCTCGAGGAGGTGCTGCCCGCAGCACTGCGCGCCGCACTGCTGCCGCCCGGCGACGAGGACACCGTCCGCAAGAGTCCCGGCGAACGCGAGATCGCGGCCTGGCACGACGGCCAGCAGCCGGGCACCGGGGCGCTGTGGGGCGTCGACGGCGACTTCCGCCTGATGTCGAGCGCGGAGATCGCCGCCATGGACGAGGCGATCGAGGCCGAGCCCGAGGCGCACCCGCAGTGGCAGCAGGACCGACTCGAGGACTACTACGTGCAGGTGATGACCGACGACGAGGGCGGCTACCTCGTCGCGACCCTGGAGAACGTCGTGGTCCGGCACGACGGCGTCGACGACGTCGTGGTCGCACCGAACCTGGCGAGCTGGTTCTGGGACCGCGTCGCCGCGTTCGGCGGCCGCGACCCGCGGCCAGCACCGCGGGAGACCGAGCAGGAGCTGGACGTCCTCCACGGGTGAACGCGCTCCCGGGACCTGCGAGTCAACCGCGGTCGCTCGCACGGGATACAGCCAGCGAACGCGGCGATGTGGTCACTGCGGCGGCCTGCTCAGCCGGCGCGTCGCCAGCGCTGGGAAGGCAGCACCCCAGTCGAAGGGCAACCACTGCCCCCACTGGTGGACGAGCGGCTGGACGCTCACCAGCTCCTCGCCCGAGGCACCTGCCTCCTCGGCCAGGTCGATGGCGCGGGCGACGCCGGCTTCGTCCTCGCTGCCGGTCATGACCAGGCACGTGCGCGACGGGACGAGGACGACCAGATCGCCCCTCATCGCGAACCCGGGACCGGACGGTGGCTTGACGATCCTCGCGGAGTGCCGCGGGTCGAACAGCACGGCTGCCGCCTGCTGCTCGTCGCGGATCACGCAGACGCCGTCCTCGATCCGCTCGCGTCCGACCGGGGCGTGGTCGGAGGCGGCGCGCAACAGCGCCGGGAACCGGACGCCGTGCTGTGCCTCCCACGCTTCCGCATGGGCTTCGGTGATCGTTGCCCTGGGCTCCCAAGGAATCTTCAGGTCGGCGCCCAGGACCAGGTCGTCGCCCAAGCGCTTCGTGCACGGCATCTCGCCCGGCCCGCTGTGCGCCCTCCGGGCCTCGAGGTCCTGTGCGCCGTACAGCCGGAAGGCGATCCGGTCCCGAACGTCCGCGAGCGGCGGGAGGCTCATCCTGGCCCAGTGGCGCCGCGGAGCCTCCGTGCAGATCAGCGAGCTCACCGCCGTGACCGCCTGGTCGGTGAGGTCGGGATGGACGGCTCGCAGCACCGGTTCGACGCGGGCGGCGTACTCGCTCGTCGGTGCCGATCCCGGCAGTCCCGCGCACGCCGCCTCCGCAGCAGCGATCAGCGCTTCGACCGCGTCGAGTCGGGCAGGCTCGACGTCTGCGGGTCGGCGCGAGGCCAGCGTGGTTCCGTGGAGGTACCGATTCGTGTACCTCAACAGGGCCGTGTCCATCGGGCCGAGAGTGATGCCCCGGCGGGCGCGGTCGCGGTCGGCATCGTGCTCCCACACCAGGGCCCACTTGCCGGCCGCCCCCGGCTCGGGACCGAGGGCCTGGAACAGCCTCCCCGCCTCGAGCAGGTCGGGATCCGCACCGTGTGCGATCAGCCGGCGGGTCGGGATCTCCTCGCGAGCGACGTACGCCTCGACCTCGGGCGGGGAGCCGAGCAGTACGACGTCGATCGCCTGCCGAGCCCTCCTCTTGTTGGGCTTGCCCCGCTTGTCGCCGCGCCCGGCGTGCTCGCACATCGCTTCGAGCGCACACCACAGGATCAGGTGCCGCGGCAGGTCGTTCCGGAGGACGTCCAGGTGGGCCTGCGTGATCGCGAAGAAGAACTCGCGGATGTCGTACCCGCGGTTGAAGTCGACGCCGAGCTGGATCTGCAGCTCGTCCCCCTCCCGGACCACCCACGGTGCCCAGGGCTCATCGGAGAGGCGGTAGACGGTCTCAGCCATCACGGCCCGCGAGCTCGGCGAACAGGGCGTGGTCGGGCCTGGATCCCCGAGACAGGCAGCGCATGCGGTCAGCCTGGCAGATCCCGGTCGGCCACCGGCTCCGACCATCCGCCCACGCGTGGATGACGTCGATCCACCGCGAGGTCAGCGAGAAGATCCATGCCCACCGCTCGGGCTCGGTCGTCGAGCTCACAGCCTTAGAGGAAGACCCAGGAGTCTCTGATCTCTACGTCGGACGGCCTCGGCGCACGTGCTGGCGGCCTCGGCCCCGCCCACAATGAACGCGCTCGGTACTGCCGGAGCGAGGCTCAGCGTGACGCGGACCATGAGTTCACTTCCGCTGACGCCGTCCACTCCGGGCGCGCTTCGGCGCCTAGGAACCGGCGCTGTCCGGCTCGGTCCACTGCCACCACGTGGCGTGGTACTCGCCCTCTTCCACGTCGAACCTCCTGCCGCAGTCGGTGCACGCGCAGATGCGCTGCGGGCGATGGGTCGGCTGCTCCTGCCGCACCTCGACGATCCGCACGTGGCCGCGTGCCGACTCGCGCTCGGGGTCGTAGGTCAGCCGGTTGAGGTAGTCCGCGCACAGGCAGGTTCCGGCAGCGAAGATCCTGATCCGATCGAAGCTGATGTCCTCGACCTTCGGGTAGCCCAGGGTCTCGAGCGCGGGCAGTGCCGCCGCCAGCGGCTCGAAGATCACGGGCTCACGGGTGGTGTCGACCGCTCGTCGTACCTTCTCGATGCGTTCCGGATCCTCGGACAGGAAGTCGGCGACCACGGGCGAGCTGCGCATGGCCTCAGCCCGGTCAGGAGTCTTGATCCAATGGACGGGTAGCACCACGACGGCGGCCCTGCGGACCTTGCGCCTGGTCGCGGGGTTGGCGACCACGATCACCGCGTTCGCGCCGTTGGTCCACCACAGGGCGCGGTTGGTCCCGACCTCCTCCAGCTCACGGATGACCGCAGCCCGGATGAAATGGGTCTGCCACGGCATGTCATCCGAGTCGTTGAACCCGGCCACGACGAGCCGCTCCTGCGGTCCCCACCGTCGGACGCCGCCCTCGGTGAGTGCGCCCGTCAAGGCCGTGATCTCCTCGGCCGCCGCTGGATCGGAGGTGCAGCCCAGGTCGAGCACGTGGAGGTACCAATTGGAGCGGCCCTCGACACCGTCGATCTCCCAGTCGATCCACTCGACGTCCTCGTCCTCGACCAACGGCAGGCCCGGCAGCTGTTCGATGACCCCCACCAGCGCCTCGACCGAGGCGCGCACGACGAAGTCGCTCCGCTCGGGCGTTCCGGTCAAAGTCCGCGGCCCTGACGTTGCTGCACGCGGCGACAGTACCGCCGACCAGGTGGCCCCAGCCCCTCATCCTCAGCCGCTTCGTCTGATGTGATGGCCACCGTGAAGTCGAAGGACACGCGGCTGCGATTCCTCGTGCACCCCACCGCCGGCAAGGACGTCACCGAGAAGGACTTGATCGCGGCGTACCGGGCGCAGCACGGCACCCACCCGGACGTCGATCACCAAGCTCGCCCAGGGACCTAGGCCCAGGGATCCAGCGCCCGGATCCACGCCTCGACGCGTCCCGGGCCGGGCGTCAGCCGTCGCTGGCCGAAACCGACCTCCGCATGCGGCCCTCCACGATCATGTAGGTCCAGATCGCCAGGAGCATCCCGAGGACGACGTCGATCACGAGGCCCCAGAAGAGCGACAGACTGTGACAGAAGGCGATCACGCCCGGGACGAAGATCACGCCCGGGACGAAGAGGACCAGCCCCAAAGAGACCAGGACCTTCTTAGCGCCGAACACGATCCCGATGCTCGCCAGTCCTTTGACGACGTCCCCGGTGACGCGGCCAATGATTCCGCGTGCGTCGAAGTCACACCGACTGAGCTGAGCCTCGATCGGCATCGCGACCAGATCTGCGCAGAGCTCGAGCAGACTCCCCAGTCAAGCGTAGAGG